>NZ_CP011454.1:0-1200000 GCF_000695095.2 Gemmatimonas phototrophica | reverse complement strand
AGGGCGGTGTGGACTTCGCACTGTTCGCGCTCGCCGTGTTTATCCCCTTTTTGCTCATACCCGCGGCGCTCGGTTCCGGGGTCACGCTGCTGCTGGTGAACATCTTCCCGGCCCGTCGTACCCGCGACCTGTTGAGCGTGATTGCCGCGATGGCCATTGCCGGCCTCGTGCTGCTGTTTCGGGCAGCCCGTCCGGAACAGCTGGCGCGTCCTGAGGGCTTCGCGAACTTCATGCAATTCGTCGCGGCGCTGGATACGCCGTCGTCGCCGTGGCTGCCCAGTGAATGGGTCAGCGAAGCGGTCGTGAAGTACCTGAGTGGCAAGGCCGCCTGGCAACCGCTGCTGCGCCTCTGGGCCGTGGCCGGCGCCCTGATTGCGATGGGCCACGTGCTGTACGCCCGTGGCTGGCGCCGAGCGTACAGCATGGCGCAGGAAGGGGCCACCAAGCGAGGGACAGCCGGCGCGCAGCGTCCATGGTTGGATCGCGCACTCGCGGTCCTCGGTCCCCTGCGGCGCGAACTGGTCCTCAAGGAACTGCGTGTGTTTGCGCGTGACAGCACGCAATGGTCGCAACTGGTGCTGTTGGCCGTGCTGCTCGTAGTGTACGTCGCCAATGTGCGCTATCTGCCGCTCACCGGTGATGGCGTTACGGTGTTGCTGCGGAACCTTATTCCCTTTCTCAACCTGGCGTTGGCGGGCTTCGTGCTGGCGTCAATTGCGGCCCGGTTTGTCTTCCCCAGTGTGAGTCTGGAGGGACGTGCACTCTGGCTGTTGCGCTCCAGTCCCCTGCCCGTGCGCGAGTTGCTCTGGGCAAAATTCTGGGTGGGGGCCATTCCCTTGTTGCTCCTTGCGTTGGTGCTCGTGGGCGCGACCAACGTGATGCTCAAGGTGCAGCCTTTTGTGCATCTCGTCTCCCTGGTCTCCATCGCCGCCCTCGTGTTCCCGCTCACTGGGCTGGCCCTGGGCTACGGCACATTCTATCCGCAGTTCGACAGCGAAAATGCCGCGCAGATTCCCACATCGTTCGGAGGCCTCATGTTCATGATGTCGGCCATCGGATTGATTGGCGCGGTCGCCTATCTCGCCGGACGTCCGGCCGCGCGTTGGATTGTGGCGGAGCACTTTGGGCGCGTGCGGGACCCGCTGGATATGGTGCTGCCCTTCACGGTGGCAGTGGTCGTCTGCGTCGCCGGTACGGCGGTGCCATTGATGCTCGCGCGCCAGCGACTGGAACAGCTCGAGCGGGCCTGACGGCTCCCGGCGTGACAGGGTTTGGCCCACTTCGGCCAACCCGCTACGTTTCGCGGCCATGGCCCGCTCAAAACCTGCGCCCATCCACATCCCGCTCCCGGCCGAAGAGGCCGCGGCGTTCCGTCGTCGGCTGCACCGCTGGTACAAGCAGCATTCGCGGGACCTGCCGTGGCGTACCACTCGCGATCCGTACCGCATTCTGGTGTCGGAGCTGATGCTGCAGCAGACGCAGGTGTCGCGGGTGCTTGATTTCTATCGGCGTTTTCTTGAACGCTTCCCCGATCTTGAGTCGCTCGCCAAGGCACGCCCGCAGCGCGTACTGGAAGCGTGGGAAGGCCTTGGCTACTATGCGCGCGCGCGCAATCTGCACAAGCTCGCCAAGCACGTCACGTCCAGTCCCAGCGGCATAATTCCCAGCGAGCCGGTGGAGTTGCAGGCGCTCCCCGGCGTTGGTGCCTATACCGCCGGGGCCGTGGCGTCATTCGCCTATGAAAAGCGTGCGGCGCTCGTAGACACAAACGTGGCGCGGGTGCTGCACCGCGTGTTTGCCCCGGAACTGAACCCCAAGAGTGGCCCCGGTCTCAGACGTCTCTGGCAGCTGGCCAACGAACTGCTGCCGCGCACCGGGAAAGTCACCTGGACGCACAATCAGGCGCTCATGGAACTGGGTGCTCTGGTCTGCTCAGCACGGGCACCCAAGTGCACGGTCTGTCCGGTAAAGCGCCAGTGTGCGAGTGTGGAACGCTTCGTCGGCGGCGACTGATTTGCCGGACGTGATTGCTGCAACCTGCGGTACCGTACGCGCGCGCACGGCCCCCTTGGCTGATCGCGCGGCACATGCCGCTGCCGAAGCGCTGGGGCAGCAATGGTTCGGCCCGAATTTCAACGAATCAGTCTTTGATCACTGGGCCGCGCGCGTCGCGCATCTGCTTTTTGTCGCCGAAGAGCGGGAGACCGGTGCGTTTCTTGGCTACGCCGATCAGATGTTTCTCGCGCCTGCCGTAGACGTCGCGCTCCGCGCCGGCACGATGGCCGAGGAAGACTTTGGGGCACACGCCGTATTGGGCGATGCCGAACTGTTGGCGCTGCCGGCGGGGACGTCCGTCACGTTGTATCTGGCCGGCATGTGCGTGACGGCCCCGGGGACCCCGCAAGGTCATGAGGCCGCGAAGGCTCTGCGCGAATGTCGCCGCGTGCTCGTGGGCGAGTGGCGGGCGCGCGGACTGCACCTTGCGATTGTGATGGCTGCCGCCACCGAGGCGGGTGAGCGCCTTGCCCAACGCGCTGGCGGCCGGCTGGTATCGCCGGCCGCCGAGCGGGTGGATGGATACAACCTGTATGAACTTCCCGACCTGTTACAGGACGCCGTAGGGGAGTGAGGCGATCACCCGTTCCAGCGTAAGCAGTGCGGGAGCGGCGTCCGCCGCACTGAGACGTCTTGACTGCACCAGTGCATGGAGCTCGTTGACCAGGGCACCAAGCTGCCCGGCTGACGCCTGCGGGTTAGTCCGGCTGATGGATGCCCCTGCGTTGCGGATCTTCACGGCCAGAGAGTTGGCTTGACCGCGATTGAGTCGACCGGCAGTCCCCAACTGCGTGACCTGCGCGGCGGCTTTCTCCAGCCCTTCGGCTGACGAGAGCACCCGCACCGTGGTGGAGGCCTGACTGAACAGCGTCCGGATGTCGGTTACCGTCACCGTGGCTGTGAACGTCCCGGGCGAGCTGTATTGCACCGTGGGGCTCACGCCATTCACCGTACGACCGTCTCCCGTGGTCCAGCGATAGGTCAGGGCGTCCCCATCGGCATCGGTAGACGCCGCTGCGGAGAGGGTGACGGATTCGCCGGCGAGAATTTCAAAGGGACCATTCACCCGAGCCACCGGCGCCTTCGTGTTGCTTTCGACGGCGATTTCGATCTGATCGTTGAGCAACGCCAGCAGATCGTAGCCACTCAGCGCTTCCACCGAATCAACGGTCGTGCGGTACGTGGTCCAATCGGGGCTCGGCATCGCGTCGGCATTTGGCATGACGACGGCGATGATTTCATCGGGCACCAACCCGGCGTTCACATCCGCCAGGCCGCGGTTGCGCGGGAGCACAATGGCCACCTTCCACAGGTTCTCGGGAATGGTGACCACCCCACGATCGTTCAACGTGCCACGGCTACCGGCCACGCCGGTGATGATGAAGACTTCCTTGTTCTGCACGTCGGCCTTGTTGGTGAGGTAGTTCTCAAGCTGCAACCACGGGCCTTCGTTGTTCGCTTCCGTCTGCGGAATGATATTCGTGAAATAGAACGTCGTGGCGTTGTCGAGCACACCAGTGGTGCGATCCTGCGACTTCACCAGATGGCCACGAGAATATCCTGAGCCCACGTAGTCAAAGGTGCTGTAGCGGGTAAACGATGCGGGTAGTGCCGAGTCGAAGGTGAAACACTCGCAACGCCCGGAGCCACCGACATGCGTGTCTTCCAGATTGTACGACACCCAGTTCGGCGTGTTGCGCGTGCGGCTGTACGAGAAGGCCATCTGGTCGCGACGCACCACATAGTCATCGGCCGGTGATCCATCGACGGGAACCCCGAACTCCGTATGATCGGCGTAGACCGCCGTTGTCGAGGCCGTCGCTTCCCGAATGGGGAGCTCGAACGTGAGGGTAAAGCCATTGGCGGTCGTCGCCCGGAAGCGGGCCGTTCCCACACCCACACCACGAATCACGTTGTTGGGGAGCACGGTGGCCGTGGCCGGCGTTTCGGAGACCATGGGGACGTCGTATGTCACCACCTGGCCATCGAGGCGCTGGGTTACCGTCAACAGATCCTCAAATCCCACTGGGAGTGCAGGATCAAACGGGGTGCGGAAACCAAAGCTGAGAGTGGTGCGCGGCACGCGGGTACCACGCCCGTTGCAGACGCCAAAACTATCGAGCGACGAGGACCAGACATCACTGAGTGAGCGCTGCAAACTCGAGGTCACGGCAGCACCGCTCTGCGACACGCCAATGTTGCGCGACGTCATGCCGGCCGCCGGTCCGTCGGTTGCCGCAAAGACCCCTTCGTACGACAGGAACTCGACCACCGCGCCGGCCGCATTTACCAGCGCCATGCCATCGGGGCCGTTCTGCAGGAGGCCGGTGGGATACTCCAGCACCTTTACGCCGCGCCCCGAGCACTCATTGGCAAAGCTGCCGCTCAGAGTGCGGATGTCGTATTGCCGCCCCCCATTGCCGTTGTACAGCACGACCTGCCATCCCGTCAGATCAGTGTTGGCCGGCCCTTCAATTTCGATCGCTTCGCCGTAGTCCTCTCCACTGTTGTCGTAGTGCAGTTCCGTAAACCGCACGGCGGGCAGCGTGGCCGGTTCCGGTACCGTAATGACGGCCGTGCCATTGAATGCGCCGGACGAAGCGGTGATGGTCGCCGATCCTGGAGCAACCGCGGTCACTACGCCGGCGGCGCTGACCGTCGCCACCGTTTCGTCACTGGATGCCCACGTGAACGTGGCCGTGGTGACGGTGTTCTTCTCGGCATCTTGTGCGATGGCCGTGAGTGGCTTGGTAGCGCCGATCTGGACCGTCGCGGTGGTTGGTGCCACCGTGACGGACGCAATTGCACCAACCGTGGGACCGCCACCGTTGGTGGTGCCGTCGTTGCAGGCGCCGAACGTGTTGGTCGTGTTGCTGGTGACCCAGGTATTGCCGGTTCCGCGGGCCACTGAGCCGTCGCTCGTGCCGCTGGCACCTCCGGTTTCTGACGCACCGATATCCGTTGACGTAATGCCGACCGCGGGTCCATTCGTGGCCTGAAACACGCCTTCGTACGAGAGAAACTCCACCACACTCCCGGCGCCGTTCACGAGCGCCATGCCGTCGGGGCTTCCATTCTGAATGCCATTGACGGGATACAACGCGACCACGACTTCTCGCTCGCCACCAACGCATGCCGAACGAGACAGCGGCGCCAATGCACCGGTGGAATAGCTTTGCCCGTTGGCGCCGTTGTATAGCACCAGTTGCCAACCGGTCAGATCCTGTCCTACCGGCATCGAGATTTCGATGCGCTCGTTCGCATCGGTCCCGTTGTTGTCGTAGTGAATTTCACTGAACCGGACAGATGGCGCCGGGTTCGTCGTGAAGTAGCGCGGCGAAGCGATATCGCCAGCAGTTGACGTCACGCGGTCGGCACCACACGCGGACAGAAGCACGGCCGCCGCGGCGAGCGCGGCGCTGGTATATCGAGTGTGTATCATGGTCAGAAGAGGAGGCATCATCGCCGCCAGAACGCGGGCATGTGTCGAAACGGAACTCCATGCTACCATGACCGGGAGTATTCCGAAAGCAACAAAAATCCCGCGTGACAGGGGCGTTACCCCTCTCCGCGGGACTCTGCGTCAACAGCTTTGCCGTAAACATGTTGCGAGGAACCAGCAGTGGATCCGATCGCGCCATGTGCCCTCCGTGTAACGCTCCGTCAGCACCCGGGCACGCGCCACACACCACGTCGAATTACGCCGCTGCCAATTGCGTGCCGCACCCGCTGCAGAAGCGTGATCCCACGAGGTCGACACTCGCGCCACAACTACCACAGCTGCCAGGCAGGAACCGGCCACAGCTGGAACAATAGGTGGCATCAGGCTCTGGCCGTGGTCCGCAGACCCCACAGCTCTTCACCTGCCCCGCCGCTCTCGCGATGGCCGCTTCGACCGGGTCGAGTCCGCTCTCCTCAGCCGCCGCGGCGATCGCCACGACTGGCGCGGCTCCGCCATCGGCCGCACGCATTTCGGCCAACGCTTCACGGGTATAGCGCTGCTTGAGATCGGCGTAGTCGGTGTCGCTGAGCTTGCCGGTTTCACGATCAAACTCAATTTCCCGCAACGCATCCACCGCCATGTTCGATTGCTCGCCGGCACGCTTGGCCTTTCGCGCCGTGGCCTTGGCGGCTTCGGTTTGCGGTGGCGTATTGGGCGGCGTCTCAATGGCGCTGAGCAGCGGGGCCAGCACGAGCGTGAGTGCGCCCAACGCCAGCCCAGTACCAAGCACGAGCGGGAGCGCCCCTTCTGGCAGCGCCATTATCGTTCCTCCCGCAGTGCCGCTTCCAGGCGGGCGAGTTCTTCCGGCGTGGCATCCCCCGCCACATCAGTCAGACGCACGGCCTCACGGGCAGGTCGCCCGGCATCGGCGGCTTTCGCGTTGAGCCGCCAGCTACGCAGCAACGCACCAATCCCCACGCCACCCACCGCGAGCGCCGCAAAGGGTGCGAACCACGCCACGAGGCTGAACCCTTCCTTGCGCGGTGCGTTGAGAATGAAATCCCCGTAGGTGCCGGTCAGCGCCTGCATGATTTCGTCGCCCGTGTAGCCACCATCAACCAGCCGCTGAATGTCGCCGTGCACGGCCGGCGAAATGCCACAGGTAAAGTCGGTGGTACGGCAGGTATAGATGTCGAGCGTGCATGGACACGGGCACGCCAGCTCGCGCTCGAACGCCTCCACCTGCTTGGCGTCCATCGTGGGCTTGGCGCCCGGCTTGGGAGGACGCACGACCGGCTTGTACGAATCGGACGTCATCTCTTCGCCGCCCGCAGCGGTCCCAACCGTCTGGTTGTTTACCGGTGGCGCCGATGGATCCTGCGCGCGGGCCCCCCGCGTCACGACCAGCATCCCTCCCGCCACCGCCCCGACGTGCATCAGAAATGCACGACGGGAATGGATACGGCCGGATTGGTACGACTGCTCGACATTACTCACGAGCCAGCTCCCACGAGTTCGAGATCGCGTCCCATGGGAATCTGCGCCACGTAACCACCCTCCCGATCATCCTTGCGCGCCTGCGGCCACATGACAATGAGGCCACCGAATGCCATGATGATGCCACCAAACCACACCCACCACACGAGCGGGTTGAAGTTGATGTGAATGGCCGCCGTGTCGCGATCGACGGCTCCGGTGAAGACCAGATACACATCCTGCTTGGGTGATTCCAGAATGCCCACTTCCGTTGACGGCTCAAATGTGGGCTGATCGTTGGAGTCGATGTGCTGCCGCTTCTCACTCGACAGCAGCCCCATGCTCTGGCCATCACGCGTCACGTCGAACGTGACCGCCAGCACCCGGCGGTTGAGCTGATTGAACTGCGAGATGCCCTGGCTGGTGAATTCCCACACGTGCCCATACGCGTCCGTGGCTTTCACCGATTCGCCGGTCTTCAGCGTGGCGGTAATGTCCTTCTTGAACATCAGCCCCGCAAAGGCGCAGAACAGAATGACCACCCCGAAGTGCACGATGTAGCCACCGTAGCGGCGACGGTTGCGGCCAATCAGGCGAAAAAAGGCGCCCAAAAACCCTTCGCTATACATGCGCCGACGGGCCCCGACGCCCTTCACGAATTCCTGAATGATCGTGCCGAACACGAAACCGGCCAGCAGGTACGAGATGAGTGCGTACGCATCGCGCATGCCCAAGACCAAGAGCGTTCCGAACACGGCCACGCCAGCCGCCACCGGCCACGCGAACTGCCGCTGCAAATTGGCCACCGACGCGCGTCGCCACGCGATAAGCGGTCCAATGCCAGTGAGTGCCAGCAGTAACAACCCGAGCGGACCGTTCACCGCATTGAAGAACGGCGGACCAACCGTGATCTTGTCGCCCTTTACCCACTCCGAAAGAATGGGGAAGAGCGTGCCCCAGAGCGTGGCGAAGCAGATGCCCACCAGCACCAGATTGTTGTAAAGGAAGGCGGCCTCGCGGCTCACCATGCTCTCCAGCTCGGCCTTGGCGGTCAGATCGTTCAGGCGCGTGCTCACCAGATACACCGTGAGCGCCGTCGCGGCGATCAGGAAGCCGAGGAACCAGTTGCCAATCGGCGAGCGCGCAAACGCATGGACGCTTTCAATGACGCCCGACCGCGTAATGAACGTGCCCAGAATGGTGAGCAGGAACGACAGCACCACGAGCGTCACGTTCCACTTGCGCAGCATGCCGCGCTTTTCCTGAATCATGATGCTGTGCAGGAACGCCGTGACCGTGAGCCACGGCAGGAAGGAAGAGTTCTCCACGGCGTCCCACGCCCAGTAGCCCGCCCACCCGAGCTCCACATACGCCCACCACATGCCCAGCACAATCCCAACCGTGAGGAAGAACCAGGACACCAGGGCCCAGCGGCGCACCGCGCCCAACCACTGCGCATCGAGTTGCCGCGTGACCAGCGCGCCAATGGCAAACGCAAACGGAATGGCGGTGCCCACATACCCGAGATACAGCATGGGCGGATGGATGGCCATTCCCGGGTTCTGCAGCTGCGGATTCATGCCGCGGCCGTCGGCCGGCACCCAATCGAGACGCTCGAACGGATTCTCCGCGAACGCCATCGTCATGAGGAAGAAGAGCGCCACCACGCCCAGGGTGCCGGTGACATACGGCATCATCTCGCGGTTCGTTTTGCGGTTCGTGAACACCGCAACGGCCGCATAGAATGTCATGATGAGCGACCAGAAGAGGAGCGATCCCTCCTGTCCTGCCCAGAACGCCGTAAAGAGATAGACTTTCGGCAGGTTGGCGCTGGTGAACGACGCGACGAACTTGATGGAAAAGTCGTGCGTGAACAGCGCAGTCCAGAGGCCTATGGAGGCCAGCAGTGTGAAGCCGAACGTGGCATACATCGCCCGTTCGCCACTCTTGATCAGATCGGAGCGGCCCTGCATGCCGCCCGCAAACGACACCGTGGTCGTCCAGGCCGCCATGAGCAGGGCGATCCAGAGCGACAGTTCACCAACGAGAATCATGACGCCTCGCGCAGTGCGCGCTGGCCGAGCGCGGACACGCGCCCGGCGCGTGGGTTACGCCTTGGGAATCGAGGCGGGGTGTTCCCCGCCGGCAGGGGGCATACCGGGCTGACCGGGCGCGTTCTCATAACGCGACGCGCACTTGGCCAGTAGTGTGGTTGCCTGGAATACACCATTGCTGTCGAGACGGCCTTCCACGACGATATCGACACCATCGGTGAAGGTATCCGGCGTGACACCACGGTAATGCACCGGGTACGTCTGCTTGCCGTCCGTCATGACGAAGGTGAGTTCACGACCGCCCGGATCGCGCTTGATGGTACCGGTCACGACGCGCGCGCCGACTTTCACGCCGTTCTTCGAGAACCGCGGGTTGTCCGACACTTTCGCGGCCAACTCACCGGGCGTGAGGTAGTAGGTGGCCGTCTCGTTGATCGAGCTGGCCATCAGATACGAGGCAGTGCCGAGCACCAGCACACCGCCGAGCAGGAACTTGTTGCGAGCTTTCACGGGGTCGCCGTCCTGTAGAGTACGGAAGGAATACAAAAGATAGCGCAGAACCGGCCGGAAGCACACTTTCCGACAGGATTTATCGGAAAACGCACCCAAACGCCGGGCTCAATCACGGTCGCGCGCCCAGGCCAAGGCCGCCCGAACCGCACGACGCCATCCTCCATAGGCCAAGGCCGCCGAGGCGGATCCGGTTTCCGTCGGGGTGAACCGGGTGAACTGGCGACTGGCCAGAAACTCCTCGCCGGACTGCCACACCCCGGCCGCCAGCCCGGCCAAGCCGGCCGCACCGAGCGCCGTCGTCTCTACCATATCAGGGCGATCGACCGGGACCCCGAGCACATCGGCCTGGAACTGCATGAGCCAGTTGTTCCCCGACGCCCCCCCGTCGACCCGCAAACGATCAAAGGGTACCTGCCCCTGCTCCCGCATATCCCCCAGCACATCACGGGTGGCGTACGCCATGGCCTCCAGGGCTGCCCGCGCGAAATGGGCTCGGGTGGTGCCCCGAGTAAGTCCCACGATGGTCCCCCGCGCGTTCGGCTCCCAGTCCGGAGCCCCCAACCCCACCAGTGCCGGCACGAAATACACCTCGTCGTTTGAGCTGAGGCCCGCCGCCAGCGCTTCCGTCTCGGCACTGGCCGCGATGATCCCCAGTCCGTCGCGGAGCCATTGGACCGCGGCACCCGCGATGAAGATGGAGGCCTCCAAGGCATACACCGGATGCCCGCGTTCGTCACAGGCGATCGTGGTCAGCAACCCCGATCCGGACGGTGGGCGGTGGGCGCCCGTATTGAGGAGCAGAAAGGCGCCCGTTCCATAGGTGTTTTTCCCGTCACCGGCACTCCATCCACCCTGTCCGAAGAGCGCCGCCTGCTGGTCCCCGGCAATCCCCATAATGGGCAACTCTGCGCCCAGCGTGGCCAACGTGGAACGCCCAACCGTACCGCTGGAGGGGACGACCGTGGGGAGCAGTTGTACCGGCACGTTGAACTCGAGACACAGTTCGGCGCTCCACTCCTTGGCGTGAAGGTCGTAGAGCATGGTCCGGGAGGCGTTGGTATGGTCTGTGACGTGGACCGCCCCACCTGTAAGATGCCACACCAGCCAGCTGTCGATGGTGCCGGCACACAGCTCGCCCGCGTCAGCCCGCGCCTGGTTGTTTCCCTGCGCCAGCAGCCACTCCAGTTTCGTGGCACTGAAGTACGGGTCAGTCACCAGGCCCGTCAGTTCGCCAATGCGAGCCGCCTTCGGCGCCAGCGCGGCGCATCGTTCGGCGGTGCGTCGGTCCTGCCACACAATGGCCCGATGCACCGCGCGTCCGGTTGCCCGCTCCCACAGCACGATGGTCTCACGCTGATTCGTGATGCCAATGGTGACCGGCGCGTTGGCCCCGGCCTGCTGCGCATTGGCCATGGCTTCCCGCGCCGCATCCAGCGTGCGCTCGAGAATTTCGTGCGCATCGTGCTCTACCCACCCTGGTGCCGGATAGTGCTGGGTGATTTCGCGGTAGGCGCGCCCGACGACGCGACCGTCTTTCGCAATCACGAGACAGGTGGTCCCGGTGGTACCCTGATCGATGGCAAGGACGGACATGGCAGTCAGACCGTTGGCGAGAGTAGCGCGAAGGGCGGCGAAACCATGCCGCGGTCGGTGAGGTAAGCGGTGACGAACGATCGGGGGGTGACATCGAAGGCCGGATTCCACGCCGGCACTCCGGGCGGAAGCTCTCCGAGCTCCTCCGCGTCACGATACTCGATCACAATATCCCGCCCGGTTGGCGTAGCGGCATCGATGGTACTCCAGGGTGCCGCGACGTAAAACGGCACCCCGTGGGCCTTGGCCGCCAGCGCCACACCGTAGGTGCCCACTTTGTTGGCGACGTCTCCGTTGGCGGTAATCCGGTCGGCGCCCACAATGACGAGGTCCACCTGGCGCTGCGCAATGAGCGAGGCCGCCGCGCCATCAGGAAGCACGGTCACGTTGATGCCGGCCCGCGACAGCTCCCATGCCGTGAGGCGGGCTCCCTGACGCAGGGGACGTGTTTCGTCGGCGTACACCGTGACCAGACGGCCGGCGGCGTGTGCCGCATAGAGCGGCGCGAGGGCGGTGCCCATCCCGGCCGTGGCCAATGCCCCGGCGTTGCAATGCGTCAGCACGCGTGCCCCGTCGGGAATGAGGGTCAGGCCGTGGCGACCGATGGCCGCGCACATCGCCAGATCTTCCTGCCGAATGACTTCGGCTTCCACCCGCAGCGATTCCACCAACTGGTCGTCCGGTGTCTCAGCGGCCAATCGCAGGAGCCGCTGCACCGCCCACGCCAGATTCACAGCCGTTGGACGTGCCGCAATGAGCCGGGCGCTGAACTCGGGCAAGAGCGCACGGGCATGCGCACCGTTACCGCCACTTTCCGTTTCCAGCGCCACCGCCAGTCCGATCGCCGCCGCCACCCCGATGGCCGGAGCCCCGCGCACCGCCAACGTGCGAATGGCGTCAATGGTGTCGGCGAGCGCCGTGAGATCGCGCACGACCTCCTGCGCCGGGAGTAACCGCTGGTCGAGAATGCGCAGGGCACGTGTGTCGGGAGACCACCCGACGGCAGGGAGAGGAAGCACGCCACAATAGTAGCCGTCGGACCGGGCCCATGTGGCGGCCATCGCCTCATTTGTTACGGTGGCTAGATTTCCCCTCTGTGATTCGGTGAGCGCGTCTGCTCACCGATGCTGGCATGCCCTGCCGCACCAACCCGCATCTTGCCCTCCATGTCCTACCAGTTCCTGACCTTTGAGGTCGCCGATCGGATTGCCACGATCACGGTGAACCGGCCCGACAAACTCAATGCCCTGAACGACGCCACAATTGCCGAACTGGGCCGCGCGATTGATGAGGCCATTGGTCGCGACGATGTGGCGGGTGTCCTGCTCACCGGTGCGGGGCGCGCGTTTGTCGCCGGCGCCGACATTTCCGAGCTGCAGAGTCAGTCACCGCTTGAGGCCCAGCGGCGCGCACGCGCCGGTCAGGCCATCTTTCGGCGGTTTGAGACGAGCCCCAAGCCCACCATGGCCGTGATCAACGGCTTCGCGCTTGGCGGAGGGTGTGAGTTGGCCATGGCCTGTCACCTCCGCATGGCCAGCGAGAAGGCCAAGCTGGGGCAGCCGGAGGTCAAGTTGGGCATTGTGCCGGGATACGGGGGCACGCAGCGTCTGCCGCGCCTGGTGGGTCGAGGTGCCGCGCTCAAACTGCTGTTGACGGGCGACATGATCGATGCCGCCGAAGCGTTGCGCCTGGGGTTGGTGGATCAGGTTGCGGCTCCCGATGCACTCATGGACACCGCACGCACACTGCTCGCCGCCATGATCGTGAACGCGCCGTTGGCGCTCGCCGGTTGCATTGAGGCGGTGGACCGCGGCCTGGGTGTCACGCTCGAAGAGGGGTGCACCATCGAATCCGATTTCTTTGGCCTGCTCTCGGCCACGGCCGATATGAAGGAAGGGATGCGCGCGTTTCTCGATAAGCGCCCGCCCACCTTCACGGGTCGCTGACGCGATCCGGCCGCGCCACCTTCGTGCTCGTTCATCTCGCCGCACGCGAGTATCGCAATTTCAGCAGCCTCGACGTGGCCGTGCCCGCCAATGGGTTGGTGATCATTGGTGAGAACGGCCACGGCAAGACCAATCTGCTTGAGGCGGCGGCGTATCTGGCGCTGCTGCGTTCGTTCCGCGGTGCGCGTGATGTAGACGTGATTCGCTTCGGCGCTCCGGCGTTTCATGTGCGTGCCACGCTGGCCCCACCGGCCTCGTGGCACACCGTGAGCGTAGGCTACGAGCGCGCCACCAAGAAGAAGCGCGCCACACTCGACGGGGTGGAACAACCACGACTGACGAGCGCCCTGGGAGCGTTGCCCTCGGTAGAGTTTTCGCCGGCCGATGTGGCGCTCGTGACCGGCGGCCCGGCGGATCGACGGCGCTATCTGGATGTCATGCTGGCGCTCTCGTCGCCGTCGTATCTGCAGGCGTTACAGCAGTACCGCGCCGCCCTGTTGCGGCGCAACGCCGCGTTGCGACTCGCCCAGCGCGATGGCGGGCGTGGGCAAGAGCACGAGGCCCGCGTGAGCATCTGGGAGCCAGCCATGGCCGAGCACGGGGGAGTGGTGGCTGCGGCGCGGCATGCGTTCGTGCAACAACAGGCCGAACGATATCGCCAGCTGTGCGCCGCCATCGGCGAACGGCAGGACGCGCACATGCGGTACACCACTGTTGGCGGAGACAACAACGCCGGCAGCGCCGTGAATGCTGCCGCGCAGCGGGACGCGCTGGAGCGCGCATTGACGCAGCAGCGCCCCACCGAACTGCACCGAGGCGTCACACTGGTGGGCCCCATCGGGATGAGCTGCAGTTGCACCTCGGCGGGCGCGATCTGCGCACGTTCGGTTCGGCGGGACAGCAGCGCAGCGCCGCGATCGCGCTGCGCCTGCTGGAACTGTCCACACTACGCATCGCCATCGGGTACGCTCCACTGTTGCTGCTGGACGATCCGTTTGCCGAGCTTGATTTGGGGCGCGCCGGGCGCGTGCTGGCGCTGCTGGAAGACGCCGGCGCATCGCAGGTGCTGTTGGCCGTTCCGCGCGAAGAAGACATTCCCGAGGCATTTACCCGCCTTGAACGGCGCAGCATGCGCGACGGCGCCCTGTTGTGAGGGGGATGCGATGAGCGACCACAAGCGAACCCCGTCCAAATTGGGGGACGTATTGGCCTCCGTGCTGAAGAATGCCGGGCTGACCGATCGCGTGGCCCAGGCCTCCGTGATTCCGGAGTGGCCGGGGCTGGTGGGCCCGCAGATTGCGGACGTCACCGACCCCTTGCTGCTGCAGCAGGACGGGACGCTGGTGGTGATGGTGAAGACGCATGCGTGGATGCAGGAGCTCACATTTTTGGAGCCGGAACTGCTGAAGTCGCTGAACCGGGATACGTCGCGTCCGCCAATCCTCAAGCTGCGGTGGATGCTGCGGCGCTGACCGGCCGCAATGAGGCATTCGTAAGGTGTTGCATTTCAATAACTTACGACAGGGCCGCCGGGTTGCTTGTGGACACCCGATTGGGTACATTTATGGGTTGTGTTTCCAGGCCAGCGATTGGTCCTGAACTGGCCGTCCCACCCTTCGGCAGCTCCATCAACAATGGCGAACAGCAGCGCAGAGTCCGACAACGAGTACGGCGCAGGACAAATCACCGTACTCAAGGGACTCGAAGCAGTCCGCAAGCGCCCCGGTATGTATATCGGGTCCACGTCGGCGCGCGGCCTGCACCACCTGGTGTACGAAGTCGTAGACAACTCCATCGACGAAGCGCTGGCCGGTTTTGCCGACCGCGTGGTCGTGACCATTCATCCCGATGATTCCATCAGCGTGGAAGACAATGGTCGCGGCATTCCGGTCGACATGCACCCGGTGGAGAAGATGCCGGGTGTTGAACTGGCCATGACGGTGCTGCACGCCGGCGGCAAGTTCGACAAGGACACGTACAAAGTGTCCGGCGGTCTGCACGGCGTTGGCGTGTCGGTGGTGAACGCGCTGTCCACCCAGCTCAAGGTGTGGATCAAGCGCGACGGCAAGGAGCATTACATGGACTTCGAACGCGGCATTACGCAGACGAAGCTCAAGGTGATGCGCCAGGTGGGGGCCAAGGAAACGGGTACCCGCGTGTGGTTCAAGCCGGACGGCGAAATCTTCCAGGAAACGCTGCGTTACGACTGGACCACGCTGGCGAGCCGTCTGCGCGAACTGGCGTTCCTGAACAAGGGCATCCAGATCACGCTGCGCGACGAGCGCGAAGATGAGCTCAAGGATGGCCAGCCGCGCGAAGAGATCTTCTTTGCCCGCGGTGGTCTGCGCGAGTTTGTCACGTATCTCATTGGCAACAAGAAGCCGTTGCACCCCGATGTCGTGTACATCGACACCACGCGTGAAGACATCGGTATCGAGATGGCGCTGCAGTACAACGACAGCTACGCCGAAAACGTGTTCTCCTTCGTGAACAACATCAACACGCACGAAGGCGGTACGCACCTCACCGGCTTCAAGAGCGCGCTCACGTCCGTCATCAACAAGTACATCCAGGACAAGTCGAATCTCAACAAGAAGGACAAAGAGACGCGACTGTCCGGTGACGACGTGCGCGAAGGGCTTACGGCGGTGCTGTCGGTCAAGGTGCTGGAGCCGCAGTTCGAAGGGCAAACCAAGACGAAGCTCGGCAACTCCGAAGCCGAAGGGGCCGTGCGCAGTGTCATGAACGAACTGCTCACGCAGTACCTCGATGAGCACCCCAAGACGGCCAACGCCATCATCGACAAGGCCATGTCGGCGGCGCGGGCACGCGAAGCGGCGCGCAAGGCGCGCGACCTGACGCGCAAGAAGTCGGCGCTCGACGTGGCGGCACTCCCCGGCAAGCTGGCCGACTGCTCCCTCTCCGACCCGGCGCTCTGCGAGATCTACCTTGTTGAGGGTGACTCGGCCGGCGGTTCGGCCAAGCAGGGGCGCAAGCGTGACTTCCAGGCCATCCTGCCGCTGCGCGGCAAGATCATCAACGTGGAAAAGGCGCGCTTCGACAAGGTGCTGAACAACGAAGAAATCCGCACCATCATCACGGCGATCGGCACCGGCATCAAGGAAGAGTTCGATCTCGCCAAGACGCGGTACCACAAGATCATCATCATGACGGACGCCGACGTCGACGGCGCGCACATCCGGACCCTGCTGCTCACGTTCTTCTACCGGCAGATGCCGGAGCTGATTGACGCGGGGTACATGTACATCGCGCAGCCGCCGCTGTACCGGGTGGCCAAGGGCAAGGAAGAGTTCTACGCATACTCCGAAAAGGAGCGCGACGGCTATGCGGAACGCCTTGGTGGACCGGAAGGGCGTGGCAACATCATGATCCAGCGCTACAAGGGGTTGGGTGAAATGAACCCCGAGCAGCTCTGGAAGACGACCATGGATCCGGAAACACGCACCATGCTGCGCGTCACCATGGAAGACGCCGTGCTCGCTGACCAGACGTTCCAGACGCTGATGGGCGACGAAGTAGAGCCCCGCCGCCTGTTCATCGAGACCAACGCCCGATTCGTGAGCAATCTCGATATCTGACGTACCACCAAACGACAAAAGGCCCCGCGAAACGGCGGGGCCTTTTGCGTTTGAGGGGGCTCAGCGGAACGGCGACGCCAGCCGTGGATCCGAGAGAAACGTGCGATCGGTGAACGTTTTCATGAACGCCACCAGCGCATCACGCTCCTGCAGCGAAAGGTTCAACCGCAGCGGCTGTCCGCCCGGTGTACGCAAGCGGGGATCAAGCCCGGGATTGTTCTGCACCCCACGGTCGTAGAAATCCACCACCTGCTCCAGCGTACGGAAGCGTCCGTCGTGCATGTAGGGCGCTCGGACCTCCACGTTGCGTAGCGACGGGGCCTTGAAGCGGCCGTTCCCAGCCCCGGCGTCGGTGATCGACGCATCAAGCCCCGTATTGTGCACGCCGTCGCTGATATGCGCATTGGTCCCGTGGCAGCGTGCGCACCCGGCGCGTCCGCTGTACAACTGCTGTCCCAGCAGTTCCTGCGCCGTGAATGTGCCTTCGAAATTGGGCACCCCGTTGGCGCCAAACGCGCGATCGAACTTGGAGTCGGTACTGGTGAGTGCGCGCACGTACTGGGACAGCGCCCGGGCGACGCGGTCCGTGGTGATTTCGCGCGATCCAAAGGCCGCTTCGAACAGCGCCGGATAGTACGCGGTGAGCGACAGTTTGGTCTGCAGCTGTTCGAGCGTGAGCCCCATCTCGGTGACATCCTGAATGGGCTGCAGCACCTGAGCTTCCAGTGACGCGGCGCGCTCATCCCAGAAGAAGCGGCCACCGTTATAGAAGCGGGCGTTGGCCAACCCCATACTGTGCCGTCCCGTACGTCCTCCCTGAAAGCCGGTGCTCAACACCGCCGTATCACTGAACGCAAATGCCTGCTGATGACACGAGGCGCAAGACACCCCGTCGTTCAGTGACAGGCGACGATCGTAGAACAGCACGCGCCCCAACGTGGCTCCGGCATCGGTGATCGCATTGGTCGCGGGCGTATTGTCGGCACCCACCGGACTGCCACCACCACCGGCAGCGTTCTGGGTGAAGTGGCGC
The DNA here is from genome assembly GCF_000695095.2 of Gemmatimonas phototrophica. Lineage (NCBI taxonomy): Bacteria > Pseudomonadati > Gemmatimonadota > Gemmatimonadia > Gemmatimonadales > Gemmatimonadaceae > Gemmatimonas > Gemmatimonas phototrophica. Next base: position 1,182,289 of record NZ_CP011454.1, on the reverse strand, counting down.
GGGAGTGGAACGCGCGCATCGCTATAGGCAAAGGACGATACCGGCAGCGTTGGGGCGGTGAGATCCGCGCTGAACACCACCACGGTGAACTGTTGTGACGCGGTGCGGCCTGTAGTGTCCCGCGCCGTCACGGTGACCGACTGCAGACCTGGTGCGACCGGAGTGCCTCCGATTTCGCACCCGGTGGCGGACAGTCCGTTGCTGGCACCGGCAAATGTGACGGTGTAGGTCAACCCGGTTTTGCGTGGATCGGTAAAGACAGCGCCACCCTTGCTGGCGTCATAACGGAACGGCACACCGACCATCGCCGCCTGTGGCGCGTTGGCCGAGGCCACCGTGATGGCGTCGGTGTTGGTGGTGGGCGTGGTGACGGGAGTGGTTGGCGTTGGCGTGACGGACTGCGTTGGGGAATCGCCGGCACAGGCCGTGGCGAGCACCGCAATGCCCGCGAGCGTCAATACTCGCCGGGGCATCCGAACGCCTGAAGGAAGTGTTAGCAGGGCAGGCATGATCGCAACTCCAACAGAATGGTCACCACGAAATGGTCAGGAGAACGTACGCCATAACGTCATCCGTGATGTGCGACACGCGCGTGAACGTTCTACCCTACCTGGTGCGCGGACATCACGTTTGCCGGGCCGTTGCGATTGGCCGCCGCCGGAGCGCACTCAATGGCACACAAACAAAAACCCGGCTGTCAGCAAAAGCCGACAGCCGGGTGCGCGTACACCTACGTGGCGATTACGGCGTGGTGATCTGTCCCTTCGCCTGCCGACTGAGCTGGCTGGAGAAGTTGAGCGCCACGGTAATGAGGCCCCCGAAGAGGAACGTCAACGCCACATAGCACACCGTCGTCATCGTCGGCTCCATGCCGCCCGTGGGGCTGGGCGTGGAGATGTACATCAGCAGGCCGTAGAGGCCGAGCAGCGGCAGAGCCGCGCCGGCGGCGACAAGGCTGAGGAGGCGGTTGGTGGACGGAGAAAGCATGGCGTGACGGACAGGGGCGCCGAGGCACCGGTGAACGGAAAGCGGTCGGGAGGACCGCCGACGAGCCAAAACTAGGCGTTCCGGTGACGAACAGGGAGTGGGGGGCGCCGGTTCCTGTGGAAACCACGAGCGTCTATTCGGTGCCTGCCCCGGGACGGGAGCCCCTCCGCAGTTCCGTGCGGACGCCAGCACCCGCACCTCTCAACGTCGTGGTTATCTCGACCCTCTCACCTTCGATATCCATCGCACCGTCTCAACTCGCAACGCTCGGACCTCGCCGTCTCACCTCGCCGGTCTTACGTCTCAGTCCTCGTCCCAGAGCTGCACGCCGGCTTCGGTGACTCGGTGCGAAATGAGCGGCAGGGGCGGGTCCGCCTCGTCGGCGATACGAATGGCCTCCTTGAGCGACGCCACCCCCGCCGCCACCCCCGCTTCATTGCGGGCAAAGATCGTCGCCAACGGCTCGCCGGCCCGAACCACATCACCGGGTCGCGCGGTAATGACGAAGCCCACCGCCGGGTCAACGGTGTCTTCCACCTTGGTGCGCCCGCCGCCCAGGGCCGTGATGCCCCGGCCAATGGCCCGCGGCTCCACCTGGGCCACGACCCCATCGCGGGGGGCCACGAACAGTTCGCACTCGGCGGCTTGCGGCAACAGCCCCGGATCATCCACGACGGCCGGATTTCCCCCCTGCGCCTCAATGATCTCCTGAAACTTCCGGGCCGCCCGTCCGCTGGAAATGGCCACCTCCATGCGACGCCTCGCCTCGTTGCGGTCACTGGCAGCGCCGCCCAGGACCAGCATTTCAGCCCCCAGGGCATAGGTCACCGACATCAGATCAGCCGGTCCTTCGCCGCGCAGTGCTGCAATTGACTCTTCCACCTCAATGGCGTTCCCGCAGGCCCGCCCCAACGGACGGTCCATGGCGGTGAGGAGGGCAACCACCGGGCAGCCGTGGTCAGCGCCGAGGGCGATCATGGTCTGCGCCAGTTCCAGCCCACGGTCAAGCTCCGGCAGGAAGGCCCCCGACCCGCGCTTTACGTCGAGCACCAGCCCGGTGAGTCCTTCGGCCAGTTTTTTGGACATGATGCTGGCGGCGATGAGCGGAATGCTCTCCACGGTGGCCGTGGCGTCCCGTAGGGCATACAGTTTCCGATCGGCCGGGGCAATTTCGCGCGTCTGTCCGATCAAGGCGCATCCCAGCTGTTCAATCTGCCGGGTGGCCACGGCCAGCGAGAGATCGGTGCGGAACCCCGGGATGGCCTCAAGCTTGTCGAGCGTGCCACCGGTGTGCCCCAGGCCGCGCCCGGACATCATGGGGACGGCAACCCCGCAGGCGGCCACGAGGGGGGCCAGCACCAGCGAGACCTTGTCGCCAACACCACCGGTGGAGTGTTTGTCCACCCGCCCCATCTTGAGATGGTCCAGATCGAGCGAGGCCCCGCTGTCGAGCATGGCATTGGTGAGCGCGCCAAGCTCTTCGCGATCGAGGCCGACAAAAAAGATGGCCATGGCGAGCGCCGCCATTTGATAGTCGGGCACATCGCCCGCCGCGTACTGTATCATGAGCGCACGCCATTCGGCCGGCTGAATTCGCCCGCCATCGCGCTTCCGTTCGATCAGAGTCCGTGCTTCCATACGTGATGCCAACCTACACCTCCCTGTCGCCGGCTGCACGGTTCCGCTCACGCCGCTCACAACCAGCAGCTGGGGGGAGGTGTCTCGCCGCCGCCGTTGTCGCGTGGCTGACGGTCGCGCTCCTGCCCATCTGCTCCGCAGGGGCCCAGTCGGTGCGCCCGGCAACGGCAGAAGCCCGCGTTTCGGAGCCCACGAGCTACGACGAACTGTGGCGGGCCGCCATGGTTGCGGTAGACGACGGGGAATTCGAGCCAAACGCGAACGCTCGCGCGACGGTGTTTGCCAAAGCGACGGCGTATGCGCGTCGGTCGGTCGCCCTCAATCCTGGCGATGCCGAAGGGCACTTTCACCTCGCGCGCGCGCTCGGGCGGACGGCGCTGTCGCTGGGTCCGCGCGATCGCGTGAAGTACGGCATTGAAGTCCGCGAGCACGCCTTACAGGCGCTCCGCGTGGCGCCACGGCACGCCGGCGCCTTGCATGTCATGGGGGTGTGGAACGCCGAGATCATGCGCCTCAACGGATTCACGCGCGCCGTGGCCAAAACGTTTCTGGGCGGTCAGATCTTCAACACGGCCAGCTGGCCGGAAGCGGTGCGATACATGGAGCTCGCCGTGCAAGTCGAGCCTGACCGTCTCGTGCACCGCCTCGACATGGCGCGCATCTATCGCGACCTTGGACGCGCCGATGATGCCCGCGCCGCTTACCGGGCGGCGCTGAATTGCGCCAACATGGACGCCAATGACCCGCGCTATCGGCAGCAGGCAGGCGACGAACTTCGCCGGATGCGCTGACTCGCGGAGGCACCGCGTGCATGTGCGCCGCCTGCTGCTGCCGACATCAGATGACGTGCTTACAATCCGACGTTGCTACGGGCTTCGCGCGCCAGTTCGCGACTGCGCTTGAGCCCACGTCGAGCAAGCCGACGGGCCATGCGATCGGTGTCCTCCCGCAGGTCTGACACCGCCTCGCTACTCCGCTCGTACAGGCGGCGGGCCCCGCGGCGAAGCTGCCGGCGGGTGGTCTCGCCTGCTGCCGGCGCCATCAGCAGCGCCGCACCAGCGCCAATGGCCGCCCCAATCAACAGGCCAATGCCCAGCGCCCGCCCATCCAGCCGACGTGTGCCCGGCTGCCCCTGTTCCCCGTCGTGATCATCCGTGCGATCGTACATGTTATCCTCCCGCGCCAAAGGCGCGTCTTGAAGTGAGGCCGGACAGACGAACAGTCGGACTCGGATGCTCCGCGCACCAGAGGTAAATTCCCGACATGCCTGCCGTCCCTTTTGCCACGACCCAGCGCGCCGCCGAGCTCAGGGATCAGCTCGCCCGCGCGCAATACGAGTACTACGTCCTCGACCAGCCTGCCATGGCGGACCAGGAGTACGACCGCCTGTTCCGTGAATTGCAGGCCATCGAAGATCAGTACCCCAGTGAACGCACAGAAGATTCACCAACCCAACGCGTGGGAGCCCCGGTGCAATCCGCGTTTCGGACGCATCGGCATTTGGTGCGCATGTTGTCCCTCGACAATGCCTTCGACCACGCCGAGTTGCTGGCCTTCGAACAGTCGATCGAGCGGGTGGTTGGGGATGCCATTCACCGCAGTGGCTATACCGTGGAGCTCAAGATCGACGGCGCGGCCATTGCCCTGACATATCGAGAGGGCGTGCTCACCACCGCCGCCACGCGGGGCGATGGTACGGAAGGCGAAGATGTCACACTCAACATTCGCACCATTCGTGGCATCCCGTTGCGGCTGCGCGGCACCGGTCACCCTCCACTCATGGAAATTCGTGGCGAGGTGTACCTGCCCTTCGCGGGCTTCGAGCAGATGAATGAGGCACGTGTGGCGGCCGGTGAACCGGTATATGTCAACCCGCGCAATGCCGCGGCCGGCTCCATGCGCCAGCTTGACCCGTCCATCACGGCCCAGCGCCCGCTCCGGTTCTTTGGCTACGCCGCCGTGTTGCCGGACGGCAGCGTGCCGGCCGCAACGCAGTGGGATCTGCTGGAGACGCTCGTGGCCTGGGGTATTCCGGTGGCGCCGCACCGTCAGCGTTGCCTGACGATGGACGAGGTGAGCCGCTGGGCGCACACGGTGGAACACGAGACACGCGCCGTGCTGGGCTTCGCGATTGATGGTGGTGTGGTGAAGGTGAACGCGCTGGCGGTACAGGATGAGCTGGGCATTCGCAATGATCGGACGCCCCGCTGGGCCGTAGCGCGCAAGTTTGCGCCGGACATGGCGGTGACCCGGTTGCGCCAGATTGATGTGAACGTTGGACGCACGGGCGTGCTCACGCCATTCGCCGTCCTGGAGCCGGTAGACGTTGGTGGCGCGACGGTGACGTATGCATCGCTGCATAACGCCGATCAGATTGCGGCCAAGGATTTGCGCGAAGGCGATTACGTGCAGGTGGTCCGGGCTGGTGACGTCATTCCGTATGTGCTTGGTCCGGTCCCCGAGCGGCGCGACGGAACGGAGGTGCCGTGGCGCATTCCCGCCGAGTGCCCCAAATGTGGAGCGCCCGTGGTGCGGTACGGCGACGATGTCGCCAGCTACTGCACCAACGTGGCCTGTGCCGGGCGTCAGCTCGAAGCGCTGGTGCATTTTGCCAGCAAGGACGCCTTGGACATTGACGGCTTGTCCTATGCCCGTATTCAGCAGCTGCTCGCCGCCGGGTTCGTGCACGACTTTGCGGATCTCTTCGACGTCACGGTGGCGCAGCTCGTGTCGCTCGAGCGCTTTGGCGAAAAGAGCGCCGAAAATCTGGTGGCCGCGATTGCGGCCTCAAAACAGCAGCCGCTGTCCCGCCTGTTGTTCGGACTTGGCATCCGGCACGTGGGGGCGCAGGCGGCGCAGTTGCTGTCGCGCCACTTCGGCTCACTGGAGGCGATGATGGCGGCCACTCCCGAGCAGTTGGGTGAGGTGCGTGGCATCGGCGATATCATTGCCGCGAGTGTGGCCAGCTACTTTGCCGATCCCACGGCGCGCGCGCTGCTTGCCAAGTTGCAGGCCCACGGCCTGCGCCTCGACGAGCCCAACGCGGTGCAGGCCGATGGCCCGTTTACCGGGGCCACGGTGGTGCTGACCGGCACGTTGCCGACCCTCAGTCGGGGCGAAGCGACGGCGCTGATCGAAAAGGCCGGCGGGCGGATCACCAGCAGCGTGTCCAGAAAGACGACGTTCGTGGTAGCCGGGGAGGAGGCGGGGAGCAAGCTGGAGAAGGCTCGCGAACTGGGAATCGAGGTAATTGACGAGGCCGAGCTGATGGCCCGGGCCAGCAACAGCTAAGCGAGCCGATCCATTCCATACGTTGCCAGCATAGAGCGTCACACCCCGGACGCCTTGACGTGACGCTCGCAGAAGGCGAGCGTCACGGAAGCATGAGCCTCGCCACCAGCACCCAGCCCCGCACGGTCGCGCTCCCGGTCGAATTCTTCGCCGGGCTGCGCCAGTCCGCCCTGGCCGCACACGGCGGCGCCACCGTCCTCCCCGTGGACGCCATTCGCGACGCCGGCTACGCTGCCGGGACGGCGTTGTATGGCCATTTCGCCACCTGGCTGTCCGAGCAGGGGGAGTCGCACCCGGACAAACTGTCGGACGAGCGTTTTCCCTGGTTGCTGGAAGCGTTTTTTCACGGCATCGGGTGGGGCCGCGTGGAACTCCACGCCCTCAGCGATGCCGTAATGGCCCTGGACGTATCGGAATGGGGCGAAGCGTCGGACAATGCGGGCGGATGCCTGGTAAGCACCGGCCTCTTTGCCGGGTTTTTTGGCCGGCTCGCCAGCGCGCCCATCAGCGTGCTGGAAGTAGACACCGGCACGGCCGGCCCCGGGCGTTCCCGTTTTCTGCTGGGCTCAGTGGACGTGATGGGCTACGTCTGGGAAGCCATGGAACGCGGGATTCCGTACGACCGGGCGGCAGCGAGCGCGTAAGCTGGCCGCCCCACGCGAGTCCTAATCGACTCGTTCCGGCACCAGCCCCACATACTTCGCGTTCGGCTCCAACTCGCCGTCCACGAACACTTCACGGTCCCACGGCAGCACGATCATGGACTGGGTCGCCATTGCGTGGTAGTCCACCGGGTAGCTCCCGGTCTTGACGTTCACGGCCGTCCGGACTTCCCGGGCACCGGCGTTCACCACCGAGCCGACGGCGAGTCGCATGGTAGCGCCGGAATCGCAGGTGACATCCACCAGCAGCACGCGTTTTCCACGCACATCGGCCGGAGCGGCCCCGAAAACGGCCGGAGTCTCCCGCACCTGTTCGGCATGGTACCGGCGCGAAATGAGGATGGAGTGGAATGGCAGGTCGAGGATGGCTGCCACGGCGGCGCCAGGAACGACCCCGGCCGTGGCGATCCCGACGATGAGGTCGGGCATCCATTCGCGCCCCACACGCACGGCCAGCGCACGGGAAAGTTCACCGAAGAGCGGCCAATCCACGATCAGCACCCCTTTGGATGGATCAGGGGTATACGGTTGCGGCACAGACATTCCACGGCTCCTCTAGGGTCTCCCGCAGTGTAGCCCGTGGAGCTCCGCGGCGCCATTCGGGAATTCCCTTCAGGGACCCCCTGACTTCACACCGAGCGTCTTGTAGCGGACACGCTCCACCGATAGGTTTGCGAGGTTGGCTCTGACGCTTGCGAACCGATCGCAGCAGTCCTTTCTCTCACGATTCACTGCGAGCGCATGACTTGGTGGCGCCGCCTCGTGGGCGGCTCGTCCGGACGGGATTCGAAGCAACCCGATTTTCTCAGGGAAGCGCTCGATCTCGAATCACGCGGTGATTACGCGAACGCGTTGACGTCGTATCGCCTCGCCTTGCGCGAGCGCCCCGACGATCCTCACGTGCTGCAGAACATTGCCATCGCGTTCTCCAAGACGAGCCAACCCGAAGAGGCCATTCGCACGTATCGCCGCGCCCTGCAGATCGATCCCGATCTGGCGGGGGCGCATTACGGTCTCGCCTTCCTGCTCCTCAAGCGAGGAGACACGGCGCACGCCGGTCTGCATCTGGAAGGATTTCTTCGCACCACGCGCGCCGACGATCCCGCGTCGGCCAAATTCCGGGCTCATGCGGAACGCACCCTCGCTGCACTCAGCGGACAGGAGGCGGCTCCGGAGTACCAGGACGACGCGAACGACGGGGCGGCCGATGAACCGGCCGAGGGCTGACGTGGGGCGAGTGCTGTCGATCGTCAGTCAGAAGGGTGGCGTTGGCAAGACCACCACGGCGGTAAATCTCGCGGTCGCCTTTGCGCGTCGCGGCCTGAAAACGCTGCTGGTGGATGCGGATCCCCAGGGCGCGGTGCGCTACGGTGTGGGGCTCCGCCGAGGGCATCCCACCATTGGCTTCGATGACTACCTGCGCGGCGAGCATGCGTTGCGCGAGGTCATCCTGCCCACCGCGCTCCCATGGCTGCGCGTCATTCTGGCTGGCAGTGTGAGCGACGCTGCCGACCATACGGCCTTCCAGAAACACGTGGGAGAAACCACCGTCCTAGCGGACCTGCTCGCCATGGCCCGTGAACGGTGCCATGTGGTGGTGGTCGATACGCCGCCGGGGCTCGGGGCCATTACCCGTCGGGTGTTGGCCGCCAGTCAGCACGTCGTGGTGCCGCTGCAGTGCGAGCCGTTGGCGCTGCAAACCACGCCGCAAATTCTGCGCGCCATTCAGGATGTGGTGGCGGAGAACGAAGAGCTCACGTTGGAGGGCATTCTCCTCACGATGTACGAAGCGGGGAACCCGGCCACCGAGCGGGTTGTACACTATGTCCGTGAGCATCTCCCGCAGCATCTCGTCTTTGACGTTCCTGTGCCGCGTACACCGGCGACCGCCGACGCATTTGCGGCTGGCCAGCCTGTGGTGCTGCGCAACCCTGCCGATCCGGCCAGCCAGGCGTACGTGAACATCGCGACGCTGCTCGCCGAACGCTTCGCGTGAACCGTTTCCGGACTCTGCTGGGCGTCGCCTCGGCGGTCGCCCTGATTGTTGCATGCGCCGAAGTTGGCACCGCCCCCGATGTGCCGGCGGCCATCGAACTCCCGCCATTTGCCTTCCCCTCCGTGGTGGTGGGAGACACGCTGCGCAATGAAGCCGGGATTGCCACCCCGATCCGGGCCATCGTGCGCAATTCGGCCGGCGCAATCATCACCGATGCCACGCCCACGTATCTCTACGCCGATTTCCGGCGGGATTCGGCATTCCTGGTGGACTCCACCACCGGTGTCGTTGTGGCCGCCAAGACGGCGCCTGAGGGGCGGATAGCCGCCAGAATCGGCTCCTCATTGCAGGTCATTCGCACCCTGATCGCCACGGTACGGCCCGACACCGCCTTTGCCGGTCCGGCGCCGGCCGACCTGATCGTGACGCTCCCCGATACCGGCCGGGCCCGGGCACAGTCGAATACGACACCGGAACTGCCCCTCCGGGTGCGCAATCGCAGCGGTGCGACTCCGGTGGATGTGCAGGGATGGCTGGTGCGCTTCGAAGTCATCCGGCCGGCCAATCCCACCAATGACACGACCGCTGCCGCCTATCTGGTGGACGACCAGTTCCGGGCATCCACGCTTGATACCACCAGTGCCTCCGGTCAGGCTGCCCGGCGGGTTCGGGTGCGGGCAGCCCTCTTTCCGGTCGCCCAGGGATCGGCGCGAGTCACCGACTCCGTGGTGGTGCGAGCGACCCTCAGCTACAAGGGACGGCCCGTGGCAGGATCCCCGGTTCGGCTGGTGGGGATCGTCATCCGACCGGCCTCCCAGTAAGCCCGCCGGAAGTCCGTCACGCGACGGACTCCCGTCTGTCCGGTCACGGCGCCAATTTTCCGGAGCCTACCCGGGGCACCGTCCGGCCCGCGTCCTCCGACGCGCCGGAGCCCCAAATCAGCCTCGTTGGAGATGGCGATGACTTCCCGTACGGCCTCTGCCGTTCCCTCCCTGAACAACACGTTGGCAGGAATCCCATCGCCACTGACCTCGGCAATGGGTGGACCGCGCCCCGCCCCGGGAACGATCAACAAGCTCTTTTTCGACGCCGTGGAGCGCTACGACCGCGCCGATGCCTTGTTGTACAAGGTGCAGGGCGTCTGGGAGCCAACCAGTCATCGCACCATTCTGGAACGTGTACGACGCACGGCGCTCGGCCTCGCTAAACTGGGCATCGTGCCACAGGATCGCGTGGCCATTCTGTCGGAGAACCGGCCCGAGTGGCTCATTGCCGACTACGCCTGTTTATGCAGTCTCGTCACAGATGTCCCGATCTACCCCACGCTGCCAGCGGAACAGATCCCGTACATCCTGAACGACAGCGGAGCACGAGCCGCCTTCGTCTCCACGGCGGATCAGGCACGAAAGATCGCGTCGATACGCGCGCAGGCTCCGGGCCTTCAGTGGGTCATCGGTTTCGGCGCCACGAAGGACGACGGGTGTGACCTGACGCTCGCCGACGTCGAAGCGCTTGGCGCGGCCGACGACAATGCTGAACGGGCGACGACGTTCAAGGAGACCGCACTCGCGGTGTCCCCCGATCAACTGATCACGCTGATCTACACGTCGGGCACCACGGGGAATCCGAAAGGCGTGATGCTTACGCAGGACAACATCTATTCCAACGTGGTGGCCACGAAGGAAACGATGCCGGTGAGCACCACCGATACCGCACTCAGCTTCCTGCCACTGAGCCACATTTTCGAGCGGGCGGGAGACTACTTCCTGTTTGCCAACGGCGTGCGCATTGCGTATGCCGAAAGCATCGACACCGTCCCGGTGAACATGAGCGAAGTCAAACCGTCGCTCATGATGTCGGTGCCGCGCCTCTACGAAAAGATTTACGCGCGCGTGCTGGAGAACGCGGTCTCGAGTGGCGGCCTCAAGAAACAGATTTTCTTCTGGGCCAAAGCGGTTGGTGATCGCTGGGCCAGCGAGAAACTGGCAGGTCGTGAACCGGGTGGGCTCCTTGGCCTGCAGTACGGATTGGCCAACAAGCTGGTGTTCTCCAAGCTTCGTGAACGGACGGGCGGCAACATCCGCTATTTCATTTCAGGTGGCGCCCCACTCTCGCCCGAGATTGCCAAGTTCTTCTATTCGGCGGGGTTGGTCATCCTGGAAGGATACGGACTCACCGAGACCTCACCGGTGATTTCCGCCAACAATCTCCTGCATTACCGCCTTGGCTCCGTTGGCAAGCCCATCGCAGGCGTGGAAGTCAAGATTGCGAAGGACGGGGAGATCCTGACGCGTGGTCCCCACGTGATGCGCGGCTACTACAACAACGAGCAGGCGACTCGTGAAGCCATCAGCGAGGATGGCTGGTTCTTCACGGGGGATATCGGTGTCCTGGAAGATGGCTACCTGCGCATCACCGATCGCAAGAAGGACATCATCGTCACGGCGGGCGGCAAGAACATTGCGCCGCAGCCCATCGAGAACATGCTGAAGACAAACAAATATGTCTCTCAGGCCGTCATGATCGGTGACAAGCGGAAGTTTCCGATTGTGCTCATCGTGCCGGACTGGGATCAGCTCGAGAAGTGGGCGGCGCGCAGTCAGATCGTCTGGACGTCGCGGGCAGAACTGATGGCGATGCCGACGATTCAGGCGAAGATGGAAAAAGAAGTAAAGGAACAGCTCAAGGGGCTGGCCAGCTACGAGATGCCCAAGAAGGTCAAACTCATCGAGCAGGACTTCAGCATTGAGCGCGGCGAGCTGACGCCCACGCTGAAGGTGAAGCGCCGGGTGATCGACAAGACCTACAAGGCGCAGATCGATGAGCTGTATGTCGGAGCCGACTGACCCGTTGCGGAAGATGCCTTAACCGACGGCATCTGGCGCGCGTCGGCGGAGCTCAATGAGTCCGCTGGCGCGCGCCGTCACTTCCGCGACCCATTCCTCTCCATCGCGCGCCAGTTCCTTGAGCCCATCGGGGAGTGGCGTCTCGGCTGGCGCGATGACGTGCCCTCCCTGCTGCACGGCGCGAATCACACTGGCCAGCATGGCGGGGGTCGCATGGGTGGCGTCCACGGCGGCGGCGGCGAGCGTCGCCACTCCCAACGGGACGCGGTCGCGTACGAGCATTTCTGAGAGGCCCGGTGCGCCAGGGCGGGCGACAGCCTGCGCATTCACCCAGACCTGCGGCACGGGAATCAGGGCGCCCAGTGCGTCACCCGCGAGCGTATAGCGGCCACTCAGCAGCACGGGGAGATGGCCGTCGGTAACGCCGAGCAGTGCCGCGAGTCGCATCGGGTCGGGGGCGCGGTCGTCGCGCCCCGCGAGAGGCTCAGCAAAGCGCGCAATGCCATCACGGATGATGTATTCGGCGGCGCACACCGGACAGGAGAGATCAGCGCGACGCAGCAGTGGCCCCTCGGCCTCATACACCATGGCGACGAGCCACGATTCTTCGTGCGGCATGGGGCAGCGGAGTGCGTCGAGCAGATCGCGAAGCATGCCCAAAGATAGCGCCGCGGGCCGTTTTGCCAGCACCGCGGCGGGCCCGCGCCGGCGGTCAGGCGCGACTGATGCGGAGTTCGTCCACGTTGACGTGCGGGGGTCGTGTGACCGCCCAGATGACCGCATCAGCCACATCGTCGGGGTGCAGCATGCTGGCCCGCGGCGGGAACCCGGGCGTGTTGTCCGGGTCAACCGGATCCCAGATGGGGGTATCGGTCGCAGCAGGGGACACCAGCGTGGTGCGGATGCCGCTCCCCGCGCATTCTTCCCGCAGCACCTCATGCAGCGCACGCGCGCCGAACTTGCTGGCGGAATACGCGCCGTTGCCGCCAAAGATGCGACGGTCCGCCGCCGATCCCATGGTCACCACATGTCCACGACCATGCGCTCTCATGGCCGGCAAGACGGCGTGGAGCAGCCGGAACGGCGCCGCCAGATTGGCGGCCAGCGTCTGCTCGAAGAGTGCTGGCGGGGTATCCGCAATGGATGCCAACGGAAACGTCCCGGCGTTGTTCACCAGAATATCGAGCGAGCCACCGGTTTGCTCGAACAGCTGCGCCATTACGGCGTCCACGTGCGCCGCATCAGTCACATCGCAGGGGTGCGCGCTGGCCAGCGCCCCCAACTGCGCCGCCAGCGCGCGCAAGTCCGTCGCCGATCGTGCCAGCAGAAACACTCGCGCCCCCGCCAGGGCGAGGGCGCTGGCGACGGCACGGCCAATGCCGCGCGAGGCGCCGGTAACAAGGGCCGAACGGCCAGTCAGCACCATGAGCGCTCCGGCGCCGCAGGCGGCTGGGATCAGTATGACGTGGGAGAATGCGCCAGACGGAGGAACTCACTGCGCGTCTTGGAATCGTCGCGAAACAAGCCGCGCATGCTGGACGTGATCGTGCGCGAACTCTGCTTCTCCACACCGCGCATCATCATGCACAAGTGCACGGCCTCGATGACCACGCCAACCCCCTTGGGCTGCAACGTTTCTTCGAGGGCATTGGCGATCTGCTCGCCCAACCGTTCCTGCACCTGCAGGCGACGGGCAAACACCTCGACCACCCGCGGCAGCTTCGACAACCCGACGATCTTGCCATTCGGGATGTACGCAATGTGCACCTTGCCGAAGAAGGGCAACATGTGATGCTCACACATCGAATACATCTCGATGTCGCGCACCATGACCATGTTCTCGTGATTCTCCTCGAACAGCGCATCACCAATGACTTCCGCCGCCGTCTGGTCGTAGCCACGGGTCAGCCACATCATGGCCTTGGCCACGCGACTCGGCGTCTTCAGCAGGCCGTCGCGCTCAGGATCCTCGCCCATCAGCTCGAGCTGCCGGCGGACCATGGTTTCGTATTCCACGAGGTTGCCATCCACGGCAAAGTCGTCGGGGGCCACCACACTGACAGCCGCACGGCCAGATGCTACGGTGCTCACCGGTCGGATCACGTTCTTACTCCCCATCGTAGTCGACATAATTGTTTTCGGTTTCCCAGAGCCGCAGGCGGATCAGTTGCGCCGGGGCAATTGCCGGTGCGAGCACCCGCCACATGGCCACCACCACATTCTCCGTCGTGGGGTTGATCCCCTGCATATATGGGACGTCGATGTTGAAGTTGCGGTGGTCGGTCTGGTCGATCACCTCGCGTTCCACGACGTCGCGCAGCTGCCCCAGATCAATGACGTACCCCGTCCGGTCATCCACGGGCCCACGCACTGACACTTCCAGCTCGTAGTTGTGGCCGTGCCAGTTGGGATTATTGCACTTGCCGAAGAGCCGGGTGTTTTCGGTGTCGGACAAGGCCGGATTATGAACGCGGTGCGCCGCGTTGAAGCGCAGGCGGCGCGTCACGGTGACGATTGGCATGCTTAGTCAAGGCGCCGGCCGGTCAAATGGTTCCGTTGGCCACCGCCACGGCGGCTCTGGGACCGGTGAAACGCCTTGACGGGAGCCCCCCCGCCACTCCGAGGCCACGACGCACAAAAGCCCCGCCACAAGGGCGGGGCTTTTGCGAAGGAACGGGAACGAAGAGGGTGATCTTGAAGCCCAAAGAAAAAAATGAGACTCTCACCGCGCTGTCGCCTTCCCCGCACTGGGGCATGACGTTCACCCGTTTATTGAATCCTCTCTGAGGACTTATCGGCTCAAGAAGTAAATCCTCTCCGCCCCGCAACTACGATAACGACGCGTAGTGTAGGGTGGCGTCACGGAACGCGCAATCGCAAAATCGAGTAGATTGTGTCATGGACCTCACTCTACTCGCTGGAATCGTGATGCTCGTGGTCTGGGGCGGGCTCACTGTAGCCACGGAAGCCCCGGGCTGGGTACACCTGCTGCTCACCGCAGGAGTATTTCTGATCATTTGGCGCATGGTCGTTCGGGATACCCCCAGCGGCCCGGCCAGCAAGTAACCGCGGGTCAGATCTCCCAGTTCGACAGTACCATTCCGTCGCTGGGTGGGACTTCGTTCCAGCCATGCGCGCTCATGCGCAGGTCGGTCCACCGCACGCGAGCGCCCAGCGCGACGAGCGTGCGATACGCCTCCGGATAGTCCCCTTGCAGCCTGACCGCCAGCCGACGCGTTCCGGACCGGCGGGCCAGTTCCGTGAGCGCGCCCATCATGAGCGGGAGCTCCGCGCGGCGGGCCAACACCAGCTTCAGCACCCGGAGCTCATCGCGATTACGCCCCTCCACCAGCGGCGCCGTGTGGCACACCGCAAAACCCGTCGGTGCCTCCGGTGTCCCCAGGAGCAGCGTGTCGCCGAGCCCAAGCCGATCCGTAATTTCGATCTCCCGGGTGAAGTCGTAGCCCGGCATGACCCGCGCCGTAAGCGCCAGGCACGCCTGCATGGTCAGGTTCTTGTCTGACGCCGACAGTTGGGACAGAAGCCGCGGACGGTGGTCGCCGGCGGCAGCCTCCAGCGTCAGCGTGACCGTGAGGTGCCCGGGCACGAAGCCCAGGTTGGAGTAGAACCCGATGTTGTCCATGGTGCGGGGCATCGTCTCCAGCCCAATCACGCGGGCCTGCTGCTGGCGCAACCAACGCATGCCGCTCTGCACAATGATCTTCCCCAGCCCCACGCCCTGCTGATCAGGCCGGACACACAGCGGCCCCATCCATCCTTCCGTACCGGAATGGTGCGCCATGTTGAACGCCACCACCCGCCCACGCTCATCACGCCAGCAGAGGGCACCGTCACCGGCATCTTCAATGGCGTACTGCCAAATGGATGGATTGAGCGGCGGCACCCGCACCCCGGTCATGCCGTCCTTGCGGTAGCGCTCCGTAAACGCCTCGGTGAACACCTCATTGAGCTGCGGGATGTCGCTCGTTGCGGCCACGAACGGGCCTTCCACGGGACGGGCGCTGCGATACGGGCGGGAGGTTACGGTCATCACTTACGCCTCGGCAAGGGAGAGCGGATCCTCGCTCTCATCGTCCAACAACGGGAGCGCAGCCTGCGCGTCTCCTCCCAGCGCATCTTCGACGGGCAAACGTACGCCGCCGGTGACGACACTGCATCCCCGGGTCTCATCAAAGTGCACCAGCAATACCCGGTCCAGCCCCTCACGCACCTGTTCGATATGCGTGATGACAATGACCTGCTCAAATCGATCATTGAGCTTGCGCAACAACTCCACCACGTTGGCCCGCCGCGTTTCGTCCAGCGACCCGAACACTTCGTCCAGGATCAGCAGCGAGAATGCCTGCCCCGCCCGCTCGGCAATCATCTGCGAAATCGCGAGACGGAGCACCAGGTTGCACAGGTCTTCTTCGCCACCGGAGATCACGGGTTTCGGCAAACCATCTTCCAGAACCAGCAGTCGGTACTCCTCATCGAATTCGAGATGGGTATACCGGCCGTCGGTAAGGTCATCCAGAAAGCGACTGGCGATGTCGGCCAATTCCGGGCGGAGCTGAAAATTCAGATCGGTGCGAAGATCCGTGAGCGCGCGATCCAGTTCATCATGCAGGCGTTTCTCCGTATCCAGCGTATCCAACGTCCCCTGCAACCGCGCCAGGTCGCGGCGCCCCTGTTCCGCCACGTCGAGCGCGGCGCGAGCGCGCTCCGCTTCGCCGGACGCGGCCAGCGCCTCCAGTTCCGCCCGGCGACCTTCGGCCGCCGCCGTGTCGTAGGCGTCCCGTACACTGGCGTACGTCCCATCGTCCATCCCCAACGCCGCCTGCTGTGTCTCGAGTGACATCATCCGGGCTCGTGCACTGTCGCGGGCGACCAGCACACGGGTGCGCTCTGAGCGCGCGGCCACTTCCCGGTCCACGAGACCACTCACCCGCGCCACCCGGTTCTCCAGTTCCTGCAACCGTGCTGCGTCGGCACGCAAGGCGGCGTGCTGCGCGGCATCATATCCGGAAGGGAGCAGCGCCAGCTGCGCAGTGGCCTCCTGCAACCGCAGCGTCACCTGCGCCCGCTGTTCGGAAAGGCGCGCCGCTTCGGCAATGGCATCCTGGATCCGCTGCAACCGCCGCTCGGCAGCGGCCACTTCCCCCTGCGCCGTACGCCGCGATTCCTCCAGCGCTTCAATAGCCGCCGGCAGCGCGGTCAATTGCTCGGTGCGCTGACGATAGTAGTTGCCGTCCACCCGTAAGGTTTCGATCTGCTCCGTGAGCTGATCCAGCACCGTGTGAAAATTGGTGCCCAGCGGCCGCCCGCAGGTGGGACAGGGGCTCTGTTCGCCCAGTCCTTCGAGCGTTTCGCGCTGCCGTGTGAGTTCGGCGTACTGCGTCCGCAATGTCTCGAGACGCGTCTCGGCCGCCTGCCGGTCACGCGACCACAAATCGCGCTCCTGACTGAGGGTCCGCTCGGCCTCGGCAAGAGCATTGCGCAGTGTCAGCAGTTGTGCGGTGGTGTCAACTTCGAGCGCCGGCGCACTCTCCAGACGAGCCGCACGCTCGGACAGCTTGGCGTCTTCTTCAGCGTACGCCGCAACGCGCTCCATCATGGCCTGCCGACGGGCATCCGCCGCCGCCAGCTGCTCCTGCCCCACCAACGCCTCGCGCACCGGGAGCAGCGCAGTCATCTGCGCACGCAGCGGCAGCAACTCCTCGTGCGCCTGGGCCATGGCCTCCAGCTCACGATCCAGTCGCTCCACATCGCGCGCAAAACTCATCGCCTCGCTTTCGGCGACGCGCAACTCCGACACCAGCTGCTGCCGGGCGTCGCGCTGCGCTTGCGCATCCTGCCAGCGCGGGACCAGTGCAGTCAGCTTGTCTGCAGCGCTCTGGTGCGCCACGTCGGCTTCGGCCGCTCGGGTACGGGCCACTGCCACGCGGGCTTCGGCATCGGAGACCGCGCGCCAGATGGCATCCGGATCCGGCATCCCCTGCTTGAGACCATTGGTCTCCGCCAGAATGGCCCGGCGACGTTCTCGCGCCAACTCCTGGGCCCCACTGATGCGATCGTACCCCAGCACCCGCGACAAAAAGCGCGCGCGTTCGGCGGCGCCAAGGGCCGCCATGATGTCCAGCTCTTTCTGACCCGTGAAGTACGTGTGAAAAAACTCGGCCCGCGTCATCCCCAGCCGACGCTGCAGCAGCTCCGTTGCCCCGGTAATCGTGTTGGCAATGGGGGTCTCCCCGGCGTCGAGATACACCTCGGCATTGGTGAGCCCACGAATCACGCGATAGCGATGCCCCGCCAATTCAAACGCCAGCTCCACACGCACCGGAGAACGTGGCGCCGCGCGCGAAAACCGGATGCTGTCGCGCGTCCCCCGGGCGGCAGGGTTGCCGTACAGCGCCCACGCAATGGCTTCCAGCAACGTGGACTTGCCCGACCCATTGGGGCCAATAATGCCGGTCAGTCCGCGTTCGAACGTGATGTGCGTGTCGGCGTGTTGCCGAAAATTCTGCAGTCGCAAAGACAGAAGTCGCATATCAGCCGTCCACCACCGGCAGCGCGGCCATGGCGGCGTCTTCCGCTTGCTTGAGATAGCGCAGCCCTACCGTCACGAACTGCTCGCGATCCACGCCTGGGGGCAGCGCGCGTTCGCGCAGTTGCTCCGCCACAATATCGGAGAGTGTCGCGCGCTTCCCTGCCCCCCCGCCGTCTCCCTTGCGCCGCGGCAACGGATCCGGACGGCGTGTATCCAGATGAAAATGCATCGCGCGCTTGCGATACTCGCGCAGCGCCGCGTGGTCGAGCTCGCGCACGATATGGCGTGCCACATTGCGCACCGTGACACGGACGACCCGATCATCGATGCCCCCCGGTGCGGTATTCACGCGGGCCCGAATGGCACCATCGAGGTCTTGAGCACTCATGCCGCTGGCATCGATGGGCTCAAGGTCAAGCAGCGGCCGCGAGGGGGCTACCGGATGGAACCGATGCGCACCGCTGACCAGATCGTGCTCAATGAAGCCTTTGCCCGGGATCCCCTGCGCTTTCTCTTCGCGCAGCTCTCCCCACGGATTGCTGCTGGTGTAGTCCAGAGAACCACTGTAATAGGCGCGAGTGGCCACTTCGCGATACACGTGATAGTGCCCCAACGCCACGTAACTCCACTGGTCGGCGTGCAACTCTTCGGGCTGAATTTCAATGGCCGCGCGATCGGCCGACGCCGCATGGGCCGGCAACAGTCCCGCGACTTCGCCGTGCAAGAGCAGAACACGATGCGTGTAGCCGTCCGGCGGCAGTAGCGGTGGCCGATCAATGCCCGGGACATCGGGAACGGCCAGAACCGCCAGCGATCGGGCCGGAAAGGTGAACAGCTCCGCCTGTGCATCGGCCACATGCACGCCGATTTCGCGGAAGAGGCGCAGAATGCAGCCGGTCTCCGCGGTCCGGGGCGCATCATGATTGCCGGCCACCATCACGATGGGGGTGTCGGGCAATTGGTCGCGTAACTGCATCAGCACGCGGAATGCGTGCAGAATGGCCGGATTGGACGGACGGACGGTGTGAAAAATGTCGCCGCCAATGACGATGAGCTCCGGCGCGATCGCCACGATGTGCGTGGTGGCCCGCTGCACGGTGGCCGCCACATCGGCTTCACGCTGGTTGATGCCGCCGGGCGTCAGCCGCTGGTATTGGCGGAAGCCAAGGTGCAGGTCGGCGAGATGGACGATACGCATCCCACAACTTAACCGGGCGCCCCGGGGCGCCGTTCGGCGGTGGTCGTCAACGCACCCGGACGCGTTGGACAATGCGGATATCGAGCAACATGGGCGTCCCGGCACCGGCAGGCCCGGGGGCCACTTCCGATTGCACGTCCATGACCGTCCGGGCATCGGTAATCCATGCCCGTGTCCGGTCCACCACCATGGTGCCGCGCATGGTGCCGGCGGTAATCACTCTCGTGCCGGTTGGGAGTTCCCGGGCCGCCCCATCCCGACGCAGCACACCGGACACCGAAATCCACGCCTGACGCCCTCCCCCTGTGAGCGAATCAAGCCGGAGGCGCGCCTGCACCACGCCGTCGGCCCGATACGCCCCCAGTGGCAGCGATGGCAGGACCATTTCGCGCATCCACTCACTCCCTACCGAGATGGGGCCATCGGGGAGCAAGCCGGGGACCGAAGCCAGCGTAGCCCCCAGAGGCAGTGCGGTGGGTGGATCACTGACGCGCATGGCCCCATCCGGCGTGACCTTCACGCGCACGTACCGCGTGTCCTCCTCCACCGGAACGACCATGGGGCGCACAGGATCGCCGGCATTACCCGCCCACATGCGGATGGAATCGGTCGTGGCCAACAGGGTGGTGGCCGACAGATCGCTCGCTTCGACCAGCGAATGGGCAAACAGCTGGACCCTGGTGACCCGGGTATTGGCCCGGTTGACCCGGGGACCGTACTCGGGGGCAGGCGATGCACCTCGCTTGCCCTGCAGAACCGGCGGCACGCTGGACTGCGCCCCGTCCACCTTCCGGCCACTCACTTCCACGGTCTGCTCAACCTGCAGGTACAGCGTGTCGCCAACCCGGGGACGGACCAGGAGGCGTACGGCCTCGGTGCCCCCGCCGCGCGGCCGTCCGCGCTGCGCGTGCGCCACGGCCGGCAACAGCAGTGGCGTCAGTACCACCACTCCCAGGGCGCCCACAAGTCGCCGCCAACACCAACGCACCACGACGCTCACCCGCCGTATTCGTCGGCAGAGAATGGGCGGATGGCCCGCGGCCGATGCACGACAGCCTCAGCGTCGCGGGCCGTGGGGACGGCCCGGCGCTGGAGTTCGCGGACAAAGGCACTTTTGACAGCATCGGGACGGGTACGCATCACGGCATTCCGGGCGGCGAGGACAACAGGTTCATCGTACAGCAGAATGGTTTGCTGCACCCAACCGAGTTCGATACTCGGGTCGAGGCGCCGAAGATCCCGCGTCACGGCCTGGGCCGCCGTTGGCTCGGGCGCCTGCGGAAAGCGCTCCACCCCTTCGCGACCGGTCATCACCGCCGGCCTCGGGAATCGGATGAAGACGGGTTGCGTGAAGTGCGGATGACGCACCATGAGTTGACCCTTATCTAGCGTGGCCAGACGGGCCTTCACCGCAGGGCTGAGCACCTGGTACCCCGGAGTGGCCAGTTCGTCGGCATCCATGCGACCGTACAGGGTCGTCCCCGCATTGCCCACCACCCGCCGATGGACCTGCGAGCGGAATTGCTCCGCACCAAAGAGCACCAACCCCAGGTAGCGACCACGTTCGGCGATATCGAGCAGCATCTTCCGCACATATGTCTCGGGACCGTCGTGCGGTGCATACTTGTTGAGTTCGTCCACGAAGACGATCACATGGTCCACGCCCAGATCGCGCCGTTCGAGATGCTCGCGCAGCTTCGAGACAACCCGGGCGAACACCAGATTCTGCGCGTCTTCTTCCACGTTGGCCACATCCACCACGTACACCACGCGGTCCTCGAAGCTCCCGAAAGGGAGATCCGAGGCCAATCCGTCGTCAGTGACCAATCCGGCACAGCGCGTGGAGAGATTGGACAGACGGTTGCGGACCTTGCGGATGGTGGCCGCGTGATGGGTACGCCAGGTATCACCGTTGGAGTCTTCCAACTTGCGCAGGACTTCACGGAACCACGCATCGAGATCGGCGAAGGAATGTACCCGATGGGTGCGTGAGAAACCCGCCTCGTCGAACTCCTTGCCCACCACCCGTTCACGAATAAAGTCGATGAGCGCGTCGGCCTTGGCGTCCACATCATCCTTGTTCAGCAGCACCTCGGCAAACTGCAGGACTTCCGAGAGGCCCCACGTGAGTGGCGTCACCGTGTCGGCAAGTGCCTCATTGGAACGCAAGGTATTGAGCGCATAACCACGCGCTGTGTACGGCGCGAAGTAGCGCACCTGCTGGAAAGGCGTGGGAGGCACCCCCAGCAGTTCGTACATATCGCGGTCGCTCTCTTCCAACGTCCCGGGCTGGTCCAAGAAACACAGATCCGGACCTTTCACGTTGAAACACACCGCGGCGACCGTTCCGCGATGGGACGGAAAGTGCGCGAAGGTCGACTGCAGCAACCACTCGATCGCGCTCGTTTTGGTCGCGAGACCGGACACGCCGGAAATATTCAGATGGGCGGCTTCGGGCCCGACGAGAAAATCCGCGTCAAGAAAAATGGGCGATTTCATCCCGCCGGCCCGATAGACCCCCACGGGAATGCCGGTCGCGGCACTCCCCGCGATGTAGCCGTCCATTCGGAGGGCCATCGCGACATCGTGATCCTCGGCCAGATACACGCGACCGAGCGGGACCGGCTGCAACGGCTCTTCCGGCAGGTGCCGCAGCACCTGTGCCGTGTACAGGCGGATTTCGGTGCGGTCTGTGGGCACCACCACGCCGCCGGCGGGCTGTCCGTCGTAGCCCAGTACGTCATGCAGCGGGGATTGCAGGTCGGAATAGCTGAACCCTTCCATCACGACACCGTACACCTGCGGGATCGTGGACTCCACCGGTGTCGTGCCTTCGACGCGCACAATGGTGCCAATCCCGATCGGGGCATCAATGGCGGTCCAGAAGTGAAACTCGTGCGGTGTGTTCGGCTTGCGTTCCGTGGCCACCACACGGCCAAGCGGCAACCGCGACGGCGCAACGGGAGAGGGCACCAGAGAGTGCGTCACGGACCGACCAGGGCTTGCAGGTAAGTTTCCACGGCGTGCACGCCGTAGGCGAGTGTATCCCAGCGCGCATCGGGCAGCGACACCGGATGACGTTCCAACACAATGGCAGACGACAGTTCATCGCAGAGCGCGGTAAACGCCGCCTGCTGCGCGTGCCCACCGTTACCGTGTGCGACCTCGGCAGGCGGCGCGACTTCCACCCGCACCAGTCCGAACAACGGATCGCCGTGCGCGGCAGCGCGTAGGCGGAGATACCAGCTGGCGACCGCCTGCCGAGGACGATATCCCACCAGAAACGCGGGTGAGCGTTCGCCTTCGCGAAGGGCCAGCACCTGACGAATCGCGGCGGCATCGCCGTAGAGCGTGTTGTGTGACTTGACCACACCAAAGGCCGGGCTGGAGGCGCTCAGTGCAAGGTTGCCGGCGATGCCGCCGTCAATCCACAACCAGCGCGTTTCCTCGGCACACCACTGTGCCGCCAACTGTCGCTCGAGGTGTTCGCGTTCCAGCGCCACCAACTCCAACGCGCGGGCCCGCAATGCATGCGGGTGCCAGAGCCCCTCGTGCTGCTCGCCATCGGGAGCTCCGTGGTCCGCCACATCCACCACCGCCACACCGGCCGCCACCAGCTGTTCCCACCGGGCCGTCCCCAATGCTTCCCGGGAGGCCAACAGGAGACGACGGACCTGGGGTAGCGCCCATGACTCCAGGTGGCCGTTGGTGCGTTGCCGGACCGCCGCTGCCACGGTCGCGAAAATGAGCGGCGTGCCATCTGCATAAGCCACCACGCGGCTGCGCTGAATGCCGTCAAGAAACGCCGCGACCAGCGGGGTGGCGCGTGGGGCGACCGCCTTTGCGCCCGCCGGTTCGAGCGGGAGACACGACGACACCACCGGCGTGTCGGCCCGCATCACCAGCCGCTCCAGTGGGGCGCCATCGGCGAACGGGGCGGTATTCAGATCCGCCAGCAGCGGACGCAGCGCCCGCAGGGTGGCGGTGAGCGTCGCCGAATGGACGGACGCCTCAGGGGGCGTCGGGTGGGCAACTGGTACAACGGAGGTCACGTGGACAGGCTAGCGCGGCAGCGGGCCGGGCACAACTCAGCTGCCCCCGCGAATGGCTGACCGGTGGACTTCCGGGTCCGGCTGAACGAAACTGCCTGTGTGATCTGTCCTCCACGAATCCGCCTCGCCTCCGGCACGCTGCTGGCCGCCCTGTTCTCACTGACCGGGTGCGACCGCATCAAGAGCGCCCTGAATCCGCCCCCGGTCGACAACGCCTGGCAAAACGACAGCACGGTGTTGGCGCGACAGCCCATGGTCCTGTTTCGCGCCGTACGCACTGCCGATGGCGCGCGCGCCGTTCCCTTTGCCACGGTGGGCGCCAACGGCTTGCGCGCTCTGACGCTGACCGGTCGGGGATGGCGTGCTCTGGATGTGCAGTCTATGCAAGCGGGAAGCGCGTTTGTGCCCTATCGGGGGAGCGAAGCGCTGTCGCCGATCCGTAGCAGTCGGGGCATGTGGGAAGGGACCCCGCTCGACTCACTGCCCGGATGCAATCTGCTCCTGCCGGGAGCCGCCATGAGCATTCCCGACGGCGTACACCTGCTCACCAGCGGCCGGACGCCACTGCGCACGGTACCCAACGGTATTGGTGAGGGGGAATTGCAGGATGTGATGAACGTGGTCACGACCCTGGTGGCACCGTCTTCTGGCGTACCGCTGTCAAAAATGTCGCGCTATCGCCGCGATGTGGCGGTCGTCGGCACGGGCGCCACCCGCAGTCCCACCATCGTGGTTACGTACGAAGATCCGGAAGAGCTTCCGGAGGGGGCCACGCGACTCGCGGAACGGCCCCGTCAGCTCATTGTGGTGCTCGACAAGGGCATTTACGGCTACAAGCCATCCCTCATCATTGCCGACGTGAGTTCCAGTCGCATTGCGCCACGCAAACGGTTTCTTGGCGCATTGGATGGCGACGGCGATGGACGGGCCGAGCTGTTCTTCGGACTGGGAGAAAAAATCCCGCGGGCCGAACTCGTGACGTACAGCTACCGCTACGAAGGTGACACGTGGATTGCCGCGTTCACCTACGAACGCACGCGCTGCGTGGGCTAGGCCGCGTCAACGCGGGCCGCAGCGACCGCCCGGGGTACGGGCGAGACGCCCTACTCCACGCCAATATCCCACGCCTGTTCGAGATCGCCCTTGCTGTACGTCCGGAACGCCGTGAGGGTCTGGGTGCGCTGAATGCCGGGCACCTTGGCGAATTCCTGGGTCACCACGGTGGCGATCTTTTCCAGATCCGGCACGCGGACAATGGCGACCAGATCCCACGCCCCTGACACCGAGTACACCTCGGCAACACCGTCAATCCCCGCCAGCGCCGTCGCACACTCGGGGATACTCTTGGGATCCGCCTGCACCAGCACAATCGTCGTGATCATCGTGTCGTCTCCTTGGCTGCTGCCGTCAGGCACGTGGCAATGCGCGTGACGCCTTCCACGGCAATGGCATCGGTTGTGGCGTAGCTGGCGCGAATCCAGTTGGGCGTGCCGAATGCACTGCCCGGAACAATGGCCACCTGATACTCCTCAAGCACTGCCGCGGCAAAGGCCGCGCCGGGATCAGCGGCGCCGCGAAAGCCGTCCACATTGACGTAGATGTAGAACGCACCAGCCGGCTGTACGTACTGCACCGTCGGAAAAGCGGACAACGCCTGCACCACGGCATCACGCCGGCGACGGAACGCGGCCACCATCTCCGACACGGCCGCATCGGCCTGTTCGCGCTCCGCCAGCGCCGCGAGTGCGGCATGCTGCGACACCGCGGCGGCATTGGATGTCGTGTGCCCCTGGAAGTTGGTCATAGCCTTGGACACAGCGACGGGCGCAATGCTCCACCCAATGCGCCAGCCGGTCATGGCGTACGCTTTGGCCACGCCATTGATCACGATGAGATTGTCGCGCGACGTCGCCACTTCGAGCGCCGAGACGGCGTCGCCATGGTAGTCGATGCGCAGATAGATCTCGTCGGCAATCACCCACCATCCCCGTTCCGCAGCCAGCGCCAGAATGTCCGCCAACTCAGTGCGCGAATACACCGCCCCCGTGGGGTTGCTGGGCGAATTGATCATCACCCCCTTCGTGCGCGGCGTCCCGGCCGCCGCGAGCATCGCGGCGGTCACTTTGAGGGAGTTGGCTGGATCACCCAGCACGGGAACGGCATTGGCGCGCGACAGTTCCACCATTTCGAAGTAGCTGGTCCACGACGGAATCGGGATCAGCACATCATCGCCGGGGCCAAAGCAGCAGACACAGGCGTTGTAGAGCGACTGCTTGGATCCGTTGGAGACCACCACTTCCGACGCCGTGACCGGTGCGCCCTGCACCTGGATGCGATTGGCGTCGGCGGCAATGGCCTCGCGCAGCGGCAGAATGCCTTCGGTATTGGTGTACCGCGTGGCCCCTGCCTCCATGGCCTTGGCGGCCGCCTGCCGGATAAAGGGCGGCGTATCAAAATCCGGCTCCCCTGCCCCGAGATCGATCACGGGAATCCCCTGCGCCTTCAAGGCGCGGGCTTTGGCCGCCACGGCCAACGTGGCGGATTCCTTGAGTCGGGTAATGTTCGGGGACGGCTGGAAGGACAGCGGCATGACGAGCAGTGGCTCGGAGTGGTATTGGGGCCGGAATCGACTAGCTTTGTCAGACCGGTTTGGCCTGTAGGTCGGGGAACCGGGACGGATCGTCAGGATAGCTGCGAGGCAATTAAGCGTGCTCCGGGAGCACGCGCCATGACGGACGGGCAGCGCCATGGGGGCGCATATACCGGTGGTTGGACCGCCGGGCTGACTAACAACTGATGGGGTGGGTGTGAGCGAGCAGGAACGGGAAGAGACGTCGCCAGGGGCGACGCGGAGCCAGCATGTGGTGCTGCAAGGCCCCGCCGATTTGCGCACGATGACCGCGGCCATGCGCCCCGGTGTCGAACGGAGCCGCGAGGGCGGCCAGACGGGAGCACCGGCGTGCCTCGTGATCACCCCCACCATCGAGCAGGCCATGGCCGCGGCCGACCAGGCCCGCCGTCTGCTCGCCGATCCATCCATCCGCGTCGTGCCGGTCACTGGCGCCGTGCGGGCGCGCCGAATCCTTGGTGCGGCGCCCGTCTCCATTGCCACGGGCACACCGGCCGATCTGCTGGCGCTGCGTCGCAGCGCCGCGCTCAACCTCGAGCAGTTGCAGACGGTCGTCATTGTCGGCCTCGACGAAATGCTGGCCGCCAACGGCGGGGATACCCTGCAGGCGCTGTTGGGCGATGCCCCGGCTGAAGTCAGCCGCGTGGCCACCCTCGATAGCGAAACGCCGGAAACGGAGGCCTTCCTTGAGGCCCAGCTCCGTCGCGCCCGCCGCATGCCTGCCCTGTTGCTGGGCGACGCGCCGTTGGCCGTGACGCCGCGCTTCGTGCTTACCTCACCCGCCGGACGCACTGACGCCCTGCGTCTGGTGCTCGACGAAACCGATCCGCCGTCGCTGGTGCTCATCGCCGCAACCGATGCTGGCATTGAAGAAGCCACCGCCGCGTTGGCCCGCCTCGGCATTCCGGTGGATGGCCTGAGTGTGCAAGTCACTCGGCAGCCTACCGCACAGCACGTCGCCATGGCGGTACTCTGGGAGGCCCCGGCCACCTACGACGCACTGGTCGATGCCCTCGCCATGCGCCCGGTGGACGCGGTGGCGCTGCTCCTCCCCGATGAGCTGCCTGCGTTCCGTCGCATGTCCGCCAACCTGGCGGAAGCCTGGACGCCCGCGCCCAAGAAGGCGTCGGCGGAAGATCGGGTGCAACTGCTGCGCACGGCGCTGCGCACCACGCTCGCCAACGGAGCGGCATCCGCCAGTGAGTTGGCGTTGCTCGCTCCGCTGTTGGAAACGAACGACTCGCTCGAAATCGCCTGCGCCGCCCTGCGCCTGTACGAAGGGGCCAAGCGCGAAGCCATGGCCAACCGCGCCAAGGCCGCCACGGCGGGCGCCAAGTCCACTATTCGCGAAACGCCCAAGGATGCCGCCGCGGATGCGCCGGCGGGCAAGCAGCGCGTGTTCCTCGCCGCCGGCAAGCGCGACAATGTGCGTGTCGGTGACATTGTTGGCGCGATTGCCAACGAAGGGGGTATCCCGGGTGAGAAGATCGGCGCTGTCGAAATGTTCGAGTCGCACTCGACGGTCGAGCTGGATGCCGCCGACGCGCACAAGGTGGTTGAAGCGTTGGCCAACGCAACATTGCGTGGCCGGCGTCTGAGCGCGCGCATTGACGAGCGCAGTGACCGTCCGGAGCGTGGTGGCTTTGGCGACCGCGGGCCGCGCCGGGAGTTCGGCGGTGGTGATCGTGGCCCCCGCCGCGACTTCGGCGATCGCGGTCCGCGCCGCGAAGGCGGTGACCGCGGTCCGCGCCCGGGGGGCGGTGACCGTGGTCCGCGCCGGGACGGTGGTGACCGTGGCCCGCGCCGGGACTTCGGTGGCGACCGCAGTGAACGTCCGGCTCGCAGCTTCGATCGCGGCGATCGTCCGGCCCGCAGCTTTGACCGTGGCGATCGGCCCGCCCGTCCATCGTCTGGCGGCGAGCGTGGACCGCGTCGTGAGTTTGGCAACGACCGTCCGCCGCGCGCCTCCGATGAACGTCGCGCGTTCGGCGATCGTCCCATTGGCGAACGCACGGAAAATCGTGCGGAGTGGTCGGAGCGTGCCGAGCGCATGAAGCACGCCAAGCGTGAACGCCCGGCCGGTCCCGCCCCCGAGCGGAACGACGAGGCGTAACCCATGAGTGGCGGCTTTCAGGCATCCGGTGGATGGATGGAGGTCATCGCCGGCTCGATGTTCAGCGGCAAGACGGAAGAGCTGCTGCGTCGAGTCCGGCGCGCCACGATTGCCCGCAAACGCGTGCAAGTGTTCAAGTCGCATCTCGACGATCGCTACGCTGGCCTCTGGGCGGTCTCGAGCCACGACCGACGCACCTTCGAGGCAACCCCGGTTGATTCGTCATCGCAGATTCTGCTGCGCCTCGATCCCATGGCGCAGGTGATCGCCGTGGACGAAGTCCAGTTTCTCGACGTCGGGATTGTGA
This sequence comes from Gemmatimonas phototrophica, assembly GCF_000695095.2. Lineage (NCBI taxonomy): Bacteria > Pseudomonadati > Gemmatimonadota > Gemmatimonadia > Gemmatimonadales > Gemmatimonadaceae > Gemmatimonas > Gemmatimonas phototrophica. The sequence goes on along the minus strand of NZ_CP011454.1, from coordinate 1,154,020 downwards.
ACGTGGTGGCGAGTCTGGCCGATCGTGGCCGTCGCGTCATCATGGCGGGCATCGACACCGATTTCCGCGGCGAACCCTTCGGCCCCATGCCGCAACTGATGGCGATGGCCGAAGTCGTGGACAAGCTGCACGCCATCTGTGTGCTGTGCGGGTCACCCGCCAGCCGCACGCAACGCCTAATTGAAGGGAAGCCGGCGCCTTATGAATCTCCCACCATCATGGTGGGAGCGGCCGATTCCTATGAAGCGCGCTGTCGGGCCTGTCATCAGGTCCCGCGTCGTGATGAGGCGCAACAGAGCCTGCTCTGACGATGCGCCACGCCTGGGACGTGCACACGGGGTGAGCGGGGCTGGTGGCCGTACGGCCCTCAGCCCCGTCGTGCCCCCCGGGCCAACTCCATCGCCTGTTGTAAATCCTGCATCGTGAACGGCTTCGCCACGAAGGGCACATGTCGCGCATCCAGCTCCGTGCGCGCGCCCGGATTCACGGCAAACCCGCTCACCGCGACGACTGGCAATGCCGGATAGTGGAGCGCCAACTGCTCAATCAGTTCGAGCCCCGACATTTCCGGCATGGTGAGATCGGTAACGATCACTGACACATCCGACGCGCGACTCGCCAGAAACGCCAGCGCCTCCGCCCCCGACTCCACGACGTACACGGTCTCCGAGAGCCGATCGAGCATGCGCTTGCCAAGGTCCCGCAACATTGGATCATCATCCACCAGCAGCACGCCGCCGGCCCGAACGTCCTGCACCACGGCTGGCATCGAAAACGCCGGCGTCTTGGGCGCACCGGCCAGCGGGAAGAAGAGCCGCAACGTGGTTCCTTCACCAGGGGCCGATTCACATTCCAGAAACCCGCGGCTTTGATGCACCATGCCGTGCACCGATGCGAGTCCCATCCCGCGACTGGTGCCGAAGGGCTGCGTGGAGAAGAACGGCTCGAATAGGCGAGCCCGGATGTCATCACTCATCCCCGCGCCGGTGTCCCGCACTTCCAACATCGCAAAAAATCGAGGGCGGGTATCCCTCGGCTCGTGCGGGTGCGTCCGCATCACCTCGGCTGATCGCAACACCAACATGCCACCGGCGGGCATCGCCGTGCGGGCATTGTCCACTAGTGCCCGCAGGGCATCCAGCAACCGTGAGCGATCGATGGTGGCAGCAACCGGCGTTGGTGAAAGCTCAAGCTTCACCATCACGGAGAACGGGACTTCGTCGCGAATGATGGGCAGCTGCACGTTCAACAGCTGATTCAGCTCCACCGATTCCGTGCGCAGCATTTGGCGACGTCCCACGGCCAGCAGCTGCCGTGTGAGGTCCTCGGCGCGCTCAGTGGCCCGCTCGATGGCCGAAATATCCTCGAGATGCGGCGACGTGGGGCCAACCCCTTCGCGCAGGAACCCGGTGGCCCCGCGTATGACAGTGAGCAGATTGTTGTAGTCGTGGCCAATGCCACCGGCCAGCTGCGCCACCGCCTCAAGCTTCTGGGCCTGCCGTAACCGCTCCTCCGACGCCCGCGTCTCCGTGACATCCGTGAACACGGCCACCGAGGCATACGGGCGTGACTCGCCAGCCCGGATGAGCGGGTCGGCGGTGACGCTCAACCACACCGGCTCGGCATCGCCACGCAGGATCCCCATCAGTTGGCGCGGCTGCCCTTTGCCAGTACGCAACGCCGTGATCGCCGGCCGTTCTTCCAGCGGCCAGAGAGACCCATCTTCCCGCACGGCCTGCCAGTCATCTGCAACAGGAACAAGACCAGCCACCTGATCCCCGGTCAGTCCCAGAATGCGTTCCGCACTCGGGTTGTGCACCCGGATCGTGCCGGTAGCATCGTGCAGCACCACGCCTTCGCGCATCCCCGCAATCACGGCTCGAAAGCGTGCCTCGGACTCGCGCAACTCGCGCTCGGCGCGCACGCGATCGGAAATATCCTGAATGATGATGTGAAGCAGGCGTCGCTCGGAGATTTCCGCGACGCCAATAAACGCCTCCACCTGGCGCAGCTCACCGCTGGCAATGCGGTGATCGCGCTGCAGCTGCAACCCGGTTCCAGTGGCAATACCGCTCGTGAGCTCACGCCAGTGATCGATGGCAATGCTTTCGAGGTCGGTGAGATACATCTCCCGCATGGTGGCCCGTGGCCATCCATAAAAGGCCTCCGCCGCCGGATTCACGTCCACAATGCGCGCCGTATCGAACTCGACGAGCAATTGGATGGCTCCGTTGGTCTCAAACAACTGCCGGTGACGGGATTCACTGGATTCCAGCGCCAGCCGTTCGAGCTGGCGCTGCGTGATATCCCGTGAACTGATGGCCACGGCGTTGGTGTCCACCGGCACGAGCTGGCGCTGCAACCAACGCGCGGGCTCGTCATCCGTGGGCGCGAACTGCGTGGTCTCCAACGGCTGATGCGTGATGACCACCATGCAGCACTGTTCCCACAACCCCCACTCGCGGCTGCGCGGGAACACATCCAGCAGTGAACGGCCAATGATTTGCTCGCGTCGGCGGGCAATCATTTCACAGGCCTGTGCGTTCACATCGATGATGACGAAATCCGTGATCCGTCCATCGGGGCCGCGCTCGGCGCGGGCGATCACGAACGCATCAAAGCCCGCGTCGAGCACGCCGCGCAAGCGGGCTTCCGAGGCGGCAAGCGCCAACGCTGCCTGCTCCACGTCGGTCACATTGCGCGCCAACCCCACCAGATGCGTGGGGCGTCCGTCGCTGTCCCGACGAACGGAGAGCCGGGTCTCCACAATGAGGGGCCCCGAGGGGAGTAACACCTCCTCACGGTAGGTAATGGGCTCCTGCGACCGGATGGCCTGCTCGTACCGTGCGATGGCAAACGCCGCCTCGGCAGGGGCCAGCACCTCATCGGGGCGCCGCCCCACCACATCTTCCTCACGCAGCCCCGTCACCAGGAGGTAAGCCTGATTCACGGTTTCGCAAATAAACCGCCCCGGCCCTTCCACACGCACCAGGAACAGCATCTCCCGCATCTGGGCGGTGAGCAACCGGTAGTTCTGCAGCGCGAGCTCACTGTCCTCGACCCGCGTAACCAGGGCGGTGACCTCGTGCCCGCGCACCAGGGTCGCGCCGGGCAGGCCAGGGGGTGACACAACCGTGCATTCCCAGATATGCACCGGCCCGTCGTCTTCGCCCGCGCCATCGACCCGCACCGGACGCGTGGGCTCCCCACGCAAGCCGGTCCGCAACCACGCCTGCAGTGTGGGCGACACGCCCGCGGCCTCTGGCAAGACCTCGCCCAGCGCGGCGCCCAACGCCGCCAAGAGCGACGCGCCGCGCACATTGGCCTGCGAGACCCGTCCACCAGCGTCCAGGACGAGCAGGGCATCGCCCAGTGCGTCGTGCATGGCCAGCAGGTCAGCGAAGCGTTTGGAAGCAGATGCGGGCAATGACCGGGGGGGTTGGCGGTGACAGCTGAAATGTGATGGTCCGGGGTGCCCTTGTCAGGGGGCAACCGTGGCGTTCGCGCGAAAAATGCCGCTGGGGACCGGAGAAACGACGCGCCGTGTGACGCTTTCTGCCGGTTCAGCGTCTTGTGTGTGATATCGCAGTTCCCTTTTTCACTTTCCCTGGACGGAATCGTCGCATGGGCGTAATCGCGACGTTGCTCGCGCATGAACCACGACTCGCACGGCTCAAGAGCGCCGCGCGGGATCGATATCGGTTTGTGCCCTGCGAAGACTGGACCTCCCTTACACGGGCGTGTGAGCGCGGGCCAATCAATGTGGTCGTCTTCGACCTGTATGTGGACGGCCGCGCCGACTTCGAGCGAGTTCGTCAGCTGCGCATTCGTGTCCCTCGTGCGGCGCTGGTGGCGTATGTGGATGTTACCCGGGAACGTGCCAAGGATATGTTCGACGCCGGGCGCTGCGGGATTGACGTCCTGATCGTGGCGGATGAGACCGATACGCCGCAGATGCTCGCGACGCTGCTCGATCAGGCCGAGGCCCGCAGCGTGTCCAGCTTGCTCAAGCCGCACCTCGCCGGCCTCCGCAGCGTGGTACGTGATGCAGTGATGCTATCCGTAACGCGGGCGCATGAGCGGCTCACCCCGGACAGTCTGGCGCGATTGATTGCCGTCTCCCGCCGGTTGCTGTCGAAGCGCCTGGAAGGAGCGCAGTTGCCGCCGCCGCACCAGTTGCTCACGTGGGGCCGCCTCATTGTCGCGGCCAGCATGCTGGAAGACGGATCTCGCAGTGCAGATGGCGTGGCCAGCGCACTCGATTTCCCCTCCGGATCGGCCTTCCGGAACACCTGCCAGCGGTACCTGGGCTGCACGCCGCACCAGATTCGGTTACGGGGCGGCGCAAGCTGGGTAATTCAGGAACTGCTCGTGAATCGAGAGAAGCGCCGTCAAGTGTCCGACCTCGACGACGACCTCGCCGATTCGGCTGCGGCCTGATTGCAACTGACTCACCGAAAGCCTCCGGCAAGCGCCGGGGGCTTTCGGCGTTTGGCGCCCGCCAGTCGGAGCAGCGCCCGGGAGTGTCGCGGCATACTTTGGGGCATGGCCCACGCACTCCATCTCGCGCTGACGGGAAACATCGCCAGCGGGAAGTCCACGGTGGCGGCCCTGTTCGCCAGCCACGGCGCCACGATCATCGATGCCGACCTGCTCGCACGCGAGGCCGTGGCACCGGGATCTCCCGGGCTTGCCGCCGTGGTGGCGCATTTCGGCCCCGCGGTGCTCCAGCCCAATGGAACGCTGGACCGTGCCGCGCTGCGCGAGCAGGTGTTTGCCGACCCCGCCGCGCGCGACGCGCTGAATGCAATCGTGCATCCAGATGTGCGCCGCCGACGCGAGGTGGCGGTACAGGACGCGCTGGCCCGTGGCGATCAGGTGATCATCTCGGACATTCCGCTCCTGTTCGAAGTGGGATTGGAGCAGCAGTTCGACGGGGTCATCCTGGTGGACGCCGCGCCGGCGGTACGACTGGGGCGTCTGGTGCGCGACCGGGGGCTCTCCGCCGAGGAGGCGCAGCGCATGATCGATGCCCAATGGCCGTCGGAGCGGAAGCGGGCGGGGGCGACCTGGATCATCGACAATGACGGCCCCCGGGAGGCCCTGGTGACCCAAGTGGCAGCGGTCTGGGACGCCATTGAGCGCGCGCGCCGCTGAATCGGGGCTCGCAGACTTCCGCTCCGGGCGCCACGAGGGGATACTTCGGCTGTTCGTGTTTCCCAATCCCATCTGGAGTCATCGTGTCGAACATCCCCGCCGATCTGCGCTATACCAAGGAACATGAGTACGTACAGTCCACGTCGGAGGGTGACGTGGTGGTTATCGGCATTACCGATTATGCGCAGGGCGAACTGGGCGATATCGTGTACGTTGAGTTGCCCAAAGTAGGCGCCACCTATGGGTCGCATGATGTGTTCGGCACGGTCGAAGCCGTGAAGGCCGTTTCCGAGCTGTTCATGCCGGTGGCAGGAGAGGTCGTAGAGGTGAACGGACGCCTGGACGGTGAACCGGCGCTCATTAACAACGACCCGTACGGCGACGGCTGGATGATCAAGGTGCGAGTCGCCCCCGGCGGCGACGCGGGGCTCATGAGCGCGGACGACTATCGCACGCAGCTGGGCGAGTAACCCGCGCGCGCCATGTAAAAGGGCCCCGGTGCTTCGTGCGCCGGGGCCCTTTCGTTTGCAGGTGCGGCGACCGCCCGCGCCGTTTGCCCCCGTGCGGACGCCAGCACCCGCACCTCTCATTGTCGTGGTTATCTGGCATTCTCACACTCGATATCCATCGCACCGTCTGGCCTCGCAGCGCTCTCGCCTCACCGTCTCGCCTCTCGCGCCGGACCTCTCCGTTAAGCAAGCGGCGCGCCCACCGGGGTGAGCGCGCCGCTTGAGACCAAAACGCCGAGGAGTTACGCCGAGGCCGGCGCGTACGACTCGATCGGCGGGCAGGCGCACACCAGGTTGCGGTCGCCGAAGGCGCTTTCGACGCGCCGCACGGTGGGCCAGAACTTCCGGTCACGCGTCCACGGCGTGGGATACGCGGCTTGCTGACGCGAGTACGGGTGCGTCCAGACGTCCGCCGTGCAATGCCCTGCCGTGTGCGGCGCGTTCTTGAGCACGTTGTCCTCTCGATCCGCTTCACCACGCTCGATGGCTGCGATCTCGTGGCGCATGCCGATCATGGCCTCGATGAACCGGTCAATCTCCTCCTTCGATTCGCTCTCCGTGGGCTCCACCATGAGCGTGCCGGCCACCGGGAACGACAGCGTGGGGGCGTGGAACCCGTAGTCCATGAGCCGCTTGGCCAGGTCTTCGGCTTCAATGCCCGCCACCGTTTTGAGCCCGCGCGTATCCAGAATGCACTCGTGCGCCACCAAACCGTTCTGGCCACGGTACAGCACCGGGTAATGCGCCTCGAGTTGCTTCGCGATGTAGTTGGCGTTGAGGATTGCCACCTTGGTCGCGTAGGCGAGCCCCTCGCCGCCCATCAGTTTGATGTACACGTACGAAATCGGCAGGATGCTCGCACTGCCCCACGGCGCGGCCGAAATGGGTCCGATGGCCGTGGACACCTCGTGCGACGCCACCACCGGGTGCGAGGGGAGGAACGGCACCAGCTGCGAGGCCACACCAATGGGCCCCATCCCCGGACCGCCGCCGCCGTGCGGAATGCAGAACGTCTTGTGCAGGTTGAGGTGGCAGACATCGGCACCCAGATCGCCCGGACGCGACACGCCAACCATCGCGTTCATGTTGGCCCCGTCCATGTACACCTGACCGCCGTGCTCATGGATGATGGCCGTGATTTCCTTGATGCGTGCCTCGAACACTCCGTGAGTGCTCGGGTACGTGACCATCAGGGCCCCGAGATTGGCCGAATGCTGCACAGCCTTATCACGCAGATCGTCAACATCGATGTTGCCATCGGTGTCCGTCTTCACGACCACGACGGAGAAGCCCGCCATGACCGCCGACGCCGGGTTGGTACCGTGCGCAGACTGCGGAATGAGGCACACCGTGCGGTGCGCATCGCCGCGCGCGTGATGATACGCCCGGATGACCAGCAACCCGGCGTACTCCCCCTGCGAGCCGGCATTCGGCTGCAGCGAGACACCGGCAAAGCCGGTCACTTCCGCCAGATCATGCTCGAGCTCGCGGAACATCTGCGCGTAACCGGCCGCCTGCTCACGCGGGGCGAACGGATGCAGCGCGCCAAACTCCGGCCACGTGACCGGAATCATTTCGGCGGTGGCGTTGAGTTTCATCGTGCACGACCCGAGAGGGATCATGCCATGCACCAGCGAGAAGTCCTTCGCCTGCAGCGAGTAGAGATAGCGCAGCATCTCCGTTTCGCTGTGGTAGCGGTGGAACGTGGGATGCGTGAGGAACGGGGTGACTCGGCGGAACCGCTCGTCGTAACGCGCATCGGCGTCGGTCGCCACGTCGGCGTATCCGAAATCCGCCGGAGCATCATTGTTGAACACCTGCCAGAGATCGGCGATGTCCTGCTCGGTCGTCGTTTCGTCCACCGCGACCGTGATGGTACCGGGTTCGAGCACCCGCAGATTGATGTCGTGACGCGCCGCAGCGGCCAGAATATCCTCCTGGCCATGCGCCCCCACTTCCACCCGCACGGTGTCGAAGTAGTGCTCGTGCGTAATCGCGAAGCCGAGGCGCTCCAGGCCGGCCGCCAGCGTCACGGCACGTGTATGCACACGATGGGCAATCTGCGTCAGTCCGTCGGGGCCGTGATAGACGGCGTACATACTCGCCATGACCGCCAGCAGGACCTGCGCCGTACACACGTTCGAGGTGGCCTTCTCGCGACGGATATGCTGCTCACGGGTCTGCAGCGCCATGCGCAGGGCCGGTGCCCCTTCCACGTCACGCGACAACCCAATGATGCGCCCCGGCAGCAACCGCTTGTATTCATCGCGCGTGGCGAAGAAGGCCGCGTGCGGCCCACCGTAGCCCATCGGCACCCCGAACCGCTGCGTATTCCCCACCACAATGTCCGCGCCCCATTCACCCGGCGGCGTGAGCACACACAGCGCCAGCAGGTCACTGGCCACGATCACCAGGGCATTGGCCGCATGCGCCTGCTCGGCCAGACCGCGATAGTCCACGACCGCGCCGTCCGTGCCAGGGTACTGCAGCAGCACGCCGAACACCGTCTCATCCATCACGAACGTGCGGGGGTCGGCCACCTTGATCGTGACGCCACGCGCCGACGCCCGCGCTTCCACCACGGCAATGGTCTGCGGATGGCAATCCGACGCCACGAGCATCACGTTCTTCGTGGCGCTGCCCCTGGACGCGAACGCCAGCGCCATAGCTTCAGCGGCGGCCGTCCCTTCATCGAGCAACGAGGCGTTGGCAATCTCGAGACCGGTGAGATCGATCACCATGGTCTGGTAATTGAGCAGTGCCTCCAGTCGCCCCTGCGCGATCTCGGCCTGGTACGGCGTATAGGCGGTATACCACGCCGGATTCTCCATCACATTGCGCAGGATGACATTGGGCGTATGCGTGCCGTAGTAACCCATGCCGATGAAACTGCGGCAGACGCGATTCTTCGCCGCCATCTCCCTGAGCGACGCCAGCACCTGGGCCTCGCTCTGCTGGGCTCCCGTGTTGAGCGTCCCCCGAAAACGGATCTGCTCCGGAACCACCGCGTCAATGAACGCGTCGAGCGAATCGTAGCCAAGCGTGGCGAGCATGACCTGCTGGTCGGCAGGGCTCGGTCCCACGTGGCGCGGAATGAATGAATCGACCGCGACAGGCGCGGGCGAGATGGTGCGCGGTACCATGACCATCCTCGAGTAATACGGGCAGCAAATGCAGGCAGCGGCGGCGGTAACACAACCCGCCGGCGACGGAGAGCAAACGGAGGGAAAACGAAGAACGAACAGCAGGCAAACAGATGGCCGGCGGTCCAGCCACAAATCAACGCGCGGACAACCACGAAGTGCCCGGATCGGACAACGCATGGAAGCGCCCAGCCCTGATAATTTAACGCCAATGCTCCACCGCCGAACCATCCGCCAACCGGCCCGCATGACAGGCCCTTTGCCCCAGATCCGCCATGTCTGAGTCCGGACTCGCCCCCGTGCTGCCCGCGCAGTGGCGCTGGTGGGAGGATGGCGCCCACGATGGGATCACTAACATGGCCACCGATCAGGCGCTGCTGGCCACCGTCCGTCCTGGAGCCGGCACCTGGCGGTGGTATGGCTGGAGCCGACCCACCGTGTCGTTTGGTCGCAACGAACGCACGGCCGGTCGGTTCCCCCCGGACGGACTGGCGGCGGCCGGACTCGACGCCGTCCGTCGACCCACCGGCGGCCGGGCCCTGCTCCACTGGCGCGAACTCACCTACAGCGTGGCGCTGCCGCTGCCGGCTGAGGTGCCGTGGCGCCGCGCCTACGATGCCATCAACAGCATGCTGCTCGGCGCCCTCACGGCCCTCGGCCTACCCGCCCGCTTGGCCGGAGCCGGCAAACCGGTCATGCCGGATGGCCCGGTCTGTTTTGACCTTCCTGCCGAAGGGGAAATCACGGTGGACGGCCGCAAGCTGGTGGGCAGTGCCGTCTGGAGGCAGGGCGATGCGTATCTCCAGCACGGCAGCCTGCTGCTGCACGATGATCAGGGGCGGCTGGCATCAATCCCCGGGGCCCCGAGCCCGGCCCCGCCAGCGGCCGCCACACTGGGCAGCGCCTTTCCACACCATGCCGACCACGAGCTGCGTCGCCTGGTCTATGCCGCCACGCATCACGCGCTGGCGGGCATCGGTACGGTTACACCGTTTGTTGCCGATCGTGCGTGGGACAGCGTACTCGCGTTACAGCACGGGCATTTTGCCAGTCCCGAATGGCTCTGGCGCCGGTAGGGTGCATTCCGCATCGTACGGTGTCGTGATTCCCCTCCACTCTCAAACGGCTGCAATGCTCCCAGCTCCCGCTTTCCGACCGCGCTCCTCGCCCACCAGGCAAATCGCGACCTTTTTGGGCACGCTCGCGCTGGCTGCGGCCGCAGCGTGCGGCGGTGACGACCAGTCGGATCAGGCAAGCGGAGAGAATGGCGGCACGCTGATTGTGGTGGTGCCGGCCGAACCCAGCACGCTGTTTCCGCCGCAAATCGTTGGCACGCAGGGAGGCGCTGTCGTCAGCGCCATCTTCGACAAGCTGGCCGACATCGGTCCGGCGCTGGAAACCAACGGCGACGCGGGATTTCAGCCACGACTCGCGACCTCGTGGACGTGGGCGACCGACTCCCTCTCCATTGCCTTTTCCATTGACTCGGCCGCCCGCTGGCACGACGGGAAGCCCGTGCGCGCGGCCGATGTGGCCTACACCTTCCGGGTGTACACCGATGACAGTGTCGGTGCCAGTATCCGGTCGTTACTGGGGAACATCGATTCCGTCACCGTACGCGACGAACGCACGGTGGACTATTGGTTCAAGCGCCGCATGCCGCAGCAGTTCTACGATGCGACGTACAACATGTACATCCTGCCGTCGCACCTGCTCGACACCATTCCCATGGCGCAGCTGGGCCGGGCGGCGTTTGCGCGCACCCCGGTGGGCAGCGGCCGCTTCCGCTTTGCCCGTTGGGAGTCTGGACAGCGGATTGAAGTGGTGGCGGATACCACCAACGCGCGTGGCAGGGCGAAGCTCGATCGGGTGATCTGGAGCATTACGCCGGATCTCGGAGCGGCCACGGTCAAGTTGTTTGCCGGCGATGCGGATTTTCTGGAGACGATCGGTCTCGAAAACGTAGCGCAGGTCGCGCAGTCTCCGTCGCTGCGCATGGTCCTGAATCCCGCACTGACCTACAACTTCGTAGCGTTCAACCAGCGCAACCCAACCGACAATACCCAACCTCACCCGGTCTTTGGCGATTCCCTCGTGCGGCGCGCCCTGGCCATGGCGGTGGATAGGAAGGCCCTCGTCCGCAATGTGCTCGACTCGCTTGGCCGGGTGGCTTTTGGACCGGCGCCCCGGGCCCTCATGCCGGACACGGCGGCATTTTCCCAATTGCCATACGACGTGGCGCGCGCCAGAGCGTTGCTCGATTCGGCCGGATGGCGTGACAGCAACAATGATGGCGTCCGGGAGAAGAACGGACGCGAACTCGCCTTCGACATTTTTGTCCCCATCAGCAGCGTGACCCGCCAGCGCTTTGCCGTGCTGTTGCAGGAGCAATATCGCGCCGTGGGGGTGAAGGCGTCGCCGGTGTTGCTGGAAATCAATGCGCTGCAGGAACGTATTCCGCAAAAACGGTTCGACAGCTATTTGGGAGGGATCGCCGCCAACCCCGGACTGGTGGGGATGCGACAGAGCTGGATGTCGAACGGCGAAAGCAACGAAGTGAAGTACAGCAGTCGCGCCTTCGACGCTTTTGCCGACAGTGCGCTTTCCTCATTCGACACGGCCCAGACCCGTCGCCTGTGGGCACGTGCGTTTCAACAGGCCGTGAACGATGTCCCGGCACTCTGGTTGTTTGAGCTGCAGGCACCGGTCGTACTGCACAAGCGCTTTGTGGTACCACCACTGCGTGCCGACGGCTGGTACAGCGATCTTGCCGAGTGGCGTGTCGATCCGACGCAACGCATTGATCGCGACCGCATCGGACTGGTGCCTGCCGGAGGCGGGCGCTGAACTCCCTGACCCGGCGCGTTGGCGCCCGGTTGCTGCAAGGCGTGGTCGCGACATTTGCCGCGGCCACCTTTGCGTTTTTCTGCCTGCAGTTGGCGCCGGGTGACCCGGCGACGGCATTGGGAGAAGGTGTTCCAGCGTCGGTTCGTGAAAGCCGACGGGCGGTGTACGGCTACGACGCGCCGGTCATCGTGCAGTACGTGCGCTGGATTTCCGCCGCCGCCCAGGGGGATCTCGGGTGGTCGGTGTCGCAGCAGCGCCCGGCGGTGGCCGTGGTGCTTGATGCGCTTCCCAACAGCCTCGTGCTGGTGCTGCCCGGCGTATTGCTCGCCGTGCTGGCAGGAACAGCGCTGGGGGCGTGGCAGGGCATTCATGCGCGTTCCATGGGTGACCGCCTCAGCAATGCCGCGGTGTTTTTGCTCTACGCGCTCCCCGAATTCTGGATCGCGTTGTTCCTCCTGCTGCTCTTCAGTGTGATCTGGCCGGTATTCCCCAGCGGCGGCATGGTAAGCGACCTGCACGTGTACATGCCGCCAACGGATCAGTGGCGGGATCGCCTGTGTCACCTGGTGCTGCCGTGTCTGGTGATCGCGCTGTTTGATACCGCGGCGTTGGCGCGCTACCAGCGGGAGAGTATGCGCGACACGCTGGAACAGCCGTTTGTGCGCACCGCCAGAGCGGCGGGGCTGCCGTGGGGGAGAGTGTACGTGCAGGCGTGGCGCGCGTCGCTGCTGCCGGTGCTCACCGTGCTGGGGATCTTGCTGCCGCTCAACATCATGGGCGTGGTGTTTGTGGAGCAGGTCTTTGCCTGGCCGGGCATGGGGCTCACCCTGTTCAATGCCATCAATGCGCGCGATTACGATGTGGTGGCGGCCTGTGTCATTGTGGGCGGCGCCGTGATTGCCTTTTCCGGGGCGGCGGTGGATGTGTTGCGCGAGGTGGCCGACCCGCGCCTCCGGATGGGCGAGCGATCGCGGTCGGTGGTGCCATCCTCAGCGCCGGCCGCATGAACGCACCCCGACACGAGCGCGCCGCGTGGAAGCCCGGTGCCCTGCTCATGATTATGCTGGGCGTCGTCGCTGTGGCAGCGCCGTGGCTGGCTCCGTATCCCCCCAACGACACGCTTGACCTCGTCGCCCTGAAGAGCCGTGCTCCTTCGGCCGCGCACTGGTTTGGTACCGATGCCTATTCCCGCGATGTGTTGAGTCGCGTGCTCTACGGCGCCCGAGTCTCCCTGGGGTTCGCGCTGACGTCGGTCATTCTCACCCTGACCATTGGCACCGCCTACGGCGCGGCCATGGCCTTTGCCCCTTCGCCGCTGTCGGCCACCCTGCGACGCCTTCTGGATGTGGCGTTCTCCGTGCCGCGCCTGCTGGTCCTGCTGGCGGTGGCCGGGGTAGCCGGCCCCCTCACCATCCCCGTGCTCATCCTCCTCATCAGTCTCACCGGCTGGTATGCGGTGGCCCGACTGGTGGCGGATGAGCTGACCGCGCTGTCCACGCGGGAGTTTTCGCTGGCCGCGCGCGCCACGGGCGTGCCGCTGCCGCGACTTTTCCAGCGTCACCTGCTCCCCCATTTGGGGCCGCTGCTGATGATCAGCGGCGCCTTCAGTGTCGCCAACACCATCGGCCTCGAAGCCGGGCTGAGTTTCCTTGGGCTCGGCATCCAACCGCCCACCGCCAGCTGGGGGAACATTCTGCGTGACGGCGCGGGGGGCATTCAGACCGAATGGTGGCTCACCGTCTTTCCCGGCCTGGCCACCGTCCTTCCTGTGCTCGCCTGCAATGCCGTGGGCGACGCCTTGCGCGACCGCTTCGCGCCGGTCCAGTTTGCCGAGTCCGCGCCGTCTGCTCCGGCGGCCGCTTCCCCTGCGCTTCGCCCGTGACATTACCCACCACTGACCAGCCCCTGCTCGACGTTCAATCGCTGCAGGTGGCATTCCCCGGGAAAACCGGTGATGTCCGTGCCGTGGACGGTATCACGTTCACGGTCGCGCAGGGGGAAACGGTATGCCTCGTGGGCGAGTCGGGGTGCGGCAAGTCGCTCACCGCGCTGTCGCTGCTTCGCCTGGTGCCGCCACCGGGGCGCATCACGGGCAGCAGTCAGATCCGATTCGACGGGCGCGATGTGCTCACGCTCGACGAGCCGTCGTTGCGCAGTATTCGTGGCCGCCAGATGGCCATGATTTTTCAGGAGCCCATGACGGCGCTCAATCCGGTGTTGACCGTGGGCGATCAGATCGCCGAGGTGGTGCGAGTTCACACCAAGTGCCGACGGGCCGACGCGTGGCAGCAGGCGGTGACCATGCTGGAACAGGTGGGCATTGCCGATGCGCCCGCGCGCGCGAAACAGTACCCACACGAATTGTCTGGTGGCATGCGGCAGCGCGTGATGATCGCCATGGCGCTGGTGCTGTCGCCGCGCCTGGTCATCGCCGACGAGCCCACAACGGCGCTCGATGTCACCATTCAGGCGCAGATCCTGGAACTGTTGCGCGACATGCGGGAACGCACCGGCATGGCGCTGTTGCTCATCACACATGATCTTGGCGTAGTCGCCGAGATGGCGTCCCGGGTGATCGTGATGTACGCCGGGCGCGTGGTGGAAGAGGCGCCCGTCGCCTCGTTGTTTTCCGCGCCGTCGCACCCGTACACCGAAGGCTTGCTGGCGGCCATGCCACGATTGGGCAGCACACGCGACCGCCTCACGACCATTCGTGGCTCGGTGCCCCCGTTGGGTGCCCTGCCAAGCGGCTGCGCATTCCGCGATCGCTGTCCGCACGCTTTTGCCCGCTGCGCCACCGAAGAGCCGGTGCTCTATCAGGTAGGGCCCGCGCACCGATCCCGCTGCCACCTCGTGCAGGAACCGGAGCACCGGGTGATGGCCATGGAGCAGCAGACATGACCGCGTCAGCTACGCCGCTGCTCTCCGTACGCGGGCTCACCAAGCACTTCCCCATTCGCAGCGGCATCCTGCAGCGCGTCACGGGGGCCGTGAAGGCGGTGGACCATGTGTCTTTCGACGTGGGGCGCGGTGAGACGCTCGCCCTGGTCGGCGAATCGGGGTGCGGCAAGACGACCACAGGGCGCACCCTGCTGCGGCTCATTGAGCCCACCAGCGGCACCGTGCACTTTGACGGCACCGATGTCATGGCCCTGAAGGGAGAGGCATTACGGCGCATGCGCCGGCACATGCAGATCGTCTTTCAGGATCCCTACGGGTCACTCAACCCGCGCATGACGGTGGGCACCGCCATCAAGGAAGGGCTCATCGTGCATGCTCTGGCAGAAGGTGCCGAAGCAGACCGTCGGGTAGCCCAGTTGCTTGATGAAGTGGGGCTGCGCGCCGAGTACGCCGCACGCTATCCCCATGAGTTCTCCGGCGGGCAGCGTCAGCGTATCGGCATTGCGCGGGCACTGGCCGTTGAGCCGTCGTTCATTGTCTGCGACGAACCGGTCTCGGCACTCGATGTCAGCGTGCAAGCGCAGGTGGTCAACCTGCTGCGCGACCTGCAGCGTGATCGCGGCCTCTCCTATCTGTTTATTGCGCACGATCTGGCCGTCGTCTCGCACATGGCCGATCGGGTAGCCGTGATGTATCTGGGCAGGATTGTCGAACTGGCGCCGCGGGCGCAGCTGTTTGCCATGCCGCGCATGCCCTACACCAAGGCGTTGCTGTCGGCTGTCCCGGTGCCGGAGCCCGGCGCCGTGCGCCAGCGTATTCTGCTCCCGGGCGACCCGCCGTCACCGGCCAACCCGCCCAGCGGCTGTGTGTTTCATCCGCGGTGTCCACATCCGCTCAAGGATGCCGCCTGCACCACCATCGTGCCGCCACTCGAAGAAAAGGCCCCAGGGCATTTCGTGGCGTGCATCAAGGAACTTCCCACCTCAGTCCCCACCCCGTGAGCACCGCCGTCACCAACGACCGCTCGTTCTTTGGCCATCCGAAGGGGCTTGGTCTGCTCTTCGCCACCGAAATGTGGGAACGCTTTTCGTATTATGGATTGCGCCCGCTGCTCGTACTGTTCATGGCCGCCGCCCTCAACGAAGGAGGCTTCGGGTTTGAACGCACCCAGGCCTCGGCCATTGTGGGCATCTATGCCGCGAGTGTGTACCTCGCCTCGTTGCCTGGCGGATGGATAGCCGACCGCTGGCTGGGATTGCGTCGGGCCATTCTGATTGGCGCGGTGCTGATTACCGGGGGACACCTCGCCATTGGCGTGTCGGGATTTGCCGGGCCGGGCATCGGCAAGTCGTTCTTCTTTCTGGGACTGGTGCTCATCGTCCTGGGCACGGGACTGCTCAAGCCGAACATCTCCGCCATTGTTGGTGATTTGTATCCGGAAGGCGGGGCGCGACGCGATGCCGGCTTCTCCATTTTTTACATGGGGATCAACACCGGCGCCTTTGTAGGACAGCTCGTCACCGGGTATCTCGGCGAGCGCGTCAGCTGGCACTGGGGCTTTGGCGCTGCAGGCATTGGCATGGCCTTTGGTCTGCTGAGCTTCTGGTTTTTTGCGAAGAAGCTGCTGGGCCCCATTGGAGAAGATATCGTGCGGAATCCGGACGCCACGGCGCAGGCAAAGCAGGAATCGATGGTGCGCACCAGCACCTTCGCCGGGCTTGGTGTGCTGGCGCTGGTATTTGCGCTCGCGTCGAGCGGCGTGGTCGACATCGATCCCCTGGCCATTGGCAGTGTCATGACCTTTGTTTTGGTCGGTATTGCCGTGGCGTTCTTCGCCTACATTTTCGCCTTCGGCGGCCTCACGAGCGACGAGAAGAAGCGCAGTGGCGTGATTTTCGTGTTGTTCGTCTTTGCGGCCATTTTCTGGGCGGCATTCGAACAGGCTCCCACGTCGTTGCAGCTGTTCGCCAACGACTTTACCGACCGGAACCTCTTCGGCTTCAGCATTCCCGCCACGTGGTTTCAGTCTGTCAATTCGCTGTTCATCATTCTCTTCTCGCCGATCTTCGCCGCGCTGTGGCTCGGACTTGCCAAGAAGAATCTGGAGCTCTCGAGCCCGGCCAAGTTTGCCTTGGGGCTCGCGCTCGCCGGCATCGGCTTCCAGCTCATGGTGTTTGCGGCCAACAAGGTAGTGGCCGGTGGTGGCAGCGTGCTCGTATCACCCTGGTGGCTGATCTTCAGCTATCTCTTCCAGACGTGGGGTGAGCTGTGTCTCAGCCCCGTCGGTCTGTCATCCATGACCAAGCTGGCACCGCGTCGGTATGTGGGACAGATGATGGGCATCTGGTTCCTGGCCGCGTCAGTCGGCAACCTCGTCGCCGGCCTCGTGGGCGGTCACGTGGATCCGTCCAAGCTGGAGCAGACACCGGCGGTATTCAGTGGCACCGCCATTGCGCTCTTCGTCAGCACAGCCATCCTGCTCGCCATGGTGATCCCCATTCGCAAGATGATGGCGAACGTGAAGTAGGTTGGTGCTCACGGCCACGTAAACAACGACGTTGGCGCGGTCCGCTCCCGACTCCGCTCCACGTCGCGCGTGTCGCGCCAGAAGGTGCGGCTGCGATCGAGTCCCGTGAGGCGTAGCTCCACGCGCTTGTTGGGGTCGTTGCTCACGGGGAACGCCAGATCGAGGCGCCACAGGCGTCGTGAGCGCGGCGGCACCGCGGCGAGTAGCGAAATGCCCACGGCGCCACGCCACGGCGTATCCAAACTGTAGGGCACGGAACGCTCCGACCATAACCGCCCTGCCTCAGCGAATCCGGCCAAACCCACGTCGGCGACATTCAATCGCGTGGGCACAACCAGTCGCTGTTCGGCCCGCACGACCAGACGGCGAGCTCCAGGTTCCTGTGATAACCGGTGCCCCATCAGTCCCCCCTCACGATCGGCCAGCGACAGCTGAAAGGGGGCCTGCATGCGACGACCGGTGGCCCATTCAGTTTGGATCACGGTGGTCTGCCGTACCGCCGGGCGGAAATACCACGCGGCCCGACCGCTGCCAATCACATTCTCCCACCGGTCGCGATCCTTGCTGTAGCGCGCCTCCGTAATGCCCTGCGCGCCGGCAAACCATTTCTCACCGCCCCAACCGATGTAGATGTTCGTGGACACAAAGCGGTCGTTGTCCACGGCGGGACCGATACGCAGGGAATGACCGGCCGAGATCCCCGCCTGTACCCCGACGCGAATATCCTGCGCACCGGTCAGCGCGTCGAACCCCTGCACGCGGACGAAGCGGATGGCGCGTATCCCCATCAGCAGATTGGCCCGCATCACATTCTGCCGGATATACGGCGCGGGCGGCGCGCCCAGCGTGTCCGGACGCACACCGTCACGCGTCAACAGCAGCGCGGC
Organism: Gemmatimonas phototrophica; assembly: GCF_000695095.2. Taxonomy (NCBI): domain Bacteria; kingdom Pseudomonadati; phylum Gemmatimonadota; class Gemmatimonadia; order Gemmatimonadales; family Gemmatimonadaceae; genus Gemmatimonas; species Gemmatimonas phototrophica. Next base: position 1,136,049 of record NZ_CP011454.1, on the reverse strand, counting down.
TGAATCCGTGCGTTCATCTTCGCGCGTCAGCGAAAGCCCCAGCAGTTTCAGTCGCCCCACCGACCCCACACGCGTCAGCGCGCCAACATTTCCGTAGGCGCGTCGGACGTTGACTGCGTTCTGCTCCACGTCGCCACGCAAGAGGCGCAGGGGCTCGCGCGTGCCTCCAACCGACGCGACCCACGCGAATCGCTGCAGGTCGGTATAGTACGGCTTCACGACCTCCAGATTCAGACGTTGGCCAAACGGATCGCGGCGTGCTTCCATGCGCAATTCATCGCGGCCACCGAAGAACTGGTAATCGGTGTACTTCACGCCCAGCACGTCGTTGTAGGCAAGGCCATCGCGCCACTCCACCGCCGCCTGCGTGGCAAAGCCGGCCAGGTTGTTGTCCCCCAATCGCAGTCCACGGAACTGCGGCGACGAACCACGCAGGATGGGCTCAAACAGCAGACTGAAATCATCCCGCGTTTCCACTTCCAGCCGGACGCCCCCTTCTTCGTCGTCATACGCCCGGATGCGCGCATCAACGAGATACGGCTGCGCACGGAGAATACGCTCTGACTCAGCGCGTTTGATCTGATTGCAGGGTTCGCCCACCTTGAGCAGCAGGAACTGCCGGACCACCTCGTCTCGGGTGTTCACGTGCATCGCACGCACTGTCCGGCGCACCCACTCCAGGTCCCGCGGCAACTTGTCCGTGAACGGAGGCTGCGTGATGACCACGATATCGCTGATCACCTGCCCCGAACAGCCGGTCACCGGCAAACGTCCCTGACTGGAGACCGGTGGTTGTCGTGGGGGCTCCACTCTGGTGTTTTGCTGCGCGCGTGCGGGGATGGCACTGCTCGCCAGGCACACGGCCACGCCAAACACGGCCAGCGGCGCCCGCAACCACGCGGAGCATCGCTGTGGACCGCCGGCGGTCATTTCCCGAACTGTCGCTTGAGATCGGCCAACCGCGCTTCGGCGTCGGCCTCGCGTTCGGCGCGGCTGCGACGCGGTGCGGGGGGAAGCTCCGCCCCGTCCACGGCGGCCAGTGGATCATCGGACAGCAGCGCCTCCACCTCGCGACGGGCGGCAGCGTCCGGCGACGACGCCTCAGGCGCAAAACCCGACATGATCCGCTTGAGGTCGGCGCTCATGGACTCGTACTCGCGTTCCGCCAGGTCGAGCTCCTGCTGCTGCACCATGCGCTTGGCCTCGAGTACCGCAACCCGTTCGGCGTGCTGCGCGGCAAACCGCTCCGCAATGGCCACCGTTTCCTGGTCGTCAATTTGCGCTGCGAGTCCCTGGCGACGGCGCACGGTCTCCAGCTCCGCCTGTTCTGTCCGGAGTCGCGCTTCCGTGGTCGTCAGGGCCGTCCGCAGGTCCTGGATGGCCAGCTTGGCATGGACCATGGCGTCCCGCATCCCGCCGCTCATCCGGCGACGTTCGTCGGGGTCGAGGCGGGAGGAGAGATGACGGAGGGAGTCGCGGAGCTCGTCGAACATGAAGGAAAGGTAGGGGTCTGTCGTGATGAACGCGATACGGCCCGCACGGCCGTTCCTCTTCGTATACCCCATTGGGGCCTCTTCTCTGTTATTATCGACGCACGCCAGTACGACAGCCTCTCGGACGACTGGCGCCAGACGACTCGCCTGAACGACCCTCTCGCCGCTCCTGTGCTCTACCTCGCAATTCCCGCGCACAACGAAGTTGCCACTATTGGCGTGCTGCTCTGGCGGCTCCGCACAGTGCTGGCCGAATTCCCGCGCGAGTACGAAGTGGTGGTGTACGACGATGCGAGTACCGACGAAACGGCCGCTGTGGCCGAGCAGTACGAACGCGCCATGCCCGTCTCCGTCATTCGGGGGGCGACCCGGTTGGGCTATGCCGGCGCCGTGGATGCCCTATTGCGGCATGTCGCCGGACTGACGCGGTACCCCCGGCGCGACGCCGTCCTGCTGTTGCAGGGCGACTTCACCGACCCGCCCGGTATTGTGCCGGAGTTTGCCCGGCGTTTCGAGGGCGGTGCCGATCTGGTGGTGGGCGAGCGACTCACCGTGGCGGACGCTCCCACGGCCGTGAAGCGGCTGTTCAAGTACGGGCATTGGGCCATGCGTCCCTTCGTGAAGGTGGAGGGCGTCAAGGATCTCACCGCTACCATGCGACTGGTCCGGATCTCCGCACTGCGCGAGGCCATCCGGGTCGCGGGGGCCACCGCCCTGGTCAGCGGAGACAGCTGGACCGCCAACACCGATCTGCTGCTGCGCCTGGCGCCGCACGCACGAAAAGTGGAGTCGGTGCCCATGGAACCCACGTACGGCGTGCGGATGCGCGAAACCCGCCGGGTGGCCATGACCGACGCCATCGGTGCCCTGAAGTGGGCCTGGGGGGCCCGTGGACGCCGCGCGGTGGTGGGCTCCTCCCCTGTGGATGCCGCCCCGGACGATCGCCGGGGCGCTCGCCAGGGTGGTAAGCGCCGTGAAGAGCCGGCCGAGCTGTCGGTGGAACGAATTCGTGAAAAAGTGCGGGAGCGCGATGGCTCCCGGGGCATTGACGGGGAACCAGCGCCCGACCCGCGGCGTCGCCGGCCTCGTGAACGCACGCCCGAGACCGAGGCGGAGCGCCCAGCGTTGCGCCTGGAGCCTGCGGAACGCCCACCCCGCGCGGAAAAGCCGGAACGTCCGGAACGTCCCGAGCGCCTGCCACGTGGCGAGCGCCCGGAACGCGAGAAGCGCACCGACGCGCCGCGTGCCGATCGGCCCCCGCGTGACGTCCGGGAACCTCGCCCGCCGCGGCCGGAACGGTCGGGGGATCGCACCGCTGATGCCCGCCCCCCTCGGCGGCGGGATGAGCCGCGGTCGCCGTACGCCGATGCCACCCTTGAACTCGATGATCCCTTCGCGCCCCCGTCAGCGCGGCGGGACACTCGGTCGCTCAATGACATCATGGGCGCCGCCGATGCCGGGGCCGCCATGTCGGAACCGGTGCCCGCCGAGCCAACGCTGCCAGAGGTTGCGCCGATGGCGGAGGCGGCACCGGCACGCCGCGAAGACGCCACCGATGCGAACCCGGCGCCTCGTCCCTCCACTGCCGACCTGTCATCGCCTCGTGACGCGGCAATGGGCGGGAGTGCCGAGGGATCCGACGACGAATTCGATGGCCCCGACGGAGTCGAGGCCGATGGCGAGCCGGACGGCGACGGGGACGCTGGGGAAGTGGATGCGGACGGTCAACCGCGGCGCAAGCGTCGGCGGAACCGTCGGTCACGTCGCGGGCGTCGAAAAAAGGAAGGCCGCGAAACCTCCGACACGACCGACGCCCCAGTTGACAGCGACGCCAGCACTCCCGGCAGCAGCGCAGACGCTGACAAGGCGGAGGCTGGCGTGCGCCTTCTCCCCGGCGATCACGTTGACGGGGAACCTGTGCGCCAGGCGCGTCCGGCGCGCCTAGACGTCGAAGACGATGGCGACGAGACCGACGACGCCGACGAGGAAGAGGCGGGCGGCGTGGAAAGCATGTCCGAAGGTGCCCCCCGGCCGCGGCGTCGGGGACGTCGGGGCCGTCGCGGCGGTGCCCGTCGGTCGCGCGGCAAAAAGGATCGCCCCGACGGAGAAGGTGCCCCCGACCAGGGAACGGAACCAATGCACGACGGGGACGCGCCGTAAATCCGGCGCGCCCCCGTCACACGATGTCAGCGACCCGCGGCGCTTAGCCGCGAATGGCGCGTTCGATCTTCTCAGCCGTGACCGGACTGACGACGCGTAACACGAAGTAAATGACTGCGCCCAGCAGCAGCACCTTGATGGCCAGGCCTACCAACCAGAACAGCAGGGCCACCAGCGGTCCCAGCAGGCCAAAGACCAGCTTGAGGGCCACCAGCCCCAACAGGGCAACGATTCCAACAGTGAACAAGGTGCGGAGCATAGGCGCCTCAGCGCGGTAAAGGATTCATCGTGCCCTACGAGCCAGCCGCCTGAAGGTTTCATCCCAGAGGGGAATTCCGGCTATTTTTGGATAAGTGGTTACCCAACTGTTTCCGGAAACGGTACATGGGGCTAGCTTCCAAACTTCACGTCCCGGGCCACCCCCGGGCACTACCGTGCCGGATATGGCTGAGCAGCTGGTACAGATTATGGGGCGTCACCGCCGCGAGGCGCTTCCCGAGCGGAAGCCTTCGTGGCTCAAGGTGAAGGCTCCCGGCGGAGAAAACTACATTCGCCTCAAGCACATGATGAAGGAGCTGAACCTTCATTCCGTGTGCGAAGAAGCCCATTGCCCGAACATCGGCGAATGCTGGCAGCATGGCACCGCCACGTTCATGATTCTCGGCAGCGTTTGCACGCGGAACTGCGCCTATTGCGCCGTTGCCCACGGCAAGCCGCCGGAGTACGACATCGAAGAACCCAATCGGGTGGGCGAAGCCATTGCCCGCATGGGTCTCCGCCATGCCGTCATCACGTCCGTGGATCGTGACGACCTCCCGGACTTCGGCGCCTACATCTTCGCCGAAACCATCCGGCAAATTCACCAGCGCCTCCCGGAATGCTCGGTGGAAGTGCTGGTCCCGGACTTCCAGGGGAACGTGGACTCCATTCGCGCCGTACTCGAAGCGCGCCCGGAGATCTACAACCACAACACCGAAACGGTGCCGCGCCTCTTCAAGAAGGCGCGCCCCGGCGGACGGTACGAGCGCGTCCTCGAGATCTTCCGCACCGCCAAGCGCATTGCCCCTGATATCCCCACCAAGACCGGCATCATCCTTGGCCTCGGCGAGACCAACGAGGAAGTGGTGGAAGTCATGAAGGACCTGCGCACCGTGGACGTGGACATCCTGACCCTCGGTCAGTATCTGCGCCCTTCCGACTCGCACATCGCACTCGATCGGTACGTCACGCCGGAAGAATTCCGCGAGCTGTATGAGATCGGTATGCGCATGGGCTTCAGACACGTGGAAAGTGGTCCGCTGGTGCGCTCCAGCTACCACGCCTGGGAGCAAGTCCAGGCCGCGTCGCTCGCCTGATTCACTCAGAACTCACCACCCAACACTCCCCTCTGCAGTTCTGATGCCTCCCAAGAAGAAATCCGACCCCCAGGTGACCGTGAAGACGGACAACACCGCCGCCCTGCACAAGGAGCTGCTGTACAGCATGCTCCTGCAGCGCCGCTTCGAAGAACGGACTGCCGAGATGTATGCCATCGGCCGCATTGGTGGCTTCTGCCACCTCTACATCGGCCAGGAGGCGGTGTCCACGGGCATCATCTCGCTGCTGCGTCCCGACGACTACATCATCACGACCTACCGTGATCACGGTCAGGCGCTCGCGCGTGGCATGACGCCACGGGCGGTGATGGCCGAACTCTTCGGCCGTCAGGATGGCTGCGCGAAGGGCAAGGGCGGCTCCATGCACATGTTTGACAAGCAGCTCGGGTTCCTGGGCGGTCACGGCATTGTGGGTGGCCATGTGCCGATTGCATCGGGCGTGGGCTTCGCCATCCGTTACCGCGGCGGCGATCAGGTCATTGCCTGTTTCATGGGCGAATCGGTGGTGAACACGGGCGCGTTTCACGAGGCGCTCAACATGGCGGCGCTCTGGAAGCTGCCGTGCATTTTCATCATTGAAAACAACCGCTACGGCATGGGTACCGCGCTCGAGCGCGCGTCATCCATCCACGACATCTATAAGCGCGGCGCGTCGTACGACATGCCGCGTGATGTGGTGGACGGACAGGATGTGATGGCCGTGCGCAAGGCGACTGCCGAAGCCATCGAGCGCGCGCGCAAGGAAAGCATGCCGACGCTGCTCGAAATCCGCACGTATCGGTTCATGGGTCACTCCATGTCCGACGCGGTGAGCGGCACGTACCGCACGAAGGAAGAGTTGGAGCAGTACCTCAAGCGCGATCCCATTTCCCTGCACCGTCAGCGCATGGAAGAGGCGGGCGAAATCACCGCCGCCGAAGTGACGGCCATGGACGAAGAGATCAAGAAGATCGTGCAGGAAAGCATCGACTTCGCGGAAGCGAGCCCGGAGTTGCCGCTCGAGGCGCTCATGGAAGACATCCTCGTCGAAACCACGAGCTGAGAGCGCCACGACCATGCCATTGATCACATATCGCGACGCTCTCAATCAGGCGTTGCGCGAAGAGATGCACCGCGACGATCGCGTCTTCCTCATGGGTGAGGAAGTCGCCGTCTACCAGGGCGCGTACAAGGTCTCCAAGGGACTGCTGCAGGAGTTCGGCGAAATGCGCGTGGTGGACACGCCCATTACCGAACTCGGATTTGCCGGGGTGGGTGTGGGCGCGGCCATGTGCGGCCTGCGGCCCATCATCGAATTCATGACGTGGAACTTCGCGCTGCTCGCCATCGACCAGGTGGTGAACGTGGCCGCGAAGATGCTGTACATGTCGGGCGGCCAGTTCCCCATGCCGATGGTGTTCCGCGGCCCCAACGGCGCGGCGCTGCAGCTCGGCGCGCAGCACTCGCAGGCGTTCGAATCGTGGCTCGCGCACATCCCCGGGCTCAAGGTGGTGGCGCCTGGCACACCGTACGACGCGAAAGGGTTGCTCAAGGCGGCCATTCGCGACGACAACCCGGTGTGTTTCCTCGAAGGCGAAATGCTGTACAACACCAAGGGCGAAGTGCCCGACGAGGAGTACATCATTCCGCTGGGCAAGGCCGATCTCAAGCGGGAAGGCGATCACTGCTCGCTCATCACGCATGGCAAGATGGTGCTGGTGGCCATGCAGGCGGCCGATCAACTGGCGAAGGAAGGCATTCGCTGCGACGTCGTCGATCTGCGCACCATCCGGCCCATGGACGTTGACGCGATTGTCGCGTCGGTGCGCAAGACGAATCGTGCGGTCGTCGTGGAAGAAGGGTGGGAAGTGTGCGGCGTCGGCGCGCAGGTGGTCGATTATGTGCAGCGCCATTGCTTCGATGATCTCGATGCACCGGTCTTGCGCGTGCATCAGGCCGATGCGCCCATGCCGTACACGAAGAGTTTGGAGAAGGCCGCCAAGCCCGACGTCCCCAAGACGATCGCGGCGGTGAAGCAGGTTCTTTACATCGACTGACCAGGTTCACCCCAAAGGCGATCACATGGCGACCAAAGTATTGATGGAGGCGCTTTCCCCCACGATGGAGGAGGGGCGTCTGGCGAAGTGGACCAAGAACGTCGGCGACGTGGTGAAGTCGGGCGACACGATTGCCGAGGTCGAGACCGACAAGGCGATCATGGAGCTCGTCGCGCGTGGCGACGGCGTGTTGCGGGCGCGTCTCATCGAGGAAGGCGCGACGGCACCGGTCGGGAACCTCATCGGCGTGATTGCAGCGGCCGACGAAGACATTTCGGCATTCGGTGCCGGTGGTGGGGCTGCAGCAGCAGCACCTGCAGCAGCAGCACCTGCAGCAGCAGCGCCTGCGGCGGCTGCCGCCGCGGCTCCGGCGCCGGCTCCGGTGGCGGTGGCGGAACAGCCTGTGGGAGTGCACGGGGGGACAGAGAGCGCGGAGTCGGCAGCGGGTCCAACGCGATCGTCTCCCTTGGCGCGTCGCATGGCCGCCGAGAAGGGGCTGTCGCTCTCGGCCATTCAAGGCAGCGGCCCTGGGGGGCGCATCATTCGTCGTGACATCGAGGCCGCGGCTTCGGCGGCGCCTGTTGCGGCACAAGCGGCAGCGGCGGTCACGGCCACCAGCAGTGCCAGCAAGCCCACCGCGACGGCCACCGCCATGCAGATCGATGGCGAGTACAAGGACGTTGCACTCACGCAGATGCGCAAAACCATCGCGCGTCGCCTCGGCGAGTCCATTGGCCCCATTCCCACCTTCTTCCTCACGTCGGAGATCGACATGACGAACGTGGGCAAGCTGCGCGAGCAGATGGTGGCCGCGGGCGATCAGTTCAAGGTGTCGGTGAACGACATCGTGATCAAAGCGGTGGCCATTGCGCTCACGCGGCACCCCGAAGTGAACGCGCACTGGATGGGCGATTCCATTCGCTACTTCAGCGCCGCGCACGTGGGCATGGCCGTGGCAACGGACGACGGACTCATTGTCCCCGTCATCCGCGATGCGCACCTCAAGGGTCTGGGAGCTATCGGCAAGGAAGCGCGGGAACTGGCCAAGCGGGCGCGCGAGCGCAAACTGCAGCCGGCCGAGTTCACGGGCGGCACGTTCAGCGTGTCCAACCTGGGCATGTTCGGCATCGACCAGTTCACCGCCATCATCAACCCGCCCGAAGCGGCCATCCTCGCGGTGGGCGCCACGGAAACGAAGCCGGTGTGGGAGAACGGGCAGTTTGTCCCGCGTCAACGCATGCGCGTGACCATGAGCTGCGATCACCGGATCATTGATGGCGCGGTGGGGGCGAAGTTCCTGCAGACGCTGCGGCAGCTGCTGGAAGCGCCCATGATGATGCTGTTCTGATCGCGCGCCGCGACTGAGTCTTCTTCAGTTGCGGGAGCCGTAAACAGCTCTCACAGAGAACACGGAGGGGCGGAGAGCACGGAGAACTGCAAGTGATTTGCTTTCTCCCTGCCCTCCGCCCCTCCGTACTCTCCGTGAGAGCTGTTCTTGTGTGACGCCCGCCACCGCGCTGTTACGCGACGGGCCCAACTATTCTGGTGGTAGCACGCCTGTGGCGACTGGTACGTCGTGTCGTCTATTAGGCAGACTTCACCCGACCTCTATGACCAATGCCGTTCGGCAGCGTTTCGCTGCCGCTTTTCTGCTGTTCACGGCCGCCTGTGGCGGCGGTGGTGATTCGCCAACCACGCCCGCGCCGCCTATTGCACCGGCGCCGGTACCGCCGGGCATCGTCAGTGTGGCCAGCAGTGGGCTGCCAGAAGGGGTGAACGCGGACATCCAGCTCAGCGGACCGCTGCCTGGGGCGTTGTTCACACGCACCGCGCAGAACGGCACCAATTGGGGTGATGTCCCGGCCGGCCGATACACGGTGACTGTGCGTCCGGTACGGACCGCCCTCGGCGTCTTCGCCGTCTCGCCCGCCAGCTACGAAATCTCCGTGCCGTCGGGGGCGCCGGTCGCGGTCAGTGCCGCGTATCGCGCGGTGCCGTCGGCGTTTGCCATTGTTACGAGCGGGCTTCCCGCTGGCGTGGATGCCGCTATCTCGGTGACGCCTCCCGGTGGGAGCGCCACGACGGTACCGCAGAGCACCACATTGTCGGGCACGGCCCCCACGGGAGTTCCTACCGCCGTTGAATCGTGGTCGCTGACCGCCCAGCCAGTCACCTCGGACGGTGCGCGCTTTGCGCCCTCTCGTACCGCGTTCGACACCACTGTCAGCTTCGGAGATACTGCGCGGGTGGCGGTGGCGTACACCGTGGCGACGGGCAGCATTGCCGTGGCCGTCACGGGGCTCCCTGCCGGGCTGAATGGCAATGTCCGGGTCATTGGCCCCGATACCACCAGCCGGTCGGTCAGCAGCACTACGACCATTACGGGACTTGAGCCTGGGCGCTACCGCGTCGTGAGCAATGCCGTGTCGCAAGGCGGCATTACGTATCGGCCGGCTACGGATACCCTCACGCTGGATGTCGTTGCGTCGCTCACGGCGTCGCCGGCACCGGTGGTGTATGCGGCGCAGGTTGGGCGCCTCGTGCTCGCCGCCTCGGGGCTGCCGCAGGGAGCGTCGCCGTCGTTCCGGGTCGTTGGCGGCGGCATTGACCGCAACTTCACCAGCGGCGGCACCGTGGACTCGCTGCCGGTGGGCAGCTATACCGTGTCGGCGTTGGCCGTGCTGGACAGCACCGATCGGTATGCCGCCACCCCGTCGTCGCAGCAGGTCACCATTGCCACCAACGCCAGCACATCGGCCACCTTTGGCTATGCCCTGGCCTCCGGTGCCTTCACGCTCACGGTGAACGGTCTGCCAACGGGATTGGCCGGTGATGTGCGTGTCACGGGCCCCAATACCTTCGCCCGCACCATTAGCGCCACACAGACCCTGCGCGGCCTTGAGCCGGGGCGCTATACGCTGTCTCCGCGGGTCGTTCGCAATAGCGCTGAAGCGTACGGGGTGCAGTCCGGCCTCACACAGGGTGTCGCGACGATCGATGTATCTGCCGGCGCAACCCCCAGTGCGGCGGCGCTTACGTATGTGCTCGTGCCCACGGTGGTGGATGTCCCGGTGACCGGTCTGCCGAGTGGCACCAGCGCCGCCATTGTGCTGACGGATCCGAGCAACGCCACCAGCAACGTCACGGCGAGCTATCGCGCCGTGCCAGCCCAGACGGGACGGTGGCGGTTGGCGGCGTCTTCGGTCACCACCGGGTTTGGCGTGTATGCGCCGTCGCCGTCGTCGTACGACGAGACCGTTTTGGCTGGTGATACGCTGTGGTTCGGCGTGCAGTACACCATTACCACCGGCTCGCTCGCGGTGACCATTGGCGGGTTGCCCAACGGCAGCAGTGGCAACGTGACGGTGACCGGCCCGGGAGGCTATTCCCGCGCCCTGACGGCCACCACCACCATCACCGGGCTCACCCCGGGGAGCTACACCGTGGCCGCGGCCAACGTGAGCACGGGTAGCGGCACCTATCAGCCCACCAGTGCATCACAGACGGTCCAGGTATCGGCGTCTGTTGTCGCCGCGGGCGCCACGGTGACCTACATCCTGCCTGGGGGCGCCATTGCCATTGCGGCGAGCGGCGTGCCGGGTGGAACCACCCCCGTGTTTACGCTCACCGGTCCCGGTGGCATTACGCGCACGCAGAATGGCGTCGGTACGGTGACCGCGCTGGCTGTTGGTGCGTGGAGCGTGGCCGCCGCCAACGTGTCAGCCTCCGGCACCACGTACTCGCCAACGCCCACGTCGGCCGCCGTGACCGTGTCGGCCAACGTGACGTCGAATACGTCCTTCGCGTATGCCGCGGTGCCGGCGGGCACGAATTACACGATCAGCAATGTGTACCTCACGCAGGCCATTCAGAAGCTCGACAACTCGGTCGCGTTGGTCGCCAATCGCACGGCGTTGTTGCGGGTGTTTGTCACCGCCAGTGCCAGCAACACCGCGCGCCCTGATGTACGGGTGCGTGTGTACGACGGCGCAACATTGCTCTCCACCAACACGATTACCGCCCCGGAAACCAGCGTGCGCACCAGCATTGCCGAAGGCACGCTGGGTTCCACGTGGAACGTGAGCATTCCCGGGGCAAACATCCGCACCAACACGCGCATTCTGGTGGATCTCGATCCCACCCTCGCGGTGCCCGACAACGATCGGGCCGACAATGTGTGGCCGTCCAACGGATCGCCGCAGCTGATCACCGTGCGCACGGCCCCCACGTTTACCGTGCGCTTCGTGCCCATCATTGTGGGCACGGATACCGGTCGCGTGAGTGAATCGAACAAGGAGTCGTTCCTCACAACCACACGCCGCGTATGGCCCATCAGCACGGTCGTCTCCGACGTGCGGGCGCCGTTCACCTCGTCGGCCACGGCCATTCAGAGCAACGATGGCAACGGCAACTGGCTTACCGCGCTCAGCGAGATGAACACGTTGCGGGCCACCGACGGGGCGCCCTCGTCCACCTACTACTACGGTGTGGTGCGGACGTCGTACAGCAGCGGCATTGCCGGCTACGGCTACGTACCGGGTCGGGCCGCCGTGGGGTGGGACCGCCTGCCCAGCGGCGACGGCGTGGCGGCGCATGAGTGGGGACACAACTTCTCGCGCTCGCATGCCCCCTGTGGGACCAGTGGAGACGCCAACTATCCGTATGCCGGTGGTGTCATTGGGAACCACGGTTGGAACCCCAGCACCAACACCCTGGTGGCCCCCACGGCTACCGACCTGATGGGCTACTGCGGCAACACCTGGATCAGTGACTACAACTGGACCGCGGTGATGAATTACCGCCAGACGGCGGGCAGCCTGGTCGCGTCGGCCAACGTGAAGGGGGACGGCCTGCTGGTATGGGGACGTGTGGTTGACGGCGACATCCGTCTGGAGCCCGCGTTCCGTGTGACGGCTCCGGCCACCCCCGCGGCGCGCCTGGCCACCCACCGCGTGGAACTGCTCGACGACAACGGCGCATCGCTGCTGCAACTGCCCATTGAAGCGAGCACCGTAGACCACGTGCAACCCGGCCATGAAGAACGGCAGTTTGCGGTGGTCGTGCCCTGGAGCGCCACGCTGGAACAGCGGCTCAGCCAGCTGCGCGTGAGCGACCTGCGGGTGCCGTTGCGCACCACCAGCCGTCGCAGCACCGTGGCCGTACCGCAGGCGTTCGGGAAGGACGCCGACCCGCGGGCCGCTCAACTGGCCGACCCCGCCGCCGCCCTGGAGCGCGCCCCGCGACAGGTGAAGGTGGCGTGGCGCAACAGCAGCTACGCCATGGCCATGGTGCGCGATGCCAACACCGGCGAAGTCATGGGCTTCGTGCGCCAGAACGGTGCCGCCGTGGCCACCGGCGGACGGCCGGTGGAAGTGGTGTTCTCGGACGGGGTGCGAAGTACGGTGAAGCGGTAGGGGTGCACTTTCTGTCCAACTTGGCTAGTTTTAGAAAAATAAACTAGCCAAAGAGGATCTAGTGCGCTCCTGGACCTTGGAAAAAGCGAAAAACGGTTTTTCTGAACTTGTGCGTCTTGCCCTGGCGCACGAGCCCCAGTTGGTCACCCGCGGCCGTTCAGGCATGGACGCGGTCGTGATCATTGCGCGGGACGATTACGAGCGGCTGCTGGCGCCGCCGGTCGATTTATATGCTGCCATGCAGCGGTCCCCACTGGCTGCAGCAATTGCCGAAGGGGTATTCGACCGGCACGATCCGTTCCCCAGGTCCAGGGAGTTGGCGCGCGATTTCGTGCTCGATGCCCAAGAGGGGACGGTTCGCGAAGAGCCGGACATCCCTGCATGAGACGCTATCTGCTGGACACGAACATCGTGAGCGAGCTCGCCCACCCGCATGCGGATCCGCGGGTCGTGACATGGATTCAGGATCAGGCCCCACTTACCCTGTTTATCAGTGTCCTGCTACTCGGCGAGATCCAAAAGGGCGTGGCGCGCCTGCCAGCTGGGGCGAGACGTACGGAGCTCTCCAACTGGATGGAGCTGGAACTGCCAACCTATTTCCGGGACCGAGTGCTCCCGGTAGACCTGCCAACCGCCCGGCATTGGGGCCGACTGGAGGCAGAAGGGTTGGACATGGGACGGCCACTGCCGGTTATTGACGGACTGATGCTCGCGACGGCGGCTCGCCATGACTTGATCTTCGTCACGCGCAACGTGCGTGACTGTGCACAGCGCGGCATGCCGGTTCTCGATCCGTTCACCGGCACGCTACACCAGTAACTGGCTGCGCAGGTCCGCCACCCTCCCACTAGATTCCTCGTCGCCGGCCATCCCGGCGTTAACCGCTTTCCCCGACTCCCCATGGCTTCTTTCGACGTCATCGTCCTCGGCGGTGGCCCCGCCGGGTACGTCTGTGCCATTCGCTGCGCCCAGCTCGGGCTGCAGGTTGCCGTTATCGAGCGCGAAGCGCTGGGCGGTACCTGTGTGCTCTGGGGCTGCATTCCCGCCAAGTCACTCCTCGAGAGCGCCGGCCTCGCCCAGAAAATCGGCAAGGCGGCCGAACACGGCATCACCATTGAAGGCGTGACGCTCGACTTCGGCCCTGCCATGAAGCGCTCGCGCTCCGTCAGCACCCAGAACTCCAAGGGCGTGGAGTTCCTGTTCAAGAAGCACAAGGTGCAGTGGATCCGCGGCGAAGGCGTCATTGAAAAGGGCAAGAAGGTCACGGTCACCGCGGCCGACGGCAAGAAGGAAACGCACGAGGCCAAGAAGGCCGTGGTCATTGCCACCGGGTCGCGTGTGAAGGGACTGCCGCAGATTGGCCTCGAGCTGGACAAAAACGTCGTGCTCTCGAGCGACGAAGTGCTCATCGCCGAGAAGGCACCAGCCACGATGGCCGTGATTGGCGCTGGCGCGGTGGGATGTGAGTTTGCCGACGTGTTCGCGAGCTTCGGCACCAAGGTGTCGCTCATTGAAGTCGCGGCTAACATTCTGCCCATCGAAGACGCCGATTGCAGCGCCGAGTTGGCCAAGGCGTTCAAGAAGCGCAAGATCGATGTGATGACGAGCGCGAAGATCTCGAACGTGAAGGTCACCAAGACTGGCGCCAGCATGACCGTGGAAGCCGGTGGGCAGACGCAGACGCTCGAGGTGGAGAAGGTGCTGGTGGCGGCTGGTCGCGCGCCCAACGTGGAGAAGATCGGTCTCGAGGCCGTGGGCATTGCGAAGAGCGAACGCGGCTTCGTGAAGATCAACGAGAAGTTCGAGACGAGCGTGCCGGGCTACTATGCCATTGGCGACGTGGCGGGCAACCAGATGCTGGCCCACAAGGGATCACGCGAAGGGCACGTGTTGGCCGACCTGCTGGGCGGACAGCATGCCCACCTGGTGAACTACAAGAACATCCCCAGCTGCACCTACTGCCATCCGGAAGTGGCCAGCATTGGCCTCACCGAGCAGGCGTGCAAGGACCAGAAGCTGGACTACAAGGTGGGCAAGTTCCCGTTCAGCGCCAACGGTCGCGCCCGCACCAGCGGCGAAACCGACGGTTTCGTGAAGATCATTCGCGACGCCAAGCACGGCGAAATTCTCGGCGCCCACATTGTGGGTGCGCACGCCACGGAAATCATTCACGAAATCGTGGTGGCCCGCGAAAACGAGTTCACGGTCGAAGAGATCGACTTGGCGGTGCACGCGCACCCCACGCTCTCGGAAGCCATTGGCGAAGCGGTGCTGGACTCGCTCGGGAAGATGTTGCACGCGTAAGCAGTTGCGCACTCACAACTCATGCCCCGAACCCAGAACCCGGAACTGATCAGTTCCGGGTTTTGTGTTTGGGGACGTCTCCGATCACCCGCCCGCGACGGTTCGTACACCCCCTTGGGCGTTGCTTCGGGGCGGCCGGGCGCTGGCGCGCCGGCGTCGCCCCTCAGACACGCGCTTGCGGGGGGCACGAACCGCCGCCGGCTGTGTGTTCGGGGTAGACAGTGGCAGCCATTTATATTCCAGCGTGCTCCTTTACACTCTCGACCTCGGTCTGACGCCGTACGACGACGCCTGGGCGTTGCAGAAACGCGCGGCGGCGGCGCGCATATCGGGCGCGCTGCCGGAGGACCTGCTCATTCTGGTGCAGCACCCAGCGGTGGTCACGCTGGGGCGCAGCACCAAACCGGGTCACCTGCTGGCCAGCCCGGAGTATCTGGAGTCGCGTGGTATTCAGGTGCGGGAGGTGGAGCGTGGCGGGGATGTCACCATTCACGAACCCGGTCAGCTGGTGGCGTATCCCATTGTGGATCTCAAGCGCCACAAGAAGGATCTCCATTGGTATCTGCGACAGATTGAGGAAGTGGTGATTCGCGCGCTCGCCGAATTTGGCCTGGAGTGCGGTCGTGTTGAGGGACTCACCGGCGTATGGCGTACCCGGCCCAACGGGAGCCGCGTGAAGCTGGCCAGCATTGGTGTGCACGCGCGTGACTGGGTCACCTGGCACGGGGTGGCGCTCAACGTGGAGAACGATCTCTCCACCTTCAACCACACCGTGCCCTGCGGCATTGATGGGGTGGAAATGAGTACGGTGGCCCGGGAGTGTGCGGAAGCGAATCTGCCGGTGCCGTGCATGGCAGCGGTGGAGCCGGCGGTGGTGCGCGGTATGGCGTCGGTTTTTTCTCTTTCGCCGCACGCTGTGGCGGCCGACGACCCGCGACTGGCGTGACATCCGTTGGCGCGCCGACCTTGAAAACACGACGGCCCCGCGAAGATCGCGGGGCCGTCGTGTTTCGTATCAGTTCCTCAAAGCGATCAGGCGCCCGACTTCTTGCTTGAGTCCGCGGGGGCCGCGCTATCGGCCTTGGCCGAGTTGCTCGAATCAGTGGGAATGATTGCCGGAGGTGCGCCGTTCCCGCCCGGGATGTTTCCGGTTGGGTTGGGGAGCTTCAGCGATTCCATGGCTTCGAGGTAGTACTTCCACCCCCAGCCAAGGACCTTGCCGTTCTGCAGCACGACGGGCGTTTCCTTGGCCTGCTGCACCTGCTCAGCCACGTTGCCCTGAAGCTCACGGTAGTAGAGCACCTCGTAGGACTTGCCATCGATGACGTAATTCTCGCGGCGGAAGCCGTGCTCGAGACGCATGGTATCGGAGTATTGCGCCGTGAGTGGGCCTTCGCCCATAACGAGCAACACAGAGTCCCGCGACGTGCCTTCGGCAATGGGTTCAAGCTTGTCGGCGCCAACGTCACCAGCGCCGCTGTCGCCGCAGGCACCGAGGAGCGTGAGAGCCGTAGCGAATGTGATGTATGTCGTGCGGACGAAACGAGTCTTCATGGGATGTATGTCGAGGTTGAACAAGCTGCGCACATAGGATGCGGCGCGGCAGGGATAAGATAGCTAAACCCCGGCGGGAGTGGATGGTGCCCCCGGTGAGTTGAAAAACAAACGGCCCCGCCATTTCTGGCGGGGCCGTTTCCCTACGTGGTCAGCTCAAGCGATGCCTTACGGCGTCACGCAAGCCGCGCCGCCAGCGAGGTCAACGTTCTGCGTGCTGAGCACGCGGCCGTTGGAGCTCGAGGTGGCGATCGCACGCCAGCAGCCCGTCGCAATCGTGCCGAGCGGGTTGGTGTAGCCGCCAACCAGAGCGGTGAGGCTCGTGTTGGTGTTGGCCACGCTGCGGAGGACGTACGTCCAGACGCGCTGCGTACCGTTGTCGGCGATGTACACCGGGGCACCAGCCACCGGGGACAGAGCCGGCGTCACCGTGGCGTCAACCGTACCAGCGTACTGGAACGGCGTGGCCGGAGCGGCGCGGTAGTAGAAGTCGATGCGCGTGAACGGCGAGTTGATGATGTTCGTGTTGGCGAACACACGAGCCTTCACACCACCGGCCGGCGAGTTCCAGGCAGCGGCCGAAGCCGCGACGAAGAACGAGTCAACCAGCGAACCCTTGCCGGTCGTCGACGTGGTCCACGCCGTCGCGTCGTTCTGAATGTTGGCATTCAGGAGCGCCACACCGAAGAAGGCCGAGCCGATGCCACCAACGTTCGTGACCGCGGCCAGGGCCGAGTCAGGACGCGTGGAGGCCGTATCGCCGATCGTGTTGGTCGACGTCGTGGTCTGGATGTTCGTATAGAACGTCACGCCCGACGTGAACGGCTTGCCCATCGTGGTGTTGCCGTTCGAGCCGATGACGTCGTCCCACAGCGAGTACGTCGCGGTGGCCGGGAACGTCAGCGTGTCGCCAGCGCCGTAGACGACGCGGAAGCTGTTCAGGCGCGATTCCACGATTTCCGTGAAGTTCGGCGTGAACGTGTTCGTGCCAGCGGCCGTGATCGTGCTCGGAATGCCCATGCCCGTCATCGTCGGGGTCGACGTGTTGATGAGCGCGTAGCGGTATTCACGAGTCGTCATGTTGCCGGCGCGGTCCGTGACGCGGACGCGGTAGGTCCAGTAGCCTTCAGCACCCGCGAGGAAGCTGTAGGTCACCGGGGCGATCGGCTTGTAGCCGTCGACCAGGACCGTGCCCGTGAAGGCAGCGGCCGCCATCGTGCAGCCCGGGGCCGTCACGAAAGCCGAACCGATCGTGCCCGTGCCAACGACGCACGAACCGGCGTTGAGCGCCTGGTTGGCACGCGAGAGCATGTGCACGGCGGCCGTCGAGGCGAAGCCGGCGCGCTCGTCGAGCGCTTCCGAGGAGAACATCGTGTCAGCAGCCGTTCCGACCGTCGGAACCGTGCCGTTGTAGATCGTCAGCGAGTCGGACGAGGCCGTGTAACGGAGGGCCGGGTTCGTCTTGTCGACGCCGAAGTTGTCCGTCGTGGCCGACGACTCGTTGGACAGGAGGTCCTGACCCGTCGCGCGGGCCGTGTACGGGCCACGCGTGTTCACGCCGCTCACCAAACCACCGGTGAAGTCCGTCGTGCACTCGGCAATGTCAGCACCCGTGTTCGTGGTGAACGTGGTGTAGGTGCTGGTGCCGCAACCGGCGAAGCCGTAGACGATCGTGCTGTTGGCACGCGGGCCAACGCCGTTGTCGTCGATGTCACCCGTGGCGAAGCTGTACGCCGCGTTCACCCAGCCGAGCTCACCACCGGTCGGGGCGAGGAGCTCCGAGCCGAAGGCGTAGTCGATGGACGGGGTGTCGTAGTCCACACGGATGATCGCCGGAGCGGTCACCGCGGGGATGCTGGACGTCGTGGTGCGGAACGACGAAGCCATCGACGCGGACGGGCCGGCGTTCTGGGCGTTGTCGATCGAGGCAACGACGCGAGCGGTCACGTCCGGATCAGCGTTCGGGTTCGATTCGCTGCCGCACGTGATGTTGTTACCCGTGGTGGCGTAGCCATACGTGTAGTCGATCGGGAACGCGTTCGTCGAGTTGAACGTGATCGTGCCGCCGCAGACGCCCGTGAGGCCGGCCGTGACCGACACCAGCGAGCGACCAGCCGTGTAGATCACCGGAGCGATCTGGATACGGCCGCGACCAGCAGCGTCCGGGCCACCGAAGAACGTGGTGTTCGACGAGGCGTTCACCGCCGAGCGCGTCGGGGCCGTGTGCTTGGCCGCGAAACCGTCGGTGTTGTTGAAGTTCAGGATCGCCAGGTTGCTGTTGGCGTTCGAGTTCGCAACGTTGAGCACCGCGATCAGGTTCTTCTGACCGTTGAGGAACTTGGCCGTGGCGGTCGCGAAGTCCGTGGTGAAATCAGCCGTGTTGATGAACAGGTTGATCTGACCGTTGGCCGCGCCGGCCGTACCGAAGTTCTGCTGAGCGGCCGGAGAGGCCGTCATGGTGCAGTTCACCGCAGCGTCACAGACGTAGAGCGAAACCGACGAGACGTTGTTGTTGTTCGTCACGAGGTTCAGCTGCACCTGAATCTGGCCGGCAACGTTGTTGATGTTGACCGGGTTGTTCGTGGTGCCTTCCGTGATGTTCGCGATGGAGACCTGCGCCGGAGCGTTGACCGTCACCGGGATCTGCGCGGTGGCCGAGGCGGCGCCGAACGACGCGTTGCCAGCCGACGAGGCCGTCACGGTGATGATGGCCGCACCCGGGCCAACCGCCGTGATGAGACCCGACGCGTTCACGGTCGCGACGCCAGGAGCGTTCGTGCCGTAGGTGATCGTGCCCGTGTTGCCAGCGGCGTACGTGGCCGTAGCGGTGATCTGCTGCGTGCCAGCCGTGATGAGCGTCGCCGAGGTCGGCGTCGCCGTCACGCCCGTCACCGACGGCGGAAGCGCGGTAACCGTGATGGCCACCTGGCCCGTCACGTTGGCCGTGGAAAGGCCCGTGCCCGTGCCCGTGAGGCTCACGGTGATCGTGGCCTGGCCCGGGGCCACAGCCGTAACGACACCAGCCGAGGTCACCGTGGCGACCGCGGTGTTGCTCGAGACATACGCACGAGCGACAACGGCGCCAGGCGCCGTGGTGGTCGGGTTAGCCGTGATCGTCGTCGTGCCACCAACCTGGAGGTTGGCTGCAGCCGGCGTGATCGCGATGCCCGAGATGGCCGCGACCGGCGCGTTCACCGTCACCGACGCGGCAGCCGTCTGGCCGCCCGACGTGGTGGCAGTGATCGACACCGAACCCGTGCTAACGCCGGTCACGCGGCAGGCCGTACCGCCCTGCACCGCGGCCGTCGCCACTGCCGCACTGCTCGTCGCGCAGCCGGTCAGCGTCGGGGTCGTCGTGCCGCCCGTGATGGCCACGGCGAGGTCGACGGAAGCGCCAACGTTCACGTTGGCATTGGACGGCGAAATGGTGACCACTACCGGCGGATTCACCGGGGCGGGCACCGTGACGTCATCGCCGCAAGCACCGAGCGCCGCCAGGGCGCCGAGGCTCAGGACGCTGAGCGCCTTGTTCCGAGAAAAGAGTTGCATTCATCCCCCTCTTTCGAGGTCGTGGAGGTAGCTGCCGTCAGTAAGGTCGGGTGCCTCATGACAACGAACTGCATCTGGTACGCGCTCACCCGATCTGGCGTGCGCGTCGTCACCTCTCCTTCGCAGGGGACCTGACCTCGGATCGGGGAGCGGCCGAAAAGAGCTCAGTGTCGTACGAAACAGCGTGACGCCCGAACAACCTGCTTGCGCAGTCCTGCACCTACTCTCGCGCTGTACGGTCCAAGCTCCGTCAACACACGAGCCCAACACCTATCGTCGACACGAAATGGCGCGCACACCCCAGGATGGGATGACGCACACACTCCTCCCGACAATAGCAGACGGGAAACCTAGGGCAGACCTCCGGCACGGTCAAGCGCCAAAGGGTCCCCGGTCTCCACCACCGCTATCACAATCCGGTCACAACACCCCACTGCGGTGAGGTTATCCACATCCAGCTCCAAACAAACACCGTATACCCCTCGCAGAAGGGCTATCATTCGCCTAAGACGGCCGGGCATGTCAAACGTCACACAACGGGAATTCTTCCCGCTGCCTACGCCCCCCTATGCCCCCCCGTGCCAGACGACCCTACCACTCCGGGCGCCGACGCCCATACTACATAAGTACATGGCCGACCTGCCCCGCATCCATACGCCGCTCCCGGCCCGACGCATTGTTCCTCCGGCGCCCTCCCCCGACGGCCCGGCCCTCAATGCCGCTCAGGCCGCCGCCGCCAGCCATGGGGACTCGCCGCTCCTCGTCGTCGCCGGCGCCGGGTCGGGGAAAACGCGGACCCTTATTCACCGGGTGGCCGCCCTCATTCACCGCGGTGTGCCCCCCGGCCGCATCCTGCTGCTCACCTTCACCCGTCGCGCCTCGCAGGAAATGCTCAGCCGGTGCGAACGGCTGGTCGGCTCCGATTCCCAGCATGTCCAGGGCGGCACCTTCCACGGCATTGCCCACCGCCTGCTGCGAAAATTCGGCCCCGCTGCCGGCCTTCCGGCCGACTTCACCATTCTCGACCAGTCGGACGCCGGCGACCTCATGGGGCTGGCCCGCGCCGCCCTCGGCTACGGGGACCTCAAAAACGCGCCCCGTGGCGCGCCCCGCTTCCCGCGCGCGGAAACGCTCGTCTCCATCTACTCCCGCCACGTCAACACGTCGCAGGAGGTGGCCAACATCCTCGGCGAACAGTGGCCGCACTTCATCAGTTGGGCGGGCGACATCGAGCGCTGCTTTGCCGACTATGTGAAGCGCAAGAGCGAACGCAACCTGCTGGACTACGACGACCTGCTGCTGTCGTGGGCCCTGCTGTTGGAGCAGGCGCCGCCCATTGCCGAGCAGATCCGGGCGCTCTACGACCATGTGCTGGTGGACGAGTACCAGGACACCAATCCGCTGCAGTCCCGCATTCTCCGGGGGCTCTGCACCAACGGCAACATCACGGTGGTGGGTGACGACGCGCAAAGCATCTACGCGTTTCGTGGCGCCACCATTCGAAACATCCTCGATTTCCCGCACCAGTTTCCCGGCACGCGCATCGTGACGCTGGAGCAGAACTACCGCTCCACGGCGCCCATTCTCGAGACCACCAACACCATCATCTCCCGGAGTACCGAGCGCTATTCCAAGCGCCTCTGGACCGAGCGCGATGGCGGCGAAGCGCCGTGGCTGGTCACGGTGCGCGATGAGGCGGCGCAGACGGCCTTCGTGGTAGACCGCATCTTGGAGTTGCACGAACAGGGCACGCCCCTGCGCGAAATGGCCGTACTCTTTCGTGCCGGCTTCCTCAGCGCCGACCTGGAAATCGAACTGGCCAATCGCCGCATTCCGTACGAAAAGTGGGGCGGGCTCAAGTTCCTCGAGGCCGCGCATATCAAGGACATGCTGGCGTTCCTGCGGGTGCTGGAAAATCCGCGGGACGAGGTGAGCTGGTATCGCATTCTGCGCCTGCTTCCCGGTGTTGGGGACGCCACGGCCCGCGCCGCGGTGGACATGCTCATGGCCCACCATTGGGAGCCCATGGCCATTGGCGGCGTGCGGGCCGCCGCCCGCTCCCGTCCGGCGTTGCTCGCGGTATCGGCGCTCTTTGACGGGATGCGACGGGTCGAAAAGCAGGATCGTCCGCACAGCCCGGGAGAAAGCATTCGCCTGGTGCGGCAGCTGTACGACCCCATTCTCAAGGGGACCTACGACGACGCGCCGCCGCGACTGGCCGACCTCGACCAACTCGAGATTATCGCCGCCGGCTACGCCGACCGCACGTCCTTTCTTGCCGCCCTGGCCCTCGAACCGCCAGCCGCCACGCAGGATCTGGCCGTGGGCAGCACCGACGAAGACGACGCACTTATTCTTTCCACGGTGCACTCCTCCAAAGGCAAAGAGTGGGACGCGGTGTTCGTCATTCATGCCGCCGACGGCATTTTCCCCATGGCCCGCGCCGCCAGCGACGAAGCGCAGGTGGAGGAAGAGCGGCGGCTGCTGTACGTGGCCATGACGCGCGCCCGCAACGAGCTCTATGTGACCTACCCGTTGCAGAGCTACGCCACCCGCATGGGCGCCGACTTTGCCTTTTCGCAGCTCACGCGCTTTCTCGACCAGGGCGTGCGGCAGACGATGCAACGCGTCACCCTTGGCGATGCAAATCCCCCGCATCAGGCACTGCCGGGCCCGCGCGAGGGGGCTGTCATCGAGCCAATTGTGGATTTGCGGGCGCTGCTACGCGGCAAATTCTGATTGGTGCGCCGGAGCTGCTTACGGCTGCTGGGCTGGCACCGCTGAACTGCATTGCGAGGACTGGCCCTGTCCGCCACATCGGAGCAGTCCTCGTAAGGCAGTTCTAACCAAGCCAGAGACCAATACCGAATGGGCCCCCGCAAACCGTGACACGTGTGTATCGTTCACGGGTCCCCAATGTTTTCCAACACAGTCAGCAGGAACACTCTGAATGAAAGTCGCACTCTCGGCACAGCGGATTGCTGCAATGCTGGCGTTGATCACCGCGCCAGTGGCACTGACGGCACAGACCGCCAAACCCACAGCCAAACCCGCGGCGACAGACTCGTTTGCGCTCACCGCACCACTCCCCATGGACCCGGCGGTTACGGTCGGGACGCTTCCCAACGGCATTCGCTACTACATCCGGCAGAATGCCAAGCCGGAGAAGCGGGCCGAGTTGCGACTCGTCATCAATGCCGGCTCCATTCTCGAAGATGATGACCAGCGCGGACTGGCGCACTTCGTGGAGCACATGGCCTTCAACGGCACGAAGTCGTTCGCCAAGAACGACATCGTGAAGTATCTCGAGAGCATTGGCGTGCGCTTCGGTGCCGACCTGAATGCCTACACGAGCTTTGACGAAACGGTGTACATCCTCCCGGTGCCGACCGACAGCGCCGGCATTCTCCCCAAGAGCTTTCGCTTCCTGGGCGATGTAGCCAGCGGGGTGCTGTTCGACAGCGCGGAAGTCGTGGCCGAGCGCGGGGTGGTGCTTTCCGAGTGGCGCAATGGACTGGGTGCCGGCGAGCGTCTGCGTGACAAACAATTTCCCGTGATTTTCCGCGGCTCCCGGTACGCCGAACGGCTTCCCATTGGCAAACCGGAGATTCTCGAAAAGGCCAACCCGGGCCCGGTGAAGCGGTTCTGGCGCGACTGGTATCGACCGGACCTCATGGCGGTGATTGCCGTTGGCGACGCCAACCCGGCGGAACTGGAACGCCTTATCCGTTCGACGTTCAGCGGAATTCCCAAGCGTACCGCGCCACGCCCGCGCACGCTGGCGTCGGTCCCGACGCACGACAGTACCCTCGTCACCATCGCCACGGACAAGGAACTCACCACGTCGAGCGTGGGAGTGTTGTGGAAGCGTCCTGGCAAGAGCACGCGCACCGTTGGCGATATGCGTGAGGATCTGATCAATCGCCTGTACAATGGCATGATCAACCAGCGCTTTCAGGAGCTGTCGCTCAAGCCGGAAACGCCCTTTACCGGCGCTGGCGCGAGCAGCGGTGGGTTCGTGCGTGGCAGCGAGCTCAATGCGCTCGACGCCGGGGCCAAGGAAGGGAAGATCATCGAATCGTTGCAGGCGCTGCTCACCGAAGCGGAGCGCGTGCAGCGTCATGGCTTCCTTGCGAGCGAATTGGAGCGGGCGCGCACCAACACCCTGCGCAGCTACGAGCGCAGCTTTGCCGAGCGTGACAAGACGCCCAGTGGGGCCTTCGTGGATGAGTACATCGCCAACTATTTGAGCGGTGAGGGCGCGCCGAGCATTGCCTTTGAATACGCCGCCGTACAGAAGTTGCTGCCCACCATTACGCTGGCTGAGGTGAATGCGGTAGCCAATGCGCGCGGTGGCGCCGCCAACCGCGTGGTCACGGTGACGGTCCCGGAGAAGGATGGATTGCGGGTTCCCACCGAAAGCGAAGTACGGGCCGTGTTTGGTACGGTGGTCGCCTCCAACATCACGCCGTGGGTGGAAACGGTAGCCGAAGGGGCTCTGGTGCCCACGACCCCGTCCGCCGGCAAGGTGGTGAAGGAAGCGCGTATTGCCGCGCAGAACATCACCGACTGGACGCTATCGAATGGTGTGCGGGTGCTCATCAAACCCACCGACTTCAACGCCGACCAGATTCTCATGTCGTCGTTCAGTCCAGGAGGCGCGAGCCTCGTGGCCGACAAGGATGCCTTCAAGACGTCGCTGGCTCCGTCCATCATTGCCGCCGGTGGCGTGGGCAGCTTCTCCACGATTGATCTGCGCAAGAAGCTCACTGGCAAAGTGGCCTCGGCCACTCCGTCCATCAGTGATCTGAGCGAAGGCATGTCCGGTGCGGCATCGCCGAAGGATCTCGAAACACTGATGCAGCTCATCTACCTGCGCTTCACCGCCCCGCGCGCCGACAGCACGGTATTCAAGGCGCAGCTGCAGCAGTTCGAGCAGTTCCTGAAGAACAAGGACGCCAACCCCATGGCGGTGTTCAGCGACACCATTCAGCAGACGCTGGCCGGTGGGCACCCACGCGCCCGTCCGCTCTCCATGGAGATGCTCAAGGAACTGGACATCAACGAACTGCTTACGATCTACAAGGATCGGTTCAGCGATGCCGGTGACTTTACCTTCTTCTTCGTAGGCAACGTTGACCTTGCCACCTTCAAGCCGCTGGTGGAGCAGTGGCTGGGCGCGCTCCCCACTGCGGGACGCAAGGAAACGCCGCGTGATGTGGGTCCCACGCAGTTTGCCGGAGTGATCGACAAGGCCGTGAAGAAGGGGATCGCTCCGCAGAGCCAGTCCATTGTGCTCATGGCCGGCTCGGCACCCTGGAATCGCGAGGATTCGTATGTGTTGTCGTCGCTTGGCGAACTGTTGCAGATGCGCCTGCTCGATCGCCTGCGGGAATCGTTGGGAGGGACGTATTCGGTGAGCGTCACCTCGGCGTTCTCCCGTCGCCTGCGGCAGGAGTGGCAGGTGGCCATTCAATACGGATCGGCGCCGGATAAGGCCGACACCATGTTTGCCGCCGTGCGCGACGAAATGCAGAAGCTGCGCACCACGCCCCCCACCGCCGCCGAGCTGGAGCGGGTGAAGGAGCAGCAGCGCCGCGAATTTGAAGTGTCGCAGAAGCAGAACGGCTACTGGCTGAACACCATGCGCACCCGGGTGGAAAACGGCGACCCGCTCGACACCATGGGTGACTATCTCACCCTCATCAACGGGCTGACCGTGGAGAAGCTCTCGGCCGCCGCGCAGAAGTTCCTGGTCGAGTCCAATCGGGCACGGTTTGTGTTGCTGCCGGAGACGTCGAAGTAATCCTGGCTCCTGGAACCGATGGCACGAAGGCATCCAAGGCATCCGAGGCATCCAAGAAGATCAGTAAACTTGGATGCTTCGGATGCCTTGGATGCCTTCGTGCCATCGGTTCACCGCCCCCCGGCTAATCGCACCGAATCTTTGTGCGCCGCAATGACCCGCCGAATGGCTTCCTTGATGTCACCACCGGCCGCGGCGTAGACCGAGTCGAAGCGATCGAGGCGCTCCGCATAGACACGGCGCGACAGCAGCACGGCGTTATTGAGCGGCACACGCTCCACCCAGCCGGCCGGGTAGCCTTTGAGCTGCGGGCCTACGGTGTCCACGAGTCGGCGGCGTGCGCGGGCGTACACGGTATCGCGTGAGGCGATGCGCAGGGCCTTCGCCGAATCGGGAAGCGTGGCGAAGACACTGTCAATTTCTTTGGCCGTGCGCTCCCAGAACGCGCCCAGTACCAGATCGTCCTGCCAGTCATCCTGCGCCCGCTTGAGCAACGTGCTGTCGCCCTTGGCGCGGAAGAAGTGCTCGGCGCCTCGCCCGCCCACAAACGTGGCGAAGGATTCGTTGAACGACACCTGCCCTTTGGCAAAGAACGTCGTGTGCAGCAGTTCGTGCAGTACGGTGTTCACCAGCGTGACGCTGTCGGCCTTGACGGTGGTGCTCACCAGCGGGTCGTTGAACCAGCCCAACGTGCTGAAAGCGCTGGAGGGCCCCACGGTGACATCGAAACCCTCGTTGCGCAGTTGCTCCGCGGTGCGTTGGGCCTGGGCGAAGTCGAAGAACCCCTTGTACGGAAAGCTTCCCACCACGGGGAACCACCACGTTTTGCGCGCCAGCCGGTCGCGATAGGCGGCCGAGACCACCAGCACGAGCGTATCCCGGTCAAGCTGGGAGAAGGTGGTGAAGCTCTCTTCAGCATCGAGGCGCAGCGAATCGACGGCAAACTGCCGGGCCTCGAGCACCAGAGCCAGTTTGGCGCGCAGCGCAGGTTCAGTGCTCTCGCGGGCTACGAGTTTCGGAATGGGCTGCCGTCGGGCGAGGATGCGCGCTTCTTCATACGCCGCCCGGGAGATGTAGCATCCCATGGGGGTGACGCCAAGGAAGAGCACCACCGCGGCGGCGGCGACGGTACCAAGTGGTTTGAGCAGCCGGCGCAAGATCTGCCACGGCCTACCGTGCTGAGGTATCATTTGAGGTATGTCGTTTGTTCACCTGCACTGCCACTCCGAATATTCGCTCCTTGACGGCGCGAACCGTATCGAGGATCTGATCAAGCGCGCCCAGCATTACGAAATGCCGGGGCTCGCGATCACCGATCACGGTAACATGCACGCCGCCTGGGAGTTCCAGGAGAAGGCGAAAAAGGCGGGTGTGAAGCCCATCCTTGGCATGGAAGCCTACGTGGCGCCGGGTGACCGCAAGCAGCGCGGGCGCCCTGCCCCCGGGGTGAAGCCGTATTACCACCTCGTACTGCTTGCCCGCGATCTGGTGGGCTACAAGAATCTGGTCAAGCTGACGTCGCTGGCCTATACCGAAGGCTTCTACACCAAGCCGCGTATTGATCGCGAGTTGCTGGCGAAGTACTCCGAAGGGCTCATTGTGTCGTCCGCCTGTTTGGCCGGAGAAGTGGCCGGGCACCTGATGGACGACCGCATGGAGGAAGCGCGGAAGGCGGCCGAGTGGTATGCGGATGTGTTCAAGGACCGCTACTACCTGGAAGTGCAGGCGCACACCAGCGAAGGACAGGCACGTCTCAACGCGAAGATCCTGGGGCTGGCGGACGATCTGAGCCTGCCGGTCATTGCCACCAACGATGCGCACTTCCTCAAGCATGAGGACCACGACGCGCACGATGTGCTGCTGTGCATTGGCCTCGGGAAGGACCGGAACGACAAGGAGCGGATGCAGTACGACGACGGGCTCTACTTCAAGAGTCCCGACGAAATCCGTCCCTTCTTTCCCGGTCGCGAGGATGTGCTCACGAACACGCTGGCCATTGCCGACAGCGTGGACGTGCAGTTTGCCAAGAAGTATTACGTGCCGTCGTTCCCGCTGCCCGAGGGTGTGGCCACCGAGAACGACCTGCTGGTGCAGTTGGCCACGGATGGCGCCAAGGAGCGGTATGGCAGTCCGCTGCCGGCCAACGTGCAGGAACGGCTGGATTACGAGTTGGGCGTCATTACGAAGACCGGCTACGCCGGCTACTTCCTGATTACGGCCGACTTCATCAAGGCGGCGCGCGATCGTGGCATTCCAGTGGGTCCGGGGCGCGGATCAGCGGCCGGTTCGCTGGTGGCCTACGCCACGCGCATTACCGATGTATGTCCGCTGGAGTTCGACCTGCTGTTCGAGCGCTTCCTCAATCCGGAGCGCGTGTCCATGCCCGACGTGGACGTGGACTTCTGTTTCGAACGACGCGGCGAAGTCATTGAGTATGTGCGACAGAAGTACGGGAAGGACAGCGTAGGGCAGATCGTCACCTTCGGGACGATGAAGTCGCGCGCGGCGGTCAAGGACGTGGGGCGCACGCTTGGCTTTTCACCGGCGGAGACCGACGCGCTGGCGAAGCTCATTCCCAACGCCCCGAACAATTCGCTCACGGTAGCGGAAGCCGTTACGCAGGTGCCGGAAGTCAAGCAGCTCTATCAGGATGAGCGCTACCGGCAGCTGCTCGACTTTGCCATCAAGCTCGAAGGGTTGTCCCGTCATACGGGCGTGCACGCGGCCGGCGTGGTGATTGCACCAGGCCCGCTGGATGAGTTTGTGCCCATCTGCACGCAGGCGTCGAAGGGATCCGGCGGTGACGGCGACGAGCGGGTGATCGTGACCCAGTACGACATGACGGCGCTGGAGAAGGCCGGCATGCTCAAGATGGACTTTCTGGGGCTGACGACGCTCACCGTGATCACCGACACGATCAAGGCGATCAAGCAGCGCACAGGGGTGGAAGTCACGCTCGAGGAGCGCGGCTTCACTGACGAAAAAACGTATCAGGTGTTGCGGGCCGGGCGGACCGGCGGCGTCTTCCAGTTTGAATCACCGCTCGCGACCGACGTGCTCAAGCGCATGCGCTGCGACCGGTTTGACGACCTCGTTGCCTCCAACGCGCTGTTGCGACCAGGGCCGCTCGACGCCGGTATGCACAATGTGTACATCCGGCGAAAGCGGGGCGAAGAGCCCACGGTGTACGCGCTCCCCGAGCTGGAGCCCATTCTTTCCAATACGTACGGCGTCATCACGTATCAGGAACAGGTGATGCGTATTGCTCAGGTGCTGGCGGGCATTTCGCTGGCAGAAGCCGACGTCTTGCGAAAGGCCGTGGGCAAGAAGGATGCGGAGCTCATCAAGAAGGAGCTCGGCAAGTTTTCCGAGAAGGCGATCGCGAAGGGCTACGACCCCAAGATCATTGAGGAGTTGGCCGGACAGATTGAGACGTTCGGACGGTATGGCTTCAACAAGAGTCATTCCGTTGCCTACTCCGTCGTCGCGTACCACACCGCCTTCCTCAAGACGCATCACCCCGCCGAGTTCATGGCGGCCCTGTTGTCGTCGAACATCGGGAAGACCGAAGAAGTCATCAAGTACATTGCCGAAGCGCGCGAAATGGGGCTGGACGTACTGGCCCCGGACGTGAACGAATCGGGATGGCGCTTCACGGTGGTGGCGGACAAGCGCATTCGTTTTGGCCTGGGAGCAATCCGCAATGTGGGGCGCGGCGCCATCGATTCCCTGCTGGCGGCGCGTGAGGACGGGCCCTTCACCAGTTTGTACGACCTCTGTTCGCGGGTGGACCTGCGTCTGTGCAACAAGCGGGTCTTTGAAGCGCTCATTGCTGCCGGCGCCTGCGATGGGCTGGGTGGGCATCGGGCGCAGCTCATTGCGGCGTTGGATGCCGCCATCTCCGAGGCCGCGCTGCAGCAGGAAGAGGCGGAGAAGGGGCAAGGTTCTCTGTTTGGAGATCTGCTGGGCGGCGGGCCGGACGCCAGCGACACGCCCAGGAAATCAGGGGCTCCCACCCTGCCCAATATCCCCACCTGGACGGAAAGCGAGCGCCTGCAGCGCGAAAAGGAGCTGCTGGGCTTCTACATTTCGGGACATCCGCTCGAGAAATACCGAACAGAGTGCGAACTCTTTGCCACGCACACCGTGGCGCAGCTGGGAACGTGGGTCCCGGAGGCGGTCATGATCGGGGTGGTGGTGACCAGTATCAAAAAACAGATCTCGAAGCGGTCGGGGAATGAGTTTGCCCGGTTGACAGTCGAGGATTTTTCCGGATCTTCCGAGGTGCTGGTCTTTCCGGAGGCCTGGGGGGTGATCGCGGAGCGGGTGCGTCCGGACATTCCCCTCCTGCTTAAGGGCGGGTACTCCAAGAAGGACCAGGGTGTCGAAAACGCCACATTCATCGTGGAAGGTGTGACGCGCTTCGAGGAAGTGCGCGCCAACGGTGAAGTGGCCGTGGCGATCGATCTGGCCCCCGGGCTGGATCTTCCCGCTGCAATCATGGACGACGTTCGGGCGAAGGTGGAAGCCAATGAAGGATCGGCCCCGCTGGAGCTCCGCTGGTGCGACGCGAATGGCCGATCGGTGCGATTCCGATCCAAATCGCTGACCGTCACGGCGTCTGCCGCAATTCTTTCCGACCTTCGCGCGCTGCTTGGCGCCGACCGGGTGCGTCTTGTGCGCACCGGTGGCTGACGGGCATCACGTGATCTTTCCAGGATAGCCATGGCTGCTGCCCCGGTTCTCGAGTTCGAGCGCCCCATTGCGGAACTCGAAAAACAGATCGAGGAGCTCAAGCGACTCGCCTCCGAACAGTCGATCGATGTGTCGCGCGAAATCGCGCCACTGCAGTCGAAACTGGCCGAGGTGCGTGTTCAGGTGTATCAGAACCTCACGCCGTTGCAACGGGTGCAGGTGGCGCGTCTGTCGCGTCGCCCGTTCACGTCCGATTACCTCAAGCACGTCTTTACCGACTTCATTGAGCTGCACGGCGATCGGCTGTTCCGTGAGGATGCCGCGATCATGGCCGGGTGGGCCCGCCTCGACGGCGAAACGGTCATGGTGATTGGCCACGAGCGCGGCCGCGACACCAAGGAAAATCTCAAGCGCAACTTCGGCATGCCGCATCCGGAGGGGTACCGCAAGGCGCTCCGCCTCATGAAGCTGGCCGAGAAGTTTCAGGTGCCGGTCATCACGTTCATCGATACGCCCGGCGCGTGGCCTGGTCTTGGCGCCGAAGAGCGCGGCCAGAGTGAAGCCATTGCCCGCAACCTGTTGGAGATGAGCAATCTGCAGGTCCCCATTGTGGCCACGGTCATTGGGGAAGGTGGCTCAGGTGGTGCACTGGCTCTTGGTGTAGCCGACCGCGTCCTCATGCTGGAGAATTCGGTGTATTCCACGATTTCCGTGGAAGGATGTGCCGCGATTCTCTGGAAGGATGGCAAGAGTCCGGAGATGCGCGAAAAGGCCGCGACAGCGCTGCGCATTACCGCCAACGATTTGCTCGAACTGCGCATCATCGACGAAATCGTGAAGGAACCGGCCGGTGGGGCACACGCCGATCATGTGGCCACGGCCAGATCGCTGCGCGACAGCCTGATGCGCAACATTGAGGAGCTGCGACGCCTCAAGCCGGACAAGCTCGTGCGACGTCGTCGGGAGAAGTTTCTGCGCATGGGTCAGTTTACCGAATAGGCGTTGGTGGTTGTGGGACACCTCATTGAAGTCGCATTCCGGGGGAACCGGAAAGAGTTTTTTTCGTGGGACGGCGAGGTGCCGCCCCCGCTTCGCGCGGCCGTCATTGTCGAGGCGGATCGCGGCGAAGACTTCGGGCGCGTGCACAGTACCGGTGAACTGGCGGCGGTACGTTGCAACGGGTGCGCCCATGGCTGCGGCACGGCGCCGCCACCGCGGAAGGCGCTGCGTCTCGCCACCAAGGCCGACGAACAGCTGGAGCGCGTCCTCACGGAAGAGAATGAGCTGGCGCGCCGCGCGTCCATGGAGCGGGTAAAGGCCAACGGCCTGGTCATGAAGCTCACCGATGCGGAATGGCAGTGGGACCGTCGAAAGCTCACGATTTTCTTCACCGCCGAAAAACGGGTGGATTTTCGTGGTCTGGTGCGTGACCTCGCGGCGCAATTCAAGACGCGCATTGAGCTCAAGCAGATCGGCGTCCGCGACGAAGCCAAACGGCTCTCCGGCATTGGACGGTGTGGTCGCGAATATTGCTCGGCATCGTGGCTGCCAGACCTGCGCCCGGTGAATCTTGGCGTGGCCAAAGACCAGAAGCTGTCACTCAATCCGCAGCAGATTTCCGGCGCGTGCGGGCGACTCATGTGCTGCCTGCGCTACGAGCACGAGTTCTACGTGCAGAGCCGCCGGAAATTCCCCAAGGAAGGGAAGATTCTGGTCACGTCGCGCGGCGAGGAGAAGGTGGTGTCATGCGACATCTTTCATGAGCGCGTCACGCTGCGCAGCGTGGAAGGGGACACCCGGATCATTCCACTGGCTGAACTCAAATCGGAAGTCGGTGGCGAAGCATCGGCCGTGCTGGTGGAATCGGCCAGCGATACGGCGCACGAGGGTGCCGCCGCCTCCGACCCGATGATGGACACCGGTACCATCTCCATGCTCGACACGGCGGAGTACGAGGCCGTGTCCATGATGGATCTGCTGCCGCCGCGCCCCATGTCCGCCCCTGCTCCTGTTCTTCCCGAACTGCCGGCCACCGTAGCCGCGGTTGAACCGGCGCCGGCCGTGAGTGAGCCTGAGGCAGACGCTGGCCCGGATGACGACGAGGCCCCGTCTGCGGATGGGTCCCCGCGGCGGAAGCGTCGCCGCGGCCGCCGTGGCGGCCGACGCCTTCGGGCGGCAGAGGAGCGCCGCAAGACGGATGGGGACGCGGCCGACGGGTCGGTGGACGAGGGAGAGGACGGGGACGGGGACAGCGACGGCGACAGCGATTAGGCATCGGCCCGGTGCCTCACCGGGAGGCCGGTGGCTTAGATTGGTGCCATGGCTCGATTCTATCTGACTACCGCCATCGATTATGCGAATGGCGACCCGCACCTTGGACACGCGCTGGAGAAGATTGGCGCGGACGTGATTGCCCGGTACCGGCGCCTGTGTGGCGACGACGTGCACTTGCTCATTGGCATGGACGAGCACGGGCAGAAGGTGCAGCAGACGGCGGCCAAGGAGGGCGTGGCGCCCCAGGCGTTCACCGACCAGATCGCTGAGCGCTTCAAGGGCACGTGGGCCAAGCTGGACGTGTCGTATGATCAGTTCATCCGGACCACCGAAGCGCATCACAAGGCGGGGGTGGCGGCGCTGATCCGCCGCATCGCCGAACACAGCCCCGACGACTTCTACGAGCGGTCGTACAAGGGGATGTATTGCGTCGGGTGCGAGGCGTTCAAGCAGGATGCCGATATCGTGGACGGCAAGTGCGTACTGCACCCCACCCGGGTCATGGAAGAGGTGGAGGAGCGCAACTGGTTCTTCCGGTTGTCCAAGTATCAGGGATTCCTGCAGGAGCTGCTGGCGAGCAACCCGTCGTTCTGCGAACCGGAGAGTCGCCGCAACGAAATTCTGGGGCTGCTGGCGCAGGGACTCGAGGATATCTCGGCGTCGCGCGCCCGACTCGATTGGGCGGTGCCGTTTCCGCTCGCGCTGTCGAACGGCGAGACGCAGGGCACCTATGTGTGGTTTGATGCCCTTCCCAACTATCTCACCGCCACGGGCTTCCCCGATGCGGGCTATGAGACACGGTGGCCAGCCGATCTGCACATCATTGGCAAGGACATCACGCGTTTCCATGTCGTGATCTGGCCCGCCATGCTGAAGGCGGCCGGACTCCCGTTGCCCAAACAGGTGTGGGCGCATGGCTTTGTGCAGTTGGGGGGCGAGCGATTCTCCAAGAGCGCCGGGGTGAAGCTGGACTTGCACGAAGCCATCGATCGCTACGGCGCCGATGCCTTCCGCTATGTGCTGCTGCGCGAAGTGCCCTTCGATGGCGACGGCAACTTTTCGTGGGAGCGCTTCGAAGAGCGGTACACCAGTGACCTGGCCAACGCGTTCGGCAATCTGGCCAGTCGTGCGATGGCGATGGTGGAGAAGTACTGCGATGGCGTGGTTCCGGCATCCACCCGTCCCGAGGTTGAGGCGGGCGATGATGAGGATATCGCGGCGTATCATGCCGCCATGCACGGCGAGAATGGATGGCTGCTGCACGATGGCATCACGGCCGTCTACCGCATGACGTCGCGAGCGAATGAGTACACCGCCGCGACCGTCCCCTGGGGCGTGGCCAAGGACCCGGCACGGCGTGCGGAGCTCGAGCAGATTCTGGCCTCGCTGATTCGTCGCATTGCCCGACAGACGGTGTTGCTCGCCCCCTTTATGCCAACCAAGACGCAACAGGTATGGGCGCAGTTGGGTGGCCAGGGGGCGGTCGCCGATCAGCGCTTTGATGCCCTGGACACGCTGGACGTCACCGGCTGGCGGGTCACCAAGGGCGATCCCTTGTTCCCGCGTCCACAGCCCTGACCGGCGAGTTTGCCCCTTCGGGGCCCGTTACACCACAAGCAATGTCTATCAGAAAGCGCGCCACGAGCGTTACGTGGCGCGCTTTTGCGTTTTAGTGTGTTATGCATGCCAGTTCATGAATGTTGCATCATGAAGAGAACGTCGTATTTCCTGTGTGACGCCTTTGCGCAGGAGATTCCTATGACCGTTCGTCGAGTGTCCGGCCCCATCACGCGCCCCCGGCGCGGCATGGCCCTGGAAGTCGTGCTGCTCATGTTGGTGATGTTCTCCGTGATCGTGCTGGCCGGGTTATCGGCCGTCACGACCATTTCCCGCACCTCCAACGCTGACTATCGCGGGGCACGCGCCTCGTACGCAGCGGAGGGGGGCGCGGACGACGTGATGTCGCAACTCGACGCCGCCATGCAGGATGGCATCATCAACGGCGAAGACATTGCGGCCATACAGCGGCCGGAAGTGACCGGCTACCGCATGACACAGAGCACCCGTACCACTGGTGCTCCCATCACCCGCACCATCACGTCGGGGCCCTTCAGCGGGTTGTACTCGCTCAATCAGCCCATCGACATCGAGGTCACGGCGCGCGACACGTCGGGCAATCGCGCCACGACGGTGCTGTCGGTGAACGCCCAGACGATTCCGCTCT
This sequence comes from Gemmatimonas phototrophica, assembly GCF_000695095.2. Classification (NCBI taxonomy): domain Bacteria; kingdom Pseudomonadati; phylum Gemmatimonadota; class Gemmatimonadia; order Gemmatimonadales; family Gemmatimonadaceae; genus Gemmatimonas; species Gemmatimonas phototrophica. Next base: position 1,101,164 of record NZ_CP011454.1, on the reverse strand, counting down.
TCCAGTTCGGTGTCTTCTACGAAGGCGATCTGGAAGTGCTCCCGGGCGCGCCCATGACCTTCGTGGGTTGGGTGCATACCAACGGCAACCTGTACGTGTCATCGGCCAGTGCCACGTTCCAGAGCAATCTCACCACACCGGACAGTGTGTTCTGGCAACGGAAGGATCGTGCCGAACGCCTTAACGGCGTGCGCATCAACAACGAAGCGGGCACCCCGGTACTGCTCGACTTCGACTCGCGCAGCCATTCCAATCCGCAGTTCAAGATTCGCAGTCAGCAGCGGTTCAACAATCGGCTCATGTCGGGGGCGCATGGCGTTCGGCCGCTCAAGTTGCCGCTGCCGGTGAATACGCCGCCCATCACGCTCGTGCAGCCGCGGCTCGGGACCGACAACGCCATGGTGCAGGACGTGAAGATGGCGTGGAAGGCCGACTGGTATATCACCGTGGATGCGTCGCTGTTTACCGCCACGAATGATACCACGGAAATGAAGGACGACTTCTGCGACAACATCGTGCAGGAGCGCAGTGCCGGACTGGCGCTGCCCAGTGTGGCCATGTGCCGCAAGATCTTCAAGCCGCGCCGCGATGCGTTCTATGAGGGGCGCGAAGATACGCGCGTTGCCGGCGTGACCACGGCCGTACGCCCGGATCTGATTGACATCCACATGGACTCGTTGCGCATCTGGAGTGATTCGGCTCCCGCGAGCCGCGCACCGCGCATTCTGTACATCAATGTCATCAACGCCAACGCCGGCGATACGCGCCGGGACTTCGTGGCGGTACGCCTGCGCCAGGGCGCCCAGTTGCCCAAGTCACGTGTGTCCTCCGATACCGGTGGACTGACGGTTGCCACCGACCGGCCCATGTACATCCTGGGAGATTACAACACCACGATCTGGCGCCCCGCCGCCCTCATCAGCGACGCCATCACCTTTCTGTCGCACCCGCCCAACCCCAACATGGATGCACGCACCACGTGGCCATCGGGCACGCGCTGCACCGGTAGCAGCGCGGGGTGGTGTGATGTGAACCAGCAGGTAGCCGATCAGAATACCGCGCGCCCCACGACGGTGAACGCCGCATTGCTCGCCGGGCATTCGGCCACTGTGGCGGATTGGATGCGCGCCGGTGGCGCGCAGCAGTACGGTGGTGGGCTCGAAAACTTTCCGCGCTTTCTCGAGAATTGGGGCGGGGTCACCTTCCGCTACACCGGATCACTCGTCTCGCTCTTCACCAGCCAGTTTGCCACCGGCCTGTGGGGCAACAACTCGGGGGGCAACTACTACTCCGCGCCCACGCGTCAATGGAGTTTCGATGTGAATTTCCGGTTCCCCGAGCGGTTGCCGCCTGGCACGCCATCGGTGGGGACCGTTCTGCAGACGGCGTTCCGGCCGCTGTACTGAGGTGATGACCATGACCCGAGCTCCTTTGACGTCCCGGCATCCGCGTGGCTACACCATTCTTGAGCTGGTCGTGGTGGTATGCATCGTGGGCATCACCATGGGGATTGTCGCGCCCCGCTTCCGGATGAGCGGCGCGACAGCCGTGCAGTTGGCCGGCACGCAACTCGCGCAGGATATCGACGTCACGCGCACGCGCGCGCTGTCTACACGGCAGCGTTCACGGGTGGCGTTCCGGCAGTCGCTGAAAGCGTATGGTGGCTACCTCGATCACAACGACGATGGCACCATTGGCGAGATTGCCGTGGAGTGGCAGGAGCTGCGCGGCTTTGGTGAGCGTGCCCTGCCCCGCGGCGTGGTGTACGGTCGCGGGTCGCTGCCATCCATTCCGGATGATCCATCGGGCGGAGCCATCACCTTTGCCGATAGTCGGGTGGAATTCGATTCCCGCGGCCTGGTGACGCCCCAGGGGACCGGCGGCGTGGTGTACCTGCAAAGCGAGAGTGAACGGGATGCCGTGGTGGCCATCTCCGTGGCCCCGTCGGGCAACACACGACTCTGGACGTGGCGAGGGGGGGAGGGATGGAAATGACAGCTCATGCGCAGCGGCGGCGCCTGCCGCGTGCACGTCGGGCACGGAAAGGCTTTACGCTCATCTCGATGATGGTGGCGATGGTGTTGCTCATTGTCGGGGTATCGGCGTTGGGGACCGCCAACGCCTCCACGATCACGCTGCAAACGCTGGCCCAAAACCGCACGAACGCCATTGCGCTGGCCCGCAGCTACGTGGAGGAAGTGCGCACTCGCGATCCATGGCTGGTGGAAAGCGAAGGGGCCGTGCGGTTGAACGCGGATGGGGTGGCCAGCAGTACAGGCGCCTATGTCCGTACCATGACGGTGCGCGAAACGCGCAACAATCTGGTGGAGATTGAAGTCCGCCTGGATTACCCGCGCGCCACGCAGCCGGTGAAACTCACCACGTCGCTGTTCCGCGGGAACGGCCTCTCCGGAGCCAACTGATGTCTACGCCTCGTATTCCTGCCCGTGGTCGGCGTCGTGGCGGCTTCACGTTGCCGGAAGTCCTCATTTCGCTCACGGTCGCCATGGTGGTCATCAGTGGGGCCGTGGCGTTCTCCGTGCAGAGCTGGACCACCCGACGCGGATGGACGGTGCGCGAAACGGTAGACCGTGACGCCCGCTTCGTGGGGCTCTCGCTGGCACGCGATGTTCAGGAAGCGGGCATAGCCTTCACAAGCACCGCGGTCTTTGCCTCGGTCGACACGTACGGCGATACCATTTCCATTCTCTCCGTGCCATACGAGCCCACGGAGGCCGGCGTGTATCCCATTTACAACGATGGCGACACGCTACCCACGTACCCGCCGGGTGGAACGTGCGGCGCAACCTGCATTGATTTTCAGCGGGTGAACGGCGCGTTTGATCTGGAGTCGGGCGATCTGGCACGATTGCAGGTGGGAAGCACCCGCCGGCTGTTGTTGCTCACGTCCGTAGTGAGTCGCCCCAACAATCTCTTCCGGGTAAACTTCCTCCCCATTGAGAAGCTGGTGAACAGACCGTCAGGGCTGGACAGTCTGCTGCTCATGCGTGCGGGCACCTCGATTCAGAAGGCCAATCTGGTGATGTATTGGCGGGACCCCTCGCGGCAATATCTCATGCGGGCCAGCAAACTCGACTTGAGTGGACAGCCCGTTGGCGCAACAATGGCCGGCAACGTCGAGGCGTTCCAGGCAAAGCTGCTCTTCACCACCGGCGCCGAACACGGGACCTACAATGGCATTGATGCCGATACGACCAACGATGGCAACGATATCATTGGCGTGAAGGTGCGGGCCAAGATTCGCAGCACCAAAAGTGATCCGACGGTGAACGATGGGCAACCCATCGCACGCTGGTACGAATGGCGCGTAGCCCCGCGCAACCTGCTTTATGAGAAGAACAGGATGTGAGATGTCAGCTCGCAGATTCGGGACGTAGACGTTGAGAGGTGCGAGTCGCGAGTTGTGATGGATATCGACAATGAGCGGCGAGACAAAAACGACAATGAGAAGTCCGAGTGCTGGTCCGCTGTTACAGCGGATGAAGCACTCGGACTTCTCATTGTCGTGGTTATCTCGACACTCTCACCTTCGATTTCCATCGCACACTCGCGAATCAGACCGCTGACCTCTGATTCTCGATTCGGCGAGCTCAGATCTCACTTCTTCTCGAAGTCGACCGTTGGCGCAGCGCGCGATGCGGCGTCGGTGACTTCAAAGTATTCGCGGGGCTTCGCGCCGGTGGCCTTGGCGGTCATGACGGCCGGGAACTTCCGGATATACTCGTTGTACTGCCGCACCGCGCCGTTATAGTCGGTGCGTGACACGGCAATCCGGTTCTCGGTGCCGGTGAGCTCATCCTGCAGGCGCAGGAAGTTCTCGTTGGACTTGAGCTCAGGATACGCTTCCACGGCCACCGTGAGACGCCCCAGCGCGCCGGTGAGCTGCTGATTGGCGTTCGCCAGCTCGGCCGGATTGGTACCACCCGGCTTCTGCAACGCCCCCATCAGACCGGCACGGGCCTGCGTGACCTCGGTGAGCACCTTTTCTTCCTGGGCGGCGAAACCCTTCACCGTGTTCACGAGATTCGGAATGAGATCGGCACGACGCTGCAGCTGCGCATCGATGTTCTTCATGGCCTGCGCCGCCTGCTCGTCGTACGACTGAATCGTGTTGTACCCGCACGCCCCAAGGGCGAGCGGCAGAGTGAGCGCGACCATCATGGCGCGACGACGGGACTGACGGAGAAACGACACGGATTGCTCCTTGGAAATGACAGATGTGAACGTGTGATACACTACGGACACCGCGGCACGCGGGTTACAGCTGGACCGGAGCTAGCCGGCGTACTGGTTGAGATACGCCACCAGCGCCGTCATACCGGCTACATACCCCTCGAGCACCCCTTCGGTCTCACCCGCCGGGAGCACCGTGCCACGCTTGAGCGCGGCGACCCGGTCGTACGACTCTACGGCAAAGCCGCAGCGCGCCCCTATCCAGGACACCACTTGCCCGGCGTCCCGTGGTGGCTGTTCGCCATGCAGGCGCATGACGGCCCGGAAGATGACCAGCAGCGTGCTGAGGCTGGCGCGCAGCAGCTCCTGCTGTCGCTCCGTATCCGTGCCGGCCACCATGACGCCGCGGCGCAGCCGCAACAGCTTGCCCATGGCTTCCTGCTCCACCTGCAAACGCAGATCCGCCGCCTGCACCACAACGCCTTCCAGCGGTAACGTGCCAAAGAGCACCTTATGCCGCTCCAGAATGTCGGCGTACTCCATGGGGAAGATGTCGGCCGACGACTGCCACTCCTGCGCCGTCATCTCCAACACCGGCGGATTGCCCGCTTCCTGCCAGCCCCGCATGGTCTGCCCCAGCGCACGCAGCGTCGCCAGCGGCAACGTATCGGCAATGAGCAGTACGTTGATGTCGGATTTCCCGGCAATGTCTTCTCCGCTCGCCGCAGAGCCATAGAGCACCACCGCGCGCAGGGCATCACCGTGGGCCTGACGCAACTGGGCCACCAGGGCCTCGAGCGTCATCGTCTGTCCCGGCTGCTTACCAGTCTGAGCCACCACCACCTCCGCTGAATCCACCACCACCACCGAAGCCGCCAAATCCACCACCACCGCCACCGCCAAAACCACCACCGCCCCAGCCACTGGACCCACCGGTGAACACACCGGGGCCCGGAACCGGAATGGGAATGCATCCCACACAGCCACGACGGCGATTTCCGCCCAATGAGCTGAGCACAAAGAATACGATGATGATGACCAGGACGATCGGGAATCCGCCGTCCTGATTGCGGCTGCGCGACGACCGACGAACCTCTCGCGGTTGTCCATCCAACGTGACGTTGAACGCCGCCGCATATCGATCAGCCACGGCAAACGACAACCCCTCCAGGGCGCCCGAATAGTCCTGGGCGCGGAAGCGGTCGGTCTGCTCGCGGCACAGCTCGCCCGCGGTCGCGTCGGTAATGAACCCCTCGGCGCCCTGCCCCACCTCAATGCGGCAACGGCCGCGACCATCTGTCGCGGTTTCCTTGGGCACGATCAGGATGATCACACCGGCGTTGCGCGCGGCATCCCCAATCTGCGCGTTGGCGCCCACCTTCCACTCGCGGCCGAGGCGCAGCGACACTTCCTCCACCGGACGCCCCCCGAGATCGGGGAGGGTGACCACCACCATATCGCCGCGCGTGGCCGCGTTGAGCCGCTCGGCAAGCGACACCAACCGCGCCTCGGCATCGGGAGAGATGACGTTGGCGAAATCGTTCACATAGCCAACCGGCTGCGGCAAGGCCGGAGGCTGCGCCATCACGCGGAGCGGCAGCAGGCCCAGGCAAGCCACGGTCAGCAACGCCGCCATACGGACGGCGCGGGAGCAGGCGCGATTGATCAGCGTGTTCTCAGAAGCTGGCACACTATGAAGTATAGGCATGTCTACAGGTACTACGCGCTGTGGACGCCAGGAGTGTCAGAATCGCACGGGCAGCGAGACTCCAGAGGTGGGACGACGATGTGAGAACTTTGCGAGTCGAGACAATGCGATGGATATCGAATGTGAGAGTGTCGAGATGACCACGACGATGAGAGGTGCGAGTGCTGGCGTCCGCTTTGTTGGGGCGGGTGCTGGCGTCCGGTTGGGAGTACCCCACACCGGCGCCTTTGGGGCGGTGGCCCCGCACGTCGGTACCACGACCGGGGTGGCCCGGCGCCCGCACCGCCCCCCACACCGTACCTCGCCGCGGCCCGCAGCACGTACCGGATGCGCCGGATGGGCTTGGGCGCTAGGCTTCAGGTATGTCTCGCACCCTTACAGTTTTCCGGTCCGTCGCCCTGACGTTGACCCTCGGCGCGGTCGTGGCGTGTGGCCGGGCCGATGCGGCATCGCGGCAGATGGACTCCAGCGCCAGCGCCGGGCAGGGCGCCGCAACGCCCGCTTCCGCCGTAACCAGTGCGCCGTCCCTGTCAGGCGCCGGCACCGACTCCCTGGCCAACATGGCCATGATGCAGGCCGCCGATAAGAGCCGACTGCTGGGCCCGGAGCAGGCCATGTGGGTGGTCATGGTCAGTGACTTCCAGTGCCCCTACTGCAAACAGTGGCACGACTCCTCCATGGCGCAGCTCAAGCGTGACTACATCAATCCGGGGAAAATCCGGTTTGCGTACATGCACCTGCCTCTGGAGAGCATCCATCCGCACGCGCGGGCCGAGGCGCAGGCGTCGCTGTGTGCCGGCGTGCAGGGGAAATTCTGGGAGTATGCTGACGCACTCTTCGCGAGCTACAACACCGTGAAGACCATGGGCGACGTGTCACCGCTGCTCTCGCGGATTGCCAAGGACATGACGCTCAACGTGCCCGCCTTCGACAAGTGCCGTACCTCGGCGCCCATTGCCGCCCTGGTGTCGAACGACATCGCGCAGGCCAACCAGGCCGGTGTGCAGTCGACGCCGTCGTTCATTGTGGGCAGCTTCCTGGTGCAGGGCGCCATGCCCTACAAGGACTTCCGGAAGGCCATCGACACCGCATTGGCGGTGGCAAAAGCGGCCAAAGGCGCCACTTCGCGCTGAGTCGCTGGCTCGCGCGTGTGCGCTGACGCATGAATCCGCTGCTCCGCCCCCTGTACGCCGGCGCGGTGAGTCTCGCCCGTGCTGCCGCCCTCATTGCACCCGACGCTCCCCACAAGGTCTGGCGTTCGCTACGCGCACGTCGCGGTGTGCTAGCGCGCTGGCGCCAGCAAGCAGCACAAACTCGCGACACGCAGCGGCCGTTGGTGTGGATGCACGCCCCATCCGTGGGCGAAGGCCTGCAGGCCCGTCCGGTCGCTCATGCCCTGCGAGAGGAGCACCCGCAGGTACAGCTGGCGTATTCCTTCTTTTCGCCCAGCGCGGAATCGTTTGCGGCCTCGATTGGCGCCGACCTTACCGGCTATCTGCCCTTCGATTCGGCCCACGACGCTGACGCCATGCTGGACGCGTTACGGCCGTCGGTGCTGGTATTTGTGAAGCTCGATGTGTGGCCAGTACTGGTGGAGCGAGCGGCTGCGCGTGGTATTCCCGTGCTCATGCTGAGCGCAACGCTCGCAGCATCATCGGGGCGACGCGGTGTACTCTCGGGGGCACTGTTGCACGACGCCTATGGCGCTCTTGCGCGCGTGGGAGCGATTGATGCGGACCATGGTGCTCGGCTCGTAGAGCTGGGGGTGCAATACGAACGCATCGTAACCACCGGCGACACGCGGTTTGATCAGGTGTGGCAGCGCGCGCAACGGGTGAGCCGGAGGAGCGCGCCGGTATCCTCCACGGCAAGTTCGCGTCCCACCGTGGTGGCGGGCTCCACCTGGCCGGCGGACGAGACGGTGCTGTTGCCGGCGTGGGAACAGCTGCGCAAGAAAATCCCCGACGTTCGGCTCATCATTGCTCCGCACGAACCCACCCCAAGCCATGTGGACTCATTGCTGCGCTGGGCCCGTGCAGCAGGATTCCGGGCCGCCACCTTGAGCGATATTGAACGGGTGGGCGATGAGCGCACGGCTGATGTCATTGTCGTAGACCGGGTGGGCGTGCTGGGCGACCTCTATGCCAACGCCAACGTGGCGTACGTTGGTGGAGGATTTCACTCGGCTGGGTTGCATTCGGCCATTGAGCCGGCGGCGTTTGGGGCGCCGGTGGTCTTTGGCCCGGGGCACCACATGAGCCGTGAAGCGGGGCTCTTGCTCCAGGCCGGGGGAGCCGCCGAAGTACACGATGTGGAGACCATGCGGCATACACTGGTGCGCTGGCTGCGGGACGAGACGGCACGGGCGGAGGCGGGTCACGCAGCGCAGGAGATTGTGGCGCGGGAACGTGGAGCAACCCAGCGCAGTGTCTCGCTGGTGGCCGAGTATCTGTCGGTCGGCGTTGGCTGAAACGATTGGCGCGGCGCGGGTTATTTTAGGGCGGTGTGGTGTGGAGCGACGTATCGGGACTCTCCGCAACCGCTGACGAGTACGTGCAGTCCCCCTTCTCGGTCAGAACAGGAGTTTCGTGATGTCACGCAATGTGTATTTCCCTGGAGTGATCGCAGGGCTGGCGCTCTGTGGGGTGACGGTAACGGTCCAGGCCCAGGACTCCATCAAGGTGATGCAGGCACGGGTCTACGAAGGGCCGTTCCGCCCCATTCAGCAGACGTCCGGTGGCGTTGGCATGCGTGGGTCACAGCGTGTTTTTGGCCAGATCAAGATCGCGACCCGTGAATCCAACGATCGGGCCAAGGTCACGCTCATGATCAACACCAGCCTGAACCAGACCGAGATCCTGAACTGGTCTGTGAATCCTGGCCGCTGCGGGAGCGGATCGGTACCGTTCATGCCCGTTGCCCAGTTTCAGGGTATCGAGATGAGTACCAATGGTCGTGGCGAACTCGACATTCCTGAGATGCAGCTTTCCATTCCGCCGAACTCATCGACGGTTCACGTAAACGTGTACCGTGGTGGCACCGGGCTGGAAAGCGTGATTGCCTGTGCCAACCTCAAGTTGAACGACAAGTAAGGCGAGCCGTCGTGGCAGGATATACCGTTCGCGGTTGCCCCAGTGCACCACAAACAAGAAGGCCCCGGCATTTCTGCCGGGGCCTTCTGTTCTCTGAACGTCAGGCTCAGCCGCCGAACGTGTAGATGGGGAGACGCAGCGTCTCGAGTTCCTTGGCAGGAATCGGGATCTGACGGAACGTGCCCGCCTGGATCTGCTCGAGGCGACGGCCATCAAACAACGTCAAGCCGTTCGTGTTGAGCAATTCCACGTCGCGCTCGTAGCTGATGGCGGCGAGCAGCGCAGCGGAGTTCGCAGCAACCGGGTCCAAACCACCACGCGTGACACGCGTCTTGTTCACGAGCGTCGCGGCGCGGTTGAGGTCACCATTCGTGCGCACCAGCGCTTCGGCGATCATGAGATCGTTTTCGGCAGCGAGCACGTATGGCATGGCCTTGCCGGCCTTGGTGGAACCGGCCACCGCGAACGACACTTCGCGCCAACGGCGGTGGTAATACGGCGACTGCATGTAGATACCGCGCGCCGGGTCACCAATGACCGTGCCGAGATACACGTAATCGGTGGTGATGCCGGTGAGGCAAGCCGCCGGCTGACCGGCGCCGGTGCACGGCGTGGTCACCGCGCCCAAACGACGGTCAACAGGCACCGGGGCCACGTTGGTGCCGGCGTACTTGGCCGGAACGTTCGGGGCCATACGGTTCACGAGACGCTGGTCCACGCGGGTCCAGGAATCGAGGTTGCCGTAGTTCTGGATCTGGCTGTACCAGACGTTGTCACCGTCGTTGAGGACGCTGAAGTCGATGTCGGTGAGGCCCGTGCCGGTGATGCCCTTGTCGGCGTAAGCCAACACGCGCTGCCAGTTGGTGGCCGTGTTTTCCGCACCCGTACGAGCCGACAACATGAGCGTACGCGCCGCCATGGTGTTGGCAACGCGGTTGATGTTGGCGGCCGTCTGCGGCACGGTGAGCGGCAACACGTCAGCGTCCCACGTCCACGTCTTGCCGGCCGTGAGGGAAATAACGGCATCCCAGCTCTTGAGCGCCGAGTCACGCACCTGCGCGTACGGGATCAACTCTGGGGCCTTGGAAAGATCCGTGCGCTCCGTGATGACGAAGGCCTTGTCAAACAGCAGCGCCAGATTGGTGAGCGCACCCGCCTGAGCGAAGAGCGCCGCGGATTGCGTCTTGGCGTTGCCGTCCGTTCCCGGAATTACGATACCGGCCGCGATCGCCTTCAGCGCATCGTTGGCAGCACCGAGCGCGCCGTAGTTGCTGTCCCACGGGCGTACGGTGGCCGCAGCGTCTGTGCCGGCCGAATTGTTGTTGTAGGCAATGCGCGGCTCAAGGTTGTTGAAGCGCATGCCGAAGTTGCCGAAGTTGGACGTTCCAGCGTCTGCCGTGACCTGGAGCATCATGTACGGCTCCTGGTGCGTCGAGACGATGAACCAACTGTTCACCGACGACTTGCCGATCTTGGCGACGTCGGCCGGACTGGCCAGCGCGCGCGCAATATCGGGGTTGTTCGGATTGGCCACCTCGAGCTCGGCGCAGGCCGCGACAGACAACATCGCGGCGGGCGCCAGCATCGAGCGAAGGATACGAGTCTTCACAAATAGTCTCCGTTATGTAATCAGCGGGATCAGAACGACACGTCGATCATCGCCGTGATCGTGCGGAAATTCGGGTACCGGAAGCCGTCGATGCGGAAGTTGAAGTCGCCGCCCGAGGTTGCTTCGGGGTCGAAGCCCGTGTAATCCGTCCACGTCAGCAGGTTGCGACCAACCACCGAGAACTTGAAGCCGTTGGCCAGGCCGTTGATGCCAACCTTCCGCAGCAGATTCGGCGTGAACTGGTAGGCCACGCTGAGCTCGCGGAGACGCGCATAGCTGCCGTCTTCGACGAAGTGCGAGTTGGCGCCAAGGCCGTCGTACAGACCACCCGAATACCAGGCGAGTGGGCGACGATCGGCTTCGGGACGGTTGCCCTGTCCCTGCGTGCCGTGACGGCCGTCCTGATACATCCACTGCTTCGTGAAGTTGTAGATGTCGCCGCCCTTCACACCATCGATGAGCGCGTACACCGACAGGTTCTTGAAGCGCAGGTTCTGCGTGAAGCCGAACGAGAAGTCGGGGTTCACGTCACCAATCACAACCTGATCGCTGCCGCTCTCATCCTTGAACGCGATGGGCGCTTCCGAGCCCAGACCAAGGCGGCTCTTGAGCACGACGTAGCCGTCGCTGTTCATCGTGTACAGCGCCGGATCGAGGTTCTGCTGCGCAACTTCGTCCATCGAGCGGAGCCACTTCTTGCCGTAGATGATGCCGAGCGCTTCGCCTTCCTTGTAGAAGAAGACGTTCTGGCTCTGCCCACCGGCACCGACGCGGAACGGGGCGCGGCCGAGCTTGTCGATGCGCTGACGGGTACGGTCGGCGGTGAAGCCAATGGAGTAGCCCACGTCCTTACCGTCATACAGACGGGTCTGGAGCGAGAATTCCCACGTCTTGGCCGACACGGTCGCGGCGTTCTGCACCTGCGACGTGAAACCACCCGACTGGGCCAGCGACAGCGGCACGTTCAGGAAGGCATCTTCGGTCTGACGAGCGGCGTACACGAGTTCCGCGTCAAACTTGTCGAGGAACGTGACGTTGAGGCCGTATTCGTTTTCGGTCTGCGTGGCCGGCTTCAGGTTCTTGTTGCCGAGCTGCGCCTTGCTGATCTGCCCCTGCGACACGTTGTACGTCTCGTACTGGTCAAAGAAGCCCGGGCGAACACCGGCGGTACCGCGCGAGGCGCGGAGACGGCCTTCCTGGATGCCGGGGATCTTGAGGTCTTCATTCCAGCGCCACGAGCCGGACATACGGTAGAAGCTCGCCCAGCGCGTGGCCGCGCCGAAGAGCGACGACGCGTCACGACGCACGAGGAAGTCAGCGACGTACTTGTCCTTGTAGTCGAACGCCTGCGACACGAAGTAGTTCTGCGCGTTGCGCGTCGTGCGGCTCGAGCCAACGAAGTTGTTGGCCGGGTTCACGGCGTCAAGGTCGGGCACACCCACGACGGTGAGCACGTTACCCGACGCGCTGAAGCCGTTGTTGGTCTGCTTTTCGAGCAGGTACGTGGCGCGCGTGGTGGACTGCAGGTTTCCGAAGAACAGCTTGCTGGCGATGATGTTACCCTGAATGTTCTCGGCAACGTTCACGCCCGTGGAGAGACCAAGGCTACCATCGGTCGGGAGGCCCGACGAATTCAGGAAGCCCTTGAAGTCGTACGACTGGCTGCCCGTGTTGGAGCGGTCCGTGCCGTACTGGCCTTCGATGCGCAGCCAATCGGTGGGACGGTAGCGCAGGTTGGCCGAGCCAAGGAAGCGCTCGCGACGCAGCTCGAGGGCCGAGTTCTTGAGGCCATAGAGCGGGTTGCCACGGGCGTTGGCGGCCCATGACGGCAGCACCGGGTTGAACTCAACCGGATCGTTCGGGCCGTTCGGGCGCGTCAGATCGATGTCGGGCGGCGCCTGCAGCAGGGCGAACCAGCCCTGGCTGTCGTTCGGATCGTAGTCATTGCGGTTCAGCGAGTACGTGACCGACGTCCCGAAGTCCACCTTGCTGTTGATCTGCTGGTCCACGTTGGCGCGGGCCGACTGACGGAACTGGCCCGAACGGAACGGCAGCACGCCGGCGTTGTGATCCGACGTGAACGAGCTGTTCAGGTTGGTGCCGCCGCGGCGGTAGCCCACCTGCACGTTGCTCGAATAGAAATTGCCGTTGCCCAGCCATTCCTGCAGCTGGTTGCGGTAGCGGCTGTCACCCGTGGTGGGGTACACGTTGTCCGAAATGAGGCCATCGAGCGGACGCGCGCCAGCGGTCGTCTGCAGGATGGAGCCATCGGGGTTGAGCGTGTAGTTGTGGAACTCGTTGAGCGGCACCCAGCGGTTGAGCGCCGAGTTGCCGAATTCTGAACGGACCGAGACCCGCGTGGTGCCGTCCTTGATGTCCTTACCACGCTTGGTGGTAATGGAGAGCACGCCGTTGGCAGCGTCGGAGCCGTAGAAGGCCGACGCGGCAGCACCCTTGAGGACTTCGATGGACTCGATGTCCTGGGCGTCAATGTCGGCGATGGAGAAGCGCGTGATGACGCCGTCGACAATGATGAGGGGCGCCGAGCCACCAACGCCGAGGTTCGTTGAACCACGGAGACGGATAGCCGGGGCCGCACCCGGGTTACCAACGCCCAACGCCACGCGCGCACCGGCAACCTTACCGGCGAGGGCGGCGACGGGCGACGAGGCCGGCACGTCCTTCAGCTGTTCGGCCGAGACCTTGGCCACCGAGAACGGAAGCTTCTTGACCGACTGACCGTCGGCGGTACCGGTCGTGATGACTTCGTTGAGGCGGAACGGATCGGACTTCAGCTCGAAGTTGATCGTCTGGTCGCCAGCGCTCAGGGTGATGGTCTTGCTGAGCGGCGTATAGCCGATGAAGCGGGCCGTCACAACGACCGACTGGCCGGTGGCTCGACCGTTCGGCACGGTGAGTGAGTAGCGACCCTGTTCGGTCGCGATGGCGGAGAGCCCCATCGTCTGGATGGCGACGGTCGCCGGAATCGGCGCGCCGGTGCCCTGCGTGGTGACGGTGCCGCGGATGACCGCCTGCTGCGCTTGCGCAGCGGCCATCGGCGACATCAGAAGCACAATGCCGGCCGCTGAACGCAGCACGCGCATTGCTGACTGTGCGCTTCCCATCTGTTGTCCTCTTCTAGGGGGAGTTACGAGCGGTCCTGTGGGGGGACCTGTTGGTCACATCGGTCGGCGTACCGCCGCGGACGCAACCCCTGCTGTTACTGCTACAACACCGTCGTTTCCTGTCGCGTCACCGTGACGTTCCGGGACCTAAATGTGACGATGCCGACACAAGTAGCGGCAACCTAAACGGCCACCTGAACCCGCCGCAATGTCATTCGTCCCTCCTTCACTGGGGCTTGACGCGGCCCGCGCAGTGGTTCAAAGCATTTCCGACTTGCCGTGCTCCGGCGTCGGCCGTAATTCCGCAACCTCTTTTACTGAAACACCTTAGCGATTGGCAACCACGCCTGTCGGCGCCGGCGGATGCGTGAATTCGATGGTCAGCACCACCAATTGCGCCACTGGAGACTGTCCCTTGATCGCGGCGTCCCATTTGGTAGGCACCAGCGCCTGCATCACGGCCGCGCCAAAGGGGGCATGGGTGGCCGAGATCACGGCCAGGGTCCCCCAGTCAATGCGCCCAGTCCGATCGATGACGAACTCCACGGTAGCCTGTCCGTTCACTCCGGTGCGCCACAAGACTTCAGGATAGTCCACCTCGAGGTCGCCATTGGTCAGGGTGGCGGCGGTGTCCACCTGCTCTGCCGTCAGCACCGTCCCCGCGGCCAACTCCTTGAGCAATTCCGCCCGTCGTTCGTCGGTCCCTTTGGCTTTGGGCGTCCGCGCCTGCGCCGGACGCGACCAGACGGCCACCACGCCGCATTGCTCCAAGCCGCGCGGCCCCATCAGTTCGGGGGGCACGGAGTTCGACGACAGATAGATCTCGATCCCTTCCACCATGTTGAGATCTATCGATTCAAAATCGAAGTCGGTGGCCGAGGCGGCGAACCCGTCTATGAACACCAGCGGCTGACACGTGCTGGAGCGGAACCGTACCAACCGGCCGGCGTTCACTCCGCGCGGCGGGGTCCCAATCCGGACCCCGGGGATTCCCCGAAAGGCGTCGAGCATACTGCGATTGCCCGATTGCTCAATACGTTCACGGGTGATGAAATACCCCCCGCGCTTGGCGTCCAAGCGGGCGCGGTAGCCCGCCAGCCGGCTGTCCGATGGTTCGCGTCGTGCGTTGACGGTGAGCACGGCCATCTCCTGCGGAGCGCGGGCCAACGTCCAATCGGCGGTCGCCGCCCCTTGCCCGGACACCGCGATCTCCCGCTGGGTGGCGAGATACCCGATACGTCGCACCCGCACATACACGGGGCCCACCGGCACACCGCTCAGGATGTAGCTGCCGTCGTCCTTGCTGCGCACCACCGCGCCCGATGACAACCACTGCACCTCGGCGCTCGCCACCGGTGTTCCCTGGGCATCACGCACCACGCCGCGGATGGTGCCAGTTTGCATCACCGCGCGACGCACCGTCCCACGAGTCGCCCGGGCCAGCGATGGCGCCCCCACCGTGCCCACCAGCACCACCGCCAGGAGCAGCCCGTGCAGCTGGCTGCGTATACGCAACGCGGTGTGGACTCGCATGGGCTTCTCCTGAGCGGGGACGGTAAGGGCCTTAATCATGGTGACCGTACGCAGGCCGGGAAAGCTTGGTGCCAAGCCGACTCGTCCGCGGCGCGGTGATCTACCTGAACTCATTACCCACACGCAAAACTCAGAACTGATCAGTGCCGGGTACTGGGTTGGAATTCGGCGTTTGAGTCGTCCTTACCGTGGCAGGCCGAGCACACTGAGTAGCTGCGGCAGCGCCGGGAACTGCGGGTGCTGGCGCTGCAGCTCGCGCGCGGTTTGTTGCGCACCTGCCAGGTTGCCGGTGAGCGACTGGGCGAGGGAGAGCTGGTACAATACATCCGCGCGTGATCGATCCAGTTTCTGCGCGATGTCCAGCATCGCGAGCGCCGCGGGCCAGTCCTGGCGGTCGCCGGCAATGCGCGCGCGCGCGACCGCCAGATCGGCGGTGGGCGCAATGGCCATGGCCTGCACGAACTGGGAATCGGCCTCGGCAAAGCGGCGAGCCCGAAACAGGGCTGCCCCGGCCAGGGTATGCGGTTCGGCAAAAATGAACTGATCGCCCGCCAGCCCCAGATACTCCTGAATCGCCTGTGCGGCATTGCCGCCCGCCTCCAACCGACGCGCCAGTTCGAGCTTGGCAAACTCCCACGGACGTGCCCCACCGGCCACGAGAAACGCCAGCGAGTCGGCGAAACCGGTTGGGATGTAGCGCCCACGGTAATCGCCCTGACTATCCAGCGGCACAAAGGGCCAGCGCGCCCCCAGCGCCGCCACACGATGCGCGGCAATGCGCTCGTCGAAAGGGGTCACGGCCACCCGGCGCTCGTACTCCACCATCGGCCGCACGCGTGCGGCCTCAAACGTGGTGCCGGGAGGGGGCGTTTCGATCATGGCCTGCAGAAAGGTGCGTGCCAACAACTGCACACCATCGCGGTTGGGGTGCACGTGTTCGAGAAACAAGTCACGTCCGGGCACACCCACCACACTCTGCGCGGCGAACGCCTCAACCATGGGCACGTATGTCACCCCTGCGGCGGCGCGCTGCACCACGCGGCGAACGACCGAATCAAACACCGAGGGCGCACGGAACCGTACCACGTCGAGGTCGCGGGCCCGCACAAACGCCGTGCGGGCCTGAACGCTGTCACCGGCCTGTAGCGCCCCCTGCGCCGCGCGATAGGCCTCCCGCGCCGCGCTGTTCCCCGCCGACGCGAATGGTGGCTGGTCGCGCACGTTGCTGGGCGTCGAGGCGACGTACAGCGGCGCACCGGCCTGCACCATGCTCTGCACGATGCGTTCGAGATTCTGCTCGAATTGCTCCACCCCAACGCGATACTCTGGCGAGTCCGATGCGACTTCCTTGCCGCTCGTGACCGACTCCATGAAGCTCGCCGCCGCCGGATCGATGGCGCCGGCCGCACCTCGGGCTCGTCGTTGGGCGACAAACCGATTGAGCGCTCGCACCGAGCGCAGATGTTGCAACCGCACGAAGAAGCGCGTGAGCGCCGGACTGGCGGACAGTCGGATGCTCGCGCCGGCGCCGAGGGCCCCCACATACTCGTTGTGTCCGCCGTAGTACAGCACCGCGTCAGGGTGCTGCGCGATGACTTCTGGGAGGACATCCAGCATGGCATAGCTGTTCGTGGCAGCGATGCCCAACGTGATCACCTCTACGTCGCGCCCCGGCAGCGCATCAGTGAGCGCCGCATCCAGCAGCCGGGCAAACGAACCGGTGCGGGGATACGGAAACCCCTGCGCCGACGACTCGCCCAAGACGAACACCCGAAAACCATTCGGGGATTTCTGCGCTCGGAAGAATTCTGGGTTGGGCGCCGGTGGTGACGCTTCTCCGGGAAACCAGCGGGCAGCGACGACCGGGTTGGGCATGAGCCACGCTCCATTGCCCGCCGCACTCGGAATGAACAAGGGCATGGCGCCATCGGTCCACAGCAAACGTGTGGCGCCTTCGATCACCCCAAACAGCAGAAACGGCAGCGCCAGCGCGACGATGGCAAATCCGCGTGAACGTTTCGACGTCACAGGGACCGCCTCAAAAGATCGAGTAGATGAGCGGCGCCAGTACCGAGCCCTGGGCCAGCACCACCAGCGTGCCGAGCGCCACGAAGACGAGCACGATCGGGAGTAGCCAGAGCTTCTTGTTGACGCGCAAAAAGGCGAAGAGTTCGCGCAGCATGGTCATGCGTCAAAACTGCCGTTCCATGGAGGCCCGCGCCACATCCGGCGCAATGGGCGGACGGGGCACCCAGTACGAGAGGGCCTCCGGATCACGCGCCAGGGGACTGCGCGAGAACGTACGCCGCAGGAGGCCGATGGGAACAAAGGCAACCACCCATAACAGGGTGAAAAACAGTGGCGTCGTAACACGCCCCAGCAGGTGCCCGAAGGCCATCCACCCGCGCGAGAGAGGCGCAAGCACGGTGGGGGCCAGCAACCCGGCCGTGACCAGCAGCAGCCCGACGGCCGCGACTCCCTGCGCAGCGCCCAAGGCCGCGCGCCACCATGCAACGGCAGCCACCACGAGCAGCGCCGGCCCCAGCGTGAGGCCAAAGCGACGTGGTGAGGGCACGCTGTCGGCAGATGCCGTCATGCGGTCTGCGGTGCGTTCCTTCATTTGGTGATCCATCAATCCGGTTCCAGCGCGATGTTCCAGCGCGCATCGCCAAGTGTGGGCTGCGTAGTGCGCGTCACGAAGTACGGCGGAATCGCCAGGGCATCAATGTCCGTCCGCATGAGACAGGCGAACGCCTCCGCCGGCGTATGTACCACCGGTTCGCCACGGATATTGAAACTGGTGTTCACCAGAACCGGACACCCCGTCAGTTGATGAAACGCCTGCAGCACGCCATGGAAACCGGGGGTACGATCAGCCGTCACGGTTTGCACCCGTGCGGAGTGATCGCGATGGGTGATGGCTGGCAGAGGCGGTGCGTCGGGTTTGACCGGCACCACCTGTAACATGTACGGCGACGCATCACCGTCGATCCCTTCGAAGTATTCGTGCGCATGCTCCGCCAACACGGCGGGCGCAAACGGACGGAAGCCCTCGCGCAATTTGATGTGCGCGTTGAGGCGCTGCTGCATGTCGGCCGGTCGCGGATCGGCCAAAATGGATCGTGCGCCAAGAGCACGCGGACCAAACTCCATCGGCCCGTCGAACCAGCCAACGATGCCACCACGCGCCAGACTTTGCGCCGCCCGCTGCATGACGGCCTCGCGCCCCAGCAGCTCAACCTCGGCGCCGGCGGCGTGCAACTGCGCGCCAATTTCCTCGTCAGAAAACGATGGGCCGAGCAGGGCTCCCTGCATGATGTCGTGATCGCGCACCGGCCGGACGCCGCCATAGTACCGGTGCCATGCCAGCAGGGCCGCACCAAGCGCCCCGCCGGCGTCACCAGCGGCAGGCTGGACCCAGAGGCGATCCACGATCCCCTCACGCCGCAGTGTGCCATTGGCCACCGCGTTCAACGCGACGCCACCGGCAAGACAGACATCGCGACAGTCGCTGTACTGCACCGCGGTACGCACCATGCGCTGCACGATCATCTCCGTCACCACCTGCACCGATGCGGCGAGGTCCATGTCGCGCGGCGTGATGGGCGATTCCGGCGTGCGCGGCGGCCCGTCAAAGAGCGCATCGAAGTGGGGGGTGGTCATGCGCAGCCCGTCCACGTAGCCAAAGGGCTTCCGGTGCAGGCGGAAGGATCCGTCGTCGCGCAGGTCCACCAGATGCGTGAGGATGGTATTCACGAAGCGCGGCGTGCCGAATGGCGCGAGCCCCATGAGCTTGTACTCGCCCGAATTGACTTTGAAGCCGGCGTGATAAGTACACGCCGAATACAGGAGCCCCAGCGAGTCGGGATAGCGCAGTTCATGCGTGAGGCGCAACGTGTTGCCTTCCCCGACGCCCATGCTGGCCGTCGCCCACTCACCAACGCCGTCCATGGTGACAAGCGCGGCCCGCGGAAAGGGTGACGGGTAAAACGCGCTGGCCGCGTGCGACTCATGATGCTCGCACCAGAGCAGTCGGCCCTCGTAGCCACCGAGCCCGCGGCGAATGGCGCCATTGAGATCAATCTTGTCACGGGCCCAGAGGGGTCCGCCCTTGAGGAACGCCCGCCACCCGCGCGGCGCCGTATACAGCCAGCTTTCGAAGAGCCGGTCGAGATGCAGGATAGGCTTTTCGTAGAAGGCCACCGCGTCGAGGTGGCGGGCGTCCACCCCGCCCTGCTGTAGACACCAGGCGGCCGCCTGCGTGGGGAACGCCGCATCGCCCTTGCGGCGCGAAAACCGTTCTTCGGACGCCGCGGCCACGATGACGCCATCCTGCACCAGGCAGGCGGCGCTGTCGTGGAAGAACGCGGAGATTCCGAGGATGCGGGTCATGGCGAGCGGAAGTTAACTGCGACCCGCCATGGCCCCACCCCGTGGCACGTGCCGTTAGCGGCGCGCCAGCCCGGCCGGCGTCCAGTTAAAGCCAATGGCGACCGTTTCGTCGGTCCCCACCAGATCGGAGCCGCTGAACGAGGCCGACACCCGGACGCCGAACTGGCGGTTCACCTGCCAATGCCCCCCAACGTCAAAGTTGGCGCTCAGGTTGGTGCGCGAGTCGTTGTTGCGGCCGCAGCGGCCACAGGCATCCACCGAGAGGCGGGGATGCACGAAGGGGGTGAGCGACATGTTCTGCTCCAACTCAAAGGTGTGCCCCACACTCACGCCAAGCGGCACCCGAAACACGGTGCTGTTGCCCCCAAATGCGGCACCCACACCCGCCGTGAAGAGCACGTCGAGCGGCTGATCGTTCGTGGCCCGAGTCAGCTCCTTGCCCAACCCGCCACCTACGAAGAGAAGCGGATCCACGCCGCCCTCGGGGTCGGCAAAGCCGGCATCGAGCTGCCAGTGCAGTCCCTTTCCGGCGCCTTCACGCCACTGGAACAGGAATGAGGTGCCGGCCCCACCGACAATCCCCGCGGTATAGTCGCGCGTGCTGGCGCGCGGGGTCTGCATGGAGGGGTAGTTGTAGGCCTGCGCGCCGGCCGTGGCTGCCGGGACGGCCACGGACAGCGCAAAGGCGGAGGCACCAACGGCACACACGCGACGCCACGAAAAACGCACCATGCTCAAATTCTCCTTGGGACAAGAGGACGACGATGCCACTTCTGGTGTTCCGCGCGGCACTGCCATGAGATTATCCTGCTACAGTGGATGCTACTACCTCCCCGCCGGCTTTCGGGATCCGTACCGCCCCGAACTCTCCTCGTCAGACACTGACCGCGGTTGCCGTAGGGCTGTGTCTAAGCTGCCTGTTGCCGCACCACCAGCTTCATGCGGCGCCGTCAGCGGTTCACCTTCAGCCTCCGGCGGCTCGCTCACGCTCATACGTGACAACCCCGGAAGTGGATTCGTTGCTTTCGGCGGCGCGCGCCTCGGTCGCCGCTGGCGATACCGCTGCCGCGCTCAAGTCACTGGAACACGCGCAGGACCGGGCCCCGCGCAATCCCGAAGTGCTGTATCAGCGTGGCGTGTTGCTGGCGCGCAGCACATTTCTCCGGGTTGGTGATGTACCTCGCAATTTTGTCGCGTGGCGTTTGCTCGACCGCGCCTCCGAGCTCGATCCGCAGAACGCGCGCTACCTGCTGGAGATCGGGCGAATCCGACTGCTCACCCCCCTCCTGCGCGTGGAAGCCGAACGCATCATGCGCAAGGCGCTGCGGGTCGCGGAAGAGCAGCAGGATCAGGCGCTCATTGCCGAGATCACCTGGGAGATCGGGCAGATCAAGGAGCGCCGGTATCTCACGGCCAAAGACCGCTATCTGGTGGCGAATGCCGGCCTGATGTTCGACCCCGACGAAGCCATGCTGCGCCGTCATTACACGCGGGAGTTTCTGGAGTCGAATGCGCGCCCCATTCCCAATGTAGGTGCCACTGACCGCACGGAAGCGGAAGAAATGTACCGCCGCGGGCTGGCGGCGGTACCAACGTACGAGCGCAGTGCCATTGGGTTGCTCGGCCTGTTGTACGACCAGAAACGCTACGAAGAGATGCGGCGGGTGGTGCGCCCGTTCCTCGACGCCCGTACTGGCGGCAGTGATCTGCGCCTCGCGGCGGGGCTGGCGGCGTACCGTGTGAATGATTTCGCGGCGGCCGACACGCTGTTTGAGTCGGCCTTGAAGCTCCTGCCTTTGGAGGAGCGCGACGCCATGACGAATCTGGGACGCATTCTCCGACGACGGGACTCGGTGTCGTATGATGCGTTGTCGGCGGCCGATCGGCGCCTCACCGACTCGTCGTATTGGGAAGCGGCCGACCCGTTGCTGGAAACCCCGGAGAACGAAGCGCGACTGGAGTTTCTGGCGCGGATTGCGGTGGCGGAGCTGCGCTTCACCAGTGTGGACATGCGGCAGGTGGGATGGCGCACCGATCGCGGTCTTATTCTCATCCGGTACGGAGAGCCTCCGGTTGTCGCGACGTTCGCCCCAACCAACTCCGCCGATTACGCCGAGACCACCGGGCGCATCACCATTGTGTGGTACTATCCTCGCAAGGATCGGCAGTTCGTATTTTCGGCTCCTCCGGCCATGAACTACGCTACGTTTGCAGGGCCCATGCGTGGACTGGCCGAAGAGTCGCGCGAGGATGCGCCCTTTCTGCTCGACAATGTGGATGCGTTGCGCGCCATTGATTCAGTGGCCGTGCAGGTGTCCCGATTCCGTGGGGCGAACGACAGCACCACCCAACTGGTCGTGTCGCATGCATTCGACCCTCGGCGGTTGTACGGTGCGGTGGAGCTTGATCAGGGGTCGTTGTTCACCAGTCTGTACATCGGTCGCCCGTTGAACTTGAGGCAGGTACAGCGCGATACCGTGACGCTGACGCTGCCGGCGTCGGGGCTGTTCACGCGCACGTTTGTGCAGGGCGTACCAGCCGGCCCCATTCGCGTCCGGGTCGAAGGGAACGACGCCAACGTGTCGGGCGCGGTCGCACGGGCGCACATGGAGATCGACATTGCGCGGGCCCGTCGGGATATTCTCGAGATGAGTGACGTCATGATTACCGAACGGGTCACCTCGTCCGACGACCCGCTTGGGGGCTGGCAGCGTGCGGGCATCATTCCCAAAGGCGACCTGACGATGGCGCAGCGCGAGCCGTTTTCGGTGTACTGGGAGACGTATGGGTTGCGCCCCTCGCCCGAGAAGCGGCTCAAGGCCGAGGTGCGTTTCCGGGTAACGCTGGTGGAAATCGATCGCAGCAATCGCAACGCGTCGCTGCGCTTTCTGCTCGATGCGGCCGACTTTGTGGGATTGACCCGTGAAGGGAACGAGGAACTCACGGTCCGCTTCACGCGCGAGATGCCTGCGGGAACCTCCGAGCGTACCCCGATGGTAAACACCATCGGGCTTGGCACCTCCCCGGCTGGCCTCTATCGCCTCGAGGTCGTCATTACGGATCTCGTCTCTGGCCAGACGGCACGTTCTGCACGTTTCTTCCGCGTGGCCCGCTCATGACCTCCTTCCGTTCTGCTCGCGGCCAGTCGCGAGCCTCCTCACGACCGCCTACGGCGGCAGCCTTCGCAGCTCTGCTCATGACCGCGCCGTTGTTCTCGGCAGCGGCACAACGTGCTCCGGAGTCCACCCGGGCGCCGTTGGGGGTGTCGGAAACCATGGGACCACTGCCCAACGATCACCGCTTCCGCTGGATGGGATTGGGGGCAACCGTTGGTGCGGCCCTGGCCTTCGGCTATCACCACGCGAGTGATCGGGGCGAACGGGCGGGGCAGTGCGGGGCCTGGGACTGTGCCCTGCCCTATCTGAGCATCAGTGGGGCGCTTACGGGCTTATTTTTGTCGCGTGAACTGGCGGCGCAGCGACGTGCGCTGGCGCCGCGCGCCGGCGATGCGCTGTCGTTCAACGCCGCGCGCCTGAAGCTACCGGCCGAAGCCTTCGCGCTTACCGTGCTCGACTCGTTGGTCTTCGCGGCCACCGACAGTGGTGTTCAGGTGGTCACCGCGGCGCCGCGCCCGGCGGCGTTGCAGCGGCGAGGCGGTGGACTGAGCCTCATTCGCCAGGTGGCCGTGAATGGCCGTGATTCCACGCTGCTCATTGGTACCGGGACGGCACTCTGGCAAACACCCATCACGGCCGGCCGGTTATCGCGGCTATTGCCAGGTGCAGTTGATGCGCTGGCCGCCAACGAGGACATCATCCTGGTCGCCGAGGGGCAACGCTTGCAGATCCGTCACCTGCGTGACGGACAGCCGCGTGTGGACACGGTGGTGGCGCCTTCCAACGTTTCGGCGGCGCACTACGACGCCACAGCCAAGCGCTGGTGGGTGGCCACGGACTCCGCATTGTACGAAGTCATGATACCACCTGCCGGGAGCAGTGCATCGCCCGTGCTCGCGGCGCGTACGGCCACGGGAACCAGAGTGTCGAGTATCTCCAGTGGCAACAATTGGATTGCGGCCGCCGTGGGTACCGAGGGGGTCATCATCTGGCCACGCGGGAATCTCGCGGCACAGCCGACAGGGGTGCAGCAGGCGCCGTGGCGCCTCAAGGGGGAACCTCGCTTTGCGTTCGACCTGGCGTTCATGGGCGACGATCTGTTTGTTGCTGGTGGCGTGGACGGGGTCACACGCATCAGGCTCTCTCCCTCTCCCACCATCCTCGGCGCATCCCGTCAGGTCGCGTATGCGACGTCTATCGTGGCGCGCAACGGCGTGCTCTGGGTGGGTGACCGTAGCGGCAGTGGGCTGGTGCGGCTGGTACCGTAGCTCTTCGTACCTCCACAGCTCCGCACCTCCGCCAATCTGGTACGGGCCTGAACGAAGGAGGTGTGGAGATGAAGAGGAATGGAGCACTGCTGCATTTCAGTTTCTCCTCACCTCCACAGCTCCGCACCTCCGCCGATCTGGTACGGACCTGAACGAAGGAGGTGTGGAGATGAAGAGGAATGGAGCACTGCTGCATTTCAGTTTCTCCTCACCTCCACAGCTCCGCACCTCCGCCAATCTGGTACGGGCCTGAACGAAGGAGGTGTGGAGGTGATGAGGAGTGGAGCACTGCTGCATTTCAGTTTCTCCTCACCTCCACAGCTCCGCACCTCCGCCGGAGCACTGCTGCATTTCAGTTTCTCCTCACCTCCACAGCTCCGCACCTCCGCCGATCTGGTACGGACCTGAACGAAGGCGGTGTGGAGATGAAGAGGAATGGAGCACTGCTGCATTTCAGTTTCTCCTCACCTCCACAGCTCCGCACCTCCGCCAATCTGGTACGGGCCTGAACGAAGGAGGTGTGGAGGTGATGAGGAGTGGAGCACTGCTGCATTTCAGTTTCTCCTCACCTCCACAGCTCCGCACCTCCGCCAAACTGGTACGGGACCTAACGAGGTAGCTTTGGATAAAAACAGCACGGGCGCCGAGGAAGGAATCCTCGGCGCCCGTGTTTTGTTTTACTTCGCCCAATCAACCGCGGTGTTTAGCGGAACGAGATGGACGACGGGTTGTTGACCAGCATCACGACGTTGGCACCCATACGACCAGCCGGTGACAGCTTGTTTTGCAGCGTCACGTACGTCCACGCAAACTCGCGCCACGGCGTGCCGTTCACGACCGCGGCGGGAATGCTGTCGGACGACACCCGATGCTGCGAGGCAAAGATGACCGGCGAAGGCGTGCCGAACATGTACTGCGGATCAGTGATCTGCGTGTCGGCGTCAAAGAAGCTCAAGCGCCCCGGGAACGGCGTGGCCTTGTGGCCAAGGCTGACCGTATCGATGAAGCGACCGAGTGTATCCGTGCGGATGGTCCACGCTTCGTAGTAATAGCCCACCGGCGGACGATAGTAATTCGAATCGTTCACCGTGTAGATGGCGCCGCGCACTTCGATGCGGCCACGCGGGATGATGAGCGTGCTGGCGGAAAACGCCGCCGGACCAAATGCCGCGTTGGCCGCAGTGGACGTCGCAAAGACGTATTCACTGGCCAGTCGTGAGTTGTAGTTGCCGAAGCGCAAGCCACCCGTAATGCGACCACCAACAGCGGCCGACTGGCTGCGACGCGCCCAGAGCGGACGGCGCGTGCCCGGCGTGGCGCCAGCGGTACCCGTTTCCACGGACACCAGCACAAGGTTGGCCGAGTCGGCATTGGTCATGCCGATGGCCGCACGTGTGGTGGCGAAACGCATCAGGCGGTTGGACCCACCGGTGGAGAATTGATTCACCGTACCCAACGACGCGGACGTGGTGGTGAATACCGGATCACCCTGCGCGTTGAGCGTGGTGTCGGTACGCAGCACCGTGAGCGTACCCGTCGCGCGAACGAACTTGGTAGCGGAGTCGTTGCCGACCCACACCACATAGTTGCCGCCCGAGAGGGAGTCGAGCCCGCCCAGTTCCACAATGATGGAGTCGGCGGCCGGATTGGCCGACGCGATGGGGGACGTGGGGAAGATGGCTCGGCCGCGAGGCAGGTTGGACTGGCTCTTGATGAGGTTCTGCCCAAAACCGCGAGCGCCGATCGGCTCCGTGGTAATGGCGCGCTCCTCACTGCAGGCGGCGGCCACCACCACCGTGAATGCAACTGACGTCAGGACTGCGAGACGCATGGGTTTCATGATTAGTTGCCCCCGATGTTGCCGGGGATGTACCGGAAGCCAAGGGACAGCATGAAATTGGCCGCCGTGTTCTTCGCCGCCGGCACGGACGGGAAGTCTTCCGGAAACACCGTGTTCGGATTGCGCCCGGCCGTGGGATCAATGAACCCACGGTCAAAGTTCCGCATGGTGAGCTGGCGTGCGTCAATCTGGATGCCACTACGCTCCGTGAACTTGATCGACACACCACCACCCAGGGTGTACGACGCCGAGTTCTTGATGGCGGCCTTCCCGTTGATCTGCGTATCGAGCAACATGGTATAGGTGCCGAACCCGCCCATGACAAACGGGGTAATGCGCTTGGTGGGATACCGCGCCACGCCGAACGCGCCGATGTGAATGGTGTTCACCGGCTGTCCGACGTACTGATAGTAGATGGTGTCACCACCACCAGCCGTTGGATTGCCGTAGCGGAGTCGCGCCACAAAGTCTTCACGGTGCGTGTTGCCACGCGTGACGTCCACCGAGACACCCGTGCCGAAATACTTGTTGAGCGAGTACTCGGTATCGAGACCAACGAGGCCAGCCAAATCAAGACTCGAGGAGCGCTCCGGCGTGACCGTGCCCAGTCGGGTGGTTACGCTGAAGCGTTTGTCGGCCACCTGCGCCTGCGCGGTCGTCGCCGCCAGTGCCACCAAGGCGGCCGCAAGCATCACACGTTTCATCGGCCCACCTCGAAGGAGAAGATCTGAACGTTCTGCAGTGCGCCGGCACCCTCATAGGAGTAGTCGAAGCGCACATTGCGACCGAGCAGAGGCACCCGGAGGCCGAAGCCACCAGCCAGGCCAAGCGTGCCGGCGTTATCGATGCCCGTTTCACGATCATCGTTGTACATCCGCTTGCCGCCGCGCACGAAGAACATGTTCTTGTACGCGTACTCCACGCCGAGTGCATACTGGGTGGAAATGTCGGTACCGTCGGTCAGCGTCAGTTCGGCGTTGACGGCGTTGTTGCCACTGCCTTTTCCGAACAGCGCATCGGCGCTACCGAGAATCTGCGAGCCAAGCGAGAACTGGAAGGTCACGGGAATTTCCGTGGGGCGCGTCCACAGATCCACACGACGGCCTTCCTGCAACTGCGAGCCGTCGGTGGTCTGGATAACGCGCTGCAGCAGCGCGCCACCGGCGCGTGACGACCGACCCACGTTGCGGATGGCACCACCAATGGTGACGCCATACAGCCCGGTGTTGAATTGCGTGCCGATGTCCGCCGCCACCCATGCCGTGTTGGCGTCGGTGATGCCTTCGGTGATGTACTTGAGCTGCGTGCCGATGTTGAGGCGATCCGTCAGACGCTTGGCATAGCCAAGGCTGGCCGCGGTGGAGGTCCACGCAAAGGTGGACCCACCGAGACGCTCACCGAAGGGATTGGCTTCGGTGGTGCGCTTGATTTCGCCCGACGACAGTGAATTGACCGAGAACCCTACCACACCGCCCAGGAGCGGAATGGAGGCGGCGGCATACGACTGCGTGAGCCCGAGGTCGCCATAGAGGTTCTGGTAGCCGCCCGCGAAGGAAATGATTTCGCTGGTGGCCGCCCCTGCCGGGTTCCAATACCAGGCGGTCGGACCGTTCACGGTGCTGCCGATGGCGCCGGCCATGGCGCCCCCTCGGGCGCCAATACCGATATGAAGGAAGTTGGCGCCACGCGTACCCTGACGCGTGGCCTTGGTTTCAGGCGTCGGAAGGAGACCGCCTGGACCCTGGGCGCTCAACGGCGCTGCCAGCAGGGTCGTGGCGGCTCCGAGTACGCCGATGTTCCGTATGATCTTCATCTCGACTCCGTTAGCGGATGATCACGAACTTGCCGCGATGCACCTGGTTCTTGCCCCGCTCACCAGTGGCCGTCACGACGAACAGATAAAGCCCCGATCCGAGGTCGATGCCCTCGCGTGTACGGAGATTGTACGCCAGATCGCCCGAGGTGGAGTTGTTGCCGGATCGCAGGAGATCGCTGGCCGTCCACTTGAGTTCCTGGAGATACTGCCCGGAGACCGAGTAGATGCGCAGGGTGCCTTCATCGGGGAGACCGGTGAAGACGATGTTGCCCACCGACGTCCGATTGGCCGGCGTCACGTCGTCCACGTCCGAGCGGACGATGTACGGGTTGGGCACCACGCTGATCTTGGACAGCGTTTCCTTGGTGATCTCGTTGGCCGACGAGAACGGCGTGGCCACCAGTGCCTTCACCGAGCGCGGATCGAACGTCTTGGTGAGTTCGAAGAACTGCGACCAGTTGGCCGCCACCGGCAAGTATCCACCAGTAGGCGTGGCACCGCGCGTATTGATCACCAGCGGGTTACAGGTCTGCTGGTCAAACGTGTTGGTCCGCGTACCACTGGACGTCGCGTTCGGTGTACAGGCAACGAGGAACTTGCTCAAGCCAATGGAGTCGGCCAGCACACGAATGGGGCGGAAGGCATTGGCGCCACCTTCAGCATCCGTGGTGAGGACCAGCGTGCGGGCACCGCCGATGGTCACGGCACTGTCCGTCGGTACGCGCTGAATGACATACAGCGTGTCACCCGGCAGCCAGAGGCTGTCGGGCACGTTGACCCGGATCGTGTCGTTGCCGGAACCCATGAGTCGCGTGCGCGCCTGTGGGGTGGCCCGGGCGAGCATGGCAAACTTCACATCTTCTACCCGACCGTCTTCCGGGTCGGTGTACTTCATAGTAAACGGCAGGCGCACCCGCACCAGCGGACGGGCCGTGGTGGCCCCGATCATCGCGTTGTACTTCGCGTCGGTGATCGTGCTGTTGGTGGCCAGTGCCGCCATCGCGTTAAGTGACGTATCGATGGTGGCCTGCAATGCCTGGGGCGGATCGAGACGGAAGGGTGCCTTGGGGCCCCACGGGTCCGTCTGCCACGTCAGGGTATACGCCCCACCCTGTACACGCTTGGGCAAGGTGTTGCCCGTCACCGCGGTGATAGGCCGCACGGTAATGGCAAACTGCTTGGCGTTTGGCTGGATGGTGTCGCCCGGCGCACGCACCAGGTAGTCACGATCGCGGACCGTGCCGGAAGGCAGCAACTCCTGACGCATACCGGTGGCCGCGTTCGAGCTGTCGCGCGAGCGGACCGTGTAGCCCGGGTACAGCGGCGAACTGAGCTGATCACGGTCGAAGTTGGCCGCGTACTGATCGCTGGTCATGTAGATGGGGCGTCCATCTTGCGTGACCCACACGTAGCCCATGCTGTTGGCTGGTGCCGATACCGTATCGACAAACAGACGCGAGGAGCCGGTGACACCACGTGCCGTGCCGGCGAGCAGCGCCGTGCCCACGCGCACCGGAATATTCTGCCCCACCGTAAACTGCTGCTCACGTGCCAGGAAGTTCACCACCCGCGTTCCAGTCGGCGACGTGGTGGCACTGGGTACGATGTAGCGGGCCGAGATGGTGGTGGACGCCGCACTCGTAATCGTGTCGATCGTCTTGCGGACGATGAACTGGTTGGCGAACACCATGCGCGTACGACCCGACGCGTCGTTGTTCACGTTGCCCACGATCACGTCCTGCGTCGCCTTACCGAGCACCGTGGAGGTATCCACGCGGGCGAAGGACCGACCCGCTGCGTTGGTGATGGGCGCGTACACCGTGATGGTGCTAGGCCCGCTGCCGGCCAACGCTGAGCTGATGGTGTCCTTGGTGACACTCAACGCATTCTGCACGTCGGTGCTGAAAAAGCCCGTGGCGCTGCTGTCCACGATGGCAAAGTCAGAGAAGCCGCGCGTACGGGTGACCAGCGAATACACGTAGGTCCGGCCGCCCATCACGAACTCCGACACGGTGGCCGCCGCCGGGATACCGTTGGCGTACGTCGTGGTGGCCCACGGACGCCAGTTGAACGCCTGCACACCGGCGTCGATGTTGCGCGTGGGCGCATCCACACACGCCCCAACGTTACCGCTGCTGGTAGTCCAGGTGTTGCCCTGGTTGCACGACTTGAAGATGTAGACCGCCGCCAGGTTGTCGTTGGCGCGCGCCGTCATGCGCGCCAGCAGTCCCGGGTTGAGACGCAATACGCGCCGCACATTGCCTACGTCGTCAATCGAGTCCTGCCGGATCTTGGCGATCGAGCGGAGCATGAACTGATCAACGGGCGAAATCTGCGGATACCGAATGGTGATCTGCGAACCCACCGACGCGTCGGCCACACCAGCGCGCGAGGAGTCCACGAACTCGGCCGACGCCACCGTATACGTAACACCCGGCGTGATGGTCGGAAGTGCAACGGGAGTGGGGCCGGCGTAGTTGGTGAGATACGCATTGAGCATCGCGTCCACGCGCGTGCGCGTCTGCAACGAGTCCGGGGCCCACGTAAAGGCGAACAGGAACTGTGTGGTATCACTCGCGCGCAGGCTGAAGGGGCCTGCGGTCAAGGTGTTCATGATGTTGCCCCAGCCACCATTGCGATAGCCGCCCGGGATTGTATCGCTCCACAACACATGGCAACCCTGACTGCCACAGCCAGGCACCGAAATGGTGTCCTGAATACCATCCTTGTTGTAATCCCACTTGCCGAACAGCCGGCCGGTGGCCGGATTGATGGTGCTGCCGGGAACGAACTTGTTGAATCGGGCCTGGTCGGCGTCGGGAACCACTCCACTCCATTCTTCCGGGCGAAACTTGTTCAGATAATCGGCAGCGCCAAGCTGAGCGGGGGTACGACCGTCGAGGTAGTCGGATTCGATACCCGAGACCATGCCGAACGCCCCGCGCATGCTGAACTGCAGGTTGTTGTTCCCGAAAGCACCCCACGCGGCGTGATTGTACGTAATCGTATCACCCGCGTTCGGATGGTTGGGGGCGTAGTACGGGCTGGACGGCTGCGTGAACAACTTGTTGCGCAGGTCACCCAACGGTGACTTGAGGAACGAGATAACCATCGCGCCGCCACCGAAACCGGCCGCCGTGCTGTTACACCCCAACGTCTGACCCGCGTAACGCTTGGGGTACGACGTGGCGTTACAGTTGCCGGAGGCACCGGAGCGCACGATGTACACCGATCCGTCTTGCGGCTGGAAGTACATGGCGTTGGCGTTCTGATTGGACGCCATGCCCGGGCCAAGGCCGTAGTACAACGAGTCGTAATCCACGCCCACGCCGTACACGTCGGCACTCTTGTTCACCATCGTCAACTGATACCAGATGGTGTTGCGCACCGCCGGATTACCGAACTGGAACGCTTCGAATTTGAACTCGATACCCATCGGGTACCCCTGTTCGCTCGGCGCGCCGGCGCCGCCAGCCACCACCGATCCGAAGCGCAGCTTCTGCTCGCGGTAATAGTCGGACATGAAGCCGTACAGCTGCTGCGTCCCGAGAATATTGCTGGGATCATAGGCCGTGGCCGGAATCTTCCACTCGTCCCACGAGAAGCCCGTGGGGTTGGCTTTGAAGCGATCGAGCCACGTCGCGTCAGGAATGACGGCTTTGCCTTTGAACCCTTCGGAGCCCCAGGTTTCCGGGCAATCCTTGGTCGCCAGCAGCGAGTTACCCAGGAAGCGGAAGGTGTTGGGGTTGCCGCGGCAGGAACCGTCGTTGGCCGAGGTCACGCCCGAGAAGGTCTTGCCGAACTGACCGTCTGCCGGTCCGAGGGACTTCTTTTGCGGACCAAAGGCAAAGGTGAAAAAGCCGGAATAGCCTGGGGAGCCGAGCATGGTACGCGCGTTGGGATACACGGCGCGAATTTTTCGCCAGTTGCTGGGACCAGACCCGCCCACAATGGGCATGGCAAAGTAAAACCCGCGCTGACTGGCTACGCAGTCCTGGCTGCCGGCAGCCTGGTTGGACACCGGGCCACCTTCGTTTTGCGTACCGCCGGTCATGTCGCCGGTGCCGCGGTAGGTACCGCAAGCCAGGTCTTCGCCGGCAAACAGGTTGAAGGCATTCGGGGCAGCGGAAAGCTGCTTCGTGACGAAGCTGCCGTCGGCACGCATGCTGTCGATGCTGGTGAGAGGAGGCGTGAGCCCCCCCTGTGCCTGCATCGTGGCTGGCACACCAAAGGCGCCTCCGGCGACCACCAGCGTCGCGGCCGCTGCCCGGAGGCGGCGCCGCGCGTCGGTCGCGCACAGGCTGATGGAATCCATGATGAAAGTCATCGTGCTCGGGAGGGGGACTTAGAAGCTGACGGTGATGCCGGTGAACAGGCTGCGGCGGGCACCGATGAATTCAGGCTGGTCAAATCCGGTAGACGTGGTCACGTCACCGGTGTTGCCAACACGACGGTTCTGGAAGTCACGCAAGCCGGCGTCGCACTTGCCGGTATTCACGAACACCTGCGCGCAGTTCTTGCGATCGAGCAGGTTGCTCACACGGAAGAAGGCGGAGTAGTTCACGTTCTTGATGGCGAAGCGCTTGTCGAGCTGCAGACCCATGTCTTGCACGCTGGGCGCCGTGCCCGAGTTGATATCCGAGGCAGCGTTTGTGACACCGATGTTGGCCAGTGATGTGGCACGCACCGGCGTGTACGGATTGCCGCTACGGATCTGGTAGGTGAAGCTCGCCGTGGTGTTGCGCAGCAGACGGCCGGCGTTGAACGGCAACGTAGGCAGGTCGTTCTGCACGCGATAGGTCACAGACGCGTTGGCCGTGTGCGTAATGTTGCCGTCGGTCAGCGTTTCAATGAGCTGCACGCGGTTCGCTTCGGTCCGCGCAATTTCGTCGGCGCGATCTGGCGCCTGAGAGTTGGACGTGGACCGCGCAATGCCGTAGTTCACGCTGTACTGGTAGCGGTTGGACAGGCGGCGGTCGAGCGAGATTTCCATACCACGCGCCGTCAGGAAGTCACCGTTCACCACCACGCGATACTGCGGCGCCGACCCGTCGTACGTGGAGCCGATGTCGTTCAGGGCGCGGCTGGCGCGAATACCCGTGAGGCCGGTTTCCGAGCGGTTGTACACCGCCACCTGCAGACCGTAGTTGTTCTGCTCACCCAACGTGGTCGAGTAGCCCACTTCGTACGACTTGGCTTCTTCGAGCAGCAGGTTCACGTTACCCACGTACGTGGGGTTGGTGGCGCGGATATCCGGGGCGCACTCGGCGGTGCCCGGCTTTACCTGCGTGGCGGCGCAATAGCGGTCGGCGTCGGCGGTGAGGCCAGCCACGGTCCCGGTGCCGGTGTTGCGATACACGTCGGCGTAATTGGGGACCTTGGTGTAGCGACCGGCGTTGAAGAACAGCTGCGAACGCTCGGTGAGCGGGAAGTTCACACCAATGCGCGGGCTGAACGCGGTCCGCGCCCGCGCGGCCGTGAAGTCGTCACCCTGCGCGATGGAGGTGGCCGAGTCGAGCAGAATGGGGCGCTTGGTGGCCGGATTCTCTGCCGACGCGAAGCAGCCGGTAGTGCCGTAGGGCTGGCCCTGCGCGTTCAGCAGCTGCTTGCCGGCGACCGTAGCACCGTTGCACACCTCACGGGCCGTGGTGCCGTTGGCCGGGTCGAGCGGGTTGGCAAAGCTGCTGCCACGCGCGACGCCGTAGTCAAAACGGCCGCCGAGGCGGATGCTGATGAAGTCGTATTCGATGACCGACTGCACGTAGGCGGCGGCATCGTACGGCTTGGCGCGGTACACCTGATACGTGAGCGGCGTAATGCCCGACTGACCAGGGCCGGCCGCGCGGTCGCTGTACACCAGATCGTGCTGCACGAGCTGGGCACCGAACTGCAGGTTGTTGTGGTCGGTGACCTGCGACTGGAAGTCGGCGCGGAAGGTCCGATCGGTAAACTTCTCACCGCCAAACAGCTGGCCGGTAGCACCCTGATCAGGCACGGTGCTGCACAGCGTGGGCGACGGGTTGATGAAGCCCTGCGCGAAGTTGGCCTGGCAGAACGGCGCCGGCAAACAGACACCACGATAGATGGGGCACGTGACGCGTTCAAAATCGAGCTGGGCAGCGCGCAACGTGAGGGAGCTGCGCCCCCACCGCTGTTCGACCGACGCGATGAACATGTTGCTCTTGTCGCGAATGGACGTGGGCGTCAGATCGCGCTGCAACACCAGACCCTGGTCGTTAATGACGAACAACGAGTCGGCGCGGTTGTTCACCAGCGACAGGGGGTCGGGCTGGTACGAGAACATGAAGCGGCGATCGTACGGACGATTCGCGCGCTCGGCCCCGATAGCCGTGAAGTTGATCTTGGTGTTGTCGAACGGCAGGAACGTGAGCTTGCCCACGAACTGCGCATTCTGACGGCCACCGAACGCCTGCCACCCCTTGATGAGGTCGCGCGAGTAGGCCGGAAGGACTTCTGAGCGCTCGACGTCCTGGTTGACCGAGAAGATGTCCTGGTCGAACTCAAGCACGCGGGCGGCGCCACTTTCGACCTGACCGGACACCGAGTAACGCAACTTGGAGTTGGTCCCCGGCACCGGGCCCGCGAGGTAACCGCGGAGCAGGTTGTTGCCACCCAGCTTGTCCTGCGTGGAGTTGAACAGCTCACCCGGCAACGTGCCGTTCTGGAAGCTGATCGAGCCCGCGACCTGCGAGCCGCCTTCACGGATGGAGCTGTTGACGATACCCGACAGCGCGTTGCCGTACTGCGGGTCCATGTTGCCGCGGCGGAAGTCCACACCACTGACGGCAAACGAGTTGATGTCGATGGCGTTCGACCCGAAGATCGAGTTGTTGATCGGCACACCGTCAATCATGGAAAGCGTCGAACCGCCACGGCTACCGCGCACGCGGATAGGCTGTGACGTGTTCCGCTGCTCTTCCGCGACCGAGATAAGGCTCGTGTTCTGCGGGACTTCCTGGAAGCCCTGTTGCAGGGCGAGCACCCCGGCAATGGACGTCACGGGGAGCGACTGAATCTGCTCTTCGCTGATCGTGCTGCCGGAACCCACCTGTCCACGTTCAATGAGCGGGGTCTTTTCCGCCTGCACCGTGATGGCGGCCAGCGTCTGGTTGGTGGCTTTGATCTTGAAGTTCTGTTCGCGCGTCACGTCGATGGTGATGCGCACATCTGTGGCGTTGACGCTCTGGAAGCCCAACCGACGGGCCTGCACCGTATAGGTCCCGGGCGGAACCGAAATGATGAAGTAGCGTCCAGCAGCGTTCGTATTGGCCCCAAGCGTGGTACCCTGAATGACCACCGCGACGCCCTCAATGGGCTTGCCGCTTTCCGCATCGGTGACCACACCGGTCAACTTACCGGTCTGGGCCTGTGCGGCAGTGATCGGCGCGGCCAGGGCTACGCCTAGGACCGTCGCGAATAACCACCGACGACGTCCAAGAAACCTCATCTGCTCCTCCGGGAGGGTAGTGCCACGGGACAACGTTTCGTAACCACGCACCAGCGCGGGGCCCCAAAACGCCTACAACGCCGGCCGCGGCAACCCTGACCACCAATCCGGTGACCAAGAAAGCAGCGATCCGACACTGGGTGAGCCGATCGCGCGCGGCACGCGTCGGCCCAGACTACGAAAAAAAGCTGAACACCCGTTCCCGGTGGTGCGCTGCAAAGCGCCGCCCAGCCGGCAACAGGTCTCCGTTTCACCGAAATACAGCGAAGCACGGTAGACTCAGTGTTGAGACACCTGAGGAATACCAGAGCGGCAAACTAGCACCGACCGCGTCCGTGTCAATGAAAAATCGTACGCTCGGTGGGACGAACCGAGAACGACTCGGACTAGATGTTTCGGAACGGGCACCGTTTTGCTCACGACTCGTCCCACAAAGTTCCTCCGGGTTCCCCCGCCCAAAGCGGCATGCGGAGTGACACTCCGTTCCAGATGTAGGATGTTCCGTGTCTACGGAACTACCAACAGCAGACCCATGACGTGCGTCACTTGAGTGCTCCGAGGACTTGGGTTCAGCTGGGGCGGTGAAGGCAGCATGCAGACGGCAGCCACTCAAATGGCAGGGGCCAGGGACTGCTCTGGCCGCCTGCTGCCATCTGTGTGGCTGCCATCTCCCCTGTTGTGGTTCGGCGCCGCGCCAGGCGCTGCCCTATTACCGCACCCGGGACCGGTACGTCCGCGAGAGGCGCAGCGTGGCGCCATCGCCCAACACCAGCAGCCCATCGCCGCCGGGCAACGGGGTCATTTCGCGGACCCGATCCATATTCACCACAATTCGCCGGTGGATACGCACGAACTGGCGCGGGTCGAGGGCCGACTCGATGGCCGTAATGGTACCGCGGGTACGGAATTTCTCGCCGGCGGTATGCACGCGGATGTAATTGCCATCGGCCTCGAACCAGTCCACCTCAGCCAGCGGCACGAAGCGCGTCCGACGCCCTTCGCGGACGAGGACGCGCAATGGCCGCGCCTCACTCCCGGCGCGCCCACCATCTTCCTGCGTCAGGTCGAGGATCGCTTCATCGGCGCCATCACGAGCCCGCCCACTCCGGTCTGCGGTCACACGGGACGGAGCCCGCCAGGGTGACGACGCGATGAGGGTGCCGGTGGCCGTTCCACCAACCGCCCGACGCCGGCGCGCCCCTTCCCCGTTAGCACCAAGGCCATCCGGGGCGAGCACCTGCCCGTGTCCGGTCCGCGCGCTGAACAACGCCGAAAGATCAACACCACCAGCCGCCCCGGCTTCGCTGAGCAGCCGCTGGAGTTCGTCGGCCGTGCGCAGGAGCGCCAATTGCAACACCTGCTGCCGAGCCCGACTGACCGCCTCCAGCAAACGCGCCGAGGGAGCGGGCAAGAGCACAAAGTCGGTGGCCTGTAACTCAAACGCCACCACGGCTTCCTCGTCGCGGCTCCCCACGCAGACCAGCCCCACCGGGCGGTCTCCCGGGGGCAGGGCGCGCAGAAACGCGTACGCCGACCCGTCAGTGAACGAGCTCCCCACCACGGCGATGTCCGGGACGGGGGCCGACAACGCCTGCTGAGCACCAGGCACCGTGGTCGCCTGCGGCAGGATTGTCAGATCGAGGGAAAGAGCCAGTTCCGACAGCTGGGCAAGCAGCGTTTCGGGAAGCTGGCCGAGAACGGCAACGCGGAGAGCCATGGGGAGCGTGGAAAGACGCGAGCAGACACGCTGCGACCTGCACCGTGCACGAAACGCAAAGGTGGGAGCGTTTCCTGCCTCTCCTACGGCCCACGCAACGCGATCGTTGCCTCGTGGTCCCATTGGGGGGCGTTCGCCCCGCATTCATTGTCCGGTCGTCGCGGTGGCTCGTCGGGCACCGCTCTGCACGACGAGCCCCGCGGCGACACTCACGCCCAGTGGGCGCGGCACACTAACTACAGGAGCTGAACTACCAACTACACACTCGCCCCACCCGAGCGCGTTACGCGGCGCTCGCCTGTTCCGTGACGACGCGCACGGCGTCATCCACCACCTGCAAAAATCCACCGTCTACGGCAAACCGCTTCTCACCGTCCACCGTGTCCACGCGGAGCGTGCCGCGCCCCAGCAACGTCATGAGCGGCGCGTGCATGGGCAGAATGCCCAGCTCGCCGTCAAACGCCGGGGCAATCACCCCCCGAGCCGTGCCTTCGAACAGCACGCGCTCGGGCGAGATCACCGACACTTTGAGGGAATCGCTCACGTCTTAGCCCTGGAGCTTCTTGGCGTTGGCCACGACGTCGTCCACACCGCCGGCCATGAAGAACGCCTGCTCGGGGAGATTGTCGAACTCGCCCGCACAGATACGCTCGAACGACGAGATGGTCTCTTCAAGCTTCACGTACTTGCCGGGGATACCCGTGAACTGCTCGGCCACGGCAAACGGCTGCGACATGAAACGCTGCAGACGACGCGCCCGTCCGACGATCTTCTTGTCGTCTTCCGAGAGTTCGTCCATGCCGAGAATGGCGATGATGTCCTGCAGTTCCTTGTAGCGCTGCAGAATGCGCTGCGTGGTGGTCGCCGCCGTGTAGTGGCGCTCACCCACGTACTGCGCATCGAGAATGCGCGACGTGGAATCGAGCGGATCCACGGCCGGGTAGATGCCCAGCTCGGTGATCTTACGATTGAGCACGACCGTGGCGTCCAAGTGCGCAAAGGCCGTCGCGGGCGCCGGGTCCGTAAGGTCGTCGGCGGGCACGTAGATGGCCTGCACCGAGGTGATGGAGCCGTTGCGTGTGGAGGTAATGCGCTCCTGCAACTCACCCATTTCGGTGGCCAGCGTGGGCTGGTAGCCTACGGCCGACGGCATACGTCCGAGCAGCGCCGACACTTCCGAACCAGCCTGCGTGAAACGGAAGATGTTGTCGACGAACACCAGCACGTCGGCGTTCTCCTGGTCGCGGAAGTACTCGGCCACAGTGAGACCCGCGAGGGCGACGCGAAGACGCGCTCCCGGCGGCTCGTTCATCTGGCCGTAAATCAGCGCCACCTTATCGAGAATTCCGGCTTCCTGGAATTCGAGATACAGGTCGTTGCCTTCGCGCGTGC
Source organism: Gemmatimonas phototrophica (assembly GCF_000695095.2). Taxonomy (NCBI): domain Bacteria; kingdom Pseudomonadati; phylum Gemmatimonadota; class Gemmatimonadia; order Gemmatimonadales; family Gemmatimonadaceae; genus Gemmatimonas; species Gemmatimonas phototrophica. Next base: position 1,062,894 of record NZ_CP011454.1, on the reverse strand, counting down.
GCTCACCCACGCCACAGAACACGGACTTACCACCGTGCCCCTTGGCGACGTTGTTGATGAGCTCCTGAATGATGACCGTCTTGCCGACACCGGCACCGCCGAAGAGACCGATCTTGCCACCCTTCACGAACGGGGCAACGAGGTCAACCACCTTGATGCCCGTTTCGAAGACTTCCGTCTTGGGCTCGAGGTTGACGAAGTCCGGACGCTTGCGGTGAATGGGCCAGCGTTCGGCGCTCGCCGGAATGGGCTCGCCGTCGTCAACGGGCTCACCGAGCACGTTGAGGATACGTCCCAGCGCCGGCGCGCCAACGGGCACCGTGATGGACGATCCGGTATCGATGACATCCATGCCGCGCGTGACGCCGTCGGTGGACGACATGGCCACGGCGCGAACCTGGTTGCGGCCGATGTGCTGCTGCACTTCGGCGGTCACGTTGATACGGGCGCCGTCAGGCGAAGTCGCTTCGACGCGAACGGCGTTATAGAGCTCGGGCAGATGATCGTTCTCGAAGGCCACGTCGATGACGGGCCCGATGACTTGAACGATCTTGCCGACAGTGGTCGGCGCGGCAGTGGTAGCCATGAGTGCGTACTGGATATGGTGAAACGTCAGCCCTGCAGTGCCGATGCACCGCCGACGATTTCGGCGATTTCCTGCGTGATTTGCGCCTGACGCGCCGAGTTGTACGTGCGCTTGAGGAGCTGCAACATCTCGGTGGCGTTATCGGTGGCGTTTTTCATGGCCGTCCGACGGGCGCCCTGCTCACCGGCCGCCGTTTCCACGAGGGCGCGGTAGACGCTGTTGCGCACATAGAGCGGCAACAGTGCTTCGAGGATCTCCGTAGCCGAGGGCGCGAGAATGAAATCGCGCGCAACATCACTACCACCCACCGTAGCGGGCGCCACCACCGGCAACACCTGTTCGGTGGCTGGCGGGGTGGAGAGCGCCGACTTGTACTTCGCGTACGTGATGAACACGGCGTCGAGATCGCCCGCCGCAAACCGCTCCATCAGTCCGTCAATCAGCGAGGCCGCATCGGCGGAGCTGGGGCGATCGCCGATATCAGCGCGCGACCCGGCCAGCGTGCGACCGAGATACTTGTAGAAACCAATGCCCTTGCGCCCCACGACATGGAGTTCCACGGACACGCCCTGTCCTTCCCACTCCGTGAGGCGTGCACGCGACTCCCGAAGCAGGTTGGTGTTGAACGCGCCGCAGAGTCCACGATTCGCGGTAAGCACCACGAGCGCCGCGCGCTTGATCTGCGCGGGGCGACGGAGCAGCGGAAACTGCTCCGCCAGCTCCGGGGTGTAGACGTGCGACAGGACCTCGCCGAGCGCCAGCGCGTACGGACGCGCTGCCGACACGCGATCTGCCGCGCGCTTCATCTTGGAAGTGGCCACCATTTCCATCGTGCGCGTGATCTTGCGCGTGTTCTCGACGGACTTGATGCGCCCCTTCAGTTCGCGGCCCTTAGCCATGGCTCAGCGACTCAGGCGACGAACGACTTCGTGAACTGCTCGATGCCACGCTTGAGCTCCGCCTCGGCGTCCTTGCTGAGCGCCTTGGTGGTCCGCATGCCGTCGAGGACCTGCGGGAACTGCGCCCGGAGATACTCGAGGAAGCCCTTCTCCCACGCGCGCACCTTGCCGGTGTCGATCGTGTCGAGGAAGCCGTTGGTCACCGCATAAATGACGGCCACCTGCTCTTCGAACGGCATGGGCGAGTACTGCCCCTGCTTGAGGATTTCCACCGTGCGCGCACCGCGCTCGAGCTGACGCTTGGTCGCGTTGTCGAGATCCGACGCGAAGGCGGCGAAGGCTTCGAGTTCGCGGAACTGCGCGAGGTCGAGGCGGAGACGGCCGGCCACGCCCTTCATGGCCTTCGTCTGTGCCGAACCACCGACGCGTGACACCGAGATACCGACGTTCACGGCCGGGCGAATGCCGGCGTTGAACAGGTCGGTCTCAAGGAAGATCTGACCGTCGGTGATGGAGATCACGTTGGTCGGGATGTACGCCGACACGTCGCCGGCCTGCGTCTCAATGATGGGGAGCGCAGTGAGCGACCCGCCCGGCTTGAGAATGACCTTGCCGTCCACCACGCCGTCGTCTTCGCGCAGCTTGGCGGCGCGCTCGAGGAGGCGGCTGTGGAGATAGAACACGTCACCCGGATACGCTTCGCGGCCGGGCGGACGACGGAGCACGAGCGACAGCTGGCGATACGCCGCGGCCTGCTTGGACAAGTCGTCGTACACGCACAGCGTGGGCTTGCCCTCGTTGTACATGAAGTACTCGGCCATCGAGCAGCCCGAGTAGGGCGCGATGTAGAGCATGGGGGCCGGGTCGGACGCCGAGGCGGCCACCACGATGGTGTACTCCAGCGCGCCGGCCTGGCGCAGCTTTTCCACCACCGAGGCAATCGTCGAGGCCTTCTGCCCAATGGCGACGTAAACGCAGATGACGCCCTGGCCCTTCTGATTGATGATCGTGTCGATCGCGACGGCGGTCTTGCCCGTGGAGCGGTCGCCAATGATGAGCTCGCGCTGACCGCGGCCGATCGGGATCATGGAGTCGATAGCCTTGATACCCGTCTGGAGGGGCTCCTTGACGGGCTGACGCACGATGATGCCGGGCGCCGGCGATTCGACCTTGCGGAAGGTGGTGCTGCGGATCTCGCCGAGGCCGTCGATGGGACGACCGAGGGGATCAACGACGCGGCCGATGAGCTCGGGACCGACGGGGACTTCGAGCACGCGCGCGGTGGGGCGGACTTCGTCGCCTTCCTTGAGCTGCAGGTAGTCGCCCAGGATGACGGCGCCGATGTTGTCTTCTTCGAGGTTCAGCGCCATGCCGGTGATGACCTGCTTGGTCTCGGAGGCGGTGAACTCGAGCATTTCGCCGGCCATGACCTTACCGAGGCCGTAGACGCGGGCGATACCGTCCTTCACTTCAAGGATGGTACCGACTTCCTCGACATTGAGATCGGCGAGGTCGGCAGCCTCGATCTCACGGAGGAGGATGTCCTTTATTTCGCCGGGACGCAGGGCGGTCTGGGTGGCCATGTTACGAGGCGTTTTTTAAGCGTTGGATACGATTCGGGAACAGCTTGTGAAAATTATCACAAGGACGGAGCTGGGGCAACCCGCTCTTCCTCTCCGTCTGGCATGGCGGCGAAACGGCTGAACCGTTCCAGGAGATCCATAGCCCGGAGCCGGCTGAGACTGGAGGCCTTGGCCCCCACGAGCCGCTGGGTGGTACTGGAGAGATGGGACGAGCTGGCAAAGCCCAGCACCTCGGCGACGTCGCGCACGTCATAGCCGGAGTTCTTGGAGAGCTCGGCGGCCGCCAGCACCCGCACCAGGTCGATGACCTTCTTGAGGGTAGGCGCCTGCCCCACGGCAAAACTGCGCGAGAGGTGCTCGCGGGACACGCTCAGTTCCTTGGCCAGCTGGTCGGTGCGCACGGGGCGACCGGCGCGCTTGACCACGCTCTGCCAGACGGCAATCTGGAGGGGGGTTTCGAGGTGCAGCGTGGCCGGGGGCGTACTGAGGGCCCGCTCGAAGCGGGCCGAAAAGGCTCGGCGGGACACCAGCTCGCGCGCCGCGGCATCGTCCACGCCTTCCACCAGCAGGTCGCAGACGCCGGATTCGGCGGCTCTGGCCACCAGCGGGGCATCGGCCGGCAGCAGCGTGGTGATGAGCAGGAACGGCACACTCGAGAACTCGTCGGCGCGCGACAACAAGCGGTGCGCGTCGTCCCCCGCGCCGGCGTCAATGATCACGGCGTCCACCAACTCCTTGACCAAGTGCGCCTCTACCTCAGCGGCGGTCTTGGCGGCCACCACATGCGCGCGGCGGCGCGGAAAAGCGGCGCGTACCATGTGCCGGGCCCGATCACGCTTGAGCAGCGCCACCACGCACAGCATGGCCGCCGTCGATTCCGACGCTTTGGTGGCAGGGGACATGTCGCGCGAACTCAGGACGCGGAACGCGGAGCCGACGGCACTACAGGCGCCAGCGCCTGCATGGACGCGGGCGGGGTGGCGCGACGCGGCGCTTCGGCCGGATCGAGATTCACATCAACGCCCTGCACCATGGCGTTGGCGCGCAGCAGCACGTCCCGCGCGTTGGCGTACGACACCATCTCGAGGGCTTCGCTGAACGAGGCCCACTTGCAGGCGGTAATCCCTTCGGCGCGCTGCGGAATGGTGTCTTCGGCTTCGGTGCGCATGAGGAAGAAGTGACACACCTTGTGTACCAGCTTTCCGCGAAAGCGAAAGAACCAGTCGATGGTGTCGATCTCCCCGTCGAGCATCACGTTGTGCAGTCCGGTTTCCTCACGGACTTCACGCACGGCCGCCGCGTCCGGCGCTTCGTCGGTCTCGAGGTGTCCCTTGGGAAACCCCCAGTTCTTGTAGCTGTCGCGAATGAGCAGAAACAGCGGTTCGCCGTCCTGCAACCGATACACGACGCCCCCAGCCGAGGTCTCCAGCTTGGCGCGTGGGCGCTTGTGCGGGTCGCGGGAGGGCATGGGCATCATCAGCGATGGGGCGTGGTCGCCACATCGGGCGGCAAGCTGCCCGGCAACCCGGCCACGAGGACCGACTCATCGTCAATGGTAGGACGCCCTTCCACGAACTGCCGCACGAGCGGATCCTTGCTGTGCTGGATTTCGTCCACCGTGCCGACAGCATGCACCTGTCCCTCGTACAACATGGCAATGCGTGTGCCCACGGTATACGCGCTGCGCATATCGTGGGTAATGACAATGCCGGTGACGCCCAACTGTTCACGCATGCGCACCATGAGTTGATCGATGGTGGCCGAGGTGACCGGATCGAGGCCGGTGGTGGGTTCGTCGTACAGGATGTACTTGGGGCGCAGCGCAATGGCGCGCGCGATGCCGACGCGCTTGCGCATCCCCCCCGAGAGTTCGGAGGGCATGCGGTTCTGCACGTCGGGGAGGTCCACCAGATTCAAGGCTTCGGTAACGCGAGTCCCGATTTCCTGTTCGGTGAGTTCTCCCTGCTTGCGCAGCCCCATGGCCACGTTTTCGCCAATGGTCATGGAGTCGAACAGCGCGGCAAACTGAAAGACGTAGCCGATGTTGCCGCGCAGCGCGTAGAGGTCCTTGCGCGAGAGTTGATCGACCCGGAGCCCGTCCACCCACACTTCGCCTTCGTCGGGCTCGAGCAGGCCGACGATGTGTTTGATGGCGACGGACTTGCCGGTTCCCGAATAGCCGATGATCACCATGGTTTCTCCCTCGTTGACCGTGAGGGAGAAGCCGCGGAGGACCTTTTTGGGGCCGAATGCCTTGTGGACGTTCTTGAATTCGATCATCGGATCACAAATATGACGGCTTCGGGCGATTGTGGCTAGTTCGCGACCCCCAAAAACGCAAAACCCGAACTCAGGGCCCGGAACTGATCGGTTCCGGGTTTTGAGTTCGGGTTTCGCGTTGTGCGTGGCCGCGGTGTCGCGGCCGGTGCTGCTTACGCCGCGAAGCTGCTCAGCGCGCGTCCGACATCGCCTTCGCGGAGGCGCTTGAGCGCCCGGTCGCGAAGCTGGCGCACACGCTCGCGGGTCACGCCCAGCATGGAGCCGATTTCCTCGAGGGTGTGCTCGCGTCCGCCTTCGAGGCCGAAGTAGAGGCGGAGCACCTTGGCGTCACGCGGGGGAAGCGTGGAGAGCGCCTGCTCGATTTCGTCGGTGAGGAAGCGGTTCATGGCTTCCTCTTCGGTGTCGGGCATTTCGTCGGCCACGAACCGTTCGATGAGCGAGCGATCGCCATCGGGATCCATCGGCGCATCGAGGCGCACGTCGCCGGTGTTGAGGGCGGCGAGCGACTGCACGACGTCTACGGACAGGCCGGTGACCTGCGCGAGCTCTTCGGGCGACGGCTCACGGCGCAGCTTCTGGCGCAGGATTTCCGAGGCCTTGATGATACGCGAGAGGTCGGCGGTGCGGTTGAGCGGCACGCGAACCGTGCGTCCCTGGCGCGCCAGCGACGACAGAATGGCCTGACGGATCCACCACACGGCGTACGAGATGAACTTGACGCCCTGGTCAGGATCGAACTTCCGCGCCGCGGTGAGCAGCCCCACGTTGCCTTCGCCAATCAGGTCGATGAGCGGCAGGCCGCGGTTCTGGTACTTCTTGGCGACGGAAATGACGAAGCGAAGGTTGCGCTTCACCAGTTCCTGGAGCGCATCCTGGTCACCAGCACGGATCTTCTTGGCGAGCTCGATTTCTTCCGCGGCCTTGAGCAGCGGATAGGTCGAGACTTCGTAGAGGTACTGGTCGAGGATGTCGCGTTCCGGTTCGCTGGGCGCGATGCCCGCGGGGGCCGCGCGACGGCGCTTCCGCTTGACTTCAGTCATGGTGTGCTATGCAACCTCGGGATGAGACATCATCCCTGCAGAGGAGACGAAAAAAGAGCTGCGAAACGGGGGGTCGGCTTGCCAGCCATCGGCGCCGGCACTCACCCCGGATCCCGCACCGGTTGTGCTGGCCCTGCCGAGTATCGGCAGGTTCATCAGCGAACTGGGGGGAGCCATGCAAGATACGCCACCGCGAGCTATTCGCCAGTGCGAGTTCTGCGAGTCTGCTTGACGCCGGACATACACCTGACTAGACTGCGCGGTTCCTGATACCCTGCGGGCACGGACGCTGGTCATGGTTTGTGGTGCGGGGAGGTAAGGGGTGCCGGGGCTGTAGCTCAGTTGGGAGAGCGCTTGAATGGCATTCAAGAGGTCAGGGGTTCGATTCCCCTCAGCTCCATACCCCGATCGGTTCGGTCTGGTGTACTTTCACCAAGACCAAAAGCGGGTCGGCGGTTCCCTCCGGTTTGGGCTGGAGGGGTGAAACGCGGGAATAGCTCAGTTGGTAGAGCACAACCTTGCCAAGGTTGGGGTCGCGGGTTCGAGTCCCGTTTCCCGCTCTGTAGGGCCGATGTCGAGGGTCGTTAGCTCAGTTGGTTAGAGCGCCACGTTGACATCGTGGAGGTCACAAGTTCGAGTCTTGTACGACCCATCGTAGGTGTGGTACCCGGGTGAAAATCAGCGGACGGAGCAGTAGCGACGGCCGAAAAGACTCACTAGGTTGCTGGTCCCTTGCCCTCGTGGCAAGGGGAGTGGGACACGCTGGCAGTAGGTGATACACGATCCGTTGCGCCTGTAGCTCAATTGGATAGAGCATCTGACTACGGATCAGAAGGTTGGAGGTTCGAGTCCTTCCAGGCGCATTTTGAGATCCGAATGGGGGCACGTCATCCGGATCATGGGTGTTGGACAGTCAACGGGGCGTAGCTTAGCCCGGTAGAGCGCGTGCTTCGGGAGCACGAGGTCGCAGGTTCGAATCCTGTCGCCCCGACTGAGATAAATAGAGGCCCGTCAACGATTTACATCGTTGGCGGGTTTTTGTTTTTTGCTCGAACCCGTAACCCTCACCCACAACCCGAAACTGATCAGTTCCGGGTTGTGGGTTGGAGTTTGGGGTTCCGGGTTTTCATTTCAGATTCCCCTCAATTCCTCTGCCCCGCCACACCGCCATGCCGATCCCCCTGCCCCTGCTGGTCGGTTTGCTGACCCTGGCCGCCGTCGTACCCGCCCGCCCCCGCGACCCGGCCGACGACTTCCTGCAGGCGCTGCGGGCCCGCTGCGGCCAGGCCTTCGAAGGCCGGCTGATCAACCCCCAGCCAACCGACAGTGCCATGCTGGGACAACGCCTGGTGATGCACGTACGGGAGTGCGGCGATACGGTTCGCGTCCCCTTTCATGTCGGCGACAATCGTTCCCGGACGTGGGTGTTCACTCGCACGGCCGACGGCGTGCGGCTCAAGCACGATCATCGGCACGAGGATGGCTCGGCGGACGCCGTGACCCAGTATGGCGGGGAGGCCCGTCCCGGTGGGTCGGCGGCGCGCATGGCCTTTGCCGCTGACAGCCTCACCAAAGCCATGATTCCGGCCGCCCGCACCAACGTGTGGACGGTGGACGTCACCACGAGCACCTTCGTCTATCAGTTGGAGCGTGAAGGGACCTCCCGCCGTTTTCGTGTGGAGTTTGATCTCCGCACGCCGGTGCCTCCGCCACCCGCCCCGTGGGGGGCTTCGCGCGACCTCCCGGACGGCCAACCGACGGCCAAGCGTGGCAACGTCATCCCGGGCATCGAAGTGCTGCTGGCCGATTCCCTGCATCTCATCAGGGGCAAGCGTGTCGGCTTGCTCACCAATCACTCGGGGCGCGACCGGAAGGGCACCAGCACCGTCGACCTGCTCTTCAACGCCCCCGGCGTCAAGCTCACGGCACTGTATGGCCCTGAGCATGGCATCCGCGGAGAAGCCAAGGCCGGTGAAAAGGTCGGCAGCGGGGTGGATGCCAGAACAGGCGTCACCGTGCACTCGCTGTACGGTGCGGTGCGGGTCCCCACGCCGGACATGCTGAAAGACATTGATGTGCTGATCTACGACATCCAGGATGTCGGGGCCCGTGTCTACACGTACCAGTGGACGCTGGCCCTGACCGCCGCGAGTGCCGGCAAGCCCATCATCATTCTGGACCGCCCCAACCCCATTCGCGCGGACCGAGTTGAGGGGAACATCCTCGATCTCGCCTACCGGTCACTGGTCGGACAGCACGCGGTCGCACTTCGCTATGGTCTCACACCTGGTGAGTTGATGCGCTACCTCGTGGGCACGAAGGCGCTCAACGCAGACATCACCGTCATTCCCATGCAGCAGTACACGCGGGACCTGTGGTTCGACGAAACCGGTCTGCCGCGAGTCAATCCGTCGCCCAACCTGCGGAGCCTCGACGCCGAACTCCTGTATCCCGGCACCGTATTCTTTGAGGGGACGAATGCCACCGAGGGGCGCGGCACCGACGCCCCGTTCACGCTGATCGGTGCGGATTATCTCACCGATCATGCCGCAGTAGCCAGCGCGCTCAACGCGCTGAGGATGCCTGGCGTGCGTTTTGACACGACCACCCGCACCATCGAAGCCGGCTACAAGTTTGGCGGAACGACCATCCCCATGATCAAGGTGGTGGTCACCGATCGCAATGCGGTTCGCCCCGTCGAAGTGGGGATCCGGATGTTGCGCGCGTTCTACGTCGCGCACCCCAAAGAATTCTCGTGGCGAGGGCAAGCACTGAACGGTCCCAACCGGCGGCGCAGCATCGATCTGCTGGCGGGGACTGACGCGCTGGCCAACGCAGTCGAAAAAGGCACGATTGATGCCCTTCTTGAGGGGTGGAATGCAGACGCGGCCCGCTTTCGTGCGCGGATTCAACCCTACCTGCTCTATCCGGTGGGAACGCGCTAGTGCATTCTTTCGCGGCGCCCGGCGAAATGCCGTCGCGGCATGCCTGTCCATCCCAATCCCTTCGTGCCCTGCCATGACGTCTCGACACTTTGCATACGGGACGCGCCTCGCCGCAGTCGCGCTGCTCGCCGCCTGCCATCAGGACAGTGCATTGCCGACGGCACCCGGTGACGCTCTGTTTGCCAAACAGCCGAGCACCGGGTTTCAGATGTACGTGACCGGCAAGGGCCCGGATGTCACCACGAACGGGGGCAATCGGGCCGTCTACGTGGCCGGCGGTGGCACCGACGATGCCGCCGGCATGAAATGGCTGCTCGCGCAGGGCGGCACACGCACCAGCGGTTCGGGCTTCGGCGACGTCGTGGTGCTCCGGACGAGTGGCAGCAGCGGTTACAACACGTACTTCGCGAAGCTGGGGGCCAACACGGTCACCACCTTTGTCATTACCTCGGTGGCTGGCGCCAACAGTGCCACCGTGTCGAATGCCATTGGGAAAGCCGAGGTCATCTTCTTTGCCGGTGGGGACCAGTCCACGTATGTGAATCTCTGGACGGGTACGGCGTTGCAAAGCGCCGTCAACGCGCGGCTCGGTCAGGGCGCGGCGGTGGGTGGCACCAGTGCGGGGCTCAATGTACTCAGCGAGCACATCTACTCAGCGCAAACCGTGTCCACCACATCGGCCATGGCGCTCGCGAACCCGTACGACCCGTCCATCACGTTTGCGCGGAATCTGTTCAACGTGCCGCAGCTCACGAACACGCTGGCGGAGCCGCACTTCGTGCCACGGGATCGTATGGGACGGCTGTACACCTTTCTCGCCCGGCTTCAGGCCGATGGGAAAGCCAGTGCCCCGCGCGGGCTCGCGGTCGATGAGGGCGCCGGTGTGGGCATTACGGCGGCCGGCACGGCGACCGTCTTTGGAACGGGCAACGGCGCGTATCTGGTAACCACCGCCAGTCGCGGGGCTTCCACCCTGTCAGCCCCGCTCGTCTACGGAGCCATGCAGGTATTGCGGGTCCCCGCGGGCGGCACCTTCAACGCCAACAGCTGGACCGCGGCAGGCACCCCGTACAGTGTGTCGGCCACTACAAGCGGCGTGGTATCTACGTCTGGCCTGTTGTACTGAGCGGTTCCGGTTCCAACAGCTGCCACACGTCATCCTCGCGGGTGGCCACTGGCCGGATGGTCTCCAGTGCCGGCGCAAAGAGCGGAAGCTGCTCGGCGTCGGCAAAGAGCAGGTCGAAGTCGTGGGCATGGAACGCGCGCGCCAATCGCGCGGCAAAGGTCCGGCGCAGCAACGCCGCGTAGTACGCCACATCGTAGTCGCGCGCATCGTGATCGAGCCGTGCCTCGTCTTCCACTTCATCGATCACGCGCCCGGTGCCGTTGGCGCCGCGGTAGACGCGTACACGATCGCCCGGCGCCCACTGCTGGCGCCCGCTCTGCCACAGGGCTTCATAAGCGAACTCCCGGCGCTGCTGGCGTGATCGCGCGTAGGCCTCGGGGGATTTCCGCAGGCGCACGCGCGATGCCACGTCTACCGTGGGCACGGCACGGCCATGCAGCGCCGTCAGCGTGTCGAGATAGGCCGCGCGCACCCCAATGACATCGCCGGCCAGCAGTCGGGCAATGGCGGTACGCAGGAAGGCCTCACCGTACGGCTCTGCGCGGCTGGACCGAAAGGCCACGCCTTTCAGCTGCAGGCGGCCATCGAAGGTCAGCAACGCATAGTTCTTGGCTTCGTGCGACAGCATGGCGGCGTAACGCCCCTCAAACTCCAGCCGAACGAGCGGTGGCAGCAGGGCCGCCACAGTATCCACCATCGCGCGCTCGTCGTGCTCACTCCAGTGGTCGGGGACGCCGAAGTACACCCCATCGGTATCGGCTTCAATGAGCTGAGCGCCACGCTCGGCCAGTGCACGACACATGAGTAACAGCGTCTCCCGGCCACGACGCGTCACCTCGTTGGCGGCGTGCACGTCGGCAAAGCGCGTGAGCCCGTCGCCGGCGGCCAGATACCCGTACGCCGAGTTGACCACGAGCTTCATGGCCGCGCTCATGGCCTCCTGCGTGAAACGTTCGTCCGATCCGGCCGCCGCCTCTTTGGCCCGCTGCTTGGCGTGCAACCGCTGCTCCACCAGCTGGTCCACCAGGAACAGCAACGCCTGCAGCGGATCACGTACCGGGCCAATCCGAAACGCGCGCATGAGCGACGGATACAGACTGGCCACGTCCACCTTCACCACCCGCTGTACCACACCGGCTGTGAACAGATAGAGCGCGGCCCCGCTGTGTACCGTGCCGTCGCCATCAGCGTGCGCGGGCAGCGCGTGCCCCGCCCGCAGATAGGCACGCACGAGCAACGGATCAATGACTCCCGTGGCTGCTCCGGCATCGGCGAGCCGCTCGTAGCGCCGGGGCGCCATGCGCGCGAGCGCAAAGGCGGCGCCCCCCAGAATCCTGGCCAGTCCGGCAACTTCGGTAACGTCCGCGGCGGCGTAGCGCCGTACGCGATCCGGATCGCTGGCGTACACGGCGTGAATCCGATCGCCAGGGATCAGTTCGCGCGCTGGCCCGGAGAGCCCGAAGTGACGTGCCACCGCCTTGAGTCCGTAGCCGGGCAATTCACGCGCCGCAAAGTCGTAACGCCGGACGGCGTCGAGCGTATCGATGCATTCGCGCCCAGGGACAATGAGCCGTACCCGTCGCTCATCAGCCCCATCGCGATCACTCGACACGCCACGCATGGCGGCGCGCTCCACCAGCGCCGTATGGTGCAGCCGCCCAAGCGGCAACGGTACGCGCAGCTGTTTGGCACGCTGCCGCACAAACGGCAGATCGAACCCGTGCAGATTGTGATTCTCAATGACATCGGGATCAAGCTGCTGCACCCGCGTCACGAAACGCCTGAGCAGGTCGGCTTCCGCGTGATCGTCCTGGCCGCGCGCTTCCAGCAGCTCCACATCGCCGTGCGGTGTCCCAACGGCGATGAGAAAAATGCGATGAACACGCGGGTCAAGCCCGGTGGTCTCGAGATCGAACTGCAGCCGTTGCAGTTGCGCGAACGCAAGATTGCGAAAGTAGGTCCGACCGGTTGCCACGAGGTATTGCTCCTCCGGCGGCAGGACGTGTCGCTCGTGTCGTGGCAGTTGCTGCACACGGGTAATGCGTTGCCCGAGGCGCTTGGAGGCCCCGCGACAGATGGCCGTTTCCAACACATTCCAGCGCTCTGCCGACACGGCCACACGCAACGCGCCCGGCCCCGCGAGCTCTCGCACGCGAATGCCGGGCGCGTTCGCGTCACCGTCATCATGCTGGTAGCGCACACCAGCCGCCCGCAGATCGTCAACCGACGACAGCAGGACCCAGGGGCGGAATTTGGCCCTCTCCGTCAGGAGGGCTCCACCGTCGGGCCGTCGCCAGACGGTCGCCTGTCCGGACTCCTCGGCCCACACCGAGACGATGCCGGGGGTGGTGTCCCACCCCCACAGCCATTCGTCTCGCGGAATGGTCAGGCGGTCCAGCGCGAAATGAGGTTCTGCCACGGAATCACGGCCGCCACCAGGACCAGCGTGAGCAGTGTGCCCATGAGGGCCTTCTTGGCCTTGGTCTCGGAGCTCGGCGCCTTCCGTACCATCACGCTGGTGACGGTGGCGGCCACGACGGCCAGCAGCATGAGGGTGGGATGCTCAACGACCAGACGACGGAGCGCCGCGTCCTTCATGGTTGTCCCCATCACTGCGCGCGCGGCGGCGACCGTAGGACTCACGAACCAGAGCACCAGCCCGGCGACAAACTGCAGGTGCACCAGCAGCGTGAGCCGTCGCACCCACGATGTTTGCTCCGGTCCCCATGTGGCCTTGGCGGTGACCGCCTGCACGAGGACCATCAGCCCAATGGCCAGCACCAGCCACGCCAACACGTTATGCACCGCAATCACCGTTCCGTACATCACACCGTCCGTTTGGAGAGACGCTTCACCGGCATCAAACGCCGTGGCCAGTGCTAACAATATGGCTACACAACCAGTCGAGCGGCACGCTCGCCGCTCAGCAGAGCCCCCTCAATGAGGCCGGTGCTTGTTTCCGACGTTTCCGAAACGGCCAGCAGGAGCCGTCCATCACAGTGTGGCGTCCGCAGTAGTGCCGGTGCAGGGTCGGGATGCCGCGGGGGCTCCGTCAGGTCCGCGGGTGTGGCCGCGAACGGAACGTCGGCCCAGTCCCTGATGTGCAGGGCCTGTGGTGTTGCCGCCTCCGGGCCAAAGCACCGCTGCAGTTGGGCCAGAATAGCAGCCTCGAAACGCTCACGGTGTTGGCGCTGGGCGGGCGGCCAGGAGGCAAATCCGAACAGCGCACCGCACGTTTCGGTGGCTGGTGTATGGTCGTGCACTTCGCCCAGCGGGCCCACGCGACTGGCAATGCGGCCGGATAATCCTCGCGCACGCCAGAAGGGGGTTTCGTAGATCGCCACCACCTTGGCCTGCGGCGCCATCCAGGTGGGGGTGTCACGCATCAGGGCCTCGACGAGGGGATCGAGTGGCGGCAAGTCGATCGTGTGGGCGGCAACCCGCAGCGGCGTTGCCAGCACCACGTGTGGCGCGACATATCGCTCACCCCCTGCAGTGATCACACGGAGCGCCCCCGGCTCGTCCTGTTGGATACGGCTCACCGCCGCCCCGGTGTGGAGACTGGTGACGGGCAATCGCGCGAGTAGCGCATCAACCAGCGCGGTCGGGCCGCCCACCAGCCGTGTCATCCCTTCTTGAGACGGCAGCAGGTACCGCTCGGGCGCTGGTGCCCAGCCATCAAGGATGCCATCACCGTCATGGTACTGAGCGAGAGCCGACACATTGAGTTCGGTCATCCACTGCGTCACGGCGGGCTGAAACGCGGGCCAGACCCAGGTGGGACCGAGATCGGCCACCGGCACCGACGACTCGGCATCTCGCACACACTGAATGCGCCCGCCGGGGAGCGAGGCGGCTTCCAGCACTACCGTACGTGCGCCTCGCGCCTGCAACTGCACGGCCGCCGTCAGCCCCGCGAGACCGCCCCCAACGACTACTACATCTGCGTGCACGGGCATGTGGCTCATGCGCTCGCGCGGGGCGCGCGCTTGAGGGTATAGACAAAGTCGCAGTGCGTGGCGCCGCCCATGATGGTCTGGGTGCGGGTGAACGCCACGTCGGGGTTGAAGCCGTCCATCAGCGCGGCATCACGATTGCACGACAGGATGGCACCAAGCTCGGGGATGCCGAGCTCCCGGTACATCTCGGCGTACCGGCACCGTGTGACGTCGAACGCAAAGCGCTCAGTCGTGGACTCCTGCACGGTGATTTGCAGCGCGTCATCCGCTTTCCAGCGATCGAGCGTGCCTTCGAAATGGGCGAGTGAACACCCGCCCACGCTGTTGGCCAGTTGTGCCCCTTGGGCCTCGGCCAGGCCGATGATGACGGACCGGGCGATCTCCTGGACCGCCTCGCGTCCGAACCGGGCACTCATGGCGTCCAGCATGGGGGCGAGCACCCGCGCTTCGATGAGGCGGCGCTTGAGGACGCCAATGGCATTCAGCTCGGCGTCGGTAGGGAGAGGCATGGATCGTCGCGTTGAAGGAGCGAAGCGCGGCAGTAGATTGCTGGCGGTGACCATCTCCAAACTACATCCGGTGCTGAGCAGCCAGGTGGGCCCCCGCATTGGGGTGACTGCCCATGAGCCGTTGGGGCGCGCATGAAAACGGTCCTGCTGTACGGCCTGGTGACCGGACTGGCAATCACCGCCCTGCAAGTCGCGGAGTATCGGTGGCTGGTTCTGACCGATACGGCCTCCGTGTACGCCGGCGTGGTCGCCGTGGTCTGCGTGGGGCTGGGGCTCTGGTTTGGCCGACAGCTCACGTCGCCCCGCGAGCGGGTGGTGGTGGAGCGGGTGCTGGAACGAGTGGAGGTGCCGGTGCCTACTGCCGCCACCGCAACCACTCCCGCCTCCGCGGGGGGCTCGGCCTTTGTACCGAATGCAAACGCCATGGCGCAGCTGGGGATGACGCCGCGTGAATACGACGTGCTGACCCTCATTGCCGAAGGGCTGAGCACGCGTGATATGGCCACCCGGCTGTCGGTGAGTGAGAATACGGTCAAGACGCACACCAGCCGGGTGTTGTTCAAGCTGCAGGCTACGCGGCGGACACAGGCAGTGCAGATGGCCCGCGACGCTGGTCTGCTCCCCTGAACGGGTGATTTTTGGCGGGGAGGCGAAAAATCACCCGTTCGGGTGACGCGCCACCCGTTGGTTCTGCCCAGGATACCGCTTCATTCACCACCACGGAGGTTGTCATGAAGTCGGTCGTCCTGAAGTACGGGTTCCTGGGGGGCGCGGTGCTGTCGGCCATGTTCGCCGCCACGCTGCCATTTCATGAACAGCTCGGCATGGATTATGGCATGCTGGTGGGGTACGCCACGATGGTCGTGGCCTTCACCTGCATCTATTTCGGGGTGCGTCAGTACCGCGATCGCCAGCCGGCGCGCACGATCACCTTCGGGCGGGGTGTGCTGGTGGGGAGCGCCATCATGCTCGTGGCAAGTGCGTGCTACACCGCCACGTGGGAGGCCTGGTACTTTGGCGGCCAGAGCAACTTTTTTGCCGTGTACAAGGCGGCGTCGCTGAAAAAGCTGGAAGCGCGCGGTGCCACGGCGCAGGAGATTGCCGCCATGAACGTCGAGATGGACGAATTCAAGGTGATATACGACAATCCCTTGACCAACGCCGCCATCACGATGCTCGAACCACTGCCGGTTGGCGTGGTGTACATCCTCCTGTCGGCAGCGTTGCTGTCGCGCAAACCGCGTGCGGCGGGCGCCTTGGCCGCCAGTGGAGACGGTACGAGCTGAAGGGAGGAGGCTGTCCCGAGCTATTCCGGAACGCCGCCGCCTGACTGAAGCGTGGCACCACTGCCACCGCTGATGCTCTTGAGCGCGAAGTACACCACACCGGTAAAGACGGCGCCCATGACCGCCGCAAACCCGCGCGTCCGACGTTTGTCCATCGTGCGCTGCTGGGAACGCTCCACCGTACGCCAGGGGACCACCAGTTCGCCGCGACGCCACGGCAATTCATTACCGTCTACCGTCAGGACCGTACTGGGGCGCACGACGACGGCACTGTCCGCCAGCGTGCGCACCGCCACGCCGTCCAGCTGCCGCAGCTCAAAGCCGGCGGCATCGCGCAAACTGCGGGCGCCATCGGCGGTGAAGTACAGCCGGAGATCGGTCCGGGCCGGCACAGACGTATTGGCCAACGGGCGATAGCTGTAGCACCCCGCCAGCAGGCTCACCGCCAGGGGAGCCAGCATGGTGGTGAGGACGTGGGTGCGGGAACGCCGCGCGGATGGACAGGAGCGGAGTGAAGACATGGCGCAACGTTAGCGCTCCGCCATCATTGTGGCGAGAGGGCGTGCACCAACCCCGTCTCGCAGCGTTGGCGACCTTCCCGCAGGGTGGTCTCATAGTGGGCGTCGTTGACGCTGTAGCGATCGCGTGGCGCCTCGGGGTGCCACAGGTGATAGGCCACTGCGCCGAACTTGAAGTTCCGACGCCGGATACCGGCGTGGATAAGTCGCGCCGCCAGCTCACTGTCTTCGCGTCCCCATCCCACGAACCGTTCGTCGTAGCCGTTGACAGAGCGTAAATCGTCCCGCCAGAACGCCATATGACAGCCCCGGGTTCGCCGGTCGGCATCCCGTGGTCCGCCAACGAAGCGCGAAATCCAGGGGGCGTACCACGCGTTCTGCCGATTTCCGAGGCCGCGGGCAAACCAGCGCACCTCATGCCGGCGCGTCCGGAGCAGATCGCTGGTAATCCCGGGCGCCAGCATGCACCGACTGCCTTGCACATAGCTGCCACGGCGGGCGAAACGCGTGTGGGCCGCAATGAACCGCGGGTGCAACACGATGTCGCCATCCACCTGGACGATGTACTCGCCGGTGGCTTGACGGATGGCCTCATTGCGGATGGCGGCGAGCCGGAACCCCCGGTCTTCATGCCATACGTGCCGCAACGGGACCGGAAAATCGGTCTGATGCGCCTTGACCATCAACCGGGTGGCCTCTCCCGACCCATCATCGGCCACCAGGACCTCCGAAGGGAGACAGCGCTGGTTTCGCACGCTGCGCAGCACAATATCGAGCGCCGCCGGCCAGTTGTACGTAGCAATGATCAGGGAAGTCGTGGGCACTATGCTGGAGGTCGGCGTACCGCTGGTGAGGCTGCAGTTGGAACTTCACCGTTCTACGTCGCTCTACCTCGCCTTCTCGACGTCTGTCACACAGTATTGCGCATCTCGTCCCGCTTTCGTGTTCGGCGCCAGTCTCCCTCTGCTTTGCCACCATGCCTGATTTCAGAATACCCGCGCTCGCCCTCGTTGCGTGCATTGCCATACCCGTTGACGGCACGGGCGCCCAACAAACGCCGCCGGTTGGGGCGCAGCCCCCGGTCGGTGTCGGGCCGGCCATCGACGGTGCCGCAGCAGCGCGCCGCGGACCGCGGCCGTACGCTCAGGTCATTCCGGCGCGGGCGCGTACGGAGCGGGGCGGCATTTCGGTGCATCGCGTGGACGACCGGTACTTTTTTGAAGTCCCGGACTCGCTGGCCGGGCGCGATTTTCTCATGGTCACGCGCGTCTCTGGCGTGCCGGCCGGTGCCGGTGGGTTTCTGAGCGCCGGCAGCTCGCTCGCGGAGCGTCTGGTGCGCTTTGAACGCGTGAATGAGCGCATCGTACTCAAGAGTATCAACACCGGTGCCGTGGCCGATGACACGCTGCCCATTGCGCGTAGCGTGGCGCAGAACAACTATCCGGCCATTATTGGCGCCTTTCCCATTGCCGCCTTTGGCAAGGACAGCGCGTCGTACGTGGTTGATGTGACGGATTTCTTTGGCAACGACAATCCGGCTACCAGCGGATTGGATGCGGCCCAGCGACGGGCGTATGGGGTACGCCGCTACGATGCGGCGCGCAGCTACATCGCCAGTGTGCGCAGCTTCCCCATCAACATCGAAGTGCGGCAGGTGCAAACGTTCGACGCCGCCACTCCGCCCCGCGATGCGGATGGGGCCACCGTGACGATGGAGACGCGTCAGTCGATCGTCTTGCTCCCCAAGGTGCCCATGCGCCCGCGTCACGCCGATGCCCGGGTGGGGTACTTCTCGGTGAATCGCGTGAACTACGGCTTGGATGTCCAGAAGGCGGAGAGCGAGGAGTTCATTACCCGCTGGCGCCTCGAGCCCAAGGACCCGGCGGCGTACGCGCGCGGTGAGGTGGTGGAGCCCATCAAGCCCATCGTGTACTACCTCGACCCCGCCACCCCCGCGCGCTGGAAGCGGTACGTGAAGGAAGGCGTGGAGAACTGGCAGCAGGTGTTTGAGAAAGCGGGATTCAAGAACGCCATTCTCGCCAAGGAAGCCCCGAGCAAGACGGAAGATCCCGATTTCGACATGGACGATGCGCGCTACAGCATTGTTCGATGGGCGGCGAGCCTCGTGCGCAATGCGACCGGGCCGCACACCCACGACCCGCGCTCCGGCGAAATCATCAACAGCGAGATCACGTGGTACCACAACCACATGCGCTCGTATCGCAACTGGCTCATCATGGAAACCGGCGCCGCCAATCCGCTGGCCCGGTCGCTCGATATTCCCGAGGAGTTGATGGGCGAAACGATGCGACAGGTCATCACGCATGAAATCGGCCACGCGCTCGGCTTGCAGCACAACATGATCGCCTCGGCCTCGTTTCCGGTGGACTCGCTGCGCAGCCCGTCGTTTACGCGCGTATTCGGGGTGAGCGCCACGATCATGGACTACGCGCGGCAGAATTACGTGGCGCAGCCTGGCGACGGCTTGCAAGCCAAGGACTTCATTCGTCGGGTCGGCCCGTTCGATGACTACGCCATCAACTGGGGCTATCGGGTCATTGCGTCGCCGACGGCAGAGGCAGAACGCCCCACCCTCAACCGGTGGCTCACACAGCAGAGCGGCCCGTTTCCGTACCGTTTTGCTTCGCAGCAGCTGGCGGCGGGCGATCCGCGCAACCAGACCGAAGATCTGGGCGACGATCCGGTGAAAGCCACCACGTATTCAACCGCGAACTACAAGCGCGTCCTGCCGAATCTCGCCGCGTGGACCAGCAAGCCAGGGGAAGACTTCGGCGAGCTGCGCGAACTCTACGAGGAGACGGTGGGCCGGTGGTTCGGCAACGTGAACCACGTGGCGACGGTGGTGGGTGGCGTGGAAGTGGACCTCAAAGTCGGTGAGCAGACGGGGGCCGTGTATCGCGTGGTACCCAAGACACGCCAAAAGGCGGCGCTGGCGTTCATCAGCAGCAACATCTTCAGCGCGCCGGAGTGGCTGATGCCGGCCAGCATCACGACGCGGATTGGCCCCAACACGGTGGTCGGCGCGCGGTCGGCCGGAGTGCTCACCTCTCTTTTGTCACCGGCGCGCCTGGGCCGGTTGGCCGAGGCCGAGCACTATGATGCGGCCGCCGCGTATCCGCTGGCGGAGTTCATGGGCGATGTGAGGGGCGCGCTGTTCAACGGCGCGGCGCCGGACGCTCACCGGCGGACGCTGCAGCGGGTGTATGTGCAGCGCCTTGAGGCGCTGATTGCACCTCCCGCGGCACCCGTCGGCGGTCAGGGCCCCGGCGGATTTGGCGGTCAGGCGCCACGCTTCACGCCGTTTGTCACGGCGCCGAACGTCCCGCAGAGTGACCTGCCGGCGCTGGCCCGGGCGCAGTTGCGCGCACTCCAGCGCGACGCCCGGACGTTATCGACCACCGCGGCGGGTGCGGTACACAAGGCCCACTGGGCCGATCTGGCAGAGCGGGCCACTGCCATTTTGGAGGCGCGGAAATAGGCGCCACGACGCGGCCCCCTGGAGCGGCTCCGCTATTTCTTGCTGAGCCGCTCCAAGGCCGCTTCAAACACCGTCCGTAACGCATCATCCCCACTGATGCGCTGGGTCATGGCCGCAAACTGCGCGGCCGTGGCGCCGTGTGCTTTGAGGGAGTCTGCCCGCAAAGCCCGATACCGCTGGCGAATGTCCGCCTGCAGATCGGGCTTTTTGTTTTTGGGCTCGGCGAGTTCTACCTGCTCTCGATCACGCAGGCCATTGAGCGCCAGATGAAGGCGCGCATGCGCTTCGACGGCGGAGTCGGCTTGAACAGTGGCCGACGGAGGAGCCGCTGGCTTTTGGGCGGGCGCGGACGCCGGCGCGAACACGAGAACGGCCACCAGAGCGGCGGCGAACGGGAGCGTCATAGTCTCGAAGGAAAGGACAGGGGCGAAGGTACCGCGGAAACGGCGGTTTGTAAGGGCGATTCTGCAAAGGCGTTATGGGTTATGGGTTATCGGGTGACCGGATAACCGCGTGCATCGGTACCCGCGGTTCCAGCTGTTACCGCTGTTACACGGTAACCCGATAACCCATAACCCATGACGCGGTTACGTTCGGTTTCCCCCCGTTCCTTGCGTCCCTACGGGACTATCCGCAGCTTACAGTGTTGTCGCGCGTTTCGTCGCAGTTTCCCGCCTCGTACCAGGGGTACGGCATGAAGACGAGTTCCGCGCTGGCTGTGACGCTGTCTGTTGCCCTGCTGTCTCCCTCCTCCGGCAACGCTCGTCCCTCGCCTCGCGCTGCAGTACCGCCCGCCCGCCCGGCCGTTGTATCCCGCCCCTTCCCTGCCGTGTCGCATCCCGTGTTGCCGCGGCGCGCCGCCGTCCCGGCCCGCATGGCACCCGCCGCGCTGAACGGGGTGGTCAAGCAGTACTGTGGCAAGTGCCACAACGACACCATGAAGCGTGGCAACCTCACCTTGTCGCGCTTTGATGTCG
Organism: Gemmatimonas phototrophica; assembly: GCF_000695095.2. Taxonomy (NCBI): domain Bacteria; kingdom Pseudomonadati; phylum Gemmatimonadota; class Gemmatimonadia; order Gemmatimonadales; family Gemmatimonadaceae; genus Gemmatimonas; species Gemmatimonas phototrophica. The sequence continues at coordinate 1,041,687 of NZ_CP011454.1, read as the reverse complement.
CCACCCCCTTTGGTCAGATGGACGTGGCCGAAGGCATGGTTGCCAAGTTGCGCGCGGGGATGATGCCGCCAGTGGGTTCGGCGCGCCCCAAGGGGGACACGCTCGACGCACTCGTCCTGGAACTGGAGACGCGCCTGGATTCGATGGCCGTCCTCAACCCGGATCCGGGGCGCCGTACCTTTCAGCGACTGAATCGCGCCGAATATCAGGCCGCGGTCAAGCAGCTGCTCGGGCTCGAGGTTGACGCGGCCAATTATCTGCCGCCCGATACCAAGAGCGACAACTTCGACAACATTGCGGACGTGCAGGCGCTCTCCCCGACGTTGCTGGGCGCGTACCTGCGTGCTGCGGGTGACATCAGCTGGCTCGCCGTTGGGAACGCCAAAGCCAGCGCCGGCGCCACCACGTACACGATGCCCAAGATGGCGTCGCAGACGACGCACGTGGAGGGCGCGCCCTACGGCACGCGCGGTGGTATGGTGGTGACGCATACGTTCCCCGCCGACGGGGAATACCGGTTCGGGGTGAACTTCTTCCACGAAACGACCGGCGCGTTTGCCGGTGGACTGGCCCGTGGAGAAGCGCTGGAGATCGCCGTGGATGGCGAACGCGTTGCGCTGATTGAAGTGGACCGCTTCATGCACGCGTCCGACCCCAACGGCGTGGCGCAGGGTGCGCTGCCGGTCAAAGTCACGGCCGGACCGCACAAGATTTCCGCGGCGTTCATTCCGCCGCGTTTCCAGGGCGTGGTGCAGGATCTCATTTCGCCGCTCAAGTATTCGCTGAACAGCACGTCGAACGCGGTAGCCTACGGCTTCACGCTGTTGCCGCACTTGCGGGAACTCACGGTGACCGGTCCCTATGCACCCACGGGCGTGAGCGACTCGCCGGTGCGGCGCCAGCTCTTTTCCTGCCGCCCAACGTCAGCGGCCAGCGAACGCCCCTGTGCGCTGTCCATTGTGAACCGGCTGGGGACCCAGGCCTACCGTCGTCCGCTTACGGACGATGATCGGCAGGGGCTCATGTCGCTGTACGACGCGGGGCGCACCACCGGTGGCAGCTTCGAGCAGGGCGTTCGCCTCGCGCTCGAGGGGATGCTGGCCAGCCCTGATTTCGTGTTCCGCTTTGAGCGGGCGCCCAGCTCGGCCACACTCAACACGCCGTACGCGCTGCGTGACATCGATCTGGCCTCACGACTGAGCTTCTTCCTCTGGTCGGCGCCGCCCGACCCCGCGCTCATTTCGGCCGCGTCGCGCGGCACACTGTCGCAGCCCGGTGGCCTTGAGCGCGAAGTGAAACGCATGCTCGCCGATCCGCGCGCGCAGGCATTGTCCACGCGCTTTGCCGCGCAGTGGCTGCGCCTGCCGGATCTCGATGTGGTGACCCCGGATATCCGCCAGTATCCCGATTTCGATGAGCAGCTCAAGAACGGCATGCGTCGCGAAACCGAGATGTTCTTTGACGATCTGGTGAAGCGCGACCGCCCGGTGCTCGATCTGTACCGGGCCGATTACACCTTCGTGAATGAACAGCTGGCGCGACACTACGGGATGAAGAACGTGGTGGGGCCGGCGTTCCGCCGGGTGAAGTATCCCGACGCCACGCGACGTGGCTTGCTGTCGCACGCGAGTGTCCTCACGCTCACGTCGCATGCCACACGCACCTCGGCGGTGGAGCGCGGCAAGTGGGTCATGGAAGTGCTGCTCAACAGCCCGCCGCCACCGCCGCCGCCCGGCGTGCCCGATCTGGAAGCCACTCCGGGCAGCGATGGGGCGCGTCCGCTGACGGTGCGGGAGCGCATGGAGCAGCACCGCAAGAATCCCGCGTGTAGCAGCTGCCACAAGATGATGGACCCCATTGGCCTCGCGCTCGAACAGTACGATGTCACGGGGAAACTGCGGCGGCGCGACAACGGCATGCCCATCGACTCGCGCGGCGACCTGTGGGATGGCACGACCGCCAACAACGCCGGCGAACTGCAAGCGGCATTGCTGCGCCGCCAGGATGCGCTGTTGCGCACGTTCACGCGCAATCTGATGGCTTATGCCGTGGGCCGTCGCATCGAAGCCCACGATATGCCCAGCGTGCGCCGCATTGTCCGCGACGCCGGTGGCCAGCAGCACCGGATGTCAGCGTACATCATGGGGGTGGTCCGCAGCCCCGCGTTCCGTATGCAGAAGCTCGAATCGTCCACCACTGTCGAGAGCGGCCCGTCGGGCGCGTCCTCGCGTTTTCACTGAGCACAGTCATGGCCAATATCATCCGGCAGCCCATGCCGCGCCGCACGTTTCTCAAGGGGATGGGCACCATGGTGGCGCTGCCGTACCTCGACGCCATGACACCCGCCAACGTGCTGGGTCGCCTCGGGCACGCGGCCAATCCCACCCGGTTGCTCGCGCTCGAAATGGTGCACGGCGCCGCCGGCTGTGCACCGTTCGGACTGACCGAGAACCTCTGGGCGCCGCCCACGACCGGACGCGCCTTCGATCTCTCCAAAACGTCGCTGTCGCCCTTGGAGTCGTGGCGGCAGTATCTCACGATCATCAGCAACACCGACGTGCGAATGGCGGAGGCGTACAAGCCGGAAGAAATCGGCGGCGACCATTTCCGCTCGAGCGCGGTGTTTCTGACGCAATCGCATCCGACACAGACGGAAGGCTCCGACATCTTCGCCGGCACGTCGTTGGACCAGCTGTACGCCAAGCGCTTCGGACAGGCCACGCCCATTCCCAGCATGCAGCTGTGCATTGAACCGCTGGACCGCGCGGGTGGGTGCGCGTACGGCTATTCGTGCATGTACACCGACTCGATCAGCTGGAGCTCGCCCACCGATCCACTGCCCATGATTCGCGACCCGCGGGTGGCGTTTGAGCAGCTGTTCGGGGCCGGCGGCACCCCGGAGGAACGCGCCGCGCGCAACAAGAGCACCGGCAGCATTCTCGACTGGATCACGGGTCGTGTAGCGCAGCTCAACCGCGAATTGGGCGCCGGCGACCGGCGTCGCATGGAGCAGTATCTCGATCACATCCGTGAAATCGAGCGGCGCATTCAGCAGGTGGAGGCGCGCAACACGTCAGGGGAAGAGCGCGAACTGGCCGGCGCGCCGGCCGGCGTGCCCGACAACTTCGGCGACCACGTGAAGATCATGTTCGACCTGCAGGTGCTCGCCCTGCAGAGTGACATGACGCGCGTGTTCTCGTTCAAGATGGGGCGCGACGCCTCGGCACGCGTCTACCCGGACAGCGGGGTCATGACCGGCTTCCACCCCGCCTCGCACCACGGCAACAATCCGGCACGGGTGAAGGAGTTCGCCGAAATCAACAAGTATCACGTGAGCCTGCTGCCGTATCTGCTGGACAAGCTCAAGACCACGATGGACGGGGATACGCCGCTGCTCGACAGGACGACCATCATCTACGGGTCGCCCATGTCGGACAGCAACACGCACAATCACCGGCGCTGTCCGCTCATCGTGCTGGGCGGTGGCCATGGCAAGGACGCCGGCAATCAGCATCTGCGCGCCCCCGACGGGACCCCCATGGCCAACGCGATGCTCAGCCTGTTGCACAAGATCGGCATGGACGACCTGAACACCTTTGGTGACAGCAATGGCGAGTTCACCTTCTGAACGCGTGCTGACCTTGGAGATCCACACATGCTGACTCGAGTTTCGCGCGTGCTGCCGCGCATGGCGCGCCAGCTGGTTGGGGGCGCCGCCATGGTGTTCCCCATGGCGCTGCTGCCAGGGTGGGTGCCACGGCTCCCCATTGGGCCCGGCACTGCACCAGTTGCAGACGCGGCCATGCAGGGCGATCTGGCCACGCTGCGTACGCTGGTGGCCAAGGGGGCGGACGTGAATGTCGCCCAAGGCGATGGCATGACGGCCTTGCACTGGGCAGCCCAGCGCGGGGACTCCGCCATGACGGCGCTCCTGCTGCGGTCCAAGGCCAGCCTGTCAACGACGACGCGCGTGGGGGCATACCAGCCGCTCCACGTGGCCAGCGAGGCGGGAAGCGCCGCCGTGGTACGCCAGCTGCTCTCGGCGCGCGCCAATGCCCGTGCCACCACCGCCGAAGGGGTGACCCCACTCCATCTGGCCGCGTTATCCGGCGTGCCCGAGGCCATTGTTGCCCTGCTCAAGGCTGGCGCCGATGTGAATGCCATTGAGCCGGGTTGGAACCAGTCCCCGCTCATGATCGCGGCCGGCAAAGGGCGCACCGCGGCCGTACAACTGCTGTTGAAGGCGGGAGCCAATCACACCCTGGCGGCGCGCACCATGGACATCATGGCCAGCGCCGCGCAGGACCGGCAGGCCAAGAACCGTCGCGACGCGCTCTTGCAACAGCTGCGCGAACAGCAGGGGCAGGCCAACAATCCCAACTGGATGCCCAGCCCCGCGCAGGTGCAGGCCGCCGTAAAGGCATCGCGTGAAGTGGAGCAGGCTGCTGCGTCGGCGCAGGCGATTGCCGGCGTGCGGGCGGCCACCGCCGCCGAGGAGGCCCGATTGGCCGCGCAGGGCGGTCGGGGGCTGGACGACGACAATCCGGCCTACAACGAGCTGCTGGGCGTCCAGGGCGGCCTCACGGCCCTGTTGCTGGCCGTACGCGAAGGGGAAGTGGAAACCACCGTCGCGCTGCTCGACGGCGGGGCGGACATCAATCAGGTGAGCGCCGGCGACCATACCAGCCCCTTGCTCATGGCCACCATCAATGGCCACTACGATCTGGCCATGGTACTCATTGCGCGCGGAGCGAATCCGAACCTGGCCAGTGATGCCGGTGCGGCGCCCCTCTTTGCCGTGCTGAACAAGGAATGGGCCCCCAGTACCCGCACCCCGCAGCCAGCGTTTCAGCTGCAGCAGCAGGCCACGTACATCGAGGTCATGCAGGCGCTGCTGACGGCCAAGGCCAACCCCAACGCGCGCCTCTCACGCTCCCTCTGGTATACCACGTACAACCGCGACAATCTCGGGGTGGACTTCAACGGCGCCACGCCCTTCCTGCGCGCGGCGTACGCCACGGACACCACCGCCATGCGCCTTCTGCTCAAGGCCGGCGCCGACCCCGCCATTGGCACCATCAAGCCGGCGCCACGGGCGCGGCGTCCGGGTGCGGCAGCCCCTGCGGCTGATCCCTCCGGCCTGCCGCCTGTGCCACCAGGGGGGCTTGGTATCCTGGCCATTCACGCGGCGGCCGGGGTGGGCTACGGCACCGGGTTCGCGGGCAACGATCACCGTCACGTGAACGACGGCTGGCTCCCCACGGTAAAGATGCTGGTGGAAGAGCTGGGCGCCGATGTGAATGCTCGTGACTTTGCCGGCTACACGCCGTTGCATCATGCCGCCGCGCGCGGTGACAACGAGATGATCAAGTACCTCGTGTCCAAGGGCGCCACTCCCACGCTCGTGGCCCGCACGGGCCAGACCACGGTGGACATGGCCAACGGCCCCATTCAGCGCACCTCCCCCTACCTCGACACCATCAAGCTGCTCGAAGGGATGGGCGCGAAAAACAACCACCGGTGCGTCAGCTGCTGACGTAACGCGCGCCATCGACCTTCCGGGCACACCAAACGCCCCGGCTTCGTGATCATTCCGGGGCCGGGGCGTTACTCGTGCGTTGCACGATGCCCATGAGATCGTCGCCGAACGATCTCATCATGTTAGGCCATGACCCCATGGATTCAGCGACTCGACGCACGGGATCGTGCCGTCTTCGCCCGACTGGCGCTTACGCCATCGTGTGCCGCCCTGCAACGCCATTTCTGGTCGGCCATCACCCATTTGGGGGGCGCCGTCGCCAGCATTGGACTGACGCTGCTGGCCCTCATCCATCCGATGGTCATGTGGCAAGTCTGCTGGCGCACCCTGCTCCTGCTGGGATGGTCGCACCTGGCCGTCCAGTGCATCAAACGCACGGTTGGACGTCCGCGCCCACGGTTGCATGGGTCGGTGGCGTCACTCGTGGATGTCCCTGATCGGTTCTCGTTTCCCAGCGGTCATGCCTGTGCCGCCATGGCCGTCGCGGTCGGCTTTGCCGCCGCCTTTCCGGCCCTTGCCGTACCGCTGCTCATTCTCGCGCTGCTGGTCGGTTTTTCGCGCGTGATGCTCGGGGTGCATTACCCGGGTGACGTGCTGGTTGGCCAGGCTATTGCCCTGCTTACGGCGTACCCACTCCTGCGTTGATCGATACGTCGTCTGCTCCACCCCTGCGGCCACAGGCGTCGCTGGGGGTTCTGGATGCCACGGAATGGTTTGGGGAAACATCGGGCGGGATACGGACCTATCTCCGGGAAAAGTCACGCTTCGTTGCCGCGCGTCCGCACCTCCGACAGTCCATTGTCGTGCCCGGTGATCAGGACGCCATCAGCGACGAGAGCGGCGTGCGCCTGTTCCGCTTGCGTGGTCCGGCAATCCCGCGTCACAAGCCGTATCGCGTCATGCTCTCGTGGCGCTCGCTGGCGCGTATCGTGCGCCACGAACGTCCCCACATCATCGAGGTCGGCAGCCCGTTCATGGTCCCCTGGCTCCTGTCGCCGGAAGCGAAACGACAGGGGATTCCCATGGTCAGCTTTCATCACACCGATGTCGCCGGGGTGCTCTCGCGCGTCGTGGGTGGCAGTGCCACCACACAACGGCGCCTGACCAAGGCAACCTGGGCGTACCTGCGTCAGCTCGATCGCCTGTTCAGTGCCACGATTGTTGCCACACGCGGCGGTGCAGATGAATTGCGTCGGGAGGGGATCGAGCGGGTGGAGCATGTACCGCTCGGGGTCGATCTGACCACCTTCACGTCGGCACGACGACAAGACCGCGAAGCAACCCGCCACGCGCACGGCTTGCCCGAAGGGCCTCTGGCGGGCTACGTGGGGCGCTTTGCGCGCGAAAAGGAACTCCACGTGGTACTCGATGGATGGGCACACGTCGAGCGCACCACTGGTGCCCGTCTGGTCCTGGTAGGCGCGGGCCCGGAAGAGGCCAGACTCCGCGCGCATCCCTACGGCCCGCGCGTGCTCTTTGTCCCGTACCTGCAGGAACGCGACGCCCTCGCCGACCTGCTGGCCGCTCTTGATGTGTATGTCGCGCCCGGGCCGGCGGAAACCTTCGGGCTCTCGGCCGTCGAGGCCATGGCCTGTGGCACGCCGGTGCTCAGTGCACACCGTGGCGCCGTGGCGGAGCACGTCCTGCGCAGTGGTGGTGGTCTCACGTACGAAGCGGGGAATGCGAGTGCCGTGGCAGCACAGGGGGTGCGCATCTTTGATGCGGATCTCACCCAACTGGGCGAGCGCGCCGAGGGCTTCGCGACGGCCGAACACGGCTGGCCCACGGTGTTGAATCAACTCTTCGCGGTCTATCAACGTGTTGTTGACGGTCGGGAGTCCTGACGCGCCGTGTCGACATCCGTGAGTGATCTGACGGGGCTGCGACTCGCCCTGTTCACCGATACCTTTCATCCGCAGGTCAACGGCGTGGCGCGCACGCTTGCGCGGTTGTGCGAGGCGGTACGCGCCCGTGGTGGGCAGGTACGAGTGTTTACCACTACCGATGCCCACGCGCAGCCGCACCCGGACACCGTGCGCTTCCCGAGCCGGGCGTTCTGGGCGTATCCCGAGTTGCAACTCGCCTGGCCGTCCTCGACGGCGGTGATCGCGGCGCTGCGTGATTTCAACCCGACGCTGGTACATGCGGCCACGGAGTTTGGAGTTGGGCTGGCCGGGCGGCGGGCGGCGCTGCAGTTGGGGGTGCCCTTCGTCTCCTCCTACCACACCAGCTTTACGGCGTACGCCGGACACTACGGCCTTGGGCTGCTGGCAACGCCAGGGTGGGCCTACCTGCGCTGGTTCCACAACGGCGGACAGCGTACGTATTGCCCGACACAGTCCATTGTGAACGAAGTGACGGCACAAGGCTTTACCGGGTGTTCTGTGTGGTCCCGTGGCGTAGACAGCGAGCGTTTTTCGCCGTCGTATCGCAGTGAGGCCTTTCGCGAGCGGCTGGGAGCCGATGCCGGCACTTTGGTGGTGAGTTATGTCGGCCGGCTCGCCGCCGAAAAGGGGATCGACGTGGCCATCTCCGCCCTGCATCAGGTCGCCGACGCGCACCCGGGGAAAATTCGCTGCCTGTTTGTGGGTGATGGCCCTTACGAGCACACCGCTAGGAACGCAGCCCCTCGAGGGAGTACCTTCACGGGGAAACTGGAAGGCCCCGCCTTGAGCGAGGCCTACGCCAGCAGTGACGTGCTCATTTTTCCGAGTACCACCGACACCTTTGGCAACGTGATGCTGGAGGCCATGGCGTCTGGTGTGCCGGTGCTGGCCGCCAATGTCGGCCCCTCACGCGAAGTGGTACCGCCCGACACCGGGTGGTTGGCCACGCCTGGTGAAGCGGATGCGTTTGCCCAGGTGCTGCACGAAACAGTGCAAGATCGCCCCGACGTGGTTCGTCGTGGGCTCCGAGCGCGGGAAGTGGCGCTCGCGCGTTCGTGGGGCGCGATCTGGGATGCCCTGTTCAGCGACTATCTGGCAGTGCACGCGCCGCGTTGAAGAGGCGATGGGCTGGCGCTTCGGGCAGGGGCGTGTGGGCGAGATCCTGCAGTACCCCATCAAGCCGATCCATTTCGGCACCATCGGCGAAGCGCTCCGCCGTCTGGCGGGCCCCCGATCGCAGTCGCTCATGCAGCGACTCCCCAGTGCACAACTGCCGCATGGCCTGCGCACAGGCGTCTACGTTATAGGCGGGAAACGCGAGCCCGTTGCGTCCATCTTCGAGGAAGTCACCCACCCCCAACGCCGGGGTGGCCACGACCGGCAGCCCGGACGCCATCGCCTCCAGAACGACCAGCCCCAACGTTTCGGTGGTTGAGGCATACACGAACGCGTCGGCGCTCGCGTACAGCGCCGGGAGTTCCGTCGCGCGGTTCACCGCTCCCAAAAATGTCACGCCTGGCGGGGCCTGATTGCGCAGCGCCGCCTCGCTGGGGCCGGTCCCGGCCACCAGCAGCCGGACGCTGCCCGCCGGGCACTGGGCAGCGAGCCGCGCGAACGCGCTCAGCACCACCTCCACGCTCTTCTCCGGCGCCAGTCGCCCGACGTACAGGAACGTGAACGCCTGGCCCATGGCCAGGCGATGGCGCGTGAGGAGGGAGAAGTGTCGGGGATGAAATTGATCGGCGTCGATGCCGCCGCTCCAGACGCGGACATGACGAACGTTGAGATCGTGCAGTGACTGGCGTGCCGCGCGGGACGGCGTCAGGGTGAGATCTGCCCGCCGGTGAAACCGGGCAATCCAACGGGTCACCGCCGGTCGCAGCCAGGGCACACCGTACGCGTCACAGTAGCGCGAAAAATCCGTGTGGTAGGTGGTGCAGACGGGAATGCCGTGGGCCCGCGCCTCAAGCAATCCGGCGCGCCCGATCGCGAGCTCGGATGCGCAGTGCACCACCGTGGGCGCAAAGTCCCGAATGATGTCGCGTACCCGACCGCGCGCATTCAGGGCAAGCCGAACGTCAGGATACGGAGGCCACGAGAACGCCGGGACGGCATGCTGTGCGACCGCCACCGGAACAGGCAGCACGTCCCGCGTTCCCGGTGGGTACGTAGGCGCAATCACCGCACACTCCCATCCCCGACGGTGCAGCCCCGCCACCATCGCGGCCGTCACGACGCTCACGCCATTGAGCTGTGGTGGATAGGTGTCGGTGCAGAAGAGAATGCGCATGGTCGATTCTCTCCTGCCTTCGTCACCACCTCACCTTCCCCGTGTGTCAAGCTGGTAACAACTAGTCCCGCTATGGTGCCGGTCGCTGGTACCGCCCCACCAGCACACCTTTCGCGAGCACATGCCCGCTGATGGCCCGCATGATGGTCGCGCGAGTGAGCGCTGGCGGCAGGGCCGCCGGTGCCTGACTGACGGCGATATCCAGTGCGTAAAGCTCAAAGACATAGTGATGAGCCGGACCCGAGGCCGGCGCCGCCGGTCCGCGATAGTAGGGGCCACTCGCACTGATCTGGCGCACGCCGTTGGGGAGCTGTGCGCCGGCCGCCATCCCTTCCGGCAGCGAGTTCGCGGTGCCGGGAATATTCCAAACCAGCCAATGCAGCAGATCGTCGGTGCCATCGCCGGCAGCGGCGTCCGCATCGTGTACCACCAGCACAAAGCTCCGCGTGGAATCGGGCGCGCCACGCCACGCCAGTGGCGGCGACACATCGCGCCCGGTTTGCGCATGGCGCGCGGGGATCAGCGCCCCATCGTCAAACGCACTTGATGTGAGCGACAGCACCCGCATGGGAGCGCGGGGCTGCGCCGACAGCAGCCCCGGTGCGGTGCTCAGGGCAACGGCCAGCCCTCCTGCGAGAGCAATCCATCGTGTGGCACGGCGGGTCATTTGAAGCTCCTCGGCTGCGTCTTGCGCCACGTATCGTAGCGCAGGCGCAGGGTTTTGACCGGATTGAGATTCTCCCCGGGCTTGATGGCGTTGGGGCCACCCTGATCGGGCTGCGTCACCGTGAGATACATGGCGTACGTGCCATTGTTGTGAGAATCGCCGCTGGTGTCGGTGGCATTGGCCATGAGGATGTAGGCGATGTACGATGTCCGCCCTTCACAGGCGATCAGCGCCGCACTCCCGCCAGCCGGCAACGGTGGGCAGTCACATCGACTGTCCCCTCCAAAGCGGTCCGCGGTTTCGAGGGCCGCCATGACCCGATCGGTGAGCGAGCCCTGGGTCTGTACAAACGCTCGCACGGCGTTGGGGACCACGTCACCCGGCCGAAGAATATTGCCTTGAATGGAGTAGTAGATCTCCGTGCCCGGCACCTGCCCTTGCATGTCCTGCGTGACATAGCCGTTGGCGAGTCCGGAGTGCCCCGCGTGGCGGCCCTGCAGGTCCACAATGCCAAACTGCCGTGACTGGAAGGCCGGGTCTTCCGAGAGCATCTCGATGATGCGCGCCGGGTCGGTGCCCTTCTGCAACTCGCGATACACCAGCATCTGATTGGCCTTGGTGCGATCGACACCGGCCTGACAGGCGGCGACGCCTTTGCCGGGGACGATGACGGCTTGCACGCCCATCAGAAAGCTGTCGGTGTTGTTCACGCACGTGGCTGACGCGATGACCACCCGTCCGGTGGCTTTGTCCACGGCGATCACCGACCAGGTGGCGTGGGCCGCACGTGGCAGCGCGATGATCAGCGCCACCAAGAGCGTCAGATGTGAAACGAGCCGAGGCACTGCGCGAGGCATAGGGATTCTCTGGAAAGGGTGGTGAAGACCAACGGCCAACTACCGCGCCCGGCTCTCCATCAATGCCGCATACAGCATGGTTTGGAAGCGTGCCACCACGTCACTGGTGTTGGGGAGCTGGTTCATCATCACGACAATGACCAATCCCTCAGCGGGATCAACCTTGTAATTGGATCCGTAGGCGCCGCCCCAGCCGAACGTTCCCCGGGAGGCCAGGTTGGAGGCGCCATATGCTTCCACCGTCTCAAAGCCCAGCCCAAACCCGAGGCCGGGCCCGTAGAGCGCTCCAATCTGGTGTGAGGTCATGAGCCCCACGGTGTGCGGCGCGAGATAGTGCGTGCCACGCCAGCTGCCTCGGTGCGCGATCATTTGCAAAAAGCGCGCATAGTCCTGCGCCGTGGAGACCAGCCCGGCACCACCGGCAAAGCTCATGCGTGGTCCGTCTACATAGTGCCCCTGACCCTTCGCACCGTCTTCGGCCCGCGTGGTGCCTTGCGCGCTACTGCTGTACACCGTGACCAGGCGCGCGCGCTTGGCTTCCGGCACGAAGAAGTGGGTATCCATCATGCCCAGCGGTTGCGTGAGCCGTTCGCGCAAAAACACATCGAGTGGCTTCCCCGACGCCCGCTCCACAATGCACCCCAGCACATCGGTGTTGTAGCCGTACACGAAACGCTGGCCGGGTTGGGCCACAAACGGCAATGTCCCGAGCGTATCCATGGTGGTGCAAATGGGCACGCTCTTGTCGGCGGTATACCAGCCATAGCCTGCTGCCGGCCCTAGCCCCTTGGCCCGATACTTCTCGGCCACCGTCGCATCCACGCCGTACGAAATGCCGGCGGTATGGGTGAGCAGATCCTTGATGGTGATGGGGCGCCGCGCCGGCACGATGGTCACGCCGGTATCCGTCCGTTCCGCGACCGTGGTGCGCGCAAAGGTCGGCATGAACCGGCTGGCGGGTGTGCCCAGCGACAATCTTCCCTCTTCCATGAGCATCAGCACCGCTGCACTGGTGAGCGCCTTGGTTTGCGAAGCAATGCGAAACAGGGCATTGGGGGCCATGGGAATGCGCTGCTCCCGATTGCTCCACCCGACGGCGCGTTCGTACACCACCTGATCGTCACGCAGCACATAGGCCACGAGCCCTCCCACCTCCTCACGTCGCACCGCTTCGTTGAGCATGGTGTCAATGCGCGCCAGCCGTTCGGGAGCAAATCCGTGCCGAAGCGCGGGCTGGGGACGCGACGATCGACCGGCCGCCGAAGCTGGCTGAGCGTCCAGCAGGCTGGTGCAGGACGCGCTGAAGACGAAGGCGGCGGACCAAACCACGCCGCGTCGGAGAGCGAGGAAGAGAGCCATGACGCGAAGCTACCCTTCGGGCGCGCATCGGCAATGGAAGGGCGAAACGGGCAGGGGCCCCCGTTCCCGAGGGAACGGAGGCCCGCTGATCGTGGCGCTGACGCTTCGTGGTGTGACGTCCCGCCTTAGAAGCTGGTGGCCGCTTCGAGCATGAAGCCACGGAACTGGCCACCGTTCCGGATGTCCGTGCGGGCAAAGCCTTCGTACTTCTGGGTCACCAGTTCGCCCTTGAGCAGCAGCGTGGGCAGAATGAACCAGCCACCACCCGCGTTCGCCCGGGTCACGGTGATGTTGTTGTTCAGGCCACCCAGGTCGCCGGTTACCTGATTCCAACGGGCCGCCAGGAAGAGCTTGTCGCCCTTGAGGAAGCGATACGTGCCTTCCGCCATGTACTGCTTCACTTCACGCGTCGGGTTCGTATTCGGCGCCGCACGACCCTTGGCCACTTCGTACATGCCGAAGAACTCGGCGCCCTTCACCTTGAGGAACGGGTTCACCATGACGCTGTTGCCCTTGTCGGTGAAGGCCGGGTTGATGTTGCCCGAGGTGAAGTTGGCCGCTTCCGTGGAGACGTAGTTTTCGAGCACGTAGTAGTAGCGCGAGCCGGCGCGGTCACCGCTGTAGAGCGTGTTGTTGGCGGCCGATCCCTGGTTGCGATACGACGCCGTCAGCCGTGTGCGCACATCGGCGTTCAACTGCTTGTCGAAGCCCAGCTTGCCCATGAAGGCGGGCGAGCGATCGGAGGCACGGAGAATCTGTCCGCGCACTTCACCGTTAGTCAGTGCGGCCACGGCGAGGAAGCCACTCTTCTGGAAGATCGCTTCGGCACCCACTTCGGTCGTGAAGGCATCCATGATGGCGTTGCCGACGAGCGGGTTGTACAGCACCTGACCGTTGTCCGAGCGCTTGAAGTGGAAATCACCGTAATTCACTTCGAAGTGGCCGATCTTGATGGTCGTGTACTTCATGATGGAGTTGAGGATCGGCAGATCGATGGGCGTGTCGTCAATCTGAATGAAGCCGTCCTTCACCCACGTTTCGTTATGGTGGCGCGCCGAGAGATAGCTGGTGAGCTGAATACGGATACCCTTGGCGAGCTGCGCGTGCATGTAGGCGTTGGCAACGGCGTTGTTGAAGCCGTTGCCGATGCGCTGCAAGCGATTGCGATTGGCGACAGCAGCGGCGCCAGCATTGCCCGGAACGGCTGCCGTGGCGCCCTGGAACACCGAGTCGGCCGTGTTCTTGTGGGTCAGCCCCTGGAACTGCTGCGCGAAGGCCGCGCCCCACTGCACCTTGAAGCCATTGTAGGCGGCACCCGCCACCTTCGGCGTTTCGAACATGTTGATGCCGCGCTGATCCTGCGGGCGGAGATACTGGATATCGAGCGTGCGCTGCGAAACGCCAGCGCTATCCGTGGTAGACTGCGCGCCAAGGGGATTGAGGGCGGCCAGCAGACCGGTGGCGGCAACCAGGAGACGAGTGCGAGTCATAAAATCGTGTCTCGGAATTGAATGAGAGGGGAGTGTTGGTACTGCGTACTGACGTCATACTTACTGCGTAACGGTGGTGCCCTTTTGCAGCTGGAGATCGAAGTTCACGGTGACCACGGGCCCGACCTTGATGGAGCCGAGCATGAGCGTGGGCGGCTTGACTTCCCAGTCGGTCATTTTCACGGGCACCTTGCCGGTGACGCGCATCGCGCCGTCGGCCGCCGTGCCAAAGGTGACCGGCACCGAAATCGGCATCGTCTTGCCGGCCAGCTGCAGCGTGCCCTGAAGCGTGCCGGTTACGGCACTGCCCTTGGCCACATCGTAGCTCGTCATCGTGAAGCGGATGTTCGTGAATTCCTTGGTCTTGAGCGCCTTGCCCATGTGCTCGTTCATCGTGCCGTTCTTGCACTCGAGCTTGCTCACGGGGAAATCCACCTGCACGGTGCCTGCCACTTTCTTGCCATCAAGGGTGTGGTCGATGACGTCATCCACCGGCGAGTTGAGCGTGGCGTCGATCTTGTCGGCGCTGCAGCTCCAGCTGCGGAGAGTGGATGTTCCGTCAAACCAGAGGCGGCTCCCTTCGCCCAGCGTCAGTGCACCGGGAATGCTGCTCGGGGTGGCGGCGATGAGCAGCAGCGCGGCGGCGGATATGGAGAGATGCGAAATCAGGGAGCGCATCGTGTTGTCCTCAGTGCAGCAGAAGTGTTTGGTCCGACTAGCGTATCACCTGTGTGGATGAGATTCGCTTCGGGACCGCAGGCGCGCGGTCGGGGCTGTCCGTATCTTTGGTGAGGGTCTCATCTCGCACCTGTAGGGGGTTATCCGACTACCGGCCCATGGTGCGAGGCAGGGGCGTTACGACTCGCAGTGATTTGGCGAGTCCGTTCGTCCCACCAGCGTGAGGGTGGTGGTGCCCACAATGGGCATGCGACTCACGATGCGTACCGGGAGCCGGCATGCCGACAGATCAATGTTGATCTTGATGAGCCCAACCCCTTTGTAGTGCTTCGGGTCGCGCACGTGCATGATGACCACGCGGGTCGGAAACGTACCGAGCGGTGTGTCCACCGCTTCCTCCGCGCCCACCGTGACCATGGTTGGGTTGCGCGTGTCATCGAAGTGGCGGTTGAAGTGGTGCGACCCTTCCTTGTCCAGCGGCAGCGTGCGCAGGAAGTACAGGAAGGAGAGCTCATCCAGCGGGAACTGAGAGGCGAGCGCCTGGGGCTCCCCCTTGGCCTCACGCCACGTCCCGGCGACGAGATCCATCTCCACGGTTTCGCTGGAGTTGGAGAGCGGATGCCGCTCCACCTTTTCAAAACGGGTGGTGGCAAAGCGGAGCGGGTCAATCCACGAGGTCGTCTTGTCGGTGGCTTTCACGAAGGCCCGCTTGGCCTTCATTTCCGAGACCAGGCGCCATGTGGTGACACCACGCTCGGCCACGGGGCCCTCCACTCGCATCTGCCCGTGGCCAATGTTGCCGCCGAAGGACACGTTCACCTTGTAGTCGAGCACCTCGCCGGTGCCGAACGGCAGGCGGGCCCCATGCGCGGAATCGCGCGGAGCGGCCGGCTGGGCCAACACGGATGCGGGCAACGCAAGACAGAGCGTTCCGCACAGCTGAGCAACGGAGAAACGAATGAGCGACGGCATGTACCTCGTAGTCTGCCGTGACGGTGCCTTGGGCATCAGCGGGTGAAAACCCCCTTGTCCGTGAGGATTCACCCGACAGGCGGCGTACTGGGGAGGTGGCGTTTCCTTACGCTCAGCCCTGTTGGGGCACCAATTTGTCCGGATTCCGTACGCTCACGTCTTCATCCGGGGTGCTCTCCCGTGCCACGTCCTTCGCGTTCTACCCGCCACGCGCTGCTTGTTGCCGTCACCCTCATCTTCCCTGTGACCGGTGCACTTCGCGCGCAACCTGCGGCGACAGCCGCGAGTACTGGACAATCGGGCGCTCCCCGCACGTTGGGGCTGGATGATCTGCTGGATATCCGCACCACGACGCTGAGTGCGCTGAGCGATGACGGCCGGTTTGCCGTGGCGCTCATGGCGCGCCCACGCAGCAGCATGGGGATTGATTACAACCGCAACTTTGGCGATCCCACCTACGCCGCACCACAGCGACGGGAGGCGTGGGTGATTGATACGCGGAGCGGTGAGCGGATCCCGCTCTTCACCGAGCCCCGTGTCATAGGCGGGACGGCGTGGAGCCCGGACGCGGGCGTGTTGGCGGTGTTGGTACAACGGCAGGACGACCGCTTTGACGTACTGCTGTGGGACCGCGCCACGCGGCGGACGCGCTCGCTGACCATCCCAGGGGGGCGCTACGCTTTTGCCGGTTCGGATATGCGGTGGAATTCTGACGGCACCAGCCTCGTGCTGGCCGTGCGCAGCGAGGCGTGGCGTACAAAGGCGACGGCCGAGTTTGCCCGACTCACGACGGGGCCGCGCATTGTACAGTCGAGTACGGAACCATTTCTCGCCTGGAATGGGCTGCAGCGGCTGGGCGCGGTGGAATCGGTCGTGCAAATCGATCGCCGAAGTGGTGCATTGACTGAAGTTCTGCCGGAAGGGATGCGCCAGCAGTGGCAGCTCACGCGCGACGGGCAGTTGGTGGTGTATTCGGAGGACATCACCAAAAAGACCGACTACGACGTGATTGGTGGGACCGAGCAGCAATTGTGGGTGCGCCCGACCGCTGGTGGCGCCCCCACGCAACTCTTCCCCTCCCTGCGCACCATTCGCCCGGTGTGGGACCGGGACGGCCGGCGCTACGCGTTTACGCGCGACGATCAGTTGTTCGTGGGCATCCTTGGGGATACGTCCCGGACCCGCCTTGCGGGGGACACCACACCGCGCAGCGATACCTCCAGCACCGCACGTACACGGCGGGCGCGCGAACGATTCACGCCCGTCGCGTGGGTTGGCACGTCCGCGCTGGTGGCGACCAATCGTGATGGCGTGTGGCTGCTCAACACCGCGTCGCGTGAGCGTACCATGATCGTAGCCAGCAGCGACTCGGTGCTGACCACACCGCGGGTGCGATATGTCGGGGCCATGCAGAACGATCAGCAGCTGCTCATGACCATGGAGTCGCGTACGGCGTGGGAGCGCGCCATGCTGCGCTACGACATTGCCGCGCGGCGGCTGGATACGGTGCCCACCGATTCCCGCATCATTGGCGCCAGCACGGTGTCTGCCGATGGCAGTACGCTGGTGGTGAGCGCCGGCGCCGGGAATCGTCCCGCCGACTTGTTTGCGCTGCGGGGCGCCTTGACCAGCTGGCAACCGCTCACGAACGCCAATCCTTCGCTCGCGCAGACCTCCCTGGGGCAAACGGAACTGCTGCAATGGCTCGACGCGGATGGCGCACGTGAGTTTGGCGTCGTGCATTACCCGGCCAATTACGTGAAAGGGCAGCGCTACCCCACGGTCATGTTGATCTACGAAGACTTTTTCAATGACAGCTGGGACGCCACCGCCAATCTGCTCAACGCCAACGGCTATGTGGTGGTCAAGCCCAGCGTGCGTTTTGACGTGGGGTTTCCGGGCGAAGCGTGGGTGAAAAGCGTGACGGCCGCCGCCAACAAGGTGATTGAGCTGGGCATTGCCGACAGCACCCGATTGGGAGTGCACGGCACGAGTTACGGTGGCTACGCCACCAATCTGCTCATCACGCAAACCGCACGCTTCAAGGCCGCCATCAACATCAGCGGCAAGGTGGATATGGTGAGTTTCTATACCGACTCACCGCGCCTGGGGGTACGGAATACGCACGCCGCCGAAAAGAGCCAGGATCGTCTGGGCGCCACGCTCTGGCAGCAGCCCCAGAAGTACATCGCGCATTCGGCCGTGATGTTTGCCGATCGCATTACCACACCGCTGCTGCTCATGACCGGCGAGCAGGATCACAACGTCCCGGCCATCAACACCCGCGAGATGTATTACGCGCTGCGACGGCTGGGGAAAGAGGTCACGTGGGTGACCTATACAAATGGCGGGCATGGTGTGCCGTTGTCATCGATGGATGACTGGACGGATTTCCATACCCGCCTGCTGGGGTGGTACGCGCAACATCTCAAGAAGACCACGCCGTAAGACCGCGGGGTGGTCATTCCCCACGTTACATCATGAGGCGGGGCGACACGCGGAATACCGGTACCGCAGGGAGCCACATGGTGGCCAGCGTCTGCATGGCGTTGGCCACCGTGACGCGCACATAGCGACCCGTGTGCAACGGATGCCGGCCCACCGACTGGGCGCCATCATCAAGCAGCCCCACCACGCCGGCCACGCTCAGATACACCTCGTGGACCAATACCCGGATGTCTTCGTCGCCAGCATACGCCGAAGGCACCCCGGCGTGCAGCCGCAGCGCCTGCATGACTCTGGCCATGTGTGTCCGGACATGCACAAGAGCGCCGGCCCACTCATGTTCGCGGCGTACCAGTGGGGGCAACACCTCGCGCAACAGTTCACGCGATTCCGTCAGAAGTTCGTCTGCGTCCGGGGTAACGAACGCGCCTGCTGCTGACGCGTTCAATCCTATGTCATCCTGGGTTGGCAAATGGGCTCCGGTGGGTGAAAGACGTGCGTCGCTCGACGCACGGACAAACATCGGGTGATTCGGCTGGGGAGGTCCGATCTCTACATCCTAATGCATTGTCCACCGCAATTGGCAAGGCGTTCCACATGAGTCTGGACCGAAATTCCGAGAGGGGAACACCCTCATTTTCGGACTGTCCAGTCCAGTGCTGTTGGACTATTGGAACCGATTCCCCGAGGAATCCTGCGCGCTGCTCGTTCGACTGTCACCGTCGGCCGCCGCCGGGAGCTGAAAATGCGAGCGCAGCAGGTCGCGCATCGCGGTCGCCACATCGTCTTCCATGGCGAACAAGTTGTCCCGGGTTCCCTCCAGCCGGTCGGCGAACAGCGTAAAGCCATCACGCGCGTCCACCAATCGCACCGTGAGCCGCACGCGCTCGCCCTGCACTTCCACCACCCCTTCCACCAGGGTGCGCACCGGAACCCGCGCGGTATCGCCCGCCGCCAGCCGCCGCTGCAGTGCCTCTGAGGCCGCGCGCGAATGCACACGCAGCCCGCGCTCGCGGGTGAGCGCATCGGTGATGGCCTCGGTGATGGCCTGTGCGGCAAAGGCCTGCGACGTATCCGCACTGAGATAGACAAACGGCAACACCGCCACGCTGGGCATCGTGTCGGGAGCAGCGACTCCCGCCAACGTGGTGCTGTCGGCGGCACCGCTGACAATGGCCTCTCCCTCACGAAGCCCCGCCCACCACCCGATAGCGGCCACCAGACAGGCCCCCACCACAGCCATCCACGCCCGCACCTTTCCCGCCCCCGTGCGCGCCGGCATCCGCGGCTGACCACCGGTGAGCACGCGCAACGCTTCGCTTCCACTGCCATCATCAGCGATGGGGGTAAAGCTGCCGCTCATCATTTGCGGGTCCTCGAGCGCTTCCACCAGCGCCGCCGCATTCACCGGGCGTTGGGCCGGATCCTTCGCCAGGCAATGCATGATGAGGCCGGCGAGAGCCGGCGGGATATCGGCGCGCTGCTGTTGCACCGGTACCGGCTTCTCGGCGATGTGCGCCGCCATAATCTGCTGCGGCGGGCGCCCCGTGAACGGCGGCGCCCCGGTGAGCATCTCGTACGCCAGCACCCCCACGGCGTACAGATCAATGGGGAACGATGCCTGCGGATCGGCGGCCACCTGCTCCGGCGCCATGTAGGCGGGGGTGCCCAGCGACACCCCTTCCGTGGTGTGCGCGATACCCGTTGGGTACTCACCGCTCCCCCCGTGACGGGCGTTGGCAAAGGCCTTGGCCACGCCAAAATCCGCCACCACCGCCGCATCGTTGGCCAGCAGCACATTGTCCGGCTTGATGTCGCGGTGCACCACCCCGCGGCTGTGCGCAACCGCCAGAGCCCGGGCCACGTCGCGCAGGATACGCACCGTGTCCACCACCGACAGCCGCCCACGCGACAGCCGGGTGCGCAGCGACTCCCCCTCCACAAACGGCATGAGGAAGTACGGCAGGCCGTCAATCTCTCCCGTGTCCAGCACTGGCACGATGAGCGGGTGCTGGAGTGACGCCGCCAGGCGGATTTCCCGCCGGAACCGCTCCAGACTCACCCCGGCCGCCAGCTCGGGGCGCAAGACCTTGATGGCCACCCGACGGTCCAACCGCTTGTCGTGTGCCACGTAGACCCGTGACATGCCCCCACCCCCAAGCTCCCGCTCAAGGGTGAAATCGTCACCAAGATGACGCTGGATGTCGGCTAGGGCTGGCACGTGATGTAGGACACTATCCCTTGGACACCGGAAGAGGGGAATTCGTTCGAATATCGGGCCGGCCGACCGGCGATACGGAACCCCCGGCCCGGGGCTGCAGTTTGCCCCCTGTGGCTTGTAGCTTTCGCCCCGGACCCTTAACCAGCCCCCGCCAATGCCGTTCTTCGATCATCCGGCCAACGCCGACTTCCTGCTGCCGATCATCAAGCTTCCGCTCCTCCTGATCTCGTCGATCTTCCAGGTGGTGCTTGCCGTCGGTCCGATTGGTCAGATCGCGATTATCGCCGTTGCCATCGCGCTCTTCACGAAGAACATCATGGGACCCGCGCGGCCGTAACGGCATCGCGCGCAATTACGCCGAAATCCTCGGCCCCGTGCCCCTGCGCAATCACTTCGTCCATGCGCGCGGCAATGCTGGGCAGTGCCGCAAGGGGCCGAGCACCGGCGGTTTCGAGCATCAGTCGTAAGTCCTTGCGGGCCATGGTGAGCTCGAAGCTCGCCGCAAAATCGCCTTCGCTCATCTTTTTGCCCCGGTTCTGCAGCATGGTGCCGGGGTTGAAAAATTCCAGCAGCTTGAGGGAGTCGGCTGGCGACACGTCGCTGCCGGCCGCGAGCGTAAACACATCGCTCACCAGCGCGCCCAGGCCAATGATGAAGGCGTTGCCCATCAGCTTGTAGGCCGCCGCGAGATCGGAACGCTCGCCCCAGTACACCACCTTCTGGGCCTGCTGCTCCAGCGCCGGCTTGACCTGGGCAAAGAGCGCCTCGGGGCCGCTGGCCATGATGATCCCCTGCGCCAGACGCGCTGCGGCGGGGCCAATGAACACAGGGCAGTGCAGATAGTGCACCCCTTGGGCATTGAGCCGCTGGGCCCGTTCGGCCGTCAGCGCCGGCTGCGTGGTGGTGTGGTCGCAGATGATGGCGTTGGCGCCGAGTCCGGGGCGCAGGGCGGCCACGATCTCTTCCACCACCTCGTCGTCCTTGAGTACGAGGTGTACCCGTTCGGCGCCGCGTACGGCATTTGCCGGGGTGTCTGCCACGGTGGCGCCAAGGGCGGCGAGCGCCTCGGCTTTCTCACGAGTGCGGTTCCAGACCGTGACGCTGTCGCCGCGACCGAGCGCGGCCTCCACGAAGCCGCTACCCAGCAGCCCCGTTCCGAGATATGCAATGGCTGTCATGGTTGAAAAATAGCGATGTCGGCCAAGTGGATGCACGTTTACCGCTGACGGACATTGCGGTCCGGTTCGGCTGCACCCCTTTACCCACCATCAGCCGTTTTCTCATGCGCTCACTTGCTGCACTCTCGCTTTTGCTGGTGTTTGCCGCCTGCCGCTCGGGTGGTGCTGGTGCGACCGGCGCTGGCACGGCCGCCAAAATCGTTACGCCGCCCGAGGTCACGCCGGCCGCTGTCGCGCTGGGTGATTCGCTCTTCAACAACGGCGGCTGCATGCGCTGCCACGGCGCCAAGGGCGTTGGTGCCGCGAACGGCCCGGTGCTCGCCGACACGCAGTGGGATCAGCTCACCACTGGCAGTTTTGAAGAAATTCGGGCAATCATCGTAAGCGGTGTGCCGAAGGACAAATTCAAGGTGGCGAGCCGGCCCAACGCCATGCCCGCCCGTGGCGGACGCATGAACCTCAATGACACGCAAATCACCGCCGTCTCGGCGTACGTGTGGACGTTGTCGCATAAGTAGTGGTGCGTTTGGGCTGAGATTGGTTGTTCGGGAACGTGGGTTGTGCCCGAGCGAAGCAGGTGGGGAGGTGCGGAGTTGAGGAGAACAACCGTTAAGGACGTTCTCCACACCTCTTCACCTCCTCAGCTCTCTCGATCAGGCACAGCTCCCCCCGTCGTTCGCGTCGACGCGGTGCGGCCAACAAGCAGCGCCGGCATAAAAAAGAGCACGCCGAGTGTGCCGGCCACTGTGCCGCCGGCGGTGGCGAGGGCGATGGCGCCAAAGAGCGTGTTGGTAGCGGTGCCAATGCTGAGCGGTGCCAGCGACGCCAATGCCGTGCAGGTGACCAGCACAATCATGCCGGCGCGATCGAGCGCGGCGTGCACTACCTGCTCAGCGCTGAGGGGGCCGGTGCGTTTGCGCGTAGCGAGTGCGGCGTCCACCAGCAGAATGGTTTGATTGACTGAGAGCCCTACCACGAGAATGACGCCCACGGCCGCCTCGCGAGTGAAGGCGGCGCCGGTGAACCAGAAGGCGGCCACCACGCCGCACAGCGCGAGCGGCAACGAGAGCAGCACCATGGCCGCGCCCCAGATGCTGTCGAATACCAGTGCCACGCTCAGCACCACGAGCACGACACCGAGTGCGAAAACGAGCCAGAGCCCCCGCTGGCTGCCGTCGTCCATGCCGAAACCACCCTCAGTGCGATCGGTGAAGGTGTAACCGGCCGGTGCCGACAACGATTTCACAAACGCTTTGTGCGTGCGCTGCGCGAGCCTGTTGGGGCCGCGGAAATCGTAGCTTACCTGACGGATGTACTGCTGGTCTTCGCGCACCACACTGCCCAGCGCTTCCCGTTCGGCCACGCGCGATACATCGCTGATGCGCACCGGCGTGCCCGACATGGATGGCAGCAGCGCGCGTTCGAGTTCGGCAAGTGGGCGATCGCGCGCACCGCTCGCCTTGACCGTTACCGGCATTTCTTCGCCGCCAATTTCGAGCCGCTGCTGCCCCACGGGCCCTCGCACTTCGCGCGACACAGCGGCCACAAAGCTCTCGGCCGTAAGCCCGAATCGCGCGAGCGCCACGCGGTCTGGTTCGAGCGTCACCTGGGAGCCACGCTCGCCGCCAAACCAGCCACCACTCGTGACACGCACGTCGCGCACCCGCGTAATGCGTTCGAGCCGTGACTTGAGGTCACCGGCGAGTTTATCGACGCCCTCGTAGGAGAAGCCTTTGACCTGTACGCGAAAGCTCGACATGGTGCCACCACCGCCGCCGTTCGAAAACGCGGGGCCCTCGCCCGATACGTAGATGCTCGCGCCACCCACCAGCACCGCGCGCTGCGTGAGCAGTTCCTGCAGTTCGAGTGGCTCCGCGCTCATGCCGCCATCGCGCGTAAAGCGCACCACCATTTGTGCGCTCGCGCCACCGCCACTGGTCCGCACTTGCTCCACCTGCGGGCGATTGCTCACGAGCTGCTCAAAGTCGCGCAGGGCGGCGTCGAGCGTGGCCAGGTCGGAGCTACGCGGGAACGTGACGCCTACCGACAGCGTGCTGCGCCGTTCACCCCAGTTTCCGAAGCTCGACTTGGGCACCTTGGCCACGAAGCCCCACGTCATCACTCCGAGCAACGCCACGGCAACGAGTCGCGTCGTCCAGCGAAAGCGCACGGTGAACAGCATGACCCGCTCGTACACGCGCGCGGTACGTGGCCATGTGGGCGAAGCCTGTACCTCCTGCTCCGCTTCACGTGCCATCGTGCCCAGCCCACGGGCCACCGCCGGCACCATGACCAGCGCCGTGAATACACTCCACCCCAGCGCAATCACAAACGCCAGCGCGAACGGTGCAAACGCGGCGCGAGCATCTCCCTGCAAATAGAGAAACGGTGCCAAGACCACCGCCGTCGTGAGCGAACCTCCCAACACCGCCGGCGCCATGCGATACGTCACCTCGGCGCGGGACGCCGCGCCCTCGGGTTCGCGCAGCAGCCGCTGCACCACCACTATGGCGTTCTGCACGAGAATACCCACGCCCATCCCCAGACCGGCGAGCGTGAGCAGATTGGCCGGAATGTCGAACAGGTAGAGCGTGAGCGCCGTGCCTCCAATGGCCACCAACGTCGTACCCATGACCACCGCTACCGCACGCACGCGGCGCATAAACAGCAGGAGTACGAGCAACACCGCCACCGTGGCAATCGCCCCACGTTTGGCGAGATCGTTCAGTTCACGCGCGAGCCCTTCGCTTTCGTCGACAGCAATGACCAGGCGTACTCCGGTAGGGAGCGTACCCTGCACCGCCGCAATCTCCGTGCGCAGCGCTGCGGCGGTGGCAATGGCATCGGCTCCCGGATGCCGCGTGATGTCGAGCGCCACGGCGGGTTGGCCGTCAATACGAAAAAACTGGCCACGCGCATCCTCGTCAGCGCGTACCACCGCCAGTTCGCTCAGGCGGAAGCGTCGCCCCCCCGCGCCAACCACCGGCAGCGAGTCGAGCGAGGCAATGGCCGCCGGCGCATCGTGCAGGACCACCGCACGGACCCGTCCACCTTGGCTGAGCGTGCCGAGCGATTGCACCACCCGAGATGCTCCCACGACCTGCGCGAGTCGTTCGGGGGGAATGCCGAGTTGGCGTAAACGCGCTGCGTCGTAGCTCACCGATACACCGCGTTGTGTACCTCCGCGCGCAAACACACCGGCCACTCCCGGCACACTCGCGAGGCGCGGCTGCACCCGTTCCTCGAGCACCCGCTGCAGTGTGCCCGGCGTGTACGGCCCGCCAATGGTGAGCGAGAGCAGCGGCGCTTCTTCGAGCCCTTCAGGCACGTAGTTGCTGACCTGCGGCTGGTAGGCCCCGGGGGGCAGTTCTCGCCGCAGCAGTTCGAGCCGTTCGAGAATGGCGAGTCGCGTGAGCGGCACATCGGCGCGCGGTTCGAGTTCCACCGTGAGCATGCACGCATCGTCGCGGCTGGTACTGTTCACGCGCTTCACGCCGCGCACTCCCTGCACCGCCGCTTCAATGGGCGACGTGAGGTATGTCTCGATGACTTCCGGCGACGCACCAGGCCAGTAACTGCTGACCATGAGTCGAGGCAGCTCCACCGACGTGCGCGTGGCCAGCGGCAGTCGCGTGAACGCGATGCCGCCGGCCATGAGCAACGCCACCGCCAGCGCCCACATGACGGCGGGGCGCCGCGTGGCGGCGTTTATGAGCGCGCGCATCGCTGCTTCAACCGGTTTATCGCGCGCACTTATGCACCGCGCTTCTTCTCCAGCACCGCATACGCGGTGGGGAGCAGGAAGAAGGTGACAAGCAAGGCGGTAATGCTGCCGCCAATGATACCAGCTGCCAACGGCTGATACAGCGATCCGCCGCTCCCCCAACCTAAGACCAGCGGCAACACGCCTGTGATGGTGGTAATACTCGTCATGGCAATGGCGCGCAGCCGCCTGGCGCCACCCTGCAGAATGGCGTCGTGCAGCGGTACGCCCTGCTCCCGCAGCGCTCGTATGGCATCCAGCTTGACCACCGCTTCGTTATCGGCCATGCCGATCATCACCACAATGCCAATGAGACTCACCGCGTTGAGCGATTGTCCCGTGAGCCACAACAGAATGACCGCACCTGCACCAGCCAGCGGCACCGTAAGCATCACCACCAGTGGAATGGTAAAGCTTGCGAACTCGGCGGCGATTACCAGAAACACCAGTGCCGCCGCGAGCACCGCCACCAGCACGAGTTCGTTGCTGGTGCGTTCGCGTTCGGCGTCGGCACCGCCCACCTGCCTGCTGATACCGGGTGGAAAGGTCATGGCGCCCAGGACCCGCTGTACTTCGTTATTGGCGCGCGCGGTGCCGCCGCTTTCCACCAGCGCTTCCACCAGGCTGACGGGGCGCTGATTCACGCGCACCACCTCCAGTGGCGCACGCGTTTCACGCACCTGCACCAGTTGCGACAGCGGCACGCCGTTGAGCGGCGTGCGCAGCGCGGCGTCGAGACTCTCGTTGGCCACACCGGCGTAGCGCACGGCAATGGGGGTGCGCCGGTCTGTCTCCCTCAGTTCGCTGGCCGGCACACCACCCAGCGCGCCCGCCAGCGCGCTCACCACTTGTTGCGGGGCAATGTTACGCTCGGCCAACCGGTCGCGTTGCAGCGACAGCTCCACCAGCGGCTGGGTGCTGGCGTAGGCATCTCGCACATCGGCCAACTCGGGCAACGCCTGCAGTGCCTGGCGCACCGAGTCGCTCCACTGTTGCGATAGCGCAGCCGATGCGGCCGACAGCTCCACACGCACGAGGCTCCCTTCGCGGCCAATGAGCGCGCCAAACTCCGACTGCCCCGCGAGGTCAATGGCCAACGAGCCCTGCGTCAGATCAGGAACCGCGGCACGGAGCTGCTGTGCGAGGCGCGCCGCGTCGCGGTTCTCCGGTACGGCAATGATGAGCTGCGCCGACGCACTCGACCCCGGGTCGGCGCCGGCGAGAACTTCTTCGTCAGTGGCTTTGCCCACTCGGGCGTAGACGTCGCGCGCGCCGAGTGCGCGGGCGGCGCGTTCCAGCCGCGCGACCTGTGCAGTGGTGGCGTCGAGCGCGGTGCCCTGCGGCAGCGATAGCTGCGCCACCAGTACGCCTTCGTCCACGCGGGGAAGAATTTCCTTGGGGAGACGCGCCACCAGTACGACCGTGACCGCGAGCAGCGCACCGGCCATGGCCAACACCGCCGCCGGATGCGCCAACGACCAGCGCATGCCATGCTCATAAGAGGCGGCGAGCCGTGCACCCAGTTTGTCGAGACGCCCATTGCGCGCAGGTTGTGGAGCGTGTGGCGCCGGGTGCTCCATTGGCTCCCGGCGCCGTCGCCCAACAATCATGACCGGCATGAGCGTGAGCGCGAGCAACAGGCTGGCCGCCACGGTGGTCACGACACTCAGCGACAGGTCGCGAAAGAGCGCTGCGGCCAGCCCCTGCACAAACACAATGGGCCCAAACACCAGCACCGTGGTGAGCGTACCGGCAAAGAGCGGCGCCGCCACGTCATTGGTACCGGTAACGGCCGCCTCGCGCAGCGGCATGCCTTCGTCGCGCCGCCGCCCTACCGCTTCGGCCACCACAATAGCCGTATCCACCAACAAGCCAGTGCCGAGGGCGAGACCGCCAAGGGAAAGCACATTGATGCTCACGCCAAGCGCCTGCAGCGCGACGAGTGCCATGAGCACCGACAGCGGCACCGTGAGGCCAATAGCGAGCGACAAACGCCAGTCGCGCAGGAAGAGCAGTATGACGAGCAGCGAAAGAAGTCCGCCGGCGACGATTTCCTGTCCGAGGTTGGAGAGCGCGTCGACGACGAAATCAGCCTGTGCGGCCACCACGGTGAGTGCGAGCCCCGGATACTCCTGCTCGAGTTGCGCCACCTGCGCCATGAGCCGCGAGGTGACCGCCACCGTGTTGGCGCCGGCATCCTTGTACACCACGAGTCCAACGGCATCGGTGCCATCGAGGCGTGTGCGTGTATCTGGCTCGGCCAGGGCAAGCTGCACCGTACCCACATCGCGCAGCAGCAACCCGCGTTGTGGTGGACCAAAGGGGGTGACGAGCAGCTCGTCGGCGCTGCGGAACTCTGTGAGTGCGCGCACGGCGAAGCGAAACTGTCCGCGACGAATGGTGCCACCGGCGCCGGTGACATTCTGCCGCTTGATCGCTTCGGCGACGTCGTCGGTGGTGACGCCGAGTGCTCGGAGTCGATCGGGATCGACGCTCACGCGAATCTCGTCGCGCGGTGCGCCGGCCACGGCCACGCTGGCGACGCCTTCAATTTGCTCGAGGCGTCGTGCGTGTACCTCGGCGGCGGTGCGTGCGAGTGTGCGCAGGTCGGCGCCCCCCTGCCCCTGCCCCGTGCTGGGGCGCGATGTCATGGCCAGCACGGCAATGGGGCGCTCACCGGGGTCGCTGGTAAGCAGCGTGGGGCGTTCTGCTTTCTGTGGAAGGGCGCCCCGCGACGCATCGAGCCGTTCTCGCACCGACAGCACGGTGGCTCGCATATCGGTGCCCCAGGCAAAGCGCGCTGTGGTGGTGGCCTCGCCGTTGCGGCTCACGCTGCGCAGCTCCACCAACCCCGGCGTGGCGCCAATGGCCTGCTCGATGGGTTCGGCCACGAATCGCGACACTTCGGGGGCCGCGGCGCCGGGGTACACTGTGCGCACGGTGAGCACCGGCAGCGCGACATCAGGGAGCAGCGAGACGGGCAGCCGCGTGAGTGACACCGCGCCCAGCAGGAGCACGGCAAGAATGGCGGCGACAGTAGCAACCGGGCGGTGAACAGCAGCGGCGGCGAGACTCATGCGTGGTCTCCCGCGCTATGGCGTAGGCGTGCGCGGTCGTGAGTCGGGCTTGGGCAACAGTTTGACCGGCGCATCGTGGGTGAGCGTGAGATGCCCTTCCACAATTACCGGGTCACCGGCCTTCACGGGAATTTCGCCGGTGCTGCTATCGGGGAGCACTTCGGTGTCCACGCCATTGCTGCGCCCGGGCACGATGTACGTCCACTGCGCGCGCCCGTCCTTCACCACGAAGACCAACGGGCGTCCATCGCGCTCGATGACCGCCCGTGTGGGTACGAGGCGCCGATTGCGCAGGCGTGTGGCTTCGAGCTGCACATCGGCGTACATGCCCGGGCGCAGCGTGCCATCGCCGGTGAGGCGCACAATGGCGCGTCCCGAGCGCGCCACACTGTCCACCAGTGGCAGCAACGCATCCACGCGTCCACGCAGCGGCCGGTCGGGGGCGCCGGCGCTGGTGACAATGGCCTCGCCGCCCACACGTATGAGCGACAGGTCGTGCTCCAGTACCTGTGCTTCCACGCGCAGTCTGCGCGTGTCCACCACGGTGGCAATGGGTTGACCGGCAGACAGTTTTTCAGCCACCGCCACATCAATGCTTTGCACCACCCCCGCCACCGGGCTGGTGACCACGGCGCGGGCCTGTTCGTAGCGAGCCCGTTCCAGGAGTAACCGCCCACCGGTGAGCCCCGACTTGTTCATGAGCGCCTTGCGCTGCTCGGGGGTGGGCCCGCGCCCCGTGACCAGAGACTCCGGCACATAGCTTTCGAGAAAGCGCTGCTCCGCTTCGTCGGCGCGGGCCTGTGCCTCGCGTACCGCGAGATCGAACGGATACGGGTCGAGCTTCACGAGTGGCGTTCTGGCCGCCACTTGGTCGCCGGCGCGCATGATTAGTTGCGCCACTGTACCCGCCACCTCAGCGCGTAGTGGCACGACCGCTTCGGAGCGTACCTGGCCGGTGGTGCTGACGCGAAGGATGAGGTCGCCATCGCGGGCCTCCAAGGCGGAGACGGGCAGGAAGACGGTTCCCGTGGCACCGGAATCGACGTGGTCGCCGGCGGCAAGTTCGAGGCTGGAGGACGAATCAACTGGAGTGTTTTCCGCCCCGGTGCACGCCAGCATGGCAATGAGCGCAACGACTGAAACCGGTGTGCCAGCCGCCGAAACGCCCCGTGTGTTCAGCATTGACATGACGAAATGGGAGGCACTGGCCCGCCGTTGCTTCAGAGGGTGAGAGACACGAACAGACTCCGCGCTACACTAGCCCTCGAACGTCATTTCTCTGTCACCCGAAAACGGCACGGGGATGCATTTGAACGCATGCCAATTGTTGCCCATCTCCCCCGGGGGGTATCCAGCCCATCAGCGAGGTGGAGACGGGAGGGCAACCGAATACACCACCAACTCCGCGCTACCATCCGCCAGACGTTCACCGACCACCAGCGCCTCATCGCCGCGCACCGACAGCAGCTCAAAGCCATTGAGGCGAATGGTGCGACGGCTTTGGCCATCGATTGACAGGATGGTGATGTCCAGCCGCCGGTTGCCCACCGGCGAGGTCACAACCCACGCGTCATGGCTTTCACTGTCCACCAGAACCGTACGATAGGCGGGCAGCGTTGTGCGAGTCGGCACCTTCTGCAGATCGAGCATCAGCTGTACACGCGCTCGCGTGGGGATATCGGCTTCCCGGGCCAGCTGCTCAATGGCGGCGCGCTTCAGCAGTTGGGTCGTGGGGCGCCCGCTGGTGCCAACCGAGTCTTCGCGCGGAATCAGCGTGGGCCACGAACGAAACGTGATGGTGTTGGTGTCGCCGGTACCGTGCCACACTCCATAGCGAGAGGCACCCAGTTGCAGGGCCGCGCCCATGAGCAGCACCTCACCGGCGGGCACGCTCAGCAGTGGCGCCCGCGGCACGTCCAACGTATCGAGCGGTCGCACATTGGCGCGCAGCATCCCCGTAGAGTCCGCACGCACAAACACACCGACCGCCTCGCCGTTGGGCCAGCAGGCCAACGATTGCGGCGGCGCCGCCAGCGGCACCGTATAGCGGAGCGTGCCATCCTGATAGAACTCGTTCACCAGTCGGTTGCCAATGTCGAGCACCGTGATGTTGCCATTGCCACACGACACCATGCGGTACGGTAGCGCAAACTGCCCGGGCTCATCTCCCTTCAGTCCCATGCGCCCCTTGAACTCGCCGGTATAACTGAACAGCTGCACCCGCGGATGCCGCCAATCCACAATGGCGATCTGCTCCTTCCCCAGAAGCACCGCATCGCGCACGCCCTCGACGGGGGCACCCCCCTCAAACCGGTCCATCGTGACCGACGCAATCACCCGCGGCGTGACCATGCGCGGTGCCACCACGCGCACGGCGGCGAGGGTGTCGACGGCGCCTTGGGCGGGGAGACGACCGGCGAGGGCCACGAATGTTGCGAGCACGAGATACGCGCGCATTGGTGCTCCAATGAGGTGTGGCCTGTGGGGCCGCTGGTGCAAAGCTAGGCGCCGGACCGCATTGGCCACAGACCGCGCCCCTTCCTTGCCCCTATCCCCCCCGCCCGGTTAGGTTCCCCTGTCTGATTGCGAGCCTGGGCCTCCGGGGTCCGGCTCGCCAGGCGGATCCCCGCGGGCAGTTCGTTGCCAGCGCTGAATGCCGTATTGCGCGCGTAGCTCAGTTGGATAGAGCGTCTGCCTCCGGAGCAGAAGGTCGCAGGTTCGAGTCCTGCCGCGCGCATGGCTTCGCCTTTCAGGGCAAGCCCCGCGCTCCCCTCGTTTTCTTTGCCTAGTGCACGTCGCCGAGCTGAAGCGGAAATCGGTTCCTGAACTCCTGGCCCTGGCTGAGTCATTGCAACTCACCAGCGTCACGGGGCTCCGTAAGCAGGAACTCATTTTCCGCATCGAGCAAGCCCTGCTCGAAACCGAAACGACGCTCTACGGTGAAGGGGTGCTCGAAGTCCTCCCCGAAGGCTACGGCTTTCTGCGGGCCCAGGACTTCAACTACCTGCACGGCCCCGACGACATCTACGTCTCCCCCTCCCAGGTAAAGCGTTTCGACCTCCGAACCGGTGACACGGTCATGGGGGAAGTGCGCCCGCCCAAGGAATGGGAACGGTACCTCGCGCTCCTCAAGGTGGAGCGCATCAACGGTGGTGACCCCGAGCAGTCCAAATTGCGCAGCGCTTTCGATAACCTGACGGCCAAGTACCCCGACGAGCGACTCAACCTCGAACGGAAGAACGGCGAAGTGGCGACCCGCATCTGCGACATCATCGCCCCCCTCGGCAAGGGCCAGCGCGCCCTTATCGTGGCGCCCCCCAAGGGCGGCAAAACCATCCTTCTCCAGCAGCTCGCCAACGCAATTGCCGAGAACCATCCGGAGGTGACGCTCATCGTGCTGCTCATTGATGAGCGCCCCGAGGAGGTCACCGATATGCAGGCCAACTGCCCCAGCGCCGAAGTGATCTGCTCCACCTTCGACGAAACGGCGGAACGGCACGTGCAGGTGGCCGGCATGGTGCTCGAAAAGGCCAAGCGGCTCGTGGAGAGCGGCAAGGATGTCGTTATTCTGCTCGACTCCATCACCCGCCTCGCCCGCGCTCATAACGCGGTGGCCCCGCAGGGTGGCAAGCTGATGTCGGGAGGCATGGAAGCCACGGCCATGCAGAAGCCCAAGGCGTTCTTTGGTGCCGCCCGCAACCTCACCGAGGGCGGCTCGCTCACCATTGTGGCCACCGCGCTCATCGAGACCAACTCGCGCATGGACGAGCTGATCTTCGAGGAGTTCAAGGGCACGGGCAACATGGAGCTGGTGCTCGATCGCAAACTGGCCGAAAAGCGCATCTTCCCCGCCATCGACATCAACAAGTCGGGAACGCGGCGTGAAGAGCTGCTGCTGACCGCCAAGGAGCAGCAGCGCACGTTCCTGCTGCGCACGTTCCTGGCGGACATGCCGAGCGACGAAGCGATGCTCTTTTTGCTCAAGCGCATGGAGCGCGCGCAGAGCAATCAGGAGTTCTTTGAACAGATGGCGGAAGCCTGATGTCGCAGGTGGGTCGGCTCTTCGCCGTAGACTGGGGCGATAAGCGGATCGGGCTCGCCGTGAGCGACGAGCTGGGCATGCTGGCCTCGCCGGTTGGCGTCCTCACGCGCCGCGCCGGCAAACGCCCACCGCTGGCCGAGCTGATGCGGCAGGCCGAGGAGCTGGGGGCCACGGGCTATGTGTTCGGGCTGCCGTTCGACCCGGCCGGCGCCGAGACCGATCGCACGCGCGAAGTGCGTGAGATTGCCGCCAAGCTGGCGTCGCGCCAGTCGCTCCCCATTCGACTGGTGGACGAGCGGTTCACCACGTCGTCGGCGTTGCGCAGTATCCGCGAGCAGGGTGGATCCACGCGTGGCCGCAAAGGGGACGTCGACGCCATGGCGGCGTGTGTGCTGCTGGAGAGTGTGCTCCGCGCCGCGTCGCAGGGAGTGGAGCTCGGGGAAATGGTGGTGGCCAGCGGCGATCTGTCGGCAGATGACGTGTAATTCGTGCTGGGCAGGTGTTGTCGTGCCTGCAGGTGTTGTAGTGCCTGATGGACGGAGGTGCAGAGGTGAAAAGCTGAGGAGAGCCTTTAAGCGTTTTTCTCCCCAACTCCTCACCTCTTCACCTCCTTCGTTCAGGTCCAATCCCACTCGGCCCTACAGGGACACCAGAGCCCACGCACTCAACCATGCCTCGTAAGAAATCCAAAAACTCGCGTGTCATTCGCCTTGCCGTGCTCGCGGCAGCGATTGTGATGGGCGCGTGGGTGTGGCGTGAAATTGGCGGCGGTGCGAGTCCGTCCGGGGCGGTGGCACGCGTCGTGGTGCCCAAGGGCGCCAGCGTGCGGGTGGCTGCCGACTCACTCGAGGCCCAAGGCGTCATTGGCTCCCCTGTCCTGTTCCGGCTGTTTGCGCGGCTCACGGGGAGCGCCACGGACATCAAGCCGGGCACCTACCGCTTTGCGTCGGACGCCGGGTACCGCGACGTGCTGAACGCGCTCGTCACCGGGCGCGGCCTCGTGCGCACGGTCGTCATTCCCGAGGGGTTCGACCTGCGCGACATCACGCCGGTTCTGGCGAAAGCCCTGCGCGTGCCGGAAGACTCGGTTCGTGCGGCGGTAACCGATTCCGCGTGGCTGCGCGAACTGAACGTGCCGGTGCCCTCACTGGAAGGGTATCTCTTCCCGGCCACCTACAGCTTTGCCGATGGCACCAGCGCGCGCGAAGCGGTGAATGCCATGATCGAGCGTTTCCTCGACGTGTGGAAGCCCGAATGGGACGCACGCCTCAAGGTCATGGCCATCTCGCGGCACGACGCGATGGCCATGGCGAGCATCATTGAGAAAGAGGCGCGGAAGCCTGAAGAGCGGCCGCTCATCAGCGCGGTGTACTGGAATCGCGTGAAGAAGCGCATGCTGTTGCAGGCCGATCCCACGGTGCAGTACGCGCTGCCGCAGCACGTCGGGCGCGTGCTCTACAAGGATCTCGAAGTCGAGTCGAAGTACAACACGTACAAGTATCCCGGCCTGCCCCCGGGCCCCATTGCCAACCCGGGCGAAGCCAGCATTGCCGCCGCGCTCGCACCGGCCGATGTGCCGTATCTGTTTTTTGTGGCGCGCGCTGATGGTGGGCACGAGTTCACCGAAACGTTTGCGCAGCACACCAAAGCCATTGCGCAGATCAAGGCCGCCAAGCGCGCCGCGGCGGCGGTGGCCAGCGGTCGGTCGCGGTGAGTGGAGTGCCAGCCCCCACCATTTCCCTGGTGGTGGCCACGTACAATTGGCCACGGGCACTGGAATTGGTGCTGGCCAGTGTGCGGAATCAGCAGGTCATGCCGTACGAAGTGCTCATTGCCGACGATGGCTCCGGCAGTGAGACACGGGCCTTGGTCGAACGCGAGGTGAAGCGCTTGCCAGTGCCTCTCGTGCACGTGTGGCACGAGGATACCGGCTTTCGGTTGGCCGCCATTCGCAACAAGGCCATCGCCGCCGCGCGCGGTGACTACGTCGTGCAAATTGACGGCGACATCGTGCTGCATCCGGGATTCATTGCGGCGCACGTCCAGTTCGCTCAGCGTGGCTCGTGGGTGCAGGGATCACGTGCGCTGCTCACCCCTACGCTCACCGAGCGACTGCTGAGTGGCCAGTCCACGGCGCTGGGTCCGTTCACGGCAGGCATAGAGAACCGCGTCAACGCGTTCCACCTGCCCTGGCTGGCGCGCTTTGTTCGCGGAGAGCGGCGAGGGCTTCGCCGAGTGCGCGGCTGTCACATGGCGTTCTGGCGCGATGACCTGATCCAGGTCAACGGGTATGATGAAGCCATAGAGGGGTGGGGGCGCGAAGACAGTGAACTTGCCACCCGCCTCTGCAATGCCGGACTTGAGCGCCGCAATCTCAAGTTCGCCGCGGTTTGCTATCATCTGTGGCACAAGCAGGCCAGCAACGATGCCGTCGAGCGTAATCATGAGCGTTTCCTGCGCACGGTACAGGAACGTCTGACACGCTGTGAACGCGGCCTTGACCAGTATGTGCCCAGTACAGCGCGCGTTGCCTGACCGCCGAGGCGCCGTGCGCCGACCCTTCCTGTATTTCGCCGAGACTTCCCTGTGAATCGCCCCGACCGCCGTCATTCCCAACGAAACCGTTCGCGTCAGTCGGCGGGCGAGCCCCGCGGCACGGTGCCGCGACGCAATGCCACAGCGCCGATGGTGGGTGGAGAGGTGGCCGTGGTGTCGCGACGTGGGGCGGAACGGTTGCGTGGCGGGCACCCGTGGGTGTTTCGCAGTGATGTGGAACGGGTGCCGGAATTGCCCGCCGGCGTGGTGCGTGTGGAGGCGGCCAATGGTGCGCCATTGGGCTGGGCGCTTTGGAGTCCGCGTTCGGAAATTTCGCTGCGCCGGATGGAGGCCAACCCGGAGCGGGTGATTGACGAGGGGTGGTGGTACGACACCCTGCGCACCGCCATTGCCCGTCGGGCACCACTGGCGGCGGAGGCGAACGCCTATCGACTGGTGCACGGAGAAGGGGACGGGCTCCCCAGTCTGGTGGTAGACAAGTACGGCGACGCGCTGGTGGTGCAGCTGCTGTCGGCGGGCGTGGATGTGTGGACCGAGACCATTGTGCGGGCGCTGCGGGAGTTGACGGGATGCACGGGTATTCTGGCGCGCAACGACCCGGCCGCGCGTGATCGCGAAGGACTCCCGCGGGAAGTGAAGCTGCTGTTCGGCGACGTGCCCCGGACGGTGGAAGTGCTGGAGCACGGGGTGCGCTACATCGCGGCGCCGTGGGATGGGCAGAAAACAGGCGCGTTTCTCGATCAGCGGGAAAATCGCGTGCTCATTGGTGGGCTGGCTCGCGGCAAGGCATTGGACTGTTTTGCGTACCACGGCAGCTTTGCCTTGCACCTCGCCAAGCGCGCCGATCATGTGTGCGCGTTGGACGTCTCGGCTCCGGCGCTGGCGCGTGTGCATGAGCACGCCGAGCGTAACGGGTTGACGAATATTGAACCGGTGGAAGGCGATGCGTTTGACGTGCTGCGGGCGTGGCACAAGGAAGGGCGCACGTTTGACACCATTGTGGTGGACCCGCCGGCGTTTGCCAAAACGCGCGGGGCGCTGGATGGCGCATTGCGTGGATACAAAGACATCAATCTGCAGGCCATGAAGCTGCTGGCACCGGGCGGACTGCTGTTCACCGCCAGCTGCAGCTTTCATCTGTCGCGCGGATTGTTCTTCGAGATGTTGAGTGAGGCGGTGGCCGACAGCGGACGGCGGTTTGCGCTGCGGGCCTTCACGGGGCAGCCTTTGGATCACCCCGAACTCATCAATGTGCCGGAAACCGGATATCTGAAAGGGGCGCTGCTGGAGGCGATGGGCTGATGCGGTTGTGACGGCCAGTACAGAACTGGCAGTGGCGTGTACGTAGGGTACAGAGGCTGCCAGTTGTTGCAGTAACGAGTGTCGTGCTGTGTCCCTCACCCGGTTGCCGAATGCCCGCTCGCGGAAATGCCCACCCCATGGCGGTGCGTCACCTCGCGGTGGAGGCCAGCCGACTGTTGCAGGAGCAGCGGGGTATTGGCCGATATGTGCACAACCTGCTGCGCGAGTTCAGCGAGCAACGCCCTGACCTGCACTTCACCATGTACGTGGACAGGGCTGGCGATACGGAGGCCATGCGCACGTTGCTGCAGACCTTGCATCCTGCCTTGAATGCGCGCACGTGGGTGGAGACGGTGGATCGACTACCGCACACCACGGCTGATGTGGTGTGGTATCCGTGGAACTTCGTCACAGCACCAGCGCACGAGGCCACGATGGTGGTCACGGTGCACGACATCTCACCCATGCTGCAGCTGGACCACCGGTGGTGGAAGGTGCTCAAGCGCGCCAAGTACAAGCGTCGCTATGTCCGCACCGCGCAGCTGAGCCACTCCATCGTGACCGACTCCTCGTTTTCACGCGACGAACTGGTGAGCAAGGTGGGGGCGGATGCCTCGCGCATCAGCGTCACGTTGCTGGCGGCCGACGATCTCCCGCTGCATCTCGCCGACGACAGCACGCCACTCGACGCGGCACAGCTGACCGGCCCGTTCTTTCTGACGGTAGGCGGACAGGACGCGCGCAAAAACCTGCCTACGTTGTACAAAGCCATGGACGCGTTGTGGGCCCGTGGTGTGCGTATCCCACTCGTACAATGCGGCCCATCACCGGCGCGGGAAACGCGGGGGCTGCTGGGGCGGGCGCCCTGGTTGACGCATGTAGGATACGTCAGTGATCAGCAGCTGACGACGCTCTATCGGCGCTGCATCGCCCTGGTGTTTCCCTCGCGGTACGAAGGGTTTGGACTACCGGTCGTGGAGGCCATGCGGGCCGGCGCGCCCGTGATCTGTTCGCACGAAAGCTCGCTCCCGGAGGTCGCCGGCAGTGCGGCGCGCTACGTGCCATGGGACGATGCCACGGGGATGGCGCAGGTGATGCAGCAACTGGCAGAGAATGCCGAACTGCGGGCGTCGTTGCGCGACGCCGGACGGCACCGCGCCGCGCTGTTTACGTGGGCCGCCACCGCGCGCGATACACTCGTGGCGTTTGAACGTGCGGTCCACGCGCGCGGCGTGGTGGGATTTTCGTCTTCACGAAAGCGCAGTCCGTTCGTGGAACCGCGGTTGGCTCCGGTAGTGCCCCCGCCGCTCCCGGAGCTGCTATCGCCGCTGGCATCGCCCGCAATAGAAGGTCCTGCGCCCCGCTTGCACCAATCGTGAGATGCGTGAGCCGCAGCGACGACACGGGTCACCATCCTTTCCATACACGCGCCAGATCTCTCGCTCATTCACGTCATCACGCGCGTAGTACCGTCCGGTGGGTGCGGTGTGGAGTACCAGCTGAATGGCATCACGCAACCGGGTCACGCGTGCACGTGAGAGCGTATTCGCCGCGGTGGCCGGATGAATGCGCGCTTCCCAGCACGCTTCACTCGCGTAGATGTTGCCCACCCCAGCCACCAGCTGCTGATCAAGCAGTGCAGGCTTGATAGGGGCGCGCCGCTTGGCAAGCGATGCCAGAAAACCGTCGACCGTAAAGTCGTCGGTGAGCGGTTCCGGACCGGCCGCAATGGGCACGAACTGGCCGGGCGCGTGCAGCGTCACCACGCAGAATGCGCGCCCATCCACCAGGCTGACCCGCGTGCCTTCCAGGGTTTCGAAGCGCACGCGCTCAAGACGCGGAGGGGCGTCAGCCAGCGCGGTGAACTCCCAGTCGCCGGTCATGCGGAAGTGCACCTCCAGTACGGCCCCATTGGAAAGGCGCAGCAGTTGGACCTTGGCCCGGCGTTCGATCCGGTCAATACGGAGCCCCACCACGGCCTGTTGGGCGGCTTCCGGAAAGCATCGCTGCTGGCTGGGGTGCAGCGCGGCAGCCCGGGCAATCGTGTGCCCCAGAACCGCCTCGCGCAGGCGGCTCGCGGCGTGCTCAACTTCTGGAAGTTCCGGCATAGCTCAAGAGATGGGGGCAACGGGCAGTTTCCGACGGGTCGACGGGCAAACGCTTGTGATTTTACATACTTAGCGTGCAAGGAATCACAAAAGTGCCCCTTGCGGTTTTCCCGATCGGACATAAGTTATCCACATTCCTTCCACGCCCCGAGGGGTAGCGCTATCAGTTCTCCCCGGTCACTCAAGTACGAGTACGAGCTGTACGTCGAGCGCGAAATCGAGGACTACAAAGACTCGGTCTCGCGCGGCTCGTTGCTGAAAATCGGTGATGAAGCGGTTGAGGCCCTCCGTAAGGCGGACCAGATCGCGCTCACCGAGATTCTGGTGTGGCAGGAAGTGGACCGCATCATTTCGCGGCGCCTGCGGCTCCCCGCGTATGCCACCTGGAAGCGCCGACGCCTCAAGATGCTTGAGGAGTACCGCAAGCCGGAGCACTGGGGGCTCGATCCGAACGCCATGCTCGTGCGCGAGCTGGCCGACACGAGTGACCGTCATGTGCTGGTGGCCGGTGCGGAGCGCGAAGGCCCGGCCCTCTATCTCGCCGCCCGGGGCGCCGCCGTAACGGCCGTGGAGCCGGCAGAAGACGCCGTGGAGCGCGTGGTGCGGGCTGCCGAGGCCGCAGGGCTCACCGAGCGCGTTCGTGGCTACTGCGCCGACCTGGGGGCCTGGGCCCCTGACGTGGCGCTGCACGCCGTAGTCTGCACGCCCAGTGCGTTTACCGGGCTCTCCGCGCAGGATCGGGCGCGGGTCATTGAGGTGCTGCAGAGCGCCACCGTAGACGGCGGTG
Source organism: Gemmatimonas phototrophica (assembly GCF_000695095.2). Taxonomy (NCBI): domain Bacteria; kingdom Pseudomonadati; phylum Gemmatimonadota; class Gemmatimonadia; order Gemmatimonadales; family Gemmatimonadaceae; genus Gemmatimonas; species Gemmatimonas phototrophica. Next base: position 1,002,470 of record NZ_CP011454.1, on the reverse strand, counting down.
TGCACCTGGTGGAAACCATCGTCGCCGGCACGGACAGCACGGTCGACGAGGCCTTTCCCATTGAAGAGCTCACGTCGCGCTACAGCGGCTGGACCATCAGCGTGGAGCGCAGCGCCAACCGCCGCGAAACGTTCATGGCGCGGAAGGAAGCCGCCGTCGCGTAACCACTGGCTGGCGGGGATCTTTTCAAGGCGTGTCGCGAAACGACACGCCTTGTCGTTTTTGTGACGTGTCAAGAGGACACGAGCCGTCCCGGGACGGGACGCAGAGTGCCATTAAGCCATTGTCAATGAACGAGATAGAAAACTTCTGGCAATTGGCACCAACCCTGCTATTAGAATCAGCGTCAACGTGCGTCTACGGTGACACCGAACGGCGCCCACGGCTTCTGCGCGCTTCACACCTCGGGTGGAGGATCACCCATTATGCGACTCAAGCATCTGCTGCCCCCAACGGAAAGTCAGGAACCCATTGGCATCGTCATCGCGGACGGCGGTCGTGGCGAGCGCGCCACGCGCTTCTCGGCGTTTGTCTGGGGTCCGGTACCGGACGAAAGCGACGTGCAAGACGAATCCACCCAACTGGTCGCCGCCCACGCCTGAGCTCACCTGCCGTCAGCCAGCATGGCGTAAGGCAAGCCGCCTCACGCAGGGCTGAGAACAGTTGACAGAAACGTGAAAGGCGCCGGCAGACAAGCCGGCGCCTTTCGCGTGTATGGGTACTGCGAGATCGCTAACGAGCGAATTACGCCGCGGCAGGAGCCGGGGCAGCAGCAGGCGCCTTCTTGGCGCGCTTCGCAGGCTTACGGGTCTTCTTGGCCGCCTTCTTGGCGCCCTTCTTGGCCGCCTTCTTGGCTACCTTCTTCGCGCCCTTCTTCGCCGCCTTCTTTACGGCCTTCTTGGCGACTTTCTTCGCGCCCTTCTTGGCGGCCTTCTTGGCAACCTTCTTGGCGCCCTTCTTCGCAGCCTTCTTCGCAGCCTTCTTCACCGGCTTGCGGGCGGCCTTCTTCGCGACCTTCTTCGCACCCTTCTTCGCCGCCTTCTTGGCGGCCTTCTTGGCAGGAGCCATTTGAACAACCCTCTCACGAGAGGTGGAAATGCTCACTTTCCCCCGGTGGAAAGGTGAGCGCACAACACGGGCGGCGCATGCACCGCGTCGTATTGCGCTACACGGCCTCGAAGAGGCGCGGGTAGTGGAATGTCCGCGACCGCGCTGCAGCGCGCGTTGCAGACCTGGACCGTGGTGTCACAACCATTTTTCCGGCGGTGACCACGCAAGACTCGTTGTGGGAAGACGTTGCACCCATTCCGAAGGCAACGAAACCGATGGGAAAATCCGTGTCGGCGCTCAAACGCTGTGCGGTGGGGACAGCGGAGCACGCCACCGTTCCGCGCAGAGGCGCGAGCAACGACGGCGAAGCGGAAGCCGACGCAAAGCGGTCAGCTTCAAACAAGGGAGTCGCACTTGCGACGCACAACTTCGGGTGGAACTCGTGCCGTTTTATCGCCACGCGTTGCCGATAAGGACTGCGCGCCCCAATGCGACGTGAATCAGAAGCTTGGGGAAGTCGGATGTGGACAGTTCGCGCAAGTCGTTGAATTACCGCGAATATACGCGTGGATAATTCAAACGCGCAATAGTGCGTATAAAGAACGCGCGCGATTACATCACCGCGACGCCGCAGCGACGCCCGAATTCCGTGCGCGCACCGCTTCCACGCCCCCCGCTCCCGTGCGAGTTTAGTCGTTCCTCCCGTTGCCTCTCTCTCCGGAGCACGTCTCCGGTTCAGCCTTGGAGCGTCATGAAAGCGTTGGTGAAGCAGACCGCCGGACGCGGCCTCACCCTCACGGAAGTTCCGGAGCCCACCATCCGCGACGACGAAGTGCTCATCCGCGTGCGCAGCGCTGGCGTCTGCGGCACCGATGTGCACATCTACGAGTGGGATGCCTGGGCGTCCGGCCGGTGCACGCCGCCGTTCATCTGCGGCCATGAATTTGCCGGCGATGTCGTCGCGGTGGGCAACCTCGTTGAAAGCGTCAAAATCGGCGACCGCGTGACCGCCGAAGGGCATATCGTGGACGACCGTTCGCTCTTCAGCCGCACGGGCAACGCCCACGTGGACCCCTCCACCAAGATCATTGGCGTGGATCGGGACGGCTGCTTCGCCGAGTATATCGCCATGCCGGCCACCAATGTGTGGCACCTCGATGACGCCATCAGCTATGACATTGGCGGCATCCACGACCCCATGGGCAACGCCTTCCACACCGCCCTCACCGCCGACATTCCCGGCAGCGTCGTGCTCATCACCGGCTGCGGCCCCATTGGCGCCTTTGCGGTGGGCATCTGCAAGGCGGCGGGGGCGGCCCGCATCATTGCCACCGACATCAACCCCAAGCGTCTCGAACTGGCGCGCACCATGGGCGCCCATGACGCGGTGCACCCCGACCAGGCCCACGCCGCCGTCATGGCGGCCAGCGACGGACACGGCGCCGATGTCGTGCTCGAAATGTCGGGCGTCCCGAGCGCCGTGCACCAGGCGTTTGCGCTCGCCCGCCCGGCCGGCCGCGTGAACATGCTCGGCATTCCGTCGCGCACCATCGACATCGATTTCGCCACCGAGATCATCTTCAAGGGGCTCACCATCTACGGCGTGGTTGGCCGTCGCATGTACGACACCTGGCACCAGATGTCGCGCTTTGTGCGCTCCGGTGCCTTCGACCCCACGCCGGTCATTACGCACCGCCTGCCGCTCGAAGCGGTGGACGAGGCCATGCACCTCATCAAGTCCGGCGACGCGGGCAAAATCATCTTCACGATCGGCTGAGCCACCCCACCTCATGTCACTGACTCAGGAACTGCAGGCCGAGCTCGACGCCCTCAAGGCCGCCGGCACGTACAAGCGCCTCAACTACATCGAAGGGCCGCAGGGGGCACGCGTGCATATGGAAGGGCGCGGCGAAGTCATCGTGCTCTCCTCCAACAACTACCTCGGCCTCGCCAACGAACCCAGCGTGGTGGAAGCGGGGGTCCGGGCGCTGCATCAGTTCGGGGCGGGCACGGCCAGCGTGCGCTTCATCTGCGGCACCTTCACCGTGCACCGTGACCTCGAGGCCGCCATTGCCCGCTTCGTGGGGACCGAGGCCAGCATGAGCTATGTGTCGGCGTGGAACGCCAACGAAGCGCTCACGCCGACCATCGCGCGCGAAGGGGATTTCGTCATCTCCGACGCGCTCAACCACGCGTCCATCATTGACTCGGTGCGGTTGGCCAAGGCCATGACGAAGTGCACGACGGCGGTGTACAAGCACGCCGACATGGACGACCTGCGCGAGAAGCTGCGCGCGAACAAGGACGCCAAGCGCAAGATCATCTGGACCGACGGCGTCTTCTCCATGGAAGGTGCCATTGCGAAGCTTCCGGATATTCTGCAGATCGCCCGCGAGGAAGGGGCGATCGTGGTCATGGATGACTCCCATGCCACGGGTGTTTTGGGCAAAACGGGGCGCGGCACCGCCGAGCATTTTGGCGTAATGGGTGAGGTGGACATCATTACCTCCACGTTGGGCAAGGCGCTGGGTGGCGCGGCGGGTGGTTTCATTGCCGGGTCGGCCGCCCTGTGCGACACCATGACGCAGCGCTCGCGTCCGCAGCTGTTCTCCAATGCGTTGCCGCCTACGGTGGCGGCGAGCGCACTGGCCGCGGTGGAATTCACGGAGTCCCACCCGGAGCTCGTCACGCGCCTGCACGAGAACTCGCGCTACTTCCGCGCCGCTATTCAGGAGGCGGGGTTCAACCCGTTGCCGGGCGAAACGCCCATCGTGCCCATTATTGTGGGCGAAACGGCGTTGGCGATTCGCATGAGCGACTTGATGCTCGAGCGCGGCGTGTTTGTGACGGGGTTCGGCTTCCCGGTGGTGCCCAAAGGAGAAGCGCGGGTACGCTGTCAGGTGTCGGCGGCGCACACGCGCGACGATCTCGACGCGGTGGTGGCCGCGTTCAAGGACGCGGGAAAAGTGGCGGGGCTGCTCTAAGCACAAAGCGCAGCGCCCAGTCCGCCGCCTTGGTTATGCCAATGCGCGGTGTGACCAGCACGTGCTCATCCGGCACGTCATCACCGGCCACAATGGTCAGCGCGCCCGCGCCGGTGAGCGACGTGCCGTCGAGCGTACGATCAATACCAAACGCCGCGCACACTTTGCCGGGTCCGTTGACGAGGTCCTGGTCGCGGCGAGCCCGCGGTCTCCGCGCGCGCATGCGACCAATCCCTTCCAGTGGCTCCACGGCCCGGATGAGCACCGCGGCGCCATACCCATCAGCGCCGGTCACTGCATTCACGCACCAGTGCATGCCGTACACGAAATACACATAGGCCGTGCCGGGCGGGCCGAACATGTGCCAGGTGCGCGCCGTGCGGCCAACCGCCGAATGCGAAGCCGGATCGTGAGGACCGAGGTATGCCTCGGTCTCCACGATCCGGCCACTGACCACCCCTTCGGATGTTTCGTGCCGAAGCACCGTGCCCAGCAGCGCCCGGGCCACCACTGCCGCGTCGCGATCATAGAACGCGGGCGGCAGGGGAGCACCGGGATGCATAGGCCTTAGCGCTTCTTGGCCGCCTTCTTGGCCGGCGCCTTGGCGACGGCCTTCTTGGCCGCTGGCGCCTTGGCCGGTGCCTTGGCCGATGCCTTGGCCGCCTTCGCGGGAGCCTTGGCCGCGGGCTTGGGAGCCGGCTTGGCGGCCGGCTTGGCGACAGGCTTGTCAGCCACCTTGGCGGCCTTTTTCGCCGGAGCCTTGGCCGGAGCCTTGGCCGCGGGCTTCTTGCCCTTGGCGGGGGCCGCCTTGGCCGCCGCCGGGGCTTCCGGCGCGGCGTCCATCACCACCGTCGGCGCTTCCGCCGCCGGGGCAGCCGCAACCTCAGCGACCGGAGCCGGAGCCGGGGTGGCACCGTTGCTGGCCGGGGCGGCCGGACGAGCGCCCACCACACCGAACATCAGCAGGTCTGGGGGCGGCGCACCGGGGCCCTTGCCGCGACCGCCAATGCCACGGGCGCCCATACCACGCGGAGCCGCGGGCAACAGCGCCTGCGCCGCCTTGGCCTCCGCCTTCTGCTGGTCGTCCACCGCCTTGAGCTGCTCCACAATGCTCGCCGCGTCGGCCGCCCGCGCCACTTCCCAGTCATCGCCCCGACGACGCAGGTCGATCATGTTGGCATCGTGCGAGTCCTGCAGGATGCGCTCGAACATGCGCGTCGCCAGCGACTCGCTGTCACGGCCCAGCAGTTCAAACGCCCGCTGACGGGTCGCACTCGCCGTGGTGACCTGATCGCCCTGCACCAGCGACTCCACCGACCGACGCACGAGATCAAACGCATCGCTGCGCGTGAGCCGTTCACCGCTGCGGCCAATGGTATCGGACACATCCGTGCTCTGGAAGGCCGGCGAGACCTCGGGACGCGCCGCTTCCGGCGCCCGCGCCACCTCACCTTCAACGGCGCGCTCCTCCCGACGGTCGCGGAACCGGTCACGGCCACGACCACGCCCGCGACGACCGCGATCACGCTCGCCACGCGACTCGGCGCCATCAGCCGCACCAGCCTCGGGGGCCGCATTGGCAGAGGCCGCATCGGGCACCAGATCGGTGGGGAGCGGACGAATGCCCACCGCCTGAATGATGGCCAGCGGATCCACTGGCTCGCCGGTTGGCATCGGGATTTCGGCCGTCACCTCGAGCGCCGGATCGACCGCGCCATCGGCCGGCTCGCCATCCACCGCCTCGGTTTCCTGCGGTTCACCGTCGCGCGGCTCCCGATCGCGATCAAACCGGTCACGGCCACGGCCGCGACGGCCCCGGCGACCACGACGCTCGCGATCTTCCCGCGCTTCGCGCGTTTCGCCTTCCGCAGGGGCGGCGGACGATGCGACGGCCGCGACCGGCACGCCTTCCGGCATATCCACTTCGAGCTGGCCGCTCTCGAGCTTCGTGACCTTGAGCAGACCACGCTGCTGCGCTTCGTGCACGAAGCGCGAGAACTTGGGGTGGCCAAGATTCTTCTCGTCGAACGACGCGTCGATTTCCTGCATCACCTGCTTGAGGCGATCGGAGCGCATCACGTCGCCGTTGCGCTTCATGCGCGACACCGACTCGGTGACCAGCTCCCACGGATCCCAGCGCGTGGTTTCGTCTTCGCCGTTCTTGGTCAGGCCGGCCAGTGCGTTGTACGAGTAGTACTCATCGCAGTTCATCACGAGCAGATCGCTCGACGACTCGCGGATGCCCACGCCAATCACGTACTTGCCGTACTCCTTGAGCTTGATGACCATGCTCGAGAAGTCGGAGTCGCCGCTGAGCAGCACGAAGGTGCCGATCTCGGGGCGCGTGAACACCAGCTCGAGCGCATCGATCGCGAGACGAATGTCCGTCGCGTTTTTCTTGGACGAACCGTAGGCCGGCGCGAAGATGAGATCGATGGACGCTTCGGTGAGCGGGACGATGTACTGCGGGTAGCGGCGCCAGTCGGCGTAGGCGCGACGCACCGCCACTTTGCCTTTCACGATGTCCGACGAGAGGAGATTCTTGAGCTCCTCCTGCAGGTCGGAACGAATGCCCATCGTGACGTTATCGAAGTCGATGAGCAGCGCCGCATTGGGCGCGTGCGCCGGCGGCGCGACATTGGGTTGGGACATCGGGGCCATGGGGGCGACCGATGACGGGCCGCGGTGGAACGGCGCAATGATGCGGGCCGGCGACGATGCGCCTGACCGGGACGGATGACGACTCATGTAAGCACTAACCTGGGTACGGAACTGGGTGATCGAGCGCGTTCGCGTGGAGCGCCGATGCGCTCATGGTGTTCGCACTCAGCGCGATAGACCGCGCGAGCTCTCGCCGTCGCACCTTGCCGCTCCCCGTCATGGGGAACGTATCGAAGAAGCGGACGAGGTCGGGAACCTTGTCGGCCGCCATCATGTCCCGGGCGAATCGTTTGATTTCGTCACCGGTGATAACGGCCCCTTCCACTGCCACGATGCACGCGCAGACCAGTTCGCCCATGACATCATGGGGAACCCCGATCACGCAGACATCGTCCACCGCGGGATGTGCGCGCAGGCGATCTTCGAGTTCACGCGGATACAGCTGCGTGCCTCCACGGGAGATCGTTTCCTGGCGACGTCCGAGGATCCTCACGGTTCCGTCCTCATCGATGATCCCGAGATCACCGGTGAGAAAAAACCCGTCCGGCGTATGGACCTTGGCAGTCTCCGCCGGCATGCGGAGATAGCCCCGCATGAGGTTGGACCCGCGCACGGCGATTTCGCCGACCGCTTCGGGTCCGTGCAACTCGCCCGACAGGACGTCCATGGCCATCACATCAATGCCAGGCATTGGTGTGCCCACGGAATCGCGCCGGGTTGCTTCGCTATCGCTGAAGCGGGTAATCGTGACGACGGCACCCGTTTCCGTGAGGCCGTACGCCACCAGCACGTCGCACCAGCGACGCACCTTGCGCACGAGCGCTTCGCCCACCGAACTGCCGGCCATCAGGCCAGTGCGCAGCGAGCGGAGACGCGACGGGTCGAACCCTTCCTCACGCATGAGGAGGTGGTACTGCGTGGGGACTCCGTGCAACACGGTGACCTGGGCACTGGCAATGAGCGCCAACGCCCCCGCCGGTTCAAACGTCGGCTGCGTGACCAGCGTGGCCCCGCTGGCCATGGCTCCGAGCATGGCGCTCAGGCCGAACACGGCACAAAACGGCACCGCCGCCAGCACGCGATCCTCGGGAGACAACTCGAGGGCCTGCGCGGTGCGGACGGCGTTCTCCACGAGGGCCCGGTGCGAGAGCTGCACCCCTTTCGGTTTGCCCATCGTGCCTGACGTGTAGACGACCGCCAGATCCCGCGTGTCGTCGCTGTCATCGAACAAGGGCACCGTTTTGGCCGCCCCGCTCGACACCAGATCTTCAAACTGAAAAATCCGGTCGTCGTACCAGAGGTCTTCGTCGCCCACCGTGACGACATACTGCAGGTCGGGCAGATCGCCCAGCAGTTCTTCGAACCGCTGCAGAAAGTCCACGCCGTTCCATCGCTCGATGGTGACGACCGCACTCGCCTCGGCATGTCGCAACTGGTAACGCAGATCGTGCACGCCCAGAAACGGACTGACCGGCACGAGCACCGCTCCCAGTTTGGCCGCCGCCAACGTGGTGATGATCCACTCCACACCGTTGGGCAGGTTCACCGCAATGCGGTCGCCTGCGCCAAGTCCCAGTTCAGAGAAGGCTGCCGCCAGGGAGGACGCGTCGGCGTCCACCTGCTGGTATGTCCATGTCCGTTCCCCAGTTGTGGCCAGCGGGCGATCAGGATGCTCCTGCGCACGCTGGGCAATTAGAGGGGCGAGGGACCACGAGGCTGCCATCTCACTCCGTACTATCGGGACGCGTTATCCGGTACAACACCGTAAATTATGGACTATGAACGAGATGCGGAAGTTGACCGCCACGAAACCGGACGAGGATTTCTCTGCCACCGGGGCCCGTCCCACCTCTTCGACCGCGGCCCGGGAGTCATCCCGGGCGCCGTTCCGCACACGGCTCTTCGCCATGCTGCTGCTCTTTGCCGTGGTCCCCACGGTGGCGGTCACGCTGGTCTGGGCCGGTGCCGCCTCCCGTACCCTCTCGCTCTTCTCGGCCCGTTCCGCCTGGGAACGCATTGCCGTCAGCGGCGACGAGGCGTTCCGCGTGGTTGAAACAGCCCCGCTCACCCCCGCCCAGCGCGCCGCGCTGGAACGCCATCAGGCGGAGCTCCGCGAGTCGGTCCAGCTGGCGCGCCGTTTTGATTTTGTCACCGAACGCTCCATGCGGTTGGTGTTGGTCGGCGCCGTCCTGGTGGTCGTGCTGATTGCACTGGGCGCGTCGCGGGTGGCCGGTCATCTCAGCCGACAGCTCAGTCGGCCACTCGACGAACTGGTTGGCTGGACGGGGCTCATTCGCAGCGGCCGCGCCATACCACCCCACACCGACCGCCGCGGTGCGCCGGAATTCGAAGTGCTCCGCACCGGGATGCGGACCATGGCCACGGAGCTGGAGTCGGGACGCAAACGGGCGCTTGAGGCCGAGCGCGCCGAAGCGTTCCGCGAATCGGCGCGGCGGTTTGCTCACGAGCTCAAGAATCCCCTCACCCCCATTCGATTTGCGGTGGACCGGCTGCGTCGCGGGGTCCCCGACGACCTCCGCGATACCGTGGATGTGCTGGCCGAAGAGGCCACCCGCCTCGAGGTCATGGCCAAGAGCTTCGCGCAGTTTGGCCGCCTCCCCGACGGCCCGGCGGCCGAGGTGGACCTGGCCGAACTGGTGAGCCGGGTGGCGGAGACCATCGTTCCCGACTGGCTGACGCTCGACCTGCAGATTGCGCCGGGGCTCCCGTTGGTGACGGCCTATTTCGAACCGTTGGTCCGGGCGGTGACCAACGTGCTGCTCAACGCTGTTGACGCCACCGCGGCCGGCGGAACGGTCGCCATTACGGTGGCGGCGGAAAATTCCTCGTCCCCGGCTGACACCAATTGGGTGGTCATTGCCGTAAGGGACAGCGGGTGTGGTATCGCCCCGGACACGCTGGCCCGCATTTTTGATCCCTACGTGACAACGAAGCCTGGCGGCACCGGGCTCGGACTCGCGATTGCCCTGCAAACCGTGCAGGCGCATCAGGGGACCATCCAGGCGGAGAGCACTCTCGGGCAAGGGACCACGATGACGATGCGACTGCCGGTGACGGCGTCATGACGGGAGACGTGATGCAGCAAGATCCAGCAGTGGTTGAAGTGCTCAAAACAGGCAGTGGCCAGGTCATCAGCATCCAGCAGGCCGACGGCAAGGTCCAGCGCATCAAGATTGGTGAGGACGGAAGTATCTCCAGTGCCGACGCCGCCCCCGGTCAGGCGACCACGGCGCCCGCCGCCCCCAGCGAGCCACGCCGCAAAGCGCTGCCCGAGGGCGTCGTGGACATCATGATCGCCATCAGTGCCATGGTCGCCATTACCTCCATCGGTACGCCAATCGCCAAAGCGTTCGGCCGGCGAATAGAGAAGCGCGACGACATCAAGCAGCACCGGGCGATTGAAGATCGGTTGGCCTCCATTGAACAGGCCATCGATTCCGTCGCCGTGGAAGTCGAACGCATCAGTGAAGGACAACGGTTTACCTCGAAACTGCTGGCCGACCGCGCGCCGGCCGATATGGAACGCATCCGATGACCCCGCAGCTCACCGTGACCATGCGCTTTGGTCTCTCCCTCGGGTCGACCGGCAGGTCCGCCGGCACCAATGCCGATCAGGCCGTGCGCAACGCGGAACAGGCGCGCGTGGCCGGCGAACAGGCGCGCGTGGCCGGCGAACAGGCACGTGCCACGGCAGAGCAAGCCCGTATTGCCGCTGACCAGCAGATCGAGAACGCCATTCGGGAGGCCGAGCGTGCGGTCGACGCGGTCGATGCAACGGATCCCGCGGAGCCGCCGCCGCCGCCCGCCGCACCCAACGCCATCGTCTTCAACTCCGACGGCAATCCGGTGAGCGTCAACTTCGACAAGGGCGTGCTTACCCTGTCGCAAAATGGGACCACGCAGGTCATCCCCATGCGCGACCTTGTGCCACGCGAGGCCGCACAGATTGCCTGGGCGGTGCCGGCCACGCTCTCCATCTTTCTTATCTGGTGGCCCATTTCGCGCGCGGTCATTCGTTGGCTCAATCGCAAGAATGTGTCGAACAACGACGCCGCCGCGCTCGAGGCGCGCCTTCGCGAACGGTTCGAAACACTTGAACGCAACGTGGATACGGTCGCCATTGAAATGGAGCGACTGGCCGAGGGGCAACGCTTTACCAACCGGCTGCTCTCCGAACGGCAGCCGGCCATTCCGGTGGACGTCCCGGCCGGCGTGCCCGTTGCCAACCATCGGGCGTAAGGCCGCCGTATGCCCAGCGTCCTCATCGTTGACGACGAACCGAACATCCGACGCATGGTCGGGGCGCTGCTCAGCGCCGAGGGCTATGATGTGCGCGATGCCGCCGACGGCAGCACGGGTCTCGCCCTCGCGGAAGCGCTGGAACCGGACATCGCGCTCATCGATCTCATGATGCCGGGTGAGCTTGATGGGCTGGGGCTCCTGGAAAAGCTGCGCGAGCGCCGCCCCGATGTACCGGTGGTCATGATGAGCGGGCGCGCCGCTCTCACGGACGCGGTGCGCGCCACGAAGCTGGGGGCCTTCACCTTCCTCGAGAAGCCGCTCACACCGGAAGGCGTGCTGCTCGCCCTCGCGTCGGCGTTTGAGCTGCGCCAGGCGCGTCGCACGGCCGCTGCGCTGCGCGAAGACCTGGGTATTTCGGGCGAGATGATTGGGGATTCCCCCGTCATGCGCGACGTGCGCGCCATGATCGCGCGCATTGGCCCAACCGACGCGCGAGTACTCATTACCGGCGAGTCGGGGACCGGCAAGGAACTGGTGTCGGCCGCGCTGCACGAATCCAGCCCGCGACGTGACAAGCCGTTTGTGCGCGTGAACTGTGCGGCCATTCCGCGTGATCTGGTGGAGAGCGAGATGTTCGGTCACGAACGCGGCGCCTTTACCGGCGCTACGGAACGCCGTATAGGTCGTTTTGAATTGGCACACACCGGGACGCTCTTTCTGGACGAGGTGGGCGACCTGGGGGCGGAGGCGCAAGCCAAGTTGCTGCGCGCCATTGAAGCCCGCGAAATTGAGCGGGTGGGTGGCGGCAAGCCCATCAAAGTGGATGTGCGCATTCTGGCGGCCACCAACAAGGATCTCGCCAAGGCCGTGGCCGACGGTTCTTTCCGGGAAGATCTCTTCTTCCGGTTGAACGTCATCCCCATGCAACTGCCGCCGCTGCGCGACAGGCCGGGGGATCTGCCGGCGCTGGTGCGCCACTTTTCGGCCCGCCACCGCACCCGCACGGGGCGTCCGCAGGTCACATGGCACCCCGACGCGTTGGCTGCACTCAGTGCGTACCGTTGGCCGGGCAATGTGCGTGAACTGGCCAATGTGGTGGAGCGGCTGGCCATTCTGCATGCTGGCAGCGAGGTCTCGCGCGCCGACGTGGTGCAGGTCATTCCGGAGGCCGCGCACGGTCCGGGGCAGCGGACCCCGTCCAACGGTGTGTCCGTCACGGATGCGGGCGACCTGCTGCCACTGAGCGACGCGCTCGACGCCTACGAGCGCCGACTCATTGCGGCCGCGTTGGCGCACAGCGACGGGAACGTGGCCGAAGCGGCGCGGCGGCTGCAGACCGATCGCCCCAACCTGTATCGCCGTATGCGGCGTTTGGGATTGGCCTCGGCCACCGAATAGCGGGGCGTTCAAACCTTTCGAGACAAGCAGATGTCCATCGGTCTTTCCCCGTAACGGTCCGACACACCGGTGTCCTCAATTGTGCGCACCGACGTTCGGCGACAGCTGCCGCCGTCCCCGTGCGCGAGGGGCCCGGAACGGGTGATATTCCCTCGGAGAAAGCCCGCGTGATCCCCTGCGCCGCCATCGGGAAGGGTGATCCAGGTCGCACTGGTACACGACCTGCCTTCTCCGGACGCGAACCTCAGCAGGAGTACCGGATGACTGTTTCCATGACCGCCTCAGGTCATGTTCGCCCCGCTCGCCGTTTCCGGCGCCCGTCCACGCTGGCGCTTGCAGTGGTCCTGGCCGCTCTGGCGGTCCCGCAACGGGATGCGTTGGCTCAGCGCGAGCGCCGGGTGGGCAGTGTGCCGCGAGAGGTGGCCCTCGAGGTGACGCACCTGTTCAACGCATCCACCACGCGACGGGTGCGCGGCGATTTCACGCTCGCCGCCACCGATACCGTAAGGGGCGACCTGGCCATTCTCAATGGTAATGCCCGCTTGTCCGGCGTGGTCTACGGCGATGTCGTGGTGCTCAATGGCGACGCGTTTTTGGCCGACGGCGCCCGCCTGGGGAAAGGGCTCACCGTACTGGGGGGCACCTTTGAATCACCAGAGCGCCCCAATGTGGCGGGGGAAATCCGCGTCTGGAGTTCGCGCTATCGCTATCAGGAGTCGGGTGACACGCTGGTGGCGGACACCGATTTTCTAACCCGTTTCTCGGAGTGGGTGCGCGACGAGGATGAGGGTAGCACGCAGAGCCAGCTCTTCGTTACCACCGCCCATACATACAATCGCGTCGAGGGGCTCCCCATCTTTATCGGGCCCCGGTTCCGCACCCGCCATGGTGATACGCGGGTACGCGCCGAGGTCTTTGGCATCTTCCGCACCGGCGACCAACTCGTCTGGAAGGATGAGAACCTGGGTCACCGGGTGCTTTTCGAAGTGCGTCAGGGGAACACGAGGGGCATCGCCGTGGGCGGCCGGCTGTTTGACGAAGTGGACGCCATGGAACGCTGGCAGCTTACGGACGCCGAAGTGGGGCTGGCCACGTTTCTCTTCTCCCGCGACTACCGCGATTACTGGGAGCGGCACGGCGCACAGGGCTATGTGTCGATCTTCGCCGGCCGAGGCCACGAACTGCGGGCCTCGGTTGGCGAGGAGCGCTGGAACGCGCGCCGCAGCCGCGATGTGTTCCGGCTGAATGATGAGGTGGCGTTACGTCCCAACCCGCAGGGTGACGAAGGGGTCATGCGCCTGCTCACGCTGAGCGGCACCTTCGACACTCGCACGAATCCGAAGAACCCGCTCTCCGGCTGGTATCTGCGGGGGGAATACGAGCGAGGAACCAGCACCGATTTCCTCCCCGGCAATGCCCTTACCGCGGGGGCTCGCCCATTGGCGGCCACAGCCAGCAGCGTTGCCGACACCCGACTGGCCTACGGCCGCGCCCTCCTTGACCTGCGTCGCTACAACCGACTGGGCCCCAACGCGCAGCTCAATCTGCGCGCGGTGTTTGGCGGTTGGATGAACGGTGATCCGCTACCGGTACAGCGCCGGCTGTCGGTGAGCGGTATTGATGCGCTGCCCGGCTTTGATTTCCGTCGGTCGCTTGGCACCAACGATGTGGGCACCTGTGCCACGGGCGACGAGGCCGGCTACGCGGCGTTGGGCCGACCAGCCCAGTGTGAGCGCATGGCGCTGCTGCAGGTGGAGTGGAAGGGGGACTTCCGCTTTGAGCCGTTCGGTGATGACGATGGCGGCGATCGCCGCTGGCAGTTTGGCCGCGGCGGCGCCGACGGCACCTGGGTGGTGTTCGCCAACAGTGGACGCGGCTGGCTCGTGAATCACGGAACGTCGGGTGTGCGTACGGCAGCTGATCTGGCGGCCGATCCGCTGCGCTTCGGCCGCAACCGTGTGCCGGATATCGGCACCTGGCGCACCGACCTGGGTGGCGGCTTCGACTTTGGCGACTTCGGCGTGTACATCGCGCAGGCTGTCTCGCAGAGTGGGGTGTCGCCCAATGTCTACGTGCGACTCGGACGACGCTTCTGATCTCTCCGGCCACCTTCTTCCGTATGCCACAGCGCCGCGTAGTGCGGTACCTGTTGCTGACGCTGCTGCTCCTCGCGGGCGGCAGCGTTGTGGCGCAGGCGCAAGCGCGTCCGGAGATTGATATTCGGGTCACCGCGCAGTCGTACCCGCCGCTGGTGGCGGTGCGCAACGTGCTTGAGGAACAGCCATTTGGCGAACTGCTGCGGAACGGGTTTCCGGCGCGCCTGCATATTCGCGCCGAAGTGTGGACGGTGGGGCGCTACTTCGACGATGTCCGTGGCCGCGCCGAGTGGGATGTGATTGTGCAGTACAACGTCATTGAAAAGAGCTACGAAGTGGCGCGCCTGGTGGGAGAGCGCGTGACCCCACTGGGCAGTTACCTGCGATTCGCCGACGCCCGCGCCGCCAGCGAGCTGGCCTATCTGCCGACGCTGCCAACGCCCAGGCGAGGACAGAAGGGGTACATCCTCGTGCAGGCCGAACTGCAAACGCTGGACGTCTCCGACCTCGATGAAGTGGAGCGCTGGCTGCGCGGCGAAGCCACTCCCGCCGTGCGAGGCAAACGCAGCCCGGCGTCCGCGCTCACCCGTGGCGTGCGCACGTTGGCCTCGCGCATTCTGGGGGGCGAGGTGAGACAGCTGGAGGCGAGAAGTCCGACGATGACGTTTTAGTTCACTGAGTACTGACAACCCGAACTGAGAATTGAAAACTCAGACTGACTACTGAAAACTCCCGCGGACCGTAGGAAGTCTTCAGTTCACAGTACGAGTTGTCAGTTCTCAGTTTGAGTTTTCAGTCGTCAGTTGTTCCCATCCTCCTACACCGCCAGCGAAGCCCCCTCGATCTTCTCGAGTTCGCGCAGCGTATCCTCGCCGTAGAAGGTCCGGATGTACTGGGCCTGAATGGGCGTCAGACGTCGCACGGCCCAGGAGAGATGCACGAAGTGCGGCTCCACCGGCGTGTGCAGCGGCTGCATGCCGATTTCGTTCGGCATTCGGTTGGCCTTCTTGGTGTTGCAGCTGCTGCAGGCCGTGACCACGTTGGACCATTCATTCGTGCCGCCGCGCGACATGGGAATGAGGTGGTCACGCGTGAGCGACTCCCGCGGCTTGAGCTCGTTGGCTTTCCGACCGCAGTACTGGCACTGATAGTCGTCGCGCGCAAACAGGAAGGTATTGGTCACCTGCCGGCGGAAACGCCGCGGCACGTGGACGTAGCGGGTCAGGCGAATCACTGCCGGCCGTGGAAACGCCTGGCGCTCGGAGCGCACCACGGCGTGGCTGTCGGCTTCCACGATCTCGGCCTTGCCGTCGATCACAAGTCGCAGCGCACGCCGAAGCGGCACCATGGTGAGTGGTTCGTACGACGCGTTCAGTGCGAGACATCCGGCAATCACGCCCTACCCTCCGCTGAGTCGTAGACGGCCAACCGTGCGCTGCTGGCAAAACAAATCCCCGCCACTGCGTCGACACAAAGGCCGACCATCAGGGAGCGGGGAGAGGTACTGCTCAGCGGTGCACGACCCTTGTGGCAACAACGGGCCATCCGCAGGCTCTGCGGCGACTGCTACTCCTGAAGACGGCCAGTTCGTTGCGCGGGTGCATATCGAAGCATATCACTGCGAACGGCGCTGCCGCCACTCCCCCAGCCGCGCCGCCGTCACACGTTGTCGCGCTTCCCAGTCAGCGCTGGCGGCCTGCAGCTGACCGTCCCGCACCAAGACACGCCCCGCGACCATGACCAGAAGGGCCGTCGCGCGCCCGGCCAACGCGTGCACCAGTGCCACCGCCGGGTCATGAACCGGCTGAATATCGGTGCCGTCCAAGGCAAACGCCGCGAGGTCCGCCGCTTTGCCTGGCTCGATCGTACCAATTGTGTCACCGAGCCCCAGCGCCCGCGCTCCACCATGGGTAGCAAGCCCGAGCGCGTCGTGGGCGGACAAGGAGTCAGGACTGCCCGATCGGACCGCATGGAACAGCGTAGCCTGTCGCGCTTCGTCCAGCAGATGCATGCGGTCGTTGCTCGCCACCGAATCGGAGCCAAGGCCGGTGGCAATCCCGTGCGCCAGCATCCGGTCGAGCGGTGCGATGCCGTGCCCAAGCTTGGCGTTGGAGATGGGGCAGTGCACAATCGTGGCGCCGTGATCAGCGATGCGTGCAAAGTCACGGTCATCGGCACGAATGACGTGAACGAGCAGTGGCCGCGCCGCCAGCACGCCGGTGTCCTCGAGCAAGGCAATGGGCGACAACGCTTGCGGCGCGACCGCAATGCCCCGCTCCCGCAGTCGTACCGCGAAGGGGCCGGTGCCTTCCACGACAAAAGCGCTTTCCGCCGCACTCTCACCGACATGGACCGCCATGGGCAGCTCTTCGGCGCGGGCAAACGCGGCCGTGGCCGCAAAGAGCGTCGCCGACACCGTGTACGGTGCGTGGGGTGAGACTCCGGTGCGCACGAGCGACGTATCGGCCGCCCGCAACACCGCGACCCGTTGCCGCAAGCGCGCCATCGACTCGTCGCATTGCAGCGGATCCGGGCCAAAGACTTCCACGTAGCCAATGCCACGCACGCCCAGCTCTCGCATGGCGGCCAGTGGCAACGCCGAGTCGGTACAGTCGGCCAGCGTGGTGATGCCGTGCCGCAGCGCTTCCGCGATGCCGAGGCGCGAGGCATCCAGCAGATCGTCTTCAGAGAGCAGATCACGCCGCACAATGGTGAGCGTGCGCAACCACTCGCGGAAGTCGAGCCCTTCGAGAAAGCCTCGCAGTCCGGTGAGTTCCAGATGCGAGTGCGCATTGACCAGCCCGGGCATGAGCGCCACGGTGCCCAGCGCGTGCACGGGCGTGTCGGCGGGCATGTGTGCGGTGGCATGGGCCGCCGGTCCCACCCACGCAATCTGTCCGTCGCGCACCAGCACCGCCCCCTGTGGAAGAGGGGGCGTGACCATGGGCAACACCCAGTCGGCGGTGTAGAGCGTGTGCGCGGGGCTCACCGGCCGTCAGTCCGGCGGCAGTCGGAACGGATTGGCGGTATCACGCCGCACCGAGGCCCGCGCACTGTCCAGCGTAAACGGCGACGGTTCTGATGGGTCGGTGCACGTCTTGGTGGGTTCGTAGCCCTGCACAAAGAACTCCGTCGCCAGTTCGGCGGTGCAGCTGGCGTTGGCCAGGCGCCCAGTGGCGGCATCGATTTCGCGCACGATGACGCCATCGGGACGTGGCCAATCAGGCGGCTGCGGCTTGCGGCGGTAGACCTCGGTCATGAACGCCGACCACGCCGGGGTCGCCAATTCACCACCCTGGGCATTGCTTTTGATTTTCTGCGGCTTGTCGAACCCCATCCAGAGTCCAGCCACGAGATCGGCCGTATAGCCAATGAACCACACGTCGGCACCATCGTTGGTGGTGCCGGTCTTGCCGCCGGCCGGGACCCGGAACCCGGAGCTCCAGATGCGCGCACCCGTGCCACGAATCACGACATCCTTCATCATGTTCACCATGAGCCATGCTTCTTCGGGCGACAGGACCGCTTCGCGCGACAGCTCCGGCTTCCACACCACCTTGCCGTCGGCGTTCTCCACCTTGCTGATGCTGTGCGGCGTGGTGCGCAGGCCAAGATTGGCAAAAACGCTGTACGCCCCGATCATTTGCAGGGGGTACGTGTCGGCGGAGCCAATGAAGACCGACGGATACGGCGGGATGGGCGTGGTAATGCCAAAGCGACGTGCCATGGTGATGACCGCATCGCTGCCCACCGCGAGTCCGGTGCGAATGGCGGCCAGATTGCGTGACTGATACAGCGCCTTTCGCATGGGCATGTTGCCCATGAACTTCAGGTCGTAGTTCTGGGGCGTCCACGTTTCGCCGCTCACCTGATCAAGCGCAATGGGCGAATCGTCTACCACCTGCCCCGGGCCGAAGCCTTCGTGCACGGCGGCCGCGTACACGATGGGCTTGAACGTCGACCCTGGCTGACGCAGTGCCTGTGTGGCCCGGTTGAACTTGCTGTCACCAAAATCACGACCACCCACCATGGCGCGCACCGCACCGGAACGCGGATCAATGGCGACAAACGAGCCTTGCAGATATGGCGAGTTGGCCGCGCCGGTCTCTCCGCCCTCGGCGCTTCGGGCCAGGTACGCTTCGTAGGTCAGGTGCGTGTATTTGCCATGGCGTCCGGCTTCAATGGCCTGCAGCTGATTCTCGAGTGCCCGTTCGGCCGCGGTCTGCATGTCCACGTCGAGGGTGGTGTACACCTTCAACCCTTCGGCGTACAACCGCTTGCCAAAGTGCTGCTCCAGCTCCTGACGTACCCATTCCACGAAATACGGGGCCACGTCGCCCGACTCGGTGCGTTCGGCCAGCTGCAGCGGATAGGCCTTGGCCAGTGAGGCGTCGGCGTTGGAAATGGCTCCGCCGCGGCGCATGAGCTCCAGCACCGTGTTGCGACGCAAAATGGCCCGGTCGGCAAACCGGCGAGGGTTGTACCGTTCCGGCCCCTTCAGCAGCCCGGCCAGGACGGCGGCTTCGGCCACGGTGACCTCGCGCACACTCTTGCCGAAATAGCGCTGCGACGCAGTCTCCACGCCGTAGGCGCCGTTCCCCAGATACACCTGATTGAGATACAGCTCAAGAATCTTGTCCTTGCTGTATCGACGCTCAATCGCCCGGGAGACGCGGGCTTCCTTGATCTTGCGCAACAGTGTTTTCTCACGCGAGATGCGGTCGGAAAACACGTTACGGGCCAGCTGCATGGTGATGGTGGAGAACCCCTGCACGTAGCTGCCGGCGCGCACATTGCGCGCGAGGGCGCCAAAGATGCGGAAGTAGTCGATCCCGTCGTGGCTGTAGAAGCGTTTGTCTTCGGTGATGATCACCGCGTCGCGGACGTGCTTGGGGATATCCTTGAGCGTGATGAGCGTCCGGCGCTCGAGACCGAGCTCGGTGATGAACCGACCGTCGGCGGCGTAGACCTTGGACGTTTGCCGTGGGACGTACTGCTCGAGGGAGGCAATGGAGGGACAGCGCCCATCCCGGCAAATGACGGCCCAGGCGCCGGCGAGCACGCCCGCGCCAATGGCCCCGCCAAAAACGCCGAGCACCAGGAGCCACCCCAGCCAGGGGCGTCGCGAAAGCACAGAAAAGAGAGCCATAGCAGGGTGGAAGGTACACCCCGGCGGAGGGATCGGTACCACTTCAGGGGGCGCTTATGTTTTGAGCATGTCCGAGCGCACACTTTCCGCCTCCCCCCTCGCAGAACTCGCCTGGCGCGAGCTGCTCAGCCAGCACACCGAGGGCCTCCCGGCCGCGTTTGCCGACGGCCAGGTCTCCGCGTACGTGGGGTTCGACCCCACGGCGGACAGCCTGCACGTCGGGAACCTCATACCCATCATGGGACTGGTCCATCTGCAGCGCGCCGGTCATCGGCCCATTGCGCTGGTGGGTGGCGGCACCGGCATGATTGGCGATCCCAGTGGGCGCAGCAACGAGCGGAATTTGCAGGACCTCGAGACGATCGGTGCCAACGCCGAGGCCATTCGGAAGCAGCTGGCCAAGTTCCTTGACTTCGAGGGCCCCAGCGCCGCGAAGCTGGTCAACAACGCCGACTGGCTCTGCAGCATCTCGCTCATCGATTTCCTGCGCGATACCGGGAAGCACTTCTCGGTGAACTACATGATGGCGAAGGACTCGGTGAAGAGCCGTCTGGAGACGGGCATTTCGTTCACGGAGTTCACCTACATGCTCATGCAGGCCTACGACTTCCTCGAGCTGCACCAACGCGAAGGGGTCACCCTGCAGATGGGTGGGAGCGACCAGTGGGGCAACATCACCGCCGGACTGGAACTCATTCGCAAGTCGAAGGGCGCTGAGGCTCACGGGCTGACCTTCCCGCTCATCACCAACGCCGACGGCACCAAGTTTGGCAAGAGCACCGGCGGCGGTTCGGTGTGGCTCGACCCGGCCCGCACATCGCCGTACAAGTTTTATCAGTTCTGGATGGGCGCCGACGACCGCGACGTGTCCCGCTACCTGCGCTTCTACACGCTGCTGTCACTCGAGGACATCACGGCCCTCGACGAGCAGGTGCGCAGCGCCCCGGAAAAGCGGGCGGCGCAGCGCGCGTTGGCCGCCGACGTCACCGCGCGTGTGCACAGTGCCGAAGCGGCACGCGTGGCGCAGGAAGTATCGGCGCTGCTCTTTGAGAAGGCCGATCCGCAGGGGCTCTCGACGGCGGCCCTGGGGGCGTTACGCGAGGAGATTCCGTTTGCCGTGTACGAGGCGCCAGCGGAGGGCACGTCGGCCGACGTGGATGTGCTGCACGGTTTGGTGTTGCTGGGTATCGCCGCGTCACGTGGCGCGGCCAAACGGCTGCTGGAGCAGGGCGGAATCAGCGTGAACGGCACCAAGGTGACGTCGGCCATGGTGTCGAATGACCAGCTGTTGCCCGGTCGTCACCTGCTGATCAAGAAAGGCCAGCGCGAGTTTGGCCTCATTCAGGTGCCGTAAGCGGTTGGGCCCAGTGCGGGCCACCGCCGCGGCGCGGTTGACTGGCCCGGACTGCAACTGCCTTTCGAGGACTGCTCCGATGTGGCGGGCATGGCGTCCAACGAGGACTGCCTCCGGCATGAGTCGAGCGGCGTACTGCTGCCGCACGGTTGTTCATTATTTTCGATTGTGGATCTTGAGGAGGTGGCGAGTATTTGTCGCCTCCACCGTCACAGTCCTCGTCGAGACGCCCTGTCCGACCACACGGGCCAGTCCTCGTAATGCAGTTGCGCGGAGCCGGCTCTGTACCGGCAATTCAGGCTGGCCGCTACGCCGTCTGCGATTTCAGGTGGCCAACGTCATGCCACCCAGCCCGAGGCTGCGGGTGATATTTACAAATCCCACGGCCCGGGCGAGTGCACGGGCCCCGAAGTCGGTGGTGGCCAGGCGGGCGTAGGGGAGCAGGCCGTCGTACAGCAGGGCGCGCGCCGCGCGATGCAGCACCAGATGACCCAGCCCGATATGACGGAACGTGGGTGACACGAGGACCCGCAGCCGCGAGAGTCGCCCCTGCGGACGTTCCGCGGAGGCGAGGGCCACCAGCACGCCGCCGCGCATCGCGCCGACCCGCAGCACGGCGCCCGCCGCCTCGTCGTGGGCGCGGGCAAATGGACGCCATTCTTCCTGGCTCACATCAAAGCGCAGGGTATCCATCAGCATGGGCGCTGGCGCATACACGAGCATCGCCATGGGCGGTGGTTCTGCGGTCAGTGTCCGCTCATCCACCAGTGCAATCAGCTCGTCGCCCCGAATGGCCGGCATCGTCTCATGAGCGGCGGCCGGCGGGGCGGCGCCCCCCTGCGGATGGCGCACAAAGAGCCGCAGCGCTTCCGACACGGTGCGCTCCGCAAGGGCCATCGGGGGACGAGCTTTGGAGTGGCGAGACATCTGTGGGCAAGAGAGACCTGCCCATGTAAGATGGCGAGTCTGTACGGCAGGTCCAGTGGTGCCGGTGGTTTTGATGCATCCGGCACCGGCAACGCGTTACTCCAGCAGCCCGAGGACCTGGTGAATGTCGTCCATGCTGTTGTAGCAGTGTGGAGAGAGGCGAATTGCCCCTTCGCGCACCGTAAACGTGACGTGGGCCCGTGTGAGGCGGGCCGCCATTTCGTCGAGCGCGTCGGGAGCAAAGGCCACGACACCAGCGCGACGGGACGAAAGTGGCGGCGTCACGAGCCGCACATCCCGCCGCGACTGCGCCCACTCCACCAGGCGGGTGCCCAAGGCGTCGAGATGGGCGGCCACGTTGGCCACCCCGAGCTCCAGCAGGAGCGACGTCCCGGCGTTGGCCACGGCAAAATCGTGGTACGCGAGCGTTACCACTTCAAAGCGACGGGCATCATCGAAGAAATCGAACTCGTAGTCGGTGAGGCGCGTGTAATCGGTGGTGCTCTTCATGCACGCCCACCCCACATCGTGCGGCTCGAGCGCGGTGATCAATTCGCGGCGCACGTACACAAAACCGGTCCCCCACGGGCCTAGCTGCCACTTCTGCGCGCCGCTGGCAAACAGATCCACCGGCAAGGCATGCAGGTTGATGGGGCGCACCCCGCACCCCTGAATGCCATCCACAATGAAAAAGATGCCCTTGCCCCGACAGGCATGGCCAATGCGCTCGAGGTCGGCCACAAAACCCGTCGCGAACTGCACCCAGCTGACCACCACCGCCACCACATCGGTGCGCTGTTCAATGGCCTGCACCAAGGTGTCTTCGTCAGGCAACCCATTCACGCGCGGCACCAGCTCCAGCTCAATACCGCGTGAGCCCAGTGCCTGAAACGGATAGACGCAGCTCGGGAACTCGCCGTCGAAGGACAGAATGACCCCGGGGCGGAGCGGCAAGGCGCGGGCGGCAAGGTTGAGCCCGTAGGTGGTGTTGGGCATCAGCGCAATCTCGTCAGCGTCCGCTCCCACCAGCGCGGCGAAATTCTGCCGCGCCGTGGATGCCGCGTCGAGCATGCGCTGAAACGGGAGATGATGCGGCTGCGCGCGCAGGGCGCTCCACTCATTCGCCACCGTGACCGCCCGTTGCGGCATGGGACCCACGGATGCCGCATTGAGGTAGATGCCAGGATCGGTGGCCATCCAGGCGTATTCACGATGGCGGAGCGCAGTCGTATCGATCATGAGACGCGGCAGTAAGCGGAAGAAAGAAGGAACGCCATGGCAACATGCCCCTCAGGATCGCGGATCCACTGCGTCACGTACCGCATCGCCCAACAGATTGAAGCCCAGCACCGCGCACCCGATGGCGAGCCCGGGCGCCAGCGACGTCCACGGCGCATTCCGAAGCTGCGACAGGTCGCGCCCATCAGCAATCATGGCCCCCCAGCTGGGCGTAGGGGGTTGTACGCCGAGTCCCAGAAAGCTGAGTGCGGCTTCGGCCATGATGGCGCCGGCAATGCCCAGCGTGCCGGCAATCACCACCGGCGCCATCACGTTGGGCAATACGTGGCGAAACAGAATACGGGCGTCACCAGCACCGATGGCCCGCATGGCCTGCACGAACTCCAGCTCGCGCACCACCAGCACCTGGCCGCGCACCAGTCGTGCCATGCCCGCCCACCCCACCACACCAATCACGACACACACCATGGTGAGTGACGGCTCAAAGGCTGCCGCCATGGCGATCAGCAACAGGAGCGACGGGAAGGCCAGGGTCACGTCGGCCATTCGCATCACGACATCATCCGTCCACTTGCCTCTGTAGCCGGCAACAAGCCCCAGGCCAACGCCAATGGCGAGCGCAATCCCTTGCGACGCCAACCCGACCAGCAGCGAGATGCGCGCGCCGTAGACGAGCCGCGACCACACATCACGCCCCTGCGCATCGGTGCCCAGCAGGTGCGTACGACTGGGTGCCTCCAGCGTGTGACGCAGGTCAATGCGCGACGGATCGTGGCTGGTAACCAGTGGCGCCGCGATGGCCAGCAGGACAAGCACCAACACCACCGTCACTCCCAGCCAACTGCGGCCATCGCGGCGCAGCTTGCGCCACGTCTGCGATCCGTTGGCGAGCGCCGCGCTCTGGGGGGAAACCGGAACGCTCATGCTCAGGCCGGGGTGAGTGACGGCCGGCGCGTCACCCGCGTCCCGGCCACACCGCCGGCCTGCGCCAGCAACGTCGCGGCCGTATCCACAAAGCGGTCCCACGCGTAGTCCCGTGCGGCGCGAACAGCGGCGGCTTCACCCATCGCCCGCTGCGCCGACGCGTCCGACAGCACCCGCGCCACCTCGGCCACCACCGTCACACTCGAGTCGGCCGGAACGCGGAAGCCGGTCACGCCCGGCGTGACCAACTCGGCGTAGGCCGCCTCCTGTGGCACCACGACCGGCATGCCCTGCTGCATCGCCGCCAGCGTGCCCAGCGCGCCGGCATCTCCCCCGGCGGCAATCCAGGCCACACTTGCCTGCGGATGCGGCCCGCGGAACGCGTGGTGCAACAGCGTGTCGAGCGGTACGACCTGTACGCATCCTGACAGATCAAGCGCTGCGGCGTGCAGTCGCGTGGCCTGCAAGGCACTGGCCTCACCCAGCAAGGAGATCCGCAACGCGCCGTGCCGTGATCGCACATGCGCAATGGCCCGCAGGCGTTGGCGGTGACCTCATCGTGCATCGCGGCCGGCACCAGCACGATGTGCGGCGCCACCACCGGGAGTCGATGCACCGACGTCGCACCGTCCGTATCCGCGGGAGGATCAGCCATCGGCCATCCCAGCGCCAGCGACGAGGCGCCCCACGCCGTGATGGAGGCCCGCGACAGCGTGTACCGTGCCCGCCACGGCAACGCGTCGTGCGCATCGGCCAGCGTCATCCCTTCGCGCTCATCGGTGGTATATCGGCGTACGATCCCGCCCCGCTTCCCCATCGCAAACGCGGCCAGAACCGCATCGGCCTCACCACTCACCAGCAACGCATCCGGGCGCAGCGCCGTGACAATGGCGCGCAAGCTCATCCCCTGTCGGAACCACCCCTGCCCGGTCACGGTGCGCAGCGACATGCGGGGCCACGTGCGTTCAATCGCCGCTTCGGACGCACTGTGCGGGGCACAGGCAATGGCCACCACATCGCCGCGCGCAGAAAGACCGGCCGCCAGCGAGGCCATGAGCCGGGTACCGGCGTCCCACTGCGGGGTGGTGGCCACCACAAGCACACGCATGGCGCTACTCGGGGCGCGGGTCGAACTGCAGCGCATGCAGACGGGCGTAAGCCCCACCACTCGCCAGCAACGCCGCGTGCGTGCCTTCCTCCACCAATCGACCATCGTCCAGAACCAGAATGCGGTCGGCGTGCTGAATGGTGGCCAGCCGATGCGCAATCACGAACACGGTGCGCCCCTGCAGCAGGCGATCAATGGCCTCCTGCACCAGTCGCTCGCTCTCCACGTCCAGTGCCGACGTGGCCTCGTCGAGAATGAGAATGGGCGGGTCGGACACCAGCGCCCGCGCAATGGCCAGTCGCTGCCGCTGCCCGCCGGACAACCGGGTACCACGCTCGCCCAGGTTGGTATCCCACCCCTCCGGAAGCGCTTCAATGAAGCCCAGCGCGTTGGCCGCACTGGCGGCCGCATTCAGCTGTTCCTGCGTGGCATCTGGCGTGCCGAAGCCCACATTGGCCCGTACGGAATCGTTGAACAGCACGGTATCCTGACTCACGATGCCAGTAAGGGTGCGCAGCGCATCCAGCTTGATCTCGCGCAAATCCACGCCATCAAGCAGAATGCGCCCGCTGGTTGGGTCGATGAATCGCGGGAGCAAGTCCACCAGCGTGCTCTTGCCGGCCCCGCTGGCACCCACGAGCGCCACCACTTCGCCCTTGCGTGCGGTGAACGACACGTCGATGAGTGCCGCAGCGCCATCGGTGTACTGAAACCCGGTGTGCTCAAAGACGATGTCGCGGGTAAACGACGCCGTGGTGCGCGTTCCCCGGTCGGCCGCCGTCTCCGACGGCGAATCCAGAATTTCGAAGAGACGTTCGGCGCTGGCCAGCGACTGCTGTGCCGCCGCCGGCGTTTGCGACAGTTGCTTGAGCGGCTGCAACAGACGCATGACCTGCACCAGAAACACCAGCAGTTCGGCGCCGGTGAGCGTGCCTTCCACGAGCACCAATTGAGCGCCGTACCAGAGAATGGCGACCGCCGTGAACGTGCCCAGTGTTTCCGTGACCGGCCCGCTCAGCAGGGCCAGCCGCCCGACCTTTACGAAGCCACGCGCAAAGGCGTTGTTCTTGTCGGTGAATTTGCGCTCTTCGCGCCCTTCGGCCCGATACGATTTCACGAGCCGCACGCCGCTCACCACTTCCTGCACCAGGCTGGTCATTTCGCCCTGCTCATTGCCCAGCGTGCGGTACCCTTTGCGCAGTTTGCGCAGCACCGGCTGAATGGCGCCAATGGTGATGGGCGCAATGACCAGCGCGGCGAGCGACAGGCGCCACGACGTGGTGAACATGGCCACGAGGGTGGCAAGCACCTGGGCGCCACTCCACAGCGAGCGGGTCACCAGTTCCGTGACGACCGTTTTGGCGTTGCTCGTGTCGGTGAGCACGCGCGAAATGATCTGCCCCACCTTGTTGCGCGTGAACCACGGCAGCGGCAACCGCAGCAGATGCGCATAGACCGCCGTGCGCAGATCACGCACCACGAACTCCTGCAACTTGACGCCCACCTGCCCGGCGAACCACACCAGCGTGTTCTTGAGGGTGACGGCGCCAATAACGATGAGCATCACATTGCGCAGCGACCCCATGCGGTCCTGCTCATCAAGCAGAAAACCAATGGAGCTTTGCAGCAGCCGCCCAATCGTCCCCGTGGTGGGCAACAGCTGGTCCGACTTGAAGAACGCGTTGAAGAACGGCACCAGCAACGTGAAGGAAAACACGTCGGCAAAGGCGGCCAGTGCGTTCAGCAACACCACCAGAAAGAGCTTGCCCTTGTGCGGTCCCACAAAGCGCCAGAGCCGCCGCCAAAGCAACGTGCCCGGCGTCCGGACATTCCCGGTCTGTGCCATGGTCAGCGCTTGGGAGTGAGCAGCGACACCGGGAGAATGCACTCCTCAGGGGTCACACCACCGTGCAGGAACGAGCCTTTGTACCGTCCCTGATACTCGCGCAGCTTGGTGGGATACACAAAGAACGTGTCACCGGCCGCGATGAGTGAGTTGTTTCCCGGACCGCGATGCGGCAACCGCAAATCGTCGGGGTTGCTGAAGAGCAGCGCGTGCTCGCTCTTTTCGGAGCGAATATCTTCGCCAAACTTGTAGCGCAGGTTGGCGGTGGCGTCACGCTTGGCAAACACCGTGGCTGGCGTGTTGCAGTGCAGCGCGCCGTGGTCACTGGTCACGACCACCGAAATATTGCGGCGTGAGGCCTCGCGCAGCAGCGACAGCAGCGCCGACCGCTCAAACCACTGCTTGGTAAGTGCCCGCAGCGCAATCTCGTCGCGCGCCACTTCGTACAGAATCATGCTCTCCGACCGGCCATGCGTGAGCATGTCCACGAAATTGAAGACGAAGGCATGCACCCCTTCCCCGGCAATGGCCGCCGGCAAATGCCGCTCGAGATCGTCGGAATCGTTTGCGGTGGTCAACTTCTGGTAGCGCACCGTGGCCGCCACCTGCAGCTCGGCCAACTGCGCGACCAGCAGATCCTTTTCGTGCGCGTTGAGCGTTTCGTCGTCGCGCTCTCCCCACCAGTCGGGAAAGCGCGCGGCAATCTCCCCCGGAAACAGCCCGCTGAACAGCGCGTTGCGCGCGTAGGGCGTAGCCGTGGGCAGAATGGAGTAGTAGTGCGTGGTTTCCACCTCGAAGAGCGGCGCCAGCAACGGCTCCAGCACCCGCCACTGGTCGAGACGCAGGCAATCGATCACCACAAAAATCACCTTGCGATCGCGCTGCAGCACGGGCAGCACGAACTCCTGAAACACATCCACCGAGAGCGGCGGACGGTCGCCTTCCAGCTCGCGCAGCCAGCGCGGGTACTCCCGACGCATGTAGTCGGCAAAGGCGCGGTGCATGTCGGGATACAGCCCGCGCAGCGACTCGTGCAACCCCAGCTCCCCGGCTTCGGCCAGCTCCACATCCCACTGCATCAGCTCCGCGAACCGCTCAATCCAGCCGCGCCAGTCCAGATTGGCGTACCGTTCCTGCTCAATGGCCCGGAACCGCTCCACAAAGGCGCGTGCCATGGCCTGCGAGCGAATGAGCGGCCCATCGAGAATCTTGGTGATTACCGACAGCACCTGCCGCGGCGTGACGGGCTTTACGAGATAGTCGCGAATATTCGCGCCAATGGCCTCCTTGAGCGTCGCGTCTTCTTCGCTCTTGGTGACCATGACCACCGGCAACGTGGGCGACAGCTCCCGGATGTCCTTGTAGGCATCCAGCCCCCGCGTTCCGGGCATCTGTTCGTCCAGCAGCACCAGGTCGTAGCTGTGCCGCCGCAGCAACTCCAGCGCGTCGTCGGCGTTGGTGGCGGTCACCACCACATAGCCTTTATCGCCGAGCAGGAGCCGGTGGGGCTCGAGGAGCTCGGCCTCGTCGTCCACCCACAAGATGGTTTTTGCCGGTTGCGCCATATTCTGAAAAGATAAACGACGCCGCTACCGACAGTTGTGCGGCAGATCCACCGAACGGCGGGCCGACATGGTAGAATATCCCCTGTGCTGACCGAATCCCTGCCTTTCGCGCTGGAAACACTGCGTTTCCCCTTCCCCGCTCTGGCCGCCCTCGCGGGGCGGCTGCCGCTTGGTGGTGGCCGGGAGGTAGCCCTGGCCTCGTTGCTGGCCGCTCGCCTGGCGTTGAGCGTGAGTACCGGTGAGCCGCTGCCGCCGGCCGATCGGGCGTCACGGGCCGCTGCCGCCAAAGTGTGGCTGGCGTCGCTCGCGCTCCCGGCGACCACCCGTGTGCCCTTTGCACGCTGTGTGGAGTCCACCACCGGCACACCGCTCCAGGTGGCCGGCGCCCTGCGCAGCCTCGTGGCCGCCGCCGGCGCGCATCTCGACGGGCCATCCGTGCAGGAGCTTGAAAAGCTCGCCCGGCAGCTCGCCGGGACCTGATTCTCCCGCGACGCCGGTACGCCATGCCGCACGACCACGACATTTCGCCCCTCACCCGCATCGTGGCCCGCCTCGATCGCGCCGCCGCGGGGGAGGTCGATCTCGACCTCGTTCCCTCCAACTTCCCCTCACTCGACAAGGCGTTGGGGGGGGGATTCCGACGCGGCGACCTCGTCGTGCTTGGCGGCGACGACAGTGTAGGGTCGTCTGCGCTGGCCCTCGGCATCGCGTTACGCGGGGCGCAGCGGGCGTTGTTGCTCACCAGTGAAATGCAGCCCGACCGAGTATACGAACGGGCGCTGGCCACCTGCGCCAAGGTTTCTCTCGAGAATATCCGGCTGGGCGCGGTGACAGACGAAGAGCGCATTCGCCTGGCCACGGCAGCCGTCTCGCTGCGCGATCAGGTCCCTGTGGTGGAAACGTTCCTCCAGGGAGGGCTGAGCAACATTGAGCGGGCGGTGGAGGCGACGCCGGGCGCCGGTCTGGTGATTGTGGACACCCTTGAGGGCATACTGCATCGCGACCACGGGCAGGACGAAGCGCTGAGCTACGCCGTACTGGCCCTCAAGCGACTGGCGCTCAAGAACCATGTGGTGGTACTGCTCACCACACATCTGCCCGGCCTTGATCGCCACCGGCCAGACCGCCGTCCCCGTCTCACGGATTTCGGGCTGGGCGGCACCGTGGGCGCGCAGGCCGACCTGGTGCTCGGGCTCTACCGGGAAGAAATGTACGACTTCGACCACGGCGTCTCCGGAGCGGCCGAGCTGCTCATTCTCAAGAACCGGGACGGCGCCAAAGGCTACGTGGACCTGTACTTCGACGCGCGATTTGGGCGATTTGAAGACGTAGCGGAGTGAGACGTCTGCGTAACAGCGTTATGGGTTATGGGTTACCGGGTTACCGGGTTCACGCGGTAACCGCAGTTCCCGCAGTTACTCGGTGACCCGCTAACCCGTAACCCATGACGCTTTTACGCGTGTCCACTACTGCAGTTGGGCCGCCGGCGTGGGTATTTTCCCTCCAAACCATACTGAGGGCGGGCTGTGGCTGGTCATAGTAAGTGGAAGACGATCAAGCGCGCGAAAGCGGCCACCGACAAGAAGCGGGGCTCGCTGTTCACGCGTCTCATTCGCGAAATCACCATGGCCGCCAAGCTCGGTGGCGGTGATCCTGGCGGCAACCCGCGCCTGCGCACCGCCATCGACAATGCCAAGGCCGTGTCGATGCCGAAGGACAACATCGAGCGCGGCATCAAGAAGGGTACCGGCGAACTGGAAGGCGCCGAGTATACCGAAGTGCTGTACGAAGCGTACGGACCGGGCGGGGTGGCCATCATGATTGCCGCCGTGACCGACAATCCCACGCGTACCGTCGCCGACGTGCGCCACAAGCTGTCGCGGAACCACGGCAACATGGGCACCAGCAACTCGGTGGCGTTCATGTTTGACCGCAAGGGACAGATGTCGGTGTCCGCCGAGGGCGTGAACGAAGACGTGCTCATCGAAGCGGCGCTGGAAGCGGGCGCCGATGATGTGGTGCGCGAGGACGATCAGTTCACCATCACTACCGAGCCGGCGGCACTGCACGCGGTGAAGGAAGGGCTGGAGTCGAAGAAGTACAAGGTGGAAGACGCGGAACTCGCCTGGGTGCCCAAGAACACCGTGAAGGTGGAAGGCGAGAACGCCGCCAACCTGCTCAAGCTGCTGGAAGCGCTCGAAGAGCTCGACGACGTACAGAAAGTCGATGCCAACTTCGAGATGGACGAAAGCGCGATGGCCGAAGACTGATGCCGACTGGGCGGCTCACGAGGCTCGCGTGAAACTCGTGCTCGGGATTGACCCGGGCACAGCGGTTACCGGCTTTGGCGTGGTTGCCCTGGAGGGACGTGCCCCCACACTCGTGGAGTGTGGGGTGATTCGCACCAATGCCCGCGATCCGCTGGCGCAGCGCCTGCACGAGGTGCACGCGGGCGTGAGCGAGCTGATTGCCCGCCACCGTCCCGATACCATTGCGATCGAGGATGTGTTCTACGCCAAGAACGTGCGCACCACGGTGGTGCTTGGGCATGCCCGAGGTGTCATTCTCCTGGCGGGTCAGCAGGCCAGGCTCACCATTCACGAGTACCCGCCGGCGGAAATCAAGAAAGCGATTACCGGCCGGGGGGCGGCCACCAAGGAACAGGTGCAGTTCATGGTCACGCGGTTGCTGCGCCTCAAGAGTGCACCGCAGCCCGCCGATGCCGCGGACGGGGTGGCGGCCGCGCTCTGCGCCTGCATGACAGCCACCCTTCCCAAACTGCCCGAACTGAAGCTCAGCACGCTGCTCGCCAAGGCAGCACAGGAGAAGCGCAAATGATTTCGCAGGTCCAGGGCACGCTCATTACCCGCGAACTCGATCGCGTGGAAGTCATGACGGCAGGCGGGCTCGCCTACGAATGCCTCATTCCGTTGTCGGTCTACGAGGCACTCCCGGCACTTGGCCAGAAGGTGACGCTGTTCACGCACCTCGCCGTGCGTGAGGACGCTTGGCAGCTGTTCGGCTTTTCGCACGCGTATGAACGCGCGGTCTTTCAGAAGCTGCTGGTGGCCAAAGGCGTGGGCCCCTCGCTGGCGCTGGGCATTCTCTCGGCGCTCACCCCCGAGCGCGTCGTACGTGCCCTGCGCGAGAAAGACATCACGACGCTCATGCGCGTCCCTCGCGTGGGGCGCAAGAAGGCCGAGCAGATCATTCTCGACCTGGCCGACAAGGTGGACAGCGTGGGCAGCGGGCCCACGGCCACTGGCGCGCCCTCAAGTCCCGTCGCCGATGACGCCATGCGTGCCCTGATGGCGCTGGGCTATAACCAGGCCGATGCGGATCGCGCCGTGCGGGCCGTGCTGGAAACTGGCGGCGCTGCCGATGTCAGCGTAGTCGTACGCGGTGCGCTGGGGAAATTGACGGGGCGGTAGGACGTTGGAACTGACAACTGAGAACTCGAACTGAAAACTGAAAACTCGAACTGGCAACTGAGAACGTCTGGCGGACTGCCGGGAGTTTTCAGTCATCAGTAGGAGTCGTCAGTTGTCAGTGCAAGTCATGAGTTTCCAGTTTTTCTTCTTGCTACCGTCGATACCCCGTCGATTCGCGCAGCGGCTTGCCGCAGCTGGGGATCGTGATGGGCTGGCCGTTGGGGCCATTCGGCAGCGGGCTCATGAGCGTACGCGAGCTGGGCTGCGGATCTTCGCTGGCGAGATACGCGAACATGGCCGTGAGCGTCGCGTTGTGCTTGAGGTCATCCTGCATGACCTTGTCGAACGAATCACGGTTGGTGTGCCACGTGCTGTTGCTGTAATCCCACGACAGCGCACCAAGGCTGGCGGCCGGCGCACCGTAGCACAGGAACGACGCGTGGTCGCTGCCGCCGCCAATGCCGCTGGGACCGCTGAGTCGGATGTACTGCGTAAGCTGGCTGGGCATCTGCCCCATGTACTGCGCCAACCGCGGGCCATTCTCCGGGAGAATACTGGGCCCGGTGCTCACAATGCGGCCGGTGCCGTTGTCCTGATTGAAGAGAAACTGCAATCCCTTCACCACCTCGGGGTGGTCGGCCGCGAAGGCGCCGGAGCCGTTGAGCCCCTGCTCTTCACCACTCCAGTGGCCCACCACAATCGTGCGGCTCGGGTTGGGCAGTACCGTCTTGAGAATGCGCAGCGCTTCCAGCATGGTCACCGTACCGGTGGCGTTGTCGGTCGCCCCGCTGTGCCCTTCCCAGCTGTCAAAGTGTGCCGACAACACCACGTACTCGTTGGGCTTTGATGAGCCCTTGATCTCGGCGATCACGTTGAACACCGGCTGCTCACCCAGATGCTCGTTCTCCGCCATCAGCTTGACCTTGGGGCCCTGCGCATTTTGCGCGAGGCGGAAGAGCATGCCGTAGTCTTCGCAGCCAACATCGAAGGTGGGTAACGCACTGTTGCGCGGCGAACCGAAAATTTTGTCCACGCCGGGAAAACTGGACCAGTTGGACTCGAAGACGGCCACCGCCCCCGCCGCCTTGAGATCGGCGTAGAAGGTGGGCACGCGCTGCGTAAGTCCCTGATAGGTGGCCGTGAGGTCACGCTGTGCCGAATCGAGCGCCGCTGCCGACGCCGGGGTGGCGAACTCCGCCACCTGGCTGGGCATCCGGCACGTGAGGCGCGGCGCACTCGCCAACACCACCTTGCCCTTCACGCTCGGCAACCACGCCTTGAACTCGTCGGGTGACGCATACGGCTTGAGGGTCACCACATCGCCGTCCACCCACTTGCCGGCGGTATTGCCGCTCCACGACAACATGGTGGCTTCCAGCGGCTTCACCCGGGGCGCCGTGAGCTGCGCAAAGGCCACCCCTCGCTTCCACGAATTCCAGGTGCCGTAGCGTTCCTTCCGCGCGGACACGCCCAGTTGCTTGTACGTGGCCAGCAGCCAGTCCTGGCCACGCGTCATGTTGGGCGACCCGGTGAGGCGCGGCCCCACTGAATCAAGCAGTGCCTGCGCATAGGCCGCCGCCTTGGAGCGCTGCATACCCTCTTCCCACAGCTTCAGAATATTCGCGTCGGTGGGTGCGGTGGTGCGCACATAGTCGGGCGCCGGCGAAACGGGTAGCGCCTGCGGGTTGGGTGCCACAGGCGCCGGCCCGCGACCACCGGGGCGCTGAGCGTGCGCGGTGGTTGCGGCGAGTAGGGAGAGGGTGAGGAGGGCGAGGCGATGCATGGGCGATTCGAGGGAAGGAGGAAACTCAAGACTGAAAACTTCAACTGACAACTGACAACTCCAACTGAAAACTGACTACTTCTTCGGGCGCGGACGTTTTCAGTGTACAGTTCAAGTTTTCAGTTGTCAGTTCGAGTTTTCAGTCATCAGTTGTACAGTGCAACGGTGGTTCGGGAACTTCGGTCCTACGCCCGCGGCGACAATCCATCCACCAGACTGGTTCTGTACGCCTTCCACGCGGGCACGAAACCAATGAGCATGCCGGCAATCATCACCATGGCGAGGTAGCCGTACTCGGTTTCCCCCAACGCGCGCAGCGCGAGGTGAATGCCGAACCGTTGCTCGATGGGTGACTGCCCGAGGGCGAGCCCCGCGTACACAATGGCTACGCCAATGACGCAGCCGAGGAACGCCAGCATGGTGCTTTCGAGGACGAGCAACGCGAGAATGGTACGCGGCCCGGCACCAATGGCCCGCAGAATGGCCATCTCCCGACGTCGGGCTTCCAGCGATGAGTACAGCGCCACCAGCATGCCTGTGATGCTGATGAGCACCGCGAACATGGCAATAACGCGCAGCCCCACTTCGGCGCTGCCGATGTTCTGCCACAGTTCGCCCAGCGCGACGCCGGGAATGATGGCGGTGAGCGGCTCCGCAAGATCGGTGTTCATCTCACGCTGCAGCATCAGTGCTTCAAAGCGATTTTTGGTCCCGACGAAGAACGACGTGATCTGGTCGTCGCCGTGATCGTGTTCCGCCTCGGCCGTGTCGGTCGTATCCGTCTTCGAAACGCTCGTAACTGCCGCCGCTACAGCTTTCGCCTTGGCCGCCTCGCGCGCCTTTTCCGCCGCCGCGTTCACCTGCTCCATGACTTGCGGTGGCGGCTCGGCCCCCGGCATGACCAGCGTGGCGCCCGGCGGCGGCGATGCACCGGGCATGACCGTTGGTGTTCCCGGCGGTGGCGACGCCCCGGGCATCACCATGGGCGTTCCCGGCGGTGGTTCCGCGCCCGGCATCGCCATGGGCACCCCCGCCGGTGGCGTGGTGGGAATAGCCGCCGCCCGCCGTTTGTTCGCCGCAATCACCGCCTGCTTCCTGCTCCCTGCATCCTGCTCCCTGCTTCCTGTTTTAACCGGCATCGGAGGAGCTGCTGATGGCGCAGCCGCGAACTCCCCCTCTTCGTGCATCGCCTCAATGCCTTCCAGCGTCACATACACGCTGCGATCAATGGGCGTGAACGTACGCGCCAGCACCCCCACGACACGAAACGGATGCGCCTCATGATTGCTGGTGCCGATGTCGCGCAGCCCGTGTGTGACCACCACTGGGGTGCCCACTGTGTAGTTGAGGCGCTCCGCCACCTCGCTGCCTACCACCACATCACTGTCGGCCTGCGCTACGCCCCCGGCAGCGAACGTAATCCGGCCGTCTTTGCGAAATCGATACCGCTCGTAGAACTCCGTGCTCGTGCCCACCACGCGAAAGCCGCGGTGGCTGTCGCCCAGCGAATACGGTACCACCCACTTTACCGCCGGATGCTGCTGCCACCGCTCCATGGTACGCAGCTGCACCGAACCGGACGGACTGCCAATGCCGAACACGCTGCTCAGCAACACCTGCAGCGTGCCCCCACGCGCGCCGACAATGAGATCCACGCCACGAATGGTGCCGGCAAAGCTGTCGCGCACTCCCGCGCGCACCGTTTCAATACCCACCAGCAGCGTGACCGACAGCGCAATGCTCGCTACCGTGAGGGCCGTGGTCAGCTTGCGGCTGCGCAGTGAGGCCAGTGCCAGTCGAAGAATGAGCATCAGGGCGTCCCCCCGGCGGTTGGCACCGCAGAGGTGGCCGTATTGACCCGATGCACCTGCGCGGCGGCATTGATCTCACCCAGCTCCACAATGCGCGAAAACAGTGGCATGAGCGTGTGGTCATGACTGACAAAGACCAGCGTCGCGCTGGCGTTCGCGCACGACTTGAAGAGCAATTCGAGAAACTGTTCACGCCGGTCGGTATCGAGCGCGCTGGTGGGCTCGTCGGCAATCACCACTTCGGGACTGCCAATCAACGCCCGCGCCGCCGCCACGCGCTGCTGCTGTCCTACACTCAACTCGCCAATTGGCGTATCGAGATAGCGGGCGATGTCCAGTTGACTGGCCACATCGCGCACCGCCTCATCAAACGACCGCCCGCCGAGCCGCGCCCGCCGGGCCGCTTCGAGGCGAATGGGGAGCAGAATATTCTCCCGCATGGAGAGGTACGGGATGAGGTTGAACATCTGGAAGACGTAGCCCAGATGCCGCGCCCGGAACGCATCGCGGGCACCGCTGGACATGGTGCTGAAGTCCTGTCCAAGCACCTTCACCTGCCCTGCCGTCGCTTGCAGGACCCCCGCAAGAAGGCCGAGCAGCGTGGTCTTGCCACTGCCGCTCGGCCCGTGCAGAAACACCGTCTCGCCGCGGGCAATCGACAAGTGATCGATTGCCAGTACATCCTGGCCAGTCCGGTAGGCGAATCGGAGCTTCGACAGTTCGACGGCCGGAGCCGTCGATGCCGGAGTCGTCATGCGAAGGGAATGCGAAAGGGAATACGCCGTGCGGCGCGACCTACTTGGAGGAGTACGGCTCGACCTTGAGACCTTCGAGCGTATACCCCACCGTACCGTACGGGCTTTCCACGGAGGCAATCTTGAGCGTGCCTGACATCCACACCGCGTCGAACAGGTTGAGCTTGATGGCTTTCTTGCCAGTCATCTCCACCATCACGATTTGGTTCGGGGGCGGGGGCGGGGTGTGCACGCAGGCGCCGTAGTACGGAACCAGCAGGAACTCTGCGCCCTCTTCCTGAAAGTCGTCGAGCGGCACCACAAAGCCCGGAATGCGCACCTGCTTGCCTTCCAGCTTCTTGAGCGTATCGGTGGCCTTGCCGTTGGTGTAATCGAGCCCGGCCAGCACGCGCCAGTCGATGTTCACCGGCTGCTGGGCATCGGCCCCCGTGAGCAGCGCCGACGGACGATCTGTGGCCTTGGCCGGCGTGGTCACGGCCAGTTTGGCCTTGGGCAGGGGTTTGCCAGGCAGCGTAAATGCCGAGCCAACGACCACCAGGGCAGCCAGGCCGGCAACGGAAAGCAGCGAATGGGTACGACGCGTCATAGGCGGTCTCGAATGGGACGTGATACTGAAAGATACGCGGATTGGGGCCGAATGTTGCCTTGGCGACTCAGAAAGCCCCTTTCGGTATATTTCCGGCCATGAGCCGCGCGGAAATCACCACCCCTGAGGCCCTCTCCGAGGAGGGGCTTGTTGAGCTGTCGCTGCGCCCCCAGCGGCTGGCGGAGTTCATTGGACAGAAAAAGGTCAAGGAAAGCCTTGGTATTGCCATCGACGCCGCCAAGGCACGCCGGGAGCCGCTTGATCACATCCTGTTTTTTGGTCCGCCCGGACTCGGCAAGACCACACTGGCCGATCTGATTGCCCGCGAATTGGGGGTGAATCTCACCACCACGTCCGGCCCGGCGCTGGAAAAGCCGGGCGACCTGGTCGGGCCGCTCACGAACCTGCGCGAAGGCGATGTGCTGTTCATCGATGAAATCCACCGCCTGCGCCCGGTAATCGAGGAGTTCCTCTATCCGGCCATGGAGGATTACAAGATCGATATCCGCCTGTCTGAAGGGCCGAAGGCGCAGACGGTCACCATGAACATCGAGAAGTTCACGCTGGTGGGCGCCACGACCCGGCTGGGGATGCTGACCGCGCCCATGCGGGCCCGTTTTGGGCTGGTGCACCAGCTGGCGTTCTATCCGGTCGAAGAACTCGAAGTCATTGTGCGGCGTACCGGTGATGTGTTGCGGGTGGAAATGGATGCGGCCGGCGCCCACGAAATTGCCAAGCGCTCTCGCGGCACGCCTCGCGTGGCCAACCGCCTGTTGCGGCGCGTGCGCGATTACGCCCAGGTCCGGGCCAACGGCATCATCACGCTCGACGTAGCACAGGCAGCCCTGTCGCTCCTCGACGTGGATCATTTCGGACTGGACGATATGGACTCGCGTCTCCTGCGAGCCATCATCGAAAAGTTTGACGGTGGCCCCGTTGGCCTCGGCACCATTGCCGCGGCAATCGGCGAAGATGCCGGGACCATCGAAGAGGTGTATGAGCCGTTTCTGGTGCAGCACGGATTTCTGCAACGCACGCCGCGGGGACGAGTCGCCACGGCGCATGCGTATCGTCACCTGGGATTCGTCCCACCCATTGGCAGCGCCGAACAACCCGGCCTATTTTGACCACGGCGCGCCGAACTCGGCGCGAGTGCCAGGCCTTCAATGATTTTCGGTGATATGCTGACTCTTGCCCGCCGTCGTGCGCGACTTGCCGTGGTATCGCTGGTCGCGCTCGTCGTCCCCGCGCTCCTCTCCGCGCAAGCCGCCATCGAATTGGTGGCCCCCTACGGTGCCGCCGCTGGTACTCCTGCTGCGCGCGCCGACTCCATTGCCAGTATGGGTGATACCACGCGGGCGCTGGCGCTGCTCGACAGCGCGGTGCGAAAGAACCCGCGCGATGCCGTCTCCTGGTATTACCAGGGCATGTACCTCTGGGCGCAAACAGGGCTCAGGATGCGCCCCAACGTATTCCCCTCGCAGAAGATGGTGCGCATGGTGGCGGCGGCCGACAGTTCGTTGCGGCTGGCCGTGAACTTCGCGCCCGACAGTGCCCGCTATCATGTAAGTCTTGGCCGTTTCACGCTCAAATCGGGCTACGCCATGGCCCGGGCGGCGGGACGACTGCAGGCCAACGATGGCATCGATGCCGCCAAGCGCGTTGGGGATATGGCTACGCTGGCCGTGGCGTCGGATATCGCCGGCATGTTCGCCTGGCGCAGTTACGAGTCCATCGGCAATCGTGGTCTTGCCGCTGATGGCCGCCGTGTGCAACTGAGCGGGAACGACAATTTCATGCGCAAGGATGCTGGCGATGTGGTGTCCAGCTTTCTCAAGAAGATCGAGCCGCCTACCGGCACCGAGTCGTACGACAGCGCACTCAATCATTTCCGCACCGCCGTGGGCGCCGATTCCACCAACCTGCGCTTCAGTCGTCATTTGTACATGACGCTCGCGGCCAAGGATCGGTGGGAAGAGCTACTTAGCGTCGCGTCGCGCCGCAGCGCGCAATTTCCGGTGGATTATCAGGCGCGGCTGGCGCGCGGACTCGCGCTGCACCGGCTCCGTCGCTTTGCCGACGCCAAGGCCGCATTTGACTCGGCGCTCGTGCTCATGGACGACGCCGAGGCCGAGCGCCTTACGCGCTTCACTCGGCTGTTGCGCCCCAAGTCGATGGACAAGCGAACGCCCACCACCGACTCGGCGCAGTTCGCGTCGTTGCCCGCTGAGCAGCAGCGTGGCCTCGAAGCCATGTACTGGCTCATGAACGACCCGCTTACGCTCACGGCAGAGAACGAGCTGAGGCTGGAATTTCTGGCGCGCGTGACCTACGCCGACTTCCGCTGGACGGATGAGGAGATGGAGTTGCGGGGAGCCGACACCGACCGGGGTGATATTTATGTGCGCTACGGTCCCCCCAAAGTGGAGATCACGTCCGCCGGCAACACATGGACGTCGAGTGAGTTTGCGGCAAACGCCACACTCATCTGGGAGTACCCGACCGCAGTGTTCTTTTTTGATCTGGTGCCGTCGTTCAATACGGCCAGGATCGCGCGCAACGATCAGGATTACGTGAACCGCGTGCGCGACGCGTTGCCCGCGACGTTCGACAACATCGCCACCACGAACATGCTCGACACCATACCAGTTCGCGTGGCGCGCTTCCGGGCCGGTGGCGATTCACTCGATGCGGTCGTGGCGGCACGTGTTCCTCTGGATTCACTGGTCCGCAACACCCCGCTGGACCGGGTACCGGTGGATTTCGACTTCCGCATTTTCGACCAGTTCGTGCGCGTTCAGGGGATGGAATCCACGCAGGGGTCGTATGCCCCCGATTCGCTGACCGAACGGGAGCGGCGCACATGGACGCGCCGATTGGGCCCGGGGATCAATGTGGTACGCGTGGAAGCGCTGCAGGCCGATACGCGTCGCGCGGCCCGTGGCACCGTGCGTCTCAACCCTGTGGCCACGACTGGCTTTGCCATGAGCGATGTGCTGCTGGGCTCCAAGCCGGCGTTGGCCGACGGCAAGAACGCCGCGGGCAGCTGGAAGGATGTCGTGACCACGCCGAGCGTTGGGGCCTTCGACAAGGGGTCGTCGGTCGGCCTCGTGTGGGAGCTGTACGAGTTGACCGCCAAGCAGGGGAATGGCCGCTACCGGGTGGCCATTTCGGTGGAACGAACCGAGCGCGGTGGCCCGCTGGGCTTTGGTGTGCGGGTGTTGGATGGACTGGGCAAGGCCGTTGGTCGCCCCCAGCAGTCGCGAGACAAGTTCACCATCAGCTTCGACCGCACCGCGGCCGCGTCGCCAACGCTGGTGGACTATCTCTCGCTGGATATGAGCGAAGCCCCGAGCGGCCGTTACAAGCTGCGTGTGGAAATATCGGACCTGGGGTCCGGGAAACGCGTTTCGCGGGATACGGAGTTTTCCATTCGTTAATGTCCCGGGAGGGACGGAAACACATCCGGGCGGGACGAAAACGAGCCGAGCCGTTGCGCGGCGGAGCCGTTTCGATTGTCTTTCGCAGCTTCTATGACCCTCCCGTCCGATTCCGTGGGCGTTTCGCCACCGAAAGGTGCCCGTACGTCCGACTATGACTACGAGCTTCCCGAAGCTCGCATTGCCCAGCGGCCCGTTGAGCCGCGCGATGCGAGCCGGTTGCTCGTGGTCGATCGTACCACGGGAGGGGTGTCGCATCGCACGTTCCGCGACGTGCTGGGGCTGATTCCCGAGGGGGACGCGATTGTCCTGAACACGACCAAAGTGTTCCGCGCGCGCCTGCTGGGGCATCGTGAGAGTGGTGGACCGGCCGAAATTCTGTTGCTGCGTCCGGCCGAGGGCCACGCCGACGGAGTGCACTTTGAAGCCATGATTCATCCGGGCGGCAAACTGCGCCCGGGGCGCGTGGTCACCATCGCCGATGGCTTCAAAGTGGAAATCGTGGATACCACGCCGCGTCGCACGCGCATCGTGAAGCTCCACACCGATGGGGATCCGCTCGCCGCCATTGAGACGCATGGCCACGTACCGTTGCCGCCGTACATTGAGCGGGCGGACGAAGCGGGCGACGTGAATCGGTATCAGACGGTGTATGCCCGGGAAGCCGGATCCGTGGCAGCGCCGACCGCCGGGCTGCACTTCACCGACGACCTGCTGGCGCAGATGCAGGCCAAGGGCGTGGAACGCGTGAATGTGCTGCTGCATGTGGGCGCGGGCACCTTTCGCCCGGTCAGCGACGAGGACCCGTCGCAGCACCTCATGCACGACGAATGGTGTGAGGTGACCCCAGAGGCCGCCGACCGCCTGAATGCCGTACGGGCCCGCGGCAACAAGATCTGGGTGGTGGGCACCACCGGCGTGCGCACCCTCGAGACGGCCACCGATGCGCATGGGATCGTGCAGCCATACACCGGCGACACGAACATCTTTTTGCGCCCGCCCTACCAGTTCCGCGGCGTTGACCATCTCATCACCAACTTTCACCTGCCCAAGTCCACGCTGGTCATGCTCGTCGCGGCCTTTGCCGGCTACGAGCAGACCATGCATGCGTACCGGGTGGCGGTGGAGAACGAGTATCGGTTCTACTCGTACGGTGATGCGATGTGCATCATCTGACGTGTGGGGTGTACCACGGGCCCCGTTGAACTGCATTACGAGGACTGCTTCGATGTCGCGGACAGGGCGTCCAAACGAGGACTGGTTCCGGCATGAGTCAGGCGGCGTACTGCTGCGGCCAGTGTGTTCAATCTT
Organism: Gemmatimonas phototrophica; assembly: GCF_000695095.2. Classification (NCBI taxonomy): domain Bacteria; kingdom Pseudomonadati; phylum Gemmatimonadota; class Gemmatimonadia; order Gemmatimonadales; family Gemmatimonadaceae; genus Gemmatimonas; species Gemmatimonas phototrophica. The sequence continues at coordinate 960,789 of NZ_CP011454.1, read as the reverse complement.
TAAAAATGTTGAACTGGCGGAGGTGGAGAGTGCCGGTCGCTCACACCGTCGCCGTCCTCGGTCAGACGCCCTGTCCGAATACACGGACCAGTCCTCGTAATGCCGTTCAGCGGTGCCAGCCCAAGCACCGGTGCGAATCGCGAGCCGGGTTGGAACTGCCAACCGAGGACTGCTCCGATGTCGCGGACAGGGCGTCCAAACGAGGACTGGTTCCGGCATGAGTCAGGCGGCGTACTGCTGCGGCCAGTGTGTTCAATCTTTAAAAATGTTGAACTGGCGGAGGTGGAGAGTGCCGGTCGCTCACACCGTCGCCGTCCTCGGTCAGACGCCCTGTCCGAATACACGGACCAGTCCTCGTAATGCCGTTCAGCGGTGTCAGCCCAGACGCCGGCAATAGTGGAACGCCACAAGCCACCGCACGGCCCAGGCAGTGTATTTTCCGGCGTGTCCCACTTCTCCTTCGAAACCCAACACACTGACGGCCACGCCCGGGCCGGGGTCTTTCACACCCCGCATGGCCCCGTGGAAACGCCGCAGTTCATGCCTGTTGGCACGCTCGCCAGCGTGAAGTCGCTCGATCCCGAAGACCTGTCGCGGCTGGGCGCCACCATGGTGCTGGCCAACGCGTACCACCTACGCCTGCGGCCAGGCGATGAGCTCGTGCGCACCATGGGTGGCCTGCACCAATTCATGCAGTGGTCCGGGCCCATGCTCACCGACTCCGGGGGGTTCCAGGTGTTCTCCCTGGAGGGGCTGCGCACCATCCAGGAAGAAGGGGTCGAATTCCGCAGCCACCTTGACGGGTCGCTGCAGCAGTTCACCCCCGAATCGGTCATGCGCATTGAGCGCAATCTGGGCGCTGACGTGATCATGCAATTCGATCACGTGGTCCCCGGGCAGTCGCCGCACGACCTGGCCAAGGTGGCCATGGAACGCAGCATCCGGTGGCTCGACCGGTGCCGGATTGCCTTTGACGAACTCCAGGCCACCGATCTCAGTGCCCCCACCCCCGTGCAGGCGCTCTTCCCCATCGTGCAGGGGGGAATTCATGCCGACCTCCGCCGGGCGTCCGCCCAGGCCATTCGCAACGCGGGGGATTGGGTGGGGTACGGCATTGGCGGCCTGTCCGTGGGCGAAGCCAAGCCCGACATGTACGCCATGCTGGACGTGGTCAACGAGGAGCTGCCCACCGACCGCCCCCGGTACCTGATGGGGGTCGGCTTCCCGGAGGATCTGGTGGAGGGGGTGGCCCGCGGTGTGGATGTCTTTGACTGTGTGGCCCCCACCCGGATGGGCCGGACCGGGGCCTTCTTTACCAGCACCGGGCGCCGGAGCATCAAGAACGCCCAGTGGCGGACTGACCCGGAGCCGCTGGAGGTGGGGTGTACCTGCGCCGCTTGTACCCGCTTCTCGAAGGCCTACATCCGGCACTTATTCGTGGCCGAAGAGATTCTCGGACTCCGCCTCCTGAGCCTGCACAATGTACATTTCCTTGTCGCGTTGATGCGCGACGCCCGGGCCGCCGTCCAGGCCGGCACGTTCGAGGGCTGGAGCCGTGACTGGCTCGCCCGCTACCACTCCAGAAAGACCGCCTCATGACCGCTTCCGTCATTGCCAGCTTCGCACTTCTGCAGGGCGCGCCTACCCAGGCCATCCCGCAGATGATTTTCATGTACGGCGCGATCTTCGCGATCTTCTACTTCGTGCTCATCCGCCCGCAGCAGAAGCAGCGCAAGTCGCACGAGGAGCGCGTGAAGACGCTCAAGAAGGGCGATGAAATCGTCACCGCCGGCGGCATTGTGGGCGAAGTGCTGCACATCGCTTCACAGGGCAAGGACGGCGCCGCCACCCTGGCCGATCGAATCACGATCAAGTCGGGTGAGAGCAAGCTGATCGTCGAACGCGGCCGTATTGCCGCGGTTGGCGGTGGTACCCCCGCCGCGTAAGCGCTCGGTTCCATGGCCCGTCTCGATATTCACGTCCTCGGCTCTCCCATCCTGCGACAGGACACCGAGCGCGTTACGCAAATCACCCCGGAGCTCCGCCGTCTCGTGGACGACATGTTCGAGACGATGGAAGCCGCCAAGGGTGTGGGGCTTGCCGCGCCGCAGGTGGGGCGCAGCGAGCGTCTGTGTGTGGTGGACGCCGACGACACCCGGCTGGTGGTCATCAACCCGGAAATCGTCAGTCACGACGGCGGGCTGGTGAAAGGCGAAGAAGGCTGCCTCTCCATTCCCGAGATCTATGCCGACGTCAGCCGCCACGCGCGGGTGACGGTGCGGGCGCAGGACATCGATGGGGTGTGGTACGAAATCGAAGACGCGGCCAATCTCCTGGGCCGCTGCCTGCAGCACGAAATCGATCACCTGCACGGCAAACTCTTCACCGACCGACTCAGCCTGCTCAAGAAGCGATCGGCCATGAAAGAGTGGGACTACGAAAAGTCCAAGTATCCGAAAAATCTGCGCGTGCTTCCGGTGGGCGATCTGCCCCCCGAGAAGGGCGCCGCGGGCTCGGACGCGTAAGGCGACGCGGCCCCGTGAGAATTCTCTTCTGGGGCACGCCAGACTTCGCCGTGCCGCCCCTCCGCGCCCTTCTCGGTGAAGGGCACGACGTGGTGGGCGTGGTCACCCAGCCCGACAAACCACGGGGACGCTCGCGCACGCAGCTCGACCCGTCGCCGGTCAAGGTGGTGGCGCTCGAAGAAGGCCTTCCGGTGCTGCAGCCGCTCAAGCCGCGCGGCGATGCGTTCATGCAGCAGGTGCGTGAGCTGGCGCCGGACATCTCGGTTGTGGTGGCCTACGGGCACATTCTGCCCAAGGCCGTGATCGATCTGCCGCCACACGGCACGCTCAACATTCACGCGTCGCTGCTCCCCGAGCTGCGTGGCGCGGCGCCGATTCAGGCGTGCATCCTGCAGGGCATGACGGAGACGGGCGTCACCATCATGCAGATGGTACCAGCGCTCGACGCGGGTGACATGCTGCATGTGGTGCGCACCCCCATTGGTCCGGACACCACCTATGGGGAACTGCACGACCAGCTGGCGGAGATGGGAGCGCTGGCCATTGTGCAGGCACTGACGCTCATCGAGGCGGGGGTGTCGCGTGCTATTGCGCAGGACCACGCGCTCTCCACGTACGCCTCCAAGATCGATCGTTCCATGGCGCGCCTCGACTTTGCGCAGCCGGCCGCGCTGGTGTCGCGCGTGGCGCGCGCCTTTGATCCGCGTCCGGGGGCGTATGCGTCCCTGAAGGGACAGGATGTGAAGTGCTTCGGGGTGCGCGTCGTGGGCGATGGCAGCGATGCCGCATTGGACGAACCTACGCAGGCCAGCCCTCCCGGCACCGTGCGCAGCGCCGGCGACGACGGGTTGCTGGTACGCTGCGGCGTGGGCGCCGTGCGATTCATGGATGTGCAGCCCAGTGGCAAGCCGCGCATGACGGCCGCGTCCTGGGGCCGTGGCCGTGGTGTGGCGGCCGGCGATCAGTTTGACGTCGTGACGCCGGACGCGTTGCCGTGAGTGTCGTGAAGCGGCCGTACCAGGGCGAACAGAAAGGCCCCGATGTGACGGAGTCACGCACCGCAGCGGCCAACATGCTGGCCGACCTGCGGGCGGGGCAGCTGCTGGATGGCGCCTTCGAAAAGCGGACGCTGGCCCTCGACGCGCGCGATCGTCGCTGGGTGCAGGAGTTGGTGTGGGGGATGCTGCGCAGTCGCGGCCGACTCGACGCCATTCTGGCCGACCGCGTGCGCGGCGGCATTGCCAAGATCGATGTGGACGTGGCCGATCTGCTGCGACTGGGCACCTATCAGCTGCTCAGTATGGGGAGCGTGCCGCCCTACGCCGCCATTGGGCAGATGGTGCAGCTCACCAAGCAGCGGCACGGTATTGGAGCCAGCAAGCTGGCCAACGCCGTATTGCGGCGCATTGACCGGGAGCGGGCCACCATTGAGCCAGCCACGCCCTCGGATGCCCTGGAAGCGCTGGCGCAGCAGTACTCGCATCCCCGGTGGGTGGTGCAGCGGTGGAGTGAGCGCTGGGGCATGGAGGAGACGCGGGCCCTGCTCGACGCCAACAACGCCGCAGCCAGCATTGTGGTGCGTCCGTACGGTGTGGTGCGCGAACAGCTGGAGGCCATGCTCGATGGCGCTGGCGTGGAAACACACGAGGTCCCGCGCGTTGCCGATTCGTTGCGCCTGGCCACAGGGGTGGCGCTCACCGAACTGGGCGCCTTCAAGCAGGGCGCCCTCTACGTGCAGGACCCGGCGGCCACGTTGGTGGTGCAGTACGCGCATGTGGCCGAAGGCAGCACCGTGGCCGACCTGTGCGCCGCACCGGGGAGCAAGGCGCTGGAGCTCTCGCGCCGCGCTGGCCTGGTGCTCGCCGCCGATCGGAACATGACGCGTGTGGATCGCATGATGAACGGCTTTGGCCGGTTGGATGCCGAGCGGCTGCATGTGCTGGTGGCCGATGCCAGGCACCCCGCCATCACCCCGGTGGAAGCGGTGTTGGTGGATGTGCCCTGCACCGGGACTGGCACCTTTCGTCGGCACCCGGATGCGCGGTGGCGGTTGCAGGTGAGCGATTTTGCGGTGCTGGGCGCATTGCAGAAGCAGATTCTGCGCGCCGCCGCGACGGTGGTGAAGCCGGGCGGCTTGCTGATCTACAGCACCTGCTCACTGGAGCTCGAAGAGAACGACGAACAGGTGCAGCAGTTTCTGGCCGCACACCCGGAGTTCACGCTGGAGGCCCCGGCCCCCGGCGTGGTCCCCGACGATGTGCTCGACGGTGGGTATCTGCGTGTGCTGCCGCATCGCCACGGCTTTGACGGTGCCTTTGCCGCGCGTCTCCGGAGGAGTGCCTGATGGCTACCACCAAAAAGACTACGACCAAGGCGACGAACGGCGGCCGCCGCGCCGGAGCAGCAGCGTTCAAGCTGTGGGGCATTCGCGCCCTCATTGCCATCGTGGCCGGTGTCTCCATTGGCGCCGGCGCCGGCGTGATGACCGTGAGCAAACTCGAGCCGGGGCGTGGCACCGGTGTGGATTCGCTCGCCGTCATGCTCGACAGCATTGCCAAGGGGCGCATCCCCGAGCCGACGGCTCAGGAGCGCTCCGCCGAAGCCAAACGCAAGGCCGACAGCGTGAGCAGCGAGGCGGAAGCCCCGCCGGTTGAACTCACTGCCGTGCCGCAGGTAACAGACATGGAAGAGGGCGCCGCCCGGAACGCGCTCCTCGATGCCGGACTGCAGGTGGGAGAAGTGCAGTTCCAGGCGTCGTCCAAGCCGGCGGGCACCGTGCTCGCGTCCATGCCCCTGGCCGGAGCCCAGGTCGCCCCGCAAACACCGGTCACCCTCGTCCTCAGTGACGGGCGGACCGGCACCGATACGTTGTCCAGACCCTCGTCCCCTTTCGCCCCATGAACGTTCGCATCGCCCCGTCCGTCCTCAGCGCCGACTTCCGGAAACTCGGCGACGAGATTGCCATGTGTGAAGCCGGCGGCGCCGACTGGATTCACGTGGATGTCATGGATGGTCGGTTCGTGCCGAATCTGTCGTTCGGCGTGAAGGTCATTGAAGCCGTGAAGAAGTCCACCACCAAGGTGGTGGACGTGCATCTCATGGTGCTGGAGCCGGAGAACTATTTCGAAGACTACGTGAAGGCGGGCGCCGATGTGCTCACCATTCACGCGGAAGCGGCGCCCCATCTCGATCGTCAGCTCGCGCGCATCAAGGAACTGGGCGTCAAAGCCGGCGTGGCACTCAATCCGGCCACTCCGCTCAGCGCCATCGAAGAAGTGGCGCACATGCTCGACCTGCTGCTCATCATGAGCGTCAATCCGGGCTACGGCGGCCAGAAGTTCATCGACTACTCGGTGGACAAGATCGAACGCGCGCGCTTCCTGCTTGACCAGGCGCAGAGCCCCGCCGTGCTGGAAGTGGACGGGGGCATTTCGCGCGACACCATTCACCGCTGCTGGAAGGCGGGGGCCGACACGTTCGTGGCCGGCAACGCCGTCTTTGGGGCAGCACATCCGCAGCAGGAAATCGCCGTGCTGCGCAACCTCTGTTCGGAAAGCGTATGACCGCGAAACAGCAGTGGATGGTGGTGCTCGGCATCGTGGCCTTTCTGGTCGGCGGCGCCTTCACCGCATCGCATTTCCTCAAGGACGAACTGACCAACGTCACCACCGGCTCTGATGCGCCGGGCTTTGCGGCGTCCACCGTCGATGCGACGCCGCAGATGAAGTCGCTCAGCAATTATCGCGGCGAAGTCATTCTGCTCAATATCTGGGCCACCTGGTGCGGTCCGTGCCGTGAGGAGATGCCGGCCATCGAGCGCCTGCACCAGGAGCTGGGGGGTAAGGGACTCAAGATTGTGGCGGTCAGCGTGGACAACGCAGGCGAAGAACAGAAGATCCGTGACTTCGTGAAGGAGTTCGGCCTGAACTTCGAAGTGCTGCACGACGCCTCCGGATCCATTCAGGGCATTTATCGCACCACTGGTGTGCCGGAAACGTTCATCATCGACCGCGAAGGGGTGGTGCGGAAGCGGCTCATTGGCCACACCGATCTTACCCTGAACTACGACGGCAACAAGCGTCTGCTCGAGCAGCTGCTCGCGCAGCCCAAGTCGTAACGCCGCACCCGTTCGCGTGCGCATCCTCGGCATCGAAACCTCCTGCGACGAAACGTCGGCCGCCATCGTGCATGGCACCCCCGACGCCATGACGCTGGAGTCGCTGGTCATTCTCTCGCAGGACGTGCATCGCCTCTTTGGTGGGGTGGTGCCGGAGATTGCCAGTCGCCAGCACCTCACCGGCATTGTGCCGGCGGTAGAAACGGCGCTGCGGGATGCGCAGGTGGAAATGCCCAACGTGGACGCCATTGCGGTGACGCACGCGCCAGGGTTGGTGGGAGCGCTGCTGGTTGGCACGAGCTACGCCAAGGCGCTTGGCTTGGCCTATGGCAAGCCGGTGGTGCCCGTGCACCATCTCGAGGGGCATCTGTTTGCCACGCTGCTGGAGCATGGGCACGCGCAGCCCCCGTTCACCGCGTTGCTGGTGAGTGGGGGCCACACCCTGCTGCTGGATGTGCCGGCCTGGGGGCGCTATCAACTCCTGGGACAGACGCGCGATGATGCCGTAGGCGAGGCCTTTGACAAGGTGGCCAAGCTGCTGGGGCTCCCGTATCCCGGCGGCCGTCCGGTGGAACAGCTGGCGGCGACCGCCCCGAGTCCATCGCATGGGCATCCGCACCAGTTTCCGCGCCCCATGTTGCGGCGACGCGCGGTGATCTCCGACGACGACTACTTCGACTGCTCGTTCAGTGGACTCAAGACGGCGGTCCTGCATGCCGTACGTCACGCCGAGCAGGCGGGTGATCTCGAGGGACAGCGGGCCAGCATTGCGCGCGGCTTTCAGGACGCGGTGATCGAGACGCTGGTGGAGAAGGTGTATCGGGCGGCGAAACTCCGACGTCGCACGCGGGTGGTACTGGGCGGTGGCGTGGCCTGCAATGGCGCGCTGCAGACCGCCATGCGGGAACGCTTTGCCGGACGCGGGGGCGAGGTATTTGCGCCATCGCCCCGGTTGGCCACCGACAATGCGGCCATGATTGCTGCGGCGGGGCTGTTTCGCGCCATGAAAGGGGAACACGCCGATCCGGCCATGACCGCCACGGCGTCGTTACCGATCCCCGGGATTTTTTCAGGTAAGTTTTGACGATGCTTTTTCCCATACAGCACCACCCCACGGTCTTTCACCTTGGCCCGCTGGAACTCACCGGCTTCGGGCTGGCCGTGCTGGCCGCGTTTGCCATTGCGCAGATCGTCTGTCAGCGCGAGCTGTGGCGACGAGGCCATGACCGCGAGGCCGATGCCATTCCCGATGTGGTGATGGCGGCGCTCATTGGTACGCTCATTGGCGCCAAGACCTACTACGTGGTGCTCACCGGCGACCCCGGCGCGTTCTTCAGCCGCGGCGGCTTCGTGTTCTGGGGCGGCTTCATTGGGTCGGTGGCGCTCTGCTGGGCCACCATCAAGTACAAGAAGCTCAATTTCCTGCGTATCGCCGATGTGGCAGGTATTGCCATTGCGGCTGGCTACGCGGTAGGACGTACCGGCTGCTGGGCCGTGGGCGACGACTACGGGCGCCCTTTCAACGGGTTCTTCGCCACGCAGTTCCCTGAGGGCGCGCCCCCCAGCACGGTCGCCGTGATGAGCTCGCAGTTCGGCGTCGATTTTCCGGCCGGCACGAACCCGACCGATGTGGTGGCCGTGCATCCCACCCAGCTGTACGAGACCATCATGGGATTCATCATGTTTGCCATCCTGTGGCGGTTCCGGAAGCACACCCACAAGGACGGCTGGCTCTTTGGCGCCTATTGCATCGCCGCCGGTATCGAGCGCTTCATCGTCGAGTTCTTCCGCGCCAAGGACGACGCCCTCACGATTGGGCTGACCACGGCCCAGATCATCGCGCTGACGATTGGCTCGATCGGGGTGGCGCTGATGGTTGGACGTCGGCGTAGCGTGTAACGGCAACCGCGGTTCGGGTTTAGACCTGCCACTGCAGTTCTGGACTGCCACCGCAGTTGTGGACCTCCACTGCAGTTGAGGTGCACCGCAGTTGGGGTCTGTATGGAAGCGCCCGCCGGCTTTGCCGGGCGGGCGCATTCCTTTGGTGGCTTCCTTACGACCACTGCAGTGGCTGGTACATCAACCACCAAGAACGTGCCGCCCAGGCGAAGCCGGGCGGCACGTTCCGCAGAAACCCAAACCGCCGTGCTCCTCAACTGCAGTGGCAGTCCACACCTGCAGTGGCTGTCCAAAGACTGCCGTGGCAGGTCCAAACCCGAACCGCGGTTGCCGTTCCCCGAACCGCAGTTGCAGACCTCTATACGGTATCAATGCCGACCACCCAATTCCCCATTGCGGGAATCGCCCGGTCTCGTGTATACTCCAATATCACCCCTGAGAACCATTCTCAACTAGACACGTGCGCTCGGCTTCCCTCCCTACGCTCCAGCCCGCTGACCTCGCTCCGCGCACCACGTGCGCATTGAGCGCTTGTCGCGCCGGAACCCGCGCCACCGTCATTGATATCGAGTGCTCCGGTGATGAAGCCTGTCGCCTCCGCGCGCTCGGCCTCTGTGAAGGCACCGCCGTCAATATCATCGACGCCCGGGACTCCATGCTCCTCGAAGTGCGCGGGACGCGCCTCGCGCTCGGCTCCGCCCTCACTGCGGGCATCACCGTCCAGCCTGTCTCCGCGCGCGCCTGACGCGCACGACGGCGCTGATTGGCCCCGTGTCGCGATCCTCCAGCGACACACGCTCGCAACCCCGTGACGACTATCCAACCTTCCCCGACCGACAGCACCACGCCGGTCGCGACTGAAGCCCGTCACGACGGCCGCCAGGAGCTGCTGCGGGTCGCCATCATTGGCAACCCCAACACCGGCAAGACGACGCTCTTCAACGCCCTCACCGGGCTGCGCCAGCGCGTCGGCAACTTTGCCGGTGTCACCGTCGAGCGAGTCGAAGGCGGCTTCAAGGGCCCCGACGGCCGCCGCATTACGGTCCTCGACCTGCCCGGGAGCTACTCGCTGTCCGCCGGGTCGCCCGATGAACAGGTGGCACTCGAAGTGCTCCTGCACCGGGACGCCGACCGGTGGACCCCCGACGTCGTCCTCGTCGTCATCGACGCCGTCCACCTCGAGCGCAATCTCTTTCTCGCCAGTCAGGTCCTCGAGCTCGGCATCCCGGTCGTCATTGCGCTGAATCAGTTTGATGTCGCGCAGGACGAAGGGATTGCGATCGATGTGCCGGAGCTCATTCACGAGCTGGGCGTGCCCATTGTGCCCACCGTGGCCAAGCGCGGCGAAGGACTCGATCCGCTCAAGCGGGCCCTGATTACCGCCGCCTCCCTCCCGGCCCCGGCGCGCAAGTTTGTGCTCCCTGCCGACGTGGAAGACGCCCTCGCGCCGCTCAAGAGCTGCCTGGTGGAGGCCGGACTCACGCCGACTGCCGCCGGGATGGAAGCGCTCCGGCTGCTCAGCGTCAGCAAGAGTGAACCGCATCTGGTCACCGTGCCCCAGCTGCAGGTGCAGATCCAGGATGCCATGGCCACGCTCAAGAACCGCGGGTTCACCCCCAATCGCCTCGAAAGCGAAGTGCGGTACGCGTGGATTGCGGGAGTCATTGAACGTACGGTGTCCCGCCCTCGCACCATCAAGCAGAACCTCAGCGATCAGATTGACCGCATCGCCCTGCACCGGGTGCTTGGGCCGGTCATCTTTCTCGTGCTCATGGCGGTCGTCTTCCAGGCGGTCTTCTCCTGGGCGACACCACTCATGGACGGCATTGAGGTGCTCATAGGTGCGCTGGGTGGCGCGGTGGGTGACCGCATGGCCGACGGCGATCTCAAATCGCTCGTCGTCGATGGCGTGTTTGGTGGCGTGGGTTCGGTGCTGGTCTTTCTGCCACAGATCGCCATTCTCTTCGCGTTCATTACGCTGCTTGAGCACTCGGGGTACATGGCGCGCGCGGCGTTCCTCATGGATCGCATCATGCGCACGGTGGGGCTGCACGGGAAAAGCTTCATTCCCATGCTCTCCGGCTATGCCTGTGCGGTGCCGGGGGTGATGGCGACGCGTACCATTGAAGATCCCAAGGACCGCCTCGCCACCATCATGGTGGTGCCACTCATGAGCTGTTCGGCGCGGCTCCCCGTGTACACGTTGCTCATTGGTGCGTTTGTCCCCGCCACGTCGCTCATTCCGGGACTCACGCTGCAGGGCGCCACGATGCTGGGCATGTATCTGCTGGGCACGGTGGCGGCATTGGCGGTGGCCGCCATCTTCAAGCGCACGCTCCTCAAGGGGCCCGTGCGCCCCATGATTCTCGAACTGCCCCCCTACCGGTTGCCCAGCGCGTGGTCGCTGCTGGTAAGTGTGGCGCAACGCTGTCAGCTGTTCCTGCGCCGCGCCGGTACCGTCATTCTGGCGCTCAGCATCGTGCTCTGGGCCATGGCCACCTACCCCAAGTCGGCCGTGGACGCGTCACTCCCCGCCGAAGCGCAGCAGGAACAACAACTCGAACACTCCGTCCTGGGGCAAATCGGGCACGCCATTGAACCTGTAGTGCGCCCGCTGGGGTACGATTGGAAGATTGGTGTCTCCATCGCTGCCTCCTTCGCCGCCCGTGAAGTATTTGTGTCCACCATGGGCACCATCTACGGCGTCGGCAGCGAGAACGAAGCGGCACTCACGGAGAAGCTGGTCGCCGAAACCAACCCGGTCACCGGGCAGCGCGTGTACACGCCGCTGGTGGCCATTGGCCTCATGGTGTTCTACGTGTTCGCTCTCATGTGCATCAGCACGGTTGCCGTTACCGTGCGCGAGGCCGGTGGCGGCGCGCTCGGGTGGAAATGGGCCACGATTCAGTTCGGCTACATGCTGGTGCTCGCGTACGTTGCCGCCTGGATCGTGTACGCGGGCGGTACCGCCCTTGGCTGGGGAGGCTGAGATGGAAACGATCGTGGTTGTCCTGATCGTCGGCGCAGCCGCCGCTTTCGTGGGGCGCCGAGCGTGGGCTTCGCTCGCTGCGGCCCGTAAACCCAAGAGCGGATGCGGCAGCGATTGCGGGTGCGGGTGAATGCCAGTTGGACTGAGAACTGACAACTGATACTGATTACTGACAACTCAAACTGAAAACTGACCACTCGCCTGCGGCTCACGAGTTTTCAGTGGTCAGTAGGAGTTTTCAGTTGTCAGTTCGACTTGTCAGTTTGCAGTCTTCGTGCGCTCAACTCTCCCCCACAATCTGCGCAATCTGACCCCACGCCTCGTCGGCGCCCGCAAATACATCGCGCGCCGCCAGTACCCACCGGCGCCAGTCGGCAATGCGGGTATCCGTCGCACCGGTCTGTACCGTCTGACCCGCCAGCCGTAACCGCTCCAGCGCGGCAAACAGCGGCGCCGCTTCATCTTCAATGGCGGCTTCCAGCGCACGCTGTTCGGCGGCGTTCTCCGGCGCGAGCGTCGTGGCAATCTGCGCCGAGGCTGCCGACATGGCCGCGGTCAACGCAGCGCCATCCATGAGCGTGACTTGCCGCGATGGATCGCTCACTCCATGTACCGCCTGCCGCGCCGCGAGCAGCGGCGCGAACCACATATCGTGCGCGGTATGCAGGGGACTGCGGCCGTTGGCGCGGATATCCGTACGGCGCACGGCGCCCAGCTCACGCAGGCCGCGCGTGAGCTCAGGCATGCGACAGGCACGATCGACAATGGCCTGTGCCAGCGGACGCAACGCGTCGCTGCCGGAGAGCTCCAGCACATCGTGGTCACGCAAGTACACCGTCAGCGACGACGGGCCCGTGCCCACGCCTTCAATGCCGTCGAGCTCCAGACGCCAGGCGGCGGCCGTGGGCCACGACAACACCACCGCCGCCGTATCGAGCGTCACGACGGCCGTGGCATTGATCTCGCGCCCGCGCACAATGCCCACGACTTGCACCGACAGCGCATCGGGGGGGAAATCCGACGGGGAGTTCATACAGTGCCAACCCGGTCCGCCATGTATATCGTCACGCGAGGATGCTCTCCACCACGGCATCCGTATTGGCAAGCGTGGCAAACACCGCCGCCGGGTCGTGCGCCAACAGTTCGCTCACCGAGTAGCGCCCCGTCGCCACGCCAATGGCGCGAACGTTGAGCGATCGACCACAATGGATATCAGCCGGCGTATCGCCAATGATCACCATCTGTTCACCGGGGATCTCCCGACCCAGCAGCGCCTGGGCACGCTGCTGCGCCACGGCCGGCAACATGGGCCGGTGTTCGTGATCGCTGCCAAAGGCGTTCACCAGGAACTGCTCCCAGGCCAGCTTCACGGCGTGAATTTTCTGCTTTGCGCCCTGCTCGATATTGCCCGTGAGCAACCCCAGGGTGACGTGCTCGTGCGCCCCGAGCCGTTCGAGCAACGGCGGAATTCCTTCCATGAGCACGGCCTGCTCCGTTCCGCTCGCCAGTTCCTGCGCCAGCCGTTCGGCGTACAGACTGAACACGTCGTGCATGCGGGCGTCAATCACGTCATCGGAGACACCGGCCCAGCGCATCTGTTCGCGGGTGATCTGGCGATCCGTCTTGCCATCGTAGCGATACGCGGGATCGCCGTGCGCCCCGAACACGGTAAACAGGGCATGCTCCATGGAGCGACGCCCGGCACCGTCCGTGCGCAGCAACGTGCCATCGATATCAAACAACACCACCTTCATGCCGCTTCCTCCAGGGCTTCCGGGGCCGGTCGGACTTTGGCAGTCCGCGAGACGAGCAGCCCCGCCATGATGAATCCAGCCCCGAGCAGCTGCCAGCTGGTGGGCGTCTCGTGCAGCATGGCCCACGCAACGGCGATGGCAATGATGGGCTGGAGATTGCCATACATGGCCGTCTTGGTGGGGCCCAGCACCCGAACGCCGTGGTAGAACAACATGTACCCCACCACCATGGCGCCCAGCGCCGAATAGGCGACCGCCCCCCAACCGGTACGACTCACCGCGCCCCAGTCGAGACGCAGCATGTCAGGCAAGCCAACGATGGCCATCATCAGCGCGCCACTGGCGAGTGTAATGGCCGAGAGATGCAGGGCGTGGGCCCGCTGCGTGTACGGCTGCAGCAGCACGCTGTACAGCGCCCACGCGATACTGCCGGCCGAGATGAGCACGGCGCCAATGAGCCCCTGCTCGCCGCCTTCAAACCCCTGCGTACTGCCCACCACGCAGACAACACCCACCAGCTGCAAGCCAATCCCGCCCCATCCCAGACGCGACACGCGTTCGCGCCCCAACATGCGGGACATGATGGCAATCCAGGCTGGCCCGGCGGCGACGATGAGCGCGGCCACACCGGCCCGCGTACGGGCCATGCCCGAGATGAACAGCAGCTGATAAAAGCCATTGCCCAGCAGGCCGAGCAGAAACAGCTGGAGCGCATCGCGACGCGAGGGCCACGCATCGCGGATGAATTGCGCCACGGCAAAGAGCACGAGCGCCGCGAACACCATGCGCACTGCAGTGAACGACAGCGGGGTCATGGCCTGCAGCCCGGCCTTCACCACGCTGTAGTTCACTCCCCAGATGGTCGCCATGAGCACCAGGCCGGCGTCCGTCATACCGAACCCGTTCGGGGTCGCGACGGCGGGAGGCTGGCGACGCTCGGCGGCGGCCGGTGAGGAGGACGGAGACGACATCTTCCAATGTAGGCAGGGCAGCGGCACCCGGGGTAGCGCGAGGTGGGTTATCTTCACCGGATGCATGTCTCCTTTGCGCTCTTCGCCGACGCGGCGAACATCTCCCAGGAAGGGAAGCTCAACATCCTCGGCGTCTTTGACGCCGTGCAGGTTGGCCAGTTCCCTACCCTGCATCCCCGCACCACCTTCGTGTTGCGCCTCAAGGCCACCTCACAGGATGTGGGAGTCCACCCGCTCACGTTGCGCTGGATGAATCCGCGTGGCAACGAATTGTGGAGCTCACAGGCCGAACTCGAAGTTGGCGCGGCACCGGCCGGCACGAGTGAGATCGACATGCCGGTCATCATTCAGCTCGATCTGCCACTCGATGTCACCGGCGAGTATCGCATGATCATCAATGTCGGATCACAGCATACCGCCACCTGCACGCTGCAGGTACACGGCGGTCAGGCGCCCGCGCTGCCCACGCAGCCGCCGGCGATGGTGAGCTGACGGCCCTATCCCCCTATGCGGTGCACTCCGGTGCACTGCGCCCGCAGTCGCGCCACGTAGGGCTCGTCCTGGTCCATCTGCTCAATGGCCACTCCACCGCGGGTGAGCGCACTGTGGACCATGCGACGCTCGCCGAGCGAGATGCCGACATGCGTGATGCGGCGGTCGTCGCGGTCCGAGAAGAACAGGAGATCGCCGGGGGCATGCAGCGCCGCCGCATCGTCGTGCACCGGCGTGGTGGCTTCAGCCTGCTGCCAGGCGTCGCGCGGGAGTGGTACGCCATGCAGTGCCAGCACGCGCTGCACCAACCCCGAGCAGTCCACGCCCCAGGGGGTCACACCGCCCCACTGATAGCTGGCGCCGGTGAACAGCGTGGCGGCGCTGTCGGCGATGGCCTGCACGGCGCGCGGGAAACGCGAGGCGCGGGCCTCCAACGCAATGGCGTCACCGTCAAGCACCTCATGTGTTGGCGCCAAGCGCGCCCCCAAGGGCCAACGCCGAGTCGTCCCGTGCGCATCGCGGGTGACACACCCCAGCGAAATACGCCACGTGCCCTCGGTCCCGTTGCACGGCATGAGGTAACCCACGTGCGTCCAGCCTTCGTACTCGTCGGCACCACGCACGCGCAGCCAATCGCCGCGACCGTCTACCAGGTGCACGACTTCGCCCCCCAGCAGCTGGGAGGTGAGCGAGGCGGAAATCCTCGCCTCGCCAAGGAGCGGGGCAATGGCCGATCGCACCGTGAAGCGATCGGCGGTGGAAAGCGTCAGGGAAGTCACCCTGAAAAGTTACTGCGACGCTACTGGGAGGCCAGCAGCTGCTGTACGCGTTGCGCCAATTCGGCCAGCGTAAACGGCTTGGCCAGCACCGGGCGTCCGGTCAGACGAATGAAGCGGGAGGCCTGAGGGCTGTGCAGATCACCGGTCATGAACACCACCTTGGACGACTGCTCCGGGTGCATGGCCTGCATGGTTTCGTACACATCCTCCCCCGTAATGCCCTTCATGCGCAAATCGAGCAGAATGAGATCGAAGCGCTTGCTATTGAGCAGGTCGAGGGCCGCGCTGCCGTTGTCGACGACCTCCACGACGTACCCGCTGCTACGCAGGAACCGGCTGATGGCAGCGCGCAACGTGTGTTCATCTTCGATGAGCAGAATGGCCTCGCCACGCGACTGCTCATCAGGGATCGCCTGCGTATCCACCGGCGTGACTTCCAGCTGAGCCGCAGTACCGCCGGCGGCATTGGGCCCCTTCACATGGGCCGGGAGGGCAGGCAGGACGATGGTAAACTCGGCCCCGTCTCCCGGCGTGGAGTGCACCTCGAGGTGCCCACCATGGTCACGAACGATCGTGTGCGTGATCGTGAGCCCGAGGCCGCGGTGGCCACGCGATCCGCGTGTCGTGAACATCGGTTCCATCAGCCGGCTCAGGTGCTGCGGCTGAATGCCGGGCCCGGAGTCCTTCACGGTAATCCGAACGCGCTCCCCATCCATGGCGGAGGTCACCCGCAGTTCGCGTCGCCCGTGATGTTCACTCAACGCCTGCTCGGCGTTGGTGATGAGATTGGAAATCACCTGCTGCAGCTGCAGACGGTCGCCGTCCACCAATCGGAGGGCAGACGCCAGGTCGCTTTCCACCGTGACATCGAGGGAACGCAAGGTGTAGCTGTGATGATCCAGCGCGCGCTTCAGCACCGTGGTCACATCCACCGGGGCACGCGTACCGCCCAACTGTGGCGCTTCGCCGGTGGTATCGAGCAACTGCCCCACGATCTGCGAGGCGCGTCTGGCCTCCTCGACAATCTGTGACACGGCGCGACGGTCCTCGCTTCCCATCGTGGGCGAACTGATTTGCAATTCCGCCACGGCCAGCAGGCTGGCCAGCGGATTGTTCAGTTCATTGGCCACACGTCCCAACGACTGCCCCACGGCCGCGAGTCGCGCCTGTTGCAGGGTGGCCTCGCGTCGGACTTCGTCGTTCGTGATGTCCCGGACAATGCCGAGCGCCCCAACCACCTGGCCGCTGTCCTCGAACGGGGCCGTGGTGACCATGGTCAGTCGTGATCCACTCACGCCAATGCAGCGGACCTGGGCCCGTCGCCGCTCGCCAGCGAGCGTCGCGCGCATCTCGCGGTCGGCCACCGGGCGATCCATCGGATCCACCAGCGCGAGATAATGCTGCCCCAGCACCTGGTCACGCGAGAGCCCCGCTTCCTTGAGGAAGCCGGCATTGACGCTGGTGAAACGGCCGTCAGCGTCCACCGTGAAGATGGCGTCGGTTGCACTCTCCACGAGTCGGCGGTACAGCTCTTCGCTGCGCTGGCGCGCCTGAGCATCAGCGCGCTGCGCCGTTACATCGCGCAGACAGGACACCGTTCCGGTGACTTCGTGCAATTCGTGCAACGGTGCACTACTGACCTGAACGATGCGTGCGGACCCGTCGGCGTGCATGACTTCGCATTCGTACCGACGGCTTTCGCCGCGGCGGCCGGCCTGCTCATGCTCTTCGACCTCCAGCCGCGAACCATCTGACACCAGCCGCGACGCGGACTCCCCGACAAGGTTGCCCCGCCCGAACAGGGTATGCGCCGCCGGATTGGCGAAGATGATTCGCCCATCGAGCCCGGTGATGACAATCGCGTCGGAGACGGTATCGAGGACTTTGCGGTGCTGCTCCGCCAGGCGGGCGGTTTCGGTGACGTCGTCAAACGTGATGACACACCCGCCATCGGGATGCGACGCCGCCAGCAGCGAGAACAAGCGCCCGGTCGCCATGTCGCGCACGGTGCCGCGTACCGGCACACCGTCGATGAGCGCGCGTGAAATGAAGGCGTCAAGCTGGTGCCCTTCCGGTGAGTCGCCGGCACCAACCAGCGCATCGCGGAAACGACGCCCCAGCAACCCGGGAATGCTGAAGCCGCACAACTCGGCCGCCCGTGTGTTGCAGCGGCTGACCGTGAGCGATTCCTCCAGCACCACGATGCCGCTGGCAGTACTGTCAAAGGCCACCTTCCATTCACGCGTGGCTTTTTCGATTTCCTCAAAGAGCCGAGCGTTCACAATGGCCACCGACACATGATCGGCCAGCCGCTGCAACACCTTGGCATCTTCTCCGTCGAACGGCTTCTCGCGATTGAGAATGGAGATGGCGCCAATGGTGCCGCCGCCCGTCACAAACGGCGCAATCAGCGTGCGCTGAATGCGCATCAGATGCTGCACCGACCGGTTCAGCGCATTGTCGCCACTGAACTCATTCACCAGAATGAGATCGTTCGTAAGAACCGACCGCCCGATCAGGCTCGCGTTGATGGGGAGGTGCACCCCGCTCAGCACATCGGCCGTTCCGATGGACGCCACGATGTGGAGATAGTCGCCAGTGCGCAGGGCAATGCAGGCGCCCTCCACGTTGAGCAGCGAGACGGCATGGCGCAGAATGAGGCGCAGCACTTCGCCGAGGCGCAGCGACTCGCCCACGGCGCGCGCCACATCGGCGAGCGCTTCCGTGGTGCGGCGTTCGCGCTCGCTCTCGGCGTAGCGGCGGGCATTCGCAATGGCTGTCGCGGCCTGCGACGCCATCGTGGCCAGCATCTCCTCGTCTTCCGCCGTGTACATGTCGGCGTTGGTGGAGTGCACGGCCAGCACGCCCAGCAGACGGATCCCAACGCGAATGGGCACCGCCACGGCACTCGTGGCCGCTCCCGATTCGCCGACGATATCGTACATCGACAGCGGCGGGGCGAGCCCCGCCTTCTCGCGGGCGCGGTCGGCCTCACGATCGCCCACCCGTACCGGACGCCCGGTACGCGCCACTTCCGCCACCAACCCTTCCCCGAGGCGCACCTGGCCGCGCGGGCGCTCCACCCCACGCAACAGCCGCAAGGCCGTGGTGAGAATATCGTGCTGCAAATCAGGGACTAGCACGGCGATACCGTCGCACCGAATGGCGCGCTGCACCTGGCGCGCGAGCTCGCGCATGATCTCCTGTTCGTCAAGCGAACGTGTCAGTGACGCGCCGGCTTCCTGCAGCAGCGACAACCGTTCGTGACGCAACATGGCCAGCGCTTCCAGCGCGTCGTACGACACCCGCGCCGTCAGGTGACGCACAATGGCAGCGAGGTCACGACGGCGCGCATCACTGGGGCGCCGCCCGTCGCGGGCACCGGCCAGCTTGATGGTGCCGATCACGTCCTGCCTCGGCCCGCGCATAATCGCGACAATCAGATCCGTGGGAAGCCAGCTCTGCCCATCGCCGGCGGGCGAGGGATCCGCACCGAAAAACTCGCGGGCCACCCACTCATCGCTCCCGTCCAGCAGACAGAGATCGCCCACCCGGAAGCGCTCAAGATGGGGCAAGCGCCGACGCCAAACGGCGCCCGGCAACGGTTTGAGCCCCAGCCCGGTCAGCGACGCCATGTCCGTCTTGCCGGCATGGGCCACGACGGTGGGGTTGAGCGAGGGATCCCGCAGCGTCAGCACGACCCGGTCGAAACCCATCTCGTGCAGCAGATTCGCCGCCACCTGCACGCGCGCACCTGTAGACTCGGCGCGATCGATCGCGTCGAGCATATCGTGCAACGACTTGATGGCCGTCGCCGTGGACGGCGTAAACGTCTGGATCATGGGCACCACAAGGACGAGCCAGCTGGGAACTCGGAAACTAACCGACGCAGCATGAACGGCGCGTTACCTTGGCTCGTCTCGGTACTGAGACGAGAGACGGGAGAGGCGGGAGTCAGAGGTCAGATTTGTGAGGCGAGAGGGGCGACGGAAACGGCGTTATGAGTTATGGGGTTACCGGGTAACGGCGGGAACGGGCGCTGTTTTGGCGGTGTCGGTGGGGGGCACACACGCGCGGAGGAACTGCTCGGACCTCTCACCATCGTGGTTATCGGGCCTCGCACAGTCGATATCCATCGCACCTCGCGACTCGCAACGCTCGGACCTCTACATCTCGAGTCGGCAGTCTCAGATCCGCGATCTCAGATCCGCGATCTCAGATCCGCGAAATCAGAACCTCGAAAACGTCCAGAGTCTGAAGAAGTCGATGCCCACTTGGGGCGGGGTCTGCTGGAAGGTGCGGCTGATCCCCAGCCGTCCGCAGGCTTGGGCGCTGGAGCCTGGCTCGACGCCAGCGGACACGGAGAGCCCTCCCTCGAAGCGCCGCTCCACCTTGACCCCCAGTCCCTGCGCAAACAGCGAGAGGGCGTCGCCGCTGCCGCCGCCGTTTTGCGGGGCCAGGCCGCAGAGGCCGGTGCTGAAGGTGAGGAACGTGTTCCGCGCCACCTGTCCGCCCACGCCAACACGGGTGGAGGCCAGGATGCCCAGCCCGTTCTGACGCAGGTTGGCGGCATCCCCGGGATTCAGCGCAGTGGGTTCCACCTGCACCACATCAAAGCGCCCGCCCGCCAGACGGCTCGACAGATACGACCCCGCCAACCGCAGCGCCAACGTCGCGCCCTGCTCAGCATAGGTGCTGCCGAGCACCGTATACGCCGGTTCGCCCGTCACCAGATAGCTCAGCATGTCGCTTTCCGGCAGCGGCGGATTGTCGGCACTGGTGAGCGCTAACGTGGGGCGATCCACGGTCCCCCCGATGTTCACCCGAATGCGCACGTTCTGCTGATTCGAATTCGCCCGCGTTTCGCGAATGGTGTGCAGCGCCGCAATGTCCAACGTGGGCGTGAGCTCCGGATCGCCAAAGAACCGCACCAGCCCGCGCTCCACCTCAAAGCTGGGGCGCGCCAGCCCGAGGTTGAGCTGGTAGGTGCCACGCTCCACCGTGAGCGAATCCGACAGGGCCAACTGCGCCCCCGCGCCATTGCGGGAGAGGGCCCGCGTGACCCGCAGCTGTCCGCCAAGTTTCAGGTTGGCTTCCGGCGAACGCAGCCACACGTCATCCCCGATACCAATGCGCACGTTGTCCAACTGCAGATTCCGCATGAGCATGTTGGGGGCATTGGGGAGCAGCGCGTTCATGGCCAGTCGGGTGGTGTCCACCAGATCGAGGTTGTCGCTCAGATCGAGCGCCCGACGCTGCGTGAGCTGGCTGATGTACACGCGACCACGATCGACGCGCACCGCCCCACGCAGGCGCGCCGCGTCGCTGGAGCCGGTGAGGGTGATGGGCGTGGTGGTGGTCAACGTCAGCGTGGCCGAACGCGCCTTGTCTACCGCGAGGAAGTTGTTGGCCGCCAGCCGCAGGTTGAACGTCGGGTTGTCGATTTCCGTGATCCCAATGACCCCCGAGATCCCAAGTGTATCGGTGGCCGCGCCACTCACCGCTCCGAAACGACGGACGAGAATACTGTCCCCCGTCAGTCCGATATCGGCGGTCGCATTTTCCAGGCGAATACCGAGATTCTCCAGCGAGAGCGCCGCCCCATCCATGCGCACCTGCCCGCGGAGCCGCGGGCGCTTCCACGTGCCGGTGAGTTGCACATCCGTTTCCAGCGTTCCACGCGCCCGCGTGATATCGGGGAACAGCGCTTCGAGCAGCGTGAGATCGGTGCGATTGGCCTGAATACGACCCGTGAGCGGCTCGTCGATGGTGCGCGTGCTGCGACTGGCCAGCGCCAGATCCATGGGCAACGACGCGGTGGCAGTGAGGGCGGGGGTATTGTTTACACGCAGGGCGCCATTCAACGAGAGCCGCAACGAGTCGTAGTGCGCCGACGCTGTCAGCTCTCCCAGTCGAACCCGTCCCGCCACCGCGTCCTGCAGCATAATGGTGCCGTCCATGCGTGGCTGCTCGCGCGTGCCACTCACCACAGCCTGTGCGGTCATGGTGCCCTTGGCCAAGCCGGAGCGTCGCAACAAGCGCCCAACATCCCCCAGTGGCACGGCGGTCGCGTCCAAGCGACCACTGACAATTCCGTTCTGGGCCAATTGCCCAGTCAGCGAGAGCCGTCCGGTATCGGTGTGCTGCAGCACCAGCGAATCCAGCATTCCTTCCCCGTTGGTCAACAGCCGCAGCGTACTGGGACCGGCCAGCAGGAATCCGCGGGGGCGCGCACTGGCACTGTCCACGCGCACGGTGAGCGTATCGATCCTCACATCAGTGGAGTCGCCACGTCGGGATACGCCGCCGGCCAGCGCAATCCGCGACTCCGACGGCGTGCGCAACGAGAAGAGGAAGCGATCGGCCAGTCCGCCGCGCAACGTGGACCGCGCGGACGCCGACGCCACATCGATGCCGGCCACGTACGCCGAGTCGGCAGAGGCCGTGAGCAAACCATTGGCGCCGCGCAGCACATCCTTCACGTTGAGATCGAAGGCGGCACGCACACTGCGCGAACTGGCCACGACGAGATCTCGGAAGTCGCCTCGCGCATCGAGATCCATGCCGTCGGTATCGAGCGTGTCGATGGATCCGAAGAGTGACCCGGTGAGCTCCATCGTCCCCCGCAACGTATCGGCGGGGAGGATAAACGCTTTCTTGGTGGAATCCGACGGTGACAACCAGGGTCGCAGCCCGCCCAGCGAATCGACCAGCACCGAAAAGCGCAGCGAGTCGCGCTTGCTGCGATCGAGGCCGACCCCGCCACGGACCACCATCCGCAGGGCGGAACTCTCCACCGTCAGCGTATCCACGCGCGCCACGCCGGCGTCGAACCGAATGGATGCACTCCCGCCAAACACGCGCGCATCGGCGATGCGCGAGAACTGGTCAATGGTGGCGGTGAGCGGCCCCTTGATCGTGCTATTGATGAATTCGCCCATGGCGTCTACCTCGCCAAGCAGGTCCACCGTCCCCGTCATGTTGAGCGTGGACGTGGGCATGGCGCTGGTACCGAAGAGCGCCTGCAAATTGCCGCCACGAACGCGCCACGTGCCCGTTGCCCCCATAGCCGGCTCCAACGCATCGGCCACCCCGGTAAAGCTCAACTCGCCCCCTTCTCCGGAGAGCGTGGTTTGCAGATCAAACTTTTCGGCCATGCCCTTGGCCTGAATCCGTCCCACCGCGCTGCCCCGCAGCGGCATGTTGGGATACGAGTTGGAGAGCGTGGTGTACGACAGGGGCAACGCCTGGAGATCCACATCAAAGAGCACCCCTTCCGGCACCAGCGTATACCGGCCAGCACCGGTAAAGCGGGACGGCTGTCCCGGTCCGTCCACGAGCTCCAGGTCCGCGTCGCGGAACCAGGCATCGTACCAGAGTGAATCCAGTCGGACCGTCCCGCGGGCAAAGCCGTTCAACTCGGCGAACACCGGGTTCACGTAACGCGGTGTGCGGAAATCCAGATAGTCGATCCGGAGATCGAGGCCTTTGAGAATGGCCTCGGCAGGCTGAAAAATGTTGAGCGCACCGGCCGCCCGTCCGCGGGACACCGCGCCCGGCACATGGGCATCGCTGAAGACCAGCTGCGCATCATCCAGCGTCCAGTCGGTCACGTAGCCGCCACGCGCCACCACCTTGCCGCGCACCTCGCCGCGCCAGTCATACGGGAAGGGCTCACCGTTGAACCACTTCAGGAGATCCGTGTGCGCTGGCTCCAGATCAAGATTCACATTGGTGAGTCGTGTGACAAACCCACCAACGCCCCACGTCATGTTGCCCCGGATGCGCGACTTGAGCGATCGCGCATCCATGTTGGTGATGGCGTACTCAATGATGTTGAGGTTGTCCGGATCATTGCGCATGGTGAGGGAGGCCTTCCCGCCGCCCGTGTGCGGCACGGTTTCGTCAATCCATGCCAGATCACTGAGCGCCACCGTGTCCAGTTGCAGGCGCACATCATAGCGGACCGGGAGATTACTCCCCCACACAATCTTGGCGGTTCCGCGAGCCTTGCTGCGCGGCAAATCGAACTTGGCGCTGTCCACCCACAGCGAGTCGCCCAGTCGTCGGAAATCGCCCGACAGGTCCTTGAACCAGAAGGGGGGATAGATCCACATGACGTCCAGCCGCCGCATGGGGATGCGCATGCCGGCGCTGTCGGGGTGCGCAAGACGTGTGCGTCCCATGGCCACATTGCCGCGCACGAACCGATAGATGCGCACCAGGCGGCCGTCCTCTCGGCGCACCTCCCCATCCAATCGCCCGAGATTGTAGGCGAGCGCGCTGTCGCGCTTGGCGCCCTTGAGAGAATCGGGGAGCTGCCACGGCAGATGCATGACAAATGTGGCTTCGTGCAGCGACACCGTATCAATCACGATGTATTTGCCAAAACGACTGGTGCTCGGCGCTTTTTTCTTGCCGCGATTGCGCTGCAGCGCCCGTCGCCAGTTCCAGTCGTCCTTGCCGTAGTCCACGAGATTGATGATCGGACGCGTGACATCAAGTGACGTGATCGCGATGCGGGCGTCGAGCAAGTCACGAGGATCGAACTGCACCCGAATGGGGCCGGTACTCAGGAACGGAGTACCATCGGGGGCACGGACATCCACCGAATCAATGGTGATGTCGTTGAACAGATTGCCCCCCACCTTGCCCACGTACAACCGTCCCGGCAGCGCTGCGCGTGCCAGCGGCAACACGGTGCGCAAAATGAGCGCCCGGCCGCTGTCGGTTTGCGTGAGGGACACGATGCCGCCCACCACGGCCACCAGCAGTGAGAGCAACACTGCGGCCGTACCCAGCACAATGGTGCGTCGGCGCGGCGTCATACGGAGTGCCCGGGGCGTGGAGTCATCAGAACGCCTGCCCAATCCAGATGCTGGGATTGAGACGTCCGAACAACCCGGTGCGACGCGACGGCCGATACGTGGAGGGACAGCTGCCCGACAGCTGCACCGGGGGTTGTCCGTTTACGGTGGCCCCCGTCACGGTGAGCGTATTGCCCGGGCTCACGCAATACAACGGCGCAATGCCTTCCTGAAGCGGCGCGTTGAAATACGCAGCCCCGGCGGGTAGCGCATACGGATTGTAGGCAAGGTCGATGCGAATGGCGCCAAACGGAGAGGCGACACGCACACCAAAGCCCGGCGTGATCTTGATCAGTGGCCCGTCGGCACGCAGCGACGCCCCCCGCGCCCCCGATCCGCGATTCCACAAACGTCCGGCATCAGCAAAGGCGGCCAGCTCAAGCAGTTTGGGCAACACCGGACTCGCCCACTGCGCCTCGAGATTACCCACCACCAGTGTGTTGCCACCCGTGGGGACCACCCGTTCGGCCACGCTCTGCTCGTCGGCCCGGAAGTACGTCGCCCCGTCTTCGTCAATCGTGCTATACCCGCTCACGATGTACACCGCTGGCCCCAACTCATTCTGGCGGAAGCCGCGCACCGTGGTGGGGCCACCGGCGTAGAGACGCTCTTGCGGCGGAATAAAACTGCCCACGCCATTGCCACTGCCGCGTCCCTGCACGATACCGGCCCGCACATGGGCGGTAATGGTGGCACCGGCCACCTGCCGATACCACGAGGCATCGCCGGTCGCGCGGTTGAACTGTTGGGTCTGATCGGAGCCAATGAGCGTACTGGCATGCCGGACGGTCGCCCGCACAATGGTGCCGCCGGTGGGCCGCAACGGATCATTCACGCGCTGCCGAGACAGCGAGAATTCCAGCGCAGCCAGTCGGTTGTTGCGCTGCAGAAAGTTGCGCAGATCCGCGTCGCAGGCGTTGAACACGGCGCAGAAAAACGCCGGCTCCGCCTCGGTACGTCCCAGCTCCAGCTGATACGACAGCGTACTCGGGGTGTTTGGCGACGGGCGGAAGGCAAAGGGGTCGGAGAGCGAGAACACCCCACCAATGGGAGTGCGTCGCAAATACGCCTTGTACTCCGACAGGGTGCTGCTGAACAACGTGAGCGACGGCACCCGCGCCTGATTGGCGCGCACGGGCTGCCGCAACGTCATGGAGGTGTAGTAGTTGAGCGTGCGACTGTACGGGTCGCTGCGGGCCTGCCCCTGACAAAAATCGTCGGCGCCATCGAGCGGCGCCCCAAGACCAATCTTGCTCACCCGCGCCGTGAGCTCGAGACGCTGCGCATACGGGAGAAAATCCCGGTCGGTGAGCGAGCCCTGGGCGCGGAAACAGTCGAGCGTGGCCCACCCCAGCCCACCGCGCGCGGCATACCGGTCGCCCTGCACCAGCCGCGCCGTGAGATTCACCACGGTATCGCCTGGAGGCTGCACACTGTCCGGCTGCAACTCCACCCGCTGAAAGGCGTCGGTCTGATAGAGATTCCGCTGCGCGTCGATGATCTGGCGCACCGAATACCAGTCGCCACCGCGCAACGCCATCGTGCGGCGAATCATGGCATCGGACACGTACCGGGGCCCATTGCTCGTATCCACATCAATGGCGATGCGCCCCACGCGGGCCCGTGCACCGGGAACCACGGTCACTTCCACGTCAGCAGTGCGACGCGCCGTATTGGTGGTGTAGGCCAGCAGTGCTTCGGCCTGCGGCCACCCCAGGTTGCGCAATCGCCGCACGAGGGTGTCGCGCCCAGCTTCGAGGGCGCTGCGGTCAAAGAGCCCTCCCACACGCAGCGGGAAATCGCGCGCCGCCCCTTCCAAGTCGGGATCCCGTTCCACCCCGCGCATGCCGAAGCCCGACACCCGCATGGGCTCCCCTTCACGAATGGTGAAGGTGATATCGATCACCAACGGCTTCACCGTCTGCACGGTGGTGTCCACCTTCACATCGGGGTAGCCACGACGGCGGTAGAGCGTCTCCAGACGCTGCACATCCCGGGCAAACTCCACCGGATCGAGGCAGCGGCGGGTGCCAAGCAACGGGACACCCGGTAGTGTTGACGGGGTGGTGGCAACTGTCGCAGCCAGCACCGAGGCGGGATATTCGCGATTGCCGGCGAAGCGGAGCGCCCGCACCTCACGATCACCACGTTCACAGGAGAGATCCTGCGCGGCGAGCGGAGTGGCGGCAACGGACGCGCCGTAGACGACGGCAGCAGTGAGGAGATGGACGAATAATCGCACGTTCTATAGCCTACAAAGCTCAACCGACACGCTCACCCCGTCAACCACA
Organism: Gemmatimonas phototrophica; assembly: GCF_000695095.2. NCBI lineage: Bacteria > Pseudomonadati > Gemmatimonadota > Gemmatimonadia > Gemmatimonadales > Gemmatimonadaceae > Gemmatimonas > Gemmatimonas phototrophica. Next base: position 934,105 of record NZ_CP011454.1, on the reverse strand, counting down.
ACATGCGCACCAATTCGCGCTCAGTTTTTCTTTCGGTCGCTCGCACCCACCTGCTGAGCCTCTCGGCCTGCATCGCGCCCTTGGCGCTGAGCGCCTGCCGGCAGGCGGACTCTTCGCCCGATCGTCACGCGATTGTGGACTCGCGCGATTGGTCCGACCCGGTGTCACTCGACCCCGCACGGGCCCCGGACGTTCCCAGCGGCCGTGCCGTGGCGTACCTCTTCGACGGACTGACCCGCTTCACCCCCGGCGGTCAGGTGGAACCCGGCCTGGCGACTTCGTGGGACGTTTCACCGGACGGACTCGTCTACACGTTCCATGTGCGCCGCGGTGTCCGCTTTCACGACGGCACCCCGCTCGTGGCGCGCCATGTGGTGCAGTCGTTCACGCGCGTGCTCAACCCGGCCACCAAGGCGGGAACGGTGTGGCCGCTCTATCCCATTGCGGGCGCCCGCGCGATGGCCGATGCCAAGGGGACGTCGCTGGGGGTAACGGCTCCCGACGACAGCACGGTGGTCATCACGCTCACGGAACCGCTGGCCATCTTCCCCAAACTGCTGGCCATGCCGGTAGCCTCCATTGTACCCGACAGTGTGGGGGCTGATTTCAGCGAAAAGCCCATTGGCACCGGACCGTGGACGCTCGTGGAGTGGAAGCACGACGACTACCTCAAGTTCGCCCGCAACGCGTCGTACTTTGACGGCGCGCCCAGCGTGGACACGCTCATTGCCCGCATCATTCCCGAACCGTCCACGGCGGTGGCGGAGTTTGAAGCGGGCACGGTGGACCTGCTGTACGTGCCGGAAGATCAGACCCGCGAGTGGGAAAACACGGACGAAAAGAAGGGCGCCCTGGTGAGCGCGCCCGCGCTGCGTCTCTGGTACATGGGCGTCAACACCACGCGCGGCCCGCTCAAGGATGTGCGGGTGCGGCAGGCCATCGCGCACGCACTCGATGTGCCAACGCTGCTGGAGCAGCTGCTTGCCGGTCGCGGCACCGTGGCCAACGGCGTCATTCCGCCATCGCTCGAAGGGGCCAACACCAGTCGCGCGCCGCACGCGTACGACACGCTGGCGGCGAAGAAGCTTCTCGCCGAGGCGGGCTATCCCAACGGCGTGGAGCTGGAGCTGTGGAGCTCCCAGACCAACCCGTGGCCGCGACTCGCGCAAACGATTCAGGCCTACCTGGGTGTGGTGGGGATCCGCATCAAACTCGTGCAGCGCGATGCGCCCAGCATGCGTGCCGCCGCGCGCGCGGGCCAGACCGACCTCGTGGTCAAGGATTGGTATGCCGACTATCCCGACGCCGAAAACTTTCTGTATCCCCTACTGCACAGCGCCAACGTGGGCGCCGGCGGCAACGTGTCGTTCTTCCAGGACAGCACCTTTGACCGCCTCGTCACCGCCTCACGACGCGAAGCCGATGCCGTGAAGCGGGCCGCCCTGTACCAGTCGGCCGACTCCGTGGCGCACGCACAGGTGGCGATGATTCCGTTGTTCTTCTACAACGAGGTGTACGCCGTGCAGCCGTGGATCAAAGGCTTCGAGGTCCCGGTCATCTTCAACGGGCAGCGCTGGACCACGGTTCGATTGGGCGCCGGGAAGTAACAGCAGTAACGGCGTCATGGGTCATGGGTTATCGGGTTACCGAATAAGGGCGGGGAAAACGGGGACGGCCGCTGTTCCAGCGGCGGCCGTGTGGGGCACATCCGAGCGGAGGCAACTGCTCGGACTTCTCATGGTCGTGGTTATCTCGACACTCTCACACTCGATATCCATCGCCCCTCGATAGTCGCAACGCTCACACATCCACGTCTGGCAGTCTCCAGACGACAGACGGCAGTCTGGTAGTCTCAGGAGGCACGGGCGGTTACACTTTGGGTATGCTCGCCTTGCTCGCCCGCCGTCTTATGCTCTCCGTGCCCACGCTGGCTGGGGTGCTGGTGGTCGTGTTCCTGCTGCTCTATGTCGCGCCGGGTGATCCCGTGCAGGCCATGGTTGGTGAGCGGGCCGATGCGGCCACCATGGCGCGCTTGCGGGCAGAGCTCAAACTCGATGCGCCGTTACCGGTCCAGTTTGCGAACTATGCCGGCAACATTCTGCGGGGCGATCTGGGGCGGTCGTACATCACCAATCGCCCCATCGTGACCGACATTGCCGAGCGCTTTCCGCGCACGATGCTGCTCGCCGGCGCGGCCATGCTGCTCGCCACGATCACCGGAGTCACCCTCGGCGTGCTCGCCGCGGTGCGCCCCAACGGGTGGTTTGACCGACTCGCGCTGGCCAGCACGTATCTGGGCATCTCCTTTCCGGTGTATTGGATAGGGCTGCTGCTCATTCTGCTCTTCGCCGTCACCCTGCGCTGGCTTCCGGCCTCAGGCTATGGCCGCATAGAGTTTCTCGTACTCCCCGCGCTGGCGTTGGGTTCACGCAGCATTGCCTACCTCGCGCGCGTCACCCGCTCGTCCATGCTGGACGTACTGGGCGCCGACTTCGTGCGCACCGCACGCGCCAAAGGACTCACCGAACGCGCAGTCGTTGTTCGGCATGCGCTGCGCAACGCGCTCATTCCCGTCGTGACCGTTATTGGTCTCGACTTCGGCGCGTATCTCACCGGCAGCATTCTCACTGAAACGATCTTCAGCTGGCCCGGGATCGGCCGCTATGTCGTGATGGCCATTTCCCGGCGCGACCTCCCCGCCGTGCAAGGCTCGGTGCTCTTTCTGTCGCTGGTGTTCGTGCTCGTGAACCTGCTAACGGACATGGCGTACCGAAAAGTTGATCCGCGTGTCCGGTAGCCTCTTCCAGTGCATTGGACAGCGTCAACAGCACCACAGAACTCAGTCGTCTTTCTGCCCGAAGATCGCGAGATTCGACGAGTGCCCCGGTGCCACCTTTTTGTCCGGGTAGACATGGTGCACGGCCTGGTTCACGGCGATGGACGCCTCGGCAAAACCGGCCGCGATGAGCTTGAGCTTGCCGGGGTACGTGGTGATGTCACCACAGGCGTACACCCCCTTGCGGCCGGTCTCCATCATGGTGGTGACCACGATCTCATCCTTCGCGAGATTCATGTCCCACTCGAGCAGCGCCCCGAGATCGGAGACGTAGCCCAGCATGGGCAGAATGACGTCGCAGGGAATGTCCTTTGACGTCTTGGCCTTCACGTCCTTGAGGGTCACACCGGTAATGGTGTCGGTGCCCTGAATGGCTTCGAGCTCATGGAACGTGAACACGTTCACTCGCCCATCACCAAGCGCGGCAGCGGCCTGCACTTCCGACACGGTCGCAGCGTGCGCGCGGAACCGGTCGCTGCGATGCACGAGCGTGACGCTCTTGGCTTTGTCACGCAGCTGCGCGCACCAGTCAAACGCCGAGTCGCCGCCTCCAATGATCAGCACATCCTTGCCGCGGAACTCCTCCGGGTTGGACACCAGCGCGTGCACTCCACGACCGTACCACGGTTCGGCGCACGCCTGCGGCAATTTGCGCGGGCTGAAGGCGCCAATGCCCGCCGCAATGATGACCGCCCGCGTGGGAAACCGATCGGTGTCCGTGACCAGCACGAGATGGTCGTCGTGCTCCTCGAGACCCACGACGCGCTGCCCCAGGTGCGCGGGAATGCCCTTCTCCTGATGGAACTGGGCCGCCTGTTCAGTGAGGTTCCGCACGAGATCCTTGGCCAGTACCCGCGGGAAACCCGCCACATCAAAGATGTATTTTTCCGGGTACAGCGCCGTGAGCTGCCCCCCCAGTTCGGGGAGCGCGTCAACGATTTGCGCCGTGGCGCCGCGCATGCCGGCGTAAAACAGGGCGAAGATCCCCGTGGGGCCGCCGCCAATGATGGTCAGGTCCTTGATCTCGTGGGTCGTCATGGCTCCAAAAGTACACAAAAGACGGGCGTTTCCGTAGATCGCACGCCGTGATCCTCCACTCCCCGGGGGACCCGCTTATTATGCGGAATGAAGATCTACACCCGCTCCGGCGACGAAGGCGCCACAGCCCTGTTTGGCGGTGGCCGCGTTGGCAAAGACCATCCCCGCGTTGACGCGTACGGCGACGTCGACGAGCTCAATGCCTCATTGGGGATGGCGCGTTCCATTCAGATGATTCCGCGCATCGACGAGGTCCTCGTGCCCGTGCAGCGCGACCTCTTCGCCATTGGGGCACTGCTGGCCACCCCCGATCTCGAAAAGATGCGCGACCATCTCACCAAGGCGCGCATCGACGAGCAGCGCATTGATGAACTGGAGAAGGCGATCGACGCCTGCGAACAGGAGCTCGAGCCGCTGCGCAGCTTCATCATCCCCGGGGGAACCCCCAAGGCGGCCGCCCTGCACGTGGCGCGCACGGTGTGTCGCCGGGCCGAACGGCGCGTGGTGCACCTGGCCAGTGAAGTGGAGCTGCCCCACCTCGTGGTCATCTATCTCAATCGCCTGTCGGATCTGCTGTTCATGCTGGCCCGGGTGGCCAACAAGCGGGCCGGCGCCGGCGAAGTGACCTGGTAGGGCGTACGCCGTGACCACTCGGCGGCCCGTGCCCCTGCCCCTCCCACTCGGGTACCCCGTGTACTGTGAGGCAGGGGTACTGGCGCGGGTGGGCGACATCACCCGTGAAGTGGCCCCCTCCCACCGGGTAGCCATCATCTCCGACGACGCGGTGGCGCCATTGCACGCGGCGGCCATCGTGGCGCAGTTCCCTGCCGCCAGCACCCAGCTGTTTACCATCCCGGCCGGCGAACAGGAAAAAACCCGCGAGCGCTGGGGCCAACTCACCGACGCGCTGGTGGCCTGGGGCGCTGGCCGAGATACCACGGTCATTGCGCTGGGCGGGGGCGTGGTGGGCGACCTCGCCGGCTTTGTGGCCGCGACCTATATGCGCGGCCTCCCGGTGGTGCAGGTGCCCACCACCCTGCTGGCCATGGTTGACGCATCCGTGGGTGGCAAAACCGCCGTGGATACACCGGCCGGCAAGAACCTCGTGGGGGCGTTTCACAATCCCGTGGCGGTGGTGATGGACCCCACCGTGTTGGCCACATTGCCTCCCGCCGTGCTGCGCAGCGGCATGGCCGAGATGTTCAAGCACGGCATCATTGCCGACGCCAGCTACTTCGATCAGCTGCTCCAGGCCCTCCCTGCCATTCAGGAGCAGGGCGCTCACGCGCCGGAAATGTCCGCACTCATTGCGGCCAGTGTGCACATCAAGGCCGACGTGGTCGCCGAGGACACCCGGGAAGGAGGGCTGCGGCAGATCCTCAATTTCGGTCACACCATCGCGCACGCCATCGAGAAGGTGCAGCACTACGACATGCTGCACGGCGATGCGGTGGCCATGGGGATGGTGACCGAAGCCAGATTGGCCGAGCTCACCGGGCTGGCATCCCATGGCCTCGCGCTGGCCGTGCGCGACGCTCTCGAGCGCGCCGGGCTTCCGGTCCAACTGCCTCCCGGCATTCGCCTCGTGGATATCGTGGCCGAGACCCACGGCGACAAAAAAGCGCGCAGCGGCGCCGCCCGCTACGCGCTGCCACGATCGATCGGCGAAATGGAACCGGCCGAAGGAAAGTGGGCCCTACCCGTCCACGACGACCTCGTTGTGACTGCGTTGAGAGAACAGATCTGAGTTCTCAGATTCGCGATGCCGAGGTGCGAGCGTTGCGAGTCGCGAGGGGCGATGGATATCGAGTGTGAGAGGGTCGAGACAACCACGACAATGAGAAGTGCGGGTGCTGGCGTCGGCGCGGGAAGTGCCCCTCACCGACGCCGCTGGAACAGCGGTCGTCCCCGCTTCTACCGCAGTTACTCGGTCACCCGATAACCCATAACCCATAACGCCGTTTCCATCCCACCTCTCAACTCACAACACTCTGACCTCTCCGTCAGGCCTCGGCCGTCTCAGATCTCAGACGTTTGACCGGCGGCGGCGGGCGACGAAGCCGAGGGCCAGCAGTCCCGCGCCCATGAGGGCATAGGTCGAGGGCTCCGGGACGGTGGACACGACTCCACCGGCCGTGGCCGATACCGAGATGTTGTCGAGATGGTCGCCGTAGGTGTTGGACGGGCCGATACCACGGAACACGATCTTCGTGTTGTTGCTGGTCGCCGTGAACGACGTCTGGTACGTCACCCACTGGTACTGCCCGGGGTCGGCGTTGGTGATCTGTGGTGTGGTGAAGATGCTGTTGCTCGGATTATGGCCACCAATGAGCACTTCCAGCTGGCTGTACTGGGTTTTCAATGAGCGGTGGGCCGCCGAGAAGGTGACCGTGTAGTGCTGGCCCGCCACGGTGGACAGATACTGCCAGATGCTCGTGTTGCCGATGTTCGAATCGAGCTCGAGATGGGCAACTCCATCCTTCGAGGTGAAGCCATTGAAGCCGTTCGACCACCGTTCAAACTTGTTGCCGGACGTCACGGACCAACCGGGAAGGGTGCTCAGGAACTGATAGTTGGGACCCGCGCTCGGGCCCGGATTCTCAAAGCTGCAGTTCGAGACCAGGTTGCCCGCCATCGTGGTGCACGACTGGGCCCCGGCGGTGGTGGCAAAGGAGGCCGAGGCAGCGGTGGCGAGAACCAGCAGGGTGCGGAGACGACGCATGGGAGTGACCGAATGGGTGAAAAGTTGGGTTTGATGATCCCATGTTCATGTATTGTGCCACATGATTTGACTCGCCACCCACGACGGTCTCTGCGCGGGCGGCGTCACAGAACAGCACCCTGGCTGATGTGAATGACCCGCTAGTCGTTACAAATAGTTCATGATTGATGCGAAAGACACCTCGCGTGAAAGCAGAGCACGCTGGACGCTGCCACGAAAAAAGCGAGGGGTACGTCCTATAGGTGCGCTGCGCCGGCGCAACACCCTGTTGGGACAAACCGCTTGTCCACAGCAATTCCTAGCAGACTGATCGGAAATTTCTGTCCTAAAAATCACACAAATGTCGGTACACTGTCGCCAGACTGACTTTATTCGTCACTTACTCAAAATTTTCATTGACCGTCCAGACTGCGACCGTTATCGTGGCGTTCCCACCCAGTTCCGGGCCGTCCCCAGGCCTTACTTCTGTACCATGTCGGCGAGGGCGTATGCAGGCAGCAGCTGCGACCAGGACTTCCGAGACCCGCTCCAAGGGGTTCTTCCGTTCCGCTCCTTCCACGGCCTTCGACCAGTATCTCCACGATATTCAGAAGCTCCCGCTGATCACCGATGCGGCTGAAGAGCGCCGCCTCGCTCGCCTCGCCCAGAAGGGCGACGAATCCGCAGCCGAACGGCTCGTGACGGCGAACCTCCGTTTCGTGATCAGCTACGTCAAGAAGTATCAGGGGCATGGCCTCGATCTCTCGGAGCTCGTCGCCATTGGCAACGAGGGGCTGCTCAAGGCGGTCCGCAAGTTCGATCCCGATCAGGGTGTCAAGTTCATCTCGTACGCCGTGTGGTGGGTGCGCCAGGCGGTGCTGAAGGCCCTGGCCGAGCAGACGCGCAGCGTACGCATCCCGCTCAACCAGAATTCGCAGCTCATTCGGATGGCGCGCGGCGAGATGGTGCTGAACCAGGTCCTCAATCGCGAGCCCACCGATGCCGAAATGGCCAAGTTGCTGGGCGAGCCCGTTGAGCAGGTGCGCAGCGCGCGCCAGATCAGCAGCACCGAGGTCTCCCTCGACGCGCCCATCGACCGTCAGGATCGGGAAGCCTCCACGCTTGGCGAGCGGTTCGCTGGCGAGACCCACGCCGACATCGAAGACGGCACGGACTTCCGTCTTATGCGCGAGTTCATCGACCGCGTCTTCCGGAAGTACCTCACGCCGCGCGAACGCAAGATTCTCTATCTGTACTACGGGCTCGATGAAGGGGCTGAAGCGATGACGCTCGAGCGCATTGGCGCACTCATGGGTGTCACCCGCGAACGCATTCGTCAGATTCGTGAACGGGCCTTCGAGAAGCTCCGTGAATCGCCCGACGGCAATGCCCTCGCTGGCTTCTGGGGTGCGGCGTAATCACCGAGCCGGAAGCTGACTCAGCCGTAAGGTGATCTACCGTTCACCACACGCACCTCGTTGTAAGAATTACCTCTCAGGAATACATTGCGAACGGTGGATACTCGGTGTCGCGGGTATCCACCGTTTGCTTCACCCCCGGAGGCGATGCATTGCCGCGAGTCTTGATTGTTGACGACGAACCAGGCATTCGCTTTGCGCTGAAGCGGTGGTTTGAGCGTCAGCAGTGGGCAGTCCTTGAAGCACAGGACGGACAAGCGGCGCTGGATCTGCTCTTGAGCAGTTCAGACGACACCGACGCCCGCATCGATGTGTGCGTGTGCGATCTGCATCTCCCCGTGATCACCGGCGAAGCCATTGTCCGTGCACTCATGGCCGAACGCCCTGCCCTCGCGATGCGGGTGCTGCTCACGACGGGTGACGCGGTGATTGATGCGGAACCGGGCAGTGTCTTGTCGGAACACCAGCATGTGCTGCAAAAGCCGTTTGATCTGGCCACGCTGAAGCAGGCGGTTGGGCGGATCTGTCCGCTCTAGGCACGTTACCCGGCACTTGGAACGCACACTCGCAACCCGGAACCGATCAGTTCCGGGTTTGGCGTATGGGTTACGGGTTGGAGTGAATCCGCCTATCACTCGCCCGCGCTCCGCTCGCTACTTTAGTCCCATGCGAGAGACCCTGTCCGCGATTGTTGGCCCCAAGTGGGTCAAGTCCCGTCATGCCGAGCTCGCGCCCTATGATGCCGACGGGCTGCCGGGATACCGGGCCACCCCTGCACTGGCGGTGTTCCCCGGCACGCGTGATGAACTCATTGCCGTGGTGCGCGCGCTTGCCGTCACTGGCACGGCGTGGGTCCCGCGCGGCGCCGGCACCGGATTGTCGGGCGGCTCGCTCGCCAACGACGTCGTGCTCATTGGGCTCAACCGCCTCACGCGCATCATTGATGTGGACCCGGTCAACCGGCTGGCCCGCGTAGAACCCGGCGTGGTGAACGCCCGACTCTCGCGGGAAACCACGCGCTATGGGTTGCAGTATGCCCCCGATCCGTCCAGCCAGACGGTGTGCACGATTGGCGGCAACGTAGCTGAAAACGCTGGTGGTCCCCATTGCCTCAAGTACGGCGTCACGCTCAATCACGTGTTGGAGTGCGAAGTGGTGCTCCCCGATGGGAGTGTCACACGGTTGGGTGGCGCGTACGGCGAAAGCGAGGGCTACGACCTGTTGGGGGCCTTTGTGGGGAGCGAAGGGTGCTTCGGCATTGCGACTGAAGTGACCGTGCGCCTGGTGCCACTCCCCGATGCGGTGCACACGCTGCTGGCTGATTTTTCGTCGGTCGCCGATGCGGCCCGCGCCGTGTCGCGCATTGTGGCCACCGGCATTGTGCCCGCCGCGTTGGAAATGATGGACAACGCCACCATTCGGTGCGTGGAGGCCAGCATCTACGCCGCCGGCTATCCGGTAGACGCCGCCGCTGTGCTGTTGTGCGAAGTAGATGGCATCGCCGCTGGCCTGGATGAAGACGTGGAGATCATTCGCGCCGCCTGTATGGAGAGCGGCGCGCGCGGCGTGACAGTGGCCACCGATGCCGCCGATCGCACCCGCTTGTGGCAGGGGCGCAAAAAAGCCTTTGGCGCCATGGGGCGACTGGCCCCGGCGCTGGTGGTGCAGGACGCCGTGGTGCCGCGCACCAAACTGCCCGCGGTGCTGGCCGCCATTGATGCCATTGCCACCGCCCACGATGTCCGTGTCTGCAACGTGTTTCATGCTGGCGACGGCAATCTGCACCCCAACATTCCGTACAACGCCACCAACGCCGACGAAAGCGCACGGGTGCACGCGGCCATGTCGGAGATCATGCTGGCCTGCATCGCCGCCGGTGGCACCATTACCGGCGAGCACGGCGTGGGGCTCGACAAACTGCCGTACATGGAATCGCTCTTCGACGCCGCCTCGCTCGACAGCATGTGCCGCGTGCGCAGCGTTTTTGATCCGGATCGGCGGGCGAATCCGGGGAAAGTCGTTCCGGTGCATGCGTGTCGGGAATGGCACGGCACAGCTTCCGTACGGCGGGCGCAGTAATGGCGAACCTCGTGACCGTGGAACCGATGGCACGGAGGCATCCGAGGCATCCGAGGCATCCAAGAACGACAGAATCTTGCAGCCTTTTCCAACCAACCCTTGGAGTAGGCGTTGTTGCCTTGGATGCCTTTGATGCCTCCGTGCGATCTGTTCAACCCATCTCGCAGTCAGCACCACTTTCAGCGCCGCGCACGGAGCAATGAAGCGCATAAGCGAGCTGGCCCAGCAAATAGGCGACACCCAGGAACCGCTGCGCATCGAAGGCAGTGGTACCTGGCTGGAGGGCGGCGGTCCCTGGGCGCCCGCGCAGCCGCTCCCCACGCGCCATCTGCGCGGCGTGGTGGAATACGAACCGGGCGACCTGGTGATCACGGTGGGCGCCGGCACCACGCTCGAGGAGCTGAGCGCGATTACCGGGGAACACGCCCAGATGCTGGCGCTGGCGCCCTATGGCGACACCACGGCCACCGTGGGGGCGGCCGTCGCGACGGCGTCGTACGGCCCGCTCACGTACGGCGACTACACCATGCGCGACCTCGTGCTGGGGCTGCAGGTCATCACCGGTGCGGGAGACATCACGCGGGTAGGTGGTCGTGTGGTGAAGAATGTGGCCGGCTTCGATCTGGTCCGGCTGCACACGGGCGCCTATGGCACCCTGGGCGTGATTACTGAAGTGAGTCTGCGCCTGCACGCCAGCCCGGCGCTCGACGACATCTACATGGGCACCGTGCCCAATGCCGCGGTGGGTGGCGTGGACGATCTCATTCCGCGCATTGTGGCGCAACGAGCGCCGCTACCCATGCTCCTGCGTTTCGCTCCAGACACCGCGCCGCAACTGTGGGCGCGTGTCTCCGGCAACGCCGCACGCGCCGCCGCGCTGCTGCAGCTCGTGCGGTCGTTTGGCGTGGAGCCCCCCTCGGTCATGGCCCCCTCGTCGGTACACGAGTCGCTGCGACACACCCCCGCCAACACGGTGGTGCTGCGCGCGCGCACCCACAGGTCCGACGCGGTCCCGTTTGTGAGGGCGGCACTCGACGCCTTCCCACTGGCGACGCTGCTCTACGATCCGGCACACGGTTCGCTCCGCGTGATCGTGCCGGCGCACGCGGCCGGCGCCGTGGAGCGGGATATCGCGACCTGGTACCGCCTCGCCGCCGCCGGTGGGGCCATGCACACCATGTCCGTCGTGATGGACCAGGGACGGCACACCACCACGCCGCGCATCCCGCTGGATGACGGGGTAAAACGCGCCCTCGATCCGCGCGATCTGCTCAACCGGCTCGCGCCGGTGCAAGCCACCTCACTCGCTCACCCCGACGTCTGACCATGGCCACGGTGACTTCCGCATCTCCTGCCATTGGCACCCCGGCGTGTGCCCTGCCCGGCTCTCCGTTGCAGCAGGCCGCTGCCGGACTGGATGCCTGTGTGCACTGCGGCTTCTGCCTGCAGGCGTGTCCTACGTACGTCAATCTCGAAGACGAAAACGATTCCCCGCGCGGGCGACTCGTGCTCATGCGACGGATGCTCGACGGCGAGATTGCGCTCGACGATCGCGATGCCGGGCGGCACATCGACCGCTGCCTGGGCTGCCGAGCATGCGAAACCGCCTGCCCCAGCGGCGTGCCGTACGGCGAACTGCTGGAGGCCACGCGCGCAACGATGGCACCAGTACGCGGCACCCCACTAGTGGCCCGTCTGGTGCTCTGGGTGTTTCAGCATCATCTGCTGCTGCGCACGGCGCTCGCCGCCGCGCGCCTCGTTCGCGCCACAGGGCTTCCCCGCCTGCTCGCCCCCGTCGTCCCGCGGCGGCTGGGATTCCCGTTGGCCATGCTGGCGTCTACCAGCCCCCATGTGGCACGCCGTACCACAACGCGCGCCGCCACCAACGGCACGCCGGTGACGTTGCTGGAAGGGTGCGTGATGTCCGGGCTTTTTGCCCACGTCAACGAGGCCACGACCTCGGCACTGAATCACAACGGCTTCACCCCGTGCACCACCAGCGGGCAACGGTGCTGCGGGGCGCTGCACGCACACGCCGGGGATCTCGAGGGCGCCCGCGCCCTCGCCCGACAAAACATTGACGCGTTTGCCGCCCACCCGTCAGCGCTCGTCGTGGTGAACGCCGCCGGGTGCGGGGCCATGCTCAAGCAATACGGGCACCTGTTGCACGACGACCCGGCCTACGCCACACGAGCCCAGGAGCTGGCGGCCCGCACCCGCGACGTGAGCGAATTGCTGGCCAGCGCCGGACCGCGGCGCGGCACGCGCACCATGGATAGGCGGGTCACCCACGATCCCCCGTGCCATCAAATGCACGCCCAACGCATCGTGCAGCCGCCGCTGCAGCTGCTGGGCGCCGTCCCCGGGCTTGATCTCATTCCGCTCGAAGACGCCGACCAGTGCTGCGGCTCGGCCGGCATTTACAATCTCGTTGAGCCCGATACCTCCGACGCCGTGCTCGCCCCCAAACTGGCGCGCATCAAGGAGAGCCACGCCGAACTGCTCGCCAGCGGGAACCCGGGATGCCTCATGCAAATCGGCGCCGGCCTGCTGCTGGAGAGGTCAGAGGTGAGAGTCGTGCACCCGGTCGAACTCCTTGCGGCGTCGTATGAATGAGATGGGAGATTGGCGAGGTGAGACTCATGAAGGGAGAGGGTGAGATTGAAACGGCGTCATGGGTTATGGGTTATTGGGTTACCGGGTAACTGCGGGTAGAGGCGGCTAACCCAGCGGCGTCGGTGTGGGGTACATCCGCGCGGAGGCAACTGCTCGGACCTCTCACCATCGTGGTTGTCTCGACGCTCTCACACTCGATATCCATCGCCCCTCTCGACTCGCAACGCTCTCACCTCCCCGTCCCGCCTCGGCAGTCCTGGATCTCAGATGCCGGACGCCAGAGGCGAGGGGGTCTGGCCTTATCGCCCGCTCTGGCCTATTCTCGCCTCATGCGCTCTCCCGTCTCAACTCTCCTGTGCACACTGCTGCTGGCCGCCGCCGTGCCGGCGTCCGCCCAGAGCCCCGTGCGGGCACGCGTGCGTGGCGAGGTGCTGGACAGCGTGCGCTCCCGCATGCTGACCGGCGCCACGGTGCAGCTGGTCTCGGCCGACAGCGCGACCAGCGGGCGCATTTTGGCCGGGGTCACCAATCTGCAGGGCGTCTTTCAGATTGAGGATGTGCCTGCCGGGGTGTATCTCGTCGGCTTCCTGCACCCGTTTCTCGACAGCCTGGGTATTGAAAGCAGCCTGCTGCGCGTGGAAGTCGCCTCGGACGAGCCGCTGATGGTCAAGTTGGCCACCCCGTCGGCCAGCACCCTGATCGAAGCGCGCTGTGGTGCTCCGTCTCCGGAGTTGCCACGCGGCATGTACTTCGGCACTGTACGCCTCGCCAATGGCGCATCCATTGGCACTCCCGCACGGGTGCGGGCGCAATACAACACCAACCGCGTCACACCGCAGGGGCTGGAGCGCGTCCCCAACGTGCGCATTGCTACCAGCACCCCCGAAGGCACGTTCGCTGTATGCGGCGTCCCACCGAATGGAGCCATTACCGTGCGCGGCTTTGCCGGGGCCGACAGCAGTGGCTTCGTGGAGTTGCCGGTGCCAGGCAATGGGCTGCTGCTGCGCGATCTGTTCATTGGGTCCGCCACGCGCGCGCAGGTCAGGGGCAATCGCGTGACCAGCGTGCTGACAGGCAAGGCCACGTTACGCGGGGTGGCGCGCAACCAGACCGGGCAACCCGTGAACGGGGCACGCGTCACCGTGTGGGGCACCGGCGTTGAGGCCACGGCAAACAGCGCGGGGCAATATCAGTTCGCCAATCTGCCCGAAGGCAGCTACACCGTGGAAGCGCGCGCGGTAGGCTTTCAGCCGCACCGGGTGTCGGTAGATCTGGGGGCCAACCGAGACGCGGTTGCCGATCTGGCGCTCACACCGCTGGTCACCACGGTGGACACGTTGCGTGTGCGTGCCAACCGGGCCGTACCGCTCGAAGAATTTGAACGACGTCGCAAACTGGGCTTCGGACATTTCCTCACCGAAGAGGACATCAAGCGGAAAGCGCCGATCTATATGGGCGACGTCTTCCGTGGCCTGCCGGGCATCGTCACCATGCCGGGTCAGTTCGGTCGCGACCGCGTGCTGGTACGCAGCAGCGGAATCACTGGCGACTGCGCCCCGGCCATTTTCCTGAACGGCATGCTGGTGAACATCGAGGACGGTGACCTCGACAACATCATCAACCCCAAGGATGTGCGCGCCGTGGAACTCTACGCTCGCACGTCCAGCATTCCGTTGCAGTTCCAGACCCGCAATGGCTGTGGCTCCGCCGTCATCTGGACCGGTGCGCGTATGGACGACCCGCCGGTGAAGAAGTAGGCCCGCTGGTGCGTCACGTCTCGCCGCTGCTTCGGGTGTTGTACTGCATCGCCATACTGACGCTCCCCGCCGCGACCAGCGCGCAAAATCCTGCCGCCCCGCTGTCGGCCTTTGCCACCGCCAAGGCCGAACGCCTGCTGCGCGACAAGGCGAGCTGTCTGGGGTGTCACCAGCTCAAGGGCGAAGGCGGTGTGCTGGGCCCCGCGCTCGACGATGTACGCACCCGCCGTGATGCCGCGTACATCGCTGCCATGGTGAGCGATCCGCAACACACCAAACCCGGCGCCAGCATGCCGCGCATTCGCATGCCCGCCAGCGAACGGCAGCTGCTCGTGCGCTACCTGGGTGGTGATGCGACACAAATCGTAACCGCCCCGCTGTCGCCCGCAGCGGGAAGCACCGACGGCAAAACACTCTACGCCCAATGGTGCGCCGGCTGCCACGGCGCCACCGGCAAGGGAGATGGCCCCAACGCCGCGCGGCTCCCCGTGCCTCCCGCCAAACACGGTGACGGCAAAGCCATGAGTGCGCGTAGCGACGATGCCCTCTTTGACACCATTGAGGCCGGCGGTGCCATCATGAACAAGTCTCACCGCATGCCCGCCTTTGGAGGGTCGCTCACGTCGCTGCAAATCCGGGCACTGGTGCAGTACATCCGGACGCTGTGCAACTGCCAGCCCCCCGCCTGGTCACGCGACGGCCTGCAGCCATGACGCGCCGCCGTGTTGCCCAACGCCTTGCGCCGCGGCTCGCGCAGCTTGCGGCGCTGTTCACCTTCGCAGCGTGCACCGGAGAGTCCACACCGGCCACCGACGCCACCACACCGCTCTCAACGGCTGCATTGGAGACGCCGGTCTCCCCACCGGCCAGCGCCTTTGCCGGAACCGAAAGCTGTGCGTCGTGCCACGCCGAGCAAAGCAGCGCCTGGCGGGCCTCCACGCACGGAAACGCCGGCGGCATTCCGGGCAGTCGCAGTAATAATGTGCGAGTCATCGCCCCGTTCAACGGCGCGCCCATACGCTTTGCCGACGCCACGGTTATTCCGCGACAGAACGCCGGCCGCTACGAGTTTGTCGTGCAGCGCGAGGGCGAACGCGATACCAGCTATGCCGTCACCGGTGTGATTGGTGGAGGGCACATGCAGGGGGGCGGCACGCAGGGCTTTGTGACCAACTGGATGGATGGCAGCGTACGGTTTCTGCCCTTCGACTGGAGCAAGGACAGCCGCACCTGGTTCTGCAACACCGGCACGCGTACCAACGCAGGGTGGCAGCCCGTTACCCGCAGCATGCGGCTGGCCGACTGTGGCGACTGGCCCCCCATGCGCATCCTGGGTGACGAGCCTCGCTTCAGCAATTGTCAGTCGTGCCACGGCAGCAACATCTCCGTGCGGTTTGACGACACCAAAAAGCAGTGGCGCACCGACATTGCCAGCTTTGCCGTGAACTGCGAAAGCTGTCATGGTCCGGCCGCACGCCATGTGCAACTCATGAAGCAGGGCAGTACGAGTGCGGACATCGGGCTGGTGGCATTGGCCACCCTCTCCAAAGACGAGAGCGTCGCCACCTGCATGGGCTGTCACGCCCTCAAGACGCGACTGACCAGCGGCTACACACCAGGTGCGCAACTCACCGATTTCTATTCCGTCGCGCTGTCGCAGCTGGGTGATACGCCCTTCACCCCCGACGGGCGCACGCGCACTTTTGCCTATCAGGAAGGGCATTACGCCAGCGATTGCTATCGCAATGGCGGGATGACCTGCGCGTCGTGCCACGATCCGCATAGCCAAGGCTATCGTACCGTGACAGGCGAACCCATTCCCGGTCGCGTGGACGACCGGCAGTGCACCAGCTGCCACGCGAGCAAGCGCGAGAATGTGTCGCTGCATACCAAGCATCCGGCGAAGAGCACTGGCAGCAACTGTGTGTCCTGCCACATGCCCTACGAGCAGCAGCACGAGCTGGGGCGTGCCATCAGGTACGGGCGCTCCGACCATACCATTGCCATTCCGCGCGCGGCGCTCGACTCGTCGCTGGGACTCGTGGGCTCCTGCCGCTCCTGTCATGCCACCATGTCGGTGCAGGAGCTGGAAGCGCAGACGCGCCGGTGGTGGGGCACGCTCAAGCCGCACGAGCCGGCCGTTGCCGGTATTCTGGCCGCCCGGGGCAACAGCGATGTGGCCACGGCCACGTCACAACTGTTGCACCCCACCTCTCGCAACGCCATGGCACAGGTGGCGGGGATGGCCGAGTGGCTGGATCGTTTTGCGCAGCCGCGCATGGAGAGCGTTCCCGCAACGCTTGAGGCGCAGCTGACGCAGTTGGCGGATAGCCCCGACCTGGATGTCCAGGCTTTGGCGCTGGCCACGCTGCATTACACGCGCGGCCATGACCGCGGTGTTCGCCGCACGCTTGAACAGCACCTTGAACAGGCGCCCCGGCAGAGCGCGTTGCGGCGCCGGTGGGCCATGGTGCTGGGCGGGCTGGGAGATGCCGCCCGTGAGGCCGGTAACACTGCCGCGGCGGTCGCCGCCTACCGGGCGGCGCTGCAGGTCATCCCCAACGCTGCACCGCTGCTGGTGAACCTCGGGCTTGCCCACGCCGCCGTTGGCGACATGCCTTCGGCATTGTCGGCCTACCGCGCTTCGCTGCAGTCCGATCCGCGCCAGCCGCTGGCCGAGGTCAATGTCGGCGTGGCTCTGGAACAGGGCGGCGATCTGGAGGGCGCCCGCGGGGCCTACGAGCGGGCGATTTCCCTCGACCCCACCCTGGCGCTTCCCTACCTCAATATTGGCACCACGCTGTTGCGCAGCGAGCGAGCCGCGGAGGCCCGGCCATGGCTGGAACAGGCGCTGGCCCGCGATCCAGGGCTGGCCACTGCCCACTTCCAGCTGGCGCTGGTGTTCGTGCAGTCGGGGGAGCTGGCCAAGGCCGAACAGTCGGTAAAGCGGTCGCTGGCCCTCGACGCGGCGAACGGCGAGGCGGTGAAGCTCCTGGAGGCGCTGCGCGAGGCGCGGCGCTAAGCGGGGGCTCACCGAACCGGGTAAGGGCATTAGCTGCATTTCCAGGACTGCTCCGATTGGGCGGACGGGGCGTCAAACGAAGACTGGCTCCGGCATGGGCTTGCGGCGTACCGCTAATGCAGTTTGCCGTTCGACGTCCCAGCCAGACTTTCGCGAATGTCCGTTACGCAGCTTGTCCCACTTTCCACTATTAAGAACGTAAATCGGGGCGTGAAACGCACCTAATGTTCGCCCAAGCGGAATAATCGGGGACAAGTGGGTGTGACGAGCGGTTGCCGGTCGCGGTTACAATCTGCATATTCGCTCGCTTGTTCGTCGTGCCCGACTTCGGTTGGGCCCCCCTCGTCCCTGCAGGAGGCTAAGGAATGCCCGGAGCTCTACTCGCCCGAAGCTCACGCTTCGTCGCCGCGTTGCTGCTCGCCTTGGCGGTACCTTTGGCGCGCAGTCATGCCCAAGGTCCCACCGCGATCATCGAAGGCCGCGTCACCGACGCGGTCAGCCAGCGTCCCCTCGAAAACGTGCAAGTCACGATCGATGGCACCCAGCTTGGTGCGATGACCAACGCGTCAGGCAACTACCGTATCACCGGCATCCCCACGCCGTCCGGTTCGGCGGAAGTGGTGGTTCGTGTCCGTGCCATCGGTTACTCCCGTGAAACGCGCACGGTCACCGTCACGAGCGGCCAGACCGCCCGTCGCGACTTTGCCGTCACGGTGTCCGCCATTCAGCTCAACCAGGTCGTCGTGACTGGCTCCGGTCAGAAAACCGAAGTCAAGCGCCTCGGCAACACGGTGGCTGTCATTCAGCCGCCGGCCAACGCCCCCATCAACGACATCTCCAATCTGCTCACCGCGCGTGAGCCGGGCGTGTCGGGTCTGGTGAGCGGTGGTCTCTCGGGCGAAGGCGCCAAGATCCGCATCCGCGGTAACGCCTCGCTCTCGCAGTCCAACGAGCCCATCATCTTTGTCGATGGCGTGCGTATCAACTCGGGCGGTGGCTTTGGCATCGGTAACGGTGGCGGTGGTTCGCCCTCGCGTATCGACGACATCGACCCCAGCACCATTGAGCGCGTCGAAGTGCTGAAGGGTGCCGCGGCCGCCACGCTGTACGGCACCGAAGCCTCCAACGGCGTAATTCAGTTCTTCACCAAGTCGGGCACCTCCAGCTCGCCGCGGTGGACGATGCAGCTGCAGCAGGACGCGGTGGACTTCGGCAATCGTGTGGCCCCCAACTCGGGCTACGCCCGCACGCAGGCCCGCGCCGACTCGCTCGCGACCTACTGGAACAAGCCGGGCCTCAAGGCCTTCGAAGTGTTCGAAGTGCCGGTCTTCAAGGACTACATCACTGAAACGGGCCTCGGCAACATCGCCTCTGCCAGCGTGCAGGGTGGTGGCCAGAACGTCACCTACTTCGCGTCCGGTCGCTACTACCGCGAAAATGGTCCGTTCGGTGGCAACGATTACGGCCCGGCGCAGGACGTGGTCCGTCGTATCCAGACCACGGCCAACCTGTCGCTGGTGCCCACGAAGAACCTCCGCGTCCGTTTCAACAACGCGTACTACAACACCGCGAACGAAACGCCGGAAAACAACAACAACATCTACGGCGTGAATTCGTTGTCGTACATGGCGCGCCCCGAGCTCGCCAACTGCAACGCCTCCACGTACATCTCCCCGGGCCGCTGCTCGGGCGCCGGCAACGCCTTTGGCAACCAGGCGTTCATGACGGTCCGTGAAGCCATGCAGGTGACCAACAAGACGTCCACGCAGCGCTATGTCGGTACGCTGGACGCCTCCTACACGGCCACCGAGCGCCTCACGCTGTCGTCCACGTTCGGCTTCGACTACGCCGCGCAGCGCGACTTCGGCTTCTCGCCGTTCGGCTACAACGTCGACCTCTTCACGTCCAACAATCCGGACGGGTCGCGTCAGGTGTTCTCGGCTGGCACGCGCGTGCTCACGCTCGACGGCAAGCTGGCCTACAACCGCGACTTCGGCCCGTTCACCACGTCCAACGTGGCCGGTCTGCAGGTCTTCAACAACCGCACCGAAACCAACACGGGCTCGTCGGCCTTCTTCCCGGGCCCCGGCATTGAAGTGGTCGGCGCCGGCGGTCAGAACATCTCCGCGGGTGAGTCGTTCCTCACCACGGTGAACGGCGGTTACTTCGCGCAGTCGCAGATCGGCTGGCACGACTGGGTGTTCGGCACGGTTGGCGGCCGGTACGACTTCGCCTCCGCGTTCGGTAAGGATGCTGGCGGCGTGTTCTATCCCAAGGCGTCGCTCTCCGTGGTGCCGTCGGATCGTCAGGGGTGGAGCTCCACGTTGCTCTCCACCTTCCGTCTGCGTGCGGCCATTGGTCAGTCGGGCCGTCAGCCCGGCGCTTTCGACCAGTTCACGACGTTCTCGCCGCAGGTCACCGCGGTGGGTTCCGGCCTCATTCCGTCGCAGCTGGGCAACCCGGGCCTCAAGCCCGAAATCTCGACGGAAGTGGAAGCGGGTTTTGAAGCCGGCCTGTTCAACAACAAGGTCGCCCTCGAGTACACCGCGTGGACCCGTACCGTGAACGACGCCCTCGTGCCGCGTACCTTCCCCACGTCGGGTGGTTTCCGCAATTCGCAGCTGACCAACATCGGCACGATCGACGCGAACGGCATGGAAATCGGCCTGCGCTCGCAGGTGATCAACAAGAACACGAACAAGCTTGAGCTCTTCGCCAACGCGGCGTACCTCAACCAGACGCTCACGAGCCTCGGTGGCGCTCCGGCCATTCGCGTCTCGGGCGGCTACGCGCGCTATCGCATCTATCTCAAGGAAGGGGCGCCCCTCGGCTCCATCTACGAGCCGCGTCTCGCCAGCGCCTGCGGCACCGTGCCGGCCACCAACGCGGCAGGCAAGCCGATCACCTGCTACAACAACGGCCAGATCCCCATCAACTTCAACGGCCGTGGCACTGCCGCGTCGCGTGAAGAGTTGCTGGCGTATTTCGCCACCCCGCGTGACATCCAGCAGTCGTCGGTGCAGTCCACGCTGCAGCCGCTCCTGGCTGACTACGAGGGCAACGGCATCCTGTTCGAACAGCGCGTGGGCAAGAGCATACCCACGTGGACCGGCGCCTTTGGTGGCACGTGGTCGTTTGCGAGCCACTGGAAGATCCAGAACACGCTGGAGTATCGCACCGGCTACCTGGTGTCGAACCTCACCGACGGATTCCGTCTGTCGCAGCACCCGTCCATCGGCTCGAACCGCCGGGAATTCTCGGAGCTGCAGTCGGTCATGCAGAACCCGGCCAGCACGCCGGAACAGCGTGTCCAGGCCGCGGAGACGTACATCCGCGGCTATCGTCGCCTGCTCGAGCCCGGCTTGTATCAGGGGCAGAACGGCAGCTTCCTGCGGTGGCGCGAACTCGCGGTCACCTACAACTTCGGCGCCGACATGGCCAAGAAGCTCGGATTCCGCGATGCCTCGCTCACCTTCGCCGGTCGTAACCTCCTGATGTGGACCAAGTATCCTGGTCAGGATCCGGAATCGAACGAAAACGGCCGCGGCTCGACGGGTTCGCTGGCGGACAACTTCCAGAACGCCACCGACGGTTTCGGCTTGCCGATCCCGCGTCGTTTGTCGCTCGCGCTGAACCTCAACTTCTGATCCGGAGCCCGGACCCTTATGCAGTCTGAAACCAAGTTTGGGGGAACGGCACGTCTCCGTCGTACGCTCGGTACCGCTGCGGCGGTACTTGGCGCCGCGGCGTTGTCGTCGTGCACCGTGTTCTCCACGGAAGTCAAGAATCCCAACGCCGTCACCGAAGACGCCATTGCCACGCAGTCGGCCGCCGCGCTGTCGCTGGTGACGGGGTTATACGGCTCCGTCAACGCGGCGGGCAACCAGCTCACGGGCACCAGTGGGGCCGCGTCCGACGAACTGACGTGGGTGGGTTCCCGTGAATACTGGAACCTGCTCGACGTGGGTGACCTCGGTGATCCGCTCAACGAGTACACGGACGGGCAGTTCCCGTACGTGAGCCAGGCGCGTTGGATGGCCAACTACGTGTTGCCGAAGCTCGAGGAGTACGACAAGGCTGGCTCGCTGCGCAACCGCGCCGACCTGGGTCAGGCGTACTTCCTGGCGGCCACGATTTACACGTTGATTGGCGAGAACTACGAAGACTTCATCATCTCGTCTGATCGTGTGGCCAACGGTGCGCCCATTGGTGAAGCGAACATGCGCATCATGTTCGACTCGGCCATCGTGTACACCGGCAAGGGCATCGCGATTGCCACGACGCTCAACAACACGGCCCTGCGCGCGCGCCTGCTGGGTATGCAGGCACGGGCGAAGTGGTCGAAGGCCGTGTGGGCCACCCTGCGCGCGCCGCGTGGCTTCCCCACGCAGCCGCTCATCAACGACGCCGGCGCCAACGCCGACGCCGCGGCCGCGCTGGCCGCGTTCGGCACCAACGGTGCCCGGTATCGTTTTGATGTGATTGCGCAGAACGCCGGTGGCTGGTTCTCCACGGGCTCCGAGATGAATTCGCGTCTCGAAATCCGCGCCGGTAACCGCTACATCGTCCCCAACGCCGCCGGCACCCGTCCGGCGGACGGTGCGGCCGGTATCGCCATGCGCGATCCGGTCACGGGCGCGGTGGACCCGGTGACGCAGAAGAACATCGATGAGTGCTGCCGCTTGTCGAGCACGGTGAACGTGGGCTGGACCGCCACGTCGGCCAAGGAAATGCTGCTCATCCTGGCCGAAGCCGCACTCGCCACGAACAACACCACCGAATTCGCCACGCGCATCAACCAGATTCGCGCGGTGGATGGACTCCCCGAGTGGACCGGCACGCCGTCGGCGCGTGATATCCTCATTCACACGCGTAACGTCTCGCTGTTCCTGCAGGCGCGTCGTCTCACGGATCACTATCGTTTCCAGATCCGCGCCGACCGCTGGGTGTCCACGCGTGGCCTCCGCCCCTGCTTCTTCCCCATCTCGTACAACGAGCGCCAGCAGAACCCGCTGGCCCCGCAACCCGCACAGGACCGCCCGGCGGCCTGTAACTAACGAGCTGGCGCAGGACCGGTAGACAAACGGCCCCCCGATCGAATCCGATCGGGGGGCTGTTTGTTTGAGATCTGCGAACTGAGATCTGAGTCGGCCGAGCCGGGACGTGGAGGTGAGAGCGTTGCGAGTTGAGAGGTGCGATGGATATCGAGGGTGAGAGGCCCGATTCAAGCGAGTTGAGAGGTCCGAGTGCTTCGTCCGCGCTTTTGTGCCCCTCACGGGCCCGCTGTTCCCGCTGTTACCCGGTAACCCGGTAACCCATAACCCATAACGCTTTTACAGCAGTTACCGCAGTTACAGCGGTTTCCGCGGTCCCCGCTTTCGCCGTATGTTAGGGGCATCGTCGGCCTCGCCTTTCGTCTCATTTCCGTCTGAACGCCATGGATTCCAGGTCGCCACATATGTCGCACTCCTCTGCTCCTGCTCATCGCCAGCGCCGCGCCGCCGTGCCGACGATCGCGCTTGCCGCTTGGACCATCGCGCTCCCCATCATGGGCTGCTACAGCAACGTGCCGGTTGCCACTGGGGTCACGCCCACGCCGGGCGAAGGCGTCGTAGTGCTCACCACCGATGGGACCAGCGCCGTCCGGCAGAAACTCGGCGACAACATCCGCGAAATTGACGGCGATATTCTGCGCGTCTCGCGCGACAGCATCACCATTGCCGTCACCCAGACCACCACGCTCTCGCGTGAACGGTTCACACAAAACGGTGACGTCATCACCATTGCCACGCCACTGGTAGCGCAAGTGCAAAAGCGGACGTACTCGCGCAAGCGCACCTTCATCCTGATCGGCACCGTCATCGCCGTGCTTGCTGCCACCCTTGGCATCAGCAGTGCCGCCAGCGCGTCAAGCGGCGGCGATGGCGGCGGCGGCATTCAGCCGTAATCGCGCTCCCGCCACACCGCCGTATTTCTCCCTCCCCTTCCCCGCACCTCGCCATGTCCTCTCGTCGCGATTTCCTGTCCACGTCGGCCGGCTCACTTGCCGCTCTCTCCCTTGCTGGCTGCGCCACGGCTGACGCGGACGCCAAGGGCTCTGCCGGTACTGCCGATGGCGATCTGCCCCCGGCCATTGCCGCGCTGTCGCCCATGAAGGACGGGGTGGTGCCCATTTCGGTCGACGAGCGCCGCGCGCGATTGGAGAAGGCCCGCACATTGATGGCCGAGCAGAAACTCGATGCCCTCATGCTCACGGGCGGCACCAGCATGGAGTACTTCGCCGGCATGCGCTGGGGACTGAGCGAGCGGTTGCTGGCGGTGATCATTCCGGTGAAGGGGGCGCCGTTCCTCGTCACGCCCAAGTTTGAAGAGGAGCGGGCGCTGGAGCAGGCGCTCAACGGGCCGTTGGGGAAAGACGCCACGGTGTACGCGTGGGAGGAGCACGAAGACCCGTATGCGTTTCTCGCCAAGGGGCTGCGCGACCGCGGCATTGCCACGGCCACCATTGCGGCCGAAGAAACGGTGCGCTTTCAGTTCAGCGACGGCGCCGCGCACATTCCGCAGGTGAAGGTGGTGAGTGGCACGCCCGTTACCGCCGGCTGCCGCATCGTGAAGGATGCGCACGAACTCGCGCTCATGCGTCACGCCAGCAAAGTCACGCTGCTGGCATACGAAGCGGCCTACAAGTCGCTCAAGGAAGGGATGACGCAGGACGACTTCGGGGATCTCGTGTCGCTCGCGCACAAGCGCCTGGGCTACAACGGATCCGCCGGCGTGCAGGTGGGCGAATTCAGTGCGCTCCCGCACGGCAGTGCGACGCCGCAAGTGGTGCGCGAAGGGAGCATTCTGCTCATTGACGGCGGCTGCAAGGTGGAAGGGTACAGCTCCGACATTTCGCGCACGTTTGTGCTGGGCAAGGCCACGCAGCGCATGAAGGACGTGTTCGAAATCGAGTTCAAGGCGCAGAGCGCGGCGCTGGCGGCGGCCAAGCCCGGCGTGCCCTGCGAAGCGGTGGATGCCGCCGCGCGCAAGGTGATTGTGGACGCCGGCTTCGGCCCCGACTACAAGTTCTTCTCGCACCGCGTGGGGCACGGCATGGGCATGGACGGGCACGAGTGGCCGTATCTCGTGCGCGGCAACACGTTGCCGCTGGCCCCGGGCATGGTGTTCTCCGATGAACCGGGCATCTACATTCCCGGCGAATTCGGCATTCGCCTCGAAGACGACATGGTGATCACGGAAACCGGTGCGGAGCTGTTCACGCCGCAGTCGGAGAGCCTCGAGAAGCCGTTCTGATTCCATCGTCTCTGCGCGCCACCATCATCGCGTTTGACGGCGGACTCGCCCTCACTACGCCCCTCCGCGTGCACGCCGTCCTCGATGCGGCGGCCGCGGAGTCGCAGGTGCTCGATGCAAATACCGTAGCGGCGGCACTGCCCGGCCGCACGTTTCTCGAAGCGTCGCTGGCGTTGTTCCCCGCGCTTGCCGCCAGCGACCCCACGGTGCCCGAGTTGATTGCGCTGCGGGCACAGCGGGGCTACCGGGCGCTGGTGCAACACGGCGTATCGTTCGATGCGGAGATGGTGGCCCGACTCCAGCGCGCCGCCGCCGCCGGCCACCGGGTGGTGGTGCGGGCCGACAGTGAGCGGCGCGATGTGGAACCGCTGCTCGCTCTGGCAGGACTCGACCACCACGTATCACTGCTGCGCTGCAGCGATGACGCCCCCCGCGGCCCTGGTGACACCATTCGGCGCAGCTGGGACACCATACACGACCGCCTGAACGCCATGCAGATCGCCGTGACGGCGCGGTCCGCCTGGGAAATGACGCCGTATACGGCGGCGGTGGCGGCTGATTATGTTGCGACTGTGACCGAGCCAACCACCAGTCCTGCATCGTCTGCGCCCACCCTCGTGTACCCCGAGCCGCTCGTGGGTGACGACGTTGAGGCCTATCTCGATCTGCGCCGTGATGCCGCGTGGTTTGAGGCCATGAACCATTGGAGTACCATTCAGGGCCCGAAGGCCATGGAGGCGCTCAATGGGCTGGTCACCAACGATGTGAGCCAGCTGGCAGTGGGCATGGGGATGCACGCCGTGGCGCTGACCCCCAAGGGGAAAGTGGTGTGCGACATGTACATCGCGCGCACCCACGACGACCGTTTCATGCTCACCGTGCTGCGGCACTGCGCGCCAGCGTGGCTCGATCTGGCCCGCAAGTACATCAATCCACGCTTGGCCAAGGTCATCGACGAGTCCGATCAGTGGGCCACCTGGATGGTCTACGGCGCCAATGCCGTGCAGGCGGTCGCCAATCTTGGCGGCGCCATGCACACCGTGGAGAACCTCGGCGACATCATGGTGAGCGGCCTCCAGGAGTGGCCCGTCTGGTCACATGGCATGTGGAACATTGGCCCGGTCAGCGTGCGTCTCGTGCGTGCGCCCGTTATGGGCAGCCTGCCAGGCTTCGTCATCATGGCTGATGTCCGCGATGCCGAGATTGTGCGGGAGCGACTCGAAGCGTCCACACGCCGCCGCGCGTCACGCGCCGTGTGGAACATTGCGCGCGTGGAAGGCGGCCGCCCCGCCTTCGGCGTCGATATGGACGAGAATACCATTCCGCAGGAAGCCAACCTCGACACCCTCGGCGCGATCTCCTTCACCAAAGGCTGCTACACCGGCCAGGAGACCGTGGCGCGCGTGCACTTCCGCGGACATGTGAATCGCCACCTGCGCGGACTCATGGCCGAGCAGCCCATGCCGCAGCATGCGCGCGTGGCCGATGCCACCGGCAAGGACGTGGGCGATGTGCGCAGCAGCGTGATCTCGCCTCGACTGGGCCCCATCGCCATGGCCATGATCCGCCGAGAGGTCTCGCCGGGAGACACGGTGACGGTCGTCGTGCCGGCGGGCGACATCACGGCCCGCGTCGTCGAGCTGCCGTTTGATGAGTAGGTGAGACGGGCGAGTCGGGACGCAGAGGTGAGAGCGTTGCGAGTTGAGAGGTGCGATGGATATCGAGTGTGAGAGGGTCGAGATAACGACGACGATGAGAGGTGCGAGTGCTTCATCCTCGCTGGGAGTGCCCTGCACTGGCTTGGGCCCCCGCGGTTACTCGGTTACCCGATAACCCATAACACATAACGCCGTTTTCATCGCACTTCGATTGTCCGACATCTGACAACAGACATCAGATTCCCGCCTCTCAGCCAAACAAAAAAGGGGCCCGCTCTTTCGAGCGGGCCCCTTTTTCCTTCACGCAAGCAGATTAGTGCTTGGTCGTGTCGGCCATCGCGGTCGAGTCGGCCGGGGCGGCCATGGCGGTCGAATCAGCCGGGGCGGCCATCGCGGCCGAATCCATGGCGGCGGCGGGGGCGGCGGCAGCCGTGTCAGCGGCCGGGGCCTCTTCCTTGGCGGAGCAGGCGGCGAGCACGAGAGCAGCGGCGACGAGGGCGATACGCTTCATGATGAGACTCCATACGGTGCGGTGATGAGCGCCGTGCAGCCTAAAAGCGCACGGCCCCCCCGGCGTCTGTGCCGACGGGGTCAAGCGACAGGAATGTATGGTACCGGACGCTGGTGTCAAGGCGCCTTAATCGTCTCCTCACACTTCTGGGGGGACGGAAAGCCGTTGTGGGACAAAGATTTTCGGTTGTTACTGTAAATGACGCCTCTCCGCCCCCTGGATCGGCGACTTCTCCCCCCCTTCCGCAAATCCGGGCACTCTTCGCCCCGCTTGTGCCTTGTACCTGCATAGTACCCCGGGCGGTTTTTCGGCCCCATTTTCTGGCAGCCCCAACAGTACCCACGCCGTGTCCCGATTCCCCGAGACCCTCGGCGCGCTCAAGCGCTCCGGCTACGCCACCAATCGGCCCAAATCCGTCAAAGACGAGATTCGCCGCAACCTCATTGCCCGCCTGCAGGACGGCGGCCCGCTCTTTCGCGGCGTGCTGGGCTACGAAGACACGGTCATGCCGCAGATCGTCAACGCCCTGCTGGCCCGGCACAACTTCATTCTGCTCGGACTGCGCGGACAGGCCAAGTCGCGCATTCTGCGCGCCATGATCTCGCTGCTCGATGACGCCATGCCCGTGGTAAAGGGGAGCGAGGTGAACGACGATCCGTTCGCCCCCATCTCCAAGTACGCGCGCAATCTCATCGAAGAAGCGGGCGAAGACACCCCCATTGCCTGGGTCTCGCGCGACCAGCGCTACGTGGAAAAGCTCGCCACGCCCGACGTGACCGTGGCCGATATCATCGGCGACGTGGACCCCATCAAGGCGGCCCGCGGGGGGCACCTGCTGAGCGATGAGCTCACCATTCATTACGGCATGCTGCCGCGCGCCAACCGC
This sequence comes from Gemmatimonas phototrophica, assembly GCF_000695095.2. Taxonomy (NCBI): domain Bacteria; kingdom Pseudomonadati; phylum Gemmatimonadota; class Gemmatimonadia; order Gemmatimonadales; family Gemmatimonadaceae; genus Gemmatimonas; species Gemmatimonas phototrophica. The sequence goes on along the minus strand of NZ_CP011454.1, from coordinate 906,287 downwards.
GGCATCTTCGCGTTGAACGAACTCCCCGACCTCGCCGGCAAGGTGCAGGTGGGCTTGTTCAACATCATGCAGGAAGGCGACGTGCAGATCAAAGGCTATCCCGTGCGCCTGTCACTGGATGTGCTGCTCTGCTTCACCGCCAACCCCGAAGACTACACCGCGCGCGGCAAGATCATCACGCCGCTCAAGGACCGCATTGGCTCGGAAATCATTACGCACTACCCCGAGTCGGTGGAGCTGGGTGTGAGCATCACGCGCCAGGAAGCCTGGACGCAGCGCGACAACAGCGTGGAGATCCGCGTCCCTGATCTCATTGAGGAAGTGGTGGAACGCATTGCCTTCGAGGCACGCGACGACAAGCGCATCGACAAGCGCAGTGGCGTCTCGCAGCGTATGCCCATTACCGCCATGGAGAATGTGGTCTCCAACGCCGAGCAGCGCGCGCTGCGCAACGGCGATAGCGAAGCGGTGCCGCGTGTGGCCGATGTGTATGCGGCCCTGCCCGCCATCACCGGCAAGATTGAGCTCGAGTACGAAGGTGAGCTGGTGGGCGGCAACAACATTGCCCGCGAACTCATTCGTCGCGCCTGCGACGCCACACTGCGCGAGCGCACGGGTGATCTCGACACCGACGAGATCATCATGTGGTTCGACAAGGGAAGCGCCCTGCAGGTGGGCGACGACATTGCCATTGGTGTCGTGCGCAAGGGCTTCGACCTCGTGCCGGGGCTGGTGGACACCGTCGTTGCCCTCGGCCTCGCCAAGAAGGGCGACGACTCCATGATCGTGGTGGCCTGCGAGCTGGTGCTCGAAGCGCTGGTGGCACGCCGCAAGATCTCGCGCTCCGACGCCGGCACTTATGCGCGCGCCGAGCGCGAGTCGCGTCGCAAGGGGCAGCAAGACTACTTCGGGTAAGCCTGCTGCTCCTGGCATCTGCCAACTGAGTGGCTGCCGTCTGCGGTCTTGCAGTTCACGACATTGGTGAACCGCAGACGGCTGACCGCAGCCACACAGACGGCAGTGAGCAGCAACGCACGCCAATTAATCCGGAGTTAAGGCAGCCCCCGCCAGAATGCGGCATGTCACTCCCCGTTCGTCTGTTGTGGTGTGCCGCTCTGCTGTTCGCTGTTCCCTCGGTACAGGCCCAGAAGACCAGCCAGGACTCCTCCGCCCGGCGCATTGAGCCCATCACGGTTCGTGGGGCTCGTGCGCCGTCGGTCACTGGTGGCGCCACCGCAGTCACCATTCGCCCCGATTCACTTCCCGTGCCGCTGGCGCCGGCGCCGCATATCGGCGACGTGCTGCGGCAAACGGCGTTTGTGCTCGTGCGCCAGAATTCGCGTGGCGAGATGGAAATTGGCGTCCGCGGCTCCGATTCCCGGCAGGCCGCGGTGCTGCTCGACGGGCTCCCGCTCACGGTGGGGTGGGACGCCCGCACCGACCCGTCGCTCATCCCCACCACGGGGGTGGAGCAGATCGTGGTGGTACGCGGCCTCGCCACCCTGCTGGGGGGCGCTAACACCCTGGGCGGGGTCATTCGCATGGACCTCAACGGGCCGCTCGCGCGCAGCACGCCACGCACCACCTCCCTGCAGATTGGCACCGGCATAGACCAGTACGCGTCCCGGGTCCTCTCGCTCAACGCCGCCCGCCCCATGGACGTGGCCGGCGGCACCCTGCGCATTCGCGGTGGCATCACGCAGCGCCAGCGCGACGGGTTTGCCCTCCCCAGCGGCAACCTCGGCGACGGGCTCACCGGCGGCACCGCCGACCCGGGCAGTCCGGACAATCGCGCGCTGCGTACCAACACCGACCAGCAACAGCTCGACGGCTACGCCGCCGTGCGCTACGACCATCGCAGCGGTGCCTTTGTGGGGCTCACGGCCACGGGTTACGACACGGAACGAGGGGTCGCCCCCGAACAGCACATCCAGTTGCCGCGCTATTGGCGCTATCCGTCGCAGTCGCGCACACTCGGCATTCTTTCCGCCGGCAGTGGAGTGCGCAAAACCTCATTGGGCTACGGCTCTCTGCAAGCCAGCGTCGGACGCAGCACGCAGCAGGTGGAGATTGAAAGCTTCACGAATCGCAGCTACAACACGCTGTTATCCAGAGAACTGGGTGACGAGGTCAGTGACGTCTATCGGGTTGCGGCCACGCATTCCCTGCCCCGCAACGCGCAGCTTCGTGTCGCGGCCACCGGCACCCGCGTGGTGTACGACGAAACGCTTGATGCGCAACGCGCCACTGCCCGCGCCACCCGCTATGAACAGCGACTGGCGAGCCTGGGCGCCGAACTCGATGTGCCCATTCATGAGCGGTTGCTGGTGAGCGGTGGCGTCGTGCAGGACGACGCACGCACACCGCAGTCGGGGGGGCGGCCGTCGCTGGGCACGCTGTCGCGTGCCGGCTGGCGGCTGGGCAGCACGTTGCGCTTCAACGATGGTGTACGCTTGCACGCGTCCGTGAGCGAACGAGCCCGCTTTGCCGCCCTGCGTGAGCTGTACAGCGGAGCGCTCGATCGCTTCGATCCCAACCCCCTGCTGCGCCCCGAGCGCCTGCTGGGCATGGAAGCCGGCATCACCCTCGACGGCGGAGCCTTTGCCCAGCGCGGCGTGCAGCTGCAGGCCGTGGGCTTCCGGCATACACTCGACGACGCGGTGGTGCGCATCTCGCTCCCCAATCGCCTCTTCCGTCGCATCAATCGCGATGAAATCCGCAGCCACGGCCTCGAGCTGCTGGCCTCGTGGACACCGAGTGCCCTCAAGGGCACCACGCTCAGCGGCGACGCCACGCTGCAGCGCATCAGAGTGCTCGACCCGTCCATCACCACCAGCGCCAACAACGAGCGCCGCGCCGAGCATAACCCCGAACGGCGCGCGTCACTGGCCGTGACGTCGCCCCTCGTGGCCGGTATGCGTGCGAGCCTCATGGCCCGGCACGTGGGCGTGCAATACTGCCAGCACCCCGACCTCGCCCGTCAGGTAGAGCTGGGCGCGCAAACCATTGGCGACGCCGCCATCACGCGAACATTCACCATGCGCCGCAGCGGCCTGCTGCAACGACTCGCCGCCGTATTTGCCGTGGACAACCTGGGAGACCGCGCAGCCTACGACCAATGCGGCCTGCCGCAGCCGGGAAGGACGCTCAGACTCGGGCTGACGCTGGGGTAGTCAGAGGTGCGCGGTGGGACGATCGAGTGTGCGATGGATACCGAGGGTGAGAGGGTCGAGATAACCACGACGTTGAGAGGTCCGAGTGCTGGCGTCCGCGCGTGCGTGCCCCGCACGGGCCCGCTGTTACCGCAGTTACCCGGTAACCCGATAACCCATAACCCATGACGCTTTTACAGCGGTTACCGCAGTTCCGCTGTAACCGCGCAATAGTGCTAGCATTGTCCGTGTCATCATGTGTTGACCATTGCCAGCGCATTTTTGCCCGCCTCTCTCTCGTCGCTCCTTGACGCCCCTGCTGCCGACGCCCGCGATGCCGCGTGGGCGGTCTTTGTGGCCGACCACAGTCGGCTGCTCGTGCACATTGCGCGGGATGTCTTTCCTCAGTACGACGAGGCCATGGATGCCTATGCCTTTGTCCTCGAACGCCTGCAGGAAGACAACTTCCGTCGGTTGCGTGGCTACCGGAACGACGGCCGAAGCAAACTGACCACCTGGCTGACGGTGGTGGCGCGCCGTCTCTGTCTTGATTTCTACCGTCAGCAGTACGGTCGCCCCCGGGACGCCCAGGACAAGGACGGCGCGGAAGCGCGTTTGCAGCTTCGGCGACGCCTGGCACGGTTTACCACCGATGGGGATCTCGCGATCGCCCATACCGTTGACGATCAGGCCCCGCTCCCTGATCAAGACGTGCGCCACCGCGAGCTGCAGGACGCCGTGAGCAGTGCCATGGCGCAGCTCAACCCGGATGAGCAGTTGCTCATCAAGCTGCGGTTTCACGATGGGCTTTCGGGTAGCGAAATCGCCCGCTTGCTTGGCCTGCCCACGGCCTTTCACGTGTTCCGTCGGCTCAACGCCACCTTTGGCAGCCTGCGTCGCCTCCTCAAGGCCCGCGGTGTGGAGAGCAGTATCCCATGACGACGCCCATGCATTCGGAAGTCGCACGCGCAGCCGAGGAACACCTCGATGCGCATCTCGTGGCCGCGTTCGTTGACGGCTCCCTCTCCGCCCCCGCGAAGCAGGTGGCGGCGCAGCATCTTGCCCTCTGCAGCGAGTGCCGCCGCGAGGTGGTGGAAGTCCGACGGCTGCTCCCCGCGCCCCCCACCGTGCGGGTACGGTACCTGGCCCCTCTGGCAGCGGCAGCCGCCGTCATAGTCATGATGCGCTGGGGCGGTGGCAGTACCCCGCCATCGATTACGCCAGACACCACGCGTGGCGCTCTTCCTTCTGCCGGTGCTGGGCCGTCCCCGGAGATTGAAACGGCACTGGCGGTGGTAACCAGCGACTCCCTGGTGTCCAACACCACGGACCTCATTCTCGTGTGGCGCTCGGCCGCCCCGGGGGCCACCTACGATCTGGTGGTGCAGAACGACGTCGGCAGCGTTTTACACGCTACCGCCACAAGCGATACGGTGCTCACGCTCCCTCGCGCCGTGCTACGCGCTGCACCACGAGCGTGGTGGAGCGTCACGGCCCAGCAGCTCGATGGGCGCAGCCGCAGCACCGGCGCGTATCTGCTCGTCCCGCGCTGACCCACGGCACACTCATGCGGCGCACACGCACGCCTTCCAAGACCTCGTTCCATCTGGTGGCCGGTCGGCTGTCGGTGGCGGCGTGGCTGGCGATCGCAGCCTGCGATAGCGGGCGCGACGCCGTGGCTCGCGCCCCGCTCAGCGCCGAGCAGCAGCGCATTGATGCCTTGCTGGCCGCCGGCGATTCGCTCTATCGCGGAGCGCCTGATAGTGCCGCTGTCCTTTGGACGCAGGCCCAGACATTGGCCGAACGCCTCGCGGATTCCTCACGAATTGCACGGGCGCTCACTGGTCGGGCGCAGGCGGCCAAACAGCGTGGCGAGTATGTATCGGCGCGCCAATGGGGGGAGGCCGCGCTGCGCCTCAAGCGGCATCTGGGCATGCGCCACGAGCTGTTTCGGTCGCTGAACAGTCTGGGGCTGTTGGCCTGGGAAGAAGATCGCACCTCCGATGCGACCCGCCTGCTCACGGAAGCGGCCACCGTGGCGCGCGAATCGGGCGACTCGGCCGGTGTTGCCAAGGCACGCATGAATCTGGGATTGGTGTTGCAGGAGCGAGCGCTGTACGACGCGGCCGCCGAGGCATTCACCGAGGCCCGCCTGCAGTTCACCACGCTTGCCGACACGGTGAACCTCGCACGTACGCTGAACAATCTGGCGGCCTTGCAGATTGCGCGGGGGGCCGCGCTGGACGCCACCGGGCTGCTGCGTGAGGCTCGTACGCTGGCCAGTGCCACCGGCGACTCGACCCTCGAGGTCAATGCGCGCGGCCAACTCGCCACGGCGTATGCCGCCATGGGCGCCCCGCAGCGTGCGTTTGTGTTGCTGGACAGTGCCAATGATCTGGCCCGTCGTCTTGGCGCTGCCGGAGAACTGGCCGAAAATCTGCGCGTCCAGGGGGACTTGTATCTCGAGGCCGGCGATACGCAGCACGCGCTGGACGTGTACGGTCAGGCGGCGATCCTCAACGACTCGCTGGGCCAACCCAAGGAACAGTTCACGGTGCGACGCCAGCAGGCCCGCGCCCTGCAGCAACGAGGGAATGTGTCGGCCGCGCAGCGCATGGCCACCACGGCATTGAACGGGCATGCCCGCCACGGGCTGCTGTATCAGATGCTCGAGGATCTTTTGCTGTTGGCCGAACTGGCGGAGGAGGCGCGGGACTATCCCCGCGCGGATCGTCATCTGGCCGAGGCGCGTCGTGTTGCCCGGCAATTGGATATCCCGCTGGCGGCTTCGCAGCTGGCACTTGCCACGGCCCGGCAGATGGCCCGTGCGTCACACTGGCCCGGGGTGCTGCACGAACTTGAGCGCACCACATCGCTGTTCGAGATGGCCGGCCCCGATGTTCGTGCCGAACGGCTGGCATGGAAGGCGCGTGCCTACGCCGCGCTGGGACGTCGGCGTGAAGCCGTACGCGAGGGGAAAGCGGCTGTTGCGACCATTGAACAGGTACGGGCGCAGTACGCCGCGGGGGAACTGCGCCAGCGCTATGTCGCCGCGCGGGCGCGCGTCTACGCCGATCTGACACTCGCGCTTTTGGCGCAGGGATTGGTGGATGATGCGTTCGCCGTCGCCGATGCCGCCCGCGGGCGCGAACTCACCGAGCGGCTCCGCGAGAGCCGTGAGGCGCTGCAGCGCAACGGCCGTCGCACAACCGACCCGCCATTGTACGTGGAGCGGGAGGCCAATGCGCTGCTGGCACGCATTGATGCGTTGGTGAATCGGCTTCGCCTGCAGGAAGACCGCGCCCCGCGCGACCGCAGTGCCGCCCTCGTGGCGTCGACGCAGGAGCTGCGCGATAGTTTGCGCGTGGCCCGGAGTGCCTATGAGGCGTTGCGCAGTCGGCTGCCGTTACCGAACGAGCGTCACGAGATCGCCAGTACTCCGGCCACGGCGTTCACCACGCCGCAAAACGTGAAACCCGTGTTGCAACGCCACGAAGCGCTGGTGGAGTACTTTGCCACCCCAGAGCATCTGGTGATTTTTGCGGTGACGCGCGAAGCGGTACGGGTGGCGACGATCCCCATGCCTACGGACTCGCTGGCGGCGCGTATTGGACTGGTGCGTGAGCTGCTCGGACAGCGGCACGCTGGCCAGGCCGCCATCCCCTTGCTGTCCGCGCTGCACGAAACGCTGGTGACTCCCGTGCAACGCCTGCTGCCTGCCACCGTGCGCCAATGGGTTCTGGTTCCGCACGGCCTGCTCACGGCACTGCCTTTTGGTGCGCTGTACAACGCAGCCACCCAGCGGCATCTCGTGGAAGAGATCACCCTGGTGAACCTGCCCAGCGCCGCTTTCCTGGTGGGGGTGCGCACCATGCCGGCGCGACCCCAACCCGTATGGCCGTCGCCGTCGTTCAGCGCTCTGGCGCCGTTCACCGACCGCCTGCCCGGCTCGCGAGCCGAAGCGGAGGACGCGGCGGCGCAAAGCGGCGGCACGGTCTACCTGAACGGAGACGCCAGCGAGCAGCAGTTGCGCACGCTGGTGCAGCAACCCGGCGTGGTACACGTGGCCAGTCATGCCGTGGTGAATGCGCACAATCCGCTCTTCTCGCGACTGGAGTTGCGTGGCAGTGCGACGCCCACCTCGTCCGCCAATGATGGCCGCCTCGAAGTGCACGAGATCCTCGGCCTTACCGTACGCAGTCCGCTCCTGTTTCTCTCCGGCTGCGAAACCGCCGTCGGCAACGGGCAGGGCATGCGCTTTGAAGCGCGGGGAGAGTTTACTTCGCTGGCCAACGCCTGGCTCATGGCCGGTGCGCGCAACGTGGTCGCGACGCTCTGGCGTATCGACGACGCTGCGGCCGCCCGCTTTGCCCGGCACTTTCACACCGCGCGTCGCCGTCAGTCCACCCCCGAGGCACTCGCCACGGCGCAACGGCTCATGATTCGCGATCCGCAGCAGTCCCACCCGTATCGTTGGGCGGCGTACCAGCTGTCGGGCGATGGCCGATGACGCGTTGGCCACGCCGCACCACGCCACGCCCGGGTCCTCTTTTTTCCCCGCCACGTCGCGCAAACGTGATGCCGTTGTCCGTATCATTGCGCAGCCGCGTGTTGTTCCTGTCTCCAGCCACTACCCAATGACGCCCGCCTCCTTCCTGCGAGCGACCCTGTCGCTCGTGCTGCTCACCGCCTGTGGCGGCAGCACGCTCACTGACGCCACCGCAACACCGGCCTTCGCCAGGGCGAATGGCGGGGGCAGTGGTTCCGGCGGCACCACGACCGTGTCCGTCACCGGGGCCTCACCGGCCATCGCCAGTACCGACACCGTCGTTGATGTGACCATCAGCGGCAGCGGCTTTGCCAAAGGGGCATCAGCCCGCTGGTCCATTGCGGGGGATACCACGCAGGTGCAGGTGCTCTCCAACAGCTACGTGAACAGCAGCACACTCAAGGCACGCATTGCGGTACCAGCCAACGCCACCATTGGGTCGTACGACATTGTTGTGACCAATGTGGGCGGCAAGAAGGGAGTAGGCGCCGAGGTCTTCGAAGTGGTGCTGGGCGATCCCAAGACCACCTGGTACTTCCCGCTCGACGACAGCGCCCTCGGCCTGCGCAGCGACGGCGCCTTCGTGAGTGGTCAGGAATCGGTGTACGACAACGGCGTGTGTGGCGTGTCGGCCAAGCTGTTTTCGTCCAATGCCTTCAGTGGCAGCGGCGATGCCACCATGCAAACAGACAATCCCAACTTCCGCGACCGACAGTGCCCGCTGTACCCTCGTACCGTCTCGCTGCACTATGCCGACGGCCATGTGGAGCGTACGGCAGGCTTCTTCAATCTCCGGGCACTTGAGAACGGGACACTGACCATTCCCATTGGCAGCACCGCGCTGCGCGGGCTCACGTTCTCCTTGTCCATCCGGAGCGCTCGCTGTGCATCACTCCGGTGGAATGATCTCGTGGAAGGGCTCTCCGTGCCCGGCGACAAATTGCTCGTCACGCGCCTTGACGCCAATACGTGGAGCGTTGAGTCACAACCCGCGCCCAATAATCGCGCGTATTGTCCGGCCAATGGCGTGAGCTATCCACTCAATGTGCGATTCACCGTCAAAAAGCGCGCGCTGCCATAAGCCACCGCAAACCGGTATGGATTGTCCGAGTAATGAGGTCGTTGGTTCACCTCGACCTCATTACCCGGAGCCTCACATGAGACGGTCCACTACGCTCGCCTGTTTACTCGCCCTGCTTGCACCGCTCGGCGCCTGCACCACCAACGAACCAGTCACCACCGAAGTGGGCGGTCCGGCGTTTGCGAAAGCCACCACAACGGCTGACCCCACCGCGACCTGGTACCTCCCCGCCGCGAACAGCGGACTTACCGGCGACGGCGCGTATCTCACAAGCGGCAGCACCGAGTCGGTATATGCCAACGGTGTGTGTGGCGTAAGCACCCGCATCTTTGCCTCTGCCACGGGGAGTGGCGATGCAACACTGCAAACCGACAACCCCACCAGCAAGACACGGACCTGCGCGGCGTTTCCTCGCAAGGTCACGCTGTCGTATGTGAATGAAGCAGGCGTGGCCATCGTAGACCGGCGCCCCGTGTTCATGAATGTGCGCAGCATTGCCACCTTCGGAAGCGCGATTGCCGTTGGCGAAACCCGCGACGGCATTTTCGCGGTCAACCTCTCCGGCACGGGGAGCGGCTGCAATGCGCTGCGCTGGAACATCGTCTTCGACGGCGCCACGACGGGCGCCTCGTACATCTCCGTCACGCGCCTCGATCCCACCACGTACCAGGTGCGTTCAGCCCCAGGCGCCAAGGCCTACTGCGTGGACAACGGACAGCTCTACGACATCCACGTCAACTTCAGACTCGTCTCCAGTCGCGCGATTTAGACGGGTCAGATCTGAGATCGGAGAATCGCGAGTCAGAGGTGCGCGGTGGGACGATCGAGTGTGCGATGGATATCGAGGGTGAGAGGCCCGATTAAAGCGAGTTGAGAGGTCTGAGTGCTTCGTCCGCGCGTGTGTGCCCCGCACGGACGCTGCGGGAACAGCGCCTCACGGACACCGCGGGGAGCAGCGCTGTACCAGCGCTGTTCCCCGCCGTTACCCGGTAACCCATAACCCATAACGCTTTTACAGCGGTTCCCGCAGTTACCGGCGTGTCCCTGCGCACGCTCCCGCAACGGTTTCTCCTACCGCGAACTTCAGCACTACGAGGGCGTCCAGTATTTCCATTTTCCCGTCGCAGTTCGCGTCGGCGGCGGGGAAGAGGGACACGGTGCTCGGGATCTGTACGCCAATGAGCGCCTGCTGGATGAGCAACGCGTCGGCGGCGTTCACTTGCCCGTCGTTGTTCACGTCACCGCGTAGCACCTCGGTGGCCGCAGCAAAGTCGTAGGCCCAGATGCCTCGACCGTAAGTGGCAGCCACGAGTCGGTTGGTACGGGCGTTGTACACCAGATCGGTAATGCGAATGGTGGGCATCCCGCTCTGGCGCGTCCACGATTGCCCTTCGTTGGTGCTTTCGTACACGCCATACATGTTCCCCACGTACAGGCGCCCGCCGGGACCCCAGACCACGGCTTGCGTGGTGACATCGGGCAGCGTGCCAGTAATGTTGCTCCACGTGGCGCCGCCATCGCGGGTGATGTACACGTGCGGACCACCCGAGCCACCAATGGTGACCACGGCGGTGTTGGCGTTGGTGGGGTTCACCGCGAAGTCGGTAATGGTGCGCGTGGGGAGCGTGGTTTGCGGCGCCAGCCAGGTGGCACCAAAGTCACGCGAGTAGCGCACGTTGCCGTCGTTGGTGCCCACGAAAATCACGTTGGAATCGCTGGGCGCCAGCGCGATAGCATTGATCACGCCGGTGCCACGGGTGAGATCGGGGGAAATGGGCGTCCACGCGGCGCCCTGATTCTCCGTGCGGAACAGTCGTGCACCGCCAAAGTAGAGACGCGACGGACGCGACGCGTCGAGCACAAAGGGCGCAATGAAGGCGCGCCGCCGTTCGGTGGTGGTGTCGACCCAAATGCGTGTCGCGGCGCCGGTGGTGCCGTTCATGCGAAACAGATTGCCGTTCTGACTCGACACGTAATACGTGGTGGGCGCGTCGGGATTGATGGCGGTAAACGCCCCGTCGCCACCAAACACGCCGTTCCACTGCGCGATGCCGTTGCGCGTGATGATGGTGCCGTTGTCCTGCAGCCCGGTGAGTACGCCGGTGGGGTCGGTGGGGTGCAGCGACAACCCCGGATAGTGCAGCGAGGTGGTGAGCCCGGCGTTGAGCGACTGCCACGTGGATCCCTTGTCGCGCGACAGGAACAGACCGCCATCGTTGCCGGCCAGGACGCGGCGGGCGTCGTTGGGGTCCACGGCCACGGCGTGCCAGTCCACATGAATGCGCTCCGCCATTTCGCGGAAGCTCGTGCCGCCGTCCACGCTCTTGTAGGCGCGCACGCCCCCAATGTAGATGACGTTGTCATCAACGGGGTCTACGGCAATCATGAGGTTGTAGTCGCTCTGCCCGCCAAAGTTGATGCGCCCTGAAGGTTCGGGTTGCCGTGGCCCGATGGCGTCGAGCGTGGTGCGCGAGTTGGTGGCATCATCCCAGCGCCAGAGCCCGCCCAGCTGTCGATCGGGGCGACCGGCCAGCATCCACACACTGCCCGGCCGTGCGGGGGAGACGGCAATCTCCATACGCTGTACGGAGTCGGTGCCAAAGGTGGCCACCTGTGCCCAGTTGGCGCCGCGATCGTTGGAGCGCCACAGCCCCGGCGGAAAGGCGCTGCTCGCCACGCCCACGCGTGCCGCGTACAGTACGTTGGGGTCGGTGGGGTGCTGCTTGAGGTCGCTGAACGTGAGCGCAGGGGTCACCACCGTCCACGTTTGCCCACTGTTGGTGGAGCGCATGATGCCACGCAGCGTGGCCGCCAGCAGCGTGGTGGCGTTGGTGGTACCGGCACTGGCCCGGTCTACCACCAGGCTGTAAATGGCCCACGAGGTGGCAGCATTTTGCGTAAACACGTTCGCACCAAAGCTGCTCCACGTGGCGCCACCGTCGGTGCTGCGCAGCACGCCGCAGCCGGCGGTGGCTTCGTACACTTCGCCCGTACCCACGTACACGATGTCGGGGTTCACCGGATCAATAGCGATGGAGCCCGTGGCCAGTGAGCACTCGGTGTCGGTGAGCGGCACCCAGCTGGCGCCTTCGTTGGTGCTCTTCCACACGCCACCCGCCGACGTACCGGCGTAGATGATGTTGCGATCGGTAGGATGAAACGCCAATGCCGGTACGCGACCGGCGTCGAGCTGCGGCAACGAGCCAAAGAAACCGTTGTCCATGTACAGCCCGCGTGGTCCAATGCTTGTCCACCGTTGTGCTTGCGGCACCGTTACGGCCGCGCGCAGCGACCCACGGGCGCTCCCCACCGCGGCCAGCCAACTGGTGAATGACACCCCGGTGCTGGCCTCGGTGGCTCCGGCCACACCGTCCCACTGCTCAATGAGCGCACGGCGACGCACTTCTGAATCGCCTTCGCGCTGCTGCGCACCGACACTGGCCGCCACCACGCACAGCGTTGCGGCGGTGAGCCGCACGACGCGCGACATGATCCCTGTGTTCATCGCGCCCCCTTGTCGTTCACGAGCATAATGCGCAGGGCATTGGAGCGCCCGCGTCGACTTTCAACGCGGATGTCGTAGGCGCCACTGGCAAGCGGCTGCACCGGCGCCGGCCCACGATCGGTGAGAAAGGTGTCATCAACGGGCACCCCAAAGCGCATCGTGCTGTCATTCAGCCGCGGCACCGACGGAATAACGAGACGGCCAAAGTGTACCGTGTTGAGCGAATCAAAACCGGCACCGTGTACGGTGATTTCCACCGGTATGCCGTTGGTGATGTTGGCCGTGGCCGGCGTGACGCTGGTAATGATGGGCGCGCGGCCGCTTTGCGCGTGGCAGGCGCTCAGCGCCAGTGCGGCGAAGATTGTGGTGAGCTTACGGCCAGTATTGATGTTGGGGCTGGCTTGTTTTGAACTGCTTATTGCGAGGACTGCTCCGTTGCGGCGGACAGGGCGTCCAGACGAGGACTGGCCCCGGCAGGGGCAAGCGGCATACTGCTGCGGTGAGTTCAATCTTTTTAGTATTTGATCTTGAGGAGGTGGAGAGTGCCTGTCGCATGTACCGTCACAGTCCTCGTTCACGGCACGAATGAACCGCACAGCCGTCGTGAGTTGCGCCGAGCCAGCAAACGGCACGGAGCAGTCCTCGCGCAAGGCCGTTCCAAACATCTTGAGGCCAAAGCGAGGGGTAGGATTCACCGCACCACCCCCGCCACACTCTGCGCGCGCACCTGCAACGAATCGGCAAGCGACTGCCCGCGCACGCTGTGGGCTTCGCTCACACTCATCGTCCATACGTCCGACGGCAATGCCGTGCCAGCGCGCACATAGGTGAGCCGCACCAGCGCTCCCGCATGCGTCCCCCCAGCCCACGCGGCGGCCACACGCACCGTGCTGTCGTGCGCCTTGCACGCCAACAGCGCCTGCGGCTGCTGCGCATCGCACTGCACAAAGCGCCAGCTGGCCGGCTGCACCACTTCGCCAGTAAAGCTCCCCAACGCCGCAGGCGCGCCACCACCCAGCGTAATGTCGAGCGACACCGTATCGCCGCGCTGCTGCGACAGCAACGCCAGTGATGTCGCCACCTCCGGTGTCACCGCCTCCGTAAAATCCGGCTTGGCGCAGCCGGCGAGCAACAAAGCGAGCAGTACAAGCCCCCCTGCAACCCGCCCCCTGCCCCCTGCTCTCTGCTCCCTCATCAGTTCGCTCTTCACGGAATCACCACCACCGGATTGAACACACTCGTCACCGCCGTAATGTCCGACAAATCACCCTGCAGCAACTGATTGAGCGTAATGACCACCTGGTTCCCCTGCCCGCGTTGGTTCACCGTACACCGCAAGCGAATGAGTTGCACCGCGCCACTCACTGGCGCGGTGGACGCCCAAGTGAGACGCAGCGATTGCTGCGCATCCACGAACTGGGTCTGCACGTTGGCCGCGAGTGTCGAAAAACCCGTGACATTGAACGGCGAGAACACCCCGGCGCGACTGCCGGGCCAGGCAATTTCCATGTCGGCCGCCGAGAGCGTGCGTCCGTCACGCGGCACGATTTCAATGGTGATGGAGAACGTGTCGGTGCGCACGCGATAGCTGGGCAGCGTGGCGCGCACGATGGGGCCAGTCCCACTCCTGGGCACAAACACCAGCACCGAATCGGCAATGCCGGCGTTGCGGCTGGCCTGCGCCACCACAAACGTGCGCCCCGGCTGCGCGCCGGTAATGCGACCGTCGGCGGCGACCGTGGCACGCGTGGGATCGCGCGAGACCCAGCGCACGCCGGTCGTGGCCATGGCTTGCCCCTGCGCGTCGCGCGCCAGCAAAAACGGCGTGCGCACACTGGTGGTGGTGCCCAACTCGATGTTGCGCACCGCCGTATCGGCGTCGCTGGCTGCCGTAAGAATGCTCGTGGGCTGCGGCGACACATCTGGTGGCGTGACCTCAATACTCCTCGAGGTCACCTCGGCCAGTCCGGTCGCCGCAAACTGCACCGTGCGAGCGCCAGTCCCACTGATAAACGACAGCCCTGAAAAGGTGGCGCGCCCCAGCGTATCGGTGACCGCCGTGGCCGACGCAAGCGTGGCGCCACTGCTCGTGGCGCGTATCGTAACGCCACTCTCCGGAGAGGCGTTGCCAACGCTATCCACCAGCCGCACAATGGGCGCCGGTGAAACAATCGTATTGCTCTCCACCGTGAGCGGTACGTCGCGCTCGACCACTACGCGTTGCGGCGCTCCACCCAGCAAGGTGAGGGTCGCGGTGGCCGGATTGGTAATGTTGTCGGCCCGGAACGTGAGCGTGCGTGCCCCCGCCACACCGGTTACCGTGAGCGCCGAAAAGAGCGCCCGCCCCTGCGCATTGGTCACCGCGGCAGTACCCGACACATTCGTGGTGCCAGCCCCGCCGCTCACCGCCACGGTCACGGCTCGGCCGCTCAGCGCCGCGTCGTTGCCTTCGCTGTCGAGCAGCTGCGCGGCCACTCCCGACGCGCCACCGGCAATGCCACTGCGCAGCCGCGGTGGCGTGCCGCGATAGCCAATGGCAACCGCTGGGCCGGCGGAAAGGTCGAACGAGTTGGAGGCTGCCGACGCGAGCGCCCCCGACGTGAACACCAAAGTGCGTGAGCCAATGGTGCCACGCACAGTGAGATCGGTGAAGCGCGCCACCCCCTGTTGCGCGGTGAGGCTGGTGGTGCCGGTCACGGTGCCGCCGCTCACCCCAACCGCCACGAGCACACTCCCGGTGGTGACCAGGTTGTCGGCGTTGTCGCGCACCTCGACCACTGGCTGCGTGGTGAGCAGTACCCCCGACGCGGCCCCGGCGGGCTGCGTGGTGACCACCAGCTTGACCGCGGCCCCGGGCGTCACGGTCACCGTAACACTGCTGGAGGCGCCGGCAGAGGTGGCGGTAATGTCAGCCGTACCGGTCCGCACCCCCACCACCAGCCCCGACTGGGCTACGGTGGCCACGCTGGCGTCGGCAGTTGTCCAGGTAATGGACGGATTGTTCACCACCCTCCCCTTGGTGTCGCGGTAGGTGGCCGAGAGCTGTAGCCCGGCCCCCGAGGCAAGGGTGGCGGCGCCGTTCGGGGTAATGGTGACCACGGCCGGCACATCAGGGGCGGCAGGGTCTCCACCTCCTCCGCAGGCAGCGAGCGCGGCGCAGAGGGCCAGGCCGAACAGGAATCGCATTATGTGGTGCGAGAAGGGGCGGGAAAGAAGCGTTGTGCTACGGTACGCCTTGGCGCGGATTAATTCAAATCCATTTGTGCTGGGGCGGGCATGGCGGTGAACGGCAATCAGGAGGGGCGGTACGCCGCTGGAATCATGTCGGAGCCAGTCCTCGTCTGGACGCTCAGCCCGCCCACACGGAGCAGTCCTCGTAAGGCCGTTCGAACCCAGCTCGCGACCAACACCGGTGCACGGGCTGGCACCGCAGCACTGCATTACGAGGACTGTCCCGATGAGGCGGATACGGCGTCCGGACGAGGACTGCGACGGTGAATTCGACCGGCACGCTCCACCTCCGCGAGATCCAAAAATCAAAGGAATGAACAGCCCAGCCAGAGCGGTACGCCGCTGGAATCATGCCGGAGCCAGTCCTCGTACGGACGTTCGAACCCAGCTCGCGACCAACACCGGTGCACGGGCTGGCACCGCAGCACTGCATTACGAGGACTGTCCCGATGAGGCGGATACGGCGTCCGGACGAGGACTGCGACGGTGAATTCGACCGGCACGCTCCACCTCCGCGAGATCCAAAAATCAAAGGAATGAACAGCCCAGCCAGAGCGGTACGCCGCTGGAATCATGCCGGAGCCAGTCCTCGTACGGACGCTCAGTCCGCCCACACGGAGCAGTCCTCGTAAGGCTGTTAAGGCCCCACACCTATTACCAGCCGGCGTTCGCGAGATACCAATCCACCGTGTCAGCCAGCCCCTGCGCGAAGGGAATGCGCGGACCAATACCCAATCGAGTCCGCAGCTTGTCGCCGTTTAGCGCGTACCGCCGGTCGTGACCTGGGCGGTCAGTGACATGCGCCAGCAGCGAGATGCAGGGCTCCCCGCGCGCGGCCGGACAGGCGGGGTATCGCGAAGCCAGCAGCGGGTCGGCGCCAAAACGCGCGTCCAGCACGGCGCACAGCTGCGTCACGGCGTCGAGATTCGTGCGCTCGTCGTAGCCGGCAAGGTTGAATGACTCCCCTTCTACGCCTGGCGCCAGCAACACCCGCTCCAGCATGGCGCAATGGTCGTGCACATGCAGCCATTCGCGCTGCTGCAGGCCGTCGCCGTACAACGGCAGCTTCTCTCCCATCAACGCCCGCCGCAGCATGTGCGGCAGCAGCTTTTCGGTGTGCTGATACGGCCCGTAGTTGTTGGCGCAGTGTGTTATGACGTACGGCAGTCCGTACGTGTTGCCGGCCGCCCGCACCAGGTGATCAGCGCCCGCTTTGCTGGCCGAATAGGGGGAACTGGGATGGTACGGGCTCGCCTCGGTGAACGGTGCGTCGTGCGCACCCAGCGCACCGAATACTTCGTCGGTGCTGATGTGGTGAAAGCGCACCCCCTCGCGCCAGCGGCCGCCTTGGCACCACACGGCGCGCGCCGCCTCGAGCAGCGTGTGTGTGCCCCACACATTCGTGCGCACAAACGTGTCGGGGGCGGCAATGCTGCGGTCCACGTGACTCTCGGCGGCAAAGTGCACCACGTGCGTTATGTGGTGCGTGGCCAGCAGCTCACGCACCAGCGGCCCGTTGCCGATGTCGTCGTGCACGAACGTGAGCGCCCCCTGTGCTTCCAGCGGCGCCAGCGTGCCCCGGCGGCCGGCGTAGGTCAGCACGTCGAGCACCACGAGGGGGTCGTGCGGAAACCGGGCGTGCCAGTGGTGCACGAAGTTGGCGCCAATGAAGCCGGCAGCGCCGGTGACGAGGAGGCGGCGAGGTTGGGCGGGGGGGACGGGCATGAGGTGTAAACTGCCACCAAGGGGCGGGGGGCGGGGAGCAGGAGGCGGGTAGCAGGGAGAACCGCCACCAGGGAGCAGGAGAAAGGCGGTCAGGGTGAAGGCCCTGAAAAAAGCAAAGCCCGCCGGGTGAAGGCGGGCTTGGGGGAACTGCGTGGTGGTTCTAGCGCGACGGCGCTCCAGGTGCGGCGGAGCGCCCTGCGCCCCTACACCCGCCGCCAAAACTGCGAGCGGCGCATGGTAAGGGTGCTGGCCCCCAGCAGCACCACGGCGCAGAGCGCAATAGCCGCCGAGGCGTTGAAGAGGCGGGCGAGGGCCCCAATGGCGAAGGACCCCACGGCCTGTGAGAGCCCCACAAACACCAGGGAGTAGAAGGCCATGAGCCGGCCGCGGAACCGCTCCTCCACCATCATTTGCAGCACGCCGTTGGAGAGGGCGTTCCAGGTGATCATGGCCAGCCCGGCGGCAAAGAGCAGCGCGTAGGCCACCGACACGTTGCGGGTGTAGGCAAAGATCAGCAGCAGCGTGGGAAAGAGCATGGCCGCCGCCATGAGCACCGGCCCTTTGTGGGCGCGGTGCGACAGCGGCCCCGCCACCAGCAGCGCGGCCACCAGCCCGCCCACCCCCACCACCGCCAGCATCACGCCGTAGCCGCCGGCGCCCAGCCCAAGCTGGTCGCGGGCCACCACCGGCAGCAGCGTGAGAAACGGCCCACCAAACACCGCACCGGTGGTGACAAGCAGCAGCAGATCCCGCACATCCCCTTTCTTGAGCAGATACCTCAGCCCCTCGGCAGCATCGGCCGACGCCTGCCGCAGGGTGGCGGAGAGCGCCTGCGGGGCGAGTGCCCCGGTCACCAGCGGCGTGGCGAGGGTATTCTGTTCACTTGCGGAAATAGCGCTATGCTGACCTTGTACCGGCGGAATGGTGATCCGATAAAGTCCCCACAACACCGCCACAAAACTCAAGGCGTTCAGCCCGAAGCACCAGGCAATGCCGAACTGGCTAATGACTATGCCGCCCACCGCGGGGCCTACTACGCGCGCCAGGTTGAAGCCACTGGAGTTGAGGGCAATGGCGGATTGCAGGTCGTCCCGCCCCACCAGCTGCACAATCATGCTTTGCCGCGCCGGAATCTCCACGGCGCTGGCCAGCCCCTGTACGAACTGCAGCCCCAGCAGCAGCGGGATGTTCACGTGGCCGGTGTAGGTCACCAACCAGAGCACACTGGCCTGGACCAGAAACACCGCCTGGGTGAAGCGCACAATCTGCAGGCGGTTGCCGCGATCAATAAGCGCCCCGGCGTGCATGCTGAACAGCACAATGGGAATGGCGCCCACGCTGGCCACCAGTCCCACCACAAACGCCGAGTTGGAGAGCTGGAGCGCCAGCCACCCCACGGCCATGGTTTGCATCCAGGAGCCGATCAGACTGAGCGTCTGCCCAGTCCAGAAAATCCGGAAATTCCGGTGTCGCCCGAGGGCGCGGAACGGGTTGGCGGAGCGATTGGCGGGGGGCGTGGGCACGTCGCAATATCGTTGGCACTGGCCCCGTTTCGCGCCTGGGGCTTTGCCAATGACGTCCAACCAGACCAAACCCATCCGTGTGGGAAGATCACCACACCGCTGTCGGATGTGTGGCACATGATGATGAGTTCACGGGCAGACTGCACCACGTCACATATTCGTTAAGTGACTGCTATTCAATGACCTGCGCAATGCCTCCGGCCGCCGCCCCCACGTGGTGACAGGCGGCACATGAGTTGCCATTCATACTTCCGTAAGCCAGAGCCTGCCCCGCAGGCAGACTCGGCAAATGCCGGACAATCCTTTTGGAGATCACCATGCGTTCAATTTTTGCAGGCGCTGCACTGCTCGCTTCTGTCGCTTCCACCGCGGGCGCGCAGGTCACGGCGACCTCGGTGAACGGCGCGCCGGACCCGGGCGTGGGACCTTTGTCGACGTTTACGGCGACGGCTGGCCAGACCAACATTCTGAACTTCAACGATTGCTCCGCCGGGAACGCCGGGAACGGCTTCAGCACCACAGGGCTGGCTGCCGGTATCTCCATCTCCGGTGGCGGCTGCAAGACGGTGAGTGCCTCCGGACAGTGGGCCAAGCCGGCTACCAGCATGTCGGGCGGCGGCTTCTACACCACCACGTCGTACCCCAACAGCCCCATCACCATCGACTTCACGTCGTGGCTCTCGAGCAACTCCTACAACAGCGTGTCGTCGTTGAGCTTTTACTGGGGCTCCATTGACAACTACGCCTCGAGCCAGAAGGTCCAGCTGATTGGCGCCAACGGCAACGTGCTCAAGGAGATCCTTGGTCAGGAGCTCACCACGATGTACGGCAACCAGACGGCGCAGCAGTCGAACCGCCGCCTCAACTTCGCGCTCGACGCCTCGGCGGCGCAGGATTTCCGGAAGCTCAAGTTCTACTCCAACCAGGCGGCGTTCGAGTTCGACGACATCGCCATGCAGACCACGTCGGCGGGCACGGTAGTGCCGGAACCGGCCACGGTCACGCTGCTGGCCAGCGCCCTCGGCGTGCTCGGCCTTTTCGGCGCCCGCCGCAAGCGTAACGGGAATACGCAGGGCTGATTCGCTCCAGTGGGTGGGCGTGACGCTCACCCGGTACAACAGAACGAAACCCCGTCAGTCCGGCCTGCCGGACGGCGGGGTTTTGTTTTTGGCGCTGGCGGGATCATGGAGGGGGCACCAAGCGTATAGTTGCTATTCTGCTGTCTTCGTCTGCTGAGGCACCCCATGCGGTTTCATACGTACACCAAGTTCAACCCCCAGCTGGCCGACGCCGTCGACTTGCAGGCATTGCTCGACCAGCTGGCCGACTTTCTGTTGCAGTCGGGCTTTGCGGGGGGGAATCAGGGATACTGGGGCGACCCCGGCGAAGAAGAGAGCGACCGCAGTGTGGACTCCCTCAAGGACGCCATTCTGCGCGCGCTCATTGAGAGCGGGCAGCTGACCCCCGAAATGCTGCAGGCGTTGCGAGGCGAAGGGGACTCGGTAAGCGAAGAGAAGCTGGCCGAGCTGCTGGACGGGTTGGTGCAGCGCCTCATTCAGGACGGCTTTTTGTCCACCGACCAGGGCGCCAACGTGCCCGGTGGCCACCAGCCGGTGACCGGTAAGGGCTCCATTGCCCAGGCGGCGGCCAAGGATGTGCAGTTCAACCTCACCGACAAGGGTGTCGACTTTTTGGGCTTCAAAACGCTGCGCCATTTGCTGGGCAGCTTTGGCAAGAGCAGCGTAGGCAGCCACGATACGCCGCAGTTGAGCACGGGCGTGGAAAGCGACGCGTGGAGCAAGCCGTACGAGTTTGGCGACACGCTCAACCTGGACGTGCCGGCCACGCTGGCCAATGCATTGGCACGCAACGGTTCACTCGATGTGCCCATTGATCTCGACTACAAGGATCTCATGGTGCGGCAGAGCGAGTTCCGTTCAAGCTGTGCCACGGTGCTCATGCTGGACACTTCGCACAGCATGATTCTGTACGGCGAAGATCGCTTTACGCCGGCCAAGAAGGTGGCGCTGGCGCTAACGCACCTCATAAAAACGCAGTTCCCCGGTGACACCATTCGGGTGGTGCTCTTTCATGACAGCGCCGAGGAGATTCCTATTTCCACGTTGGCGCGCGCGCAGGTAGGGCCGTACCACACCAATACCGCCGAAGGGCTCAAGCTGGCGCGCCGTATTCTCATGTCGCAAAAGAAAGACATGCGACAGATCATCATGATTACCGACGGCAAGCCGAGTGCGCTGAGCATGCCCGACGGGCAGATCTACAAGAACAGCATGGGGCTGGACGGCTACGTGATTGCCGAAACGCTGCGTGAAGTGGCGGCGTGCCGGAAGAGCAACATCATGATCAACACGTTCATGTTGGCCCGAGACCGCGCGCTGGTGGAGTTCGTGAAGCAGATGAGTCAGATCAGCCGCGGCAAGGCGTACTTCACGAACACCATGAGTTTGGGGCAGTTCGTGCTGATGGATTTTTTGAAGAAGAAGACGAAGCGGGTGAGTTGAACTCACGAAAACAAAGAGGCGCCCAGTGGGCGCCTCTTTGTTTTTCACCGATCGCGCGGAAGCGCGCGTCGCTCGTACCGACCGTCGGGCGAGTCGGCCAGCCCGCGAATGCGGGCGCGGCCCGGGGCGAGCCCCTTTGTCACGTTCCGCGTGTCCATGATGAGCGTGGCTTGATTCACGACGCGCTGGTAATCCACCGCTTTGTGATCGGTAATGATGACCACGGCATCAGCCCACGCAAGCATCTCGTCGCTGAGCTCCACACCGTTGCGTACATGTCCATCATCCTCTCGGAAAGACGCAATGAACGGATCGTGGAATTCCACGTGGGCTCCGCGCTGCTCAAGCAGGCGAATGATGTCAAGCGCCGGGCTTTCGCGCACATCGTCAATATCCCGCTTGTACGCCACACCAAGCACCAGAATGCGGCTGCCGTTTACCGCCTTGGACACGTCGTTCAGTGAGGCGGCCGTACGTTCCACCACCCACTCCGGCATGTGCGAGTTGATCTCGCTGGCGAGGTCGATGAAGCGCGTCTTGTAGTTCAGCGTGCGCATCTTCCAGGCGAGATAGTGGGGGTCGAGCGGAATGCAGTGCCCGCCAATGCCCGGGCCCGGGGTGAACTTCATGAACCCGAAGGGCTTGGTGGCAGCGGCGTCGATGACTTCCCAGACGTTCACCCCCAGTTTGTCACACACAATCGCGATTTCGTTCACCAGCCCGATATTCACGGCCCGGAAGGTGTTTTCCAGCAGCTTCACCAGCTCCGCCGCTTCCGGCGAGCTGACCGGCACCACGGTGTCGATGCAGCTCTGGTATAGCGCCGTGGCCACCTCCACACAGGCCGGCGTAATGCCGCCCACCACCTTGGGTGTGTTCTTGGTGTGGTAGACCGGGTTGCCCGGGTCGACCCGCTCGGGGCTGAACGCCACGAAGATGTCGCGCCCCACCGTGAGCCCCTGGGCTTCCAGGCGGGGCTGCAGCAGTTCCCGCGTGGTGCCCGGGTACGTGGTGCTCTCCAGCACCACGCACAGTCCCGGATGGGCCTGCCGCGCGATCGCGTCCGCCGCGCTCAGCACAAAGGCCATGTCCGGGTCCCGCGTCTTGGAGAGCGGCGTGGGCACCGCAATGGAGATGGCCTCGCACTCCCGCAGCCGATCTTCCTGCGTCGTGGCCACAAACCGCCCCTGCGCCACCGCCGCCTGCACCGTGTCGCCGGCAATATCCTGAATGTGCGACTGCCCGGCCATGAGCAGGTCCACCACCCGCTGACTCACGTCGTAGCCAATGACCGTAAAGCCCGCCTGCACGAATTCCATGGCCAGCGGGAGGCCCACGTAGCCGAGGCCGATCACCCCGATGACGGCGCTCCTGTCTGCTATACGCGCGATGAGCTGCTGTGAAAAGTCGCGGTCGTTGGTGAGGTGTTGCGGCATCGTGTGGGTGGCCTGGTTACGTAAATGTTTGATTGCTGTCGAGCACTTTGAGTGAAACGAACCCTTCGGAAGACCGCTCCGAGCGATACTTTTGGCGTGACAGCCGGTCCGCCGTCGTCGTCGTATGAGACGCGGGTTTCACTCAAATTTGGACTCATCTTGAAAATACTTCATATCGTCGGTGCACGGCCAAACTTTCCCAAGCTGGCTCCGGTACATAAAGCGGCACGCGCCCTTGGCATAGAGCAGATCATCGTACACACTGGGCAGCACTACGATGAAGCCATGTCGGCAGGATTTTTCCGTGACCTCGATATCCCTGCCCCCGACGTGAATCTCGAAGTGGGGTCGGGTAGTCACGCGGCCCAGACGGCGCGCATCATCGAACGCTTCGAACCTGTACTTCTCGAGCACCGCCCCGATTGGTTGGTGGTGTACGGCGACGTGAATTCCACCATGGCCACGGCCATCGTGGCCGCCAAACTTGGCGTACGTATTGCCCATGTTGAGGCAGGGCTGCGAAGCAATGATCGTACCATGCCGGAGGAAATCAATCGACTGGTCACCGATCGCCTGGCGGATTTGCTGCTCACCCCCAGCACCGATGCCGAAGCCACCTTGCGGGCCGAAGGCGAACCGGCAAATGAAATTGTCTTCGTGGGCAACGTCATGATTGATACACTGTTCACGTCGCTCCCCAAGGCAGAACAGACCGGGTTTGCCCAAAAGCTTGGCGCCACTGGCAATCACATTGTGGTCACGCTGCACCGTCCGTCCAACGTGGACGACGCCGAGCGACTCCGGACCGTGTGTGCCGAACTTGTCGAACTGGCAAAGACACGGCAGGTATTCTTCCCGGCGCACCCACGAACACAACAGCAGTTGAAGGCACTGGGAATCGACCTTGGCGGCATCACTCTCTCGGATCCGATTGCCTATTTCGAAATGCTGGACCTTGTGCGCAACGCGCACGCCGTCATTACCGATTCCGGTGGTTTGCAGGAAGAAACGACGGCATTGGGGATTCCCTGTTTCACCCTGCGCCCCAACACAGAGCGCCCCATCACCGTGGTCGAAGGGACGAACCAGCTGGTGCACGACCTGACCACACTGTCGGGGCTTGTGGCACAGGCCATACGCTCCGTTCCGCCACGACGCCCTGCGGGATGGGACGGCAAGGCTGGAGAGCGTGTGGCTCAGGCGCTGCTCGATCGCCCCTGACACAGACAATGCTGGTATCACATTCCCGGCACGAACAGCACAACACCGGGCTATGACCACAATACCCTCCGGCGGCAATGCGCCGCCGGAGTGACACGAAGCGCGGCGCCGTAACAGTGCGCCCTCAAGAGTGATATACCGCACAAGGTGCGTACCGTCACGGTCGGGGCTGCCACGCGCGATCTGTCCTGACAATGTTGTGTGCTCAGCCAATGCTGTTACGGTCCCGGCATTTTTAGCAAACCACAGCAAGGGTCGCTCGTCCTCGGAGTGATGCGATGAAGCTCACCGACTTCGCCCTTTTGTGGTACCAATATGCTCGCCCGCTTTGCTGCTGTTGTTTCGCTCGGCCTCTTGCTCAGTGCCTGCAGTGGTGATGCCACGGCGCCTGTAGCTCCGGATCCCTCCACCCCCATCGCGAAAGACAACGGCCTTACCGGCATTGTGGCGGTGGAGGTGGGCGGTCTGCCGACGACGGCATCGGCCAACATCGTGATTGTTGGCCCCAATGGCTTTGAACGGCGGCTCACCACCAGTGGCACCGTGAGCGGTGTGCCATTGGGTCGATACCAGGTGAATGTGAGCCCGGTGAGCACGCCAGAAGGAGAATGGGTGCCCGAACTGGCCACGCAGGAGCTGGTGATCTCAGCGGCTGCCACCGTGCAGGCCGTGCGCACGTCGTTCCGCCTCTCGCTGCGTCGCTCGGAAATTGTGGTGGCTGTTTCGGGACTCCCCAATGGGACACCGGCCAACATCACGTTGAGTGGCCCCGGTGGCGCCAGTGCCGTCGTGACCGGCAGCGACACCATTGAAACGACGGTTACTGGTGAGTGGACACTAGTTGCCCAAACGGTCTCAGCGGGTGGTTACTCCTACAGCGTGACCCCTTCGTCGCAAACGGGCACCCTGCGTTCACGCGATCAGCTGCGGTTCGCCGCGCCCTATGCGCTATCGAGTGGCGCGCTTGCGGTGTCGGTGAGTGGATTGCCGGTTAGTGCCAGCGGGACAGTCACGGTGACAGGGCCAGGCGGCTTCACGCGCGCGCTCACCAGCACCACCACGCTCACGGGGCTTACCCCAGGCAGCTACACCGTGGCGGCATCGGCGGTAACGGTGAGTGGCACCACGTACCAGCCCGCGCCGGCCTCCAGTGTTGTTGAGGTAACGGCCAGCCTGGTCGCGGCGGCGGCACCGGTGACCTACTCCGCCGTGGCCGCGCCCTCTGGCACGCTGGTTCTTTCGGTTACCGGCGTACCGGTTGGCGCGAACGGCAGCGTGTTGATATCCGGCCCCAACGGCTACACGCGCACCATGACACAAGGTAGCTCCATTGCCGGACTCACTGCCGGCAGCTACATCCTTTCTGCGCAGCGCGTGCGCACCACACTCGGCACCTACGACCCATCACCGGCGTCGCAGATTGTCAACGTGCCGGTGGGTGGTACCATTGCCGGCACCGTGAACTACAGCGCCTTGCCAGCCGTGGCGCGCGTCACGTTGAGCGGCGTGCCATCGGGCGCGGCCGCTGCGGTGCAGGTGACGGCACCGGGCGTGGCACCTGCCCAGGTTTCCGCCTCTACGTTCATCTCAGGTACGTCGGGCACGTGGACACTCAGTGCGGCCAGTATACAGAGCGGCGGCTTCTCCTACGCCCCCACGCCCACGTCATCATCGCAAGCAACACTTGCCGGTGACACGGCGCAGTTCCCGGTGGCCTACGCCATCAGCACCGGCGCCATTGCGGTGAGCCTCAGTGGTGTGCCTGCCGGCGGTACGGCCGTGGTTACCGTAACCGGCCCCAATGGCTTCTCCCGCATTGTATCCGCCACACAGACGTTTACCGACTTGCCGCCGGGCAGCTACACCGTTTCGGCATCGGCCATTACGGTGAGCGGCGTTACGTATCAACCGTCGCCTGCAACCCGTACCGTCTCCGTTACGGCATCGCAGGTGGCGCAGGCAGCGCCGGTGAGCTACGCCTCGCAGACCGGGAGCATTGTGCTCACGCTCGCCGGCCTCCCCGCCGGCGCCGTGGGTGATGTACTGGTCACAGGCCCCAACAGCTATTCGCAGGTGGTCGCTCAGTCCACCACGCTCGCTGCACTCCCCACAGGCACCTATACCGTGGTTGCCCGTACCATTCGCACCACCCTGGGCAGCTACAGCGGCGCGGTGTCAGCGGGCACCATTACGGTTACCACCAATACCTCCAGCAACAGCACGGCCACCTATAGCGCCATGCCAGCGGTGGTGATCATCAACACCAGCGGCGTACCGAGTGGCGGCAGTGCAGCGCTTACGCTTACGTCGCCCACGAATGTGGTGACCAACCCCACCACATCCACCACGCTCTCTTCGGCAGCGGCCGGTCGGTGGCGCCTTACTGCGGCGAGCATTGTGAGCGGTGGCTCCAGCTACGCGCCCACTCCCGCGAGTTACGATCAGACCGTGCTGGCGGGTGATACGCTGCGCTTTCCCGTTACATACGCGCTGAGCAGCGGGGCCATTGCCGTTACGGTGAGCGGCTTGCCCGGTGCGACGAATGGCAACGTGACAGTCACCGGACCCAATGCCTTCAGCCGTTCGGTAACCGCCACGACGACGATTACCAACCTGACGCCTGGCACCTATACCGTGTCGGCGTCGAGTGTATCGGCGTCGGGCATCAGCTACACGCCGTCGCCCACCTCGCGCACGGTAACCGTGACGGCCTCGTTGGTGGCGCAGCCGGCGCAGGTCACGTATACGGGGCAGTTTGGCCGGCTCACCCTGAGTGCCAGCGGCTTGCCGATGGGTGCAACGCCTTCCTTCAGCCTCACTGGCGCCGCCACTCGTAGCATTACCGGGGCCGTGACAACGGATTCACTTCCGAGTGGCGCGTACACCATTACGCCGGCGACGGTGGTGTACAGCGGCAGCACATATACCCCAACGCCGGCCAGTGCGAATGCCACGGTTACTACGGGTGGCACCAGCAGCGCGTCGTTCAGCTATGCAGTGAGCGGTGGCGGTGGAGGGAGTCCGAATTTGATGATTGAAAACGTGTACCTCACCCAAGCGGTACAGAACTGGGCAGGTACCACGGCAATGGTCGTTGGTCGCGACGCGCTCGTACGTGTCTTTGTTCGCGCCGATGCGGCGAACAGTGTGCGACCGAGTGTTCGCTTACGGGTGTACGATAATACCACCCTGCTGTCAACAATCACGATCGCAGCGCCTGCCACATCGGTTCCTACCGCGATAAGTGAAGGGGTGTTGGGCTCAAGCTGGAACACGGTCATTCCAGCCGCGAATGTTCGCGCGGGGCTTCGTATTCTCGCTGACATAGATCCGTCAAATGCCCTTGGCGAGACCAATCGCACCGATAATACCTGGCCATCAACGGGGGCCCCGGCAGCGATCGCGACCATCGACGTTGCGGCCCTCGATGTTCGGTTCGTGCCGGTTACCGTTCAGGGACTGACGGGCAATGTCTCTGACGCAAACAAGGAACAGTATTTGGAACTGGCAAAGCTGATTCATCCACTGAAAGAAGTTCGTGCGACCGTGCGCGCGCCTTTCACGTCAAGCGCAGCGGCTCTCCAATCCGGCAATGGCAATGGAGCATGGATTACGGTGCTGAACGAAATGAACGCTTTGAGGGCCGCAGACGGTGCGACCAGCACACTCCATTACTACGGAGTAGTGAAAGCAACCTACGGATCTGGCGTTGCAGGCTACGGAAATCAGCCTGGTCGTGCGGCAGTGGGATGGGACAATTTCCCATCGGCAAAAAACATCGCCGCGCACGAGCTGGGACACAACTTCGCGCTGGCACATGCCCCGTGTGGCGTATCGGGCACCTCTGCCTACCCATACAGTGGAGGCGTCACCGGCGCGTGGGGCTGGAATTCGTTAACCAATAGCGCTGTATCCCCGACCGCAACGGATATTATGGGTTATTGCGGGAATCAGTGGGTCAGCGACTGGACATGGGGACGAGTTGCAGGGTGGAGGGCGATTTCGGGTTCGGTTGTGAGCGCTGGCATTGAGGAGGGTCTGCTGGTCTGGGGGCACGGCGGAAGCTCGGGGTACGTACTTGAGCCGAGTTTCCCCGTGAGAACTCGCGCAACGGCTGAACCGGCGCGCCCAACCCATGAAGTCGAACTGTATGACGACATGGGAGTGATGATTGCTCATAGACTCTTCATGATGGATCATGTTGATCATGCCAGCGAGGACGTGAGCGAGCAGTTCGCTGTTGTCGTACCACTCGAAGCGTCTGCCCGTGAGCGGATCGCACGTGTCGTAGTCCGCTCCCTTAGATCACCGCTGGCTTTGGTGTCGGCTGAAGGGAAGCGGAGCGCGCTACTGCTTGGAGGGAATGACACCATTCAATCCCGCGAGCTCCCAGCGACAAAGATTACGAGGGTTGACGGTCAACGCCGTCAAGTCTCGTGGGATGATCGGACCTTCCGGATGGCGATGGTTCGGGATCGAGACACCGGGCAGATACTCGCCTTTTTGCGGAAGCCTGGAGACAGTTTCGTTGGGGGAAGCAACCGGATCGACGTGGTTCTGTCTGATGGCGTCCGAAGCAAGAAAATTTTGTTCTGATGCGTGACTACCACACCTGTTGCAGCAGATTGACGATTGTGCCGCTGCTTTTTGACAACTGATTTTCAACGCAAAGGCCCCCGCGGATTTTCTCTCTCCAGGGATAGCCATAAGTGCTTATCAATCAAGGCATTGCGAATTATTTCCAATAAGCGAGAAATACTAGGCGGCGGAAGACAAGCGATAGAATCGGCGGCACATGGTTTGCTATTAATGTTTCCGAACGGCGAAAGCTATCCGCCGGCCATGGGCTTCTGGTGAGCACAAAGGACTCACCGGCGCCGCCACTCCCGTTTTTGGAGAATGTACGATGAAGCTTTTTTCGAAATCTTTGCTCGCGGTGGCGACCGTCAGCGTGATGAGCCTGCCGGTTGGCGCGCAGACGCCTGCCAACGTCACCGTCAACATCAGCAATCTGAACAACCAAGCCGACTGGGTCGCCCGGGCTAACCCGGCCGGCTTCAGCACGATCGGCGGTGGCTGGCGCGCAACTGTCACTGGCATACCGAAAGCTTTGACGGTGCCTCAGGATCTGATCCTTTATTGCTTCGACAGCCAGCGCCAGTTCGCGTACAACACGAACATGAACTACACGCTGTTATCTTTCGGTGATTTCCTGTCCAATGCGGGAGTTGTTGACGGTCTGCGCGCTGCTCAGTGGGACCAGATCAATGTGCTGGACCTCAATTATATGGTCGAGAGAGCGAGCGGCTACGATATGACGGGCGCGATCACGGCCAACAACAACACTCGTCAGACCGACATCTGGAACACGTCGAACAATGGCGCGGCCAGTGCGAGTCCGTTCAACAAGGCTGCCAATGCGTATTCCAACAGCTGGATGATCCTGGTTGACCGGAATGAGTGGGCGAACGGCAACGGTGCGGCGATTGACGGGCGCCAGTCGTTCCTCGTACAGATCGGTGGAGGCGGTACGGTTGTTCCAGAGCCTTCCACCTACGCGTTGATGGGTGCTGGCCTCGTGGCGCTCTTCGCTGTGTCACGCCGTCGTCGCAATACGGTCGCGTAAACGCATTCTGCAGGCTTCATAAAGAAGGCCCCGCCAAAAGCGGGGTCTTTTTTATGAAGCCAATGGACGTGTTGAGGCTTTCCGTGTCACCTTCTACCTATTGTATTGTGCTCAGTGTGCCCCAATGCGGAAGATCATCACCGGCACCGTCATCAGCATGATGCGAATGTCTTCCCACAGGCTCTGACGACGCATGTACTGGATGTCGAAGTACACCTTGCGCCGCACATCATCCAGGTCGCGATCGTAGGGGTTTGAGACCTGCGCCAAACCAGTTATTCCCGGCTTTACGCGCTGGCGCACCGGATACTCCTCAATCTGCTCCCGCAATCGCACAAAGATTGAAGGACGCTCCGGCCTGGGACCCACAATATTCATGTCCCCCACCAGCACGTTGTACAGCTGCGGCAACTCATCAATGCGCGACTTGCGAATGAACCGCCCTATGGGTGTTACCCGGTCGTCATTCTGCGTGGCCCATACCGCCTGCCCATTCACCTCAGCGTCCACGCGCATGGAGCGGAACTTGTAAATAGTGAACGGAATGCCCCCCAGGTCTTCCCGCCGCCGCTCGTGCAGCGCCCGTGTACGGTTCCACCGCCGGTCAATGCCAACCCGAACCTGGGTGTAAAAAACTGGCCCACGCGAAGTGAGACGAATGAGCGCCGCCGTGACCGCCATAACCGGCGTGGCCACCACCAGCATGGCCAACGCTACAGAAAAATTGAACACGCGTGACGCCTGCTCCGAGCGCTCGCGTGGCTCAAAGTCGTCATTGGGGCCGTTGGCGCCGGCATACTCGGCAATCTCCGGAGACGCCGAAACCGGTGCCTCACGCTCACCGCGCGAAGCACTCTTGGAACCGCCGGAAATGGGGATTACCGATTCAAATCGGGACATGAATAATCAGACGCTCAAACTTCGCGGTCGTAGTACCAGCGCAGGAAGTTGATGAACGCAAACGTGAGCGACGAGAGAATGAACAGCATTTGAACCGCCAGCTGCCAGTTGATCTTTCGCTTCTGCGGAATATGAACATCATCACCACTTTGTACATCTGCCTGCTCCAGCGTACGCCCCTCTTTCAGATAGCGCTTGGAGTCCTTGGACTTCACCACCGAAGCACTGCCGCGGTTAACTTCTAGTTCTGTGAGCTTTGCGTTTGGGGCCGGCCCGCCGGCCAGCGTGACCAAATCCGACAGCGGACGGTCGGGCACCGCATAATAAAAACCCGGACGCTGTACCGCACCAAGAATGGACACGCGCGTCAGAATGAGCGTACGCGTATCCACGTTGCGCAAATATCGTGCGACATGAGAGTTGATGCGCGCGTCCAACTCTGAGCGTAAGACGCCTTCCAGTGTGACATCAGGAATATTGAGAATGCTGACCTTAAGGCTGTCGCGCACGGCTACCGTATCCGACCGTACGCTGTCCTGCCGAATAGTGAGTACAAAGCGATCGCCCACCTTGAAATCACCACTCTGCAATCGCGCCTTTATTGCAGCGACCTCTGCCATTGCTTTGGCTCGCGCATCCTTTTTGAGCGCGCTCCCTGCCACCTGCCGCTCCAACGTTGATATCCGCTCGGCCAGCTCCGCACGCGAAGCACGCTGCGCGCCCGAGGGGCTTGCCTCCTGCGCCTGCAGCGGGAACGTCGCCAGCATGGCGAGCAACGCGGCACCGGTAATCTGCTTGGCCAACACTGTATGGCGCATCACGAGCGCCCTCCCTGCTTCATCTCTCCATCTCCACGTGTACCGTCGGTGATACGCGCCACCGGCTCTTCATCGGTCGCGGCATAGTCCTGATAGTAGGAATAATACTGATATGCCCCGGTCATCTTGATGCCATTCAGCACCGCACCCATGACACGAACCGGTAACGTATCCACCACCTGCATCTTGGCTGCGGCCATCTTGCGGTCGGTCACGCCGGCGCGCATGACCAACGCCATGTTACCGGTTGCGGTCGCCAACGCATAGGCATCAAAGCCGGCGCCAAGCGGCGGCGAGTCTACAATGACCACATCGTACTCGGCAGCCATCTGATTGATGAGCTGGTTCAGCCGTGGCGTAGCCAGCAGTTCCGGTGCACGACGGCGACGCGCGCCACCTGGCATTACCGTGAGATTGGGGTGCGACTGGACCGGATG
Source organism: Gemmatimonas phototrophica (assembly GCF_000695095.2). Lineage (NCBI taxonomy): Bacteria > Pseudomonadati > Gemmatimonadota > Gemmatimonadia > Gemmatimonadales > Gemmatimonadaceae > Gemmatimonas > Gemmatimonas phototrophica. The sequence continues at coordinate 874,561 of NZ_CP011454.1, read as the reverse complement.
CAGTACCTCGGCAATGAGCGCCGTACCGTCCAGGTATTCCACGAGCCCCGGCTTGCTGGTAATCTGAAAAGTCTTGGCCAGCTCGCCGCGACGGATGTCTCCGTCTATGAGCAGCGTACGTGCCCCGGATTCGGCAAAGCTCAGAGCAAGGTTGCTCGAGATAAGACTCTTGCCGTCGTTGGGGCCAGGGCTGGTAATCGTCATGGTGAGCGGTCGCGATGGGTCCGCGGCGTAGCGCACATTCATGCGAATGGTGCGGAACGACTCCACCACCTGAGCAGCTTCATCCGTCTTGCCGCGCTTCCCCTTGCTGTGAATGACCGGCACCACGCCCAGCACAAACAGCCCCAGATCGTCCGTGGCCTGCTCTGGATAGCGGAAGCGCTTGTCCACCTGATCAAGTAAAATGGCCAGCACCACACCAAGACCAAGCATGGCAGCAACTGCCGCGAAAATTATGACCGGGGCGGTGTTCTTGGTTGGCCTGAGGGGTGCAACGGCCGGATCAAGAATGCTGACGTCGGGAATGGTGGCCGCTTCGGCCAGTTTGGCTTCGGCCGCCTTGAGGTTGAGGTTGCGATACATCGCATCGCTTACCTCCACCTGGCGCTTGAGCCGTTGCTCCTCAATGGTGCGCGCCGGAATGTTGCGCAGGTCCTTGCTGCTGCGATCAATGGTGGCCACGAGGGCTTTTTCACGCAGCTGCAGCTGCCCCAAATAGGCATCAAGCGCGCCTGGCACCGAGACGGTCCGCAACGTCTGCAGTGCGGCCTGCTCGTCCTTTACCTTCTGGTATTCGTCGGTGTAGCTCTCGCGGAGGCGACGCAGGTTGAACTCACGATCTGCCTGTTCCGCCAGCACCTTCCGCAGATTTTCTGCGGCCGGGTCGGTGTTTACGCTGGGCACACTCAACACGGCTTCCCGGGTGATGGGCGCGCCCTGCTTGCCGGCGTTCAGAATGCGCTCGAGCGCTTCACGATCGCGCTGGTAGCCATCGGCCAGCACCTTGTCTCTGAAGTAGTTATCAAAGACCGGGTTGGTGGTGAGCTCAATGCCAGGGGTTATGGTCTGGCGTTCGGTGGGCTCCGTTACCGTGCGTACGCGAAAACTTTCCAGCGCGCCTTCGGCTTCGTTGAGGCTCTTGGCGGCGAACTCTCGCTGCCCTTCCAGAATGGCCGCCACTGAGGTGACGTTCTTTTTCTTGAGTGCCGTGGCCACCACCACAAATTGTTCGACCCACGCGTTCAATGTGGCCGCAGTGCGCGGCGCATCGTTGCCGGTGAGATTGAGGAATAGGAACGATGAACCGTTGGCCAGATTCATTTTCAACTTCTTGATCAACGCAATGGACGCTTCACGCGGCGTCTGCACATTGAATCCCACGTCTTTCCGCCCAGCCAGCGCCTGTGATGTGGGCTGCCACATAAAGCCCACACGCGTGCCAACCGAATCGCCCACTGCTCCCTGCTCAACCTGCAGGCCACCCGATGTCTCCAGAGTGTAAGTTTGGCCAGTCAGCTTTAATATGTACGCACCCGGTCTGAGCGGAACCTGCTCGCTTACGCGGAACGACCGGAACAGAGTGCTGTCGCCAGCGGCAGAGGGGGTAACAAACAAGGCCAAGCTGTTCACCACTGGGTCGGCGATGGCAAAGGAGCGAAGCAAGTCCTGCCACCCCGAGGCCTGCAGCAGTTCGTCGGCTTGAATGGGGCCGCGACTCTGTCCGCCGTTGCTTATCCCCGTCCCCTGCTCCAGCAGGATGGTGGCGCGCACCTCAAACTCGGGTTCAATGAAGGTGGTGGCCATGTAGCCGGCCCCCGCCCCAACAATTCCAAGCAGCATAATAAGCCACTTGAAGCGGTTGATGGCCGCCAAATATCGCCCCAGCGAAGGCCCTTTGGGCTCCGGGGCTGCCTCCTGCCCGCCCCCCCAGTCAGCCGGAGGGGCTCCATCCTGATATGGTTCCAGCGCAACATCGCGCGGCGAAACGGGCTGAATCTGCTGTCCGGACATTTATAAATGACGGCGTGGGGAACTGGCGTAATGTCTGGCTAATGACGGCTGTTCAATCTGGTTGGCAACACGGTGATGCGTAAGCGCACGGACCAGCCGCGTTTCTGCAACAAATTGGTGACCTTTTGCCGAGTGTTGCAGTCACGACACGATGACTGTTGGAAGCAGGCAACGGAAATCCCTTGACGTAGGCTACGCGTCACGGTATTTCGCCTTCTACCCCGCATTCGCCCCATTTCCGGCTGCGGTGCGACACCCTGTGGCAACATGGGACGAGCGCAACAGCCCTGCAGCACCAATGCCTCACTCCGCACCGCCCGCATTCGTCCTACGCCGCATACGCAATGACTGATCCATTCCTCGCCGATGCCGGCGCAACCACCATTCCTGATAAGGGAACGGGGATGCGCATCCTCGTGGTGGACGATGACCGCACCCTCCGAGAAGGGTGCGTCTCCGTCCTCCAGATGGACGGCCATAATGTGACCAGCACCGGACGCGGCGAAGAAGCCCTCGAAATGGTGCGCCGCCGCAAGTTCGATCTGGTACTCGTGGACCTCTTCATGAACTCCATCTCCGGCATGGAAGTGCTGAAGGCGGCAGTTGAGGCCCACAAAGACGTGATTGTGGTCATTATGACCGGAAATCCGTCGGTTCAGTCCAGCATTGACGCCCTGCGCGCCGGCGCATGGGATTACCTCCCCAAGCCCTTCTCGGCCAGCCACCTGCAAGTACTGGTAGGGCGCGCGGCCCACGCCGCCGCTGCCACCCGCGAAAGCCGCGAAGTCATCAAGCCGGCCAACCTGGTTACCCAGAGTGGCAGTGGTGAGCCCATGGCGCTGCTGGGAGTGTCCCCCAGCTTTCGCAAGGCGGTTGAGCTGGCGCAGAAGGTAGCGGCCACCGACGCGTCGGTCATGATTAGCGGTGAAAGTGGTACGGGTAAGGAAATGATTGCCCAGTTCATCCATAAGCACAGCCGACGCACGCAGCGCAAGCTGGTGCCGGTGAACTGCGCCGCCCTCCCCGACAACCTGCTTGAATCGGAAATGTTCGGCTATCGCAAGGGCGCCTTTACCGGCGCCGATCGCGACAAGGCCGGACTGCTGGAGGTCGCCAACGGCGGCACGCTGTTTCTGGACGAACTCACCGAAATGACCATGCCGCTGCAGGCCAAGCTGCTGCGCGTGTTGCAGGACGGTGTCGTGCGCCGGCTGGGCAGCGAAACGCAGGACGCCGTGGTAGATGTGCGCTTCATTTCGGCCACCAACCGCGACCCGCAGGAAGCGGTACAGCAGGGCCTGCTGCGCGAAGACCTTTTCTATAGGTTGCGCGTGGTACCCATCAAGTTGCCACCGCTTCGCAAGCGACTCGAAGACATTCCGCTGCTGGCCGAGTTTTTCTTGAAGCGCTCGTGGGAACGGCACCGCGCCAGCGGCGCCCCGGCCCCATCCTTTGAGCCGGAAACCATTGCCTTCCTGCAGTCGCGCCCGTGGCGCGGCAATGTGCGCGAGCTCCAGAACATCATTGAACACCTGGCCGTAATTGCCGACGGGGGGCGCAGCATTACCCCCGACGATATCCCGGTGTACGACGATGCGCCGGCCAGCGCGGCCAGCGACACAGGGTTGCCAGCCGGCATCATGAACGAGGCGTTCCACCTGGCCAAGGACAATCTCATCGCGCATTTCGAAAAGGAATACCTGGCCCGCCTCACCACCCGGGCAGGGGGCAATATGAGCAAGGCCGCGCGCCTGGCCGGCATTGACCGCACCACGCTCTATCGCCTCATGGAGAAGCATGGCTTCAAGCGGGATGTGCTGTCGGGAGCGTCTGAATGACGGGAGTACCAGACGAAGTGCTGCACCAGGCAGACGGGTTTACCGCTGAACCCGTCGGTGCGAAAAACATCGATGTAAGCCCCGAGGCCATTGCAGCCTTGGTTGCGCAGGGCGCCCAGGCGCTCAACGACAGTGCGCCGTTGCCCTCCGCTGCGCTCCCCGACGCCTTGCGGCTACTGGTGGGTATCACGCACGATCTGCGCTCGCCGCTCTCCAGCATGCTCATGCTCATTGAGCGGCTGCGCACCGGGCAGGCAGGCCCCGTTACGCCACAGCAGGAGAAGCAGCTGGGGCTACTCTACTCGGCCGCCTTTGGTGTGGCGTCGCTCACCAACGATGCCCTCGATGTGGCCCGGGGCACCGCCCACGATGTGGGGTCGGCGTCACCCATGCCTTTCAGCATTGCCGAAGTCTGGAAGACGGTCCGGGCGCTGGTGCACCCCATTGCCGAGGAAAAGCAGCTACTGCTGCGCTGGAGTGGCCCGGCCGCCGACCGCCGCATTGGCCACCCCGGCGCTTTGCATCGTGTATTGCTCAATTTGGTGACCAACGCCCTCAAGTTCACCACCACCGGTTCGGTGACGGTGACGGCCGAAGAGCTGGGCGACCACCTGGTGCGATTTGTCGTGGCCGATACCGGCATGGGGCTCCCCGCCTCAGTGCAGGCGCAGCTGAGGCGCAACGGACAGCTCTCCAACGACCCCCTGGTGAGCAGCGCCGGGCTCGGCATTGCCATGTGCCAGCAGATGCTGGCCGTTATGGACAGTGAGCTGCGCGATCTGTCCATTGCCGGCCGCCCGGGCGCCGCCCTGGGCTTTGACGTTCGACTTGCCCCGAGGCCCTAGTCTCACGGTGGCGCGCACGGCCTTAGTTTTTGGTGTACGTACTCCCCGGTCGCACATAGTGTGCGTTCCCGATGTCCTGCTCACCTCCCCAGCGTTGTCTGGAGTAGTCACTCTCCGATGAGCCAGCCCACCACTGCAGCCCCCGACGCCCTCGAGATTCGCGACAGCCGCACCGGCGCCTCGTACAGTGCGCCCATTCGCACCGAAGGCCCCGAAGGCGACACCTACATTCGCGCCTCCGACATCAAGCAGGTGAAGCGGGAAGCCGGCGAGTTCGGCACGCTGAGCTACGACCCGGCGTTCATGAACACGGCGTCGTGCCGCAGCGCCATCACTTTCATTGATGGCGACAAGGGCATTCTGCGCTATCGCGGCTACCCCATTGAGCAGCTGGCCGAGAACGCCACGTTTCTGGAAGTGGCGTACCTGCTGCGTCACGGCAACCTGCCCGATCAGAAACAGTACGACACCTGGGTGCACGACATCACCTTCCACACGTACGTGCACGAGAACATCCGCAAGTTTCTGGAAGGGTTCCGGTACGACGCGCACCCCATGAACATGCTGTGCAGCGCCACGGCGGCGCTGTCGAGCTTCTACCCGCAGGCGCGCGACATTCACGACCCGCACCAGCGCTACATCAGCATGATTCGCCTCATGGCGAAGCTGCCGACGATCGCGGCGTTTGCCTACCGTCACGTGAAGGGGTTGCCCTTCATCTATCCCGACAACGATTTGAGCTACACGGAGAACTTCCTCTCCATGGTAGCGCGCATGTCGGAGCCCAAGTACGAAGCCAACCCGGTGTTTGTGAAGGCACTGGAAGTGCTCTTCATTCTGCACGCCGACCACGAGCAGAATTGCAGCACCAGCGCGGTGCGCGCCATTGGCTCCAGCGGTGTTGACCCGTTCTCGGCGGTAGCGGGTGGCATTGCCGCCCTGTTTGGCCCGCTGCACGGTGGCGCCAACGAAGCGGTGTTGCGCATGATCAGCGACATTGGCGACAAGAAGAACATTCCCGCGTTCATTGAGGCGGTAAAGAGCGGCAAAGGCGAGCAGCGCCTCATGGGCTTTGGGCACCGGGTGTACAAGAGCTACGACCCGCGGGCACGCATCGTGAAGAAGCTGGCCGACGAAGTGTTTGCGCAGGTGGGCATGGACAAGGACCTGGAGATTGCGCTGGAGCTGGAGCGCATTGCCTTGAGCGACGACTATTTCATTGCGCGCAAGCTGTACCCCAACGTGGACTTCTATACGGGGCTCATCTATCGCTCCATGGCATTCCCCACGGACTTCTTTACGGTATTGTTTGCCGTGGCGCGTGTGTCCGGCTGGATGGCGCAGTGGGAAGAGATGATTCTAGACAAGGAGCAGAAGATCGCGCGGCCGCGCCAGATTTACATTGGTGAAGGTGAGCGTCAGTACACCGATACGCTGTCGGATAAGTTTCCGCGGGCGCGCAAGGATAGCATTCGGAAGTGATCGCCAAGAATCTTGAACTGCAGGTTGAGTTTCCCCCTCGGGGCAAAGTAGGCCTCGGCGAGGTATTTCGGCTTTTCATAACCGGAAGAGACCGGCTGCATCTCATTGCGCTGTTCTTCACGAGTATGACGGCGGCCCTCGCCGAGCTTGTTGGTGTCGCCTCAATTGCGCCATTCATGGCTGTACTACTGGACCCGAGTGAGATTGATCGACTTCCACGCTTGCATGGCTACCTCACTGACCTTGGAGCACAGACGGCCCGACAAGAGGTCGTTTACCTGGGAGTAAGTGTTTGCATCTTCGTTCTCCTAAACAGCATTGTTTCGGCCAGCAATGCTACCTATCAGGCATACTTTGCGAATCGCCTTCGAGCCAAAGTATCGGTGGGGCTGTTTGAGCGATTCTTAGGTCAGCCATATCTGTTTCATGCGAAGACAGACAGTTCAACCTTAACCAAGATTCTGTTCAACAATGTTGACGCTCTGACCCGAGTCATCACCGCAACGCTCGTCATTGGATCCCGCACTCTCGTTATTGTCGCATTGGTGGGTCTTTTGCTCTCGCGTGCCGCTTCAGCCGCAGCGATAGCAGTTTTTACGTTCGGCGGCACTTATGCCTTGCTGTTTATGATACTAAAGCAATGGCAGACCCGAATCGGAGCGGCATCCTCAAAGTCGTATACGAATCGCACACGTATTGCGATTGAAGCACTTGGTGGCATAAAGGAACTCTTGGTACTCGAGCGCACTCAACTTCCGGTTCATCTTTTCAGGGCAAGCGCGAAACTTATTGCCAAGACCCAAGCGCAGAGTACGCTCGCCAGTGCATTGCCACGGAACGTCATTGAGCCTGTAGGAATGATGGCAGTTATTTTCATTGCCCTGTCCCTCACAGATGGATCAGGAACAAGCGCAGCCTCTGCCATTTCAACGCTTGCGCTGTTTGCGTTCGTCGCGTTTCGTTTGATCCCGTCATTTCAGCAGCTTTATGCTTCGCTGATGGAGATTAAATACCATGAGTCTATGCTCATGGAACTCCACAGCTCCTGGATTCATACAAGCGAAATCCCGCCAACTCAGAATATCCCGCAGAACACTGCCCACGAGAAGAGTCCGATCCCTCGTGTTGAGCCACTCCTGCTTGTGAAAGATGTGCACTTTTCTTATCCCGGCGCGCAACATGCTGCCCTAAATGGCATATCCCTCTCAATAAAGCGAGGCGAAGCGATTGGTTTCGTGGGCAGATCAGGGTCTGGGAAAACCACATTGATCGACGTGCTATTGGGGCTTTATCCAGTTGAGAAGGGTCAAATACTGGTAAGCGGTCAGTCGCTCGACACTTTGGGACTCACAAGCTGGCGTGAACAGATTGGATATGTACCTCAACATGTCTTTCTTTCTAATGCGACGATTGCGGAGAATATTGCACTCGGCGTACGACCAGAGAGCATAAATCGAGACGCGGTGCTTCAGGCATTATCACTTTCCCAATGCCTGTCGTTTGTCGAATCACTTCCAAAAGGTGTTGATTCCGTAGTTGGCGAGCGCGGCGTCCGCCTCAGTGGTGGTCAAAGACAAAGGATTGGCATTGCGAGAGCGCTTTACCATACTCCAGAGGTATTGATTCTTGATGAGGCGACAAGCGCCCTTGATGGCATCACTGAGGACGCTGTAATGGAAGCAGTAAACGGTCTTCGTGGGAGTCGTACAATCATCCTCATTGCCCATCGGCTACGGACGGTGGAAGCCTGCGATAGAATTATTGTCCTAGATCAAGGGCGTGTAGTAGGCGACGGTTCGTTCGCGGATCTTTCGTCAAACAATGCAGGCTTTCGAGTCCTTGCAGGAATTGAGACGATCGAAAAGAGTTAGAAGAAATGTCAAACCTGTCGGTAGTCGTAACATGCTACAATCAGGGCGGCTTGCTGAAAGACAGCATTCCGGACATCCTGTACCAACTTGACGACGACGATGAACTCATCATCTCAGACGATGGATCATCTGATGATTCTGTCGACATTCTTAAGCAGCTAAGTCGATCAGACGTCCGTATCCGGATCATTGCAGGGTCTCCCAGCAAGTCAGTCTCTGTAGCAAGGAACAGAGGCCTCGACGCATCCCAATCAACGTGGGTCAGCTTCCTGGACGGTGATGACACCTTCCTTCCGGGTAGAAGACGGCTCTTCGGCGAGGCATTCAAGGCGATTCCGGCTGCGAGCATTCTTTTTACAGATTACCTTTTCGAGGATGTTACCACCGGTGAGCGCAGTACCGAATCAGCGCTAGGCATTCGTGGAATGCTGTCCGATATCCTCGCAGCCACTGAAGGAACCAATGGGCGCTGGCATATAGTCAACGCTAGCGCTCTAGGATCGATTACAGCCAATAGTGGCTGTCCCATCAATGTGATCGCGAGTGCGTTCAAAAGAGAGACTCTACAGGATCATGGCATTGCTTTTGATCGAAGGCTCGTGGTGGCTGAAGATGCCGACTTTATGATGCGCGCGCTCGCTGGTGCTACTGTCGCGTTTTCGCCTTGCCCAACTGCAGTCTATCGCCGTAGTGGTACAGGACTTGACTCAAGGCGCGACACAGCTGCGCTCTATTCTAGGATCCTGTACACCACTTCACTGCTGCGCCATCCGCTTTTCCAAAGCGAAGCTGGCTTTCAGCGAGCCGTCTGGACACGTATAGCCGCGCTGGAAGCAGACGCTGCTTATCACCTTCGGAAGGAGCGGCTATATAAAGACTCCCTCACTCTCGCGCTGCGAAGTCTATGCGCAAAACCATCATTCTTTGGGATTCTGGAAGTACTGAAGTCTTCAGCATTTCTGATAGTAGGCCGCCCCTAATCCACTTCTGCAATGATGCGCGTACACATCGCACTTTCTAACGGCATTGCGGGTGATAACTCTGCTACACGTAGCATTGAGATCAAGGGTACAGTCGCGAGTTGGACTATTTCGGTCCAGGGTGACATCAGAATGGAGCAATCCAAAGAGCTCACCATCATTGTAGCGGAGGAGTTCAGTGGAGCGTTTGCACTCCAGGCTGGTCAGCTCAACAGTGTAACTGACGTTAATGTTAAATCGCTTTCACGGATTGCGGTAAAGGCAGCACTCGAGTCTAGAGGAAATTTCACGGCACTACTGTTATGCAAGGCCTCTGGAGAAGGGGTCATCCTTGGCGACGCCTTAGGGGTACGGCCATTTTACAGGTCGCATGATCATCAAGAGCTAAGGGTAACCTCGTCAATAAAGGCTGCAACAAATTCCGTAGATTACGAACTGGACATCGTTGGTGCCATTGAAACGGGTCTGCTCGGATTCCCGCTAAACGAGAGAACCATCCTGAAGGGAGTCGCGCGTAACGCCCCTGCCGAGCACATCCGTGTTGATATCGAAGGATTCAGCGTATCGCGGTACTTTGACTGGAGTGAGCTCGAGCTTTCCGAGGCGGCACTCTCTGATAAGGTTAAAACTATCCGTGAAGCCTTTCGAAGTGCTATCGACATAAGACATAAAGCAACGGGTTCCAACATCGCTTTTTTGAGCGGCGGCCTTGACTCACGCTCAATTGTGGTCTCTCTAATTGAGTCAGGAGTAGATCCAATAACATTTGGTTTCGCTAATGCCGGCACTCAGGATCTCATGCTTGCTAAACGTTTCGCTCGCGAAGCGAAGGTGCAATTCTCCTACAGTTCTCGCCCTCCCGGAGGACGAATTGATTGGGCAGGACTTCTTGGTGACTCGCTGAACAGCTCGGACATGAAGACTAGGCCGGCCTGGGCGTGGTCTGGTGATGGAGGTAGTGTCTGCGCAGGCGCCGTGTACTGCACTGAGGAGTTAATTGACCTGTTCACGAATCCCGCAATCCCTGTTGCCGAAGCGCTATTTGAAAGATTCAACCTTCAAATTCCAGTGCTACTTCTCTCTGGGAAACATAGAAGACTTGTACAAGAAGAGATTCGATCGGATCTTGAACGAGCGGTTCGGGACGCTCAGAAGGTAACAGACGACCGCGCGAGCTTCACTTTCTTTGCACTAAATGATCAACGGCGTCATCTCGACTTTCATTTCGAGAACCTGGGAGCGAACGGGATTCACTTCCTGTTGCCCTTTTATGATCTAAACGTTCTGCAGTGCTATTTCTCCTGTGCATTATCGGCGCGTTTAGGGCATAAACTCTACATGGAATGGTTTCGAAGCCTATCAGCACTCGCGCAATCCACGCCGTGGCAAACGTATCCCGGCCACGAGGCCTGTCCGCTAGAGATAGAAGCCTCTCTCGAAAATCAGTGGGTAGCCACTAAAGGACGCCGCGAAATCCGTACATTATCGGCGGACGTACGGAAGTATTCACTTCTTCTGGCTAGAACTCCGGAGATCTCAAATATGAGACTTAAATTTGCAACACTGCTTGATGCTTTCGGAGTCAGAGAGCAGCAAGGAATCAGTCGAATTGTTGACGTTTTGAGGGACTACCAATAGCCACTGACATGGCTGTTCGAAGGCAGTAGTATAATTGACAGGTGCACACCCGCTTCCCCTAGTGTTGGGGCGCAACGAAGTTCGGCTAGACTTCGTTGCCTTTGGCGAGAACAGCCGAAACAGCGGCGGCTGCATCATCTCCAGCTCTCGCCCATGATGCAAAGCGCGACACCCAATTGTATCCGGCTTCGCCTAAGTCCAACTGAAGCTGTCTGTTCTGAACGATTCTGCTACATGCCTCAACGAAAGCCTGTACATCGTCAGCTCGAGTAAAATGAACACCATTTGTAAGGTTAATTCCTGCCACGGCTTCACTTGTTGCGACGAGCGGACACTTGTGAGCCAACGCCTCAAGTACCTTTATTCGGGTTCCTGCACCAGTTCGAATTGGCGCCACCGCCACAGTGGCTGAATTGTAATAGGGTAGTAGAGTTGCTGGAGATTCGTGAATGACCACCTGCGGATGATCATTCACCCAGGAGGCCGTCGCAGGGAGACGACCTTTTCCTACAACTATGAATTTGAGCATTGGGTGCAACTCCAATAACTTGGGCAGGATCTCACCGGCAAACCATGTGATGGAGTCAATATTTGGTTGGTAGTTGAGCGTTCCAACAAACAGAGCTGACGGAGCAGATACCGATGTCCTTATGAGAGACCCTTCGTCTGGAATCGCAGCTCCATTGGGGACACAAAATATCCTGCAATTTGCTTCCTTCGTCATTAGCACACGATCTTCTTCCTTTACCACGACGGCCGCAGAGAATCGTTGGTGGAGGCGTTCCTCGTATTTAGCAAGTCGTTTAGCCAGGTGAACATGAAGTGGCTTGCGGCCGTAGCTTCCGAGTGAGGAAATCTCTTGTGCCCAAATCCTTGACTCAAAATCATCAATATCCGCAATGATTGAGCGAAGCCCTGCACGCTTTGCAAGTTCTGCAGACCACGAGCGGAAAGCCCAAACCGCGTCGAAAGGACTTTTCATGTGCAGCTCTTGAATCGTGTGAAGCAGCGGCATAGGGATTGATTCTTCAATGTGAGCAGGTACCGCGCGTGGTAGCAGCGCTGCTGCGGTTGTTACCGCACCCGCCCAACGTGAATATCCGCGATTGGAGGAGAACGGCACTCCAATGTACTCCTGAATTCCCAACTCAGAGCACAGCGCTGAAGGAGCAGTCGGATACTCCGCTCTTTCCGGACATATCAGTACAACTTGATAGTGCTTAGCGAGTCCTGCTGTGACATTATATACCCGCTGCTGCGCACCTGTTAATGGAGGCGGGAAGGGCGGCATGCTTCCGATTGCAAGAATTCGCTTTTGCCTTCTGGGTGTTGACACTTTCTTATGTGCACCTTGCTGAAGGGTTTCTAAGGATCCTTCGAATTGTGTTTGAATGGGTGGAAGACCAAGGTACAAAAGGGCCCAAATGATTTGTTGACGATAAACACTGAACTTTCACACATTGGCGACTGTTCTCAACGAAGCCAGTCTTCTGAAAATGGGGTCATTCAGTGTGACAAATACTGCCTGAGAGCCCAATAAGTGAGGCTGTTAAGGGAGAGCTTCTACATACCTAGGCTTAACGGAGCTGTGGACGATCCTCTTTCGTTAGGACGTAGGTAGGTTTTGCTGTGCAAGTGCTCGTACACCCGGAATAGCCTTGAGGATTGAATCACTTATGTTCTTTCGTCGATTGACGGCACTTTCAATTGCTCCGAGTAGATTCACTGATGAGGACCAGAAGGACTCTTGAATAGCCATGTCATCAACACCAAAGTGACGATAGAGACCTTCAAACTTTCCTTGATAGCTCGCGCCTAATGCAGGAACGCCTGACCCGAGACACGCGATTACAAAATGCATCCGACCTGAGACAGCCAACGAGAGCTGTTGCGCGATCCACTTTGCCTCCCAAGCACATAGCTTTTTTTCCACAAGATGAATTCGAGACGATAGGCTTGGATCGCAATGTCTCAGAAGACTCTGAAGCGCGTCAAGATCGGAACAGTCGCCTCGATAGTCATGAGGCACAAAACAGGCAGACCAATCAGGATTATTGTGCAAAAACGTTGAAACGGCTTTCGCCGTCTCATTCGCCCGATTCGCGTGATCTACATTGAAAAGCGGGCCATGCAAATTTACGCCGATCACCTTTACCGACGCATGAGCCTGCCGCTCAAAGAAATCGATCGTTTCGTGATGCGCTTGCGCGTCAATTTGGGGCTTCATAAGGAACGCTAGGTCCGCCGAAAGTTCTGCCTTGATTCCATTTGCGAGAAGACGCTCTAGCGATAAAGGGTCGCGTGCAAACACCCTGACACTGGGATCGAGTGATTGTAGCGCAACGACCGCTTCTTGTGCGGGCTTTTCGTTAAAACTGAATCCAGCAAGGGTAGCTTTTCTACCGTTAGCAACCCAGCGATTCAAAAGCTCACAGCGAATTGTGACATCACCCGAGTTATAGTACCCGTCCATGATGTCAGCACCTGCAACAACGAGATTCGAGTGAGACAGTGCCGTTCCAGAAAGGATTACCCGATCTCGATAGGGAGACGTAGTTATTGTAGTAAGCCTGGACTGAACTCCGCGTAGTTGAATAGCTTGATAGTTCGGCAAACATATCTGATTCAATTCACCAAACTTCTCACGATCCACAAATCCGTCTTGGAGACCTTGAAGTATTGCTTGGTCACCCAAGCTCCCTTGTGATGCCGGGGCAATGACGGCGGTTGCATGAGTCCTGGGAGGCAAACATCGGTTTACAAATTCATAGGTTTCGGTAATTGCAGATCTCAGCAATCGGGTCAGCATCGTAAGCTTGGCGTTTTGTGGTGGTCGTTTGTTGATAATGTAAACTTTGCGCGTGAACCTATGAACCTTACTACTTTTGCTGACAAGACGGCGAGAGGGTCGTGCGCTTTACACGGTTGCTCGTCTTAATTTTATCCGCTTAGCAGGTAAGGTACAAATGACGTGACCCAGTTACTGATTGAAGTTGCCCCGTTTCGGTGGAGCCTCCATCTCTGTGCGAGAGGGGAATTTCCCGCTGCCCCGTCGTCCCGCTGCCTATCCGGCGGCCTATCGTGAGCAGATTGTCGCCTTAGCTCGTGCCGGATGGAGCCCGAAAGAGCTGGCGAAAGAGTTCGAGCCGTCAGAGCAAACCATTCGCAACTGGGTATTTCAGGACAGCGCAGACCATGGTGAGCGACCGGAGACATTGACGACGGACGAGCGGGCAGAGCTGCAACGACTTCGTCGCGAGAATCGCCAATTGAAGGTCGATCGCGACATCCTGGGAAAAGCGGCGGCCTGGTTCGCGCGAGAATCGGGGACAATCCCGCCCGAGTCTTCGAGTTCGTGAGCGCGAATCAGGCCATGGCCCCGGTGACCACGATGTGTCGTGCGTTGGGCGTGTCCGAGAGTGGTGTCAACACCAGTAAGAATTGCACACTTTTACCAACAAGAATTGCACACTTTGGGCGGGGGATGAGCCCGGTTCGGTCAGGCCTCCTGGCGTCGTGGGGGGCGGGGGCGGCTGGTGCTTTCGGGGGGCGCCGGCGGCGTGGCGGGCGCGAGACGGGAGGCGAGGGCCCGGTGTTCCCGCATGCGGTAGCTGTTGCCCCGGATGTTGACGATGTGGCAGTGGTGGACCAGGCGATCAATCAGGGCCGCGGCCATCACCTCGTCGCCAAAGACGTCGCCCCATTCCTCGAAGGACTTGTTGCTGGTCAGCACCGTCGACGCGTGTTCGTAGCGTCGGCTCATGAGCTGGAAGAAGAGCTGAGCGCCCGTCCGGGAAATGGGTAAGTAGCCGATCTCGTCGACGACCATCAGGCTGGGCGAGACGAGCGTGCGGAGGCGCCGCGTGAGATGGCCGGCCTGCTGTGCATCTTCGAGCCATGTGATCAAGTCGGCCAGCGTCGCGTAGTACACGCGTCGGCCGCGCTCCGCGGCATGCACGGCGAGGCTGATCGCCAAGTGTGTTTTGCCGACGCCGGGCGGCCCGAGGAAGACGACATTCTCTTTGCGCTCGAGAAACTGCAGCGTGTGCAAGCTCTCGAGCTGATCGCGCTTCACTGACGGCTGAAAGGTGAAGTCGAAGTCGTCGAGCGTTTTCACACTCGGCAGTCGGGCGCAGCGCATGGCCGTCTGCAGCCGCCGCTGATTACGCAGCGCGATGTGGCTGCCGAGCAGCGCTTCCATCGCCGGGCCCGCGCTCAGCTCGCCCGCATCAATGCGCCGCAGAATGTCATCGACCGCTTCTAACGCCCCGGGCATCTTGCACTCCGCGAGCTGGGCACGCAGCCGGTCGCGCAGCGTGCTCATGACGCCTCCTCAGCGAGCAGCGCGCCGTAGTGCGCGAGGGCGCGCCGCTCGACGGCCACGTGCGGTACGCTGCGCGTCGTGGTCACCGCATCGCGCGGGGGTACCAGGACGAGCGACCGATACGGCCGCGGGGCGAGCGGCTGTAGCGCCGCCTGCTCGTCGCGCGCGAAGCGCTCCTCTGGGCGCTTGCCCGTCGTGCCATGGATCCGCATATTGGCGACGTCCGTGAGCCAGCGGGCGCAGTGATCGGCGAGGTCCGCATCGCCCAGAAACTCGCGGCCATACAGAAAGCTCGTGCGCAGATAGCTGACCGGCCTCTCGACTTTGCCCTTGGTCTGCGCGCGATACGGGCGACAGGCGCGAATGCGAAAGCCCCAGTGGGCGGCGAAGCGCCCGAACTCCGCATTTTCGAGCAGCTTGCCGCCGTCCGGTCGCTGATCCTCGATGATCACCGCCTTCAGCTGATCAAACAGAATCTCTCGGGGGACGCCACCGAAGTCGGCAAACGCGCGCTCCAAGCTCTGCATCACGGTGAGCGCGGTTTGTCGCGGGACAAACTCCACGTACAGCTTCCGGGAATACCCGAGCACCACAAGGACCGCGTAGCGCTTGCCCCACGGCAACTTCACTTCGGCAAAATCGAACTGGGCCTGCAGCCCTGGCGCCGTCTCGAAGCGAATAATCGGCTCAGGCTCTGGGCGCGGTCGTACGCTGGCCACATAATCCCGCAGCCGCGTCGCCCCGCCCACGTAGCCGGCCGCCCGACACTCGGCCAGCAGTCGCTGCGCGGACAGCGCGGGATAGGCGGCCAGGCGCTCCTGAATCAGCGGCTTGAACCGGTCCAACTTCTGCGGGCGCGGCACGGTCGTCCGCGGGGCCTCCGTCTGCACCACCCGCGTGAGCTGGCCGGTGGCAATCCAATGATGGACCGTCCGGCGGCTCACCCCTAACTGCTTGGCAATGGCCCGTTTTCCAAGGCCCTGCTCCAACAAGTGCTGTAATAACACAAGGGTATCCCTGCTGTACACCAGTCTCCTCCCCGACGGGAAGAGACCAAGGTCGCGTCGGCACGAGGCCCGCGGAGGGCCCCGCAGGAAAGCTCCCAAGTGTGCAATTCTACTTGGTGATTCTGGGCAATTTCACATTGGTGATGACAAGTGGCTACTACGCGTGGCGGAAGCGCCCGCTCTCCCGTCGGGCGAAGCGGGACCTCGAACTGACCATGGTCATTCGTGCCGCGCACGCGCGATCTGACGGCTCCTACGGCGCGGCACGCCTGCTCGGCGATCTGCGCGACGCCGGCCATCACGTGGGCCAGAAGCGTATCGCTCGCCTGCTGCGCGCCGAGGGCCTGCAGGGCATCTCCAAGCGGCGTGGGCCGACGCGGCCACGGCGTGAGACCCCAGGCCCCCGATCTCGTTAAACGGGCGTTTCGCGCGACCGCGCCGAACCAGCTCTGGGTCGCGGACATCACGTACGTCCCGACGATGGCGGGTTTTCTGTACCTCGCCGTCGTGCTCGATGTCTTCAGTCGGCGCATCGTGGGATGGTGCATGCGCGACACGCTGCATGCCGGCATCGTCCTTGACGCCTTGAATATGGCGGCGACGCAGCGTCGCGCGACTGACGTGATTCATCACTCGGATCAAGGCTCGCAATATCGCGCGTTTGCGTTTGGGCAGCGCTGTAAACTCCTCGGCGTGCGGCCATCGATGGGCTCAAATGGCGATGCGTACGACAACGCAATGGCCGAGAGCTTCTTCGCCACACTAGAAGTCGAGTGCCTCGCGAGACATCGTTTTGCCACGCACACCGAAGCCCGAATCACGCTCTTCCGCTACATCGAAGGGTGGTACAACCCGCACCGGCGGCACTCCGCACTTGGCCAGCGGTCCCCGCTAGCCTTTGAGCAGGCGCACGCCGGCCAACCCATCGCCGCTTAAAAACCCAACCTCAATGGCTCTACTGAAGCGGGTGAAGTTCAACTTCAAGGTAAACCCTGGTGTTCCTGAGCACTCGAGGCACGATTAGGAGCTTATTTTTCGCGAGACCGCCCTTCGATAAGCAATAAACTACTTCACAAGTACAGAACAAGGTTGCCGGGTCGTCTACAGATCGTCCATATTTTGTGATCTCTTCAGGAGCTATTCAGTGCTTAGAGCACTGCTGATCAGTTACCACTTCCCACCCGCCCGCACGGCTGGCGCACAGCGATGGGCCGACTTTACGGAACTTGCTGGCGAGCGAGGATGGGAATTCGATGTTGTTTCTTTCTGCCTGGATACCTCCGAGCACGAGTTCGCCAAAGGGGTCCGGGTGTTTGGTGTGCCACACCCTGATCACTGGTTCAGCCAGGTCAGAAGATTTGTACATCTGATTCGACTGAAGCTTCGCGACAACTTTGGCCGGAATGGCGAGCAAGGGAGGGATGGAGTTGCCATTTCGAATTCCGTCGGCGAGCAAATTGTTAGGCGTGAGGATATCCGCTGGGAACTCTCATTGGACTGCCTTCGGCGCACCATCTATGCGTACCAGTACTACACCGGAATTCTGCCATGGGGTCGACGCGCCGAACGTGCCGCGAGAGCACTGGTTGAGACGAACAGATACGATGTAGTAATCGCATCGGGGCCGCCGCACTTTGCGGCTGAGATTGCTAGGCGTGTTGCTTCAAAGGCCGGCCTGCCGCTTATAGTCGACTTCCGCGATCCGTGGGCCCAGATCGATATGATGCAGGAGAATACGGCCTCTCCACTTGCGTTAATTCTAGCTGGCCGATTGGAACGGCGCGTAATTTCGGCAGCGTCTCTTGTCGCCATGAATACCGCACTGGCCGAAAAAGTGATGCGTGGTTCTTATCCTAACACGGATTTCATTACGGTACGGAATGGCTACAATGGCGACCCTGTACTTCCGAGGCATTCTCAGCAGACGTTCGTGGCTGCTTATGCTGGCGCCATTTACCTTGATCGGGACCCGCGGCCCCTTTTGGCGGCGGTTGCGGAGGTCGTAAAAACTCTCGAACTTCAGCCAACGGACTTTCAGCTAAAGTTCATTGGCGAGGTGGATTCATTTGGAAGTGTCCCGCTTACACATCTTGCCGATTTGGCAGGGGTCTCACAATATGTTCAGGTATTGCCATCCCTGCCCAAGGTAAATCTTCATTTGGAGTTAGCCTCTGCCGCGTTGCTTGTGAACCTGCCGCAGGGCGCTCACCTCTGCATTCCCAGCAAGGTGTACGAATACCTGCACTTCCCAGCGTGGATACTCGCGATGGAACCAGAGGGCACAGCGACTCGCCAACTCCTTGAGTCAACGGGAACCGATATTGTGCTTCCTTATGATGTGTCTGGAATTGCTCGCGTGTTGCAAGAAAAGATCGCCGCGTTTCGGACCGGAGTTCGTCCGAAACCGCTGGCCCAGGCCGATGAGTTTTCTGCAAGGAGGCAAGCAGAGGCCTTCTTCTGTGCGGTAGAACATTCTGTCCTGCGGATACCGCAACCTACTTCAGTGAATTGCACGTCATTCTCACAGGAGTTGGCCTCGTGAGTCTTCTTCGTGTTGTGGCAGTTGCATTTTTGCTCTTCAATGTAGGGCGACTGCACGAGGCCTTCTCTTCATTTACGGGTTCCCTTCCCGTTGCCAAAGTACTGCTGGCTCTTGGTGCACTAGCGCTCGCCATGTCTAACCCTCTGCCTCGAATTGCAACGGCGTGGACGACAAAACCTGCCAAAGCATTAGCCGCTTTCAGTGCGGCAATTCTGCTATCTGTTCCGTTCAGCTATTACCGCACTGAAAGTATCGAAATTTCGCTGCAGTTCTTTCTGGCGAGCATTCCAATTGTAATGATTACGGTTCTGAGCATCCGGCAGATTGAGGATCTCGAACGACTATTTCGTACCGCTACCGCTGTTGTTCTGGTAGAGTTTGTACTAATTGCTGCGGGGTTTGGTGCTGACATTTCCGACGGAGAGGGCGCTCGCGTAAGTCTCGGCGGCTCGTACGACCCGAATGACTTAGCAATAGTGACAGCAACCTGTCTACCATTCTGCGTTTGGACGCTTCGTGATCGTAGTTTTGCTTGGCGTGCCATTGGACTTGTAGCGCTTTTAGGTGGGATGTTTGTTGTCGTAAAAACTGGTTCCCGCGGGGGTTTTCTAGCCGTAGCAACTATGCTCACGTTGCTGGTGCTTGCCACTCGCAGCTTTGCGCCGGCGTGGCTGCGGCTAGCTATGATTCCCGCGTTCATAGGCGCCATTGTTCTTGCACCTGAATCATACAGAGATCGTCTACTCACACTCACCGCGCTCTCAGAAGACTACAACACCAGCGCAATCTCCGGCCGCCAAGAGATTTGGAAGCGCGGTGCCGTATACTTTGCTAAGCGTCCACTCACAGGTGTTGGGATTGGGCAATTTCAAGTTGCCGAAGGGCGCTGGGGTGCGGATAATGGTTATGAGCGTGGATGGAAGTGGTCCGCCCCGCACAGCATGTACGTGGAAAGCGCGGCCGAACTTGGGATTTTTGGTGTTGGCGCCTTGCTAGCACTCTTGGGCAGTGGACTTCAGTTTACGAGAAGAACAGCTGGCGTTGGCCTACCAAAGGCTCACCCCGATAAACGGGTTGCAGCAGCAGGGTCGGCGCTCTTTTTGGCACTGTGCACCTTTGGTGTAGGGGCCGCATTTATTACGGCGGCACTGAGTCCGGCGTTCATGCTACTGGCCAGTCTGATAATCGGGTTTGAGGTCCTTGTACGTGACCGACGCAATGGCGTTATGCCTGGCAGTGTTGCACCGCGTAGTCGCCATTTCGTTCGCAACCGGTTCAACCTGAGACCACAACCGGCCGTTACCATATCAGTGACGACATCCAAACTGCGCGGTTAAAAGCCGATCAAAGGGGGGCGAAGCTTCCACCTCCGGCGCCTGTTGCAGCGACCATTAGTGCCTCGACCTCTGATCCGCTGCCAAAGCGCTGTACCACGCTGAGGTGGCCCTGCGGCTGTCGCTGCAGAATGGTTCCGTGATTGAATCCATCATCCGTACTTCGATTGACCAGCAAGTACCCCATCGGCTTCACGTACTCAATGGCGTGGGCGAGCGCCTGCTGCAGTTGCGCTTCGGAGAAGTAGGCCCTGTTCAGCAGGTTGGCTACCCGTACAAGATCAAAGTGGCCCTCCCACCCAGCGTTGCGCACAAACACATCTTGCGACACAAAGCGAACGGCGTGAGCGCCCCGTAGCCTTGCCGACATCAGGGGCAGCGGCACAGGCGGCACCCCCAGCCACTGCAGCAAACGGCCCGCCCCCCGCATGCAAAGGTCCACACTTTGGCTTTGCACGGACTTCCCAGCATCATGCGGTCGGCCACGGGCATTGCCTCCCACGGCAACCTGCAGCACATACCCCGATTCGTCGTAGAGCACGCCCAAAGCGCCCAGTTGCCGAAGGCTAGCGTGGGCGGTCAGGTCGGCAGCGACCATTTCACCAATGTCGGTGTATTGGGCCATCACCTGCAGCAGGTCTGCCGTGGTCACCCCCGACGACACTCCCATATCCAGAATGCGCACGCCGACTGTACCACGCAGCAGTTCAGCACAGGCAAGATCGAGCTCCGGCATACGATTGCGCGCCGTCGTTTTATACGTCCCGTTCTGCAGTTTCAACCGCCGGAAGAACTCTTCCTCTCGGGCGAGTTGCCGTTCGTCGACCTTCGTGCTGCCGAGCAGTACATCTTTGGCCGGGGGCATACCCATCACGCAAACACCTGCATCACGAGAAAAGGCGAAGGGGGCGACTCAACACCTTCTCCAGACGTTTCAAATCAGCCGGGGAAACGTGGCGATGTGTTGGCAGAGTAGCAATTGACCTTACGGCCTCAAGCGCACCCGGAATGGCGGGCTGTCCGGTAATGCTGGGCAGTAAGGGGGGCAATTGAGAGAGCGCGACCGGGTACGAACGCCGACACCCCCATGCCCACAGCTGCTCTACTCCTTCACTTTCCAGATGCAGGGCAAATCGCAGATATCCCGGTTGAGCTCCCGGCAACACGCGAATGGCCTGCTCTTCATTCCCTGACATTTTCAGTGCGCGGAAGATGTCGCTGGCGACTGCCCGCCGTTGGGCTGTTAATCTGGCTTGCTGTTCAAGGCTCTGCTCGGCGAGCCAAGCCTGTGCCTCGGTAATTCCTGTGGGCGGCCACGGCTCGTGATATACCGTGGCCCCCAGCTGCAACCACGGCAGGAGGCTCGGAAGACGGAAGAGCATAGGATGACTGAGGACTTGCTGGGCCACCAAGGCGGCCAACCCGGTTCTTGCGCTGGGCACCACTCCCAACGCCGGATATCTGTCGGCATGCACTGGCTGGCGGAATACCACCGCTCCACCACCCGCGCCGCCGGTTCCCTTACCTCGCCCAAAGCTCAACACGGCCGCATCGCCCCAGGAACCCAACACCATGTCATTGACGCTGGCCCCGGCCCCTTGGGCGATATCCTCAATAAGGAAGGCACCGTAGCGGTCGCACAGTGCTCGAATGGCCGGCATTGGTGGTGCGTAGCCAAATAGGGAGGCCGCAACAACGGTACTTGCGCCATTTTGGAGTACACTTTCCAGTGAGTCCAGATCTGGCGCCAGCGTGTTAGGGTCGATGTCATACAGGCAGACCGCAACCCCCGCTCCAATGGCCGCCGTAGCAAGATCAAAGCAGCCAAAGCCGGGCATGGCCACCGCCCCTACGCGGCCGGTGCTCTGCAGCGCAATACGGAGTGCAGATGTTCCGGAGTCACACAAGACCGCCTGACTGGCCCCCAGCAGCGGCAACAGTAATTGCGGTAAGGCCGAAGTGGCGTGCGCGTGTTGCTTCGGGCCAATGAGGAGGCCCAGCAATGCGGAAACGGGAGCCTGCGTAAATGCGGGCGGCAGCGCTCTCCAGGGGAATTGCATAGTGACGTGCTTACGGAATACCGCGGACAATACGCGGCCCAAGCGCCGTTGCTACGGGCAATGGCAGTTTTTGCCACAAACGTGCCGCCAGCTGAAAATGCCGCGACTCCTTTTGGGGGCGCGCCACCGCAGAGGAATTGCCCACCTCGTACCACGGCAGTGGCTCTTCCACATCCGTCCATTGGCGCTTGAACTGATGCGGTCCGCTTTCCGGTGTTGAACGGCCAAAATTGAAAATCTGTACGCCAGCCCCGATACAGTACTCCATCAGCGTCCAGTACAGCATCATGTTGGGCGCCATGCGTTTGTATCGCATGAGTGAGGACGCCCACGTGATTTCGAATTCGTTGCGCCACAGGAAACCAAACCCGGCGGCAATAGGCAGCCCTTCGTGCTCCACCGTGGCCACCAGCGTCTCTTCAGGAAAGGTGCGGGCAACCGCCGCGAAAAAGCGGCGTGGCATGGCAGGGGTGCCAAGGTCTCGCATATGCTCCGCGAAGACAGCGTGGAACGCATCCACACGATCCAACCCAATACCAGCCGTTGCGCCTTCCTTGGCCGCCCGCCGCAGCTGACTGCGCAGTTTGGCCGGGAACGCTTTCATCTGTAATTCGGGAGCTGGCTGTAAAGGCAGCAAGACCAGGACTTTCCCAAAGTGCGGCACATACGGCAGCGTGCCTTCTCTTCGACAACGGAGCTGCACGGAGGGGTACCCCTCTTTGGCCAGCTGCGCCGCGGCACGCTCAACCAGGAGCGCCTGCCCAACCGTACTTCCCACCGGGCCGCCATAGGTGAGGAACGGCACAGATACGGCATGCCGCCCAAAAAGGGCGCTGCGCACAAGGGTAATGGGCAAGGCCGCGACGATGCCGCCGTCGGCATCGCGCACCGTCCAGTACTGCGTCTCGTGGCCAAAGACCTCCCTGAACACGGCACCCCAACCCGCCCGGTGGGCGTGACTGGCGTCGGGAGCGCTGTGAATGAAGGCATCCCAATCCTGAGGCGCAACTCCGGCTACCGAGACCGTGAGGCTATCAGACATGCCGCGGCGCTCCCATCACCTGCGACAACAGCGCATTGTGTACTTCGCAGATACTGCGGAATTGGAGTGCGCCAAGCAGGCGCTCCAGTCGCGCAGGCGTTTCCTCAATGCCACGGTAATGTCGCACGCTGGTCACAAGCGAAACCGGTTGCCTGGGCTGCTGCGCGTCCAGCTCCCAAGGGTGGATGTAGAAGTTCCCCGCTCTTCCGTTGGCCGCACAATGGCGAAAGGCCGCCAGCGTGACCCACTCGGGAAATTGCCGAAACCACCCGCCGCCAGAGGCCGGGAGTCGCATGCCCAACAGCTCCCACACCGTTAACGGTACCTCCATGAGAGGGCCCGACGCCGTATTTACGAGATGGGCATTGAGGGCCACATGCGGTGAACCGTAGCCCGGCCGCCGAATGGGAAACTGGCTGGAATCGTAGAGATGCCCGGTCTCTGCCAAAATATCGAGTGCCCATTCACTGGCCCGAATGATGGAGAAGCTCGGCGCGCGGTAGCCCTGAACGGCCTTTCCAGTGATCTGCTCAATGACGTCGCGCGCGCGACGTACATCCAGGGCAAACGCCTGTGGGGTTTCCGTTACCACACGGCGGTGCCAATAACCGTGCGAGGCAACCTCGTGCCCACCGTCCACAATGCGCTTCAAAATGGCCGGTTGACGTTCGGCCACCCACCCCAGCACAAAAAAGGTCGCTGTGGCGTTGTGACGCGCGAGCATATCCAACAACAGATCCATCCCAATTCCGACTCGAGTGGGGAAGGTCTCCCACGCCGAGCGATCAATGAACGGTTCGAACGCATTGACGTGAAAATACTCCTCCACGTCTACCGTGAAGGCATGGACGAACGAGGAAGTGCTCATGCGCTGCGCCACCTAGCAAGCAGATGTCGCACCACATCGCCTCGGAAAGGCCACAGCAACAAGGCTACTGCAACGAGTCCCAAGCCCCGCACTCTTTTCCCCGACGCAAAAAATCGCACCCCCGACGAGAGTCGAACGCGGGACCGATATCGCCAATGCTCCAACTTCGGCAATAGCCTTCCGGCGGCGACAATTGCCGCGTACCGTGCCCCAATGGTCAGCATGGCCTCGTGTCTGGCGTGTACCCGTGAGCTCTCGCTTCCTTCGCGAAGGGTGTATACGCCGAGCACATCATCGAGGATGGACACACGGACTCCAGGCACCAGCACGAGGCGGAGCCAATAGTCATAGTCTTCGGCGCTTGGCAGCTTTTCGTCGAATGATCCTGCGGCCATGAGCGCCTCCCGTCGGACGACAATGGCCGACGTCGAAAAGGGATTTTGGCGGTACACGCTCAATGGCAATGGCACATCCGGGCTTAGCAGCTGACGATAGCGCACTACCTTAACGGGATGCCCTTCACGACGCCATTCTTCGGCATGACCGACGACCTGAACCTCCCTCGACAGCAACTCGGCCATACACCGCTCTAACTTTTGCGGGAACCACAGATCATCAGCATCAAGGAATGCAGCATAGTCTCCGCGCATGGCTTTAATTGCCGTATTTCGAGCAGCAGCCGCTCCCGCCCCAACGGCCAACAATAGTTGGGTCTCATGTCGATTGTTCTGCGAAAGCCGCTCCCTAACCAATTCCACTGAGCGATCGTCTGACCGGTCATCGCAAAGCAAAACCTCAACAGCGGGCCAAGTTTGCTGAAATACCGAGTCGAGCGCGGAAATAATCGTAGCCTCATCGTTCCGAAACGGAATAATGACGCTGACAAGAGGCGTATCAGAGGACATCAGCTCTCTCCATCAAACACGCTCGCCGCTTGGGAGCAACGACTGCAGCACGTTTCGATGTGTCCAGCCCAAAATTGCCGTGACTCCTACGCATGACATCAAGGCTGAAATGCCATATCGAGCGATGATGTCTTGAGGCTGCATGAATCGCTTGACCAGCATACGCGCCATTGCAGACTTGCCCCAATAGCCACAGACCGTTGCCGTCTTCAGCGCCCGACGGGTCAAAACAGCACCCAACAGATGCCGCATTGGCACCGGCGTATCGCGGTAGATACTTTCAGGGTCCAACAGGAATGGTTCCACCTGCCGCATGCCATCGCGTTGCACAGCAAGCTCGGACGCATCCTCATACCGTATAGCGAGCGGTCGTGGCTGAAACGCCACTGAATGCTGCATGAGGAGCCTTAGGTAGAGATAGGCATCTTCCGAAAACAGGCATCGATTCTTATCGTAGAATCCACCTGCCGCAAGGAATGAACGACGTTCATGTACGGTGCACGACGGCAGCATAACGGTGAGCATACTCACGATTACGGCGGCACTGGTATTTGGACCGGCCCGAAAGGGTCCTTCAGGAATACCACTGCCCTTCCATTGTCGCTCAGTAGTAACTCCACGCGGCTCAAGTTGCAGCCCCCAAGTGAGCGCCGCAACAGTAGGATGCACGCGCACGAAAGCCAAGCTCTCAGAGAGAAAGTTAGAATGCCATACGTCATCAGCGTCGAGAAAAGCGAGATACGGCGCTCGCGCTTCCTCTGCCCCCCTATTTCTGGCCCGACCAGGCCCCGCATTCTCCTGTCGAATCAGGCGTATTCGAGGATCCCGATGCTCAAGGACAAGAGAGGCTCCGTTATCTGACGAGCCATCATCTACAACGAGCACCTCAAAATTCACACCGGTTTGTCCCAAAATAGAAGTTAGGCAGCGGTCTATATACGCTGCCTTGTTATACAAAGGGACCACGACAGAAATCTCTGGCATCAACTGCTAATGACCAGTACAGGAGCAATACTGCTCAAAGATCTGCTCATACATCACGCTGAGTTCGTCAACGTAATGCTCACGGTTGAATGTCCGGCTTCTTTCATGGGCCGCACTCCCTAGGGCGCTACGAAGCACCTGATCACCCATGATTTTCTCGATCGCGAGCGACATGGCCTGGGCGTTGCCTGGTGGAATCAGCAAGGCGTCTTCCATGTCGGTGGTTAATTCTGGCACTCCGCCAACTTTCGTAGCAATACATGGCAGACCTGCGGCCATGCCTTCCAAAAGCACGTTTGGCGAACCTTCGGAGTTTGAGGGTAACACAAGGAAGTCAGCTGCTGACAGGTATGGTTGCGTAAAGTCTTGATGCCCTGCGAGGTAGACGACGCCCTCAAGACTTGCGTTTCCAATCGAGGTCTTAATTGCCTCTCGTTCCGGTCCATCTCCTACAAGGATTAAAGTCAACTGGCTTCGTACTTCTGCTGGAAGGCATTTCACAGCATCGATCAACGTTTGGTGGCCCTTTTCACGAGAGAGACGGCCAATGCTTACGGCAATAAGATTTCCGGGTTTCCATGCCGCAAATTGCCGAACCTTCTCCACCAATTCATCGGCCGCCGAAATAAACGGGTCAACGGCATTGTGACGCACGGTGATAATAGCAGGGTCAATCCCAAAGGTTGCCAAGTGCTCACGGAACGGCTCGCATACTGTCACCAAGTGCCGTGCCCCCCGCAAACTCCAGCGATCCAACTGGTGATACACACGCATCTTGAAATCAGTGGTAGTATACCCGTGATGGAAGGCAATCCACGGATACTTCGCTGCGACTCCACTGATTCTGGAAAGAAAGTGCGATTTAGAATTGTGTGTTTGGACGAGGTCTGGCCCAACGGTCTTGAGGACAGCCCGTAATTGCGGAATTACGGACCGATCGTATCGACGCGACTCCTTCAGAATAAAAAGTGGAATCCCGGCCGTTTCAACGGCTGCCGTAAAGGCATTCCCAGTCTGATTTTTTCCACGGATATAGGTAACGATGGTCAGCTCTATAGGACGAGTGCGAACTCTCGCCCGTTTGGCAAATTCTATAAGGTTCTTTGCTGGCCCCGTAACGAAGTCGGATTCAATCAAAGCCACCACTCGAATGGGGTGAGACATCAGCGAAGTCTCCCGGCTAGCACACGCCGCACACCCCTGAACATCAACCCAACATCACGGGTCTTAATGGCCTTTATGCCCTGACTTATCAGGAAGTTCCGCCGGGGGCCTACCTTCCCCATTGCCTGCGAGCGTCCCGCACTAAGGGCGTCCCTAACGGCCTCCTCCGTGGGTTCAGCATCCATAAGCGACCAGACCCGACCAAAGTCATTGGCGAGATGGGTATCGCTACCGCCGAGTGCAGTGGCGCCAGATAGCTTTCCCCAGGGGAGTCCATAACCCGATGCTGTCTCCGGGCTGAATAAACCCGAGCGTCCGTTAATGGCCTCATACGCGGAGAAACGCCCTAGACACTCCTTTGGCAAGTTGCGGTGCCCTTGCAATGGGTGGGGAAGTACGGCGATCCCACCCTGAGATTCTATCTCATTGATTACGTCGAGTGGCTCTCGCGAATTGATCTCTTGGGTAAGGAACAGTCCGATGATGTCTCCGCCTGTCGACTTGACCTCGCTTCCGACGATAACGGGAATGCGCCCCTTTGCCGCGTCTCTCGTTCTGAGCGCGCCCAGAATCGTATCGTGATCCGTAACCGCGATAACATCGAAGTCATTGCGCAGCGCAAGTTCTACGAGTCTACGTGGGGGAAGCACCGAATCGTACGAACAGCTGGTATGGAGATGGAGATCGACCTTGATCATCAGGAGCGCCCAACGCGTCGTAGAGCCTTTACGACATACTGCCATGAGGGTACGGGGTCACTCCACGAGAGGATCCCGTCATGCACACGAGGGTCACAGACGCTTGCAAGGAGCGCGAAACGATTGGCCCATGACGATTCACCTGGGACAAGACTGGCGACGGCCTGGAGATCATTCATGAGCAACCGCATGCGCACGCCGGCGGGGAACTCCTCGACCTGCTCTAGAAACTCACCCATCGCCGCCCGAACCCACAATACAGGGAAATCGATACCGGCAACGATTGGAAGGGCCATGGACCCCCATGGTCGCGGATTAATCTCCATCAAATTGATCGCGCCGGTGGATTCATCGACCATAAACTCCACCATCGCCAGTCCGTCCCACGCTAACGCATCCAACAGTGTTCGCCCCAAACGGATGACTTCTGGGTGCCTTACGCTTTCGCAATAGGTGCTTGGCCCCCCTTTGAGAGGATACTGACGTAATCGGCGGTGACAGAATTGACGAACCATCCGCCCTCCCTGATACAACGCCTCGTAGCCATACACACGACCCGATACGATTTCTTGCACGATTGGTCGTGGGCTGATTTGCGCAATCGTTTCGAATGCACTCACGAAGTCTGACATATTGTCGACGATCCGGTAGCGGGCACTTGGAGCGATCGCGCCTTCTATACCAGCCTTTACGATAACGGGATAGCGAACAACCTCCGCACCAGCTCGTGCCCCCGTTAGATCCTCAAAATTGTACTGAAGTGGCTGGGGAATCCCTATCGAAGCAGCAAAAGGAAGCAACTGCTGTGCATAGTCTGCCCGGTCAATCGTTTTCAGGTCAGGGAGCAGTGTTTTAGCGGACGCAAACTCCGGGAGGTGTGCCGCGACTACACGAATCGAGTGCATTCCAATTGGGAATATTACATCTGCCCGCCTTGCCTCACGAATAAGCACCTCAGTAAATGCCTCGGGGTCTGTAACTACGCTCGGACAAACGATGCGTTCGGCAAGGTACCGAGAACAGCCGCCGAGGTCATCTTCGCGCGCGCTTGAAGGAGACATCGCAATCACGCGATAGCCGCTGCGACCAAGACTTCGAATCGTATACAGTGCCGTTCGAAGATTGGAGTCTGTTATCAGCACCGACGGTCGATGTGTCATTAGCTGGACATTAACCGAATACTTCGAGTGCGTATTCGATCTTCCCGAACGGCGCGCTCACCTGTACGCCTTGCACTGATCCGCGCACACGATCCAGCGCCTCACGGGCAATCGCAATTCCCTCGGCGAGCGCATGCTCCTTGCTCTTCTCGTTGGCCCGGCGCATACGATCCAGAATCTCCTGAGGCACTGTCACCCCCGGCACTTCGTTGGCAAGGAACTCCGCGTTGCGCGCGCTCACCAGCGGCCAAATGCCCGCCACCACGGGAATACGCACATCGTGAATGCTTTCCAGGAATGACTCCAGCTGCGCCGGGTCAAAAACGGGCTGGGTAATGGCGTACTCCGCCCCCGCCTCCACCTTCCAGTGGAATCGCTTGAGCTCATGCGCCGGATCAATGGCCACCGGGTTAACCCCCACGCCAATTACAAAGCGCGTCGGGTCGCCAATGGGGTTGTTTCCCGGGTCCATGCCGCGGTTGAGGTTCCGCACCAGGTTCGTGAGCCCAATGGCGTCAATGTCAAAGACCGCCGTGGCATCAGGATACGGCCCCATCTTGGGCGGGTCACCAGTTACCAGCAGCAGGTTGCGCAGCCCCAGCGCCGACGCGCCCAGCAGGTCGCTCAGCATCCCCAGCAAGTTGCGGTCACGACAGGCGTAGTGGGTAACCGCCTCAATGCCATGCCGCTCAATAATGAGACTGGTGGCAATGGCCCCCATACGGCTCTGCGCCCGTGGTCCGTCGGGCACGTTGATGGCGTCCACGCCCGCTTTGGCCAGTGCAGCTGCGTCATGCTCCAGCTTTACAGTGTCCACCCCACGCGGCGGAACAATCTCCACGCTGGTTACGAACTGCCCGGCCGCCAGCTTGGCGCCAAAGCGTGAGCGCTGCGCGAGAGGTACCGGCTCGCGGCTCTTGTCCGGTTCGCCGCTCACCTCCGCTTCGCGCGTTGCCCCCACCTGCACGCGTGTGCGCGGTGACAGTGGGCGCACCCCCTCCACCATGGCCTTCACATGCTCAGGGGTGGTACCGCAGCAGCCGCCAATGATCTTGGCTCCCGCCTGAATGAGGTGGCGCGCGTACGACGCCATGTACTCCGGGCTGGCCATGTACATGGTGCGCCCGCCCACATCGCGCGGCATACCGGCGTTGGGCTGGGCGCTGAGCTTCTTGTGGGTCACCGCGGCCATGCGTTCAATGGCCTCCAAAATGGTTTGCGGACCCACTGAGCAGTTCAGCCCGATCACGTCCACGCCCCACTTGTCCAGCACCCGCGCCACGTCTTCCGGTGTGGCGCCAAAGGCCGTACGTAGTTCCGGCCCTACGGTGGCCTGCGCAATCACCGGCATGGCGGCGTTCACCTCGCGCGCGGCCAGCACGGCCTGTTCCAGCTCATCGAGGTCGGCGAACGTCTCCAGCACAAAACAATCGGCACCGCCGCTGGCCAGCGCCTGCATCTGCTCACGGAATAGCCCACGCGCCTCATCACGGCTGGTAGGGCCATAGGGTTCTAGCCGTACGCCCAGCGGACCCACCGCGCCCGCTACCAGCCGCGCCTCGCCAGCCGCCTCGCGCGCCACCTGCGCCGCACGCTGGTTGATGGCCACCACCTGCCCCTCTAACCCGTACTGCGCCAGCTTGGTGCGGTTGGCGCCAAAGGTGTTGGTCTCCACCACCTCGGCACCCGCCTTCACGTACGCGGCGTGCACTTCACGCACCAGGTCCGGACTGCGCAGTACCAGTTCGTCGTAGCACTGATTGATGAATACGCCCCTGGCGTACAGCATGGTGCCCATGGCGCCATCAAACATCACCACCTGCTCCGGGTCGAGCAGGCGCGTGAGTAAGGCGGCGCGAGGGGAATCCTCGGCCAGGGAATTCGCGGCAATGTGCTGCTCAGAAACGGTAGTCATAGATAGCTTTCAAGATATGTCGAATACCGCCTCTGACGTACTGACCAATCACGCGCGCGCGGCACAGCTTTCCGCCGCCCTCGCCACCCGCATCCTCGTCCTCGACGGCGCCATGGGCACCATGCTCCAGCGCCACCGCCTTACCGAGGCCGACTACCGGGGCACTCGCTTTGCCGATTGGCACCGGGATCTCAAAGGCAACAACGATCTCCTCGTCCTCACGCAACCGGAGCTCGTGGCCGGCGTGCACCGGGAGTACCTGGCGGCCGGGGCCGACATCCTGGAAACCAACACCTTCAATGCCAACGCCATCTCCATGGCCGACTACGGCATGGAGGCGCTCTCCTACGAGCTCAACGTGGCCGGGGCCGCCCTCGCCCGCCGGGTGTGCGACGAGTTTGAGGCCCAGAACCCCGCCCGCCCCCGCTGGGTGGCCGGCGTACTGGGCCCCACCAACCGCACCGCCTCCATCTCCCCCGAAGTGGAGAACCCGGGCGCCCGCAATGTGACCTTTGACGAACTGGTCAACGCCTACCTCGAGGCCACCCGGGGCCTCGTAGACGGTGGCGCCGACATTCTCATGGTAGAAACGATCTTCGATACGCTGAACGCCAAGGCGGCGCTGTTCGCGGTCGAGACGTACTTCGAACAAACGGGCGCCCGGTTCCCGGTCATGATTTCGGGCACCATTACCGACGCCTCCGGCCGCACCCTCTCGGGGCAGACGGCCGAGGCGTTCTGGGCCTCCATGGCCCATGTGCGCCCGGTCTCCATTGGCCTCAACTGCGCCCTCGGCGCGGCCCAGCTGCGCGGCTATGTGCAGGAGCTCAGCCGCATTGCCGACTGCCACATCAGCGCCCATCCCAACGCCGGGCTCCCCAACGCCTTCGGGGGCTACGACGAGTCGCCGGAGATGATGGCCGAGCACATTGCCGAGTGGGCGCGCAGTGGACTGCTGAACATCGTGGGCGGCTGCTGCGGCACCACCCCCGAGCATATTGGCGCCATTGCCCGGGCCGTGGAGGGCGTAGACCCCCGAGTCATTCCCACCGTAGACCCGCTGCTGCGCCTCAGCGGCCTCGAGCCGTTTACCGTAGGCCCCACCACGAACTTCGTGAATGTGGGTGAGCGCACCAACGTGACCGGTTCGGCGCGCTTCGCCAAGCTCATTCTGGAGGGCAACTACAGCGAGGCGCTGGTGGTAGCCCGCCAGCAGGTGGAGAGCGGCGCCCAGATTATTGACGTGAACATGGACGAGGGGCTGCTCGACGCCCAACACGCCATGGTCACCTTTTTGAACCTGGTGGCCAGCGAGCCCGATATCTCGCGCGTGCCCATCATGGTGGACTCCAGCAAGTGGAGCGTCATTGAGGCGGGGCTCAAGTGCCTGCAGGGCAAGGGCATTGTGAACTCCATATCGCTCAAGGAAGGCGAAGGGGAGTTCCTGCGGCAGGCCCGGCTGGTGCGGCAGTATGGGGCGGCGGTGATTGTGATGGCCTTTGACGAGCAGGGGCAGGCCGACACGGTAGCGCGCAAAGTGGAGATCTGTACACGCGCCTACCACCTGCTCACGCAGCGGGTGGGCTTCCCGCCGCAGGACATCATTTTTGACCCCAATATTTTTGCCATTGGCACCGGCATTGAAGAACACGCCGACTATGCCAACGCCTTCTTTGAAGCCACTCGGCAAATAAAGGCCACGCTTCCGTACGCAAAGATCAGCGGTGGTGTAAGCAACGTGAGCTTCTCCTTCCGCGGCAACAACCCGCTGCGCGAAGCCATTCACGCCGTGTTCCTGTACCATGCCGTGAAGGCTGGTATGGATATGGGCATTGTGAACGCCGGCCAGCTGGTCCCGTACGAAGACATTCCTGCCGACCTGCGCGAGCGGGTGGAAGACTTGGTGCTCAACCGCCGCCCCGATGCCACCGAACGGCTCATGGACGTGGCCGACCAGGTAAAGGGGCGCGCCAAGGCGGTAGAAGACGTGGCGTGGCGCCGGCTCCCGGTAGACGAACGGCTCACACACGCACTGGTGCACGGCATTGACGCCTTCGTGGTGGAAGACACCGAAGAGGCGCGGGCCACGGTGAACCACCCCATTGAGGTCATTGAAGGGCCGCTCATGCGTGGCATGAACGTGGTGGGTGACCTCTTTGGCGCCGGCAAGCTGTTCCTGCCGCAGGTGGTGAAGAGTGCGCGCGTCATGAAAAAGGCCGTGGCGCATCTCATTCCGTTCATTGAGGCACTCAAGACCGCCGATACCAAGCCGGTGGGGCGTGTGCTCATGGCCACGGTAAAGGGCGACGTACACGACATTGGCAAGAACATCGTGGGCGTAGTGCTGCAGTGTAACGGCTACGAAGTGGTGGACATGGGCGTCATGCAGTCGTGCGCGGCCATTCTGGATAAGGCCCGTGAGGTGAACGCCGACGTGATTGGCCTGAGCGGCCTCATTACGCCCAGCCTCGAAGAGATGAGCTTTGTGGCCAGTGAAATGGAGCGACAGGGCTTCACCATTCCGCTGCTCATTGGCGGCGCCACCACCAGCAAGGCCCACACCGCCCTCAAGATTGAGCCGGTATACAGCGGCCCAGTGGTGCACGTGCTCGATGCCTCGCGCGCGGTGGGCGTTACCAGCAGTCTGCTATCCGACGAACGCCGGGGCGCGTATGTGGAGGGCGTGCGCGCCGAATACGCCAACATTCGTGAGGCGCGGGCGGCACGTGGGGGGGCGGAGCGTCTCATTCCAATTGAAGCCGCACGCGCCAACAAGGCAAAAATTGACCTCAGTGTGCCGGTGCCGGTGCCCACCTTTACCGGCCCGCGCACGCTGGCGCCGTATCCGCTGGAAGACCTGGTGCCGTACATCGACTGGACGCCGTTCTTCCAGACCTGGGAGCTGGCGGGGCATTACCCCGCCATTTTGGAAGACCCGGTGGTGGGGGCCACTGCGCGCAGCCTTTTTGCCGACGCGCAGGAGCTGCTGGGGCGTATGCAGCGCGAGAAGCGCATAGAGGCCCGGGCCGCCTTTGGCTTCTGGCCGGCCAACGCGGTGGGCGACGACATCGTGTTGTATACCGACGACAGCCGCGAGACTGTTGCAGCAACGCTACACATGCTGCGGCAGCAGCTCGACAAGAAGGGTGACGGTCGTCCGAATCATTGCCTGGCCGACTTTGTCGCCCCGCGTGACAGTGGCGTGCTCGACTATATGGGCGCCTTTGCGGTGACCACCGGCCACGGGTTGGAAAGCCTGGTGGCGGAGTTTGAGGCGGCGCACGACGACTACGGCAGCATTATGGCCAAGGCGCTGGCCGACCGGCTTGCCGAGGCGTTTGCCGAGCGGCTGCACCAACGGGTTCGGACGGAGTTCTGGGGGTATGCCACCGGGGAGCAGTTGGACAACGACAGCCTCATCAAGGAGACGTACCAGGGCATTCGCCCGGCACCGGGGTACCCGGCCTGCCCGGACCACCGGGAGAAGGGCACTCTCTTTGCTGTAGCAGAGGTCGAAGACCGGACCGGGATGACCCTCACCGAGAGTTTTTCCATGTATCCGGCGGCCAGCGTGAGCGGGTGGTACTTCTGGCGCCCCGAAAGTGTCTACTTCGGGGTAGGGAAGGTACTCCCCGACCAGTTGGCCGATTACGCCACCCGGGCCGGTCATACCGTAAACGACCCGCGTTTTACCGCCACGTTGGTGGCTACCTGACCCAACCACGGGGTACGGTAGCTTTCCGGCACTGTGACAGGGCGCTCACGTTGGGCGTCCCTGCATGAAGACTCAAAAAATGCGTAAGCTCCCAAGTATGCCCCTTTTGCCGAGTACCCCGTGACGAGTCCCGCCACGACTGCCCCCGCCTCCAGCAGCTCACCCAGCGCGCCCTCGGCGCTGGACGAGGTGCTGCGGGACCTGCGCGCCTTGGTGGCGAACGCCAAGGCGCTGGCCCCCGCCGAGCTGGCGGCGCATGTGCTTACGGCGGTCATGTTTGCGCTGCTCTTTGCCAAGCCGTTCAACCTGTTGCTGGACGCCTGGTGGAACGACCCCAATTCAGGGCACGGGCTGCTGCTGGCTCCGTTGTCGTTGTGGTTTGCCTACAAGAGTGGCTCGGCCAAGAACACCTCACCCAACAGGGCGTTGGGCATTTCCATGATTGTCGCGGCGGTGCTGTTCCGCTACGCCGCTGATTTGGCGGCCGAGCTGTTCGTGATGCGCGGTAGCATGGTCATGGCGCTGGGTGGCCTGGTGGTGTGGCACGCCGGCTTCAAGCAGCTGTTGCATTGGTGGCTGCCGTTTACGCTGGTGTCGCTCAGCATCCCCATTCCGGAAGTCATTCTGAACACGGTGGCGCTGCCGCTGCAGTTTACGGCCTCCAAGATTGGGGCATCGCTGTTGGAATGGCGGGAGATTCCGGTCATGATGAGCGGCAACGTGATTCGCATTCCCGGCCAGGAGCTGTTCGTGGCTGAAGCGTGCAGTGGGTTGCGGTCACTGACCGCGTTGCTCAGCCTCGGCGTGCTGCTGGGCGCGATGTTTCTGGAGAAGTGGCCTACACGGGTGCTGCTGGTGCTCATCGCCATTCCCATTGCCATTCTGATCAACGGGTTCCGGGTATTCCTCACGGGCTTCCTGGTGCTGTTCGTAAGCCCGGAAATGGGTCAGGGTTTCATGCACACCAGTGAAGGGATGCTGATGTTTGGGGCGGCGTTCTTTTTCACGTCGATTGCCGCATGGTTACTAGGACAGGGTGAACGGCTGGTGCTGCGGCGTCCAACGGCTACAGGAGCTCTCTGAATGCGCATCTCGGTGTTTGTGCCAACAGCGGCGCTCGGGCTGGGTGTACTGCTCGTATCGGGCATGCGCGAGCAGTACGCGGTGGAATCCAAGGCGCCCATGAACAACGTGTCCATGGACATTCCCGGCTATACCGCGCGCGATATCGTGGTGGCCGACGAAGAGCGCCGTGTGGCCGGCATGTCCGACTACATGCTGCGCTCGTATGAGATGGATTCGAGTGCGCTCTTTACGGCGTACGTGGGATATTACGACCGTCAGGTGCAGGGCAAGTCCATTCACTCGCCCAAGAACTGCCTGCCGGGCGCCGGCTGGGAGATTCTCAACACGGCGCCGGTAGCGGCGCCCTCCGGTCGCGCCGGGGAAACCATGAACCGTGTCATGCTCGCCAACAAGGGGAGCCGGGCGCTGGTGTATTACTGGTATCAGGGGCGCGGTCGTATTGAATCGAACGAGTACAAGGTCAAGTGGGACTTGCTGCGCGATGCGGCGTCGTACGGACGTACGGAAGAAGCGCTGGTGCGCATTGTGGTACCGCTGAGCACCCCCAAAGACATTGCCCAGGGCGACGAGGCCGTGGTGCAGCGAGCGGATTCGGTGGCCATGTCGGTGGCCGCCCGCCTCATTCCGGCGGTGGATGCCGTAATGCCGGCGTCTCCCCGCAGCTGAGCTGAGTAAGTCCCGGCCATTGGCGTAGTGGGCGCGCTAACGGTTCAGCAGGTCGTGGTACGCTTGGATGTAGGAATCGACCATGGCGGTAATGCCAAACCGCTCTTCTGCAATTGCCGACGCCGTGCTGCCAAACGCAGCACGGCGTTCGTGTTGTTGTACCATTTCAACAATGGCCTTCGCCAGAGCGGCGGGGTTCTGTGGTGGTACCACCAGGCCCGCACCGGCCTGTACAATGTGTGGCATCTCGCCCACCGAGGTGGCAATAATGGGTCGGCGGCTCGCCATGCCTTCCAGCAGGGCAATGGGAAGTGCCTCGGAGCGAGAGGGGAGCACCAGCGCGTCGAACCCCTGCAATAACCGGGCGATGTCACTGCGCATGCCCAGCAGCTTGAATGGCACGGCACTTCGGGCGGCAATGGCCTCCACTCGGGTCCGCTCATCACCGTCACCGGCCACGACAATGGCCACCGGCGTCTCTGCCGGAATGAGTGCCGCCGCTTCGGCCAACACATCAATGCCCTTGAGCGGATGCAAGCGGGCCAGTGCACCAATGAGCACGGTGTCGGGGCCTATCCCCAGTTCCTGCCGCAGACTCTGGCGGGCGGCAGCATCCGGCCTGTAAACGGCGGTGTCGATGCCGTTGGGAATGACCTGAATACGACTGAGCGAAAGCCCAAGCTGATCCTTGAGCTGGCGCTGCAGGCTCTGCGACACGGCCACCAGTCGGCCCGTGAGAGCGGCAGCAGCCCGCTTCTGGAGCACCAACTTCCAGTGCTCCCGCGGTCCTTCCAACCCGTGTTCGGTGTGAAGCAGAGGGATATTGAGCCACCTGGCAGCCACAGCCGCCGCGAGCCAGTTGCCGTTTTGGGAGTGCACCAGCTGTATGCCGTCGGCACGCATTTCCCGAATGAGCCGACGCGGCGCCAGATTATCCCACTTGGTTTCGAAAGGCAGTACTTTAGCTTCGATATTGAGGTCTGCTGCCGCGGCGAGCAGCGGCCCGCCCCGCTGGGTGCAGTAAATGGTGGTCCTCCACCCGCGTGAGGAAAGCGCGGCGGCGAGGGAGATGACGAACCGCTCCATGCCACCAATTTCCAACCATGGAAGAACCAGACCCACATGCGGGGGAGCGTTCATTGCGCCTGAGGAAGTTTGCAGGATCCGTCACACTTCTTCTTCACGTGACGGGGGAATTCACCCATGTTACGAAAATAGTGGCCCAAATGGTATCAACCGTCACAGGACGCCAGTTGCCCCATGCAGTAGACCTCGTCTATCTCATGAGCAAGCAGTTGGCACCCCAGACCGGAAGTATCTGATGTTCAGCCTGCGCGTCGTGAACGGTGGCCTGTGCGCCAAGACGTCTAGATCGGGATTCAGTCACATGGCACGTGCGACCATCATTGCATTGGTGCTGGCGGGGTGCGGTGCAGACACCGTGGCCACCGTGGCCAATGATGACGTTGACAGCTACGCCGATTTTCCGGCCGGCGCGCAGCTGCTGTCGGTTGATCCGCCGGCTGCTTTGGGCGACAGCGTCATTCTGCTCACCCGCAGTGCGGCTACGGTGCTGTTGAACGGTACCGACAAACTGCTGCTGGCGCGCGGCCGGGCGGCCAGTGCGGCCGGGTCGTTTGCTGTGCGGGCGTCACGCAATGGGGACAGTGTGCTGGTGGCGTCACGGGCGGTGCAGTCGTCCGACCAGCTACTCGTATCGTCCACGACCGGCACGCGTTCGAGCCCGGTGTGGGTGCTGCATCCCGACAGCATCAGCAGTATGCGCATTGAAGGGCTCCCGGACACGGTACTGGTAGGGCAGCGATTCGCGCTCTCGGCAGCGGTGAACAGCGCCCGGTTTGGCCGGTTGACCACCAAGCGTGGGCTCTGGAGCACCAGCAACGGTGCCGTAGCGTCGTATTCCGAAGGGACGTTAACGGCTACGAGCGCCGGAACGGCAGACATTTCCGTGGCCACCCTTGGCCGTACCACCGTGCACCGACTGGTGGTGCGCTCGGTTGCGTCCACCGGCACGATAACGGGGCTGCCGGCCTCTCTGGTGAATGGACAGGGGAGCCAGGCAACAGCCAGCTTCCGGGATAGTCAGGGGGCGGCCATTCCCTGTGCCACCATTGTGTGGTCGGCGCAGCCGGCGGGTGTACTGCTGCTGGGAAGTTCCACCAGCGCGACGGTCACGGTCACCGGCGGTACGGCAGGGAGCGGAGAGTTGCAGGCCACCTGTGGTGCGGTTACGGCCAAGCAGACCGTGCTGGTCACGACCCCAGGGAGCCAGTCAGGGATCAATCTGCGGGTGAATGTGCTCACCGCGACGGTACCCGCCACCATTAATGTGTCGGCCGGCGTACCCATGGCGCCGGGGCGGCTGCGGGCCGCCGACGTAGGTTCGCTGCGACTGCTGGTGAATGGCACGGAAATACCACGTCACGCCTCGGCGCTGCTCGGTACCCACCCCGATGGCTCACTGCGCTCGGTTTTGCTTCAGTTCACCGTGCCCGCAACTGCGGCCACCGCGCCCGTCTTACTGGAGTTTTCGGGACGGACCGCAGGCTCGTTGCCCAAGGCGCCCGTTACGGCAGTGCCCGATGCCATTGTGCGCTATGAATCTCTGCCGGAGTTGATTGCGACAGGCATTGTGGGGCCAACGTTGCCGCGCAGTGCGTCGCCTACTTCGCCGACCTTTTTTACGACATATGAAAGCAAGTTTGACACGTTCGAGGCTATTCACTCGGCCAGCACTGAACCGTCGTATAGCACGAACTTCTACGACCGCATTCTCGCCCTTTATGGTTTTTGGGCGCGTACCGGGAACCCTATCTTGTTTGCCCGCGCGTCGCTTTTAACAAGGCGCTTTCGGGATGAATATGTCGTCCCAAACAACTACGGACTTCCCGAGTGGCAGGCAGGAATCGATGGCATGGCTGTTCATTATTGGTTGACTGGTGATGACTCAACACGGAACACCATTCTTCGAGTAGCATCAAACATCGAGTTCTATCGAGGTACAACTGTCCGTATCACCAACCCTGACCATCCTTGGATGGACGCCCGTGTTTATGCTCGTGTCCTAATGACAAAAGTGCTCTCGATCATGCTTGGAGCGACATCTACCCTTGCTACGTCGAACTCACCTGGCATCGCTGATATCAAGGTAGCGGCCGCGAATAACCTCCGCGACATGCTTTCCATGCAGCGAACCGATGGATCATGGCGTTTCAAAAGCCAATGCGGGGAGGCGTCCAACTACACCATCGGACTCCTGATCGGTGTTTTAGGCCAATATCATGACAACGTGAGTCCCGACGTTCGGATTCAGCCATCGGTTCAGAAAGCAGTGGATTTTCTTTTCGCGAGTCAGTGGCGTACGTCCGACCGATCCTTCAATTATTACTCAGGTACTTGTACGGGGCACGGTGGACCTAGCGCTGCACCGGATCTCAACGGCCTATTTCTTGATGGTATTGGCTGGCTACATCGACGTACGCGTAATCCTCAGCTCAGAAGTTACGGAGATGCCGTTTTCCAAGGCGGGGCGGAGAAGGCCTTTGTCAACTGGGGCAAACAGTTCAACCAGCAGTACCAAATGTCTTGGCGGTGGCTTGGCTCAAGATAGGCCTTCCACCTACGAGAAATCAAACAAAATGCCACTGCTCTCAATCGATGCAGTGGCACTTCCTCATTTCGACGTCAACATTCTCTTCTTGTGAGATTCTTCCTTTGAGTTCCGAAGTTACTCGTAATTTGAGGGTCGGGGTGGTTGGCGCTGGCTATGTCGCCTCCCGTCACCTCATTGCCTTACGCGACTTGCCACACGTTTCAGTCATCGGCATCTGTGATCCAGACGTAGCGCGCGCCGTGGCAATGGCTGGCACATTCAACATTCCGAACGCAGTGAGTGGCATTGATGAGTTCGTGAAGCTGAAGCTGGACGTCATTCATATTCTGACTCCACCGGCAAGTCATTGTGAGCAAACACTCAAAGCGTTGGACATGGGCTGCCATGTTTTTGTGGAGAAGCCCATGGCAGAATCAGTTGAGGAGTGCGACCGCATGATTGCGCGTGCTCAATCTGTTGGCAAGCTTCTGTCGGTGAACCACTCAATGATTTTTGACCCGCTGTTTGCCGACGCTATTGCGCGTCTCAAGCGAGGGGACTGTGGAGAAATTGTCAGCCTTACCTACTTCCGCGGGTCTGATTATCCAGCGTACGCGGGCGGACCTCCAACCGCCGTGCACTCCCAAGGCTCGTATCCCTTCAGGGACCTCGGCGTACATGCCCTGTACCTTATTGAAGAGTGTCTTGGGCCAATTGACAGCATGAATGTTGAGCATCATTCCAGTGGCAAGGATCCCATGCTCACGTTCGATGAGTGGCGTCTTTCCGCTCGGTGCGGGAAGGCTACGGCCAACGTGCTGTTGTCATGGAACATGCGCCCCATTCGAAACGAGTTCTGGGTACACGGTACTAAAGGGGCCCTCCACGTTGACGGATTCCTTAATCGTTGTGAGTTTCACGCGACGTATCCGGGGCCAGCGCAGCTCCAGGCCGCCATCAATGGTTTTCGCCACGCCATTCGCCGTGTAGCCGGCATTCCCGCGAATGTTCTGAGTGTCGTCTCGGGACGGTCCAAACCCTCGGCGGGCATCTACTACGCGGTACACGCCTTCTACGAAGCATTGGCGACCAAGGCGCCGCCGCCAGTCGCGCATGATGCGGCGCGCCGCGCCGTGGATCTGGTAACCCGCTATTCCCAGTCTGCAGACGAAGCAAAGTCCGCTCTTGAGCACGCTCGTAAAACTGCACCTGTTACGGCTGCGGAAATTCTCGTTACCGGTGCGAGCGGCTTCCTGGGGAGTGCCCTCCTTCACCGACTGCGTGATTCTGGGGAACATCCCAGGGTACTGTTGCGGCGGCCGGCGAGTGCATCCTCACCCGCCTTTGGGCTAAACGCGGTTATTGGCAGCTTGGGAGAGCCAGATGTTGTAGACCGCGCCATTGCCGGCGTGCGGACCGTGTATCATGTCGGTGCCGCGATGAAGGGGGGAGCGCTCGAGTTTCAGGCTGGCACCGTTATCGGAACGCAGAACGTGGTGGACGCCTGCATACGCCACGGTGTAGAACGTTTGGTCTATGTCAGTTCGTGCGGAATTTTCGATCACGCGGGACGTGACCAGAAGGTTCCCGTCACGGAAAACTCTGCGTTTGAACCACGCCCGGATCTACGGGGCGTATACAGCGGTGCCAAACTGGAAGCGGAAAAGATCGTGCTTGATGCCGCTAGGGAGCGTGGACTGAAGGTCGTCGTCATTCGACCCGGACAAATTTTCGGCCCTGGCACCGAAGGTACGACACCCAATGGCGTCATCAGACTTGGCAGCAACCTGGTGATTTCCGGAAACGGCGGTCGTGCCCTTCCCCTTGTTTACGTGGATGATGTAGTGGACGCCTTACTGAGCGCAGCAACCGCTGATGCGGCTGTTGGCCACGCCATCAACATCATCGATCCCGCGAAGGTAGATCAGAATCAGTTTCTTGCCGCTGCCCGACCATTTCTCGGAACTGCCAAGATCCGCCGTGTACCGGAGTGGGTCTTGCTGGCTGTGGGAGGTATGGTTGATGTGCTGTCAAAGATCGCCAAACGCTCGCTTCCTCTCTCTCGTTATCGGGTCCGCGCGCTACGTCCACTGCATCCCGTTGACGTCAGCTTGGCGCAGCGCCTCCTGAACTGGACGCCCCGAGTGGGAGCCAATGAGGGTTTGGCACGAACGTTTGGCAGCACTCGCAACTGAGTAATGCGCAGCTAACGGCGGGAGCTCAGAAGCTTGAAGGCTATCACGCGATCAGAACGCCCAGAGAATCCGCGAAACACGCCTCCCGTTGCGACCACGACCAGATACTGTGTTCCGTTGACCGAATAGACCGTCGGTATGGTAGACCCCGCGGCGGGCAGCTGGTAGGACCAAAGTTCCCGCCCGT
Source organism: Gemmatimonas phototrophica (assembly GCF_000695095.2). Lineage (NCBI taxonomy): Bacteria > Pseudomonadati > Gemmatimonadota > Gemmatimonadia > Gemmatimonadales > Gemmatimonadaceae > Gemmatimonas > Gemmatimonas phototrophica. The sequence continues at coordinate 832,429 of NZ_CP011454.1, read as the reverse complement.
CTGCGGCGGCGTATGCGCGCACCTTGTTGTCCGTTGTGCCAGTAGCAAAGAGCAAGCCGCCCGCCGTCACGGCCACTCCACCCATGTTCTGTAGTCCAAGAACCGACGTGCCGTTTGAACGCAAGCCATTCAGCTGCCCAAAGGGTACCTGCCAGATCTTTTTCCCGGTGTTCAGATCGAGAGCGGTGAGCAAGCCCCAGGGAGCCTTGCCTCCAGGGTTTCCCCGCTCGTCGAGAACCAACTGCCAGAAGGCACTCAGGGCAAAGGAGCGCTGTGCATCACTCCGCTTGTCCAGCGCGGAAAAGTACGCATACAGTGTTTGCAACTGCGGCCCTGTTGGTACGATTGACACCGTGGTACCGGCGTGCTGTTCACGAAAGTATGCCTGCGACTCCAACTGCTCCCGGCGTCGTAACGCCGTAATGCCTGACAATGCCGGCAGGTACGCATCGCCCGCGCCCTCCCATTCAAAGGAGCCACGACGCGAGACACCATGACATTGGGCACACATGCGGTTGTACACATCGTGCCCGGGCAGATCGGCGCCGGTGGTGGCCGTGGCCTTGATGTCGGTGTACTGCGTCCTTATCACCCATGGCAATTCGTTGGACGGTACATAGAGAATGGCCTTTGTGGGGTCCACCGCACCGCCAAACCACTCGGCACCCCCATGCACACCATATAAGGCAATCTTGCCGCCAATAACCGGCGGCTCAAAGAACCCGTAGATGGCCCCCCGAAGTTTTTGTTCCACCGTGCGACGCGCCGAAACTGACAGATCCGTAATCTGATCGGGGGTGAATACCTGCCGTGAAAACGGTTCTGGCAAGTCAAACACCGGCTGGTACGGAGCCGTCCGCTCGCCGGGAATTTTGGATACGGGCGCCCGCTTCAACCGGTAGCCGAATATTGGTTGTCCCCGGTCCCGATCAAGCAGCAATGTATTGCCGCGCTTGGTGAGTACCGCTACCACATCAACCGGTCGCCCCTCTCGGGTGATGGTGGTGAGCACTGGTGCCGCGGTCAGATCAAAATCCCAGAGATCATGTTCAACTTCCTGAAAAGCCCAGCGCACGGCTCCGGTTCTGGTATCCACCGCAACAACGCTGCACGTGTAATTGTTCTTCCCCGGTCGATTGGTGCCAATAAGGGCCGGGCGAGGATTGCCAGTGGTGACATACGCCATGTGGCGATCTACGTCAGCCGACATGCCGCCCCAGGGGGCTCCACCGGCGAGACTGCCTGCTGCTCCATCGGGCTGCTGCAACAAGGATCTGCTCCAAACAAGCGTACCAGTTGTGAGGTCGTAGGCCTCAAGAGCCGGTGCGAGGGTAGCAATGACAAGTCGGTCTTTGACGATAAGCGGAGCGATGAGCGACGTGCCCGACCCGACTACGCCGTTATTGCCAAAGGTTTTCTGAACTGTGCCAGTTGCCGCATTGATGGCAAACACGCCCTTGCTGCTTGGCACGAACAGACGCGAACTGGCAAAACTGTTGTTGGGCTCCCAGATCAATCCGCGACGGGCAACAGGAGCGGGCAGCACCACACGCCAGATTTCGCGGCCCGTCTCAGCGTCAAGGGACAGCAGGTCCCCATCGAGGCCCGTGAGAAACATCCGGTTCCCCACGACAATCGGATTGGTTTCGACGGTGGTGCCCCCGGTCTTTGTGGAATCACCAAGATCGCTCCCGGAGGAATAGCTCCACGCCGGCTGGAGAAAGCGTACGTTCTGCGTGGTAATCTGATTGAGCGAGGAATACTTGGTGGACATGTCATCGCCGCCACTGCGGTGCCACGTATCAAAGCGACGATTGCCGGGGCGACTTGGTGGCAGGCTCGACAGATTGACCGCCGGGATTTCGACATACTCTGGAAGTGCGTGGCGCGCGGCCGAGTCGTCTACTGGTGGCCTTTGCTGCAGATCGAAGAGCGAGTATTGCAGAGTTGACGCTCCGGTGGGCGCGGCATCAACCGGCGCCCCTATTGCTCCCTTAAACGTCGCAGTGACTCCATACCGACGAACACGGTTCCATCCCTTGGTCACCGCGCTTCGAACACCAATATCACGCATCTTGTCAATCACCGCACGGGTGCGTGGCATGAGCATGGCGGCGCTCACCAAAACGGTGGCGCCGGCAATAGACAGCGCGACGGCGCGAATGGCGTTCTTACGGGTCATTGGCTGGTTGGGGTAAACGACGGCACTATAATCGACCAGTTGGGCGTGCGGCCCTCGAAAGGCCGGCAACAATTCGCACATGCTGGTCCACCCAGTTGCGCATCGTGAAATTGTGTTCAACTCGCGCGCGTGCGTTGCCCCCCAGGCGGTCACGCAGCGCCGCATCGTCAAGCAACTGTGAAAGGGCGGTCGCCATGGCCGTGGCGTCACCCGGCGGAATAATGATTCCCGCCATGCCATTGGTAACGAGTTCGGGCACGGCGCCAACGCTGCAACCGATCACCGGCCTTCCCGCCGACATGGCTTCGGCGATGGTTAGTCCAAAGGCCTCACCCCAGATGGCGGGATGCACCACCACGGCAGCGTTACCAACAATTTGCTGGACGTCATCGCGGATGCCCAGAAATTCAATGCGATCCGCAATACCCAGCTGCGCCGCCAGCAACTCAAGCGCTGGCCGCTGTGGGCCGTCTCCAGCAATGGTGAGGGTCGCCTTTTTCAGGCGCGAGTCAGCAAAGGCACGTACCAGTACATCGACACCCTTGTCCGGAATCAGCGCGGCAACGCACACGGTTCGACTGGACATTGAGGGAGGAGCGGGCACGGCAAAGCGCTCCGTATCGACTCCATTGTACACCACCTCAAGCTGCGGCGGGCGTACGCCAAACCGTTGCTGATTGCGCTGCGCCACGTACTCGGAAACCGCCACGACCTTGTCTGTCCGGGCAAAAGTGACCCGATCGAGCAGACGTGAGAGTGCCGACTGCCGGTATGCTGCCGACGGCGACGAATAGCAGTCCTGAAACACCACACGAACGGACGGAATGCTCCAGGCAGCAACCACCGCCCGCGAGCGCGGGGCAAACAGGCTGAAGTGCGCGACATGCGCATGCTGCGCGAGCCACTTGCGTGCGCTTGTGACAGTGCGTTCAACCAGAGACAGGTCATGCCAGCTTGCTCCACATTGGGCGATCCGAAGTTCGACCTGCGGATGACAGGGGGCATAGGTGGCGACTGCTACCTGGTGGTCGCGTGCCAACCGTGTCACGAACTCAAGCAGCCAGTCCTCCATGGAACCGAGCTTTCGGGGCGCCAGTTGCACCAGCACGGCAACCTTGGCCTTTTTGTCAGCCACTGCTGAATGGTTCAACGGAAGCACCGTCTGGAGAGGGGAAATTGGTAAGCAGAGACACGCGCTGAAGCTGCCATTGTGTGACCCATTCTGTATATTGAAACGCTTCGGACAGCAATATCGTGCTCCTTCCGGCACACTGGCCACCCGCCAGTTGACCAGCACCGTTCCCAATGGCGAATCTCCCAATACGCGTTGTTCACCTCTCGTATCAGCTCGATTCCGGAGGAGCGGAATCCCTGCAGCGGGAATTTTCCCGTCACGCCGATTCCCGGTATTCGCTGGCATTTGTGGCGCTCACCCGCTCCGGCCGCGCGGGAGAATGGCTCGAGGAGCAGGGACGCGAAGTTATTGCCCTCAACAAGCCTTCCGGATTCAGCCTTCGGATGATTGCCACACTGGCGCGGGTCTTGAAGCGACTCGGTGCCCAGGTGCTGCATACTCACGACAATTCCCCCATGATTTATGGGAGCATTGCCGCGCGACTGGCCGGTGTTGGTACGGTGGTTCATACGCGCCACCATGGTCGACTGCCGCCCAACCAGCAGCAGGAAGTACGCATGGCAGCCAGAATCAGCCCGCTGGTGAATGCGGTGTGTTGCGTGTCTGAGGATAGCCGGCGCGAGGCCCTGCTGGAGGGCATTGGCGACAAGCGGCTGTTCACCGTGTACAATGGTATCGACACCAGCCGGTTCGCCACCGCACCGGCTGACACCGTGGCATCCGGACCTGCTGTTTCGGTGAGCTGCCTGCGCCCGGACAAGAACACCGAAAGCCTGCTCAGGGCCACACAACGTATAGTTCGCGAGGCCCCCGACTTCCGGTTGGTCATTGCCGGCGATGGCCCGTTGGACCGGGTAGCCATGTTGAAGCGCATGTGCTCGGAGCTGGCACTCGACCAGTACGTAACTTTCCTTGGCTGGACTGAAGACGTACCCGCTCTCCTGCGCACGGCTGGCATGATGATTCTGCCCTCTACCCGCGAGGGGGTCTCGGTCGCGTTGCTTGAAGCGATGTCATGTGGCATTCCCACCATTGCCACTGCTGTCGGTGGCAACGTGGAAGTCATTGCCGACAACGAATCGGGATTGCTGGTACCCGCCAATGACCACGAGGCACTGGCGGCGGCCATGCTCCGGCTACACAGGGACCCCACCCGACGTATCGAGATGGGGACAGCTGGCCGCACGCGAGTGGAAACTGTGTTTGGCATACGGCGCATGGTGCGCGATTACGAGCGACTCTACGACCGCTTTCTTGGCCTATGACGACGTTACCACCGTGCGCATTTCCGCGTCCATGATCGCACGCAGCTTGGGGTGCATGCGGAAGTACTGGCGGCCCTGCGCTACCTGCTGAGAAAAGCGGGGAGGGAGCATACCGGACCGCGCAGTAAACGCGAGTACCTCTCCAAGCAGTTGCACCTGCGCCGCGTCGACACGCTTCCGGGCATCCGCGAGAGAGCGTGCCCCCTGCACGTCCACATTACGCACGCACAGAATGTCGCCCGTATCAATACCGGGATCTATGAGATGCACCGTGCAGCCCACCTGCGCCTTGGAGAATATGGCCCACTCCGTGACGTTCATGCCCCTGAACCACGGGAGTTGCCCCATGTGGGCATTGATGGTGCCCAAGCGGGGGATTTCCAAAAGGGGAGCGCGCAAGAGCCCCGCGCCCGCATGGACAAGCACATCGGGAGTTTGGGAGCGAATGAACTGCAATGCCTCCGGCTCCGACAATGACGATACGGTAGTAAATGGGATGTCCTCGCGGGTACAGTAGGCTTTCACATCCGTTTCCCAATCTTCCGCATCACCTAGCGGCCACGATGGCCCTGACTTTCCACGCAGGCGTGCGAGTATTGGCTCAAAGCCATCGTCACGAGCACGCGTGAGCAGCCGCTCCTGCCGACTCTTGGCTGCGGGTGCTTCAATGAGCACGGCAACGGGGCGAATACCCAGCGAGCGCCACGTTTCCACCATTTGCGTCACCTTGTGCACATACGGCGATGCCAACATCACCATTCGCAGTGGCGCGCTCCCCGTCGCAGCCACCACCTCGGGTAGCGCGCGTGGAATGTGTTCTGGGATTTCGACGGGCGACGGCTCTCTGTTGGGCACCTTTGCCAGCGCACGCTCGGCCATGAGCACGGCATCAATGAAAAATTTGGCTGCCCAGTTTGGCAGCGACGCGTAGATATAGCTGCCCCAGACAGGGAACGACCCTGCGATTCCGCCGCGGACACCGGGATTGCCATGGTCAAGCTGCTGTGCCCCGCAGACGGCATCGATGAGTCGCAAGGCCACGTTGAGTTTTCTTGGATCATTGTCGCCGCTATAGAGACGCAGAAAGATCAGTGCCATCTGCGCGTTACCTGTCAGGCATGTGAAATCAGACGCCTTACGCCAATTACGGTTCAGAATGCCGGGCAATGTCCCGGACAGCTCGACACGACGCAGGATGCCCTCAGCGGCCTTGGTAACAGCAGCAATGGCATCGGTGCGGCCACAGACTTCCGCCGTTGCCAGCACCCCCCATAACGTGTAGGCAATCGTGTGCGTGACCCCTTGCCTTGCACGATGGTCGTCCGGTGAGAACCCCATGAGATCAATCCATCCGGTCTCAGCGTCCTGATGACTGAGCGCCCAATCCATGTGCCGCTCCGCAGCACGCACATATCTCGGCTCGGCCGTGTATTGGCCAAACTCCGCGAGCCAGCAGGAGGCGTGTGTCGTGTAAGTGGTGACCAGGCCATTGTAGATATGCTGCCGCCAGGCGCCGTCAGTATCCTGCACCGTACAAAGCCACTCTGCCGCACGTATTGCCGCATCCAGCACACGTTGGTCGTGCGAGTGCGCGTGCCATGCCTGTAAGCCATTGAGAATCTGCCCGGTATTGAAGACCGATGGCACGCTGGTGTTCTCGTGGACCTCTCCGCCAGGGAACGCACCGCTTGGCAGCTGGACCGTCAGCAGGAAATCAATGGCGCGCTTGGCGCGTTCCACAAATCGAGGCGCATTGAGCGATGTGGCCAGCGCCAAGAGTGTAGGTACCAGATATCCCGTCGTTTCAGGATACGATGACGACCATCCATTGCGGAGGCTGTATCGCCCGACAATGCCGCCATCAGACGTGGCATCCTGCGCGCGCTCAAGCCACGCAGCAGCGGCGCGCATATGTACACCATAGTCAATATCCCGACCCTGATAGCGCCTGATGCCAACCACTTGATTCAGCAGGAGTGATGCATTTCCGGACCGCAAGAACCCGGTATCGCGCAGGACTCTGGCGATTGGCTTAATTCTTTGGATCATCTGACTATCCTCAAATGCTTTATCGGCTGCCTAATTGAATACTAGGCGCACAGAATGGTAGCCGGCTCAACGTTCCAATAATAAAGATGAAGCATATAGGGTGGCCAATACTACCTGCCACCAAGCAAATCTTTGAGAGATACCGAGCACTACCGACTGCGTATTATGGCGAATGAGGGGGCGTAGCTCTCTCTTCCATGAATCCCCAGAACCAGCGGTTCCGATGCTGTGGCAGTTACCCCAAAGAAGCTGACCCCTAGTGCGATTTGGCGGACGACTATACCACCTTCGCCTAGAACGGGGGGGGTAATTTTTCGTATGGGTTCCGAGCTAAACGCCCCCGGGAAAACCGTGGACATACCCGTCCAGTGATCGGCCAGGTTCCAACTCTGCGAATTGACCTGCCCTGGGGTTTCACGCTGTGACGCCTGCAGGTTGGCCACCGCCCAGCCAACGGTTAGCGCTGGTACCGATGCCCCGGTACGCTGCACAAGGCCAGGCATTCCAACCAGGCCACCATCTCCGCGCACCAGAGCCTTGAGCCAAGTGGATTCGTTCGACGCGTACGTATCGACCATCCACCGCACCAGCGACCAGCCACTGGCGTAATACGTGTTGTCGTTGGCGCCCGTAGGAGCCAGCGGCGACAACGTATCCGCCCCCCGCAAATACTGATGCAGCACTGAGAAGTGCTTCCACATGATCAGCGGCCGGTCGTCACACTGCGTGAGCTCGCACCCTACACTGCTGGCAAAGCCGGTATTGCCCTTCCAACTCCCGCCCCCTGGAAACGTGCGGGCATACAACTCCTCGGCAATGCGCGCCGTGGCTTCCTCCAGCCACGGCTCCTCAAACTGCACGCCGCGCGACATGCGCTCGGCAAAGCTGGCCAGATGCTTGGCCTCGTGCACCACACTGGCGCGAATGGCCCGGCGCCATTCCTCGGGCGTCTCCCACGCACCGGGCACCCGGGCGTAGAACACTTCGTCCTGGTTGCTCGCGGCAAAGGTGCTGCGCGGGTAAAAATTGCAGGCGTTCACAAACGCCGCCGTGCCTGGGAGCGAGTCGTTCACAAAACGCGTGAACAACATGGTCACCCGGCCATCGCCGCTCAGCTGCGCGTTCATGGCCAGCGGGTCGCCAATATTCTGCTGCAACAGCGGGTACACCACGCTGTCAAACTCGCCACCAATTTTGCGGTACTGCCCATCCATGGTGCCGGCACGCATGGCAGTGATGTCTTCCAGTACCACCGCCTTGCTGCCGGCGTACACCACCCGCGCGCGAACGGCCTTGCCGGTATTGCAACTGCTGGCCGACGCCATGAGGGTGAGCGTATCGCCTACCATGGCAAACCGCTGGGCGGCGGCTGAGGCGCCTCCCCCCAGCAGCAGCGAAGAGCGGCTACGCGCCAGTTGCCAGGCTGACACCGCGCTGCCAGCCTGCGTGAGGCGTGAGCGCTGTGCGCCCAACCGCGCACCGTGGGCCGCTTCAGCGGCCGGCATCTGCTCAAGCACTCGGCGTGCCGCCGTGAGTGCCGGCGTGGAGAGCGGAATGGACGGGGTGGCCAGCAACCCGCTGGTCGCTCCGCCAATGAAGCCGCTGGCTGGAGCGCCTGAGGCCGCGGCGCTCATGCCACGCAGCTCAAAGCTGGCCACATTTCCGGCCGTGGTAGAGGTATTCACCACTGCCACCACATAGCGGGCGTTCTCACCGACGGCCGCCGGGGCCAGCTCAACACAGCGAGAGGGCTGCGCATCCAGCAGGCTGATGCTCTGCCCTGCCTCCAGCGCCACCCGCTGGGCCGTTCGCAGCGGGCGCCGGGCTTCGAATACGGTCGCCCCCACCTGCACCTGCACCGTGTGAGCGGCCGTGGCCCCACAGGGAAAAGCGCCTACCGGCAACAGGGCTTCAAAACGGGTGGCCGATTGGGCGCGGATGGGCAATGCCTGGCCGCCCACCGTGACGGTCACTGCGGCGTCGGCGGGAATGTTCTCCCCTTCTACCACAAGCAGGCTGCCGGCAACGAGGGTGTCCGGACCAACGGCCACAATACGAACCGGGTCCGACGGGACCGGTGTGGGTGCCGAGGGATTGCCGACTTCAGGCGACAGTGCATCGGCGCCGCTGCACGCGTGCAACACCCCCAAACCGCATGCCAGCAACGCCGCCCGGGACAGGCGGCGAACACTGCGGCACGGCAGCTTGTAAGTGGTTACAGGCGAACAGTTTGACATTTTTCGGCAGCTGAAGGCGAGAATCCGTCACGTGAGCGGCACTTCTGTCACACGCAAGGATCAGGGCAACCACTGTGCCGAACTCGGCTATTGCGCCGTATTTGCCAACATTCTCCCCAGGCATTCTCCTCCGCAGTCTTTTCCCCGCCGCTGCGCTTCCTTAAATCACTGGTAGCACTCCCCGTGCCTCCCGTGCCCTCCGACCAACTGGCGAAGCGATGACCGCGCCCAATTTCGAGCTCTCCCGTCCCCCGCTCACCCTGCTCTCCGAAGAGGAAGAGCTGTTCCGCGCGGCCGTGGCCGATCTGGCGGAAACGGAAGTGCGGCCACGTGTTCGTGCCATGGAGGACGCGGGCCGAATAGATCCCGCCCTGACCGCGAAATTCGTGGAGCTCGGCCTCATGGGCATTGAGCTCCCCGAAGAACATGGCGGCGCCGGCGGCTCACTCATGATGGTGGCCATTGCGGTGGAAGAGCTCAGCAAGGTGGATGCGAGCGCCGCCATTCAGGTGGACGTGCAGAACACGCTCGTGAACTACCCGCTGTACCGCTACGGCAACGCCGAACAGCGCGCGCGCATTCTGCCGCGCATGGCCGCGGGCGCCATTGGTGCCTACGCGTTGTCAGAGCCGGGCTCTGGCTCCGATGCGTTTGGCTTGGCCACGCGCGCCGAGAAGACCGATGGTGGTTGGCTGCTGAACGGGTCGAAGGCGTGGATCACCAACGGCGGTGAAGCGGAAGTATTTGTGGTGTTTGCCAACACCCGCCCCGACATGGGCTACAAGGGCATTACCGCATTCATTGTGGAGCGCGGCGCAGCCGGCTTTACCGTAGGCAAGAAGGAGCACAAGCTGGGCATCTGCGCCTCGAGCACCACGTCGCTGCACTTCGAGAATACGTTCGTGAGTGATGCAAACGTGCTGGGCGAAGTGGGCACCGGGTACAAGATTGCCATTGAGACGCTGAACGAAGGGCGCATTGGCATTGGGGCACAGATGATTGGCGTGGCCCAGGGTGCTCTCTCGGCGGCCGTGGCACATCTCAAGGAGCGCAAGCAGTTTGGCCGAGCGCTGGCGGAGTTTCAGGGCATCCAGTTTCAGGTGGCGCAGGCGGCCACGGAGCTGGAGGCCGCGCGTCTCATGGTGTACAACGCCGCGCGCCTCAAGGATGCGGGTCAGGATATTGCGCGCGAAGGCGCCATGGCCAAGCTGTATTCGTCGCAGATGGCGGAGCGCGCGACGTCGTTGTGCGTGGAGCTCTTTGGTGGCTACGGCTACACGCGCGAGTATCCGGTGGAGAAGTTCTACCGGGACGCGAAAATTGGCACGATTTACGAAGGGACGAGCAATATGCAGTTGCAGACGATTGCGAAGGCGGTGCTGCGGTGAGGGTGGTGAGTTGTGAGTTTTCAGTTTGAGTTGTCAGCTGTCAGTTTGAGTTTTCAGTTGTCAGTTCTTCCGTGAAGAATGTTCAGAGACTGACCCTCATTTTCGGCGTGGTCATGATTATCGTGGCCACGCTGTTGCCGTTTGGGGGGATGCCGGCGGCGCTGATTCCGCCGCGGTGGTGTGTGCGCTGTGGTGGACTATGGCTGACCGATGCCATCAGCAATGTGGTGTTGTTTGTGCCCTTGGGTATTGCGCTGGCGTTGCGCGGATGGCGTTGGTGGCGGGTGGCGCTCGCAGCACTGATTGGCTCGGTATTCGTGGAGAGCATGCAGGCGATTGGGCTTCCACCGGGGCGATCGGCGGCGGTGGCCGATCTCATTACCAACACACTCGGCGGATTGCTGGGTGTCCCACTTCTGAATGGGTGGCGTGCGCAACGTGAGCTGACCTCAGTTTCGGCAGCCCGGCTAAGCATTGGCTGGACGGTACTGACCATTACGGTCTTCACGCTCACCACGCTGGCACTCGGCCCTCGCGAGAGTACGCCAAACACCACCGACGCCTTTGCCACGTCAGTCAGCCCCTTTGAGCATGTCCCCGGGCATCCATGGTACGAGGGGATCAATGATTCGGCGTTTGTGGACACCGCGCACTTCACAAAAGGATGGAGCGGTCCGTTCATTTCGCAGGTGAACCGCGAGCTCACCCCGCTGCACGCTGGGGTCACGGTACGACAGACTGACCCGTCGTGGGAGCGCACGCCCTTGTTGTTTGTGCATTTGCCAAACGACAGCGCAGCACTGCTCATGATTGCCAAACATGGCAACAATGCACAATTGCTGGTCAGCCGTCGCGCGTGGGACTGGGGGCTGGCATTTCCGGTGGCGGATGTACCAAATGCATTCGCCAACCGGTCTCTGAAAGATCCGCGACCGCTTTCGTTTATCGCAACGGCCACCAGCGATGCGTTGCGAATTGAATCACGCGGAGCATTTGCCGGCTCGGGCACGGTACGTCTTTCGCCCATCCTAGGCTGGGCGCTGATTCAGACAATCGTAACCGTGCAGTCTCCGTTGGCGCCTGCGCTGCTGGCCGGCTGGCTGTTTGCGCTGCTGGCGCCTGTTGGCTGGTGGAGCGTGAAATCGGAACGGCGCTGGATGGGCGCAAGCGCATGCCTCGCCGTGTTAGGGTCGCTCGTGGCCCTGCCGTGGTGGAAGCAGGTACACGCGCTCACAGTGGCAGAGCTGTTACTCGTGTGCAGCTGCATGGGAGCCGGAGCGTTGCTTGCTTTGTTACATCGTAAACGGCAGCTTTCGCACGGGGCTCGACGCGAGAGTCCCGCTGCCGTTCATTGATTACCGAGACACTGCCCCATGAACATCGCCATGATCGGCACCGGATACGTTGGACTGGTATCTGGCGCCTGCTTTGCCGAGTTCGGATCCACGGTCACCTGTGTTGATCTGAACGCCGAGAAGATTGAGCGCCTGCTGCGCGGGGAAATCCCCATTTACGAGCCGGGACTGGACGATCTGGTGCAGAAGGGGATCAAGAGCGGCCGCCTACGCTTTACCACCAATCTGCCGGAGGCCGTTGGCGAGGCCGATGCGGTGTTCCTGGCGGTGGGCACCCCCAGTCGCCGTGGTGACGGTCATGCCGATCTGCGCTTCGTGGAGGCCGCAGCCATGGACGTGGCGCGGGCGCTGCGTGGCTACACGGTCGTGGTCACCAAGAGCACGGTGCCGGTGGGTACGGGGCGCCGAGTGGCGGATCTCATCAAGGAAACCAACCCGCAGGCAGATTTTGATGTGGCCTCCAACCCGGAGTTCCTGCGGGAAGGCTCGGCCATTGGCGACTTCATGCGCCCGGACCGGGTGGTGATTGGCTGCGAAACCGATCGCGCGCGTGAGGTGCTACGCGAGCTGTATCGCCCGCTGTTTTTGCTGGAAACGCCCATTGTGATGACCAGCCTGGAGACGGCGGAGCTCACCAAGTACGCCGCCAACGCGTTTCTGGCCACCAAGATCACGTTCATCAACGAGGTGGCCGACCTCTGTGAAAAGCTGGGCGCCGATGTGGGTGACGTGGCACGTGGCATGGGGTTGGACGGGCGCATTGGCAAGAAGTTCCTGCACGCGGGCCCGGGCTACGGCGGGAGCTGTTTCCCCAAGGACACGCTGGCCCTCGCGCGTACGGCGCAAGAGGCCGGGTCGCCGGTGCGGCTGGTGGAAACGGTGGTGCAGATCAACGATCGACGGAAGGGCGCCATGGCGGGGCGCATCATGGCCGCCTGCGGCGGCAGCGTGCGCGGCAAGACCATTGGCGTGCTAGGGGTAGCCTTCAAGCCCAACACCGACGACATGCGTGATGCACCCAGTCTATCCATTGTTCCAGCATTGCAGGATGCCGGGGCTACGGTAAGGGCGTATGATCCCGCGGCCATGCACGAAGCGGAGCCACTGCTGCCGGGCGTTACATGGTGTGGGAACGCCTACGAGGCCGCCAAAGGGGCGGATGCGGTAGCATTGATAACAGAGTGGAACGAATTCCGCGGACTCGATTTGGAACGGCTGGGTGGCGTCATGACACAAAAGATCTTTGTGGATCTGCGTAACGTATATGGACCGAGTGCAATGCGTGAGCAAGGCTTCGTGTATCGCAGTATCGGACGCCAGTAACGCCGTACCGGATAATGTCGGCACTTCTTCCTGTCAACGAGTTCTCCAGTCTCGCGCAGCGGATGACCGCGAAGCCTGAGCAACCATTCGGGATGCCGGGTGTTTCGCTTGGCATTCGGACATTCGAAGGGAAAAGCATAGCAATTCATTCCGGGACTGATAACCGGGGAACTCGACTGGGATTCGACTCGCTGTTCTGTCTTTCTTCTGCGTCGAAGCTGGTGGTAGCTTTGCTGATACTTGAATTAATTGATCTGGGAAGACTTTCACCTGAGTCTACCCTATCGGATGTCCTGCCAAGTTGCTCCGAATCACTTAAGGCAGTCACTATTGCTCAGTTGCTATCACACCGCGGAGGACTTCCACAAGCCCTTACTGAAAACCAACTGCCCTACGATGAGCGGCTATCCCACGAGAGAATTAGGGCTGCCTGCCTTCACGTGCATAGTGCGCCTTCTGACCGAGTAAACTATAGCGATGTGGGGTACGGCTTGCTGGCATTAATAGTGGAGGCGAAATGGGAAGATACATTTGAGTCAGTAATTCAGACGCGTATCAATTCTCTGCTCGGCACTACTCTTGTGATGGAGAAGGCAGATTCATCACGCGTCGTTCGTGTCGTGGGCGTGAATGCCACCGTTGTAAGCGATGAGCTGGCACCGATAAACTCCCAGTTTTGGCGCAACTTGGCGCTTCCTTGGGCTGGCGTATTTGGCACCCTTGACGATATCATGACCGTCGCGCTTCAGTTTTCGAGTGCTGGGGCAATGCTATCTCCGAAGGTGCGGATCCTAGCTTTACAGGACCCTGACGGAGGTCAACTTAGCGGAGGACTTTGCGAGGTTGGCGCGCATCTGGGTATTGCTCATTCAGCCTCGGTTGAGTGGCTGGAGTGTCCGTGGGGACTCGGGCCAGAGTTGCGGGGGTCGAAGGCACCTCACTGGGCTCCGAGAGAGGCGTCCCCGCAATCGTTCGGGCACGTTGGAACGAGTGGTGTACTTGTGTGGTGCGATCCGGAGGCCAAACGCGTTTGGGCGATGGCTGGCACTCGGTATACCGCAACTGGCTGGTTGTTCAGATATGGTCCGACCTTTGGACGACTGGCGATGAATGCAACGCCTCAGCCCTGACTTGTCCGTTACCCAGTTGGCAGCTTAGCCGCTACTCGCGCCGGGTTTCCGAAGAGCAACGAATGGTCTGGGTATTGCCCTTTGCAAATAGCTCCGAGCGAAACGACAGAGTAGGCCCCGATTTCAGTGCCAGGAAGAATCGCACAATCAGGGGAGAGCCAAACGCCGTCATGAATGGTGACCGGAGCAGTAAATATGTCCAGTCTGGCGGAGTGTCGATCAAGGGAATGGAACGACGAGTCGAGCACCCTCGCAGTCGACAGCAAACAATGACTTCCGACGGCAATTCGACGCACGCATCCGAACCGGGTTCCATCGAGCGTGGTCTCATCTCCAATCGAGATATGGGCATCACGCTCGTTGGTCCATGGAGTCACCCGTCCATGCACTTCCACATTCCGCCCAATCGTAACGCGGCCAGGACCTCGAATGATGAGCCGACCATACAAGCGGAGGCCGGGGGCAATTTCGACACGCGGACGAAACAGTCTGCACCACAGGCGAAAGCTTGCGCCTCTGGCGATCGCCACTACGACGTTGGCCGCACGGTAGGGATGCCGAAGTGCTATCAGTACCTTGCTGGCAACAGGCAAGTCGCGAGCGCGAACCGTAGCCGCACTCGCGGCCTCAGCGTAGAGAGTTTCGCTCGACATAGTTACGTATTGCTGCCACGGAATGGAGCGTTGGAATGTCGGTATCCTCGATGAAGAAACCATAGGCATCTTCGAGGGCACCGATAAGCGCAACATGATTGGCTGAGTCCCATTGAGGGTGCTTCTGGTAGTGGAGTGTGTCGACCACAACATCCACCGGCACACGCAAGGCGTCGGCAATTACCTGTTCAATAACGGGCTGCATGTTCAGCTACTCTGTGGAATGGGGGAACTACCCGCACGACCAACGCTGCCTGATAACGTGGAGAATAAGGCGTTCCTGTCAACCTTTCCGTTTGCATTGAGCGGGAAGCTTTCCACAAAGAGTACGTACCGGGGGACAAACACGGCTTCGAGTCGTGCAGCGGAGGCCGTCATGATATCCGCCGCTGATAACGCGCGACCATGTTCTGATGCTTCGTTGCAAACGAAAGCCGTCAAGGCTACCGGTTGTCCGTCCTCGATTGGCCAGCCAACAACGACGGCATCCGTTACTCCCGGAATAGTTCGCAGAACGGCCTCAATTTCACCAGGCTCTATTCGGCGCCCCATCACTTTGAGCTGATCATCCACGCGGCTCAGGAACGCGAGTTCTCCGCCAGGTAGCTCCTTGACCAGATCGCCAGTCCGATAGAAAAGACGATCAACGCCATCGCTGCAGCGCTGGGTCACGAACTTCCGTTCCGTAAGCTCCTCATCGTTCCAATACCCTGGGACGGTCTGGCTACCGGCAATCCACAACTCCCCTGCGTCGCCGGGAGTTACTGCAAGCCCTCTTTCATTTACCACCGTCACATAATTCCCCGGGAAGGGCGCCCCAATTGGAACGATTCGACCGGGCCAGGTGGGATTAGCAGAACGCCACACGTGAGCAAAGCAGATGACCGTTACTTCGGTTGGGCCGTAATGATTCTCAACGAGGCTGTTTGGCGTTGCAGCGGCCCAGACCTCCGCATTTTCAACCGACAAGGCCTCACCGATAAACATTGAGTAGCGAACGGCAGGAAAGCGCCCGGGCCGTAATGCACGCCGCCGACGCATTAGCGACAGCACCGACGGAACCGCCGAAAAGACTGTAAGTGCCTCGTTTTCAATGTAGGATGCCGGTGCGATGAGCTGTTCAGCCGGGATTCCTACTACGCAGGCGCCGCAAGACCAAGCCACGAACAGGTCGAAAATGGACACATCAAACGACTGCTCAAACATCTGAGAGAAGCGATCATTGGACGCAAACGGGTACCGCGCGCGGGCGTTTGCCAGATAAGCCAATACGTTGGCGTTGGTGACTCCCACCCCTTTGGGGGCACCAGTCGTACCTGAGGTGAAGAGAAGGTATGCCAGATCTGACGATTCGGCCGTAGCCGCCGGGATAGGGTGGTATTCCATCGCATCGGAGGGCCACAACACGGGGAGCGCGGGCATCAGTTCGGCGCGAAGGTTATTTAGCAGTCCTTCCCACTCCGGCTCCACGATCACGGCGTCCAATTGTGCTAGCCGAATGACCCGCGCGAGTCGCTCACGATGGAGGCGTGGGTTGAGCGGCACAAAACACGCGCCAGCCCATGACGCCGCCAAAGCACCGGCGTAGCTCTCAACGGATCGGCTCCCCAAGACTCCTATTCGTCGTGCCCCCGGCGCTCGATCGCACAGTGCATGTGCCCAACGAGAAGCTAAGTCGGTCAGTTCTGCATAGCCGATTATGCGCGTGCCAAGCTGTATCGCCGGTCGGTCCCCATGTTCGGCTGCTGTAGCCTCAACAACCTGCGCCAGGGTGGCTGGCGCGAGTTGGGCCGACGGCGGCGGGGCAGGGATCGTTCGGGGAATGCAGTGAGGGCACATGATGTGACAGAAAGCACATGGCGTGGGGCAATGGACGAATGGTAGACGAACTGCCTCCGGTAGAGCAACGACCGGGAGCGTGACAGTCACCGGAAAGTCACCGTTTCGCTGTTTGGAATGCCACAGCACGTTGGCAACAAATGCCGAGACGGTGTTCCCCTGTGCTTGCGCACTTTACCGCGCCCCCTAAAGTCCGCTTCATTCTTCAGTTCGCTAGATTGTAGGTGGTTTCAACACGAATTGCCTAGGCATCCTTTGCCGCTGAGGAAACCTTCGAACCTTGCCGGGTACACTGCTTGCTGAGGCGACTCCGGCGTCTTTTGTGAGGATAGGTACTTTTCGCTCATGATCGAAACGGTTGCCGGTGTACTGAACACCATTCTGGCTCTGCTGCGCCCCGTGGTATTTGGTGCGGGGTTGGTAGCGGGCGTTGGGGCTATCACGTCGTGGGCAGTTCGCACCCGACGCATTTCCCCCTTTTCTCCGTTCGCGCGGTTCGTGCGCGACCGTATTGACCCCATTTTGGTGGCGCCCATGGAGAAGCGCCTGTTGCGAGCGGGCGGTACGCCCTACGCGGCACCCTGGTGGGGGCTGGCGGTGGTCATTCTGGGCGGGTTGCTGTTGCTCAGCGCCATTCAGTTTTTGCGCGACCAGTTCATCATGCTCTCCTACGCGTCGCAAAGTGGCGCGGGGCTGGCCATGCTGCTGGTGCGCTGGACCTTCAGCGTGCTGCGTATTGCCCTCTTTGCGCGGGTCATTTCCAGCTGGGTGGGTGGCGGTCCCTACTCCAAGTGGTGGCGCTGGTCGTACGTGCTCACCGAGTGGTTCCTGGCCCCGCTGCGCAGCGTGATTCCCACCATTGGCATGATCGACATCTCGGTGCTGGTGGCCTATTTCGGGCTGGGGATCATTGAGACGGTGGTGCTGAGCGCGTTGCGGTAACGTGCTGTGAGCAGCTCGGGTACGTCTGATCAGTTTGACGTGTGCTGCTCGTGTGGAGAGGTCATCCACACGAGCAGAGCGCATATTGGGCGAACAATCCGTTGCCTGTGTGGAAGGCCGGTGCGCATTGAACGACCCAAGGTAAGCCCACCCGAGCAGAAAGCACGAAGCGCGTCGGCCTCACCGGCGGCGGTGCCCGATGCATTTGTCATGGGACGACAGCGCCGCTCGCGGGGTGAACCGTCGGCAAAGTCTGCGCGCAGCGGATCATCGGGGAGTGGCGCGTGGCGCCGAGTGGTAGGACGGGCAGGCCAATCGGTATTGCTGCTGCTGGACGGCATTGGCCGGGAATTGCGCAGTCCCATGGCGCTGCGACGGTATACATGCATTGCCCTGTTGGGGTACGCGGTCGCGCTGGTAGCGACCTGGCTGCTACTCATACTGAGTTCGGAAGACTGGCTCCCGGCCACCTTGCTGGCTTATGGCCCGCGTTTTGTAGTGCTGCTGCCAGCACTGCTGCTGCTGCCACTGGGGCTGGTATTTGCCCGCCGTTCGGCGGTGGTGGCTACCGTGGCCGTGCTGTGGGCCGTGCACAGCGTCATGGGGTTTCGTTTCGGATGGCCCAGCGCCACCACGGCCGCTCCCGCGGAAGCCGGGGTCATTCGCATGGTGACGCTGAATGCACAGGGCGGCGCCATGGTCACGCCACGTATCGGTCAGCTGCTGGCGTTGTCGCCCTCGGTGATCAATGTGCAGGAGTGTTCAGAAACACTGGCCGCGGCGCTCGAGGCACGCGGGGGGTATCACGTGGTACGCCACCGCAACCTGTGCACGGCGAGCCAGTGGCCCATTGTGTACTCCGACTCCATGCCGCGCGCTGCGTTTGAGCGGGTAGCACAATACGGCTATGGTGGCACGGGGCTGGTGGTGCGTCACGCCATCGCTCACCCCACAACTCCGTTTCAGGTGGTTAACCTGCACCTCGAAACCCCCCGCAAGGGATTGCAGCGGTTGGTGGGGAACGACGGATTGATTCCCGACAACGGCGATATGTCGAACGCGATGCCCAGCCAGCAGGCGCTCGATGGCGTGGACCTCAACGCCGAAATCCGTCTGCGCGAATCTGAGCGCGCCTCAGTGTGGGCGGCCCGCACCTCCGACCGCGGCCCGCTCATTGTCACCGGTGACTTCAACCAGCCGGTGGAGAGCACGATTTACCGACGGTACTGGGGCGCGTACAACAACGCCTTCGAATCGCGCGGCTTTGGCTTTGGCTACACCAAGTTCGAGGGGCGGCTGCTGCGGGTTCGCATTGACCATATCCTCACCCTCCCCGGCACCTTCGCCGTAGATCGCGTCTGGGTGGCGCCCGATGTGGGGTCGGACCACCGGCCGGTGGTGGCCGATTTGCGGTTCAGTCGCTGAGGGGGCGCGACGGCCGGGCTCGATTACTAGGCTGGCCTCGTTTGAACTGCATTTCGAGGACTGCTCCGTGTGAGCAGATAGGGCGTGCAAACGAGGACTGGCTCCGGCATGGGCGGGCGCCGTACCGCTGCGGCGAAGCTGTTCATTTCAAGAATCATTGAAAATCAGGAGGTGGAGAGTGCCCGTCGCCTGCACCGTCGCAGTCCTCGTTTTGACGTCCTTTCCGCCGCCGCGGGCCAGTCCTCGTAAAGCAGTTCCTCACCGCCAGCGCCCATACCTGAACCGGGCGGATCGGACTCACCTGTTCGGACTGTAACAGATCAAATTGCCCGGAACCGGGTACCACAGAGGCGTGTTCAACGCATTGTTAGGACCGGGTGGTCCTATATCTACTGGAACCCGCTTACATGGAGCTGTAACCGATGCGCAAGCTTTCCCTGCTCGCCGCTGCTGCCGTGATGGCCTTCGCCGCCCCGACCGTGGCTCAGGCGCAGGACAAGAACATTGTCGAGGTCGCGGTCGCCGCGGGCTCGTTCAAGACCCTCGCCAAGCTGCTCGGCGATGCCGGTCTCGTAGAAACGCTCCAGGGCCCCGGCCCGTTCACCGTGTTTGCCCCGACCGACGAAGCCTTCGCCAAGGTCCCGGCCGCCACGCTTCAGGCCCTCGCCGCCGATAAGGCCAAGCTCAAGGCCGTGCTGCTGTACCATGTGGTCGCTGGCAAGGTCATGGCCGCCGACGCCCTCAAGCTCGCCGGCAAGAGCGCCAAGATGGTGGAAGGCTCGGAAGCCAAGATCAGCGTCATGGGCAGCACCCCCATGATCAACCAGGCCCACATCGTGAAGACGGACATTGCGGCCAGCAATGGCGTGATCCACGTGATCGACGCGGTGATCCTGCCGCCCGCCAAGTAAGCCCCTCGGTTTTTGGCAGGAACCGCCGCACTCCTCCGGGAGTGCGGCGGTTTTTTTCGGGAAATGCGTGCGAAAACCGTTGCTGTGATTCCGGATGATTTAACTTATTTTTGTTCGTCGACCGCACATTTTCCAGTTTTTGGACGGTAGAATCCCTTGCGGCCACACCTCGCTTTTACCGCGCTGCTGTTGGTATTCGGCAGTGCGGCGTGTTCATCACCCGCGACACGCGACACCTGGGACCGCGTGCAACGTACCGGGATTGTGCGCGTCGGATATGCGGTGGAGCCGCCGTTTGCCTTGGTCGATTCAACCGGACGGGTGTCCGGGGAAAGCCCGGAACTGCTCCGGCTGGTCATGGCCGAGTTGGGGGTCGACAGTATTGAGTGGGTAGGCACCCGCTTCGGGTCGCTCATCCTGGAGCTCCAGCAAGGAGACTTCGACGTCATCGCAGCGGGGATGTACATCACCCCCGATCGCGCCCGCGCGGTCCTGTTCTCGCGCCCCACCCTGCGTGACCCCACCGCGTTACTCATCCGGGCCACGGATTCGGCTCGCCTGACCACGCTGGCCGACGTCGCGCGAAACCGTGCCGCGCGGTTGGCCATCATCGCAGGGGCGGCCGAGGAACGACTCGCCCTCGCCGCCGGTCTTTCACCAAGCCAACTGCGCCCCGTGCCCGATCCCACCACGGGGCGCGCGGCCGTCATTTCGGGCGAAGCGGATGCCTTCGCCTTGTCCACCGTCTCGCTGTCGCTGCTCCGTCGCACCCATCCGGACAGCACCGCTTTGAAGGTGGTGCCTCTCTCCTTTCCAAACGATCCACAGCTGCACGACATCGCGCTTGGCCAGCCCGCCTATGCGGTGCGACTGGACGACATCACGTTGCGGTCCGCCATTGATCGCGCGCTTGGCCGGGTGCTCGGTACCCCGCGTCACCGCGCCGTCCAGCAGCGGTTCGAGTTCGACAGCACGTTTGACGAACCAACCAATAGCCAGCGGCCACCGTCGGCCCCCTTGCCATGAACCTCAATTTTCGTCGGATCGCCTGGCCTATCGTGGCGGTGATCTTCATGGCCGCCATCGCCGCCGCGGCGGCCTTGCAATGGCGTCACCTCGCGTCACGGAGCGAGCTGCAACGCGTGTCGTCATCCGCGCGGTTGGCGAGTGGCGTGCGCATGCAGGTATCGTCTGCCTTCCTGCTGCGATCGCGGGCGGAAGGGGGCGACGCTTCGGTGGACACCATCCTCATTACGGGCGCCATTCAACGGGCACAACTGCTGCTCAACGACTGGCAGCGGGGGCGTGAAGGGTCACGGGGGGTCCTTCCGGTCGTCGCCCTGCCGCTGGGTTCTCCGCTCCGTGATGCCGTGGAGCGTCTCGCTCAGTCGGTGGGGCGCTTCTCCACCCTGCTCCAGCAGCCGGCGGCGCCGGGCACCAATGTGCGTTTGCGCTCGGCGTACGCCGACGTCACGGCCCTGTGCGACAGCGTGGATCTGCTGGTGGCGCGCGGCGGGAGCGAGGCGCTGCAGCGTGACGATCTGCGGAATCGCTGGTCGCTCACCATTCTGTCGGGCACCATTGTGCTACTCGGGCTCCTGTTCGGAGTGCTCTGGGCCCGATGGAATGTGGCCGACCGCGAAGGAGCGGAAGCCCAGCGGGCGTTGGTCGAAAGCGAACGGCAGCTGCGTCTGCTCACGGACCAGATCCCCGTGGGGGTATTCCGCACCGCCAGCACCGGCGAAGTGGAGTTCATCAACAGCACAATGGAGCGCATGTACGATGCGCCGCGCGAGCAGCTGCGTGGCGACGGCTGGATTCATTTCGTGCACCCCCTTGATCGCGAACGTCTCCAGGAGGAGCGCACCGCCGCACGGCTGAGCGGTGTGGACGACGCCGCGTTCATGTTCCGCATTTGTCGTGGCAGCGACAGCGCGGTGCGTGAGGTCGTACTACGCGCCCGCTACCTGCGTGATGCACAGGGGCACGTGCGAACAGCCATTGGGGTCATGGAGGATGTCACCGATCGGCGGGCCCTCGAGACGCAGCTCGTACAGTCGCAGAAAATGGAAGCCGTTGGGCGGCTGGCCGGTGGTGTGGCCCACGACTTCAACAACCTGCTCACGGTGATTGGCGGCATTACGGAACTCCTGCTAACCGATGCGCGGCTTCCCGAGGAATTGCGGCAGGATCTGGCCGAAGTGCACGACGCGTCGGAGCGGGCCCGCACGCTCACGAGACAGCTGCTTGCCCTAAGCCGGCAGCAACGGATTCACGTGGCCAGCATTCCGGTGGGCGACGTGCTGACCCGCACCACGGCGCTGCTGCGGCGTGTGTTGGGCGAACACATTGGCGTCTCGCTGCAACTGCCGGAGTCCGATCTCACGGCCAGTGCCGACGGCGGTGCCATTGAGCAAATGCTGCTCAACCTGGCGCTGAACGCGCGTGATGCGATGCCCTCCGGTGGTACCCTCCGACTGGCAGCAGCGGCTGGCACGGAGGGCCCTGGGGTCGTGGCCGCGCACGATGGGGCGTGGGTGGTCATCACGGTGCAAGACAGCGGCAGCGGGATTTCCGCCGAGGTCCTGCCGCATGTGTTCGAGCCGTTCTTTACCACGAAAGACCCGGGGGAGGGCACCGGGCTTGGATTGGCCATGGTGCAGTCGTTGGCAGCACAGATGCGGGGGGCGGTCACGGTAGAAAGTACGGTGGGCACCGGCTCCACCTTTCGGATCTTTCTGCCCGCGAGCGCACCGGCCCCACCTCAGGTGCAGACGCCCGGCGCCGGGCCACGGGGCAGTACGACGGGCGGTGTTGTGCTGCTGGTGGAAGACAACACACCGTTGCGCCACGTGGTCGCGCGAGCGCTGCGCGACGCGCGTTACACGGTGCTCGAAGCGGGTGACGTACCCGAGGCGCAACAGCTGTTCGAGGCCCGGAGCGGCCAGATCAATGTCGTGGTGACCGACGTCGTGTTGCCGGGCGCATCAGGACCGACGCTGGTGCGCTGGTTGCGCGCCCGCTGTCCCGAGGTTGCGGTGCTGTACGTGACCGGCTTTTCGGCCAGTGAGCAGCTGGTACGCGACGTGGACGACGGCACCCCCATGCTGGCCAAGCCCTTTGATATGCGCGATCTGGTGGCGGCGGTGGACCAGTTGCTGGCGCCGGCAACGTAGCGCGGCTGGCGCCAGTGTATTGGGTTGGCTGGGTTGGCACGGCTTTACGAGGACTGCTCCGTGCGGGCGGAGAGCGCGTCCGAACGAGGACTGGCTCCGGCATGGGCGGGCGACCAACGGCCTCCAACACCGGTGCCAGCGGCCCACCGCCATCTCACTGCTTGCGCGACACCACGCGCCGGTGATCGGGTGACGGGCCGAAGTTCAGCAATAGTCCGTGTTCATAGGGTGTCCCTCGGAGGTAGCCGAGCAGCTGGAGTCGGTGGGTGTCGAGCAGGCGCGGGAGGCGTTTGCACTCGACAACTACCTGCTGGTTCACCACGAGATCCATGCGCATGGTGGTGAGCAGGCGTCCGCGGTAGTGCACCTCAACCGGCACCTCGCGCTCGGCGGGCACGCCATGGTCCTCCAGCCAGATGGCGATGGCTTTGGAGCAATGCGGCTCGGGCAGTCGGTTATTGAAATGCCGATAGACGTCGAAGAACGCGGCCAGAATGACCCTGGTGGTTTCAGCGAGCTCCATGGTGCCAAGTGTGCTGGCATCGTGTCAGTTGCTTGTCACCTGCTTCGGCGAGACTGGTGTTAGGGGCTGGCTTGGGTTGGAACTGCATAACGAGGACTGCTCCGATTGGGCGGACGGGGCGTCCAAACGAGGACTGGCTCCGGCATGGGCGGGCGGCGTACTGCTGCCGAGAGGTTGTTCATTCTTTTGATTTTTGATCTCGCGGAGGTGGGGAGTGTGTGTCGCCCACACCGTCACAGTCCTCGTCTGGACGCCCTGTCCGACTCCACGGAGCAGTCCTCGTCATGCGGTTCAGCGATCCAGCCCTTGCTCTGGTGCCAGTGGCCGACACCGTAGGAACTGCCTTACGAGGACTGCTCCGATTGGGCGGACGGGGCGTCCAAACGAGGACTGGTTCCGGCATGGGCGGGCGGCGTACTGCTGCCGAGAGGTTGTTCATTCTTTTGATTTTTGATCTCGCGGAGGTGGGGAGTGTGTGTCGCCCTCACCGTCGCAGTCCTCGTATGGACGACCTCTCCGACTCCACGGGCCAGTCCTCGTCCCAGTCCTCGTCATGCAGTTCAGCGGTGCCAGCCCTTGCTCTGGTGCCAGTGGCCGACACCGTAGGAACTGCCTTACGAGGACTGCTCCGATTGGGCGGACAGGGCGTCCAAACGAGGACTGGCTCCGGCATAGGCGGGCGGCGTACTGCTGCCGAGAGGTTGTTCATTTTTTTGATTTTTGATCTCGCGGAGGTGGGGAGTGTGTGTCGCCCGCACCGTCACAGTCCTCGTCATGCAGTTCAGCGGTGCCAGCCTACGAGCCCGGGCCAATGAGAGGCCGAGCACGTCAGCTCAAACCGGTAGACTTTCCCCATCACTGGCCATAGCATCGGAGTGCGCCGGTCACCCGACCGCGGCGCTGCCCTCCGGCCCCACTGCTCCGATGCTTGCTCCTGCCCCACGCGCCGCGGCCCTCGCCGTCGCTGCCCTCGCCTCGCTGGCCCAGCCCGCCACGGCCCAGCAGACCCCGGCCGACCTCATTGTCACCAACGCCCGGGTCTATACCGTCGACGACAGCCGCCCCCTCGTGGAGGCGTTCGCCGTGCGCAACGGGCGCATTGTCTTTACCGGCTCGGCGCGCGAAGCGGCGTCCCTCAAGGGCGCCAACACCAAGGTGGTGGACGCCGGCGGGCGCACGATCATTCCGGGCATGGTGGACGGACACGCCCACTTCAACAACCTCGCCAAAAAGCTGCGCAGCGTAGACCTCGTAGGCACCAGGAGCTACGACGAGGTCATTGCCCGCGTGGTGGAGCGCGCCAAAACCACCCCCAAGGGGCAGTGGATCATTGGGCGCGGCTGGGACCAGAACGCCTGGGGGAGCACCGCCTTCCCCACACACGACGCACTCACCGCCGCGCTCCCCGACCACCCGGTGCTGCTGGAACGCATTGACGGACACGCGCAGCTGGCCAACATGGCGGCCATGAAGGTGGCCGGGCTCACGGCCGCCACGAAGGAGCCGAGCGGCGGCAAGATCGTACGCGATGCCAAGGGCGTGCCCACTGGCGTACTGGTGGACAACGCCGAAGGCATTGTGAGCAGCAAGGTGCCCACCCCCTCCATTCAAGAGTGGCGCGCCATGCACAAGGACGCCGTGAAGCTCATGCACCGCTGGGGGCTGGTGGGCATGCACGACGCCGGCGCGTCGCGCGAAATGATTGAGCTCTACGAGGACATGGCCAAGCAGAAAGAGCTCGACCTGCGCCTCTACATCATGATCTCCGACAACGCGGCCGCCCTCACGCACTACTTCGGCATGGGCCCACGCTCGGCGCTCTACGACGGGCAAGTGTGGGTGCGCGCCGTGAAGCTGTACGCCGACGGCGCCATGGGCTCGCGCGGTGCCGCACTGCTGGAGCCCTACAGCGACGACGCCAACAACACCGGCCTGCTGCTCTCGGCGCCGGCGCACATTCAAGAAGTGGCCGAAGCCGGGCTCAAGGCGGGCTTCCAGATCAACACGCACGCCATTGGCGATCGTGGCAACCGCGTGGTGCTCGACGCGTACGAAAAGGCGTTGGACAAGACGCCGATGGCGAACCATCGCTTCCGCGTGGAGCACGCCCAGATTCTGCATCAGGACGACATCCCGCGCTTCGCGCAGCTGGGCGTCATTCCCAGCATGCAGGCCAGCCACCAGACGAGCGACATGTACTGGATTGGCAAGCGGCTGGGGCCCACTCGGCTCTACGGCGCCTACGCGTGGCAGTCGCTGCTGCAGACGGGGGTGGTGATTCCCAACGGTTCGGATTTCCCGGTGGAAGAGGTGAACCCGCTCATCTCGTTCCACGCCAGCATTGCCCGGCAGGACGCGCGCGACTGGCCCATGGGGGGCTGGTTTCCCGCCGAACGCATGTCGCGCGAAGACGCGCTACGCAGCATGACGCTGTGGCCGGCGTACGCGGGCTTTCAGGAGCAGGAGATGGGGAGCATTACGCCGGGGAAGTACGCGGACTTCGTGATTCTCGATCAGGACATCATGAAGGTGCCGGCGGAGATGGTGCTGCGCACCTCCGTGCTGGCGACTTACCTGGGCGGGCGATTGGTGTACGCCAAGTAATACTCATTACTCAAAACTCGCACTCACAGCTCAAAGCTCAAGCCGTGAGCTGTGAGTTTGAGTATTGAGATGCCAGCCACGCGTGTCCCGACCGCCCCCTCAGAGACGCGCAGCGGGGTGATGATCGGCTCGGGGCTGACACCGCCTCTCCCTGTGGCTCGTTGCACAAAGCGCCCGGCAGATGCCGGGCGCTTTGTTTACGCGGGGCACCAGTTGGTTAGGCGCGACGACGGCGGGCGGCGGCGGCCAGGCCGAGGATACCGGCGGCCATGAGGGCGACCGTGGAGGGCTCTGGCACGGTGGTGGTGTTCACCATGATGCTGGCCATCGCGATACGATTGCCGTCACGCAGTCCCAATGCTCCATCTTTTTCGTACGCCGCGAGACGGAAAGAATAGGCACCCACCGCGTTCGGATCGAACGTGGGGTAGTTGGGATCATCGATCACGAAAGGGATGTCGATGATGGGGTCGAGGAAATCCATGCCGAGGTTCCACGAGCCCTGCGACGGGTTGGGGAGCGCAAACGAACCAACGGTGCGCACCCACCCGAGGCCACCGTTACTGGCGGCGGGATTGAAATCGTAGAAGAGTCGGTAATTGTAGTTCCGCGCGTTCGTGCCACCGATGTACCAGTTGAAATTCCAACGGGCATACGGATCGGCGGGGCTGGGCGGATTGTTGTCGATGCCCGCCAGGGCGGTATAGGTGCCGTTGCCGTCGTTCGTGAGCGGCGGATTGCTGAAGCGCTGCGACGCGCCCAGCACGAGCGTGAGACCCAACTGCTGGCACTGCGTGACCTGCACCGGATTGTTGGGAATGCCACTGCCGCCAAAGGTGGCGGCGGGGAACCCGGTGAAGGAGGTCGTGCAGGCGGACTGAGCCGTGAGTGGGGTGGCGACACCGGCCATCAGCAAGGCCAGAGCAGGAACGAGCGATCGTTTCATTGCGGGGGAGTTGGGGGGGACTGAGAGATACCCGCGCGTATATAAAGTATTGTTCATATATGAGCAATGTTTCATGTAGCACATGAGGCCGCCTCAACCCAAGACTCGAAACCCTGACTCACCAATCGGAACTGATCAGTTCCGGGTTGTGCGTTCGGGTTTTGCGTTTGGAGTCTGAGCGCTGAGTTCTCAGTCCCGCGGGTCACGGCCAGCCCACGAGGGGCCGGACCCGCCGCCGCGCGTCTCTGAGGGGGCGACGCCGGCGCGCCAGCGCTCGGCCGTCCCCGAAGCAACGCGCGAAGGGGGTGTCCGGCCCCTCGCGGGCGGTTCCGCAAGCACACGCGCGACTGCATACTCGGGCATGCGAATCGTCTCCCTCCTGCCCGCCGCCACGGAGATTGTGGCCCTGCTGGGCGCTACGGATCATCTCGTGGGCATTACCCACGAGTGCGACTACCCCGATGTGGTGGGGTCGCGGGCGCGGGTTACCAAGAGCGCCATTCCCGACACCCACGACCCGGCTGCGATTGATGCGGCGGTGCGTGAGCACAACCATCAGGGCATCGCGCTCTTCACGCTCGACGAGAAGCGCATTACCGCACTGCACCCCACGGTGATTCTCACGCAGGCGCTGTGCGATGTGTGCGCCGTGAGTGAGACCGATGTGCGGGCACTGGCCGCGAAGATCACGCCGGCGCCGGTAGTCGTGACGCTCAAGGGCGAAACACTCGACGGCATTTACGGCGATATCCAGGCCGTCGCCGATGCGGTGGACATGCGCGACGAAGCCGATGAACTGCTGGCCGGATTGCGGGACCGCGTAAAGCATGTGCATCTCACGCTCAAGGGCGCGCAGGCCCCGCGTCCGCGCGTGGCGCTGGTGGAGTGGACCGACCCACTGTACGTCGCGGGGCACTGGGGCCCGGAGCAGATCGCGCGCGCCGGCGGCCTCGATGTGCTGGGCGTGGCGGGCACACACTCGTCGCCCATCGACATGGACGCCCTGCGCGCGGGCGATCCGGACATCGTACTCTTTGCGCCCTGCGGCTATTCGCTCGCAGCGGCGACTGCGGAAGCGAAGCGCTGCCTCACGTTGCCGGAGTGGAGCTGGATGGCCGGCAAACAAGTGTGGGCGCTCGACGCGAACGGCCTCACGTCACGACCGGGACCGCGCGTGGTTGACGGCATAGAAGCGATGGCGTCGATCTTTGCGCCGACGCTGTTCTCGCCAGTAGAGACACACCACGCGGTGAAAGTTGAGAGTTGAGATCTGAGATCTGAGCGTTGCGAGTTGCGATGGAAACGGCGTTATGGGTTATGGGTTATCGGGTTACCGAGTAACGGCGGAGACTGCGGCCAGCGGCATCCGTGAGGGGTACAGACGTGCGGAGGCACCTACTCGGACCTCTCATCGTCATAGGTATCTCGACACTCTCACATTCGATATCCATCGCACCTCGCGACTCGCAACGCTCTGACCTCGTCGTCCGACCTCTCCGGTCGGAACGTCTGGCGTCTCCTACCCCACCCACATTTTGACGGCCATGATCACCATCAGCACCGCGAACGCCTTGCGCAGCAGGTCGCCGTCGATGTTGGTGGCGATCCAGCTGCCGCCGAATGCGCCTACGGCCATGCCGAGGGCGATGAGGAGGGCGTATTTGGGATCGAGGTGGCCGGCCTTGTAGTACGTCCAGGCGCCCACGGCGGCGCCGAGGGGGAGGACGAGCGCGGCGAGTGACGTGCCCGCGGCCTGCTGCGGGGACATCTTGGCGAGGTAGACCAGCGCCGGCACGATGATGATGCCGCCGCCGATGCCGAAGACGCCCGACAGGATGCCGGCGCCGAGTCCGATGGCGAGAAGCAGGAGGGTCATGCCTTGAGAATAGCACCTATATTTGCTGCATGCTTTCCGAATCCTCCATCGCCTTTCTCAAGCGCCTGCTCGATACGCCCGGTCCGTCGGGCTTCGAAGGCGCGCCGGCGCGCGTCTGGCGCACCGAAGCGGCCACCTTTGCGGCGCATATCAGTGCCGACGTGGTTGGTAACTCTCTGGCTACCGTCGAAGGCGACGGCACGGGCCCCACGATTCTGCTGGCCGGTCACATCGACGAGATCGGCATCATCATCACGCATATCGACGACAACGGCTACATCTACTTCGAGCCGATTGGCGGCTGGGACCCGCAGGTGCTGGTGGCGCAGCGCATCCGCTTTCTGGGGCGCAATGGCGACGTGCTGGGGGTAATTGGCAAGAAGCCCATTCACCTCATGAAGCCGGACGAGCGCGAGAAGGCCTCGAAGATCACTGATCTGTGGGTGGACATCGGGGTGAAGAACAAGGCGGAAGCGTTGGAGCATCTCGAGGTAGGCGACGCGGGGGTCATTGATTCGCGTACGCTGGAGATGCCGAACGGCCGCATTGTCTCGCGCAGCATCGACGATCGCATAGGGGCGTTCGTGGTGCTGGAGGCGCTGCGCCGATACGCGGCCAAGCCCGGCGCGGCACGGGTTGTGGCCGCGGCCACGGCCCAGGAAGAGATTGGCTACAGCGGCGGCGGCGCGCGCGTGGCGGCGCAGTCGCTCGACGCCACGATGGCCATTGCCGTGGACGTGACCTTCGCCACCGATCACCCCGGTATGAAGAAGGAAGAGATCGGCGAGCACACCATGGGCGGCGGCCCCGTGCTCACCCGCGGGTCCGTGGTGTCGCCGGTGGTGTATCGCCTGCTCGCCGATACCGCCAAGGCGCTGGAGATCCCCTATAGCATTCACGCCGCGGGGCGCTTCACCAGTACCGACGCCGACGCCATGCACCTGGCGCGCAACGGCGTGGCCACGGCCCTGGTGAGCATCCCCAACCGCTACATGCACTCGCCCAACGAGATGGTGTCGCTGGAAGACCTCGACCGCGCGGCGGAACTCATTGCCGAGACGTGCAGACGCGTGACCGCAGCGACGGACTTTACGGCGCGATAGACAGGCAGCGGGTAGCGGGCATCGGGCATCAGACTTCTGAGTTGAGAATCAGAGGTGTGATGCCCGAATGTGCGATGGATATCGAATGTGAGAGGCCCGATGAAAGCGAGTTGAGAGGTCCGAGTAGTTGCCTCCGCACGGATGTGCCCCCCACGGACGCCGCTGGAACAGCGGTCGTCCCCGCCGTTACCAGAAGCCCGTGTGGGGCACTCCCCGAGAGGATGAAGTGCTCGGACCGCTCATTGTCGTGGTTATCTCGACCCTCTCACAGTCGATATCCATCGCAATCTCGATCGTCGCCCATCTGACTTCTGATTCTGACATCGCAAGCTGGCCCCACAAGCGATGCCGGCCCTCAGCCCCGCAAGCGGAAGGCCGCCTGCGCTACTTCCGGGTCCGCGTCGTTCACCAGTTGGTCCACATACGGCATGACGGCGTTGCCGCGGGCTTTCACCAGCGCTTCGAGGGCGGCAATGCGGAGCCAGGCTTCGCGGGGTTTGTCGGGAGCTTCGCCGGCCTGACTTTGCTGGGCCATGGTGATGCGCAGCAGACGCTGAATGGCGTCGGCGCTGCCCAGTTTGCCGAGTGAGGCGAGCATTTCGAGGGCCACGTCCTCGTCGGTTTCCTTTTCGAGGGCCATGGCCAGACGGGCGGCGGGGGGGCGCATCCCACCGGCGGCGGTGGGCGCGAGGCCGTAGCTCACGGCGGCCATGCGGCGCACTTCGGCGTTGGGATCGTCCACACCGGCGTGCAGCCCGTGCAGCGCCTTGGCCGTGCCCAGCCGCACCAGCGCGCGCGCGGCAGCCACCCGAATGCGTTCGTCCTCGTGCTGCAGCAGGGGGAGCATGGCGCTGTCGGACTGCTCCACCCCCATTTCCCCCAGCAGCGCCACGGCGTTGCGCACCACGTACCACCGCGAGTCGCGCACCAGCTCAAAGAGCACGGTGCCGCCAAGGTCGAGGGCAACCACACTGTCGAAATAGGCGCGACGCGAGGCCGCATCATTGGCGTTCATGAGCTGCTTGACCAGCACATCCACCGCCGTTTCACCGGCGCGTGAGAGCAGCTCCAACAGCAGCGTGCGATCGGGGAGCAGCGGAATGCGCGACGCGAGCAGGTCGAGGCTGCTGCGGTGCTGCAGACGGCGAAACACCCGCTCCACCGCCAGCCGTCCGGGGCCGGTACTCACGGTGTGCTGATGGGTCACGGTGGCCACGGCGATCCCCTCCAGCACCCGGGCATCACCGCGGAACTCGGCGGTGTCCAGCACCTCCAGCAGCGCATCGGCCGCCTTGCTGGCGGTGAGGTCGTCGTGCGCGTTGGCGAAGCGCGCAAAGGCTGTCACCGCCTGGTGCAGCAGTCCGTCACGCTCTGACGCGTCGCTGAAGGCGCTCTCGTCAGACGCCTCGGAGAACGCCGGATTTCCCGCCGCCGGCGTTTCGAGCCGACTGGTCATGAGCTCGGCGGGCGCCACCTGCACACTCCACGACCGCAGCAGTTCGCGCGACGGCTGATGATCGCTGAGCGCACTGAGCGACGTGGGCGTCTCGTTGGTGGCCACCGGGGTGCCCGCGGTACGCGGCTGCGAAAGCAGCGAGGCCAGCGTGAGCAGTTCGCCGGGGGCGGCGCCCTGTCGCACGGTAATACTCCCAATTCCCAGTGAGAGGCAGCGGAAGAGCAGCGTGCCCAGCAGGGGGTCATCGCGCGTAAGGCCACGATCCACGGGGTCTGCACCCAGCACGAACTGCCCCTCCACCACCTTGCAGATCATGGCGCTATCGCGAATGCGAGAGGTGAACTGCCGCAGTGCGTCACGCACGGCCACCGCGACCGCCGGGTCGTTGAGGGCGCCGGGGGTGCTCACTCCCAGGGTGGCCATGCGATCCACCAGCAGCGCCAGCGAGCGCAGGGTGCCGCGCGCGGCGCGCCCGTCGGGGATCGCCGCCTGCACACCGGAGACGGCGGGAGACGACGAGGGGGTAGAGCGACGGTAACCGAGGGGGGGCATCGTGGTAAGATAACTGCAGCTCGCGGATTGCCACTCGCGTTGAGCGACTGTCCCCTTTTCCCTCGTCCGTATGGAATCCCGTTTTACCACCACCACCCCGGTCCCGCTCTTTTTGCGCGAGGATGGCCCGCCACAGGGCGATCCGCTGCTGCTGCTGCACGGTGGGCCGGGGGCGCACCACGACTACCTGTATCCGCAGATGCTGGCGCTGGCGGAGCGGCATCGCGTGATCACGTACGATCAGCGCGGCGGCGGACAGTCGAAAACGGGAGACAGCGCGCCTATCACGTGGCAGACGCAGGTGGCGGATCTCGCGCAGGTGATCCGTGAGTGCGGGCTGGTGCCCCCCGCCATGATGGGGCCCACGCTGGTGGGGTACTCGTGGGGCGCGCTGCTCGCGATGCTGTACGCCGTGCAGTGCACGGTGGACCCCTCGCTGGTGGCACCGGCGCGGCTGGTGCTGGTGTCACCGGCGCCCATTACCCGGGGGTGGCGCGACGAGTTTGAGGCGGCGCTGGCCGAACGGGGACGAAGCGACGCCATCATGGCGTTGCGCGAGGCACTGCAGGCATCGGGGCTGCGGGAGTCGGACCCGACGGCGTATCGGCAGCGGGCCTTTGAGTTGAGTGTGGCCGGCTATTTCGCCAATCCGTCGCGGGCCGTCTCGCTGACGCCGTTCCGGGTCACTGGCAAAGTGCAGCAGGCGGTGTGGCAGTCGCTGGGGGATTTCGATCTCACCGAGTCGCTGCGTGCCGTGCATGTGCCTACGCTCGTCCTCCATGGAAGGCAGGACCCCATCCCGTTGGCGTCGGCGCAGGCGGCAGCGGAGGCGTTGGACGGGGAGCTGGTGGTGTTCGACGATTGCGGGCATGTGCCCTACATCGAGAGCCCGGCCCCGCTCTTCGACGCCATTGAACGGTTTCTTGATCGCCGCCCGTAACAACCGCACGCACTCATGGTTCCTTTCGGCCCCGTTACCCTGACGCCACTCTCAACCATCACGGTGGATGGGCGCGATGTGCGCGTCACGCTGCACACGGCGCACGATGGCATTGAGTTTGTGGGGCGACTGTTCTTTGCCGAAAGCGGATGGAGCAACAGCGGCATTCCCGACCGCGCCAATTTCCCCGGCCGATCCATTGATGACGTGCTGGGACTGGTAAGAGATCTGCAACCGGAGGAGCTGGCGCAGCGCTACCGCCGCGCCAACGCCGAAAAGCGTCGTTACCACGGGCTGCGGCAGATCACGCTCGAAGTGCTGGCCAAAGTGCGCTACATGAACCAGGTGGGCGTGAGCATGCGCACAGGACTGCTCGACGCCGAAGCGGCGCACCAGGAAATGGAACTGACGGAAGCGCAAATGCTGGAACTGGTCGTGCAAATGAAGCACCTGGCGGGGGTCGAGAACTAGGCGTGCATCCTCGACGGCGGCATTGGTGGTTGGCCGCGTCGAAACGGCATCACGAAGACCGCTCCGTAGGCCGGCTTGGGTTGAACCGCAACTGCCTTACGAGGACTGCTCCGGTTGGGCGGACGGGGCGTCCAGACGAGGACTGGCTCCGGCATGACTCCAGCGGCGTACCGCTTCGGCGAGGTGATTCATTTTTGGGATTTTGGATCGTGAGGAGGTGGAGAGTCTTGGTCGCCTTCACCGTCACAGTCCTCGTTTGGACGCCCTGTCCAATTGCACGGGGTAGTCCTCGTCATGCAGTTGATCGGTGCCAATCCATGCACCGGTGCGAGTCGCGAGCTGGAGTGGAACTGCCTTACGAGGACTGCTCCGTTTGAGCGGACAGGGCGTTCAAACGAGGACTGGCTCCGGCATGATTCCAGCGGCGTACCGCTTCGGCGAGGTGATTCATTTTTGGGATTTTGGATCGTGAGGAGGTGGAGAGTCTTGGTCGCCTTCACCGTCACAGTCCTCGTTTGGACGCCCTGTCCAATTGCACGGGGCAGTCCTCGTCATGCAGTTGATCGGTGCCAATCCATGCACCGGTGGGAGTCGCGAGCTGGAGTGGAACTGCCTTACGAGGACTGTTCCGATGGGGCGGACAGGGCGTCCAGACGAGGACTGGCGCCGGCATGATTCCAGCGGCGTACCGCTTCGGCGAGGTGATTCATTTTTGGGATTTTGGATCGTGAGGAGGTGGAGAGTCTTGGTCGCCTTCACCGTCACAGTCCTTGTTTGGACGCCCTGTCCAGCTACACGGGCCAGTCCTCGTAAAGCTGTTGCTGTTTGCCAGCCGCGACACTGGTCCATGTGGCTGACCTCGACACGAGTGGTTGCGCTCCCAGATGTGCGTGGCTTCAGGTAGATTTGGGACATGGATTGCCGCTCCGCTGGTCACGCGTTGAATCAGATTGCCGTGCTTCTCGAGTTGCACGGCGAAGACACGTTTACCGTGAAGGCCATGCAGTTGGCGGCGCGGTCTACGGCGGCGCTGGGTGAGCGCGAATTGCCGGAGGCGCTGCGGCGGGAGCTGGCCGGGCCCGATGCCCTCGCGCCGGCGGCGCTGGAGGTGCTGCGTGACCTCGCCGAGAGCAACAGCTCGTCGCTGCTGGAGCGCTTGCAGGAGGAGACTCCGGAAGGGCTCATGGAGATGCTGCGGGTGCCGGGGTTGGGCCCGGCGCGCATTCGCTCCATTCACGACAATCTGCACATTGATTCGCTGCAGGAGCTCGAGCAGGCGGCGCAGGACGGCCGGTTGGCGGCGCTCCCCAAGTTCGGGGCGCGTACGGCCGACAAGGTGCTCAAGGGGTTGGCCGATTTGCGGGCCACGGGCGCGTATGTGCTCTGGCAGCATGCGCGCGCGGAAGCCGAGCGTGTGGCCGATGCGCTGCGCGACCATGCCGATGTGCTGGAGCTCGCCATTGCCGGCAGTATTCGTCGCCGCATGGAGATTGTGCGCGACGTGGATATCGTGGCGGCGGTGCGCGGGTCCCCCAGCATTGTGGCGGCGTCGCTGGCGCAGCTGCGTGGCGTGAAGGAAGTGTTTGGCGGCGGCGGACGTTCGCTGGCGTTGCGGCTCGACAATGGTGTGCGGGTAGACCTGGCCTGTGTGCGGCCCGAACAGTTTGCGCTGGCGCTCTGGCGCGCGACCGGGAGCATGGCGCACGTAAAGCAGGTCACCGAGCGCGCCGCCACGTTGGGCTTTACGCTCACCAACGACGAACTGCGCGACGCCGATGGTGCGGTGGTGAGCATTGCCACCGAACAGGCGCTGTACGAACAGCTGAACATGAGCTACGTGCCCCCCGAGCAGCGCGAGGCAGCGGGTGAAGTGGAGGCGGCGGCGCGTGGGGCCCTGCCCCTGCTGGTGCAGGAGCACGATTTGCGCGGGGCGTTGCACTGTCATTCGCAGTACAGCGACGGGGCGGCCACCATTGAGCAGATGTCGCGCGCCGCGTATGCGCGCGGTCTGCGCTATCTGGGGGTGAGCGATCACTCGCAGTCCAACACTTACGCCGGCGGTCTGTCGCGCGATCGTATTCTGGAGCAGCACGCCGAAATCGATGCACTGAACGCGTCGTTCGCCGCTGAAGGGTTGGCATTCCGAGTGCTCAAGGGGATCGAGGCCGACATTCTCCCCTGCGGGCGCGTGGACTACGACGCGGCGTTTCTCGATCACTTTGATTTCGTGATCGGGTCGGTGCACACGCGCTACGGCATGAACGCGGAGCAGATGACCAACCGCGTACTCAAGGCGCTCGACGATCCGCATCTCACCATTTTGGGACACCCCACGGGGCGGCTGCTGCTCACGCGTGAGCCGTACGCCATCAACCTCGAGCCTATTATGGAGAAGGCGGCGCAGGTGGGGGTGGCGATTGAGCTCAACGCCGACCCGCATCGACTCGACATTGATTGGCGCGCCTGCCGCATTGCCGCCGAAAAGGGCGCGATGGTAAGCATCGGTCCCGACGCCCATTCGCCGCAGGGGTTCGACAACCTCGAACTCGGCGTGGCCGTTGCGCGCAAAGGCTGGCTCTCGGCGACAAACGTGCTCAATACCCGGTCTGCCGAAGAGGTCATGGCCTTTGCGGCGGCGCGGCGCAGTGGTGCCGGTGTGACGTCGTTGAGCCCGGCGCGACTGCGGGTGGTGTAGAGGGCGGTGGCCAGCTGGTTTGTGCCTGACAGCGGGTTTGTGCCTGACAGCTGGGTTGTGCCTGACAGCTGGGTTGTGCCTGATGGGTGGAGGTGGGGAGGATATGAGGTGGGGAGGACCACATAATCTTTTGCGGTTTTTCTCCTCAGCTCCTCAGCTCTTCACCTCCATCGTTCCGGCACTTCGGACTCTGACTTACAAGCAATGGCCCGTGCATCAAACAGCAGTCCCCGTCAGCCGCTCAGCGTGAAGAAGCCGGCCAAGGCGGCGACGAAGTCGAAGGGGCCGAGCAAGGCGGCGCCGGTGGTGCCAAAGACACGCAAGACGTCAAAGACGTACGGCCTCAAGCCGTCGCAGCGGGCGGCGCCGGTGGCGAAGAGCCCGCGCACCAAGGCGGACAAAAAGCAGGTGGCGGCGGTGGTGCTGGAGCGGCTCAAGGCCGAGTATCCCGATGCGCACTGCGAGCTCGATCACACCAATGCCTTTGAGCTGTTGTGCGCCACCATTCTGTCGGCGCAGTGCACCGACGTCCGGGTGAACATGGTGACCCCGGCATTGTTTGCTGCGTACCCCACGGCGGAGGCGCTGAGTGTGGCGCCCATTGAGCATGTGGAGGCGCTGGTGCGCACCACCGGGTTCTTCCGGGCCAAGGCCAAGAGCCTGGTGGGGATGGCCAACCGGCTGGTGGACAAGCACTGCGGGGAGGTGCCGCGGACCATCGCCGAGCTGGTGCCGTTGCCGGGGGTGGGGCGGAAGACGGCCAACGTGATTCTGGGGAACGCCTTTGACATCAACGAAGGCGTGGTGGTGGACACCCACGTGCAGCGGCTGTCTCGGCGGCTTGGGCTGACCCGTGAGCCCGACCCCATTGGGATTGAGAAAGAGCTGATGCCGCTTTTTCCGCAGCAGGACTGGGCGCTACTGAGCCATTTGCTGATCTGGCACGGCCGCCGGACCTGTTTTGCCCGCAAGCCGGAGTGCGGGCGGTGCGTGGTGCACGATGTCTGCCCGAGCGCCGGGGTGGCGGAGTAGCCCCTGGGATCAGTTAAAGAAAGGTATCCCTGATGGTGGAATGGAGGATTTTGGTACACCACCGGTGGGGAAATTGGTAGATCTTCACATTTCTAAAGATGCATTTTACTTCATGGTATGATTTCTGCTCTCAGGAAATGGTATGAGAACAGATACTGGTTTGCTCATGAATACCGAGAGGAATGCGATGCTGCGCCTTTGGGACGCTCCATTTATTGATCAGGACGTGTCGGTGCGTGAAGTGGGGGTAAATCCGGACCTTGTCCGGGCCGCAAACGTGGCGTTCGCGGGAGCGCTCATGGTGCTCACACTGCCCGTGTTGCTGCTGGCCATGCTGGCCGTGCGTCTCACGTCACGTGGGCCGGTGATTTACCGGCAGGTGCGGGTTGGGCTGGACCGGCGCACGCGAGGCAACCAGTCGGAATGCCGTCGTGGTGAGAACATAGGTGGCCGTCCCTTCACGATTTACAAGCTGCGCACGATGGTCGTGGACGCGGAACAGGGGACCGGCGCGGTGTGGGCCACCTCGAACGATCCGCGCATCACACCGGTCGGGTCGTTCCTGCGGGCGACCCGTATTGATGAGCTGCCGCAGCTGTGGAACGTGCTGCGCGGGGACATGAACCTGGTGGGTCCGCGCCCGGAGCGCCCGAGCATCGTGATGATGCTCAAGGACGAGGTGGACGGGTACACCCTGCGCCACCGCGTGCGCCCCGGCATTACCGGGCTGGCCCAGGTGTCGCAGGCATACGACAGCAATGTGGACGACGTGCGTCGGAAAGTGAGTTTTGACCTCACCTATCTCAACCAGCGGGCCCTGAGCACGGACATCAAGATCCTGGCCCGCACAGTCCCGGTCATCCTCAAGCGGTTCGGGGCGAACTGAGATCTGAAATCTGAGATCTGAAATCGAGCCCGCCGGCGCCCAGCGCCGGCGGGTTCGGTCGTTTGGGGTCTGAGATCTGAGACCGCCGAGGCGGGAATAAGAGGTGAGAGCGTTGAGACTATCGAGGTGCGATGGATATCGAGGGTGAGAGGCCAGATGAAAGCGATCTGAGAGGTGCGAGTGCTTGCGTCCGCCCGGGGAGGTGCGAGTGCTTGCGTCCGCCCCGGGGAGGCGCGAAGCGCCCCCCCCGGACGCCGCCGGCACGGCGGCCGTCCCCGCAGTTACCCCAAGCCAGTGGGGGGCACACACGGGCGGAGGCAACTACTCGGACCTCTCATCGTCGTAGTTATCTCGCCTCTCACACTCGATATCCATCGCACCTCGAGAGTCTCAACGCTCTCACCTCGGATTCTCATCTCGGCAGTCGCGCGTCTCCCCCCCCAAAGTTTACTTTTCGGGAACCTCTAACCGAGATATCCCGTGGCCAAGTTGGCAACTTTTGAGACGAACAAGGGCACCATTGTCGCCGAGCTGTTTGCCGGCGAGGCGCCCATTACGGTTGAGAACTTTGAGAAGCTGGCCAATAGCGGCTTCTATGATGGCATCAAGTTTCACCGCGTGATTGCCGACTTTGTGGTGCAGGGAGGCTGCCCGCACACCAAGGATGGCAAGGGTCCGGTGGGTACGGGCGGCCCGGGGTGGCGCATCAAGTGCGAAACCGCTGGCAATCCGCACAAGCACAAGGTGGGCGCGCTCTCCATGGCGCACGCCGGCAAGGACACGGGCGGCAGCCAGTTCTTCATGGTGCTCAGCGAGTCCAACACCCGCCACCTCAATGGCGTGCACACCGTGTTCGGCCAGATCACGTCGGGACTGGACCTGTTGCCGTCCATCGCACAGAATGATCACATGGTATCGGTCCGCGTGGCCGACGCCGAGTAAGCAGTCGCGGACCATCACTCCCCAGGCGAACCCACCATGGCTGGTCATCAGCACGACACCAATCCCGACATCGGCCCGGCCTTTACCGGGCTGATTGTTGGCGCGATCGTCATTGGCGCAATCCTGTACGGCATTGTGCTCTGGACCAACGCGCGCTTCGCAGAGCACCACAAGGCGGAAAAGAAGGCCTCCATCTCGGTCGTGGCCCCCACGGTCGTCTGAGCTCCTTCTGTTGGAACGACCCTTCGGGGTCAACACGGGTCCGGCCGATGCCGGACCCGTTGTCTTTTGTATCCAGTTTTGTTTCATTTAAAGTATGACTGACCAGCCAGTCAGTACCGAAACGCTCACGCGCCGGCGGGATCCGGAGGCGCGCCCCCAGCAGA
The DNA here is from genome assembly GCF_000695095.2 of Gemmatimonas phototrophica. Lineage (NCBI taxonomy): Bacteria > Pseudomonadati > Gemmatimonadota > Gemmatimonadia > Gemmatimonadales > Gemmatimonadaceae > Gemmatimonas > Gemmatimonas phototrophica. Next base: position 793,007 of record NZ_CP011454.1, on the reverse strand, counting down.
TCCTCGACGCCGCCTTCCATGAATTCGGGGAGCGCGGGCTCGCCGGCGCTCGCCTCGACGACATCGCCAAGCGCGCCGGTGTGGCCAAGGGCACCATCTACCTCTACTTCCCCAACAAGGAAGCGCTGTTTCGGGAGATGGTGCACAGCACCATCGTGACCGCCATTGCCACCGGTGAAGCGCAACGCGACGAGTGGGGCCCCAACGACTCCGCCGAATCGCTGCTGCGACTCCTGGGGACCGCGTGGTGGGAGTTCCTGCGCACCGAGCGCGTCATGACGCTGCATCGACTGGTCATGGCCGAACTCAAGCAGTTTCCGGATCTCGTGGCGTTCTACGCCAACGAAGTCATTGCCCGCGGGCGCCGACTGGTCTCGGCCATCATCGCGCGCGGCGTGGAGCGCGGCGAGTTCCGCCCGGTAGATGCCACCATTGCCGCCCGCATGTACTCGGCCATCTGGATGTCGCACGCCACCTGGGCCGCCAATCGCGACCTGCACCCTGCCCTGGGGACCGACTACCAGGTGCTCGAGCAAATGCTCGATTTCTATCTGCATTCCCTGAAACCAACGGCCAGCTGATGCGGCATCGTCTTCTTGCACCCATTGCTGCGGCGGCAGCGCTCGCGGGTCTCTCCACTCCCTTGCACGCGCAGACTCGCCTCTCGCTCGGCGATGCCGCACGCCTCGCCAGCAAACAGAGTGGCGCGGTGGACGTGGCCAAGGCACGCATTGCACAGGCCAACGCCCGTGTGACGCAGCGACGCGGCGCGCTCTACCCCGATCTGGCGGCCGCGGTGCAGCAAGCCGAACGCACCCTCAATTCGGCAACATTCGGATTCTCGTTTGCCAATCCGGTCACGGGACAGCCTCTGCTGCGCCCCGACGGCGAACTGCTTGGTCCGGTGCCCACCATCGACCTGCGCTACCGCGTGCAGGCGCCGCTCATCGACCTCGGCAAGTATCAGCTGTGGCGGGCGTCGCAGGGGGCAGCGGGAGCCGCAGGCGCGGAGCTGGAGGCGCAGGCCGAAGGGGCCGCAGCAGTGGCAGCGGCCACCTATGTGCGCGCGGCGCGGGCGGAGGCGCAGCTCAGCGCCCGAAGGGCCGACAGTGCCCTCGCGGCCGATCTGGTGCGCATTGCGCAGGATCAGTTGCAGGCCGGGGTAGGCATCGCGCTCGATGTCACGCGCGCGCAATCACAGCTGTCGAGTGTTCGCGCCCAGATCATTCAGGCGCGCAACGAACGCGATCGCACCATGCTGGAGTTGCGTCGCGTGACCGGCATGCCCAGTGATGGGCCACTTGAGCTGGCTGACTCTCTGGCCGCACTCCCCTTTGAGCCTTCGCTCCCCTCGGAGCGCGACGCACTCACCGCGGCCATGGACGCGCGCCCCGATGTGCGGGCGCTCAAGGCACAGGAAAGCGCCCAGCAGCAGGCCGCGAAGGCCATTCGCTGGGAACGTACACCACAGCTGTCGGCGGTGGTGGAGCACGGGGTGATTGGGCGCAACTACGAGCGGTTGCTCCCCACGTATTCGTGGGGTGTGCAGCTGTCGGTCGGGATTTTTGATGGCTTCCGCCGTGAGTCGCGACTGGAAGAACAGTTGGCGGTGGCACGCGAGACCGATGCGCGTCTCAAGGATTTGCGCGCGCAGGGGACGCTCGAGGTGCGTACGGCGCTGCTCGATCTCGCGTCGGCCGGTGAACAGGTGGACGCGGTGCGCGAACGACTGCAGTTGGCAGAACAGGAAGTGTCGCAGGCGCAGGAGCGATTCCGCGCCGGCGTGGCCGGCAACGGCGATGTGATTGCGGCACTGCTGTCGCTCAATCAGGCGCGCACGCTCCGCAACGATGCGCTGGCCACGTACCAGGGCGCCCGGGTTGCGCTGGCGAAAGCGATGGGGCAAGTCCGCCGGATACCGTGAGGCTGTTGACTCACGACTCATTACTCGAACCCAGAACCCGGAACTGATCAGTTTCGAGTCTTGGGTTTGGGTTGCAAAAGCGGCAACTGATCACTTTTGAGTTTTCAGTTGGAGTTTTGAGTTTTCAGTTGGAGTTTTGAGTTTTCAGTTTCTACTAACGCATATATGAATATCAGGCTGATCGTGTTGGGGGCGGTGGTGGTTGGTGTTGGTGGGTGGGGGTATACCAAGTGGTCGTATGGTCGGACGCATGAATCCACCGACAACGCGCAGGTTGAGGGGCACATTGTGCCCATCGTGGCCAAGGTGGGTGGTTATGTGCAGTCGGTGAAGGTCGACGAGAATGCCACGGTCGCACCCAACGCCGAACTCGTGCGGCTCGATGATCGGGAGTATGCGGTGAAGCTGGCGCAGGCCGACGCGGATCTGGCGGCAGCGCGCGCAACGGCTGGCGGACGCGGGGTTGATGGGCAGGCAGCGACCATGGTGCGCACCGCATCGAGTCAGCGCGACGTTGGGTCGGCGCAGGTGGCAGCAGCACAAGCGCAGCTCACCAAGGCGCAGAGTGACTTGGCGCGCGCCAAGGAACTGGCGGCCAAGCAGATCATCAGTCTCGCGCAGCTGGATGCGGCGCAGGCCATGGCCACGGCCGCCGAGGCGCAATTGGAGGCGATGTCGCGTCAGGTGTCGGCAGCCACGAGTGGCATTGCCAACGCGGAAGCGGGTGTGCGGTTGGCGCAGGCGCGGTTGGCGGCGGCCGAGGCGGCGCGAGAGAATGCGGCGCTGCAGCTGTCGTACACCAGCATCACCACGCCGCTGTCGGGCACCGTGTCACGCAAGCAGGTGGAAGTGGGGCAGCTGGTGCAGGCCGGCCAGACGCTCATGAGCATTGTGGCCGACTCGGGGGTGTACGTCACGGCCAACGTGAAGGAAACGCAGCTGGCGCGTGTACGGGCCGGGCAGAAGGTGGAGCTGGAAGTGGATGCTTACGCGGGCGCCACGGTGGAAGGCGTGGTGGAGAGCATTGCGTCGGCCACCGGCGCCAAGTTCGCGCTGCTACCGCCGGATAACGCCACCGGCAATTTCACCAAGGTGGTACAGCGGGTGCCGGTGCGCATTCGCATTACCAAGGCGCTGGACAAGGACCGCCCGTTGCGCCCCGGCATGTCGGTGCTGGCCAACATCATCGTGCAATAAGCGGAGCGCGTGGTGAGTACCGATGTGATGCGCACGTTGCACGTGGAGCAGCTGAAAGCCGCGGCTGAAGCGGATGCACACGAGCGAACCGGAGCGCTGCCGGATGATCAGTACAAGCACAAGTATCTCATTGCGATTGCGGTGACGCTGGCCGCGGTGCTCGAACTGGTGGATACGAGCATCGTGAACGTGGCCATTCCGCACATGATGGGAACGCTGGGCGCGACGCTCGACGAGATCGCGTGGGTGAGCACGAGCTACATCATTGCGAACGTCATCGTGATTCCCATGTCGAGCTGGCTGTCGGCCTACTTTGGCCGGCAACGGTATCTCACGGGCTCGATTGCCATTTTTGTGGTGGCCAGTTTTTTCTGCGGCGCGGCCACCTCGCTGTGGGGGCTGGTGTTCTGGCGCGTGCTGCAGGGGCTGGGGGGCGGCGCGCTGCTGAGTACCGCGCAAACCACGCTCTTTGAGGCGTTCCCGCCGCAGGAGCGGGGCATTGGGCAGGCCATCTTCGGCGTGGGCGTCATGGTGGGGCCTACGCTGGGGCCCACGTTGGGCGGCTTCATTGTGGATGCGTACGCGTGGCCGTGGATTTTTTACATCAACGTACCGTTGGGAATCATTGCCGGCCTGATGGTGTGGGCCTACGTGAAGGATGCGGCGCACCAGGTACGCGCAAGTTCGGTGGATGTGCTGGGCATTGTGCTGCTGACGCTCGCGGTGGGCTCACTGCAGTGGATGCTGGAGCGCGGCGAACGGTTCGACTGGTTTGAATCGCGCTTCGTGACCATGCTGGCCATCGTGTCGGTGGTATCGGCAGTGTTGCTGGTGTGGCGCGAGCTCACCATCGACGAACCCATCATCGATTTCCGCGTCCTCAAGTCGCGGCAGCTGGCGCCGGGGGTGGCCTTTGCGGCCTTCCTCGGGGTGGCGCTGTACGGCTCGGTGTTTGTCCTGCCGGTGTTCCTGCAAACGCTGCACGGTTACACCGCGCAGCAAACGGGGATGGTCATTCTGCCGGGGGCGATTGCCAGTGCGGTAAGCATGGGCATTATGGGTCGTGCGGCGTCAAAGATTGACGCGCGCCCGCTCATTGTGGTGGGTGCCCTGCTCTTTCTGGCGTCCATGTACACGTTGTCCCAGCTCACCCTCGATGCGGGGCCGGACGACATGTTCTGGCCGCTCATTTTGCGCGGCGTGGGACTGGGACTCCTCTTTGTCCCCCTCACGGGTGCGAGTATGGCCGGCCTGCCCATGCAGAAGCTGGGACAGGGCACCGGCATGTTCAATCTTATGCGGCAGTTGGGCGGCTCCCTGGGCATTGCCGTCATGGCCACGATGCTTTCGCACCAGACCAAGGTGCACAAGGCGCTGCTGGCGGAGCATGTGGGCAGCTACGACCCGGCCACCATGGAGCGGCTGGGCGGCCTTACCCGTGGCATGGTGGCGCGCGGCTTTGATGTGGCCACGGCCAAACAACAGGCGCTCATGGTGATGGACCGCCAGATGGGCGCGCAGGCCAGCGTGATGGCGTTCTCACGCATTTACCTCATCTCCGGTGTGCTGCTGGTGAGTGCGCTGCCGTTGCTGCTGCTCTGGAGAACGGGGCGAACTGTTCCGGTCAAGGTGGACGCGCACTGAGCCAGTACCGCGGCGGGGGGGTGCCGGTCGTATGGTTCCGTGGTTGCCCTCCCGCCCCCATTCCACCAGAATGCACGAATGCCCACGCGCGCCGATGCTTTGTCGCTGGTCCACGAGTGGACCCAGTCCGAGTCTTTGCGGAAACACATGCTGGCCGTGGAAACGGCCATGCGGGCGTACGCCCTGAAGCTGGGTGAAGATCAGGAGAGCTGGGGCGTTGCCGGGCTCATCCACGACTTCGACTACGAGCGCTTTCCCAACGAAGCACAGGCAGCGGACGCGGAGCATCCGGCCGAAGGGGTGCGCCACCTGCGGTCGCTCGGGTGGCCGGAGGCCATCTGCGAGGCGGTGCTGGGGCACGCCCATTACACCGGGGTCCCGCGGGTCAGCACCATGGCCAAGGCGCTCTTTGCGGTAGACGAGCTCACCGGGCTCATCACCGCCTCGGCGCTGGTGAAGCCGTCCAAGGCGGTGCGGGACGTGGATGTGGCTGGCGTCCGGAAGAAAATGAAGGACAAGGCCTTCGCCCGCGGGGTAAACCGGGACGATATCGTGCAGGGGGCCGAGGCGCTGGGCGTGCCGCTGGACGAGCATATCGGCATTGTGCTGGCCGCCATGCAGGAAAACGCCGAGGCCTTGGGGCTTGGCGGGGTCCCGCCGGCAGCCTCGGCTTCAACGACGATTTCCAGCGATGCGTAATTCGGGTGAACCCACCCGATCCCGTGACTGCCATCCCACTTCCAACGCCTTTTGCTGTTCCCCTCGAGGGAACTCTCCGTATGGGTCCTGAGCGACCCATGACGGCCGAGGCGCTCGAGGAGCGGGAGCTGGTGCTCTCGGCTCAGGCGGGGGACAACGTGGCGTTTGCGGGGCTGGTGCGCCGTCACCAGCGGCGTGCTTACGCTGTGGCCCGCGCAATCGTCTTATCCCATGACGATGCCGAGGATGCGGTGCAGGAAGGGTTTCTGCATGCCTTCCGCGCGCTCGAACGGTTTCGTCCTGAGCAGGCGTTCGGGGCGTGGCTGCACCGAATTGTGGCGAACGCCGCGTTGGACATTGCACGCCGTCGGAAGGTGCGCGATGCCGATGAGTTACCGGAAACCTTGTCGAGTCCGCACAAGGATCCGGCTGAAGCAGATGAACTGCGTGCGCGACTGTCGCGCGCGCTGAATACGCTCGGCGAACGGCAGCGCGCGGTGATTGTGCTGCATGACGTCGAGGGATACAAGCACGCGGAGATCGGTGCCCTTCTCGGAATTCCCGAGGGTACGGCCCGGTCGGACCTGCATCATGCCCGGGCGCACTTGCGGCGCCAGCTGAGCAATCTTCGGAGTGAATCATGACTGTCACACGGAACGACGACGGGCGCAGCCCAGGCGCGGATCCTCAAGTGACTGCCTCGTTGTCGGCGCACTATGCGGCGCCACGCAGCGAAGCGTATTGGGAAGGGATGGAGCACAGCATCATGCAGCGCATCTCGCTGGCCACCAGCGGGGTGGTGCGTGAGCTGCGGCCGTCGTGGTGGAGTGGTTTTGCCGAACTGCGCGGCGCGGAAATTCGCGCGGCGGGTATGATCGCCGCCACGCTGGCGCTGCTGGCGGCCGGGGCCTCGTTCGTGCGCGACCAGCAGGACAACGCCAAGGCGCAGGAAATGGCGGCACGGGCGGCGGTGGAAACCGCTATGCCGCTACCGCTTGAAGGCACCACGCTCACGGGCGGGCGCCGGCATCTCTCCCCTGATGCGCCGGAACGGTTTCTGAATCCGCTCGACTACTAAGCGGCTCGCGAGATGTCTACCACCCCCCGTCCCAAATCGCTGGCCATGATGTTCATCCTCGGCGCGCTGCTGACCGGCAGTGCGCTGGGGTTTGCGGCGGCTCGTGTAGTGAGCAAGCCGGTAGTCATGCTCAACGACGACAAATCGGTGCGTGAGGAACTCGCCCGGGAGTTGCAGCTCACCGCCGACCAGAAGGCGGTCGTGGACTCGGCCTGGGAGTGGCGTCGGGCGCGCTCCCGCGAAATCATGGCCATCGTGCGCCCCGCGCTCGATTCCGTGCGTGACAGTGCACGCGTGCTCATGATGACGCCGCTGGATGAAGCACAGAAGGACAGCTTTCGTCGGCTCATTGAACGCAACCAGCGCATCGCCGACAGTGCGGCGAAGGCGCGCGGGACCCCCAGGTGACCGGTCCGATGTTTCGCATGATGGATCAATCGATGTACCGCAGGGCAGTCGCGTTGGCAGGGGCGGTGCTGTTGGCCGCCCCGTTGTCTTCCGGGGCGCAGACGCGCTCAGAGGAAGAGGCGCGCCCCATTCGGCTGCGCGAGGCCATTGAACAGGCCCAGCGGAACGCCCCCGCGGTTGTGGCGGCACGGGGACAGGAGCGTACCGCTGCAGCGGCCGGTCGGTCGGCCGTGGCGGCGTACATTCCCACGCTCACCATGAACGCCGGCAGTGCACGCTCGCAGGGTGTGCAGTTCTTCCAGGGTACCCTCGTACCGCTGCGCGGTGACCCGTGGAACTACAACAACGGGCTGGCCGCCACGCTGCAGCTGTTCGATGGCAACCAGCGCTGGTACGAACTGTCGCGCACACGTGCCACCGCCGATGCGGCGGATGCGGCCACCATTCAGGCCCGCTTCGATGCCGCGCTGCAGACCAAGCAGCAGTTCTACGCCGCGCTGGCGGCGCGCGAAAGCGAGGCCGCGGCGCGGGCCCAGCTGGAGCAGGCCGAACAGCAGCTCAAGGCCTCGTCGGCGCGCTTTGCTGCGGGGGTGGCCACCAAATCCGACTCGCTGCGTTCGGCCATTCAGCTGGGGAACGCCCAGCTGGCCGTGCTGACGTCGCAGAACGACTTGCGGGTGGCCAATGCCGCGCTGACGCGCGTGATCGGGTCGCAGCTGCTGGTAACGCCGGCTCTCGAAGACAGCACGGACACGCTGGCCGAGCTGCCCACCGAGCCCGAGCTGGAAGCCCTCATTGGCCGGAGCCCGGCGGTGATGCAGTCGGAGGCCAGCCTCATGGCGGCCCGGGCCAGCCGCAAGTCACAGCGGTCGGCGTATCTGCCGTCGCTCACCATGTCGTACAACTACTCGTACACGCAAACGAGTTCGAAATTTTCGAGCAGCGATTTGTGGCTCTTCTCGGGGGGTAACCCCAATCGGCAGCAGCTGAATTTCAATTTCAGCTATCCGCTGTTCAACGGGCTCATTCGTGAACAGCAGACGGTGCAGAGCGATGTGGCCATGCGCAACGCCGAAGCGCAGTTGCGCGATGCGCGATTGGGGGCGCGGCAGAATCTTACGCAGCAGCTGCGCGCGCTGAACAATGCGCAGGCGCGCGTGCAGGTGCAGATGGCGGCCATTGCCGCGGCCGAAGAAGATCTGCGGGTGCAGCAGCAGCGCTACGCGCTGGGCGCGAGCACGCTGCTCGATCTGCTCACGTCACAGACGCAGCTGAATCAGGCGCGTCAGGCGCTCATTCAGGCGCGTTTTGACGGGCGCATTGCGCGGGCGCAGCTGAGTGCATTGATCGGGCGGGAATTGTAGGGCTTACGAATACTCACGACCCGTAACTCGAACCCACGACCCGGAACTGATCAGTTTTGGGTCGTGGGTTTGTGTTTTGGGTGTTGGGTTTGTGCGAAACCGCAAGACGGCAGACGGCAGCCACACAGATGGCCGTTGGCAGGGGCTGCTGTGACTAAAACGTCACCGCCAGCGACGTGACCAGCAGTGCGTTGTTTCGTGACCGCTCATTGGCGGCGCGCCGATCGGGGAAGATGTCGGCATCAGCGCGCAGCAACCGGGCCTCGCTCCGCCACATGAGGAGCGACGCGAGGCGCGCATCGAGACCAACGGACGCGCCGTTGGCGCGCATGCCCTGGGTAACGGGCGTTACGACGACCGCCTGCTCTTCATCGACAAAGCGCTCGACGCGACCGGTGAGGCTGACGGAGCGGTTGATGGGCAGGCGCGCCGTGAGCATGGTGCCATACCAGCGGTTGCGCTGCGGAGCCATCGTGATGGAGTCGTCGCGCTGTTGTGTGCCCAGATCAACCTGACCGCTGAGTTCCAGTCCGTTGGCACGACGGGTGCTGAACCCCAGTCCATTGAAGGCGCGCAGCCCCACGCCGGGCTCATGGCCCGCCAGCGCATACCAGCTCACCTTTGAGGCGGGCGAGAGGGCGTAATCAAGACGGGCGCCGAGGGTCTTGGCCTCGTTGTTTTCCGAAATGATCTGCCAGCCGTTGATCAGATCGATGCGAGCGGTGAGGCGGCTGGTGGCCTGCCACGTGGCCCGCAGGCCGGCGGAGTAGTAGGGGGAGAAGTCTGCCACCAGCGAGCGGGTGTACGTGAGATTGTCACGCGACACCCACCCTTCCATGCCGACATTGGAGTAAAAGACCCCGGCATCAACCCACAGATCGGGGCGCACGGCAAACCCGGCGTAGGCTTCCTGGAGGAGGCGGGCCAGCTCCGGCCCGCTCACCTGACCAGTACGCGGTTCACCGGCGTAGTTGGCCTGCACCGAGGTGCCGGCCTGCAGCGCAAGACGGCCCCGTACCCGTGGCGCGGTCAGGGTGGCGTCGAGAAAGGCGAGGTTCACGTTGAACTCGCCGTGCCGTACCGCCTGCGTGGTATAGCCACGGTCGAGGGAGCGGGGCCGGCCGGTGTCCCATGCCAGATACGTGTCGAGAAAGCCGCCCATCGACACCCGTAGGGTGGAATCCGCAGGCGGCGGGGAGACCGCTTGGGCCAGGAAGGAGCCGGGGGCGGCCGTCAGGAGCGCTGCGGCCGCGAGGAGTGCACGTCGTCGCATGACAAGGTTGAGGGAACGGTGGAAGGTTAGCACCTGTAGCTTCCCTACGTTTTTGTCGTCATTACGGTAGATTGAGGCTTCCCGAAACAACCCCATGTCCGACGACCAGAAGATCCCGGCCTCGGTTGAAAAATCCGAGGCCGTTTCAGAATCCGCCAAGGACGTGCAGGCGACCGAAGAGCCCCCTTCTACCAATGGGGAGCCGCTTCGGCACCCCACCGGCCCGATTGCTGAGCCGGGGAAGGTCGATGCGCTATCAGCACAGCCAGGCGACGAGCTCCATGCCCATACCGGCATGTTTCCCGTCCAGTCGCACGCCGGCGGGCACCACAAGGAACAGAATCCCACCGGGAAACGGCTGGCAATTCTGACGCTGACCGCCCTTGGGGTCGTGTACGGCGACATCGGCACCAGTCCGCTGTACTCGGTCAAGGAGATATTTGGTCACGCCTACGGGCTGACCCCCACGCGAGAGAACGTGTTTGGCATTCTCTCGCTGATTGTCTGGGCACTCACGCTGGTCATCAGCGTCAAGTACATCAGTTTCGTCCTGCGCGCCGACAATCGTGGTGAAGGCGGCCAATTCGCCCTGCTCGCGCTGATCTTTCCGCGCGGCACGCCGCAAAGCTTTACAAAGGGGGGCATTTTTGTCGCGCTGGCCCTCTTCGGCACCGCGCTGCTGTACGGCGACGGCATCATTACGCCGGCCATGTCGGTGCTGGGCGCCATGGAAGGACTTGAGTATGCCGTGCCATCGCTGAAGGCGTATATCGTCCCCATTACGGTGGTGATTCTCAGTACGCTGTTCGCGGTGCAGCGCTTTGGGACCGACCTGGTAGGCAAGGCGTTCGGTCCGATTACTCTGGTGTGGTTCATCACCATTGCGGTGCTGGGGTTGCACGAGATTCTGCAGCAGCCGTCCATTCTGGCCGCGGTGAACCCCATGTACGCCGTCGCGTTCGTGCGCGCGCATGGAACGATGGCGTTTTTCGTGCTGGGCTCGGTGGTGCTGGTCATCACCGGCGGTGAGGCCCTCTACGCCGACATGGGACATTTTGGCCGCAAGCCGATTCGTTACGCCTGGGTGTTGCTCGTCTTTCCGTCGCTGCTGCTGAACTACTTCGGTCAGGGGGCGCTGCTGCTGGAGAATCCTTCAGCGTCGGAGAACCCCTTCTTTCTGCTCGCGCCCGACTGGTTTCTCATTCCGCTGCTGATCATCGCCACCCTGGCCGCCATTGTGGCGTCACAGGCCATGATCTCCGGCGCCTTCTCCACGACGCGTCAGGGCATTGCCCTGGGCTTCATTCCCCGTATGGAGATCCGGCATACGTCGGTGGAAGAAGAAGGGCAGATCTATATCCCCGAGGTCAACTGGTTCATCGCGATTGGCTGTCTCATCATCGTGGTGTCGTTCCAGAATACCTCGGCGCTGGGCGCAGCGTACGGCATTGCCGTCACGGGCACGATGCTCATTACGAGTGTGCTCTTTTACATGGTGGCGCGGCTCCGCTTCCGGTGGGAACCGTGGAAGGCCATGCTGCTGGTGTCAGTCTTCGTGACGGTGGATCTGTTCTTCTTCAGCGCGAACATCGTGAAGCTGCTGAACGGCGGCTGGGTACCCATGGCCCTGGGCGTGGTGTTGTTCATGCTCATGCTCACGTGGAAGCGTGGACGTCGCCTGTTGTCCGACCGCCTGACCGATGGCACCATGCCCATTGGCCTGTTCCTCGATGGCGTGGAGAAGTCGAAGGTGCACCGCGTGGCGGGCACGGCCGTGTTCATGACGGGCAGCGACGATGGCGTGCCGCCGGTGCTGCTGCACCACCTCAAGCACAACAAGGTGCTGCACGAGCGGGTGTTGCTGGTGTCGGTGAAAACCGCCGATGTGCCGGAAACCAATGCGTCGGAACGGGTGCGCGTGACCTCGCTGGGGCACGGCTTCTGGCGGGTCGTGGCGTCGTACGGGTTCATGCAAACGCCCAACGTGCCCAACGTCCTCGAAGTGGTGGACCAGATGGGTATTCGCTGCAAGCCCATGGAGACCAGCTACTTCCTGGGGCGCGAGCGCCTTATCCCCGTTGGGGCAAAACCCGGCGACCGCATCGTGCTGTCGCGGTGGCGCAAAATCATCTTTGCCATCATGTCGCGGAACGCCCGCTCGGCCACAGAGTTCTTCTGCATCCCACCCAACCGCGTGGTGGAATTGGGGACGCAGATCGAGTTCTAGCGGTTCGTCCCACATGCAGCATGAGAATTTGAGGGGAGTAGCCACACGGCTACTCCCTTTTTGCGGCTACAGCACCGCCGTGCCCTTGTAGGGTGGAACGGGCGGTTCTATGATTCCCGCGCCAGCTCTCCGAAATATGGAAATGGTCAGGAGTCCGACGCCGGACTCAGACCAGAAATGACATCGCCATTGCCGTGGCGATCAGCGGGCAGACAGTGATGAACAGACCAGTGACCGCGTCCGACGACGCGGGAATTCCGCCGTTCCGGCCCATGACGCCGGAGCAGGTCGAGATGCTTGAATTGAGTCCGAATCCCAAACTGGTCCTCGACCGTCAGTTTCGGATTCGCTTTGTGAATCGTGCCACCGCTGCGTACGCGAGCATTGATCGCGAGGCACTGGTTGGGCTCAACGTCTGGGACTGCTATCCGACGTTGCGCGATTCCATCTTCCATCAGGCCTATCAGCGCGTGCTTGATACCGGTACGCCGGCGCGCTTTGAACGCCATGATCTGACGAGTGACCGCTGGGAGTCGGTGTATGCCTATCCCGCCGACGACGGGGTCATTGCGGTGCTGGAAGACGTGACCGAGCAGCGGCGGAATGTGGAGCGCCTGCGCGACAGTGAGGAAACACTCCGCCTCGCGCAGGAAGCGGCCAACCTTGGCAGCTTTCATCTTGACCTGCGAACCGACGAGGCGTTCTGGTCCGATCAGCTCATTCGCATTTGCGGGTTGGATCCGGCGCACTTTGACCAGGCACGTATCCGCCAGACGCCGCGTCTCGATTTTGTGCACCCGGAGGATTCCCCGCTCCTGCGCGAGGCGTGGCGCACGGCGATCACCACGGGGGAGACGCAACGGCTCAAGCACCGGATTCGTCGGAGTGATGGCGCCGAGCGGCATCTCTTGACGCATATCATGCTGGTCCGGGATGAGGATGGTGTCCCCGCCCGCGTGGTTGGCACGTCGCTGGACATTTCCGATCAGGTGGCCGCTGAGCTGGAGCACCAGCGCCAAGACGCGCAGATGCAGCAGGCGCAGAAGCTGGAGTCCCTTGGCGTGCTGGCCGGCGGTATTGCGCACGACTTCAACAATCTGCTGGTAGGCATTCTGGGCAACGCTTCGTTGGCGCAACTCGAAGTGCACGACAACCCGGCGGCGCGCGAGAGTTTGCTTGAAATTGAGCACGCCGCCCAGCGGGCGGCAGAGTTGACCCGTCAATTGCTCGCCTATGCGGGGAAGGGGCGCTACGTCATTGAAGCAGCCGATGTCACGTCGTCCATCAAGGAGATGAGCGCCCTCCTGCGCAGCGCCATTGCCCGAAGCGCGGAGCTGGAAATGGCGCTCTCGCCGGAGCTGCCTCGCATTGATGTGGACCTCAACCAGTTCCGTCAGGTGGTCCTGAGCCTGGTCACCAACGCGTCCGACGCGCTGCAGGAACAGGTGGGCACGGTACAGATCATCACGGGTCGGCAGCAGGTGACACCAGAGTATCTCGCCACCTGTGTGCCGGGTTCAGTGGCCACGCCGGGTCCGTATGTCTTCGTGGAGGTGCGTGACTCCGGGAGCGGCATGGATGCCGTCACCATTCGGCGCATGTTTGAACCGTTCTTCTCCACCAAGTTCACCGGCCGTGGCCTCGGGCTCGCGGCCGCCATGGGCATATTGCGAGCACACCGCGGAGCGATCCGGGTGTACAGTGAGCTAGGCGTGGGCACCACCGTCAAGCTGCTCTTTCCCGCCCGCGACGCGGGACCAACATCCAACGCCCCGGTACATGGCTGGCGTCACGATGGGCACGTGTTGCTCATTGACGATGAAGCCAGCGTTCGCAACGTGGCCTCAGCCCTGCTTCGCAAACGCGGCTTCCGCGTTACGGAAGCGGTGGACGGTGCGGACGGGCTCGCGCGCTTTTCCGCGCAGCCCGATCAGTGGTCGCTGGTGATGCTCGACTTGACTATGCCCGTAATGAACGGCGAGCAAACCCTCCCAGCGCTCCGTGCAGTGCGTCCGAGTGTGCCGGTGCTCATGATGAGTGGCTACAACGAGAGCGACGTGAAGCGGAACGTGGGACACCAGGTGGGATTTCTGCAGAAGCCGTTCAACGCGGATGAGCTTTACGAGGCAGTGAGAGCGCTGATTGCATAAGCCGTGCAATAGGACAGAGTTGTCGTGAATCTCAAGCTGGTGGAGAGTGCCTGTCGCGAGTGGGGCTGGAACTGCATTCCGAGGACTGCTCCGTGTGGGCGGACGGAGCGTCCAACCGAGGACTGGCTCCGGCATGAGTCGGGCAGCGTACTGCAGCCGCGACGTTGTCCATTTTTTCGATTTTGGATTTTGAGGAGGTGGAGAGTGCTCGTCGCACACATCGTCGCAGTCCTCGGTCAGACTCCCTGTCGGCTGCCACGGGACAGTCCTCGTAAGGCCGTTGCTGTTTGCTGGCCCTCACGCCAGTGCGGGGGGCGAGTGGGGCTGGAACTGCTGAACGAGGACTGCTCCGTGTGGGCGGATGGGGCGTCCAGACGAGGACGGCCTCCGGCATGAGTCGGGCGGCGTACAGTTGCCTCGGGGCTGTTCGTTTTTGCATTCTTGAACGCAGGTCATGAAAATGCCCCGGTGCGTTGCGCCGGGGCCCTTTTCACGTCCTGCAATGCTGCCGTCTGTGTGGCTGCTGCCTGCCGTATGGCGGTTGGCCGCTACATCAATCCCCTGCCAGCGGAATGGCGTCGAACGCCCCACTCTGCACGGCCTTCGTTTTGATTTTGCGCGAGTGTACGAGCTGGTCGAGCAGCGTGTACACCACCGGCGTGACGTACAGCGTGACCAGCTGCGAGAACGCCAGCCCGCCCACCACGGCAAGGCCGAGCGGCTGACGTGACTCACCGCCGGCCCCGAAGCCAATGGCGATGGGCAACGTGCCCATGAGGGCCGCCATGGTGGTCATCATGATGGGACGGAAACGCACGCGCGCCGCTTCGAGAATGGCATCGTGTGGTGACATGCCGTCCTTGCGCTCGGCTTCCGTGGCGAAGTCGATCATCATGATCGCGTTCTTCTTCACGAGGCCGATGAGCATGATGATGCCCACGTACGCGTAAACACTCAGATCTTTATTGAAGATCATGAGCGTGGCCAGCGCGCCAACCGCCGCAAACGGCAGGCCGGAAAGAATGGTGATCGGGTGGATGTAGCTCTCGTACAGAATGCCCAGCACCACGTAAATCACAAAGATGGCCACCAGGAGCAGCGCGAGCAGGCCACCCTGCGCTTCGGCAAACGCCTGCGTGTCGCCGCTCAGGGCACTCGTGACACCCACCGGCAGCACCGCCGCCGCTTCCCGCTGCACGGCGTCAACCGCAGTGCCAAGCGCCACGTTGGGGCGCGTGTTGAACGAGATGGAGACGGCGGGCTGCTGCCCGTTGTGCTGCACCGACACCGGCCCCACCCCCTTGGTAAAGGAGGCGACGGAGCCGAGTGCCACGAGGCTGCCCGTGTTGGAGCGGATGAACAGCTGGCTCAGCGCGGCCGGATCCTTCTGGAAATCTTCCTTGAGCTCCAGAATGACCTGGTACTGGTTGACCTGCGTGTAGATGGTGGACACCTGGCGCGAGCCATAGGCATTGTAGAGCGCGTTTTCGATCTGGCTGGCGCTCACCCCGAGTGCGGAGGCGCGCTCGCGGTCGATCACGATACCCACCTGCGGATTGCCCACCTGCAGGTCGCTCGAGATGTTTTCGAGTTCCGGCAGCTCTCGCATGCGCTGTTCCAGCGCGCGCGCACTGGTGTAGAGCTCCGCAATGTCGGCGCCCTGCAGCGACACCTGATACGCACTGTTACCGCGACGGCCGCCAATGTTGATGGGGGGCGGATTGCGCAGAAACACCTGCACGCCGGGCACGTTTGACGTGGCGCGGGTGATTTCGCGCATGATGACATCCACGTGCGGACGCGTATCGCGCGGTTTGAGCGTGAGCATGAGGCGCGCGCTGTTGCTGCCGCCGCCGGGTCCGCCGCCAATGGAGACACTCACGCGTTCCACGTACGGGCTCTGCTCGATGATCTTGCCCACCTCGCGGCCCTTGGCGGACAGCGCTTCGTAGCCAATGCCTTCCGGCCCTTCCACCGACCCTTGCAGACGTCCGGTATCTTCGGAGGGGAGGAAGCCCTTGGGGATGATCATGAACAGGACGACCGTGGCCGCCAGCGTGAAGGCGCTGAAGAGCATGGTGAGCCCACGGTGGCGCATGACCCAATTGAGCGAGGAAACGTACGCCCCCTCAGAGGCCTGATAGATCCGCTCCACCGAGCGCCAGGCGCCCTTGGGCTCTTCATGCCCTTCACCGCCCTTGAGAAACTTGGCCGCGAGCATGGGCGTGAGCGTGAGCGACACGAAGCCGGACACGAGAATGGACACGCCAATGGTGACTGCAAATTCGCGGAAGAGCCGCCCCACGATGCCCGGCATGAACAGCAGCGGAATGAACACCGCCACCAGCGACAGCGTCATGGAAAGAATGGTGAAGCTGATTTCCTTGCTGCCGTCAAGCGCCGCCCGCATGGGCGACTTCCCCATTTCCATGTGACGCACGATGTTCTCGAGCATCACGATGGCGTCGTCCACCACGAAGCCCACGGCGAGCGTAAGCGCCATGAGCGTGAGGTTGTTGAGGCTGTAATCCAGCGCCCACATCACAATGCAGGTGCCGATAATGGAGAACGGCAGCGCAAGGGACGGGATGATCGTGGCGCGTGCATTGCGCAGGAACAGGAAGATCACCAGCACCACCAGCGCCACGGTGAGCACCAGGGTGAACTTCACATCGTTCACGGCTTCTTCGATGGTCTCAGCGCGGCTGAAGACCGTGTACGCCTTCACCCCCGGCGGGAGCTGCTCGACGAGCTGCTCCATTTCACGCTCCACGGCGTTGGCCGTGGCCACCGTGTTCACGCCGGGCTGGCGGATGATGGCGAGTGAGATGTTGCTGACGCCGTTGATTTCGCTGAAGCCACGCAGGTTCTGCAACCCGTCGTAGACGTTGCCAAGGTCACCAAGGCGCACTGGCAACCCGTTGCGATTGGCGACGACCAGCTGGCGGAACTCGGCGGCGTTCTTGAGCTGCCCGGTGGCCTGCAGCGTGAACGACTGGGTAGGTCCCATGAGCACGCCAGCGGGGGAGTTGGAGTTCCCCTGGTTGATGGCCTGCTGCACTTCGTCAATGCCAATGCCGCGCTGGGCGAGCGCGCCGGGATCGAGCTGCACACGCACGGCGTACTTGGCCGCGCCGTAGATCTGCACCTGCGCCACACCGGCCACGGTGCTGAGCTTCTGGCCGATGAACGTTTCCGCGTATTCGTTCAACTCCGCGCGCGACATCACGTCGGAGGTGAGCGAGAACATCATGATGGGCGAATCGGCCGCGTTGGCTTTGTTGTACGACGGCGGATTGATCCCCTGCGGCAGTTGACGCAGCGTCTTGGAAATGGCCGACTGCACGTCGGCAGCCGCCTTGTCGATGTCACGATCCAGGTTGAACTGAATGGTGACGTTCGTGTTGCCCTGCGAGCTCGACGACGTGATGTTGTCGATGCCGGAGATGGTGGCGAACTGCTGTTCGAGCGGCGTGGCAACCGACGTGGCCATGACTTCCGGACTTGCCCCCGGGAGACCGGCCGACACCGTGATGGTGGGATAGTCGATGGTGGGCAGGTCGCTCACGGCCAGCCTGTTGTACGCCACCGCCCCGAAAATCAGGATCGCCGTCATGACCAGTGTGGTCATGATGGGTCGGCGAATCCAGATCTCGCTCATGTTGCTGTTGCCGACCGTCTCGGGCGGCACGTCGTTGGGAGGAAGCTGCTGCGGCACGTTCTGACTCATCGGGATGCGCCTCCCTGGCCTCCACGGCCGTTGCCCGCTTCTGCGTTTGGTGACGGCGCACCGGCGGCACCGTTTTGTCCACCACGTGCGCCACCAGGGCGCCCTGCGCCAGCCGGCTT
Organism: Gemmatimonas phototrophica; assembly: GCF_000695095.2. Classification (NCBI taxonomy): domain Bacteria; kingdom Pseudomonadati; phylum Gemmatimonadota; class Gemmatimonadia; order Gemmatimonadales; family Gemmatimonadaceae; genus Gemmatimonas; species Gemmatimonas phototrophica. The sequence goes on along the minus strand of NZ_CP011454.1, from coordinate 775,194 downwards.
CCGCAACTGCACCGACGCGCCGTCACGCAGGCGCGCCTGCCCTTCGGTAATGACCTGCTCGCCACCCACGAGACCGCTGTCGATTTTCACCTTGGTGCCGGCGGTTCGCCCGACCTTGACCGTGGTACGCTTGGCCTTGCCGTCTTCCATGGTGTACACAAAGGTGTTCGTCCCGGCCGTGACCACCGCTTCCGACGGCACTGTAATGGCGTCTTCATCCACGCTCAGCTGCAGCGCCACATTCACAAACTGGCCTGGCCAGAGCGCGCGATCTTCGTTGGCCACACGCGCCTTGAGCAGCACGGAGCCCGTGGCACGATCCACCTGATTATCCACGAAGGTGAGCACGCCGCTCACCACTTTGCTGGAGTCCCCGCCGGGCATGACCTGCACGGCCAGCGCCTTATCGAGGCCGGCGCGCTCGCGCATCTGCTCGAAGTCCTTCTCGGGGACCGGGAAGCGCACGAGCACGGGGCGCACTTCGTTGATGGTGACCAACTGATCGGCCGACGCGCGCACCAGAGAACCGGCCTTGTAGAGCAGCTGGCCGGTGCGTCCCGAAATGGGCGCCTTCACGGTGGTGTTCTCGAGATCCAATCGCGCCCGCTGCAGCGTCGCGCGACCGGCAGACACGGTCGCCGCCAGCGCCGAGGCTTCGGAGAACGCCTGATCAAGCTGCTGCTTGGTGATGTAGCCGTCTTTGGCGAGCGTGGCGAAGCGCGCCGAGTCGGCGCGGGCCCGCACGAGTGTGGCTTCATCGCGCGCCAGCGTCGCCTGCGTGCGCTCCACCTCGGCGCGGAAGGGACGCGGATCAATCTGAAAAAGCACCTGACCCTCGCGCACCTCATCGCCTTCGGCGATGGCGACGCGCGTGAGTTGGCCGGAGACAAGTGACTGCACCGCGACCGTGCGGTTGGGCTCGACCTGTCCGTTGCCGGAGATGATGTACGGAAGGGGCGCCTTGGCCACCGTGATGACGGTGACGGTGGGCGTGGGACGTTGCGGCGTTGGCTTCTCTTTGCACGCGCTGAGCGTGAAAAGGGCCACACACGAAAGGGCAACGGGAACTGGCTGTATGGAGAACCAACGCGAAGACAGCGTCGGTGTGACAATCGGGGTCATTCGCGGGGCGAACGCAGGGCTGTAGGCACGGAAACCCCACCAACAGGAAGGGTTTACGAGGAATGGACTATGTAGTCTACGCCAGAGAGGGGGGGAGTGTTGCCGAGGCGGGCTGGGCAGTCGGAGAGAGGATCACGGGGAAGGGGGCAGGAAGCACGACGCAGGGGACAGGAGGCAGATGTTGATTCTGCTCCCTGCCCCCTGCGTCCTGCTCCCTGCTCCCTGGTTGAGCGTCGAAACGGCACTAGACGCCCTGGATCACAGCCGCCTTAGATCGCGGCCGCCCTCCCTCCCGTTCGCCGCACCACCCCCGACCGTCCCGGCGCCTCGCGTAGCTCCAATTCCATCCCCCGGATGCGTTCCCGCAGCGTCCGTCCCATGGTTTCCATCATCTCTTCGAGGTGCAGACCGTCCAGTTCAAGCGCCTCGCCGTCCACACGAATCCTGGCGCGCGGGCCGTCGCTGTTGAACTCAAAGATCCGTGGCTGACGCGGTGACGCCGGCGGCATGGGCGCGCGCGGAGCCCGCACGCGGAATTCACCGTCGCCCATGCGAATTTGCATCCCTTCCTGCGGAAGGTCCGTTGCCGCAGCGGCGGTGACGGTGACCTCGCGGTAGCGACCACCGCTGTACACGCGCAGGGAGAGCGTCTTGCCGGGCTCTACTTTCCGGACCTCACGGACGAACCGATCCACGCGCGCCGCAGCAGCCTGTTCGTCGTCGGTGTCCTCACGTGGCACCCGCACATCCACACCATTCACGGCCGCGATGCGCTCGCCCTCCACAATGCCGGCCTTCTCGGCGGGGCCGCCGCTCACCACGCTGTTGATGAACAAGCCCAGCGTATCGCGCTTATTACCGGCACCACCAATGCTCACGCCCACCATGCCGCGCGGGGCACCCGTGCGGCGCTCGGTGATCTGCCCATCGGGGCCGCGCGTGATGACCCGTTCCACCACCCGTTCGTTTTCGCCGTTCAATTCGTCCGGCGCGACAGCTTTCACGGTCACGGTGCGATTGCTGGCGCCGCTCCGCACCTGCAGCGTGACCTCGTCACCCGGCTTGGCCTTGGCCATGACCCGCTGCAATCGCCGCTGGGCCAATCCGGTCAGGGCCAGATCCTCCGCATCCTCACGAGCCACCTTGAGGCTCACGCCGTTGATGGCCGTGATCACATCACCGGCCTTGAGCCCCGCCTTGGCGGCGGGGCTGTTGGCATCCACAGACTCCAGCTTCACGCCAGCCGTATCCGCCGCCGAGCCCTCGCCCAGCATCACGCCGAGCACGGCACGATTGGCCGGCCCGCCACGCATGATGGTCACGCCACCAGGTGCGCGCATGATCCGGACCTCGCGCTCCTGCATGCCCTGCGCACGGCACGGCGCAAGCGCCGCACCCAGCGATACCGCGCCAACCGCCACGACCAGATAGCCCGCGACCCCGCGCGGACGAAGACCATACAGAACCATGAAAGCCTCGTGTAAGACGTTTGACCATCTGACACGGGGTAACGGCGGAGGGTTTCCGGGACAGGCAGGCGCCCCTTCCGGCAACGGCGCCTACCGAGGTGGGACGGAGAAGGGAGAGCGTTGCGAGTCGAGCGGTGCGATGGATATCGAGTGTGAGAGGCGCGATGACAGCGAGGTGAGGGGTCCGAGTGCTGGCGTCTGCGCTTCCGTGCCCCACACGGGCTTGGGGTAACGGCGGGGAGGGCCGCTGTGCCAGCGGCGTCCGGGGGGGCAAGAAAGTGCGGACGTAAGCACTCGAACTTCGCATTGTCGTAGTTGTCTGGCATTCTCACATTCGATATCCATCGCACCTCGGAACTCGCAACGCTCTCACCGCTGATTCTCAGATCTGATCAAGAGCGCGCGCGATGTCTCAATGCTGTTGCCAGTTCCGCGCGCCCAATGGGCTTCTCGAGTACCAACAGCGTGGCGTCTTCGACGAAGGCTTGGGCTTCACTGGTGGAGGCCCCGCCGGTGAGTACCACGAGGCGTTCGCGGAGTAAGGGATGCCGCTGCGCGAGGGCAGCAGCGAATTCCCAGCCGGACATGCCGGGCATCATGAGGTCGGTGACCACCACATCGACCTCGTGCTGGTCAAGCCATGCCAGCGCGTCGGCGCCATGCGTAAAGCCTGTCGCCTGCAGCTGCTCCGCTTCCAGCCCGCGCAGCAGAGCGCGCAGCGCCTGCTCATCGTCTTCCACCATGAGCACCCGGAGCGACACAGTGGTTGCCTGTGGTGGCTCGGCGGTGACCGCGGTGCTCGTTGACAACGGCAACACGCGTTCGTCATCGAGGGGCGGCAACTCAATACACACCACCGCGCCGCCGCTCGGGGCATTGGCGAAGTGCATCGTCCCGCCGTGCGCTTCCACAATACCGCGTGACACGAACAGGCCCAGCCCGGTGCCCCCCTGCAACGACTTCGTGGTGACATAGGGCTCCCCCAATCGGGACACCACATCGCCGTCAAAGCCGGGGCCCTGATCGGTAATCGTAATCTGGGCCCAGCCGCGCGAGGTCGTGCCGGTGCGCACCTGCATGGACGTCGCCTTGGGATCATTCGCATGCAGCATGCTCTGCATGCCGTTCACCAGCGGATTGAGCACGACCTGCACCAATCGTCCTTCATGTCCCAGCACCAATGGCACCGGTTCGAGTTCGGTGGTGATCGTAATCCCCTGCCGCCACTGCGGAGCCCCCACGCGTAATGCGGCCCGTACCACCTCGCGCAGATCGAGTGGCCCCAGTTCAATGTCACTGGGGCGCACGTAGGTACGCAGGTCTTCCACCACCTGCTTGATGCGATCGACCCCCTCAAACGACTGCTCGATCATGGTGAGGGCGTCCGCGTTCTCCATCCCGCGCGCGCACTCCCGCAGTTCCTCGAGCGTGAACTGCAGATACTGCAGCGGGTTGTTGATTTCGTGCCCCACGCCGGCGGCCAGACGGCCAAGCGCCGCCAGGCGCTGCTGTTCGAGCATCTGCTCACGCGCGCGATCGCGCTCATCCGTGCGCCGGCGTATTTCGTCTGCCAGATGGTCCGTGAGCAGATCCAGCTGGTCGGCATCATCCCGGAAGCGCCGGAAGAGCTGCAAGGTGACCGGCACCACGACGCAGACATAGCCGAGGTCACCCAGAAAGATGAACTGCACCACGCCGGCCGCGACGAGGAATTCTTCGATGCCAGCCAGCAGATAGAGCGTAAAACCGATGAAGACGGCGGTGGTCCCCGGCTCACCCAGCATACGCAGCTGCCAGGTGCGATACATGCTCAGCGCCAGAAATCCAAACGGGACCAGCGCGAGCATATTGCCCAGCAGCGAGAGGGTGCTGCGCTGGAAGTTCACATCGAACGCCGGCACCACGAGCATGGAGGTTTCCGCCGAGGCAACCTCGCCGCTGATGGAGGCGATCAGGGCGACGAGCGTTCCCCCTATGGTGATGCGGCGAACCCACGGCGGCAACGAATCCCACCGTCCGTTGGGCCCCATATACGTGAACACCAGCCACGCCGCTCCGTGGAGAGTGGCAAAGACCAGATTGAACTGCAGACTCCAACTGGTATTCACCGACTCCGCTGCCCGCAGGGCCGCGAAGGCATCGACCGTACTGTAAAGACCCGCCGTCAACGTGACTGCCCCGAACCAGCGCACACGGCGCCAGCGCGGGGCCCGACCGAGAATCGAGAGCAACGCCGTCGTCGAGAATTGCAGCGTAAGGCTGACGACGGCGATAATGAACATCACGTTCATCGGTGGAGGGCGAAGGTCACACGACGATATTCAACAAGCGCTTGGGGACGAAAATCACCTTCTTGATCTCGCTGGTCACAAAGCGCGCGACGCCCTCGTCAGCCAAGGCGAGAGCCATCGCCGCGTCCTGCGTAATTTCCACCGCCACGCGGATCTTGCCACGAACCTTGCCGTTGACCTGCACCACGAGGTCCACTTCGTTGTCCAGCAGCATGGCCGGATCGAACGTGGGCCAGCCGGCGTCGAAGACGCTCCCGATGTGCCCGAGCTGCTCCCAGCATTCCTCGGCCAGGTGCGGCGCATACGCGGCGGTGAGCTGCACCAGCGACAACACCTCATCACGATGCGGCACCCGGTCGCTGCGCCGTACCGCGTTGAGATACTCCATCATGGCGGCGATGGCGGTGTTGTAGGCCAGATTGGCCGTGTCTTCGCCTACCTTTTTGATGGTGCGATGCAGCTTGCGCAACACGTCCGCATCGGGGGCACCCTCGGTGGTGGCGTCACGCACAGACGTCCAGAGGCGGTCGAGGTAGCGACGCACGCCACTGATGCCCTGATCGCGGAAATCGCCGCCTTCCTCGTACGGGCCGAGGAACATGAGATACATGCGGAACGCATCGGCGCCCCACTCTTCCATGTACACGTCGGGGTTGATGACGTTGCCTTTCGACTTCGACATCTTCGCGCCTTCACGGATGATCATGCCGTGCGCGCGAAAGCGTGTGAACGGCTCTTCGAAATCAATGAAGCCGCCGTCCTTCAGCACCATGGTGATGAAGCGCGAGTACAACAGGTGCAGCACGGCATGTTCGTTGCCGCCAATGTACGAGTTGACCGGCAGCCACGTCTGGGTGCGGGCGGCATCGAACGGCACGTCACTGTTGTTGGCACTCGGATAGCGCAGGAAGTACCAGGCGCTATCGAGGAACGTATCGCTCACGTCGGTTTCGCGGCGGGCCGGCTTGCTGCAGGTGGGACAGGGCACGCGGTACCACTCTTCGTGACGGGCGAGCGGCGAGATGCCGCTGTCATCCGGCTTGAAGTCGGGAATGAACGGCAATTCCACCGGCAGCTGTGACTCGGGCACCGGCACGGCGCCGCAGTCATCGCAGTAGATGATGGGAATGGGGGGGCCCCAGTAGCGCTGCCGCGAGATGCACCAGTCGTGCAGGCGAAAGTTCGTTACCGCCTTCGCATGCTGCTGGCCTTCGAGCCACGTGGTAACGGTGCGCTTGGCGTCCTGCACCGCGAGTCCGTCGAACTCGCCCGAGTTCACCAGCCGGCCCTGCTCATCGTCGGTGAAGGCGCTGTCGCCGAGCGGCGTGTCGGCGTGATCGTCGGGACCCGCCACGACACGCACGATGGGCAGGTTGAATACCTGCGCGAATTCGAAGTCGCGCTCGTCGTGTCCCGGCACGGCCATGATGGCGCCGGTGCCGTACTCCATGAGCACGTAGTCGGCAATCCACACGGGAATATTCTGTCCCGTTGCCGGATTCACGGCGTACGCGCCGGTGAAGACGCCGGTCTTCTCCTTGCTGCTCTTGCGCGAAATGAGGTCCTGCTTCTTGGTGGCATCGACGTACTGCGCCACTGCGTCGCGCTGCGCATCGCTCGTGAGCGCGCCCACAAGCGGATGCTCTGGTGCGAGCACGAGATACGTGGCGCCGTAAATCGTATCAGCGCGCGTCGTAAACACCGTCACCGACGCATCGTGTCCGGCAATACTGAAGGTGAGCTCGGCGCCTTCCGACTTGCCAATCCAGTTGCGCTGCGCCTGGCGCGTCACGTGCGACCAGTCGAGCCAATCGAGGTTGGCCAGCAGGCGCGGCGCGTACTCGGAGATGCGGAAGAACCACTGCTCGAGGAAGCGCTGCTCCACCGCCGTGCCACACCGTTCGCAAAGTCCGTTCTCCACCTGTTCGTTGGCGAGCACCGTCTTGTCGGTGGGGCACCAGTTCACGGCGGCGGCTTTCTTGTACGCGAGTCCCTGCTTGTGCAGCTGCAGGAAGACCCACTGCGTCCACTTGTAGTAGTCGGGGCGCGAGGTATCGACTTTCTGGTTCCAGTCCACCATGAAGCCGGCGCGTCCAAGCTGTCGCGTGAAGTTGGCGACGTTCTTGGGCGTGAGCTCCATGGGGTGGGCCCCCACCTTGAGCGCGTAGTTCTCCGAGTGAATGCCAAAGGCATCGAAGCCAAGCGGCTGGAAGACGTCGTGGCCGAGCAGCCGGTGGAAGCGGGCGGAGATGTCGCTCCCGGTGAACGCGAAGAGGTTCCCCACATGCAGCCCTTCGGCGCTGGGGTAGGGGAACATCATGAGCGCGTAGAACGGATTTGCGGGCGCGTCGAGCTTGGCGGTATTGGTGCCGCGTTCGGTCCAGCGCGCCTGCCACTTGGGCTCAACGGCAGACGGGAGGTACGGCGTGGGGGCGTCGATTTCGGACATTCCGGCAATTTAATCAGTCTCGACGGTGGACTGGCGGCTTCGTGGCTCGGCGGCCCGGCCCGGGCAGAGCCCCGGCGCGTCGGCCGGCGCCGGCTCACTCGGACCCGATCCGCTCGTGCAGTTCGGCGGACGCCAGCACCCGCACCTCTCATCGTCGTGGTCATCTCGCCGCTCACCGTCGATATCCATCGCACCTCGGGGCTCGCAACGCTCTCACGTCCACCTCTCACCTCTCATCCCGGTGCCACCGGAGGCGGGCCGCGTCCCGCGGCCGGCCGACCCGCGCACCGACGGTCAGCGCTGGTACAGGTACGCCGCCGTCTCCAGTCGCGCCCCGCGTTCGTCGCACACCGCGAACTTGCCGCCGGAGTACAGCGTCGCGCCCCCGAAGTCGCCGCTCTTGGTGAGGGCGTAGAACTCGAGGTCAAAGCGTGGGCGCCCACCCGGCCCCAGGAGGCGGGTCTCGGTCATGGCCACCACCCGCTCCAGGGCCTTGAGGCAGGCCGCCTGCGGCGCCATCCCCTGGCGCATGAACTCCACAATGAGGAACGACGCGCAGGTCTTGATATTGGCCTCACCCCGCCCCGTGCTCCCCGCCGCCCCGACCGTGTTGTCGCAGTACTGCCCGGCCCCGACAATAGGCGAATCGCCAATGCGCCCCGGCACCTTCCAGGCCATACCACTGGTGGTCGTCACCGAGCCCAGGTCGCCGGCCGCGGTCACCGCGTTCATGTTGATCGTGCCCGTGGTGAACTTGATCTTGATGTCGTCGTTGTGGTCGAGCCAGGCATCGCTGGCGTTGAGGCGCGACTTCCATCGCATCCAGTCCTGCCGGGACTTTTCCGTGAGCAGGTTCTGCTCCTTGAAGCCCATGGCGCGGGCAAAGCGTGTGGCCCCCTCCCCCACGAGCATGACGTGGTCGGTGTAGTCCATGACCGCCTTGGCCACCAGCGACGGGGTGGCAATGCCTTCAATGCACGCCACGCTCCCCGCCCGCTTCGTGGGGCCGTGCATGCAGGAGGCGTCGAGCTGCACCACCCCCTCCTCATTGGGCAACCCACCCAGCCCCACCGATTGATCGTTGGGGTCGAGCTCCTGGATATTCACCCCTGCAATGGCGGCGTCCAGCGGATCCTCACCCGCGAGCATCTTGTCGTAGGCCACCTTCACGCCGCGAATGCCGTTCGAGGACGAGACCACGCAGGGGCGCCCGCGAAACGGGGCCCCCACCGGCGCCGCCACCGATGCCACCGTCTCGGCCTCCAACGACCGCGGGACAAAACCGGCCGCCGCCAGCAGGGCGGAGCGTTCAAGGAAATCGCGACGGGACACGGTCATGAGCAATTCCGGAACTGGGACGGTTGGCGTGGTGGTATGAGGACCTCCGACGATACCGAACAATTGGCGCTGTGGCGAGTGGGGCGGCAGGGACGTCTATTCAGTGGATAGTTGAGTGGATAGTTCTTGTGCCTGCTGATGGACCGGTAACTGCAGGAGGCAGACGGCAGCCACCCAGACGGCAGGGAGCAATACACTGCTGTTCCTGCCAACTGCCATCTGTGTGGCTGCCATCTGCCATCATTCCCCGCCCCACCACGCTGTCCCCTGCCGTACCCCGTCCCCACCACCCCACCTATGCCCCTTCCGGCCAAAATCGCCGATCAGCTGCGCGAGACCTCGTTTCTCGAGGGATTCACTGACGCGCATCTTTGGAAGCTCGCCCGCCACGTCACGCCGCAGGAGCTCGCCGCGGACGAGACCATTTTCAACGAGGGGGACAGCCGGCAGCGTTTCGCCATCCTGCTGAGTGGGGCGGTGGCCATTGAAAAGGCCGCCGACGGACGTTCCACCCGTCTCGTGACCCTCGGCCCGGGGGAAGCCGTGGGCGAAGGGCTCCTGCTCGACGACAGCAATCACGGCACCACGGCACGTGTCATCATGCCGGGCTCCTGCGTGATGCTCACCCGCGCGCAGCTCGACGACATTACCCGCGAAGCCCCGCAACTCTACGCCGCACTCGTGGCCAAGGCCGCCCGCGCCATCTCCGCCCGGCTCCGCCGCGCCGATGCCACACTGGTAGGACGCGGACGCACCCTCGGGTTTGGCGGAAATCGCACCCGCAAGGAACATGACCTGCTGGGCGAACGGGACGTCCCCTTTGAAGCACTCTACGGCGTGCAGACGCTGCGGGCGCTCGAGAACTTCCCCATTACCGGTATCCCGCTGCGCGAATTCCCGGTGCTCATTGAAGCGCTCGCGGCCGTCAAGGAAGCCGCTGCGGTCACCAATCAGGAACTGGGGCTGCTGGAGCAGGACAAGTGCGACGTCATTGTGCGCGCCGCCCGGGAGATCCGTGCCGGCCGGCATCACGAGCACTTCCTGGTGGACATGATTCAGGGTGGTGCCGGGACAAGCACCAACATGAACGCCAACGAAGTCATTGCCAATCGGGCGCTGGAGCTGTGCAACGCGTCACGCGGCGACTACGAGGTCATCGGCCCCAACGATCATGTGAATCTCAGTCAGTCCACCAACGACGTGTATCCCACGGCCGTGCGGGTGGCGTTGCACAAGAGCCTCGCCACCTTTCGCGCCGAACTGAGTCGCCTGAGTGATGCGTTCGAGGTGAAGGGGGTGGAGTTCGCGCCGCTCATCAAGATGGGGCGTACCCAGATGCAGGACGCCGTGCCCATGACGCTGGGGCAGGAGTTCATGGCCTTCGCGCACACCCTGCGCGAAGACGTGGACCGGCTCGCCGAGGCGCAGCTGCTCATTCGTGAGATCAATCTGGGCGCCACCGCCATCGGGACCGGCATCAACGCGCCGCCAGGATACGCCGAGCTGGTGGCAGCACATCTCACCCGCATTTCCGAAGTCCCGGTGCTCACGGCGCCCGATCTCGTGGAAGCCACCAGCGATACCGGCGCGTTTGTGCAGCTCTCCGGCGTCATGAAGCGGACCGCCACCAAGCTCTCCAAGATCTGTAACGACCTGCGCCTGTTGTCGTCGGGCCCGCGGGCCGGGTTTGGCGAAATCAACCTGCCGGCCATGCAGCCCGGGTCGTCGATCATGCCCGGCAAGGTGAATCCGGTGATTCCGGAGGTGGTCAATCAGGTGTGCTTTGAAGTGATCGGCGGCGACGTGACCGTCACGATGGCGGCGGAGGCGGGACAGCTGCAGCTCAACGCCTTTGAACCGATCATTGCCTATCGTCTGTTGCGCGGCATCGACATGTTGCGCAACGCCTGCCTGGTATTACGGGAACGATGTGTCACCGGGATCACAGCCAATGCGGACCGGATGCGTCACTTTGTGGAGCATTCCATCGGCATCGTGACAGCGCTGGTGCCGGTGATTGGTTATGAAGCAGCAACAGACGTAGCGCGCACGGCGCTGGCCAGCGGACGCGGGGTCTTTGAGATCGTGTTGGAGCGGGGGTTGCTGACCCGTGCCCAGCTCGATGACATTCTCAATCCGGCGGCCATGACGGCGCCGCGAAACGTCACGCAGGAGTTTTCAACGGTGGGGCCGCCGGCCTGACCGACCCGCTTTCTCATTTCACGATCTGGTCATGGTCCCGTCCTCCCCGCGGTTCCGTTGGGCCGTTGTGTGTGCCTGTGCCGTACTGTCCGTTGGTGTAAGCGCCTGTGGTGGTGGTGGTGACGGAGGCGGGGTCACCCCGCCACCGCCCCCCACCGTACGGAGCGTGACGATTACGCCGAGCACCGCGACGGTGCGGGTGGGAGAAACGCAGACGCTGAGTGCGCTGGTGGACGCCGCCGCGGGTGCGGCCACCACCGTGACCTGGAGTTCGGATCTGCCAGCCGTCGCGAATGTCAGCAGCACCGGGGTGGTGACCGGTGTGGGCAGTGGCACCGCCACGATTCGCGCCACCAGTACCGCCAACAGCGCGGTCAGCGGGACCGCCTTGGTGGTGGTGCAGCCGGCGCGCACCATTGCCATTTCCCCTACCGTGGTGAATATCGGCACAGGGCAATCCGCGCCCATGACGGCCACCCTGGTCATCGATCCGGGGCTCGCCACGACCGTCACGTGGCGCAGCAGCGCGACCAACATTGTTACCGTCTCCGCCTCCGGGGTCGTCACGGGTGTCGCGCAGGGCTCGGCCCAGATCACGGTGCTCTCCACCGTGGACACCACGTTGCGGGCGAGCGCCACCGTCAACGTCGTGCAGGTGGTACGTGCGGTGACCGTTACGCCAACCACCGCCACGCTGAATATCAACGACACGCGGCAGCTGGTCGCCACCGTGACGGCCGATGCGGGGCTCCCCACCACGGTTACCTGGCGATCAGCCACTCCGACGGTGGCGTCGGTGAGCAGCACCGGACTGGTCACCGCCCTCGCGGTAGGGACCAGCGTGGTCACGGTCCTGTCCACCGCCGATACCACCCGACGGGCAACGAGTACGATCACCGTGGCGCCCCGCACCACGGCGGTCTCCATTGGGCAACGAGGCGTGGCGGTCAATCCGGGCACGAGCACCACGCTCACCGCGACGGTGGTAGCCGACCCCGGTGTGAACACCGCTCTGCAGTGGAACTCAAGCGCCCCTCAAGTGGCCACCGTGAATGCACAGGGCGTGGTTACCGGGGTGACGTTGGGCAGCACGCTGATCACGGCGTCGCTCGTAGCGGATCCCACGCGCCGCGACACGGTTACCGTGAACGTGGTGCCTCGCCTCGCCAGCACCTGGAATGCGTCGCGACTCACCGGCGCGTTGTACGAAGACGTGATTTCCATTGTGTCGCCGCAGGTCGGCGTGGCCTTCGCGGTGAACTCGGTAGGCGATGTGTATCGCTGGAATGGCACGACATGGGCGCTGAGCACGCTGGGAAGCACGCATGGCACCACGTTCTACGCGGTCCACGCGGCGGCGGCGAACAACGTGATCGCCGTTGGTCTGGGAGGACGCATTGTGCGCTTCGACGGCACGTCGTGGAGCGCCATGACCTCGGGGAGTACGCGTGACCTGTATGCCGTGTGGATGGAGAACGGCACCACCGCGTATGCCACGGGCGCCAACGGCACGGTGCTGCGCTGGAACGGCACGGCATGGAGCACGGAACCCTCCGGAAGCACGCAGGCGCTCAACGCCGTGTGGGCTGGCGACAATGTGGCGTATGCCGTGGGCGGTGAAGGCACGGTACTGCGCCGCACCGGTGCGGTGTGGAGCACGGTCACGGTGCCAAGCAACGAAGATCTCTTTGGCGTGCACGGGGTGACCGCCAACGATGTGGTCGCCGTTGGTGCCTCGGGCACCCTGTTGCGCTTCAATGGCACCGCGTGGGGCCTGGTGCCTCCGGCCGGCATCACGGGAAGCTTCTACCAGATTGCCGGGAGTGCCGCCAACGCAGGGCGCCGCTTTCTGGTCGGTGATGCCGGCGTGGCACAGCTCGATGGCAACACGCTGACAGCTGTGGCCACCCCCTATGCGCCCAAACTGTATGGCGTCACCGTCGATGGCAGTGGCGGGGTGTGGGCCAGCGGACAGCGGGGCATTGTGGTGCGCAGTGGCACACCGTGGACCACCAACAACATTGCTCCGGATCTGCTCGATGTATGGAGTGCCTCACCCACGTCGGCCTTTGCCGTGGGCGAGTACGGATTCACCTGGCGGTGGGATGGCAGCACGTGGACCCGACTGGTCACCCCCACCACGGCGCACCTCAACACGGTCTGGGCGTTCTCAGCGGCTGAAGCCTTTGCCGCCGGTGAAAACGGGACGATGCTGCGCTGGAACGGATCGGCGTGGCTGACCACGACCTTCCCCAGCACCAGCAGCATTTACGCGCTCTGGGGGAACGCCAGCAACAACGTCTATGCCACCACGCGGGCAGGTGAAGTGGCGCGCTGGAACGGCACCACGTGGAGCCTTGTGGCGAGTATCGCGAATCCCCTGTGGTCCATTTTTGGCGCCTCGAACAGCGAGATCGTAGCCACAGGAGAGAACGGGACGGTGTTGCGCTGGAACGGAGCCACCTGGACACCGCTGGCCATCCCCGCCGGGAGCGGGACACTGTCGGGCGTGTGGCTGACGGGCATTGGCAACGTGTTTACCGTTGGTGGCAACGGCTCGGGATCGGCGGGGGCGGCGTACCAGTTCTCCAACAACGCGTGGAATTCACTGCAGGTGGGGAGCACGCGCGTGCTGACGTCGGTGTGGGGCCCCAGCGTGAACGACCTGTATGTCACGGGCGCGGCCGGTCTGCTGCTGCGCTACAACGGCAATACGTGGAGCACGCTCACCACGGGCACACTCGATCTGCTGTGGGCGCTATCGGCCGCACCCAACGCCAATGGGGCCGCTTTTGCCGTGGGGCAAAACGGCACCGTGGTCGCCGGCACCAACGGCGCATTCCGTGCCGCGATGAGAAGAGAGACCGCGCGCGATCTGGAGCCGGGGACCCGCGCGAGCTGGCGACGCGCGAAAGCCGCAGACGGTGTGAGCCGGCAGCGGAAGCGCTGACAGACGCGAGACCGCCGAAGCCCGACTCGGCGGTCTCAAATCGCAAATCCCAGACCGGAGAGGGCAGAGAGGCCCAGGCCCCTCTGCCCTCTCCGTAACGTTTGTGCCCGTGGTGTGACGGTTGTGAGGCTCCCCGTGCCGGGGCGTGCCGAGACCATGACTTACTCGTCTTTGTGACGGAAGTCATGTGGGTTCCCAAAGGCCGCTCCTATGTTCACGACCATGAAATTTTCGGGCTCGCGCGTTGTTGCTGCACCGTGCTCCCGCGCTGTCGGGGTTCGCGTGTTGCCGCGAGTCATCACCATGCTGGGATTCGCCCTGCTCACGGCCTGTGGTGGCGGCGGTGATGCCACGGGCCCGGGCACGGGTGGTGGTGGTCCGCCGGTTACGCCGGTGGCCAGTCGCATTGATCTGTCAGCCAGCGCCGTTGGACTGGGCGCGGTGGGCGCGTCGGAGAATGTCACGGCACTGGTGAGAGACGGCAGCGGCAATTTGCTGTCGTCAGCCACGGTGAGCTGGTCCAGTGCGGATATCACGGTGGCCGATGTGTCGGGCTCCGGAAACACGGCCACGATTACCGCCCGCGCGCCGGGACGCACGACCATTCGCGCCACGTCGGGCGCGGTCACGCAGGACCTCGCCGTCACGGTCAGCATCATTCGCGGCATTACGCTCCCCGCATCATCGCAGGTGCGCGCTGGCGGCAGCATGATTCTGACGCCCACGCTCGACGCCGAACAGGGTGCGGCCACGGCGCTGCGCTGGGAAAGTGCCGATCCCACCATCGCCAATGTGGCGAGTGGCGTCGTGACCGGTGTGAGTCTGGGCACCACCACCATTCGCGTAAGCGCCATTGGCGATTCGCGCATCACGGCGACCACGGCGCTGACCGTCACCGGTCCGCGCAGTGTCGTCATTTCGAATGTGCCCGAGGAGCTGTTCCTGGGCGAAGATCGTCAGTTCACCGCCGTGGTGGACGTTGATGGCAACGAATCGCGCGCCATTGAGTGGAGCAGCGGCGCGCCGTCCGTTGCCACGGTCACGAGCAGTGGCCGGGTGATTGCCATTGGCCTTGGTACGGCCATCATTCGTGTGCAGTCCACCGCCTTCACGAACATGAAGGACTCGGTGGTGCTGCAGGTGCGCGTTCCGCGCTTCGTCACGGTGTCGCCCTCCTCGTCCACGATGGGCCTTGGGCAGACGCGTCAACTGAGCGCGCAGGTGCAGGCCGAGGAAGGATTCCCGTCCGCAGTCTCGTGGCGTTCGTCCAACCCATCGGTGGCCATGGTGGCGTCCAGTGGACTGGTCACTGCCGTCTCGCAGGGCACCGCGACGGTGACGGCCGTGTTGAACGCCGATACCACCCGACGCGGTACGGCCACCATCAACATCGTGCCGCTGGTGCGCGACGTTGAGGTTCAGCCCTCCGCGGTATCCATCGCAGCCGGGGACACTCGGCAGCTCGGTGTCACGCTCACGGGTGATCCGGGCGCGTCGCAGGAAGTCACATGGCGCACCGGGAACCCGGCGGTTGCCACGGTGAGTGCCACCGGGCTGGTAACCGGCGTGGCCGCCGGGACCACCATGATTACCGCGGTGTCCGTCTCGGATACCACACGGCAGTCCACGTCACTCATTACGGTGCGCAACGCGCCCACGGTGACAATGACGCCCACGAGTCTCACGATTGAGCCGGGTGAAGTGGCCTACCTGGGGGCCAGTGTGCAGGCCGACGCCGGTGTGAACACCAGCGTGACCTGGCGCACCAGCGACGCCGCCGTGGTTACGGTTTCGGGCGCCGGGCAGATTACCGGTATTGCTTTGGGATCGGCCACGATTACAGCGGTGTCGGTAGCCGATACCACCCGTCGCGCGTCCTCGGCCATTACGGTATCCTCGGCCCCGGGTGTGCGCTCGCTCAGCGTGAGCCCCGCCGCCATTTCGCTGCAGAGCAGCCAGACCGTGCAGCTCGTGCCCACCGTGCAGGTCACGGGGGGTGCGTCGGCCGGCGTGACGTACCGCAGCGACAATCCTTCGGTGGCCAGCGTGAATTTCACCGGCCTCGTAACGGCCATGGCGAACGGCAGTGCCACCATTACCGTGGCGTCTACGGCCGACCCCAGCAAGACGGCCACGGCGGCCATTACGGTCTCCGCAACGCCAACGCAACTGGCCACGGCGTGGACAGCCTCACGCCTTGGCGGCGCGCTGCACGAAGATGTGGTGTCGTTTGATGGCATCGATGCCAATTCCGCCTTTGCGGTGAACTCCAAGGGAGATGTGTTCCGTATGGTGGGTGGCGTGTGGAGCCTCGCCACACGCGGCACCACCTTCAGCACGCAATTCCTCGCGGTGAGCGCCACAGGGGTGAGCGCAGCCGTGGCCGTGGGGACCAATGGCGTCATCGCCCGCTTTGACGGAACTGCGTGGTCGGCCATGAGCAGCGGCGTAACGCAGACGCTGAACGGCGTGCATCTGGATGGCCCCACGTCGGGCTTTGCGGTGGGTGCTGGCGGCGTGGCGCTGCGTCTGAACGGCGGCAGCTGGAGCAGCACCACGACGGGCTCCACGCAGACGCTCAACAGCGTGTGGGTCGCCGGGAGTGTCGCGGTGGCAGTAGGCACGTCGGGCGAAGTGCTGCGCTGGAATGGCAGCACGTGGACGCGTCAGACCTCGGGCACCAGCGAAACGCTGTATGGTGTCACCGGCATCAGCGGGTCGGACGTGGTAGCCGTGGGCACCTTCGGGACCGTGCTGCGCTTCAACGGAACGTCCTGGAGCACCGTGAACGGCGGCAATGTCACGGCAGACCTGTACAGTGTGTCGGGGAGCACGGCCAACAGCAATCGCTATTACATCGCGAGCGACAACGGGCTGTACTCGCTCAACAACAACAGCGTGCAGCTGGTGACCACGCCGTACGCGCCGCGCCTCTTTGGGACGTCGATTGACGCCAGCGGCAATGTGTGGACCAGCGGGCAGCGCGGCAGTGTAATGCGCCTCTCCGGTACCACCTGGGAAACGGTGAATCTGGCCCCCGATCTGATTGACGCCTGGAGCACCGCCACCAGCAATGCGTGGGCGGTGGGCGAGTTTGGCTTCATCTATCGCTGGAACGGCAGCACCTGGTCGCGGCAGAGCACGCCCACGACCACGACACTGAACGCGGTGTGGGGTACGAGCACCACCGAAGCGTTTGCCGGTGGTGATGACGGCACGATGCTGCGCTGGAATGGCTCCAGCTGGACCGCCATGTCGTTCCCCTCCACGGGCAGTGTGTACGGCCTCTGGGGATCGGCGTCGAACAGTGTCTACGCGGTCACCTCGAGCGGCGAAGTGCTGCGCTTCAACGGCACCAGCTGGAGCATCGTGGCCACGTCCAGCTCCGCGCTGTGGGTGGTGTACGGGTCGTCTGCCAACGATGTGTACGCGGCGGGCGAGAACGGAACCACGCTGCGCTTCAACGGCACATCGTGGAACACGATGAACGCGCCGACCGCCGGGACGATGGCGGGTATCTGGTCGGCCGGCCCGGCCACGGTGCTGTCCGTCGGTGCCAACTCGAGCGGGACTGGTGGCATTGCCTATCGTCATAACGGCACCACCTGGAGCGCAATGAGCATGCCGGTATCGAGTGTGCTCACATCTGTCTGGGGCGCCAATCAGAACGATGTGTACGCCACCGGTGAAACGGGCACGATTCTGCGCTGGAACGGCACCAGCTGGAGCAGCATGACCTCCGGCTCCACCGACCTGCTGTGGGCGGTGACGGGCGCCCCGGCGGGCAACGGCGGCGGCTTCGCGGTGGGCTACAACAGCACGGTCGTGGCGGCCACCAGCACCGGCGGCTTTGGAGTGGCGGGATATCGCGCCCTCACGACCGCGCGTGGTATGGAACTCGACCCACGTGCGGGCGCCAAACTGGTGCGCGGTGCGCTGCCAACGGGTAAAGCCCGCAAGCATCGCCGCGGGCGGTAAATCGGGGAGCCGGCAGCAGGGCGGCGGTGCCGCAACCGGCACTGGTGTGTGGGCCGGCACCGCACAACTGCCTTACGAGGACTGGTCCGTGTGTTGTGACACGGCGTTCAAACGAGGACGGCGACGGTGGAAGCGACAGCCACTCTCCACCTCCTGGCATTCAATCATTCAAAAAATGAACAACCGTGCGGCTGCACTACGCCGCTCGACTCATGCCGGGGCCAGTCTTCGACAAGACGCTCTCTCCACCCGCACGGAGCAGTCCTCGTAAGGCCGTTCCAACCCCGCTCGCGACTGACCCCCATGTTTGGGTTGACGGCCCGGAACTGGTCGAACAACGCCTCCCCTTAGTCCCGCGAGAAGGCCGCCATGGTTGGGCCCATCGCGTCGATGGTTTCGCGCGCGTGCCAGCGGTCCTTGCCGTTGTACAGAAAGGCAAAGGCCAAAATCTCGCCGTTCTCCGCCGTGACGTAGCCCGAGAGGCCAATCACATCGTTCGTCGTGCCGGTCTTGGCGTGCAGGTTCCCCTGGGCCGGCGTGGCGCGCATGCGATTGCGTAACAGCTCCGATTCACCCGCCACGGGCAGCGACGCGTGAAAGGCGCTCCCCCACGAGGCCTGGTGCGCATGATCAAGCAACTGGACCAACGCGCGTGGCGTGACGCGATCGAGTACGGAGAGTCCACTGCCGTCGGTGACACTGACCGCATCGGGCGATGCGCCCACCTGACGGGTGAGAAACTGCTGCAGTGTTTGCGATGCCATTTCGGCGGACCCGATGTTCGTTTTCTCGAGCCCACGCGCGGCGTTCCGGAAGAGCAATTCCGCGAAGATGTTGATGCTCTCGCGATTCATCACACTGACCAGCCGGGCCAGCGGTGGCGACGGGAGACTGGTCACCATGGCGGCGTTGTCGGGGGTGCGCCCCACGCGAAGCGTCCCGTCCACCTTTACGCCATGCGCCTCCAGCGCCGTCTTGAAGGCGCCGGCGGTGAAGGTGACCGGGTCGCCGACCACGAGCTGATAGCGCGACGTGCCGGCCCGGGCGCCAATGGTGCCCGACACCACGACGCGATCATCACCAATGCGACGGGCACTGATGCGGGTACCCCCCCCCGCAACCGTACGCACGGTGTTGGTGATGGTCAGCCCCGCCGTGGCGGGCTCCAGAAACACCTGTCCGGCGCCCCCCGCCTTGCCCGGTGTGACCCCGACAATGACGATGTTCTCGTTGAGCGTGAGGGCGGAGAAGGGGGCGGCATATCCCGCCCCGGCGTAGCGCGTCAACCAGCCCTCAGGAATGCGCCGGCTTTCAAAACCGCTGGCGTCGGCCACCACATCGCCGGTCACTCGGCGGATGCCGGCGCCAGCGACAAATTGCGCCAGCAGCGCCATGGACGCACCTGGACCGCCGCGCACAAAGCGGGGCGAGAGCGACGGATCGCCGTCGCCGCGCAACACGAGGTTCCCGGTCAGGGTGCCATCAGGAGCCAGCGCACCGTCGCGCAGGACGTCGGTGCTGAAGGTGTGTTCGGCCCCCAGCTTCTCCAGCGCAATGGCCGCGGTAAACAGCTTCATGGTACTGGCCGGGACCAACCGACTGCCAGCGCCGTGCGCAAACAGCGTGTCGCCGCGCGTAATGCTCACCACCATGGCGCCCCAGTCGCCGTTCCGGGTGCGACTGCCCAGCAGCACGCCCAGATCCGCGGTAAGAGCCTCGGCCCCCCGCGGGGTGGTGTGGCGCAGGACCGGAATGACCGGCGCGCGACGCTTGGGGGCAGACGTGGTGCGCTTGGAGCGGGCGGGAGTCTTCTTGGTGGTGGTGCGCTTGGGTTGACGCTCGCGCACCTGCTGCACGCCGGCCGCAGCCACCGTGTTGGCTGACACCGGCGCGAAAACCGGTGCGGCCAGCGCCGCACGCGGAACCACCGGAGTGACCACCAGAGCGGACAGGGCCAGTGTGCACACCGAAACGAGCGACGAACGTGCACACCAGCAAATGCAACGGTTCATGACGTCAGACCTTGAGTACGAATCCGCGCTTCCATGCCGCCCACAGGATCAGATACCAGAGGGCCACGAAGCTGACGGCGTAAGCAAACGACGCTTCCCGCGGCGGAAGCCAAGAAGCAAACATCGTAGTGAAGGCAAACCCCTGAGCCGAGGTCCGCGTTCCGTTTTGCGTTTCCCACGTCCAAATGGACGAGATGCAACGGGCCATCAATCCGGAGCCCAGAAAGGCCAGCATCGGATTCGTCCCATAAATGACGAACGGATGGGTCCAGCGTCGCAGCTGCTGCACATCGATGAGCCACATGCAGGTAGCCAGCGAGACGGCCCCGATCCCGGCCGTGAACACCACGTACGAGCTCGTCCAGATGTTCTTGTTGATGGGGAACACCCAATGCCAGATGGCGCCGAGCATCATGGCCAGCGCGCCCACGGCAAAGAGGCCGGCGAGACGCTCCGCGAGCGGACGCTGCTGCTCGCCAATCCATTTGCCAGCAAAGGTCCCGCAGATCATGGTCCCGACCGCGGGGAGCGTGCTGAGCAGCCCTTCGGGGTCCCACGTTTTGCCCCCCACCCACAGATGGTTGGTGCCCAACACCACGCGGTCGAGCCACGCACTCAGCAGCTGGTCCGGTTTATCGAGCACAAAGCGGCCCGGCACGCCGGTATCCGGCACCGGCACCAGCGTCATGAGGGCCCAGTAGCTCAGCAGCAACGCCGCCAAGATGGCCACCTGCTGTTTGACCGACGTGCGCCAGGTGAGCAGCCCGCCCACGATGTAGGCCAATCCAATGCGCTGCAGCACGCCCATGACGCGCCAATGCTCAATGCGATCCAGCACCCGGGCCCCGAAGGACGCGCCGTCGAGCGACGACGACCAGGTGAAAAACGGAAAGCCGGAGAGCAGGAAGCCGAAGAGAAAAATGAGCGCCCCGCGACGGAGAATCTGTCGCAGGATGGCCTGGTCATCGTCGCCCCGTGCCCGCCGCACCCGCAGCGACAGCTCCGTGGTGATGCCGACGATGAAGAGGAAGAACGGGAAGATGAGATCGGTGGGTGTCCAGCCGTGCCACGGCGCGTGCTGCAGCGGCGGATAGATCGCCGACCAGGTGCCGGGATTGTTGACCAGCAACATCCCGGCGACGGTCATGCCACGGAAGACGTCAAGCGAGACGAGTCGCTCCGTCTTCAGGGACCCTGTCATTTGCTGGCGTCCGCGGGGCTGGCAGCAGCCGGCGCGGTGGTCGGCTTCGGCAACCGCCAGGCCCCGGTGCTGTCGCAGCGCACCATGATCTGTCGCACCGGGGAGACCTTTCCTTCGTGCTCGCCGCCGATGTAGTGGCCACCCAGCGAGAAGGTGACGGTGTTGCCGTTATCGCTTTCGGTACGCCCCTTGTAGACCACCAGCATGGAGGTGTACGGCCCGGCATCGGCCAGCTTTTGGCGCACCTGCGCCTGATTCTTGGGGTTGTCGTTGTAGAAGTACGTGGGGCCCTTGTCCTGCAGCGCCTTGAAGCCGTCTTCCGGGAGCGCCGAATCGGTCCCAAAGGCGCTTAGGAACCGCTGCGGCAGTGGATCGGCGGTGGTGATGTAGTCGAGCACTGCACGACGGAGCGCCGTGGTATCGGCATTGGCGCACTGGGGAACCGCCGCGGCCTGCTTGTTGCCACTGACGGATGAGTCTTTGGCCCCGGACCCGTCACCACAGGCGGCGAGCAGCAGGGCAAGCGGCGCAGCCAGCGTCAGCGACGCGGCAAGTCGGGGGCGCGGAGACATGAGGCGATTGGGCGAAGGGCGTGGTCGATGGGCGCGGGAGCGATCTGTCGGAGTGTCGCTACACCAACGGAGTTTGTCGAGGGGCGACGATCGCGAGATAGGGGCCGCCCAGTCGCGACGTGGAGGTGAGAGCGTTGCGAGTCGCGACGTAGAGGAGAGAGCGTTGCGAATCGCGAGGTGCGATGGATATCGAAGGTGAGAGGCGCGATGAAAGCGAGGTGAGAGGTGCGAGTGCTGGCATCGGCGCGTACCTGCCCCTCACTCACGTGGGGAACAGCGGTCGTAACTGCAGTTCCGCTGTTACTCGGTAACCCGCTAACCCATAACGCAGTTTCCAGCTCACCCTCAGACATCTGACATCCGCCATCAGACATCTCACCTCTCCGTCACCCGTGCCGCGGTCAGTCCCAGCTGGCGTCCAGCTGTTCCTGGAGTCCCGACAGGGCTTCGTCCCACGTGGCCTTCACCATGCGCTCGTCGGTGCCAACGGGCAGTTTGGTGAGTTCGAGGCTCACCGTGCAGCGGGCGTTCCCTTGCCGGGCGACGGACATGGCCACGAGGGTGCCGTCGGGGAAGGCCAGTCGAATGAATCGCGGCGCGAGGACGCTCACGATGCGAAAGAGCTGCGTGGGCGCCCACCTACGTTTGTCGGGATCGTTGACCGCGCGAAACACGGCGCTGGCGGGCACGTTGAGAATGCGCGAGACGCGCACCGTGAGTCCGCTGTCAGGCGCGCTGGGCACGTCGGCAGGCACTGGCGGGCGAACCACCGGCGCCGCACTCGGTGCTTTCGGGCGCGGCGTCTTGGCGTTTGGCGTCTTGGTGTGCGGCGTCCTGGCGTCTGGCGTCCTGGCGTCTGGCGTCCTGGCGTGCGGCGCCTTGGTGTGTGGCGCCCCCTTGCCGGCCGCAGACGTGCTCAGGGGGCCATTCCGCCGGGCGCCTTGAGTGGATGACCCACGCGGTGCGATGCTCGCCCCGCGCGCGCGCGGTGCAGGCTCCCGCTTCGGCTGGTCCCGCAGTTCCTGGTCGCGCCGCTCCTGCTCGCGCATCTCGCGTTGCCGACGTTCGTACTCGCGCTGTTCCCGCTCCCGCTGCTCGCGCGCGGGGGCTTCTTCGCGCTCCTTCTCGACCAGCTTTTTGGAGAGACCTTTGCGATGGGCCGCGCGGGTGGGAGCGTGGTAGCCCGCCTGCGTGCCGGCCCGTACCTCGCGCGGTTCCTCGGCCGCGTCCTGAGCGGCGTTGGCTTTGGCGCCGCGACGGAGCGGCTTGCCCCCACGACCACTGGTCTTGCCCTTCACCGGACGCTTCATGGCTGCGTCCGCGGCACCCACCCCACCTGCGCACTTTCTTCGGAATCTTCCCCGCGGGCCGACCACTTGAAGAACACCACGGTCATGACCGCATAGAAGAACACGCCGCCCGGGATCCACATGATCAGCCCACCGTACTGCTGATCCTGCAATGGCGTGATGCCCAGAATACGCGGCGCCACCGCATACGCGGGATACAAGAGGGAATCCGCCATGGCGATGTAGATCGAAATGATCGACATGGGGATGACCATGAGGAAGCAGTACAGCATCTGCGCCGGATAGGCGGCCCGCGGCAATTCCGGCAGCGGCGACATGAGCGGCCACCACATGAGCACCGACGCCGCGATGAACATGAGGTGCTGCAGGATGTGCACGCCGTGGTTGGCCAGCGCGAGATTGTACATGGGCGGCAAATGCCACAAGGCCAGCACCACGTTGAAGATCACGAAACTCGACGCCGTGCTGGTGAGCTTGCGCGCCACCGGGAACAGCGCGGCGCGGCGCAACATGGGACGCAGCATCCATCCCGGCGTACCGGCAATCATGAGCGGCGGCACGACCAGCGTGAGAATGAGGTGCTGCACCATGTGCCCGCTGAACAGATAGAAATCGCTCAGGTCGTGCAGCGGCCCGTTCAGCGTAAAGAACAGCAGCACCAGCGACGAGAAGTAGGCAAGCCGTTGCATGGGCGTTGGCCCCGCTGGCGCCGCCGCAGCGTCCAGCTGATTGGCGTCCGCGCTGTCGGCGGTCACACCAACGGGGAACCGGTCCGCCGCACTGGGCCCCTGTTTCGCGCGCCAGATATACGCCGCGGCAAAGAGGGCAATGCCAATCGTTGTGCTCGGGTGGACCGAGAACTCCGTAAGCGACAGGCGGGCGACAGGATGAAGCAGATACATAGGCGAAATCTAATCAGGCAACGGATGAGCAACTCAAAACTCAACACCCGAACTCACAACCCGGAACTGATCAGTTTTGGGTTCTGGGTTCTGGGTTCGAGTTTCGGGTCGACGGTTGAACCGCAGTCCAACCCAAAACTCAAAACCCGAACTCATGACCCAGAACTGATCAGTTCTGAATCGCGCGTTCGGGTTCCGGGTCAAACGTTCGACGAGCTGTTTAGCTCAGCAGCCCCAACCGGATGACCAGCTTGCTGAACAGGAACAGCAAGCCGATCAGCGTGAGGCCGGCGACCAGAAACGGTCCGGTGAACAGCGCCCGGAACAGCTTGTGATCGTATTTGAGGTGCATGTAGTAGGCGACAACCAGGAAGAACTTCACCGCCGACATGCTCAACATGCTGGGCACGTAGATCGCGCTCGATTCCCACGCCGGGATGTAGTACGCCGAGACCTCAAAGACCGTGATGATCGTGAGGATCAGGGCGATCTTGCCGTACGTGCCGACCGAGGGGTGCGCGTGAGCTTCGGAATGTCCGGACATCAGCGCCTCACTTGATCAGGTAAATGAGCGGGAAAATCACGATCCAGACCACGTCAACGAAGTGCCAGTACAGCGCCGCGATGTCCACCAGCAGGGCATCCTTGGGCTGCAACCCGCGCTTGTAGTCAATGGCCAGCAGCGTGAAGAGCCACAGCACACCCACCGTCACGTGCGCGCCGTGGAAGCCGGTGAGCGTGAAGAAGCTGGACCCGAACAGGTTCGTGCGGATGGTCAGCCCTTCGTTGATGAACGACGTGAACTCGTACGCCTGGAAGCCAAGGAACACCGTGCCGAGGCCGGCAGTCATCCACAGCCACAGCTTGGACGAGCCCTTGATCTTGTCCCACGTGGAGACCTTGGGCTCGTGCTTCGTCTGCACGGCGTTCAGCGCCATTACCATGGCCACCGACGACATCAGCAGCACGAAGGTGGACGCCGAGGTGACCGGGATGTCGAGGATCGGCTTCATGACTTCGCCGGTCGCCGGATTGGTCCACGGCTCATGCGGGAAGGGCCCCTGCGGGCTGCGTCCCTTGTAGATGAGGTACGTGGAGATCAGCGAGGCGAAGAGCATGCATTCTGAGCCAATGAAGGCCCAGATGGCGATCTTGCGGTTGTCGAGCCCCAGCGAGGTGTGATGGCCGCCCGCGTGCGCGTGGCCATCCCCGTGGGAAGCGGAAACAGTAGTGGCACTCATCTCAGTGATGGTCCTCGAGCGGCGTCAGCAGCCACTTGTAGAGTGAGCCCACCCACCAGAGCGTGCCGATCAGCATGATCGCAACGCCAGTGGTCGTGCTCTTTTCCAGGAAGAGCAGGCCGCAGAACATCGTGATGATGCCGGCCGCAGTGATCAGGGGCCAGATCGAAGGATTCGGCATGGTGATGCCCAACTCCTGCGACGTGGGGATGTGACGCCCCTTCTCCTCTTCGTACGTGGTTTCGTGCACCAGCTCCGCGCCTTCCTTCGTATTCCACATGGGATAGCGCGACTTGATCTGCGGCAGCTCCGCAAAGTTGTAGTCGGGCGGCGGCGACGGAATGGACCATTCGATGGTGGCGGCACCCCAGGGGTTGCTCGACGCCATCTCACCACCCTTCCAGCTCTTCCAGATGTTGATGAGCCCGAAGAGCGTACCGATCATGAGGATCAGCGTGCCGACGGTGGACATCAGGTTGAAGATCTCGAAGCCCTGCCCCGCGTCGTACTGGTAGTAGCGGCGCGGCATGCCGAGGAGCCCGCTGAAGTGCATCGGGAAGAACGTGAGGTTCATGCCGATGAGCGAGATCCAGAAGTGCCAGTTGCCGAGCTTCTCCGAAAGGAAGCGGCCCGTGATCTTCGGGAAGTAGTAGTACGTGCCGGCGAAGATGCCGAACACCGAACCGCCGTAGAGCACGTAGTGGAAGTGCGCGACGATGAAGTAGGTGTCGGTCTGCTGCAGGTCGGCCGGGGGCGAGGAGTGCATGACGCCCGAGATACCACCCACCGTGAACAGCGCGACGAGCGCGACGGCGAACTTCATGGCGACGGTGAAGCGGATCTGACCGCCCCACATGGTGGCCATCCAGTTGAAGATCTTCACGCCGGTCGGGATCGCGATGAGCATCGTCGCGAGCGAGAAGACCGAGTCGGCAATGGGCCCCATGCCCACCGAGAACATATGGTGCGCCCAGACGCCGAAGCCGAGGAAGCCGATGAGGATACCCGAGTACACCATGACCGGGTAACCGAAGAGCGGCTTGCGCGAGAACGTGGGCAGCACTTCGGAGACGAGACCGAAGGCCGGCAGAATGAGGATGTACACCTCGGGGTGGCCGAACACCCAGAACAGGTGCTGCCAGAGCAACGGGTCGGCGCCCTTGGCGACCGTGTAGAAGTTCGTACCGAAGAAGCGGTCGAACTGCAGGAACACGAGCGCGATGGTGATGACGGGGAAGGCCAGCACCACCAGGAACTGCACCACGAACGACATCCACGTGAAGATCGGCATGCGCATGAGCGACATGCCGGGCGCCCGCATGTTGATGATCGTGGTGATGAAGTTGAAGCCGGCGGCCAGCGACGAGATACCCAGGATCTGCAGGCCGATGACCCAGAAATCCATGTTGATCTGCGGCGAGTACGCCTTGGTGCTGAGCGGCGCGTAGCCAAACCAGCCGCCGTCCGGTGCCACCGAGAAGAAGATCGGCACCGTGATGAAGATGCCGCCCAGCAGGTAGATCCAGTAGGAGAACGCGTTCAGTCGTGGAAAGGCGACGTCACGAGCCCCGACCTGCAGGGGGATGAGGAAGTTGAAGAAGGCCGCGGAGAGCGGCATGACGGCGAGGAAGATCATCGTCGTGCCGTGCATCGTGAACAGCTGGTTGTACATGTCCGCCGACACGAGCGTGCCGTTCGGAACCGCCAGCTGTGCACGAATGACGGCGGCCTCGAGGCCACCGACGACGAAGAAGAACAACCCCGTAATGAGATAGAGCGCCCCGATGCGCTTGTGGTCCACCGTCGTGAGCCAGGACCACAACCCGGTATCAACGGGTGCGGCCTTGGCCTGGGTGTATGGGGGCGCAGCAGCGATGGTAGCCATCGTGTCGAGAGTCAGGTAAGCGTGAGTCGGTGACGGCGTCTTACTTGAGCGCCTGCAGGTACGCCACGATGTCCGCGATGTCGGCGTCGGTAAGACCGCCCATCGTCACGACCATCTTCGTCTTCGGATCGGTCAGCCCCTTGCCGAGCGTGGGCATGAGGCTGCCCGGCTTGAGCGCCGGAGCGTTCTTGATCCAGTAGGCGAGATGTTTCGCGTCGTTCGGGTAGAGACCACCAGCAATCGTGTAGCGCGTCCCGACATGCGTCAGATTCGGGCCCACGTTCGCCATGTTGAACGGCGTGCCACCAATGGCATGGCAGCCGATGCAGGTCGACTTGCTGTACAGCTGACGCCCCTTCTCGGCGTCGCCCTTGGCCAGCAGCGACTCATCGAAGGTGACCGAGACCGGAATTTTGGCCGTCGGAATGGTGTACTTGAATTCCGACTCCAACTTCTCGCGGGGGAATGCCCACACCGGGACAGGAGCCGCGGCGGGAGCGGCCGAATCGGCCGCCACCGGCTGCGCGCCCTGCACGGAGGCGAGCAACACCGGGGTCGCACCCGTTCCCGACGGGACCGGAGCCACGGCAGCCGGTGCCGGTGCCGCTGCCACTGTCGGGAAGATCGCGTTCTGCTTCTGGTGCGCCGACCACTGGTCGAATTCCTGCGGCGTCACCGTGTACACGCGGAACTTCATGTTCGCGTGCGACGGGCCGCAGAACTCGGCACAGAACCCGTTCCACGCCGACGACGGCAGGTCCTTGTTCGGCGTGAACCAGAGGTAGTTGGTGCGGTTCGAGATCAAATCGCGCTTGCCGCCCATCTGGGGAATCCAGAAGGAGTGCAGCACGTCGATCGTCTTGAGCTGGAAGTTCACCGTCCGCCCATTGGGCAGATACAGCTCGTTGGCCGTCGTGATGCCCAGCTGGGGATACTTGAACTCCCACCACCACTGATGGCCGATGACTTCGACCTGCAATGCGTCCGGAGCGGCCTTCGCCTGTGTCTTGAAGATCGTGCGGACGGTGGGGATGGCGATGAAGATCAGGATGACGGCGGGAATGGCCGTCCAGGTGATCTCCAGCACCGTGTTCCCATGCACCTGCTTGGGCGTCGGCGCACCAGGGCGACGACGGAAACGGAAAATCGTGTAGACGAGAGCAGCCTCAACGCCGACAAAGACAATCGTGCCCCAGAACAGGAGCTTGTCCCACAACGCGTCGATGTCCGCGTTGAAGTCGGTGTTGTGATTGAACGTCGAATTCGGATACTCGCCGCCGCAGGCTGCGAGCCCGAGGGCCAGAGCGCCCAGCAGCGCAGCGGAAGCCATTCGCCGCGGGCGGAACGTGCCAACCATGCCGGTTCCTGAGGGAGTGTGGGATCCCTTCACCCCGTGCGCGGTTTTTGAGGAACCGGGCACGAGGCAAAGGGAGGGGTGGTGGGACTACTGAAGCGAAGCTAAACCGTGGTTTCAAAACCTCGCAAGCAATTCTTTGAGTCTTTTCGGGGTTTGTCAGACTTTTCTTGAGTCCATAACTTTCTAAACAATTTTTAGAGGGTTTTTCAGTCCGAAAGCGGTCCTAATGAACCGGTCGAAAACGGCTAAAAATCGGAGATTTATATGCCGTTTCCGGGGGGCCGTCCGGATCGTCTTTTCGGTGTGAAATCCTCCGTGCCACCTTCCCGCCCCTCCGGGCCCCCGACGCCCTTCGCCGCGGTAGCGCGCCGTCCCCACTGCGGTCGAGTTCCCCTAGCGCTGCTGGCGTCCTGGGCGCTCACCCTTGCCAGCGCCGGCTGTCGGCGGGCAGACGACGGTGCCATGTCCGGCCCGCTCGCGATTGGCGTGGGTGCCATTCCCGGATCGCCGAACTACATCCAGGTGGTGCACGGGGTCGAAGTCGCGGTCGCCCGGCTTAATGAACAGGGCGGTGGCCCGCGGTTTCGCGTGCGCCTGCCAGACTCCACCGCCAACAGTGCAGTGCGGGTCGCCCAGCAACTGCGCGAAGATCCCTCCGTGATTGCCGTGGTGGGACACCCCGAAAGCGGCAATACGCTCGAAGCGATTCCGGTGTACGCCGACACCGAACACGACGGCGCCAACGGCGTGGTCGCCATCTCCCCCACCTCGTCGTCGCCGCGCCTGAGCGGGATCAGCCCGTGGTTCTTCCGGGTATCGCCCTCGGACGCCAACGCCGCGATGTACACCGCTCAGTGGGTGCTCGACACGTTGCGTGCCCGCCGTGCGGCCATCGTGTATCGCAACGATTCCTACGGCCGCGACTGGGCCGCCACCTTCGCCCAGACGTTCGAACAGGGGCGGGGCGCGGTGGTCATGCGTGACCCGTACCTCACCGGCGTCGTGGAGTTTGACGCCTACGCGGCGCTCATTGCGTCGCTCGCCCCCGATGTGCTGCTCTTTCCCGGTGACGGCGCTGATGCTCTGGAACTCATGCGCGCGTTGCGCCGCAAAGGCATCACGGTGCCCTTCATTGGAGGCGATGGCACGGAGAACATGAAAGAGGACGGCGATGCCGCCGGTGCGCGCTACGTGGCCTTCTTCGATGAGTCCCGGGCCTCCAGCAAAGAAGCCCAGTATTTCCTGCCCGCGTACAAGGCCCGTTTTGGCCGCGCCCCCGACATGTTTGCGGCGCTGGCCTACGACGCCGCGATCGTGGTTGGGCGCACCGTGGCGAATGGGGTGCGTACGCGGGCGGCGTTGCGGCTCGCGCTGGAGCAAGTTGGCAACGGGGCGCCGTCGGTGGATGGCGTCGTGGGCCGCATTGCCTTCGAGAAGAACCATGACATCAAGGGACGCACGGTGGTCATTACCCGGGTGCCCGGTGAGCCCCCCACGGGGCCGGCCAGCGGATCGGGAGGTCGGCCATGAGCGGTATCTGGCGCCTCACCACCATTCGCGCCCGACTCATTGCGGGCTTCGGGATTTCCATCACGCTGTTGCTCGTGGCCGGTCTCCTGGGCTGGTACGGGCTCTCGCGCAGTAATCGCGACGCCGAAAACACGGTCCGCGCGTTGGCCGACCGGTCGGAGTTCATTGAACGCGCCACCAACACCGTGCTGCGCGAACTGGTCGCCGGGCTGCGCTACCTCAGCACCGGCACCAGCGACGACGAACAGGTGTATCGCACGTTGGTGACGCAGGCCGAACAGCTGCGCAATGATGCCCTGGGCCGTGGTGCGCTCAACTCGAGCGAACGGCGGCACCTGGAGAACATCGGACGACTGCAGGCCTCCCTCGAAGTGCGCATTGCGGTGACACGCGCGTGGCAGGTGGCGGGGCAAACGGCCAACGCCGACCGCGTGCTCGCGCAAACCACGCGCGACATGGACGCCATCGAGAACGAACTGCAGGCCCTGCGCAAAGGCGCACGCAGCGGGGCGGACGCCTCCATGGAGTCCATGCGGGACGGCCTCTTCAATGCCGAGGCGAGTCTCGCCGTGGTGGTGGCCCTGGCCTTTGGCGTAGCCGCCTTTTTCGGGTTGTCCACGGCGCGGGCCGTGACCGATCCGCTGGTGCAGCTGCGCGACGAGATGATGGCCATTGGCGCCGGCGATCTGCGCGACCCGGAGATTGATCTCCGCTTTGGTGGCGTGGCCCAGGAATACGCCGAGCTTATTGATGCCATGCAGCAGGCGCGTGAACGGCTGCGCATCCTGCTGTCGCGGGTGCAGGAAGAAGCCGATCAGGTAACGCTGGCCGCCAGCGAATTGTCCGCGTCGGCCTCGTCGGCCGCGGCGTCATCGCAGCATGTCACCACGGCCGTGATGGACATTTCGCACGGCGCTGGTGTGCAGCTGTCTGCGCTCAAGCATGCGGGAGAAACGGTAAAGGAGCTGGCGGAAGCCGGCGCCACGATTGGTGAGGCAGCGGACGAAACCGACCGAGTGGGCCGCGAGATCCGCACGACCACGAACAGCGCCCGCGATCAGGTGCAGGTGGCCGTGGATACGTTGCTCAACGCACGGGAAGTGGTAGCCGCGTCGCGTCAGGAAATGATGGCACTGCGCGACTCCACGAGTGTGATTGACGACTTCGTGAGTGTCATCTCCGAGATCGCCACGCAGACCAACCTGCTGGCGCTCAATGCGGCCATTGAGGCGGCACGCGCCGGCAGCGCCGGACGTGGGTTTGCCGTGGTGGCACAGGAGGTCCGCGCTCTGGCGGAACAGAGTGCCAATGCCGCCAACGAAGTCACGGAGAACGTCAAGCGGTTCCGCTCGCGTATCGCCAGTGCCTCCGGGGCGGTGGAAGCCGGTGCGACCCGGCTGCGTGACGTGGAAACGGTGGCCGAAGCGGTTGGCGGCGCGCTCGCGCGCATTGAGCACGCCGTGGCGCAGGTGGATGTTGCCACCGCGCGCGTGACCAACGCGGTGGAGACCAACCGGCAATCACTCGGTCAGGTGCAACGGTCGCTGACAGCGGCGCGCGATACCGCCGAAGGACACGCCGCCGCCGCGGAACAGGTGGCGGCGAGCACCGAGCAGACCTCCGCCTCGGCGCAGGAAGTGAGCGCGACGGCGGAGATGCTGCAGACGGCCAGCCTACGCGTACGCGGCCTGATTACGGAGTTTCGGGTGTAGCGATTTCGCGCACCATGACCCCACGCGCCGCCAGCAAGGCGAAGTACCGCTCGGCGGGAATGCATTCATCCGGGGTATGCACCCCCGGCGCGATCGCACCGGCCGCCTGCAGTTGCCCGGTGATCGAGAGGGTGTAGCCTGTGGTGCGCATCATGGCCGAAATGGCGTGGGCACTGTCGTAGCGGTCGACGACCTCCCACGCACGGGTGCGGGAGACACCGTCCTTGCTGCCGACCACCACCACGCGCAGGGCGACGAGATCGGGCTTGCCTTTGCGCAGTGCCTCGCCGGCCACCTTCACAAACACATCGCGCGGCGCAATCTGCTGCCCTTTGACATCCACCGGTGTGGTGCTCAGCAACCCCAGATCACGAATGGCCAGCATCACGGCGGCGTGGCCGGGATAGCGCAGCGTCTTGTACTCCATGACCGGAATTTTTCCCGCGTAGCGATAGACCATGGTGGACAGGCCGCCGGCGGTGTGAAACGCTTCGAGAGTCCCGACACCGTCCTCGAACTTGATGAACTCCACTTCAGAAAGCGCTGACACGGTGGTGGGAGTCCCATCGCGCACCACGAGTGAAGGCGTGGTGTAGTAGTCCACCATCCCTTCGATGGAGTAGGCGATCTGGTAGCCGAGTGGTGGTTCCGGCACCTGGGGGAGTCCACCGACATAGAGCTGTACGGACTCGACCGTGTCGAATTGGTCGATGCCATGTTGTGCGACGACGTTGACCATGCCGGGGGCGAGCCCGGTATCGGGAATCACGCTGATCCCCTTGGCACACGCCGCGTCGTGCAGTTGCTTTTGTTCCTGCACGATTTGCGTGTTCCCCCCAAGATCGGCGAAGTGCACGCCAACCTCGACAGCAATTCGTGCGAGGGCGGCGTTGAAGTAGTACGGAATCGCGCTCAACACCGCATCGCACTGCGCAAAGGCCGCGCGGACCGCGTGTGCATCACGAACATCAAGCGCGACACACGCGAGTCGAGCATCGGCGCGCTGCTGCAGAAAAGAGGGCAACGTCGCCACGCGCACGTCGGCGAGGGTGACGTGAGTAACCGTGGGTTCCTGCAGCAAATCAAACGCGCAGGCGGAGCCTTGCAGCCCCGCCCCGAGCACCAGCATACGCATTGGGGGTACTCCAGTGGTGATAATCCGGGGAGGGAGATCGTGCAGGAGAATGTAATTGCGACGGCTCCGTCATGGCGGGACCATCTGCTGGAAAGCACGGCGGATGTATTGCGTATACTCGAGCGTGTGAAGCGCGTGGCCGTCATCGGCATCAAGCCGGCGATGGTGGGTGGTCCGGCGTTTTATGTCCCGGAACGCATGCAGCAGTCCGGTTACGAGATCATTCCGGTGCCCGTGTACTACCCGGACATCCAGGAGATTCTGGGGGCGCCAATACATCGCTCACTGGCGACCATCTCACCACCGGTCGATATGGTGCAGCTCTTCCGGCGCCCCAATGATGTGCCGCGTCATCTCGACGAGATCCTGGCGCACAAGCCCAGCGTGGTGTGGATGCAGCTGGGCATACGGCACGCTCAGGTGGCGGAGCAGTTGGCGCGCGCAGGGATCGACGTGATCCAGGACCGCTGCGTCAAAGTGGAACTGGACAGAATACGGCGATAGGCGCTTTCGGGTCCCGTGTCCAGACGTGCGAGGTCAGTCTGCCGAGGCGGGACGGGGAGGTGAGAGCGTTGCGATTATCGAGGTGCGATGGATATCGAATGTGAGAGGGTCGAGACAACCACGATGTGAGAGGTCCGAGCAGTTGCCTCCGCACGTGAGTGCCCCCCACGGACGCCGCTGGAACAGCGGTCGTCCCCGCCGTTACGAGCGGACGCCAGCACTCGGACCTCTCATTGTCGTGGTTGTCTCGACCCTCTCACATTCGATATCCATCGCACCTCGATGGTCTCAACGCTCTCACTGTCCTCGTCTCAAACTGGATCACTCAGTACGAGAAGATCCGGAGGCCGCTCTACATTCTGACTCTGTTTCTGCCGTCGGCTTTGGCGCGGTAGAGTGCGGCGTCGGCGCGCGCGAAGAGGTCTTCCACGCTTTCAATGCGGGCGGCCGGATAGACGGCCACGCCCACTGAGGCGGTGAGGCGCAGCGGTTCGCCACCCAGGGAATCGCTGGCGAACTGGTGTTCTTCCACGGCGGCCCGAATGCGATCGGCGAACGACTCCGCTCCAGCGTCGTCGGTTTCGGGGAGCAGCACCAGAAATTCCTCGCCACCGTACCGGGCCACGATATCGCTGCCACGAATGGTGTCGCTGAGCAGCTGGGCCACATCGCGCAGCACGTCGTCACCCACGAGGTGGCCGTAGGTATCGTTGACGCGCTTGAAGTGATCGAGGTCGATCATGAGCAGCGCCAGCGTACTGTCGTAGCGCAGCGCCCGCTCCATTTCGGCGGTGATGCGTTCGGTGAGCGCCCGCCGATTGAGCAGCTGGGTGAGCGGATCGGTTTGCGCGAGCTGTTCCAGGCGCGCGTTGTCGGCCATGGTGCTTTCCACCATCTGCGCGCGCTGGATGACAGCCACGGCGGCGGTGATCACGGCCTGGGCAAACTCGAGGTCGGCGGGGCCGAACCGTTCCTGGTCGCGCGTGCGGCGCACGAGGAACACGCCGTACTGTCCGCGATCAATGGAGAACGGCAGCGCAATGACCGAACGGATGGGGATCTCGATGCCTTCGATGCCCCACACGTGGCGCACCCCTTCGTACAGCTCGTGCGTATCGAGGTCTTCCACCAGCACGGGCTGGCCACTTTCCAGCGCCGCCTTGAGTTCCGGGTAGCGATCGAGCTGCACGACGAGCTGCTGCAGCCCCGGATTCTCAAAGGCCGCCACGACGGTGGCATGCGCGTCACCGGGCCGGGCCAACACCACGGAACAGTGCGACACTCCCAGGGCCCGGGCGGCGCGACGGACCAGCAGGTGAAACAGCTCGCTCACCGACAGGTCACCGGTGACCTCGTGCAGGATGTCCACCAACTTGCGGCGGCTGTCGGCGTCCTGCTGTGCGCGATGGAGCTGTTCCTCAGAGCGCAGCAAGGCGGCGCGCGTAGAGCGCAACAGGGCCCCCATGCGCAACTGCGCCTGAACACGCGCCAGCAGCTCCTTGGGGCGATACGGCTTGCGGATGAAATCGGCGGCACCGAGCCCCAGTGACCGCACGGAGGCTTCTTCGGGGGGCTGTGCACTGAGCATGAGCACTGGCAGGTCGCGCCAGCGCTCTTCGCCCTTGATGCGCTCCAGCAGCTGGCAGCCGTCAGCATCCGGCATGAGGATGTCGAGCAGGAGAAGGTCGGGAGACTTCTTCTCGAGCTGCTCCAGGCACGCGGTGCCGCCGTTTGCGGGAACGACATCGTATCCGTTCTCCTGGAGCAACCAGGTCACGGATTCGAGCACCGCCTCGTCGTCATCAGCTACCAGGATGCGCGACGTCGCCATTCCCACCCCATGAGGTCACGGCCAGCGCCCTGTGCGCTGCCCACTACTGAGTCGGAGCGAGGTCCGGGGACGTGCCCCGGACCTGCGGTCTCCGATGAAGATTGACGACGGCGTCTTACTCGCCGTCACCCAGCGCGAGCTCGGGACCGGCATCGCTGTCGCCGCCCGTGCTGCCCGCGTTGTCGCCCGCGCCCTCGGCCCCCTCGTCCCCATCATCCTTGTCTTCGGGAATCACGCGCGCGACGGCCATGACCATGTCCTGGTCGTCGAGCGCCACGAGCTTCACTCCCTGAGCAATGCGGCCGGTGACCCGGATTTCGCTGACCTTGGAGCGAATGGCGATGCCGGCCTTCGTCATGAGCATGAGCTCATCTTCGGGAACGACTTCCATGAGCGCCACCACATGACCGGTCTTCTGCGTGAGATCGAGCGTCTTGATGCCCTTGCCGCCACGCTTCTGCACGCGGTACTCGCTCACCTCGCTGCACTTGCCCATGCCGCGCTCGGTGACCACCAGCAGCGTGGCCTCCCGCTTGATGACGACCATTCCCACCACGGTGTCGTTGAGCTTGAGCTCGATGCCCTTCACGCCGGTGGTATCACGACCCATCTCGCGGACATCGCTCTCGTGGAAACGGAGTGACAGACCGTCGCGCGTGGCCAGCACCACATCGTTGCTGCCGCTGGTCACTGCCACATCCATGAGCTCGTCGCCTTCCTCGATCTTGATGGCCTTGATGCCATTGGACCGGGGGTTGGAGTACTGCGAGAGCGCCGTCTTCTTCACCGTGCCGTTCTTCGTGCCGAAGAGCAGGAACTCGGTATCCGAGAACTCCTTGGTGACCACGATGGCGCGAATGCGCGTATCAGGGGTGACGTTGATGAGGTTCACGATGGGCTTGCCGCGCGTGTTTCGCCCGGCCTGCGGCAATTCGTGCACCTTGAGCCAGAAGCAGCGACCGTCATCGGTGAAAATCAGCATGTACGTGTGCGTACTGGCCACGTAGAAGCGTTCGATGAAGTCGTTTTCCTTGAGATCGGCGCTGGCCTTGCCGCGGCCGCCGCGCCCCTGGCGGTTGTACAACGACAGTGGCGTCCGCTTGCAGTAGCCGCTGTGCGTGATGGTCACCACCATCTCTTCTTCGGCAATGAGATCTTCGATGGAGAACTCGCCTTCGTCGCTCACGATCTCGGTGCGGCGTTCGTCGCCGTACGTCTCGGAGACCTTGAGGAGTTCGCCCTTGAGGATCTCCATGCGGCGCGGCTTCGACTCGAGAATGCTGCGCAGCTCGATGATCTCGGCCTGCACTTCCCGCAGCTCCTGCTCCAGCTTGTCGCGCTCGAGGCCGGTGAGCTTGGCAAGGCGCAAGTTGAGGATCGCTTCCGCCTGCCGCTCGGACAGTCCGAACCGCGTCTGGAGCTGCGTGCTCGCGATGGGCGTGTCTTCGGCGGCCCGAATGAGGGCGATCACTTCGTCGATGTTGTCGACGGCGATCTTGAGCCCTTCCAGGATGTGCTCACGCTCCAGCGCCTTGTCCAGCTGGAACTGCGTGCGGCGCACGATGACCTCGTGCCGGTGCGTCACGTAATGCTCCAGGCACTGCTTGAGCGTGAGCACCTTGGGCACCAGCTGCCGGGTGTTCACATCGGGCACCAGTGCCAACATGATCACGCCGAACGTGCTCTGCATGGCGGTGTGCTTGTACAGCTGATTGAGCACCACACGCGGAATGGCATCGCGCTTGAGCTCCACCACCACGCGCATGCCGTCGCGGTCCGACTCATCGCGCAGCGCGCTGATGCCGGTGAGCTTCTGCTCGCGCACGAGTTCGGCGATGTCGGCCACGAGCTTGGCCTTGTTCACCTGATACGGCAGCTCCGTGATGACAATCTGCGACTTGCTGCTCGATTCCTTTTCTTCGATGACCGCACGCGCGCGCATGACGATGCGGCCGCGACCGGTGTCCTGATAGTCGGCAATGCCGGCCCGGCCGTACACATAGCCGCCGGTGGGGAAGTCAGGCCCTTTGACAATTTTGCGCAGCGCCTGCGGCTCGATCTCGGGGTTGTCGATGATCGTGATGACCGCCTCGATGACTTCCTTGAGATTGTGCGGCGGGATGTTCGTGGCCATGCCCACGGCAATGCCCGACGAACCGTTCACCAGCAGGTTGGGGAAGCCAGACGGCAACACGCGCGGCTCTTCCAGCCGGTCGTCGAAGTTGGGCGCGAAGTCGACGGTGTTCTGGTCGATGTCGTTGAGCATTTCCACCGACAGGCGCGTGAGGCGCGCTTCGGTGTAGCGGTACGCGGCCGCCCCGTCGCCGTCCATGGACCCGAAGTTCCCCTGCCCGTCCACCAGCGGATAACGCAGCGAGAAGGTCTGCACCATACGCACGAGCGCGTCGTACACGCTGCTGTCACCGTGCGGGTGGTACTTGCCGAGCACGTCACCTACGACCGTCGCACACTTCTTGAAGGGACGCCCGGGCATCAATCCGAGCTCGTTCATCGCGTACAACACGCGGCGATGCACGGGCTTGAGGCCATCGCGCACGTCCGGCAGGGCGCGCGACACGATGACGCTCATGGAGTAGTTGATGAACGACTCCTTGATCTCCTCGTCGATGAGGCGCGGCAGGATGCGTTCGCGGGCGTTCGGTGCGGTCATGAGACGGCGGGAAATGGGTCACACACGGCAGGAATACAACCTGTGAAAATTACCCGCCTCTTGCCTTCAATCACAGGGGCAAACGGGCCAACTTCAGGGCACGTAAATCGTTTGCGGGGATTGACTTTGGACACCTGCGGCAGTGCCGGGAGCGAGGCGAGTTCCCCAAACCCCTCCACGGAGTCGCCGGGACACGGCAGCAGGCCGGCGACTCCGTGCCGTTCACCCACCCCAGGTGCGTACGATCGACAGTAGCCGCCACTCTTTACCGACCTGCCGGAACAGGTATGCCGCCCCCCCGCGGTTGGAGCCGTCTACCTGAACGCCTCCCAACTCCTGCGGGCGACGCACGCCCACCATGGCGTACCCTTTCCAGAGCACCATGGGCGCCACGACGATGTACCGGAGCTCCGCCGTGGGATTCTTGCTCCCGACCGCCGCAAAGAACTCGTCGCGCACCCGCAGCTGCCCCTCGGGGCCGAAATACGCCTTCACCCGCGGGCGCGGCGCATTGGGGAAGTCCATGTCCGTGAACCCCGGAACCACGAACGTCACCGTATCGCCCATGGCCGGCGACGGCAAACACCCCGGTCCGGCCGGATCGGGCACTTCGCCGGTGAGCCCGGTGGCAATGGCCTGGCGCGTTTTGGCGGTACCGGCCACATCCCAGTTGGGACGGTCAATACCCGCTTCCCACCCCACCACGACCCGCAACAGCGCGCGCGCCTCGGGCGTATTGAGCGGACTCCCCGCTCCACGCCCTACAACCATTCGCTCCATGTCCTCGGCCAGCACCTGCACCGAATCGCGGCCGCCGGGGGTGGTATCGCGCGGGAAGACCCGCAGCGCGCCCGGCGAACACCGGTCGCCCAGATCGGCCCAGTCGGCCTTGCGCAGATAGCGCGCCCGCAGCGTCGTCAGACGCCCCACGGCCCACCGTTCGTCGTCGGCCAGCTTGCGCAGCACGATGGCGTTGCTGTCCATCGGCGCCTTGGGGACGGTTTTCGCCGCCGACGGCTTTGCCGCCGTGCCCTGCTGCGCCCGTCCCGATGCGGGGCTGAACAGCCCAACGGCGCACACCACACCCATCGACCATGCTTGTACCACGCCCTTCATAACACCTCGCAACCGTCCGGGACCGTCAGGGAATCACGTGGTCGCGGTGCGATCCAACGCAGGGCGATCCAACGCTGAGCGATTGAGGGCGACGCGCGCCTGCGCCTCGCGCCGCACGGCCGCCTGCGCGGCCTCGGCCGCTTCCGCCGCTTCGTCGGCCGCGTCTTCCGAATGTTCTTCGGCCAGTTCTTCGGCCTCTTCGGCTGCCGCCTCGGCGTCGATCGCGCGACGCTCGGCCTGGTACCGCTCATACCACTCGCGCGTCACCTGCCCCGCCAGATCGCGGTTGCCCAGCCCGAAGGAGAGCGACAGTGCCAGCGCCACGGCGCCAAAGAGAATGGCAAAGGCGGTGGTCACGATTTCGGTGGCAATGCCCAGCTCCTGCAGGGCCATGAACACCGCCAGCACAATCACACCGCCACGGCCAATGCGAGCCAGCCACGGGCCGCCGTGCAACCCGCCGGCCGACGCCATAATCAGCCCGCCCACAAAACCGCCCAGCACGATGCCGAGAATGATGATCACGATGGCCGCGATCACGCTCGGGATATAGCTCATGAGCTCGGTGAATACATTGGCCAGCGAGTCGAGCCCAATGGCGCTGGCGGCAATGAGGAGCACCGCGAACATCACCACCCAGAAAAGCAGGTTGGCAATGACCTTGGCCGGGTTGAGATGCGACCCCGACCGCTCCACGGCCTGCAGCACGCCTCCGCGTTCGAGCAGCTGGTTGAAGCGCATGCGGCGCAGCAGGCGCGCGGTGCCCTTCTCCACCACCTTCGCGACGAGATAGCCGGCGAAGAGGATGACCAGCGCACCAAATAGCGCCGGCACGAACTCGCCGAGCAGCGCAAAGCTCTGTTCGAGCCGCTCGGAGAAGGTGCTGGTCACGGTCCCGGCGCCAGAGCCGTCCTGCGTTGCCGCGGTGGCAACGAGAAGGGTATCAGAAAGCTGCTGCAAAGCGGTCAGTTGGAGATGTGGGTCCTACGAACGTGCGAGCCACGTGGGCGCGAGCACGTCACCAACGGTGATTTCTGACCTAACGTTAGTGCGATTGCTGTCGTTTTCCACTGGTTCGTGCAATGTCACAACCTCGTGCCGCGGCGCACATCAAAAATGGCGCTGCGTTTGCACGACGGACACAGCAGCCATTCGCGCTGACGATGATAACCCAGGCCGAAAGAGCCACCACCAAGAGGCCGGTGCGTCATGCGTACCGTACAACGCGGGCACTCGGGCATCCCGCCCCCCTGCACCACGACTCGCATGGCTTTCTCTTCGTCAGGGGTAAAACGGGCGTTGGCGCCGGCCGGTTTCGCCGACGGAGTGGCCGAGTTGGCAGACGGGTCGTCGGGCGGAGCGCCGTTGGCGCTGGAATCGTTGGCGGCCACAGGGTTACCCCTCCGGCACCAGCCGAATGACCACCTTGCCGAACTGCGCCCCTGAGGCGAGGCGGGCGTAGGCTTGCGGGGCGTCCTCGAGGGTCCACACCGAGTCCACCGGGGGCTGCAGCGACCCGTGCCGGAAGAACTCCGTCATGGCGTCGAATTCGGCGTCGTTGCCCATGGTGGAGCCCATGAGGGTCCACTGGTTCCAGAACATGCGGCGCACGTCGACCTGCACAATGGGGCCACTGGTGCCGCCGCAGGTCACCAGCCGGCCGCGTCGGCCGAGGGCAATGAGCGACTGCGGCCAGGTGGCTTCCCCCACGCTGTCGATCACCACATCCACGCCCCGCTTGTTGGTCATGGCGCGAATGGTTTTGCCCAGCTCCGGCTCGCGATGGTCAAGCCGATGGTCGGCGCCCACCAGCATGGCGCGTTCGAGCTTGTCCGGGCTGCTGGAGGTGACCCACGCGGTGGCGCCGATGTGCTTGCAGATCTGCAGGGCGGCGAGCGCGACCCCGCCGCCAATGCCCCAAATGAGCACCTGTTCGCCGGGGCGCACCTTGGCGCGCGTGACGATCATGCGCCAAGCGGTGAGCGTGGCCAGCGGGAACGCCGCGGCCACATCCCACGGCAGCCAGTCGGGAATGATGCGCACGTTGGCTTCGGGCACCACCACGTAGTCGGCAATGGTGCCCGGGTAGTGCTCCCCCAAGACGCCAAAGGAGAGACAGAGCGGCTGGTCGCCGTCGCGGCAGTACTCACAGCGGCAGGTGCGGTCTACCACCCCCGGGTTGAGAATCACGCGGTCGCCCACCTTGACCGAGGTGACCGCCGAACCCACCGACTCCACAATGCCGGCGCCATCGGAACCCAGGGCCCAGCCGGGCTTCACCTTGGAGCCGGGGATCCCCTGCAGCACCCACAAGTCCAGCCGGTTGAGCGCGGCGGCATGGATACGCACGCGGACGCCATCGGTGGCGTGCACCGACGGGCGAGGCAGGTCGTCACGGACGACCAGCTGCTCGGGGCCGCCATGGGCGGTGAAGGTGAGGGCCCGCATGGTGTGGAAGAGGCTCATACGCCGGAATCTAGTAAGCCGGGAGCAATTCCTCCTGACCGCTCCATATATTCAAGGCTCGCTCCCTACATCGATCCACTTCAGGTTCCGCTCATGTCGTCCATCAAGGTTCCCCCCCTCGGCGAATCGATCGTCGAGGCGACTGTCTCGCGCTGGCTCAAGAATGTTGGCGACGCCGTGGCGGTTGGCGATTCGCTGATCGAACTCGAGACCGACAAAATCACCGTCGAAGTGCCGGCCCTGGAGGCCGGCGTCCTGACGTCGCGCGCGAAGGGCGAAGGCGATGTGGTGGCGGTGGGCGACGTGCTCGGTGAGCTCGGGGCCGGCACGGGCGCGGGAGCGGCTGCTCCGGCTGCGGTGGCTGCCCCGGCAGCGGCACCTGCTCCTGCCGTGACAGCACCGGCCGCTGAGGCCAAGGTGTCACCGGCGGCGGCCCGCCTGGCCACGGAAAGCGGTATCACCCCGGCCGACGTGGCGGGTACGGGGCGCGGTGGGGTGGTGAGCAAGGCGGATGTGATGGGCGCGGTGGCGGCCACGCCGGCCGCTCCGGCCGCACCCGCTCCAAAGGCGCCGGCCCCCGTGGCCGCCGCGCCGGCCGTGAGCGCCGGCAGCCGCGAGACGCGCGAAAAGATGACCACGCGCCGCAAGCGGATTGCCGAGAACCTGCTGCAGTCGCAGCAGTCCACGGCGCACCTGACGACGTTCAACGAGATCGACATGACGGCCATTACGGCCCTGCGTGAGCGACTCAAGGAACGCGTGGAGAAGGAGCAGGGCGTGAAGCTGTCGTTCATGCCGTTCTTTGCCAAGGCGGCCACGCTGGCGCTCAAGGCGTACCCGGTGGTGAACGCGCAGATCGATGGCGACACGATTGTCTACAAGCACTATGTGAACATGGGCATCGCCGTCGCCAGCGACGGCGGGCTCGTGGTGCCGAACATCAAGGATGCCGACACCAAGAGCATTGTGCAGATCGGCAAGGACATTGGCGCCGTGGCCAAGCGGGCGCGCGACGGCAAGCTGTCCATGGATGATCTGACCGGCGGCACGTTCACGATTACGAACGGCGGCGTGTTCGGCTCTTTGATCTCCACGCCTATCATCAATTACCCGCAGGTGGGCATTCTGGGGCTCCACAAGACCCAGGATCGCCCCGTGGCCATTGATGGCAAGGTGGAGATTCGCCCCATGATGTACGTCGCGCTCAGCTACGACCACCGCATCATTGACGGGCAGCAGGCCGTGCTCTTCCTCGTGCGCTTC
Source organism: Gemmatimonas phototrophica (assembly GCF_000695095.2). Lineage (NCBI taxonomy): Bacteria > Pseudomonadati > Gemmatimonadota > Gemmatimonadia > Gemmatimonadales > Gemmatimonadaceae > Gemmatimonas > Gemmatimonas phototrophica. The sequence continues at coordinate 732,687 of NZ_CP011454.1, read as the reverse complement.
AAGGAGCTCATGGAAGACCCGGGGGCGATGCTGGTGTACTGAGGGTTTTCAGAACTGAAGACTGAAAACTTCGACTGACGACTGACAACGTGAACTGACAACTGATCACTCCTGGCCCCGGCTGGGAGTTTTCAGTTTTCAGTGGGAGTTTTCAGTCGTCAGTTTGAGTTTTCAGTTGTCAGTTTTCCAAAATCCACCCCCAAATGCACCACGACGCCCCTAAGCGTTTCCGCCGGGACGTCGGGCTTCGTTAACAGACGTTTTCAACGCGAAGGTTGGGGCCGTTGCTAACGATAGGATTGGTAACAGCGAGATTCGTGCCGTCAAGTACAGGACGCGCGACTGTGACCCGGGTAACAAATGGACGGCAGATACTCACGACCCAAAACTCGAACCCAGAACCCGGAACTGATCAGTTCTGGGTTCTGGGTTCGGGTTCCGGGTTATGGGTCTCACTGCCCCAGACCGGCATTTCAGCTTTCACCGGTTAGCGCAAACCCAGAACCCGTTCGACAGTGACGGTCCCCCCATTATCTTGCAATCCATGACCTCCCCCAACATCCAGACCGCCGACGTGGTCGTCCTCGGTGGCGGCCCCGGTGGCTATGTGGCGTCCATTCGCGCCGCGCAGCTCGGGCTGACTGTCACCTGCATTGAAGCAGATACGACCCTCGGCGGCACGTGTGTCACCGTGGGCTGCATTCCGTCCAAGGCGCTGCTGCAAAGCAGCGAGCATTACGAGTGGCTCCGCCTGCACGCCGCCGAACATGGCATCAAGGTGGATGGCACCGCGGTGGACCTGCCGGCCATGATGGCGCGCAAGACCGACGTGGTGGCGCAAAACACCAAGGGCATCGAGTTCCTGTTCCGCAAAAACAAGGTGACCTGGGCGAAGGGCTGGGGCACGCTCAAGCCGGGGAACGTGGTGGAGGTGCAGGCGGCCGACGGCACCATCACCGCCTGGCAGGGCAAGTCCGTCATTCTTGCCACGGGGTCAGTGCCGGTGCAGCTGCCGTTCCTCCCCTTCGATGAGCAGCGCGTGCTCTCCAACGTGGGCGCGCTCACCATTCCCGAGGTCCCCAAGCACCTCATTGTGGTGGGCGGCGGCGTGATTGGGTTGGAGCTGGGCTCCGTGTGGCGTCGGTTGGGCGCCAAGGTGACGGTGGTGGAATACGCGCCCACCATTCTTCCTGGCAACGATGACGACATCGTGAAGGAAGCCGACCGCATCTTCCGGAAGCAGGGACTGGAGATCCACACGGGCACCAAGGTCACCGGGGCCGACGTGCGCGCCGACGGCGTAACCGTGCACGTGGAAAAGAACGGCGCGGCCTCAAGTATTGAAGGCGACTACGTGCTGGTGTCGGTGGGACGCAAGCCGGCGCTGCGCGGGGTGGACCCGGCGGCACTGGGACTCGCCATGGGCCAGCGCGGCGAAATTCTGGTGGACGACCAGCTGCGCACCAACCTGCCGGGCGTATATGCCATTGGTGATGTGGTGGGCGGCAAGCTGCTCGCGCACAAGGCCGAAGAAGAAGGCACCATTGCTGCCGAAGTGATTGCCGGCAAGCCGGTGCACATGCACTACCGCACCATGCCCGGCGTGGTGTACACGTGGCCCGAGATTGCCACGGTGGGACTCACCGAGCAGGAAGTGAAAGCCAGTGGCCGTGCCTACCGCGTGGGCAAGTTTCCCTTCAGCGCCAACGGTCGCGCGCGCACCATGGGCGAGACGCAGGGCTTCGTGAAGTTCATCGTGGACAAGAGCACCGACGAAATTCTGGGGTGCCACATGCTCGGCCCGCACGTGGCCGACAACCTCGCGCAGGTGGTGCTGGCCATGGAGTACCGCGGCAGCGCCGAGGACATTGCGATCACGGTGCACTCGCACCCCACGCTGAGCGAGACCGTGAAGGAAGCGGCGCTCAGTGCGCTGGGGAGAGCGATTCACATGTGAAACCCGAACCCGTCACTCGAACCCAGAACCCGGAACTGATCAGGTGCGGGACGTGGGTTCGAGTTTCGAATTGACGGTTCGGCAAAGAGAAAAACGCCGCCGGGTTTCCCGGGCGGCGTTTTTCACATCGAACGGCAGCAGACTCAGTCCGCCAGCGGCGCCTTTGCTGACAGCGCGGCCATGATGTTGGCCGTGAAGTGAGCCGGGGCCTTCACCTGACGCATCGTGTCGGTGTCCTTGGCCACGCGGGCCCAGAACTCCACTGCCTTGTCGTTTTCTGCGCGGGCTTCCATTTCGGTCGCCTCGCCATCGAGCCACATCTGAACCGTATCAGCCGCCGTGTCAGCCGCGGAAACGCCAGGAAGGGGCACTTCGCGATCCGCCAGGGGACGCTCAGCAGACACCGCCGCATCGCGAGAATCGCGAGCTTTGGGATTCAGATTTTCGTGCGATTCGTGTCGGTCGAGCATCACGCGTATTTCTCCTCGAGCAGGGCCTGAAGTGCTTCACGTGCCCGATGCACGCGCATTTTCAGGGCGCCAACTGTAGTACCCAGGAGGTCCGCCATTTCTTCGTAGGAGCGACCTTCAACATGCTTCATGATGAAGGCTTCCCGAAGAGACGGCGCCAGCTGCGAGAGTGCTGCATCGAGATCCTGCCGCAGTTCCGTGCGGTCGAGGTCCTCATCGGGACTCGCGAAGCCAGAGGGCTGGTCGTCTTCGTCGTAGCTCAGGTGCGTGCGCCGAATGTTCTTCAGCCAATCCTTGCACCCGTTTGCAACGATCCGGAACAACCAGGCATCGAAGCGACCACGGACTTCACCGAGATGGTGATAGGCCTTGATGAACGATGTCTGAAGAATGTCCTCGGCGACGTCAGGGCTGCCCGTCATGCCAAGCGCATGTCGATACAGCGGATCACTGTACCGGCCAATCAGCAACGCGAACGATTCGCGATCTCCCGCAAGGACCCGGGAGATGACGTCTTGATCGTTATCGACGTCGTTTGGTGGGATTTCGGATTCCGTCATAGTCACGGCGCTAGGATAACGCCGATCGGACGGGTTTGACACCCCTGCCGCACAACCTCGACCCGGAACTTGCGTTCCGTTGATCGCGACACCTGCTGAACGTCTCGCGGAAAAGACGAAGGGGAGACAAAGAGGTCACAGCGATATCACAGATTTTGTGTGGAGGGTCACGTCAGTTTCTCGAATGAAGCCCAGCGTTTTTCCCGCACCGTAACGCTGTGTTCGCCACAAAAGGGCGGCTCGAAGCGAACCCGACCATTCCACAGTGGAGGCATGCCAACGCGTGCCGCGTCGGTAACGCTGAAAGGTACTTCATTGAGCGATTCCGTGACGGCTTCGCGTGCCGATCGCACCACGCCGCAGGGCACCCCGACGGCGGTGAGTCGCTCCATCCAGTGGGCCGCCCCAGCGGTCCGAAGCTGGGCCGCGATGGTGGCAACCACATGGTCGCGCTGGGCCAGCCGGCCGGCGTTGGTGGCGAGCGCCGGGTTATCGCCGAGCGTTGGGAGATCGAGCGCCTGCATGGCCGCCGTCCATTGACTGTCGGCGCCGACCGCAATGACCACCGGACGGTCGGCGGTCTGGAAGAGCTGGTAGGGAACCAGATTGGCGTGGGCGTTCCCCCACCGCCGGGCCTCCTGCCCGCTGACCAGGGTGTTTTGCGCCACATTGACCAAGGCGGCCAGCGCGCTGGACTGCAGGGTGACGTGCACACGGCGCATCGAGGCCGGGAGCCCGCTGGCGCCTGCCCGCTCGCGCGCGGCGAGAGCGGCCAGGATTCCGATCGCGGCGTCCTTGCCGGTGGTCACATCGACCATGGCCACACCGACTTTCATGGGATCGCCCTCGGGCTCTCCAGTAATGGCCATCCAGCCGCTTTCGGCCTGGACCACGAAGTCGTAGCCCGGGCGATCACTGGCGGGCCCGAACCCGGAGATAGTGCACCAGAGCAATTGCGGATACTGCGCCAGTAACGCGTCAGCATCAATGCCGTTTCGGGCGAGTGCCCCGGGCATGAAGTTCTCGACGACGACATCGGCTTCGCTGATGAGGTCGAGAATGAGGGCACGATCGATCGGATCGGCGAAATTGGCGTCGAGGGAGAGCTTGTTGCGATTGGCGCTCAGGAAGTAGGCGGACTGTCCATTTTCCGCAAAAGGCGGCCCCCAACCGCGAGTATCGTCGCCGGCGCCGGGGCGTTCGACCTTGATGACGGAGGCGCCAAGGTCGCCCAGCATCATGGAACAGAGCGGTCCGGCCAGCACCCGGGAGAGATCGAGGACCCGTACGCCAAAAAGTGGCAATGTCACGTTAGTGTTTTTATAGTGTTCTTATAAATACTCTTTGGAGTGCCACGATCTGGAGACAATTTGCGCATTTCATCTATCTTATGAGTTTGGAGCGGAGTGGGTCGCTGCGCAATTATATGAGCGTATCGCCGGGAAAGCACGTGCTACGCCTTGCATAGATGACTGAAAATCATATAGTTACCCCCGTTCCGGTGGACGCGGACCACTCGGGTGGCAACTGTACGACTCCCCCGAATTCCGTGAAGCGACCACCTCGACCTCCATGTATGGCGGAAGGAGTGCGCTCCACCTATGGCCGATTTGCCCCAGGCTGACGACGAAACCCTCGCGGAAGGCGACGCGCCGGCATCTGCCCCAGCGCCGCGCCGCGGCCCCGGGCATCGTGCGGCGGACGCCCGCGATACCGCAGCGGAAATGGCCGCGCGGGCCCATGAGATCAGTCTCGAAGCGGGTAGCCGGATGGCTGGCGCTATGCGTGACGTTGTTGGTGCGGCCGCTGGCCTCAGCAGCTTTGTTATCGAGAGTGCGCGCGATCTGATCAACTACATGGTCCGCCGTGGCCAGATGAACCAGGACGAAGCCGACGCGCTGATTGCGCAGGCCGAGGCCGCGTACATCGCCAAACACGGCGCGCTCCCTGCCCCGCAGCCCAAGGCGGCGCCCCCCAAGCCGGTCCCGCTGGGGCAGATGCCCAAGGCGGTGCAGGCCCCGGCAGCAGCGGCCGAAGCGGCCCTCGAAGCCCGGGCGGCCATGCGTATCGAACCGCAGAAGCCGTCGGACAAGGTCACCTTTGCGCCGTTGCCCCCCAAGCCCGCGCCCAAGCCAAAGCCGGAACCCAAGGTTGAGGCCAAGCCGGAACCCAAGGTAGAAGCCAAACCAGCCGCCAAAGCCGCGCCGGCAGCCAAGGCGGCCCCCGCACCGGCGCCCACCAAGAAGGAAGCAGCACCGGCGGCAGCAAAGGCTCCGGCCAAGGCGGCACCAGCGGCGAAGGCTCCGGCCAAGGCCGCGCCGGCCGCCAAGGCAGCACCTGCGGCCAAGCCAGCCGCAAAGGCGGCTCCGGCCAAGCCCGCGGCCAAGGCTCCGGCCACCAAGGCTCCGGCCAAGCCGGCCGCCAAGGCCCCGGCCAAGGCTCCTGCCAAGAAAGCGCCCGCGAAGAAGAAGTAATCCGACGTGATCGTCGCGTCGGCGCCAACCCGCCTCGACTTCGGCGGAGGGTGGACAGATGTCCCTCCCTTCCCCGAAGAGCGAGGCGGGTTTGTTTGTAACCTGGCCATCGAACGGCGGGCGACGGTCACACTTCATGCGTCGTCGTCCGACGAACCTGCACCAGCGCCTGATCCGCTGGTCGCGGCCGCGCTGCGACGGGCGGGGATGACCAACGTCCGCGTTGCGATCGCCAGTGACTTTCCGGTTGGCGCAGGGTTGGGTGGCTCATCGGCCGCTGGTGTGGCGCTGCAAGCAGCGATTGCCGCGGCGCAGCACCAAGCCCCCACCGCGCACGCCTTGGCTGAGGCGAGCCGCGCCACTGAGGTGGACGAGCTGGGAGTGGCCGGTGGATTCCAGGATCATTTCGCGGCGGCCTATGGTGGCGCCCTTGCCTTGACGTTGGGACGCACGCGGGTGGCAACGCCGATCCCCCTGTCCCAGGTCGCCATCGCCGCCCTCGAAGCACGCCTCACGGTGATCTACACCGGGGAATCGCGCATTTCGGCGCAAACCATCACCGCGGTGCTTGAAGCCTATCGCGATCGGGTACCGCGCGTGGTGCAGGCGCTGGATCGCATGGCCCAGCTGGCGCGCGAGATGGCTGAAGCGCTGCACGTGGGCAGTGTGTCCGATCTGGCGGCGTTGGTGGATGAACACTGGACACACCAGCGATCGCTGCATCCGGCCATTACCACCGCACGCATTGATGCCATTGAACACGCAGTGCGCGCCGCTGGCGCCACAGGGTTCAAAGCCCTCGGCGCAAGCGGCGGCGGCTGCGTGGTGGCGCTGTCGCCAGTGGGAGTGGCCGCAGGCGTGCGTGCCGCCGTGGCGGAATTAGGAGAGGTGCTGCCGTGGCGCGTAGCGCGAGCAGGGGTGCGGGTTGAGGCTGGTGGTGCGGTGGCCGGGTAGCGGCAACGGCTGCCGGGGAAACAGCGACGACTGCCGGGACAGCAGCATGAGCTACGGCATGACAACAGCATGAGCACTGCGGAATAGCGGATGAGCAGCACAGTGACAGCGGTGCATTTTCTGTTCGTTGCTTTGTCATGCTGTTGTCATGCTGTTGTCATGCCGTAGCTCAGGCTGTTGTCGCGCCCGCAGGGCGCCCGGCTGTTGTGGTCCCCCAGCCTCCGGCACACATCCAGCGATTGCCTCGCCCCCCCGACTCGTGTTGCACAACAGCGACGCCCCGCGCTAGACTGCGGGTGTGCCCTCACGTTTTCCGCTCGATCCGGTTGCGCTCACGGAAGCGCTCGTTGCGATAGACTCGCGGAACCCCAGCCTGGTGGCCGGTGCGCCCGGAGAACAGGCGTGCGCGGCGTTTCTCGCTGAGGTCCTTGAAGGGTGGGGATGTGCCACGACGCTCACCGAGGTGGAGCCCGGTCGCAGCAACGTTGTGGCGCGCATTGGTCCGGCCGGCGTGTCACCGCTGGTGCTCAACGGGCACCTCGATGTCGTAGGCGTTGACGGCATGACGCACGACCCGTTCACGCCGGTCACGCGCGACGGCAATCTGTACGCGCGAGGCGCGACGGACATGAAAGCGGGCATCGCCGCCATGTGTGTGGCCGCGGCGCGTGCATCTGCCGCTGGCACGCTGCGCCGTGAAGTGATCATCGCCGCCGTCTGCGATGAAGAGTTTGCCAGCATTGGCACCAAGGCGCTGCTCGCCGATGGGCTCACGGCGACCGGCGCCATCATTACCGAACCGACAGGCCTGGCCGTGGTGCCGGCGCACAAAGGCTTCGCCTGGCTGGAAGTGCTGGTGCGTGGACACGCGGCACACGGCAGCCAATACGAGGTCGGGATTGATGCCAACCGCATGGCGGCGCGTTTTCTTACCGCCCTCGACACGTTCGAGCAGGAGGTGCTGACCTCGCGTATCCATCCGCTGTTGGGTCGTGCCAGTATTCATGCGCCGATTGTCGCAGGTGGTACGGGCTGGTCCACCTATGCCGAGCAGTGCCTCGTGCGCCTGGAACGTCGCACGTTGCCCGGTGAAGATGCCGCGATGGTGACCGCGGAGATTCAGGCGCTACTGGACGCACTACGGGCGCGGGATGCGCGATTCCATGCCACCTGCACCTCGGGCGGAGCGCAGCCGCCGCTTGATCTCGCGGTGGATCATGCGCTGGTGCAGACCATGCGCGCCGCGTGTGTGACGCACGGGGTGCACGGTGCCATTGAAGGGCTCTTCTGCTGGACCGATGCCGCACTCTTCGCTGAGCAGGGCATTCCGGCGTTGTGTTTTGGCCCGGGTGACATTGCCCGCGCGCATTCGGCCACCGAATGGGTGGAAGTGGAGCAGATTGCACAGGCGGCAACCATTCTGGAGACCGTCTTGTTGTCGTTTCCCCTTGGCACCACCTGATGCAGCCCACCACCGCCCAGTACGACCTGCTCGAACGTGCCATCATTGATGGCGCGCGCATCACCGTCATGCGTCGGGGCACGGAGTACGCCGTCATTCCGGAGCGCCTGCGCGTGGAGAGTGGACGCGAAGTGATTGTGGCCCGCCATCCCAGCACCGGGGCACGCCTCGAACTCGTTATTGCGGAAATCGACTCCATGGAAGCGGTGCGATGAGCGCCCGCTACCCGTTGGTGGCCGTATACGCCGACGAGTCGTGTCTGGGGAATGGCAAGAGCGGAGCAACGCCGGGGGGGCTGGGGGCGCTGATCGAGTTCCGGAAGGCCGACGGGTCCGTCTCCCGGTTTGACCTCTGGGCGTCCGAGCCGGATACCACCAACAACCGCATGGCCTTGCGGTCGGTGATCGACAGCTACGCCGCCATGTCGCGAAAGGGGAACCGGCTCTCGGTGCAGTTCACAACCGACTCGCGCTACATCGTGGACGGCATGACCAGTTGGGTGAAGGGCTGGATGGCCCGCGGCTGGCGCCGGAAAGACGGGGCGGTGGAGAACGTCGAACTGTGGCAGGAAGCCGTGGCGTCCATTGCGCTGCACGAGTCGCAGTGGTGCTGGGTGAAGGGGCATGCCGGACACCCGCAGAACGAATACGCCAATCACCTCGCCACGCGCGCCGCCGCCGAACAGAATGCGTCGGAAGGGCTGGTGCCGTCGCAGTTTGAGGAATGGCTGGCCGCGCAGGGGCCCAAAACCCGCTCACAGGCGCTGTCCCCCTTTCCCGTGGCGGAACGGTTTGTTCCCGCTCCGCCGTTACCGTCCAGTTCGGCGGCGCGTCCTTGAGGTGAGTATTCTCCCGGCGCAGGGGCGCTGGGGTCACCCTGGGTGCCCATGTTCAAGTTCTTTCTCGCTCTTCTGGTAGGTCTGGCCATCGGTTACGGCTACGGCTGGAAGGATGCGCAACAGCACGAAAAGAACGTCGCCGAACGCGTCATTGAGCGTATCGGCGGCGAGACGCGTGAGCGTATGGGGAACGACGTTGATACCCGGTACGGGACGGGCGACTCCAAGTGACCGTCGTCGCACGCTCTCTCGACGACCTCGATCGTCTGGCGTTCCGGCTGTCGCGCACGATTCGTACGCAGTACCCGCAACTGTTGGCGCAGGGGTTTACCCTCAGCGACCTTGAGGAGCGGCTGCTCCCCTTCCGTGATGTGCGCCGCGAGATGGCCAACGGTGGCGCCGATGCGTTTGAGTCGGCGTTGCTGCGCCTCATTGCCGGTGAGCGTGGCTACCTGTTGACCGATCCGGAGCTCCAGAACGCCTGCCGGCAGGCGCTGGCGTTTCCGTCGCCCACCATGGCTATGGTCCGGTCGTGGGCCACGAGCACACTGCAGCTCACCCAGGCTGGCAACCCCTCCGGCAGTGGCGCCTCCGTGACCATCCCCGCGCCGCGCCCCAGCGACGAACACGACCTCTTTCCGGCCCCGTCCGCCGCGGCCACGCCGTCGGCGCCAGTCAAGAGCACCAAGCCCTGCTGCCGCTTTTGCGACAACCGGCTCCCCGAAGGTCGCAAGGTGACCTTCTGCCCGCATTGCGGCATGGATCAGACCAAGCGGCAGTGTCCGGCCTGCAGCACCGAGCTCGAAGCGCACTGGAAGTTCTGCGTGACCTGCGGGCGGAGCGGGTAGGACCATTTAGACCGTTTGCGACGTCAGGTTCGGCTGTTTCCGTCTGCTACGGCAGTACCGCGGTGCTTACCGCGGGATGGGTGATGTCGGCACTTGGATTGGAACTGCATTGCGAGGACTGCTCCGTCTGGGCGGCGAGGGCGTCCAAACGAGGACTGGCCCCGGCATTCTTCAGGTGCCGTACCGCTCCGGCCATGCAGTGCATTTTTCTTGGTGATCTTGAGGAGGCGGGCGTTCGCCGTCGCCTGCGCCGTCGCAGTCCTCGTCGGACGCCCTGTCCGAATCCACGGGACAGTCCCCGTAAGGTCTTTGAGCGGTGCCTCCCCCGTCACTGGTGATGATGGCAAGACTCGCAGGGACTGCAAAACGAGGCCTGCTCCTTATCGCTGCGCTCTGCCGTCTTGAATCCGGAACCCCTCTCTGTGTGTATTGAGAGGATGCGATTCCGTTTGCTTCTTTGCCTGAGCGCCAGCCTGTTCCTCGGCTGCGCCTCCGCCGGGCCCGCCGCAACGGCTACCCCGGCGGCCGCTCCGATAGCCGACGCCGCCGACCCCACGCTCGGCACCGCTCAGCCGCCGCTCCGCTGGCCGGTGCGCACCGTGCCGCACGTAGACTTGTGGCTGCACGCGTTTGCCATGCTCAGTGACGACTCGGCCACGGTACCGCTGTACCGTCGCGGATATCGTGATTCCATCACGGTCCTCAAGAATCAGCGCAACCTGCTCACGGCGCTCGATGGCAATCGGGAGACGCTCATCAAGGGACTGCGCCGCAACGGCTATCTGAACGCGCAGTTTCTGCCGTTCGGGTACGCCAATTGGGAGGAGCTCCGGGCCAGCGCTGAACAGTTTCTGCAGCTGGCCGGTGACCCACGGCGGGCGCCCACCCGGGAAGCGGCCATACGCATGCAGCAGTTTGCCTCGGTGTTCACGACGGCGGCCGATCGGGAGTGGCTGCGGTTGTTTCTTTCCGGCGTGCAGGACGAAGCCACGCGCTTCTTTCTCCCGGAGCACCAGCGACTGCTGCGCGAGCGTGCAGCCACCATTACCGCAGTGGATAGCCTCTGGCAGCAGGTGTATCGCACCAAATTTGAGCGCTTCCTGAACAATACGTCGCAGCGGCAGGGCGACCTGGTGCTGTCGCTTCCTATTGGCGGTGAGGGGCGCACCGGGCCGGGGTATACCGGGCGCACCATGGTGGCGGTCACCTACCCGGCGCGCCCCGCCGATGCGGCGCAGGCGTTGCTGGTGCTGGCGCACGAAGTCACCGGCGCGTTGGCTGGTCCGGTCGTGAGCGACAACACGACGCCGGCCGAGCAGCGCACCGGCGTGGCCGATCGCTATGTCTCAGCGGCGCAGGTGCAGGCGGGCGCTGTTCTGCTGGCGCGTCTCGCGCCGGAGCTCGTGTCGGCGTATCACAGCTATTATCTCGCCCAGGCTGGCCAGCGCGTCACCGGGTCGGTGGCAGCCGCCTTTGACAAGACGTTTGCACTGCCGCCCATCATTCGCGATGCGCTGGTGCGGCAAATCGATATCGTCCTGAGTGGCATATGAACGTGGCCCACGAGCGTACCCAATGAGTGAACTTCCCCGCACGTCCCTTGAGCGGGTCCTGGCGCGCGCGTCGGAGTTGCAGAGCAGCTCCACCACCGAGCCGGGCGACACCATCAGCGAAGCGCGGCTGGTGGAGATTGCCAAGGAGGTTGGGCTCGATGTGAATCATGTGCGTCAGGCCATCGCCGAGGAGCGCGCCCAGGTGTCGCTGGCGCCCGAGAGCAGCGGGGCGATTTTGTCCTCGCTCGGACCATCCGTTGTGAGTGCGCAGCGCACGGTAACCGGTACGCCGGAGCAGTTGCTGCGGAACCTCGAGGCATTTCTGCCGCGCGGCGAATTCATGGTGGCGGTCCGCCGCACGAGTGATCGCATGGTATGGGAACCGCGGCGTGATCCGTTGGGAAACTTCTTTCGGTCGCTGGGCTCCGGCGGCCGGCGCTTTGATCTGGTGCGACTCGATCAGCTGGTGATCAGTGCCACCAAGGTGGACGACACGCGCTCGGTGTTGCGCTTTGATGCCGTGGTGGATGGTGCCCGTCGCTCGGTGCGCAACGCCACCATTGGCACCGCGGCCGGCATGCTGCTCATCATGTTCATCGCCGCGCTGCCGTTGGTATTTCTATCGCTGGTGGTGCCGCAGGTGGCCGCGGTGGTGCTGGCGCTGCTGGGTACGATCTCGGCGGGCGTCACGTGGTTTTCGTGGCGCATGCTCACCAAGCAGTTCCGGCTCATGGTGGGGCGTGTGCAACAGCGCGTGGAGTATCTGCTGGACGAAGCGCAGCAGGGGCGACTGGAGCAGTCGCCCAGTTTACTGGATCGCATGCTCAAGGGTGGGTCGGGGAGCCTGTAACCCGGGCGGGACGTTCAGCCCGCGAACGCCAACTCGAAGCTGCGGCGGCGTACGCGCGCGACCAGCCACCGTACCCCCGCGTTGCTCATGACCAGCATGCTGCCGGTCATGAGCAGGCTCTTCACTTCGCGGCGTGTGATTTTCACACTGCCGCCAGGGGTGAGCATGGCGTTGCTTTTGACCAGGTCGCGCAGTGTGGCGTAGGCCAGGAGCAGCGGCAGAATGCAGAAGAGGCGGATGCTCACGGCGCGCCGCGGAATGTCGAGCAGATACACCAGCGCTTCTTCGAGATCATGCCAGGCCAGCTTGATGAGCTGCGAGAGCGCTTCGCGGTTTCTGGCGATGAGCTCGGGGGCCAGAATGCTGCTCTGTGAGCTGCCGTGCGCGCGCAGGAGCTCTTCGGGCACGTACACCGAGTTCTCCTTCTCCGCATCGATGGCCACATCCTTGAGGATGTTCACCGTTTGCAACGCTTCGGCAAAGGCACGGCACCGCTCGCGCAAAATTTCGTAGCGCTTGGAGCCAATACTGGGCGAATGCTCGTGCCACAGATCGGTGAGCATGTACCCCACAGTGCCGGCGACGTAGTAGCAGTACTCCTTGTACTCGTCGATGGTCTGAATGCGGATGCCATTGGGGTACAGCAGCACGAACTTGCGCATCCCCACCGCCATCTCGGCCACCCACTTTCTCACCAGCGCCTGCGTATTGGGCGGCAGCTGCTGAAAGTGCGCAAAGACCAGCGGCGTGTTTTGCGTGAGGGTGAGATGCGCCTCGTCGCCCGTGAGCAATTGCACGCCCTCGTTGAAGCGGGCCAGCGCGGTGGGATCGTCGAACGCGGCGAGAAAATCGTCGAAGAGCGCCGCTTTCACCTGCGGATCAATGCCGGGGGCGTCTTCCACGGTATCGGCAATGCGGCAGAGCAGATACGCGTCGAGCACGGCCTGCCCCAAATCACCCGGCAGCACCTTGATGCCCAAGGCGAAGGTGCGCGAGACGGCGGGCAGGATCGCCTCGCAGAAGCGCGCCGCGTCGCGGCGGGACAGGGCGTCGTAAACGGGGGCAGGCAGGCTCATACCGGAGAAGATACGCGAGGAGGGCGATTGCGTCACCGAGTTCGGACTCACGGATGAGAATGCTTGTGATTGACGGAGTTGGACGGGCAATCGACCAGGGACCTTGCCGCGACTCGTGGGCGGCGAGAGGTTGCGCGAGTGACTGATTTCTCTGCCTTGCATGCGGCCGATCGGCCGACCGACTTTGGTGGCGTCTTCCGTACCGACCTGATGGCGCGGGCGTTGTACGCCGAAGGGGCGGGTATCGCGCGCTGTCTGCCGGCGGCGGTGGCGGTACCGGCGAGTACGGAGGATGTGGCGGCGTTGGCGCGGTGGGCCAAGCGCACGGGGGCGGCGCTCATTCCGCGCGGCTCCGGGAGCGGGATGGCGGCGGGCGCGGTGGGTCCGGGTGTCGTGGTAGATCTGTCGCGACTCAACGGCCTGGGACCGGTGCAGCTCGAGGCTCGGCGGGTGGTGGCCGGTACGGGGGTGTTGCGTGGCGCGCTGGATGCGGCGGCGCGCGCCGTGGGGCTCCGCTTTCCGGTGGACCCTTCCAGCGGGGCGTTCTGCACGCTGGGCGGCATGGTGGGGGCCAATGCGGCGGGGGCGCGCACGCTGCGCTTTGGAGCCACCCGCCCGTGGGTGCTGGGGGTGCGCTGTGTATTTGACGACGGCACCGACGCGTGGATTCACCGCGAGCGGCCGCTCCCAACCGCGCTGCCAGCGGTGCGTCGGCTGGTGCAGGCGATGGAGGAGATTGGGCGCGGGGTGCCGCTGGCGCAGCTTCGGCACGCGGGGGTGCGCAAGGAATCGTCGGGGTACGGGTTGGCGGCGGCGCTGTCGCCCGGCGGGCATCTGGTGGATGTGCTGGTGGGGAGCGAAGGGACGCTGGCCCTGTTCACCGAGGTGGAGGTGGCGCTGCTCCCGGTGGCCGGCGCCACGGCCACGGTGCTGGCCACTTTCGGGTCGCTGGAAGCCGCGACCGTGTGCGCCGGGCTGGCCGCCGACGCGGGCGCGACGGCGTGCGAGTTGCTGGACCGGACGTTTCTGGATGTCGCGTCGCGGGGCGGCCCCACAGGAGTGCCGGCCAGCGCGGAGGCGGTGCTGATTGCCGAAGTGGAAGGGGATACCGTTTCCACGTGCGGCGGGAGTTTGCAGCAATTGGCTGGATTATGGCGTCAACATGGCGCTATAGAGATACATCAGGCAGCAGATCCTGCCGAAGAGCATCGCCTCTGGGCACTGCGCCACGCGGCCAGCCCCATTCTGTCGCAGCTGGCGCCGCGGCTGCGGAGCATGCAGTTCATTGAAGACGGCTGCGTCCCTCCCGAGCAGTTCCCGGCTTACGTGCGGGGCGTGCGCGCCACGCTCGACCGGTTTGGCACCCTGGGGGTGATTTTCGGACACGCCGGTGATGCCCATGCCCATGTGAACCCGCTGGTGGACACGACGGCTCCCGGCTGGCGCGACCGGGTGCAGGGCATTCTGGACAGCGTCTGCGAGCTCACGGCCTCGCTGGGCGGCACGCTGGCCGGCGAGCATGGCGATGGCCGCCTGCGGGCGCCGCTCCTGGGGCGCGTGTGGGGACTGGAGGCGCTGGGCGCCTTTGCGCACATCAAGGACGCCGCCGACCCGAGCGGCGTTCTCAACCCCGGCTGCAAAGTGGCGCGACCGGGAGACGTGCCCTTTGACGTCCTTCGGCATGACCCGGAGGCGCCGGCACTACCGGCCGAGGCGGCGGCACTGCTGGCTCAGATCGAAAAGACGCGAGACTGGGGACGATACAGACTGCAGACGTGAAACGGCGTGTAAAGGCGTCATGGGTTATGGGTTATCAGGTCACCGAGTAACTGCGGGTACCGCGGTTTGGCGTGTTTTCACCGCCGTCACTCGGTGACCCGATGACTCATGACCCATAACGCTTGTACGCGTTTCTAGTCTTGGCCCGTTCTGACTGTGGCCAGCAGGTCAATGAACCGCGCCAGCTGTTCGTCGTCGAGCACGGCCATTGAGGTCACGTCGGCGCTGTCCATGACGGGGTCCAGTTGGGCCAGGAGCTGCTCGCCTGCTGGGGTGATACGACAGAGCACCTGACGGCGGTCGGGGCGGCTCCGGTCGCGGCTCACCAGGGCGGCCTGTTCGAGCTTGTCGAGCAGCCGGGTGACCGTGGAGCCCTCGTCGATCATGCGGTCGCGAATCGCCAGGGTGGGCAAGCCATCGGGGCCGGCGCCTCGCAGAATGCGCAGCACGTTGTACTGGGCGAGACTGATACCGTGGGGCTCAACCAGTCGTGCATACCGACGGGAGATGACCGAGGCGGTGCGCATGAGGGCAATCGTGGCCTCCTGCGCCCGGGAGCGGAACGGGCGGGTCTGTTGGATCTCCTGCAGGACTGAGCGGGAGCTTGGACGGTCGGACATGGGGTGCAACGGAGGGAAAATGCGGACTGGGACCGACAGCGGCCCCAGCTCTGGTTAAACTATAGTCGCAGCGCGGTGCCGTGAGACACTGGCTGCCCCAATACCACCCCTCTTGCTCTCCCATTCGATGCCGCTCTCCGCTGCCGCCATTCTTCGTGAACCCAAGGTCACGGTGCTTGCCCGCCCCCAGTTTGCTGAGCCGGCCCACATGCCGGTGCAGTGGATGGGCGAGTCAACCGACGGCGAGCGACTGTCGGAGTTTGCCGGCCGCCTGTGCTACATGAGCCAGCGGAACCCGGCGGGTCGCTCGACGCGCGAGTACATCGAGAACATCAAGAAACAGGGACACGGCAGTGTGCTGGAGCACGCCAACTTTTCCTTGCTGCTGGAAGGGGTGAGCCGTTCGCTCACGCACGAGTTGGTCCGTCACCGCGCCGGCTTTGCGTACTCGCAGTTGTCCCAGCGCTACGTGGACGAAAGCGATGCGCAATTCGTGATGCCGCCCGCCATCATTGGCGACGCGCCGCTCGAAGAGGCGTGGACCAGTCAGGTGTCCTCGGCGCTCGACAGTTATATCGGGCTCGTGGATTCTCTCATGACGCGCTACGCCTGGGTGGATGACAAGGTGCACCGTCGCAAGATGGCGCGGGAAGCGGCGCGCGGCGTGCTGCCCAACAGCACCGAAACCAAGATCGTGGTGACCGGCAACGCACGCGCGTGGCGCACGCTGCTGGAGCTGCGCTCCAGCGAAGGGGCGGAAGTGGAGATCCGTCGCCTCGCGGTAATGGTGCTGCGGGTGTTGCAGCAGGAAGCTCCGGCGTTCTTCAGTGACTTTGAGATCTACATGGCCACCGACCGGCGCGAGGCGGCTAAACTCATGTACCACAAGGTCTAAGCGCTGGCTGCGGGGCTTAAAACGGGGGAGGCCACGGGAAACCGTGGCCTTTTCGCGTTTTGTCCCTTCCGGAATGTGGGGCACCCGCTCAAGGTCACGCCGCGTGCTGCCGATATCACAGGGAGAGCAGAGAGATCACAGAATCACCCGTTCTCCTTCCGGAGGTCGGGGCTCTGCCTTCACGCATTTGTACTCGCCCAACCCGGAATACCTCGTGCGACGACGCCGCGGTTTCTCTTTGCCCGAATTATTGGCCGTGATTGCCGTGCTCGCGGTGGTCGCGTCAATGGTGGTACCCTCGATCTCGGAACTCCGTGAGCGCAGTGGGCTGCGGGCGGCGCGGGAACAGTTCGTCTCGGCGTTGGCCGCGGCGCGGGCCGCGTCTGTCCAGAAAGGGAAGACCGCCAGTGTGACGCTGTCCAACAGCACCATCGTTGTGAGCGCCACGACGGGGCTGAGTGCGCAGTCGCTGCAGATCTACGGCCCCTTGCGTCTGGAGCGCACCACGGGCGCAATGTTGACGCCGCTGTCGGGCGCCCCCACGACCATTGTGTACGACGCCCGGGGACTCATTACCCCCACGACCACCTCGGTGGCCCGGTATCAGCTGCAGATTGGCACCCTGGCCGATACGGTGTGCCTCACCGGCGCGGGGACCGTGATGGCCAAGGGGTGTGTGCTGTGAGCACCGGTTCCCCACAGGCTCGCCGGGCCATCGCCCGACCACGGAACGGGACCTCGCTCGTGGAAGTGTTGATCGCCGCCGTCATGATGACGGTTGCCGTGTTGGGGCTGCTGGGGTCCTCCACCAGCATCTCGCAGCAGATGGGAGCCGGGCGTCGCCAGATGATGGCGGCCAGCATTGCCCAGCGACGTCTGGACTCCTTGCTGAGTGTCCCTTGCTCCGCGCTGTCTGCCACTCCCACTGGGAGCGGGGTCTCAAGCGGGATTCAGGAGTCGTGGACCGTGTCCGGCAGTGGGGCCACGCGACGGGTCACCCTTTCACTGGTCCTGCCGCGCCTCAAGACGCCGTACACCTACACGACGCTGGTCCCGTGTCAGTAGCGCGGAGGCCACCTCGCGCGCGCCATCGTGTGGGCTTCACGCTGGTGGAGTTGATCATCACGGTGACCCTGTTGGGTGTAATGGGGACCATGGTCGCGCAACTCATGATGCGGCAACAACGGTTTTTCCAGCGTATGTCGGATCAGGCACAGGTGCGCCGCGAACTACGCACCGCGCTCTCCACGATGCCGACGGAACTGCGTGGGGTCTCCTCGGTAGGCGGCGACATTTCGGCGTTTTCGGCCTCGTCGCTCACCTTCCGCAGTACCATCGGCACGTCCTTCGTCTGCGAAAAGACGTCATCGTCATCGATAGACGTCCCGCCAATCAATACGGCGCGGACCTCGACCTCCAATTGGGTCGTTACGCCAGCGGTAGGCGATACCGTCTTTGCGTTGCGTCACGACTCGTCGGGCGTATCGGGTGACTATTGGTCCGCGCATCGCATCACCGCTGTCTCAGCTGGTGCAGGGCTGTGCCTCACCTCGGTCTACACCGATGTCCTCCTTGATGCCGGCAAGTCGCGCTATCGCTTCACCGTGACGCCGACACTCCCCGATTCGGTGGTCACGGGATCGGCACTGCGGTTCACGCGGACGGCCCGCTATGAACTGGCTCAGCAGACATCGGGACGCTGGTACTTGCAACGCAAGGAAATTCAGGCGGGCCAGTGGACGCAGGGGGTTGTTGTGGGTGGCCCGTTTGTGGCACCAGCCCCCAGTGGTGCCAGCGGTTTCGCGTTGAGCTACTTCGACAGTACCGGCACCACGGTGGCAGTGGGCGGCAACAGCCGCGGCATCGCCCGCATCGATCTCGCGTTGCGCGCTCAAGGGCAAGGCGGGTCGGACCCGTCGGCGACAATCGTCACCGATTCCGTGAAGCTGAGCGTTGCCATGAGGAACCGGCGATGATGTCGCCGAGCGTCCGCCGTCGCGGCAGTCGACCGCGGCGCGGGACCGCCCTGCTGCTGGTGTTGGTCGCCATGGTGGTGCTGGCTGTGCTCTCATCGGCCGCCATGATGACCGCCTTTCAGGAAGCGCGTTCTTCGCGCGCTGCGCAGATTCAGCAGCGGGCGCTGTCGGTGGCCGAGTACGGGCTCAACCTGCAGCTCACCAACTGGACACCGGCGCGCAGTGCCATGGCCAACGGGGCGATCGACTCCACCATCGTGGGAGTGGCGAGCGGGGACAGCGCGACCGTGCGCATTCAGCGGCTCACCTCGCGCACCTTCAATGTGATTTCAGTTGGTCGTGCCGGGATCGACAATGGGCTGCTGGAGGCGCAGCGCCAGGTGAGCCTGCTCGTTCAAGTAAGCGCACCGTCGGTCAAGCCCGGCGGGCTGCTCACGTCGTATGGCGCGGTGGACATCCAAGGTTCTCCGAGCGTCACCGGGAAAAACACGACACCGCCAGGGTGGACCAGTTGCGCCGGTACCGGAGGAGATACGGTGGCGGTGTCATACCGGCCGGGCGCGAGCATCAAGGTGCAGAAACCCAGTTCGCAGGCGGTGGGGGGGACGAAGGCCGATCCCCGCGCAGGGGACACCAGCACCTACAACACGTTCGGGACCGAGACTTGGAACTCACTGGTGGCACGGGCCAACGTGCTGGTCTCCGGAAATCCTTCACCAACACCGAGCGGCAACAGCACGGAATGTTTCAGCTACAGCAGCAATTGGGGTGAGCCCACCCGCGGAACGGGGAGTGTTGCCGGGTGTTACGGCTATTTCCCCATCATTTATGCCGCAGGGAACCTGCAGTTATCAAACGGCCGCGGGCAAGGCGTCTTGCTGGTGAACGGCAGTCTCAAGATCACGGGCAACTTTGCCTTTGTTGGGCTCATTGTCGTTCGGGATGAACTTGACATCGCGGGCAACATGTCATTGCATGGCGCGGCGATGTCGCGGAATGCCAACGGGACGGGCACCCGCTTCCGCGGGAATGCCACCATGGCGTATTCGCGCTGTGCCGTTGATCAGGCATTCTCCTCACTGGCCACGCCCGTCCGCACCAAGCAACGGGCGTGGTCCACCGTGTACTGACCGTACCGCCTCCGCGTCTACACGTCGGCGTCTTCCATTTCCCGCGCGTGCTCGGCGATGACCTTGAGCGCCGCATCGTGTGGCACCTGATCGTATCCGTTGAAACGACGGGACAGCATGCCAAAGCCGTGGGTGAGCGAGAAGAGTTGCGTGGCATACAGATGCAACTCCGACTGCGGCACCACCGCGCGTACGATGGCCTCCTTGCCGTTGCTGTCGGTGCCCAGAATGCTGCCGCGACGTCCGGAGAGATCGCCCAGCACGTCTCCCAGGTACCGATCGGGCACGGTGATTTCGAGTAGATCGAGCGGTTCAAGAATGACCGGTCGGCACTTGCTGGCCACGTTCCTGAACGCCAGAATGCCGGCCATCTTGAAGGACATTTCGTTCGAATCCACCGAGTGGGTGGAGCCGTCGTACACCTCCGCGCGGAAATCCACGAGGGGGAACCCGGCCAGCACCCCGCGGGCAGCGGCCTCCTGCACCCCACGATCCACGGCCGGGATGTATTTGGATGGAATCACTCCGCCCACGATCTTGTCGTCGAACAGATAACCTTCGCCGCGCGGCATGGGGGCGAGGCGAATCCAGCAATCGCCGAACTGCCCACGCCCGCCGCTCTGTTTCTTGTGGCGCCCCTGCCCTTCGGCTTTGGCGGTGATGGTTTCGCGGTACGCAATGCGCGGCTTCGCGAGGTCAGCACTCACCCCGAACTTGCGCTTGAGGACCGCCATGGCCACGTCGAGGTGACGTTCTCCCATCCCGCCCACGATGGTTTCGTGTGTTTCCGGGTTGTAGTGCACACCGAAGGTGGGATCTTCATCGTGCAGCCGGTGCAACCCCTGCTGCAGCTTGTCCTCTTCGCCGCGGATCGTTGCCCGGACCGCGAAGTGGACCACCGGTTCGGGATACGAAATGGCCGGCAACCGGATCGGGTGTTCGCGAGTGGAGAGCGTATCGTTGGTGTGCGTGTTGCGGAGTTTGGCCACGCAGCCAATGTCGCCAGCGTGCAGCGTGGCAATTTCCACGCGTTCCTTGCCCAGCGGTACCGAAAGGTGCCCCAGCTTTTCAGCGCCGTCACGGCTGGCGTTGAAGACATCCTGTCCGGTGGTGACTTTCCCCGACAGCACGCGGAAGTACGTCACGTCGCCCACATGGGGTTCGGCCAACGTCTTGAACACCAGGGCCGCGAACGGGCCGTCGTCTTTCGCGTGCAACTGCACAGGATTGTGCCCTTCCGCGCCCGTCAGCGCATGGATCTCCTCCATCTCCCACGCGTTGGGCATGAGCTGCACCAGCTCCGTGAGCAGCGCCCGCACCCCGATCATGTTCTCGCTGGACACGCAGAACAGCGGAAAGAGATCCAGACGGGCCATGGCGTCCTTCATGCCATGAATGGCATCGTCGCGGGAGATCTCTTGCCCGTTGAGGTAGCGCTCGAGCAGGGTGTCATTGGTGGCGCTGATGGCTTCAATGAGCTCCTGCCGGTAGATCTCGAATTGCCCCTGACACTCGGCAGGGATGTCGGCCTCGACGAACTCCCCCTTGGTGCCGGTGGTGTACATGTAGGCGCGCTGCGTGAACAGATTGATGACACCACGGAAGCTGGCACCTTCACCGCACGGGATCTCCACCGGAATCACCTTGCTGGTCAGCCGCTCCTTGATCTGCCGGTAAATGCGATCGAAGTCGGCGTGTTCCTTGTCCATCATACTGACCGCAAAGAGCACCGGATCCTGCTTGGCCATGGCGGCGCGGAACATGCGCTCGGTGCCCACTTCCACACCGCTGGCCGCGCCAATTACACAGAGCGCGCCATCTGCGGCGGCGAGTCCCGCGACCGCATCGCCCTGAAAGTCGAGCGAGCCCGGGGTGTCAATGAAATTGATTTTGCTGTCCTGCCATTCTGCATAGGCACACCCGAGGCTGATGCTGTAGCCGCGGTCGATCTCTTCGGGGAGATGATCGGTGAGGGCGGTACCGTCTTTGATGTTGCCGTGGCGCTTGCTGGAGCCGGCAGCAAAACAGAGTGCATCCACGAGACTGGTCTTGCCGCTACTGCCGTGGCCAACCACGGCGATGTTTCTGATGCCGGCGCTGTCGTAGTCGCGCATCGTCCCTCCTGACGGCCGGTGGCGGGGGACGCCACTCGGCGTGGTGAGCGAACCGCACGAACAGGGAGACGGTCCGCAAGTGATCCCGACGGTCGCGGCGATTCGCAGGGAATGCCGTGGGCCGGTCCGGGGTGGTGAACTGACCACTTGGACGGTGCGCCCCGGACCGGAGGGGAGCAAGCATGCTGGGCCGGACGAACGGTCGGGGGAAGCCTGACTGGATTTGGCGGAGAGATGAGCAGTGAGATTTGAAATTCAGGATTTGAGCTTCAAGAACTGAGAACTGAAGACTCCAACTGAGAACTGCGAACTCCAACTGAGAACTTATAACTCCTGCTCGCCGCCTGGCGCTTGCGTCGTGAGGGGAGTTTTCAGTTGTGAGTTGGAGTTTTCCGTTGGCAGTGGGAGTTTTCAGTCTTCAGTTCTATCTGACCGCAAATACAAAGCGGGCGCATCACCGGAGTGATTCGCCCGCTTTTTCCTGCGAAAGTTCAGACAAGACAAGGCCGATCAGTCTGCCTCCGTTTCATCGTACGAGTACGCATCCGCCTGTCGGAGCGAGTCGAGCCAATTCTCGGTGCCGGCCTCATCGTCCAGCGCGCCGCCGCCACTGACACCACTTGCGAGCGAGAAGGTCAACGCCCGTTCGGTTCCTTCCGGCCAGTCGGACATGGCGAGTCCTGCGGCCACGCGCCGAATGGTGGTCCCACAGGCTCCGAGCAGTTCAGAGGCCCGTGCTTCAAGCGTCAGCAACGGGATGTCGAGATCCTGTGTGACGAGGCGACCAGTGGCACCATCGCGCCACGCTGAATCACCCACTGCCCCGCGGTCCGGCCAGACACCAAGGTGACGCACAACCCCTGACGCCGAGGCTTCCATGCGCTCACTCTCGAACGTGGCAGCCAGTGCCAGTGCGAGTGACTGGGCATCGGCCTGTCCGTACAGCGTTACCACTTCACGCCGCGAGCGAGTTCCGAACGGAAGCACGGGAATGGAGTTCACGTGCGCAAGTACCGGCGAATCGCTCGGACGCTCCTCGAGTCGTACGAGGACGTCCATGTCTACCTCCTGAAAAAATGTCCTGCAAGGACCGGTGGGGCTCCGCCTCGTCACGTGCGCCGTCCACGTGAGAAGGACGTTCCACCTGCTATTGAGCAACGACTCCTGAGCATAACTGGTGCCAACGGCCTTCCGGAGTGCTCCGGGTGTTGCGACCGAGTCACAATTGGAACGGACCGGATAGTCGTCAGGGCTCCTGCTGGGCGGCCTCCAACCAGACGCCTCCCAGCAACGCCAACGCCAACGCCGCCCCTATAGGAACCCCACTGGGTATGTCCGACGTCACTGCATAGCCAATGCGGAGGGCAGGCGGGAGAAACAGTGCGGCGAGCACGACATATCCCACGGCCGCAACGCCGGCGGCCACGAAGCGAAGGGCTCCGCGGAGCGGCAGCAGAAGCAGGGAAAGCAGAAATCCCCAGAGGGAGGCGATCAGCAGATGATGCAGGTACCCGAGCGCCACCGAGGTGAGCGGGGCCGCGGCCGAGACCACCCCGAATCGCTCAAGGAGTCCACGCCCGGCCAGCCGGAACACCCGCCCCGCCTCCCCCTCACGCCATCCCAACCCCAGCAACGTCCCACCGGTGGCGATCGCGGCAAGGGTACCAGTGGCAAAGGCGGCATCGAGCAATCGCTCGAATCGTCCCGACGGGGCAGAAGAATGCATGCGGTAAGATATACGCTGAAGGCACAGGGTTCGGATGACTTCACAGGGGTCATCGATCACCGCCGCTTAACGGGATCGTCCCCACAGCGTCCAAACGGGGGACTTCACTGGAGTGTTCGCATGCCGTTGTGCTTCGCCAAATCGCGCCAGACCGTACAGAATGCCGTTGGTCGCCGTTCGTCCCTTCTCGTGACGCGTGGTTGGCACCGTCTCGTGTGGCCGGTGTGCAGTGCCGCGTGGCTCCTGAGTGGCTGCGCCTCACCCGCCGGGGGCACCAGTGCGACCGGTCAGGTGCTCGAAGGGGCCGCACCGGAACGGCTGTCAGCCGAGGCGCGTCTGCCCCGCGAACAGACGGCGGATCAACAGGTCCAGCACGTGCTGCACCGCCTCGCGTTCGGGCCGCGCCCGGGGGATGTGGAGGCGGTGCGCCGGTTTGGGGTAGATGCGTGGATTGAGCAGCAACTGCATCCGGAGCGTTTGCCGGACAGCGTCACGACGGCGCTGATGGGCCGCTATCAGACGGTGTCCATGACGGCGGAACAGTTGTTGGCAGAATACCCACCCGCCAACGTCGCGCTCGCCGCACTGGCGCGTCGCGGCAACGGGGTTGTCTCAGCCGAAGACTCGGCGCGGCTGCGCCAGCAGGCGCGCCGATCGACGCAGTTTCTGGGCGAGCTCGCCTCCAGTCGGGTGGCGCGTGCTGTGGTCAGCGAGCGCCAGCTGGAAGAGGTGTTGGTGGATTTCTGGGAGAATCACTTCAACGTGTTCGCCGGAAAGGATCGGACCCGCTATTTCCTGACGGACTATGACCGCACCATACGGCAGCATGCCCTGGGCAATTTCCGGGCGCTGCTGGGGGCGGTGGCCAAGAGCCCGGCCATGCTCTACTACCTCGATAATTGGCAGAGTGTGGCCGACAGCGGACGTCCCACCTTGCAGCCGGTGCGGGCCAACGCCCGAGCTGGTAGCCGGGCCGCACAACGTCGCGCCGACGTGGCGCGGCAGCGGGTCATGGATCGTATGGCGCAGAATCCGGCTCTACAGCAACTGGCGCAGCGCCGCCGCGGCTTGAACGAGAATTACGCCCGTGAACTCATGGAGCTGCACACGCTGGGCGTGGACGGCGGCTACACGCAGCAGGATGTGATTGCCGTGGCGCAGGCGCTGACCGGCTGGACACTGGAGCGTGGTGCGCAGGGTGGCGGGTTTGTCTTTCGTGGTCAGGTGCACGACGCTGGGGCCAAGACCATTCTGGGGAAGAGTTTCCCGGCGGGGCGTGGGGTGGAAGAAGGCGAGGCCGTGCTCGACCTGCTCGCATCGCGCCCGCAGACGGCCACGTTCATTGCCTCAAAGCTGGCGCGACGGCTGGTGAGCGATACCCCACCGCCGGCGTTGGTGGCGCGCGCGGCCGCGACGTTCCGTCGCACCGACGGGGATATTCGCGAAACGGTGCGCACCATCGTTACGAGCCCGGAGTTCTTCAGCACAGCGGCCTATCGCGCCAAGGTGAAAAGCCCGTTTGAGCTGGTGGCCAGTACGTTGCGCGCCTTACAGGCCCCTGCCGACGGGACGCCGCGCACCGCGCAGGTGGTGAGCCGGCTTGGGCAACCCATTTTTGGCCACCAGGCACCCAACGGCTATCCCGAAGTGGGGAGCGCCTGGATGAACACCGGCGCCATTCTCAACCGCATCAACTTCGGGCTTACGGTAGCCAGTGGGCGGATGGCCGGTGTGCGACTGGCGCAGTGGCCGTCGTATCGCACGCTGGCGTCACTCAATCGCGAGGCGCAGGTCGAAGGCGTGATTCGTGATCTGTTGGGTGGCGCCGTCTCCAGCGATACACGCCAGGTGCTGATGACCGGCACCAATCCGTTTCTTGCGGCCCGCGGTGCTGGCACTGACACGTTGCTCACCGACCCGGACGATGACGAGCCGAGAATGACACCGGCGGCCCGTCGAGCCACGGTGGCCCCCACCGGGCTGGCGCTCATTGTGGGGCTTGCCCTGGGCGCTCCCGAATTTCAGCGTCGCTGACCACCGCTACGGAGACCTGACTCATGGATCGTCGCGTATTTCTGAAGGGCGGTGCGTTATCACTGCTCACCCTTGGGCTCTCGCCCAGCTTTTTGCGTCGCACCGCACTGGCCATGGATTTGCCGCGCGCCGCCCGCGGCAAGACGCTCATTGTGCTGTTTCAACGCGGAGCAGCCGACGCGCTCAACGTGCTCGTGCCATTCGGTGACCGCGGCTATTACGCCGCACGTCCGCAGCTCGCCATTCCCTCGCCAGCGCGTGGCAACGGCACCGGCGGCGCCATTGATCTGGACGGGTACTTTGGCCTGCATCCGGCCATGGCCAGCCTCAAACCCCTCTGGGACCGCGGGCTGCTGGCCCCGGTGCATGCGGTGGGGAGTCCCAGTGCCACACGCTCGCACTTCGATGCGCAGGACTACATGGAGACCGGCACGCCCGACCGCAAAGGCACCACCGATGGCTGGCTCAATCGTTATCTCGCCGTCAAGGGCACCTGCGAATCGTGTGCACCCGGCGCTGCCACCAGTCCCTTTCGCGCGGTCGCCATGTCAGCGCAAACACCGCGCATTCTGGAGGGGAGTTCTCCCGTGGTGGCGATGAACGCCATTGAGGAGTTCTCCATTCGCACGAATGGCGGCGACGCGGAGAAGCGCCTGGAAGCATTGTACCGCACGGGCAACGCCGATCTCATTCACGGCAGCGGCAGCGACATGTTTGAAGCGCTGAAAGTGCTGCGCGCGGCCAACCCGCTGCAATACAAGCCAGCCGCGGGCGCGGCGTACCCGCGGTCACCGTTCGGTCAGCGCCTGCTCCAGATTGCGCAGCTCATCAAGGCGGGCGTGGGGCTGGAAGTGGCGTTTGCCGACGTGGGCGGCTGGGATACGCACGTGAATCAGGGGGGCGCGCAGGGGCAACTGGCCAACCGGCTCCGCGATTTCAGCGACGCCATTGCCGCGCTGGTCACCGATCTTGGCGATCGCATGGGCGACGTGGTGATTCTCACCTGCTCGGAGTTTGGGCGCACGGTGCGACAGAACGGCACCGGGGGCACCGATCATGGCCACGCAGGCGCGATGTTCGTGCTGGGCGGTGCGCTGGGGAGCGCGCGCAAGGTGCACGGCCGGTGGCCCGGGCTCGCCCCCGAGCAGTTGTACGAAGGGCGCGACCTGGCGCTCACGACCGACTTCCGTGCGGTGTTCTCCGAGATCGCCAACAAACATCTCGGCGCAACCGATACCTCGACGATGTTCCCCGGTTACACGGGGAGCGCGAAAGACTGGCTCGGCGTGCTGGGTTAGTTGCGCGGAGGCACTGGAGCCGCAGGCGGAGCGGGAGCACGCGGAAGATTGCGTTGCTGCCGCTCGGCGTTGCGACGATCGCGTTCGATGCTTTGACGTTCGCGTTCGGCGGCGCGACGGATTTCGCGCATCACGCGCCCTGAGACGGCGCGCAGCTGTTCGTTGGCCTGTGTGGCTTCCAGCACTGCCTCAACCGCGTTCCCCAGCATTTCCGGATCCACAGTACCGGTACCGTCGGTGTCTTCGTGCCAATCCGGCGGTTCCGCGTCACGCATGGCCCACGTCACTTCGTTTTCGCACGACGTGGTGGGCATGGTGCCGGTCTTGAAGAACTCGCGACGCGAGGGACCACACCAGTCGCTCGCCAGCTTGCCGGTGCCGACATCGATCTGCTTGGTCTCAATGCCGGCGGGAGCCGTCCAGGCAATATCTTCCTCCGGACTGCGCCACCCATCGCGCAGAAAACGCGCCCACACCGGTGCCGCCAGTCGGCCGCCGCTGGCGTTCCAGCCCAGTGGCTGCGGGCGATCGGCGCCCAGCCAGACACTCGCGACCAGCGAGGGGGTATAGCCCACAAACCAGACATCAGCGCCGTCGTTGGTCGTCCCGGTTTTCCCGGCCACTGGTCCGCGAACGCCTGCGTCGCGTACCGGACGTCCGGTACCACGATCCACCACACTCTGCAGCAATGAGGTGACGAGAAACGCGTCGGTGGCGGCGAGCACGGTTCGGTTGCGACGCGGAGGGGCCTGCCACAGCACCCGCCCGAACGGATCTTCAACTTTGTCGATGAGATAGGGCACCACGCGTGCGCCGCCGTTGGCGAAGGCCGCGTAGGCCGTTGTGATCTCCATGGGGGTCACTGACGCGGCACCGAGCGCCAAGGCCGGCACGATCGGCAAGTCACTGGTAATGCCCTGCGCCCGCGCGAGTGCCGCAATTTTCGCGACCCCCACATCACGACTCACGCGCACAGTTGCCGCGTTGGCCGAGCGGTTGAGCGCATCACGCAGCGTGATGCGACCGGAGTAGCTGTCGCCGTAGTTGGACGGGCGCCAGACATCGTTGCCCGTGTCAATTTCCACCGGCTGGTCCTCCACCATGGTGGCGGGAGTAAAGCCCTGCTGCAGCGCCGCGGCGTAGACGAACGGTTTGAAGGTGGAGCCCGGTTGCCGCTGAGCGCGGAGTGCACGATTGAAGCCTTTGCGCTCGACGCGACGCCCACCCACAATGGCGCGTACGGCGCCATTCATGGGATCGAGAGCGACCAGAGCGCCCTGTGTGCGATTTTCACCGCGGACGTCAAAACCACCCCAGCGGCGTTCGTCATCGATGGCGGCTGCGCCAGCGGCGATGGCGCGTTCGGCGCTCAATTGGGCCCGGCGATCGATGGTGGTCCAGACGCGCAGCTGGGCGTCGTTGAGAGCGCGCGGAATCACGCCAGCCGTGCGCAGGGAATCGAGCACCACGCGTACCGCTTCCACCGCCCAGGAATCGACTGGACGGGTAGGAACGAATTCGCGTTTGGCAATCTTGAACGGAGCGCGCCGTGCCGCCTCAATGGTGCCGGCATCGGCTATTCGTTCACGCTCGAGCACACCAAACACGATCGCCCGGCGCGCAAGCGCCCGCTTGCGACTGTTGCGCGGGGAATAGCTTGACGGGGCCTTGGGCAGCCCTGCCAGCATGGCCGCTTCGCTTAGCGTGACCTCGGCGATGCTTTTGCCAAACAGATCACGGCTGGCCGCTTCAACGCCATACACGCCGTTGCCAAGATAAATGGCGTTGAGGTAGCGCTCGAGAATATCGTCTTTGCTGAGTGCGGCTTCGAGCAAGCCGGCGTATCGCCATTCGAGAAACTTGCGGCCGAAGCTGCGTTCGGCGGCGCGGTTGCCGAGAAAGACGTTGCGGGCGAGCTGCATGGTGATAGTGCTCGCGCCTTCGCGTACGCCACCGGCCCGTACGTTGCTGACCATGGCACGGGCGACGCCATACCAATCCACACCGTGATGCTCGTGAAAGCGACGATCTTCCACGGCAATGAAGGCCGCGGTGACATGCCGCGGCACGCGCGATAGCGGCACGTTGACCCGACGTACCGGTGAGAGGGCACTGACAAAGGCACTATCGCGGGCCAGCAGCGTACCACCTTCGGTGGGGCGCCAGGCCTGCAATTGCTGCGGCGTGGGGCACGATTGCCATCCGCAACTCCACCACCACGACGTCGTGATCAGGGCGCCGGCAATGGCAGCCGCCACACCGTACAGCAACACCTTGCCAAGCCGGGGCGCACGCAAGCGCCACCGTGGGCGCGCCGATGGTGCGGGCGCACTCACGGAAGCCGCAAGTGGCTCCCTGGACTCGTTAGGTTGATCACTCATCGCTTGTCGTTCTCCGCCGTCGATCGCCGCCACTGCCTCATGGCCAGCCAGACCAACATCGTGTTCCGTTTCACCCTTCGGGCCCTGCCATCCAAGACACCGCGGAGGGTGGCCGCGGTTGTCGCGCTGTCGTCCGTTCTTGCCTGGCCGGCGGCAGCGCTCCCATTCGTACGAGTCGAGCGGGGGGAAAGTGCCAAGCAGCCCCCCGCCTCACCGTCCAAGGTGCCCCCCAACGCCCTGTCGGGAGTGTCGGCCGGGACGGCCTCGTCCCCCACTGGACCACGCACCCCAAACGAGCTCGGCCGTTTCCCCATTGTGGAGTGGCATCAAGTCGGGGAAGCGGACGGTTCGTACAAGGTGTCGCGCGAGCGTTTCCGGGCCGAGCTCGCCGAACTGCATGCCCGCGGCTACGTCCCGGTGAATCTGTCGGAGATTCTCGACAAGACGTTCGATGTGCCGGCCGGCAAGACCCCGGTGCTGTTCACGTTCGACGATGCCTCGCCCAGTCAGTTTCGCTATCTCGAGCGCAACGGGCAGCTGGTGGTGGACCCCACGAGTGCGGTGGGCATTCTGATGGACTTCCTCAAGACCCACCCCGACTGGAAGGCCAAGGGATTGTTCTGCATGCTCCCCGCCGCCGAGGCGGGGCACGCCTTTTTTGGCGACAAGGGTATTCAGGGGCAAAAGACGGAATGGCGCTTCCCCAAGGTCCAGTTTCTGGTGAAGCAGGGCTTCGAGCTGTGCAATCACACGCTGTGGCATGCGAAGCTCAGCAAGTATCCCGACGCCGTGGTGCAGGAGCAGTTTGCGCGGGGCGCGATGGCGATTGACAGTGCCGTACCCGGCTACAAGGTGCGCGGCATGGCGCTGCCGTACGGCTTGTGGCCCAAGAACCGGGCGCTCACGCTGCGCGGCTCGTGGTACGACAAGAAAGGGAAGCGGTCCGTGGTGTACAGCCACGAGGCCGTGTTTGAAGTGGCCGGTGGACCGGCCCGCAGCCCGTTCGATCCGCAGTTCAATCCGAAGGCGTTGCCGCGCGTGCCGCTGCAGGGCGGCACGAAGCTGACGACGACGCTGAACGAAATGGACAAGGCCAGCGGAAAGTGGGCGCGGTTCGTGTCGGATGGGAATCCGAAGACGGTGGCGAAGCCGTAGCTGCCCCCATTTGCCTTGCGTCGGATGTCTTCTCCCTGCTTCCGACGGCTGTTCAGCAGTCCGTTCGCTTACGCCTGCGCCTGTCGCATCCGCTCGCAATCATCCCACCGGTCGACGGCGCGGCGGAGATGCGGAATGACGATGCTGCCGCCCACGATGAGGCCGATGCTGAGCGTCTCGAAGATTTCGTCGCGGCTCACACCTTCTTCGGCGCAGCGCACGATGTGGTAGGTGATGCAGTCATCGCAGCGCAAGACGAGTGACGCCACCAGCCCGAGCAACTCTTTCGTCTTGACGGACAGCGCGCCGCCTTCGTAGGCGCGGCCGTCGAGATTGAAGAAGCGATTGATGACGAGATTGTTTTCGCCGAGGATGCGGGTGTTCATGCGCTCGCGAAACTGACGGAACTCCGCGAGGGCGGCGCTTTCGGGACCAGTGGAGTGGTCGTGCGGGGGGCCGCCGGCAGTGGTATCGGACATCAGGGACTCAGAACTGGTAGTTGCGGAGTGTGTTGAGCGCCGTCTCGAGGGCGGCGCGCTGCTGCTCGGTGGGGGAGTTGTTCCAGAGCTCTTCGTAGGCGCCAATGGCCAGGTCGAGTGCTTCGCGGTCATGTTCGGCGGCGGCGAGTGACGCGGCGTTATCGGCGAGCGCGGCCTTGGCGAGCATGTCGTCGGGGAAGCGCTGCGTGACCTGCAGCCAGCGGATGGTCCGATCGCGCTGATTGCCTTCCGTAAGGGCCCACATGTGCCAGGCGCCGCGGTTATCAGGGTCGGCGGAGAGGGCGCGGGAGGCGAGTTCCCCCACGACTTCGGGGCCGCGACCGGAGAGCCAATAGGCGTTGGCCAGAATGACCAGGGCCCGGGCATTGTTGGGCTGATGGTCAACGATGCGTTCATAAAGAGGGCCAGCCACCTCGGGCATATGCAGCCACGGCTCGGTGGCGGCCACGAGGGCATCGGGGGTGGCGCCATCACGGATATGATGGAGGCGCTCCATGAGGCCACCGATGTTGCCGGAGGCTTCGTAGGCGGCGACGGCGTCAGCGAGGGCCGCCGGCAAGTCAGAGAGGGGTGCAATCATGGGGGAAAACTAGAAGGGGCCGGAATGGGGCGGCCGGGAATATGCAGGGGAAACCGTAACATTCCCGTCATTCCATGAACTCCAACTCCCCCCAAAGGGTTGCGCGATTGGCCTTGCCTCGTAATACTCACAGGAACTCGGAGGACGTTCTGTGCTGCGGCGCCTTGCAATGACGCGCTGCGGTTGAGCCGAACATCGGCCCTTTCGAGAGACCGGAGGCATGACCTCCGCGCGTTCCCCTCAGCGGTACCGGATGCCCGCCTGCGTGTATCCGGCAGTGTGACGGCACAATTCCGTCCCCCAGCAGCCCGCATCACTCTGCGCTTCCGCGCTTCGCGACCCGTTCGCGGGTCCGTCCCTCAGGCTTCGCCCTGCGCTGCGATTTGCAGCGTAGGCGAGAGCCGTGCTCGGTCCGATCGGACATGAGCGCCCAGTACCACTCGCAGTAGTCGAATGACCGAACCGAAACGTCCAGCCCGCCGGCCGCGTACGCAGCCGAACCCCGAGATCGCTGGGGACGACAATCCGTATCTTGACGCGCCGGTGAAGCGCGCAAAGATCGAAAAACCCGCGCCGGCCGCCAAGGCCGAAGCCGTCGACGAGGGCGCCAAGCCCCGTCGGCCGCGCGCTCCGCGAAAGCCGAAGGGCGACGCTATCGACGCGGCACCGCCTGCCGCCGCCGCCCCTTCCCCCGCCCCCACCCCTGCCCCGGACGCGCCCCGCGCCGAGGTTCGCGAACGCCGCCCCGCGCGTGGCACCCCTCGGCGAGTGGCCGGCAGCGACGCCGCTGAGCCACGGAGCGAGACCCGTACGGAGCCGCGCCCCGAGACCACACCGGAGCCGCGCAACGAGCCCCGGCCGCCGGCCGCCCCGGAATTCCGGGCTGAGCGCTATGTGCCACCGGTGTACGATCCCGCCGAGCGCAGCGAACGGCAGGAGCCGCAGAACCGGTACGATCGGGCCTTCGACCGTACCGATGGGCCGGAACGCACCGAACAACAGCGCCCGGACCGTACGGAGCGCCCCGATCGCCCGGAGCGCCCCGATCGTCCGGATCGCCCGTTTGACAATCGTCGTGAGCGTGGCGGACGTCGTCGTGGTCGTCACCGGAATCGTGATCGTGGCGAGCGTCCGGGTGGTCCGCCGGGCGTGGACCGTCCCGATCGCCCGGAACGGCCGGAGCGTCCGGAGCGCGTTGAACGTCCGGAGCGTCCCGCGGCAGAATTTGGCGGAGATCGTCCGGAGCGCCCCGAGCGTCAGGGGGGCTTCGACAACGACCGTCGCAATGGTCGCCGTGGCCGGAACCGCTTCCGTCGAGGCGGCGGTGGCGGGGCCCCGGGCGCCGCAGGTGGCGCCGCCCAGGATGTCGGCTTTGATCGGGCGCCGCAAACGCCGGTGGCCGTGGAAGGCACGATGGCGGGGTGGTTTGATGCGTCGCGCGACGGAGGGTTTTTGCGTCGTCCGGAAAACAGCTACCTCCCGGAACCCACCGACCCGTTCGTTCCCCCCGCGTTGGTGCGGCTGCACCAGCTGCGTCGTGGCGACAAGCTCGATGTCACGTACGGCCGGGATCATCGCGGCCGCTTTGTGGTGGTCGAGGTGCAGCAGCTCAACGACGGATCACCCGTTGTGCTGGAAAAGCGCCCCGACTTCAACACCCTCACGGCGAGTTATCCTGACCGGAAGCTCACGTTGGAGACCGGACGTCCGGCCAAGACCGGCCCTGAGCTCACGCGGCGGGCCATCGATCTCATTGCGCCCATTGGCTACGGCCAACGCGCGCTCATCGTGGCACCGGCCCGGGCCGGCAAGACCACGCTGCTGCAGGCCATTGTCGAAGGCGTGAGCATCAATCATCCGGAAGCCGCGCTGCTCGTACTGCTGGTGGACGAACGGCCGGAAGAAGTGAGTGAGATGATCACGTGGGGGTACGGCGAAGTCGTGGCCTCCAGCTTCGATATGCCGCCCAAGCGCCATGTGGAAGTGGCGGAGATGACGCTGGAACGCGCTCGGCGTCTGGTCGAGCAAGGGAAGGATGTGGTCATCGTGCTCGACTCGATCACCCGCCTCGCCCGCGCGCACAACACGGTCGATCGAGGAACCGGTCGTACCATGTCCGGTGGCCTTGATGCCACTGCCATGCAGAAGCCCAAGGCGTTCTTCGGCTCGGCGCGCATGATTGCACCGCAACACGGCGGCGGCTCGCTCACGATCATCGCCACCGCGCTGGTTGAAACCGGCTCGCGCATGGACGACGTGATCTTCGAGGAGTTCAAGGGCACCGGCAACTGTGAGATCAAGCTTGATCGCTCACTGGCCGACCGCCGCATCTTCCCGGCCTTCGACATTGCCACCAGTGGCACGCGTCGCGAGGAGAAGCTGTATCGTCCCGATCAGTTGGAGAAAGTGCATCTGCTGCGCCGTGGCTTGCACCAGCTGCCACCGCAGGCAGGCATGGAGTGGCTCATCAAGCGCATTGCCGCCACGTCGAATAACGATTCGCTGCTCGACGGCCTGTAATTGCACGACCAAAAAAAGACGACGGCGCCGGGAGCATGCTCCCGGCGCCGTCGTTTTTCATTTCCTGAAATACCCCAGCTGGAAAATCCGCGCAGACCGTGACGGTTGTGCCGGCGGTGTGACGATTTCGTGGCGTTCACTAAAGAACAATTCCCGACGCCCGATACCAAAGGTGACAGCTCAGGGTGCGACTTGGCACCCTGCCCCGTTCCTCTTTGTAGTCACCTGCGGATACCTATGTTTCGTACTCTGTCGCTTCGGGCCAAAATCCTCGCGCTCCCCGTCGTTGCGGCGGTGGGATTTCTGGCCACCCTTGGCATTTCCACAGTCCTCGGTCGGCGTGCACAGGCGGAACTCACCGCCATCCGAAACGGCCACTCGCCGGCGTTGGACCTTTCCCGGGCACAGTTTGCGCTGCTGGAGAGCTACCAGCGCGCGCTGCGCGACGCGGTTGGCGCCAGTGATACGGCGGCCATCTCCCAGGCGGATTCGGTCATCGCGGCGTTTGCCGCCAAGGGTGATTCACTGGGGAAGAACGCGACCGTCGATAGCGCTGCGGCGCAAGCCACGGTTGCCGCTTTCGTGGCGTACACGGAGCAGGCGAAGAGCACCAGCGTCGGCATGATCACCGGCTCCATGGAAGATCTCATGGGCGGTATGACTGGCGTGAAGGAGAAGTATGCCACGCTGTCCAAGTCGCTGACCGATCAGATTGCCGATCGCGAAAAGGCCATTGCGTCGGCATTCGTGGGGGCGGACCGCTTGCAGAGCACGACCCTGCTGGTCACCACCGGAGTGCTGGTGGTTGCCCTGGCGGTGCTGGGTGTGTTGGCGTGGGGCACGCTGGGCAGTGTCATTGGAGCGATGCGCCAATTGTCGGATACGGGCCGTGACCTGGCGCGCGGCAAAATTGACGTGCAGGTGGACATTTCGTCAAAGGACGAAATTGGCGAATTGGCGGAAGCATTCCGCGGCATGATTGGCTACATCGGCGGCGTGGCCCATGCGGCCGATCGTCTGGCCAGTGGCGATCTGACGGCGCAGGTGGAAGTGCGCAGCGAACACGATGTCTTGTCGCGCAGCATCAACGGCGCCACGGAGACGCTGCGGGGCGTGACGGGCGAGATTGCCACGGTCATTGAAGCGGCCAAGCATGGTGATCTCTCCAAGCGTGGCAACCCGGAGCAGTTCCGCGGCGCGTACGCCGAACTCATCACCGGCACGAACGCCACGCTGGATGCGGTCATTGAGCCCATTACCGAGGCCAAGGATGTATTGGCATTGGTGGCGGCCAAGGATCTGTCGGCGCGCGTGAAGGGCAACTACGTGGGCGAACATGCCGCCATCAAGGAGTCCCTCAACACCGCGCTCGAGAATATTGCCGAAGTGTTTGCGTCGCTCACCACGGCCATCAGCCAGGTGAATTCGGCGGCACGGGAGATCGGTGACGGCAGCCAGGAGTTGGCGAGCGGCGCGGCCGACCAGGCGGGCGCCATCGATCAGGTGTCGAACCGCATCGCGGTGGTGGATGAGCGTACCAAGGCCAATGCGGCGGACGCGGCGGAAGCCCGCGCCGCCATGGACAAGGCGACGCAAACCACCGAGCAGGGTGTTGAGCGCATGACGGCGCTGGCCGATGCCGTGGCCGAAATCAAGAAGTCCGCGGACTCGACGGCCAAGATCGTCAAGACGATTGACGAAATCGCGTTCCAGACGAATCTGCTGGCTCTGAACGCGGCGGTCGAAGCGGCACGGGCCGGCGACGCGGGTAAGGGCTTCGCGGTCGTGGCCGATGAAGTGCGCAGCCTGGCCATCCGCGCGTCGGAAGCGTCGCGGAATACGGCGGCGCTCATTGAGGAATCCGTGCAAAAGGCGGAGACGGGTGTGCAGCTCAACGAGAGCGTGAAGCGTCGCCTCGAAGAGATCCGTACGGGTGTGCTGCGTGCCACCACGATCATGAACAATATTGCCGAAGGCGCCGCGGAGCAGGAAAAGGAGCTCGCGGAAGTCACGACGGCGATGTCGCAGATCAGTGGCCTGACGCAACGCACTGCCGCCAACGCCGAAGAATCGGCGAGCGCGGCGGCAGAACTCTCGGCGCAGGCGGCCGAGATGCAGGAACTGGCGTCGCAGTTTGACGTGGGTTCGCGGACGCAGACCCACGCGGCGGTGACCACCAGTGCCGCGCGTCGCGCGGCCTCAGCGCCGGCTCGCCCGGCCCCGGCACGCAAACGCCCAGTTGCCACGAACGCCCGCAAGGCGACCGTGGGCGCTGGTGCAGCGAAAGGCGACGATGTCTTTCCGGTGAGCGCCTCGGCTCTCATTCCCTTTGATGACGACAGCGGGTCCGACGACATTCTCGGCTCGTTCTGACATCCTTTTCGCGGGGCGTCTCTCTGCTGCGGCGCCCAGTATCCGCGTTGAAAATACTCACCCCCCCGACACTCATGTTGAGCCACAAATTTTCGCGCATTGCCGCGTGCGCACTGATCGCCTTGACGCCAGCCCTGGCCTCGGCGCAGGATGACAAGCTGTCCATTCACGGGTCGGCGAACATTGGCTACGGCAAGACCGATGGCCTGCCATACTTCGGCCTGAATCGCGACGGCACGTCGGACTACCGCGCGATTGCCCTGCAGTTCGGCTACAAGATTTCGGACAAGGATCGCGTGGTCACCCAGTTGCTACATCGCAACTTCGGTACAAGCCCGCTCAAGTCCATTCAGCCGGTGGTGGAGCCGGTGTGGGCATTCTACGAACACCGTTTCGACAACGGCGCTTCGGTGAAGCTTGGCCGGAACCCGCTGCCGCGTGGTCTGTTCAACGAAGTACGCTTCATCGGCACGCTGCTGCCCTTCTATCGTGTTGGGTCGGCGGTATATGGCGAGACGCTGGAGTTCATTGATGGTGTGGTAGTTCGCAAGCAGGTCGACCTTGGCAACGACTGGTCGGTGGAAGGCTACGCTTTTGGAGGCGGGTTTGACCTGAAGGGGCAGATTCCTTTTGAATCACGGAACTTGGTGTTCAACCTGCGCAATGAAAACATGGTAGGTACGCAGCTGTGGCTGAACACGCCCATCGAGGGTGTGAAGGTGGGTGGGTTCCTGGCCAACTATCAGCAGACGCCAGCGGCTGGGTTACCGGATTCGACGCGCCCGCCGCGGGCGACCACGTACATGTTGTCAGCGGACGGTACTTTCGAAAAGGCGTTTGTCCGCGGGGAATACAGCGCATTTGACAGCAAGGACCCGAACTACATCAAGGTCAACTCGTGGTACACGTCGGCCGGTGTCATGCCCACTGAGAAGCTGACGCTTGCCGTGGAGTACAGCGGTGGCAACAACAACCTCCAGCTCTCACCGCTGCCGAACCTTGATTTGCCGCTCAACAAAGACATCGCGATCGGCGTGACCTACAAGCCGTCCGCCCAAGTGGCCTTCAAGCTCGAAGCGCACAAGATCGACGGCTACGCCTTCGACGTACCTGTCCCGAGCGTGATTCCGCCGACGGCCCCGCCGTTCGTGGCCACGCTTGCGCCGGCCTCGAAGACGTACTACGGCTTGCTGTCCGTCGCCTTCAGCTTCTAAGGGATCCACCATGAAACCTTCATTCAAGACTCTGGCCGTGGCCTTCATGGCCATCGCGTTGAGCGCGGCCCCCGCCGCCGCGCAAGATTTCAAGGTGATCGTGAACAGTGCGAACAGCACGACCGATCTTCCGGCCGACGTGACGGCCAAGCTGTTCCTCAAGCAAACGACCAAGTTCCCCAACGGCACCGCGGCGCAACCGGTGGATCAGGCGAAGACCAGCCCGGTGCGTGCCACGTTCAGCAAAACGGTGCTCGGCCGCGCCGTGAGTGCTGTTGAGTCGTACTGGCAGCAGCAGATTTTTTCCGGCAAGGATGTGCCGCCGCCGGCCAAGGCGAGTGATGACGACGTAGTGGCGTACGTGAAGGCCACGCCCGGCGCCATTGGCTACGTGAGTGCCGGCGCGTCGACGGCTGGCGTGAAAGTGGTGGATGTGAAGTAGTTCAGCGACCCAGAACCCAAGACTCGAACGCGAAACCCGGAACTGATCAGTTCCGGGTTTTGTGTTTGGGTTAGGGGTTGGAGTTCACTCAGCGCGTACCGCGCACGCCAAACTCCTCGTACAGCACCGCCGCCGCCCGGATGCCAAGCTGGTAATTCTCCTGGCTGATCCACTCGTTGGGAGCGTGCGCGTTTTCGCCGGGAAGGCCAAAGCCCATGAGCAGCACGGGCGCACCCAGAATGCGCTCAAAGTCGCCCACCACCGGAATGCTGCCCCCTTCGCCGGTAATGACCGGCTCGCGCCCAAACGCCGCGGTGAGCGCTGCCTTGCCGGCATCGATAATGGGACCCTGCAAATCGGCGCGCCACGGACGACCACCGTGCAGATGCTCCACCATGACGGTCACCCCCGGCGGGGCGACGCGATCGACATGATCCTGCACCAACTCGGCGATTTTCTCGGGATCCTGGTCGGGCACGAGACGGAAGCTCACCTTGGCCATGGACACCGCCGGCAGCACGGTCTTGGCGCCTTCTCCCGTATAGCCGCTGAGCAGTCCGTTCACTTCGCAGGTGGGGCGTGTCCAGAGCCGTTCGAGCGTGGTGTATCCGGGTTCGCCGCCAAGTCCGGTGACGCCCACCTCGTGCATGAGCGCGTCGTCGCTGAAGGGGAGTGTGCGCATCTGGGCGCGCACGTGATCAGGGAACGGCCGCACCTCGTCGTAGAAGCCCGGGATGGCGATGCGCCCGGTGTCATCGTGCATGGTGGCAAGGATGCGGGCGAGCGCCATGGCCGGGTTGACCACCGCGCCGCCGTACATGCCGCTGTGCAGGTCGCCGTTGGCGCCGCGCACGTTGATCTCGAGATACGCCATGCCACGCAGCGATGACAGAATGCTGGGAATACCGGGGGCAAACATGGTGCTGTCGGAGATCACCACGGCATCGCAGGCCAGTCGCTGCTTCTCGCGCTCGAGGAAGTGCTCGAGGTTCACGCTCCCCACTTCTTCTTCGCCTTCGGCCAGCACAATCACGTTGACGGGGAGCGTGCCGCGCGCGCCAAGATGGGCTTCGAGCGCCTTGATGTGCAGGTACAACTGTCCTTTGTCGTCCACCGAACCGCGCGCATAAATACGGCCGTCGCGGATGGTGGGTTCAAAGGCCGGCGAGGTCCACAGCTCCAGCGGTTCGGCCGGCTGGACATCGTAGTGCCCGTAGATGAGCAACGTGGGAGCGCCGGCTGGTGCCTTGCGCCACTCGCCGACCACAATGGGATGACCGGGAGTGGGTTCCACGCTGGTGGTGAATCCAATGCGCGTAAGCGCCTCGGCCACAAACTGCGCCGCGGCGGCGCAGTCGGCTTTGTGTTCCGAGCGCGCCGATACGGATGGGATGCGCAGGAAGGCAAAGAGTTCGTCCAGCGCGCCCGCATCGTGGGCATCGCAGTACTGGGCGAGATCGGCGGGAATAGGCGACATGAAGGAGTCTGGATGACGGTGAAGGCGCGTTGTGCCGACGCGGCGAGAGCTTACTTGCGGCCAGCCATGAGCCCCAGCGCCGTGGCGCCGAGTCCGAGGGCCAGCGACAGCGCGATGTAGGTCATGGCGCGCCCGGTTCGCCCCTGCTGCAGCAGGGTAACCGTTTCGGCGCTCAGTGCGGAGAAGGTGGTGAAGCCGCCGCACAGCCCGGTGGTGAGGGCGAGCCGCACCACGGGGTCATGCTCGGGGGTAGAAAAAACGCGACCGAAATACCCGATGAGAAACGATCCAATCACGTTCACCAGCAGCGTGGCGTAGGGGAACGTGGCGGTCACTGGCGTGAGGGCAAGCGTGGTGACATAGCGAGCCACACTTCCCACCGCCCCTCCCAGCGCCACGGCCAGCAGGGCGGCCACCGATGGCATAGTGTTCACGGTGCCGCCGTCGTGGGCTGTGGCGGATGCGTCGGGCTTTCCCGCGGCACATCACGCGCAATGCGATAGAGCCAGAGGCGGCGCGTCGCCAC
The DNA here is from genome assembly GCF_000695095.2 of Gemmatimonas phototrophica. Taxonomy (NCBI): domain Bacteria; kingdom Pseudomonadati; phylum Gemmatimonadota; class Gemmatimonadia; order Gemmatimonadales; family Gemmatimonadaceae; genus Gemmatimonas; species Gemmatimonas phototrophica. Next base: position 692,905 of record NZ_CP011454.1, on the reverse strand, counting down.
CTCGCCCCCGTTGCGTGTGAGGGAGACCAAGGCGCCCTGCTGTGATGCCTTGAACCAGCTCCCCACCACGGCGGCCAGGGAATCACCTTTGGCATCCGCATCGAAGACCACGACCAATCCGTCGCCGGGGCGTACCTTCTGCCAGGCGTTGGGCCACACGTCGTACTGATTGGTGCGGCCACCGAGGTTGAGCGCAAACACAGTGGGTTGGTCGGCGAGATGGAAAGCGATCTCCGAGGCGTCCTGATAGCGATCGGCAGCGATCCAGCGATCAATGGTGCCGTCGAGGAAGGGGTCCTGACGGGCCTGCTGTACGGCGGCGGCCAACGTGGTCCAACCGTGGGCGCGCGCGATAGGATCTTTGCGGGGCTTCAGCGGCAGAATGGGTGTGTAGGCTTGCAGCGCCACGACTATGAGCAAGCCGGCGGCCACCCAGATGCCACGGCGCCACCATGCCCCCTGGAGGCTGGGGCGGTCGCTGGTGGCCAGAAGCATCATGGCGCCGGGATAGATCATGGCGGGCCAGTTGGCCTCCACCGGCCGCCGCCACGCACTGACGGCGAAGAATCCCAGCGGGACCACGGCAATGACGGCCAGCGCAAACCTGCGCACCCCGACATCGGTGGGGTGGGCAGTGTGGCGTGCCACCCATCCGTCACGAAGGGCGAACCACACCACCATGGCCAGCAAGCCGAAGAGAATGGGGGAGGCGAGCCCCACCTGCCCGCCCAGCATCTCCAGTTCACGGGAGAGGGGGTTGCCACGCGCCGCCGCATTGAAGCCGTGCCCCAACTGGAACCGGAAGGAGATCCAGTTATTGAAGGCGTTCCAGGCCACGACCGGGGCAAAGAGGGCGAGCGCGATGGCGCTGGCCACCCAGGGGCCGGCATCGAGATAGCGCTTGCGGAGCGCCGGGTGCACGAGGCAGGCGATGACCAGCCCCATGGGGAGCAGCACGGCAGTGTACTTGGACACGAAGGCGCCGCCCAGAGCGAGCCCGGCCAGCACCCACCACGCCAGGCTGGCGAGCGAACGGACAGGGGTGGCCAGGGCGCGTTCGACCGCCAGCAGCGCGAGCATGGCGGTGGCAAACAGGGCGGCGTCGGGGGTGGCCAACACCAGCCCCAGGGTGGCAATGGGGAGCACGGTCATGAGCATGGCCGCGCGCCGCGCCGCGATGGCCCCGGCCGGTCCGCGACCGGCCAGTTGCCATGCGCACATCACCGCGGCGACATGGGTGACGAGCGCGGCAATGGCGGGGCCAGCGCGCACCCCTGCCACCGTGTTGCCAAAGAGCTTTACGCCGAGGGTGATCAGCAGGGCAATGCCGGGAGGATGGTCAAAGTAGCCGGCCTCAAGTCGCCGGGTCCACTCCCAGTAGTAGGTCTCATCGGGGAGCAGCGGCACACTGGCCGACAGCAGCGTACGCAGCAGGGCGGCACCGACCACCCAGCCCGCGACCATCAGCCACTGGGTGGTGTGTTCCTGTGCGCGGGCAGTTTCATCAGGTATCGACATCGGTACGGCGTAACTTGCACGGATGCCCGAGGGTCTCGCTACGGATCGGGCCACTCCGTGGCTCCCGCAGCGGGATGGCCACGCCACGCGGTGCGCGGTTCGAACGGATTATCGCGAATTGGGTAGAAACGCGTTGGTAACGCCGGGCACGGGTTCGTGGTACGCCGCTTGCCGGTTGGATAATGTCCCGTCAGGTTGGAGGGACAGCCCGAGTGCCCATGTGCCCGTGGCGTAACGGTTACGGCTTCTAACGACCGGGCGTCCTACTGTTGGTAATCTCCTCGGCTGGCCCGCATGGGTCCGCCGTTTCCCACTCTTTGTTTCCAGGACGGAGCTGCATGCGGGTCGCAGACCGAGTTGTGTCATTCTCGCGAGTTCAGGGTACCCGTCGCGTGGGCACCGCGTTGCTGGTGATCGCCTTGGGCGGCACCGTGGGCTGTGATGCACTCAAGCCGCCCACGGCCTGCTCGGTCAGTGTGGCGCCGGCGTCCATCACGCTACCCGTGAATGGCGCCACCACCATTGTGGGCACGGCCTTCAACTGCGACGGCAACTCCATCCGCAACAAGCGGGTGTCGTTCTCGTCCAGCAACTCAGCGGTGGCCACGGTCACGTCCGAAGGCAACGTCATCGCCGTGTCGGTAGGTACCGCCCAGGTGTCGGCCACCGCCGATGGCAAGTCGGCCTCGGTGCAGGTGACCGTCACCCCGGAACAGGCGGCTACGGTTACGCTCAGCCCGAGCACGGTGACGCTGCGGCGCACCAATACTCGGCAGTTCACCGCCGTCGCGCGCAACTCGCAAAATGTGGTGATCTCCGGCCGCACGTTCCGTTGGGCCTCCAGCAACTCGGCCACGGCCTCGGTTGACCAGAATGGCGTGGTCACCGCGCTGGCGCCGGGCAACGTGATCATCAGTGCCGAGTCCGACCAGACAACCGGTACGGCCAATGTGATCGTGACGGAAATTCCGGTGGGAAGCTGCTCGCTCAATCCGACGAACACCAAGATCACCGTCAGCCAGCAGACGCAACCGGCGGTTACGCTGCGTGATACGGCGAACAATGTGCTGTCCAACACCAATCGCCCGATTGCGTGGAGCAGCGACAACGAAGTGGCGGCGACGGTCAGCGGATCAGGGCTGGTGACGGGCCGCCGGGCCGGGACCTCGCGGATTACGGCGTCGTCGGTGGAGTACCCGAGCGTGACCTGCCAGGCCAACGTGGAAGTGGTGGATGCCCGAATTGTGACGGCTCGGATCACGCCCACCAGCGGCTCGCTGCGACTCGGCATTCCGCGGCAGTTCGCCTCGGTGCTCACCGACTCGGTGGGCGGCAACATTCCGGCCGGCCGTGTGGTGAGTTGGACCAGCGCGACGCCCACCATAGCCACGGTCAACTCTACCGGACTCGTGACCGGGCTGGCGCTGGGCACGGCACGCATTGCCATCAATGCGGAAGGGGCCACGGACACACTCACGTTGCAGGTCACGCGTGTTCCAGTCACCATCGTGCGTGTGTCGCCCACGTCGTCGAGCGTGATTCAGGGGGGGACGGTGCAGCTCTCCACCACCATCGAAGACTCCACCGGCACCACCGTGACGGATCGCACCGTGGAGTGGGTGAGCAGCGACCCTACGCGGGCCACGGTCTCCGGGACAGGACTGGTAACGACGCTCGCGCCGGGGAGCGTGACCATCACGGCGACCAGCGAGAACCGGTCGGGGAACGCGTCGGTGACCATCCAGCCTATTCCGGTGGACTCGATTGCGGTGTCGCCGGCGACGTACTCCTTTGCGCTGAACGCGGCCAACAAGTCCTTCGCCATTCGCCTGCTGGATTCCAACGGCAACCAGCTGTTCAACCGGTCGGTGAACGTGCAGAGCACAACACCGTCGGTGGCCACGGCGCAGGCCAACTCCCAGGGAACGGTGATTTCCATCAACGCCTCCATCGTGGGCACCACCACGATCACGCTGCGGGCGCTCAACAGCAACGGGCAACCGGAAGGGAAGACCTCCACGGTCACGATCACCATCACGGCCGCCACGACCGGGTTGAAACGAGCGCCCTGACCGCGCGGCCGGTCGGTATACTAGCTTTGTCAGCGGGGCGCTCCAGATGGGGCGCCCCGTTGTACATGCCCTGTGTGTGCGTCGTACGTGTCTGCCCCCGGGAGTTCCCGCCATGAGTTCGTCTGCCCCAGCGGCCAGCAAGCCATCGTTCCTGCGCGATCTGTTTGCCGGCGACATCAACGAATCGCTGCTCTTCCCCTACCCTGCCACGCTCGACGCGCGCGACGCCGACGAAGCGGCCACCGTGCAGCGTCTCGTGTCGGCGGTGAACGACATGGTGGCGTCGGGGCTCATTGATGCCCGTCGCTTCGATGAACAGGAAGGGATTGATGAGGCGGTGATCAAGGGGTTTGCCAACGCCGGCCTGCTGGCACTGACCATCCCCAAGGCCTACGGCGGTCTGGGGTTGTCGGCGAGTGCTTACGCACGGGTGTTTGGCGCCGTCGCCTCCATCGACGCCTCACTGGGCGTGCTCATTGGCGTGCACTGCGGGCTGGGAAGCAAGGCGGTGGTCATAGCCGGCAACGAGGCCCAGAAGGCGCGGTATCTGCCCGGGCTCGCCCGTGGCGAAACGCTGGCCGCCTACGCCCTCACGGAACCGGAGACGGGATCGGACGCCCAACACATCGTGACGCGCGCCGAACGCAGCGCCGACAACACGGGATGGGTGCTGAACGGCCGCAAGCACTGGATTGGCAACGGGCAACGCGCCGGAGTCATTGCCACGTTTGCGCAAACGCCGGTCCTCAAGAACGGCGAGACGGTCATGCGCCCCACGGCTTTCATCGTGCGCCCCGACATGCCGGGCTTTCGGGTCGATGGCACCATTCGCAAGCTGGGCATTCGCGCCTCGACGCAGGCCGAGTTGGTGTTTGAGAATCTCTTTGTGCCCGATGACCATGTCCTGGGCGAGGTGGGCAAGGGATTCCGCGTGGCGGTGAATGCCCTCAATGCCGGGCGGTTATCCTTGGCTTCGGGGTGCACAACGGCGTGCAAGAAGTTGCTGGGCGAGTTCACGCGATACGCTGAGGCGCGCACGCAGTTTGGCGGCGCGCTGGCCAGCTTTGAGATTACGCAGCGCAAGATGGCGACCATCGCCAGCGAGACGTATGCCGCCGATGCCATGGTGGGGGCATTGGCAGCGGCGCTCGACACGGAAACCGTGGACGCGTCGCTGGAAGCCGCCTGCGTGAAGGTCTTTGCCAGTGAACTGGTGTGGCGCAGCTCCGACGAACTCGTGCAACTGGCAGGTGGGCGCGGCTTCGTGAAGCCGTGGCCGTACGAGCGTTATCTGCGTGATGCGCGCATCAATCGCATTTTTGAAGGCGCCAACGAGATTCTGCGACTCTTTGTTGGCCTCAACGGCATTCAGGGGCCCGCCGAAGAGCTGAAGGAAATTGCCGGCGCGATGAAGAGCCCCATGAAAAACTGGGTGCTCGTGTCGAGCTTTGCCGCCGACAAAGTGGCCAGTGCGTTCGGCAAGCGCGATCGCTTTCAGGTGGCGCTCCATCCCGCGCTCAAGACGCAGGCCGACTTTGTGGAGCGGCACGTAGCCGAACTGGCCAAAGCCACCCAACAGGCCATCACGACGCACCGCAAGGAGATTCTGCAGCGGCAGCTGGTGGTGGAACGACTGGCCGACATGGCGATTGAGCTGTACGCCAGGGCGACCACCATTGCCCGCACGCAGAAGCTCATCGCGGAGCGCGGGGTGGACGCGTGCGCCCGCGAGATTGCCCTCACGGAGCTCTTCTGCCTGCAGAGCGGCCGACGTTTCCGGGCGCTGCGAACGGAGCTTGAAGGCGACGCCGGCGATCGTATCGACGACCTGCGCCGAAGTGTGGCGCAGCGGGTGCGCGCCGAGCAGGGCTATGCGTCCAGCGATGCGGTGCTGGATGTCGCGGTCCCGCCGTTACCGCAGTGGAGTCTCACGCGTGACGAGCAGGCGCGCGCGGTGGGGCTGACGGACTGACGCGGAGTGGACGGCTGCTCAGGCGTCGTTCTTGAGCAGCCCCAGCTTGAGCGCAAACTTCACGTAGTCCGTGCGGTGCGTGAGGCCGAGCTTTTCGCCGATGCGCTGCTTGTAGGTATCCACCGTCTTGGGCGAGATGGTCAGATGCTCGCCGATTTCCGGGGCGGTATACCCCTCGGCCACCATCTTGAGTACCACCTGTTCGCGGTCGGTGAGCTTCTCGAAGCGGGTGCGCTCTTCGGCGTTGCCATCGCGCTTGGCAAGACCACGGGCGAGGGCCCGCGCGGCGGTGGGCTGCACATACACGTCGCCGGCAGCCACGGTGCGCACCGCGTCCACAAGTTCGCGGTCGGCGACGGATTTGAGCAGATAGCCGCCGGCGCCGGCTTCGAGCAAGGCAACCAGATGCTCGTCCTCGGTGTGCATGGTGAGCACCAGCACCCGGCGGGTGACCGGCTCATCGGGCGCCTGCACACGCGTGGCGTTGGCCTTCTGCAATTCGCGCGTGGCGGTGAGGCCGTCCATGTCGGGCATGGAGAGATCCATGACGATGACATGGGGATCGAGACGTTCGGCCAGCACGAGGGCATCCTTGCCGGATCCACCCTCACCGACGACGGTGATGTCCTTGGCGGTGGACAGCACCGCCTTCAATCCGGAGCGAACGATCTGATGGTCGTCAACGAGAACCACGCGAATGAGGTCTGGGCGCATGGGCGGCAAGTTACGACATGGACCGGCGGTCCGGAAAGGGTGTGACGGTTATCCGTGCTGGTCGCCGAAGGCGGTCTCGCCACTCTTGAAGACGCGGAACAGGTAGACGAAGCTCGGGAGCAGGATGGCGGTCCCCACCGCCAGGGCGCCAAGGGTGAACTGCAGGGTGATGCGCGGCGCGGCCAGGGCGGTAATGGTGCGGTCGGGGGGGAGCAGCCAGGGGAACTGGGTCCACGCCCATCCCCAAAGGATGAAGCTGGCCTGGGCCGCCGCGGCCAGTCGGGCGACCTGAAACCGACGGGTTTTGAGCGCCCAGAGCGATGTGACCGCACTGAGTGCCGTGATGGCGTGCATGGCCCAGGCGGTGGTGCCGCGGGTGAGGCCCGTAAAGAGCAGCGGATTTTCGAAGCGTGCCAGGAGGAGCGTGGCAAAGGCGGTGAGCAACAGCGCGATTTGCGATTGCTGTGCGCGGCGCCGGAAGACGTTCTTGAGGGCCTCGTCCGGGGCTTCCACGGTGAGATAGCTGGCCGCCAGAAACGCAAAGAGCATCAGCGTGAGCGCCCCAACGGCCCACGGGAACAGGGAGGCACACCACGGGTTGATAAAGCGCTCCGTGAACGACAGGGCGGCGGCGGCCTCACGCGTGCGCATGGGGATCTTTCCGCTGGCTACCGTGCCGAGGCAGACCCCCAGAATGACCGGCGTGAGCAGGCTGGCCATGGAAAAGATGCGCCCCCACCGGCGCTGTACCGTGTCCTTCTTGCTGTCGTAGGAGCGGAAGGTGAACGCCGATCCGCGCAGCACAATCCCGAGCAGCATGATGGTGATGGGGACGTGCAACTCGGTGGAGAGGTGGGCGAACGCTTTAGGGAAACAGGAAAACAGCAGCACCACCACCAGAATGAGCCAGACGTGGTTGGCTTCCCAGATGGGGCCAATCGCCTCGGCAATCAGCGCCCGTTGCTCTTCGCGTCGATTGCCGCGGGCAAAGAAATCCCACACGCCCCCGCCGAAGTCGGCGCCGCCAAGCAGCACGTAGGCATTGAGGGAAAGCACCATGACGCCGGCCACGATGTGCGGCAGCGTCCACGTGAGTGCCGTGGTGTTCACAGGCGATCAGCCACGTGGCGCGGGATGGGCCCCGGTCATGCGGGAGGGGATGGGTAATTCGCTCGTGAGATCGATCGGTGTCTGCGTCACGCCGGTTTTGAGAATTTGCCGCCAGAGCAGGAACACCACGGCGACCGCCAGCCCGAGATAGAGCGCGGTGAACAGCGCGAAGGTGACGCCCAATCCGGGCATGGGCGTCACGGCATCGGCGGTGCGGAACACACCCTGCACGATCCAGGGCTGCCGCCCCACTTCGGTAACCGTCCACCCGGCTTCGAGCGCAATGAATCCCAGCGGTGAGGCCAGCATGAGTGCCATGAGAAAGGCGCGATCGTCGGGGAGCGCCACGCCACGCTCCCGGCGGCGCTGCCACCAGCGGTAGGCACCAAAGAGCGACAGGGCGGCCATGATGGTACCGCAGGCAATCATGATCTGAAAGGCGAGATGCACGATGCCCAGAGGCGGCCGGTCTTCTGCCGGCACACTGTCCACGCCCGGAACGACCGCCTGCGCATCCCCGTGCAAAAGAAGGGACAGGGCGCCGGGAATTTCGATAGCACCGGTATGCGTGAGCGTGGTTTCATTGGGCCAGCCGCCAATGACAAAGGCGGCCGGCCCTGTACGCAGATGCCCTTCCATAGCCGCCAGTTTTACGGGCTGGCGCTTGGCCACATCGCGGGCGCTCCAGTCGCCACTGAGCGGCTGCAACAACGCGGTGGGGAGGCCAATGGTGAGCGCAATTTGCAGAGCGGCGCGATGGAACGCGCGATGCGGTGTACCGCGCCACAGAGCGAACGCATGAATGCCGGCGACGGCAAATCCGGTGGCGGCGTACGCCGCAAGGGTCATGTGGACGATTTGCGATGGCGCGGCCGCATTGAACATGGCGGCCAGCGGATCGACGTTGGTGACCTGCCCGTTCACCATCTCGAAACCCGCGGGCGCATTCATCCACGCATTGGCGCACACCACAAAGGCCCCACTGAGCGCGCCACTGAACGCCACCACGACACCAGCGGCGAAGTGTGCGCGCGGCGGGATTCGCTTCCAGGCGTAGAGGTAAATACCGAGAAAGATGGCTTCGGTGAAGAAGGCAAACCCTTCGAGCGAAAAGGGCATACCGATTACCGCGCCGGCATGCTCCATGAACGTGGGCCACAACAACCCCAGTTCAAAGCTGAGCACCGTGCCGGACACCGCCCCGACAGCAAACAGAATGGCGGTACCCTTGGCCCAGCGCTTGGCGAGTTCGAGCTGCACGGCGTCACGGGTCTTGAGCCACCGCCATTCGGCGATGACCATGAGCGCCGGCATCCCAATGCCCACCACGGCAAACACAATATGAAACGCCAGCGACATCGCCATCTGCGAGCGCGCGAACATCAGATCGGACATCATTTTTACCAACGCCCCCTGCACAGGTCACGTTCCGGCGAGGGCCGGTGCCGCCCGTACTTCTCCCACGCATCGCCCAAAGCCAATGCGTCCCACCCCGTCCCGTTCGGCGTACGCCGTCATGGTGATTTCGTCGCCATCGAGGAGAAAGCCGCGTGTTTCCCCGTTAGGGAGCGACAGCGGCTCTGCCCCACGCCGTGTCAACTCCAGCAGACATCCGCGACTGTCAGGGGTCGCGCCGGAGATGGTACCACTGCCCAACAGGTCGCCCGGGCGGAGGTTGCAGCCACTGCTTGCATGGTGCGCTAGCATTTGCGCGAAGCTCCAATACAGATCGAGGGCACTGCCCTGTGAGATGCGCACCGGTGGCGCCTGCTCGTCGCGCATGCGCGGGGTGCGTAACCACACTTCCACCGTGAGGGCAAAGCCCCCCTGTGTGGCATCACGCGCATCGGTGAGATACGGCAACGGCTCCGGGTCGCCCGACGCGCGAGGCGCAAGCGGCGCACGGAAGGGTGCAAGCGCTTCGAGCGTCACCACCCACGGACTGATCGTGCTGGCGAAATTCTTGGCCAGGAAGGGGCCAAGTGGCTGATACTCCCACGCCTGCAGATCACGCGCGGACCAGTCGTTGAGCAGGCACAGCCCCCAGAGATGCGACTCGGCGCTGGCCATCGGGATGGGCTCCCCCAGCGCATTACCGGTTCCGACAAACGCGCCCAATTCCAGTTCGTAGTCGAGTGAACGGGAGGGGCCAACGGTCGGGACATCGTCGGTGGGCCCTTTGCGCTGGCCGTTGGGACGGCGCACGGGTGTTCCCGAGACGACCAGACTGGAGGCGCGCCCATGGTAGCCAATGGGCACCCACTTGTAATTGGGGAGCAATGGATTGTCGGGGCGGAACATGGCGCCGACATTCGTGGCGTGATGCACCGAGGCATAAAAGTCGGTGTAATCCCCCACCTGCGCCGGCAGGAACAGCTCGGCGTCCTGCTGTGGCACCAGAGCGTGCTGGGCAATCTGTTGCCGGTGCACCGCACAGTCCTCATGCAACAGCGCCATGACCGCGTCGCGCAGGGCGCGCCGGGCGTCTGCCCCCAGCGCCATGAGCGCATTCAGTGCCGGTGACGCACAGGTACGAGCCGCCTGCCTCGTAAGTTCTGACTGCTCATCAAACAACCCGGCCGCCAGACACGCTGCGACATCGAGAATGGCGTCGCCGATGGCCACACCAACTCGCGGCGCTTCGTTGCTGGCCGCGCGACGAAAGATGCCAAACGGAAGATTCTGCAACGCAAAATCCAGGTGGCCGTTGGCGCTGGTTACCCAGCTGCGCGGTGGGACGAGAGCGCTCATGCCGACGAAGACGAAGACGAAGACGAGGTACGCGCCGAGAGGCTGGGCGCGAGCCGCCGCATGGTGACGCCGCCGAGAATGGCGCCGGCGAGTGTGAAGAACGGCAGCGTACCAATGCCCACCAGCAGCATGGACAGGCGCGTCCGAAAGATGGTCTGTCCGAAACCATTGGCATCGAGCACACCGTACAGCACCGACGCCGCCGCCGCACCCGCGAGGGCGCCGAGCAAGACGCCGGAGGTGGTAAGCACACGGGTGGAAGATGAGGGCATACTAGATCCAGCCAAGGGCACGACTCTCGTCAACCGGTTCGGTAAACGAGCAGGAGCCAACACTCAGCAGTATACGCTCCCGCACCTGCTGCAACAGCGGCCGGTTGAGCATGATCACCCCTCCGGGCCTTTGCCAAGCGAGGTGTGTTTCACTGAACATGATGGTCGAGGCATCAGCCTCGTCGAGCATGAGCATGGCGTCATGATCGGTGCCGCTGTTGGCGATCACGGCCGCCGCGAGCAGGACATTGAGAAACCCGAACATGCGGCAGCTGGGCGCATCGGTATCGTAAGTCAGGCGATAGGTGCCGCGGAGCGGATGGTGCAACCCGGCCGTCGCCTTGGCCGGGACATCGTGTGTCACCAGCGCTCGGAGAAAGCGCACAATCTGCGCAGGCGCGGGGAAGGCGTCCGGCACGATGCCTCCGGTGCGGATCTTGGCCCGACGGCCGGTGCGGGCAAGGGCCTCCATCAGCGCGTCAAGGTCGCCGTCAAGCGGCAGCTCCATGTACACCTCGAGCGCCGCGGGCAACTGCGCATGCAGGGTCATGATCTCCTGCACGGAGGTCACTTTCACCTCGTAGGCGTCCACCTTGGCTCCGCACTCGTCGAAGCAGACCCGATGCCGTTCGTTGAAGGCGGCAATGGCGTGCAGGTCGGCAACGACGTTGCCACTGGCGGTGACGGACAGGCGCCAGGGAATGGCGCCGGCGTCACGCGGAAGGAGCGGGTCGGCCTTGTCCGAGAACACATCCAGCTGATTGGCCGGGCAAATGAACCGTCCCAGCATCCACCCGGCGCTGCCGGCGCGGTAGTGCGCAAAGTTGCGCACAGCGGCCGGAATACCGAGTGCTGCCGGTGGAAAGAGTCCGGCGTAGTCCACGATCCCTTCGAGCAGAATACGGGACGCGTGTTCCGTGAGCGGTGGGAGTCGTACAGGCATGGCAGAAGCCTCAGCGTGGTTCAGAGACCATCGAAATCGAGGCCGAGGTCGAGAGCGGGAGCCGAATGGGTGATCGCACCAATCGAGATACGATCCACACCGGATTCGGCAATTAAACGAACGGTATCCAGGCTGACTCCACCGGACGCTTCGGTGGTCACGCGGCCCTGACAGCGCGCCACGGCGTCGCGCAGGACATCAGGGGCCATGTTGTCGAGCAGCACCCAGTCGGCCCCGGCGGCCAGGGCGGCCTCAACCTGATCGAGCGTATCACACTCCACCTGCACCGGTGTGCCGGGAATGGCCAACGCCCGCGCGCGCGCCACGGCCATGGCGACATCACCACCAATGGCGGCCAAATGGTTGTCCTTGATGAGGACACCGCTGCGCAGGTCAAGGCGATGGTTGGTGCCACCACCGGCACGGACCGCATACTTCTCAAGGGTACGCCACCCGGGAGTGGTTTTGCGGGTATCGAGAATGCGCGCCCGGGTGCCAGCGATGGCGTCCACGAACCGGGCCGTGAGTGTGGCGATGCCCGAGAGGTGCTGCAGATAGTTCAGGGCCGTCCGCTCGGCCGAGAGCATGCCTCGCGCATGTCCCGTGAGAGCCAGCACGGTGGCCCCCGCCGCCACGCGCGTGCCATCTTCGGCTTCCACGCGAATGGTGACGGACGGATCGAGCTGACGAAACGCTTCGATGGCGAGCGGAATGCCGGCAATCACGCCGTCGTGACGGGCCACAATGGCGCTGCGTACGTGCCGGGTGCTGACCACCGTAGCGATCGTGGACACGTCGTTGAAGGCTTCGTCTTCCTGCAGGGCCACCCGCACGCGTTCACTGGTGTCCTCGGCGCTGAGCGGAAACGCCAGCGACGACCTGGTCACGGCGCGCGTGTCGAGCGGCGTGATGGTGCGAGGAACGATGGCCGCCTGGGAAGTGGGCGGCGTGGGACGCAGGGGCGGGTGGAAGGAGTTCATTCGCCTGGATCCTCTGGACCAAAGGGACTGACGCCGGTATTGCCTCCAATGCTGACCATCCGTTCAATAGCCGTGCGCGCGCGGGCCGCCATGTCATCGGGCACGGTGATGCGATGCTGCATGTACAGCAGCGCATCGCGCACCTTGGCCAGCGTGGTGACCTTCATATACGAGCATTGAGCCCGATCGTTGGCGGCAATGAAGTGCTTGGTGGGATTCTCCCGACGCAGCCGGTGCAGGATCCCGATTTCCGTGGCCACGATGAACGTATCGTGATGGGTTTGCGATGGGCGCTTGATCATTCCTTCGGTGGAAAGAATGTGGGCGTTGTCTTTGGAGACGGCGCCGGCACTCATGGCCTCCACCACCGAGGTGGCACAGCCGCATTCGGGATGAATGAGGAATTCGGCGCCGGGATGTTGCGCGCGCGTGCGGGTGATGTGCTCGGGGTCGATACCGGCATGCACGTGACACTCGCCCATCCACACGTGAATGTTGTCGCGGCCGGTTTCTCGGCGGACATGCGCACCGAGGAACATGTCCGGCAGGAAGAGGATCTCCTTGTCTGCCGGAATGGCGTTGATCACTTCCACGGCGTTGCCGGAGGTGCAACAGTAATCGCTCTCGGCTTTCACTTCGGCGGTGGTGTTCACGTAGGCCACCACCACAGCGCCGGGATGTTCGGCCTTCCAGGCGCGAAGCTGCTCGGCGTCAATGGTGCTGGCGAGCGAGCAGCCGGCAGCGAGATCCGGGAGCAATACGGTTTTTTGCGGCGACAGAATGGCCGCCGTTTCGGCCATGAAGTGCACGCCGCAGAAGACGATGACATCGGCTTCGGTTTTGGCCGCCTCGCGCGAAAGCCCAAGTGAGTCGCCGACGTAGTCGGCCACGTCCTGGATTTCGGGACGTTCGTAGTTGTGCGCGAGAATGACCGCGTTCTTCGCTTTTGCGAGGTCGCGGATTTGTGCGGCCAAGGCGGGATCGTAGTGCGCTTCGAGGACGGTCATGAAGACGAGGGAGCAGGGAGCAGGGAGCAGGAAGCAGGGAGCGGGGAGCAGGGAGCAGGGAGCAGGGAGCAGGGAGCGGGGAGTAGAGGGTGCATCCTGCCACCTGCTTCCTTTCTTACCACGTAATGTGTCGGCCTTGCCACTTCCGACGTGTCTTGGGAAAATCGCTCCGGAAGTGGCCTCCCCGCGACTCCTTGCGCAGCAGCGAGGCTTCGGCCACGAGGGTGGCGGTGGTAAGCAGGTTACGCTCTTCGGTCGCCCCGGGGGTCAGCCGTTCCCCCACGCGCTGGAGCGCGCTCAGGCAGCGGCGGAGGCCGGCCGCTGTGCGGGCAATGCTGGCGTGATCCCACATGATCTGGCGGATTTCGTCAGCGGCGACCTGGGCGGCGCCGCGATCATCCAGCGGCGGGACATCCCACGAGGTGAGTTCGGGGATAGCGAGCTCTTCCGGTGTCTGCACCATGTCGCGCGCAACGCGCTCGGCAAACACCAACCCTTCGAGCAATGAGTTGGACGCCAGCCGGTTGGCACCATGGACACCGGTACGGGCCACTTCCCCCACCGCGTACAGCCGCGAGATGCTGGAGCGGCCCGCCAGATCGGTCACCACACCGCCCATCATGTAGTGGGCGGCGGGGGTTACCGGAATGGGTTCGAAGCGGGGGTCGATACCACGGGCCCGACAGAGCGCCGAAATGCCCGGGAACCGAGTGAGGAACCCCTCCCCCAGCTTGGTGGCGTCGAGAAAGACGCGGCCATGGGCCTGCTGCTCGCGGAAAATTTCGCGGGCCACCACGTCGCGGGGGGCCAGTTCGGCGAGCTTGTGGCGGCTGGGCATGAAACGCTGCCCCCGTCCGTTGAGCAGAATGGCCCCTTCCCCGCGCACCGCCTCCGAAATGAGCGCCAGCGGATTTTCCGGGGTGTCCAGCGCCGTGGGGTGGAACTGGACAAATTCCATGTCGGCCAGTCGGGCCCCGGCCCGGTGGGCCATGGCAAAGCCGTCGCCGGTGGCCACCTGGGGGTTGGTGGTGTAGCGGAAAATCTGTCCGCACCCGCCCGTGGCGAGGACCGTGGCGTCGGCCACGATTTCGACCGGTCGGCCCGAAATGGAGGCCCGAACCCCGGCGCACTGGACCCCGAACTCGTCTTCCACCAGGAGCAAGTCGAGGACCCGCGCCATTTCCTGAACCTGGATAGACTGGGCCTCCCGCACCTTGGCCACCAGCGTGCGGGCCACTTCGGCCCCAGTCTGGTCACCGTGGGCGTGCACAATGCGATGGCGTGAGTGGGCGGCCTCCTTGCCCAGCTTGAAATCGCCGTCGGGGTCGAGATCAAAGCGGGCGCCGGCGGCCTGGAGCTCACGAACTCGGGTCGGGCCTTCATCTACCAGCACCTGCACCGCCTCGCGGTCACAGAGGGCGGCGCCGGCTGCGAGGGTGTCTTCCCGGTGCAGCTCCGGGCTGTCGCCGGCCCCAAGTGCAGCGGCGATGCCCCCTTGTGCGTACGCGGTGGCAGAGTCGAAGAGGGTGCGCTTGGTGAGCACCGTCACCGACCCGTGGGCCGAAGCCCGCCACGCCGTGTGCAAACCAGCCACTCCGCTGCCAATCACAAGGAACCGGGTGCGGATCCGTTCGGTCATAGTAGTTTCAAGTAAAGGACATCGGGTCCCCAACTGAACCCCTGGCCGGGTTACCGGCCAGATTCCCTGCCTCTTTTCGCTTTTAGGAGACGTCATGCGTTTGACGTTCATGGCTGGTGCCGTGGCCGCTGTGTCGCTCACCGGAATCGTTTCAGCGACCGCAGCCGCGCAGCCAGGCGGTGTATCCGCCACCTGCACCATCGACGTAAACCAGCCCAAGGAGCTGGCGATCCAGTCGCTGTCGTACCAGCAGGCCAAGGCCGCGCAGACGCCTGAGCAGCGCAAGAAGCTGCTGGGGCAGATGATGAAGGAGCTGGATACCAAGCCGGAGCGTTTCGCGAAGAACGTGATTGGCTACCAGTTCATGCTTAGCGAAGTGCTCAAGCTGTGGGCGCTGGAGCCTGGGATCACGGCCACGCCGGTGCGCAGCTCGCTGGGCTTCGTGACCAACCCCACCGAGACGATCGATCTTGTGGTGGCCGTTGATGCTGCATACAAGGCGATCGTGGCGGCGGCGCCAGCCTGTGAAGCCGACATCAAGGCCCAGCGCCAGAACGAACTGTGGCTGGCGCAGACGCAGGCCGCGCTTTCGGCGTCCAGCGCCGGCAGCCTCGACTCGGCGGAGTACTACGCCAAGCGTTCCATGCTGATGAGTGATGGACCGTACGCCCACTATGTGCTGGCCAATGTGGCCAATCAGAAAGGCGAGAAGAAGGCGGCCATGATGCACTGGAAGCACGTCATTGATCGCTCGGGCGCCGATACGGTGTACCGCGATCTCAAGAACGGCTCCATGTACTATCTGGCCATGACGCAGCTGGAGCAGGCGGCGACAGCACAGGGGGCCGACCAGCAGGCGCAGGCCAAGGAGGCGGCCGAGACGTTCAAGACGCTCATTGCCGCGGCGCCGGACAGCCCGGATGTGGCGAACCACTACAACAACTGGGCCGAAGCCCTGACGCTGGCCAAGGATACGGCCAACATGTCGCAGGTGTATGCGGACATGCTGGCCAACCCGGACAAGCAGAGCGACATCGTGCTGGCCGTTGGTGGTGTGGTGGCCACGCGCGCGAACAAGGCCGACGATGCGCTCAAGCTGTTTGAGCTGTCGGTGCAGAAGAATCCGAACAGCCGCGACGGCCTGCGTAACGTGGCCGCGTCGTACTATGGCAAGGATCGCTTCAAGGAGATGTGGGCTCCCAGCGCGAAGCTGGTGGCGCTTGACCCGAACAACTACGATGGGTGGATGATGTTCGCCTACGCGTCGCAGGGGCTCGCCAAGGCGGCCAAGCTGCCGGCGGAGAAGAAGGCGTGGACGGACTCGCTGGTGAAGTACCAGACGCTCGCCGAGAATCTGCCGGTCAAGGTGGAAGTCGCCGGTTTCTCCCGGGGCGCCAACGAAGCCACGCTGACGCTGGCGCTGGAGCAGGTTGCAGCCACGGGGTCGTACAACGTGACCGCTGAATTTCTCGATGAAGCGGGAGCGGTCGTGGCCACGGGCACGGCGGAGTCAGGCGCGCTCAAAAAGGGCGATCGCAAGAACGTGGAGATCAAGGCGACGGGCGCGAAGATCTACGCGTACCGGTATAAGGCGATCAAGTAGCTACCAAGAGGGAGCAGCAGGCAGGGCGTTGGAAGCAGGGAACGGACAACGGCGGCCCCGGGAGAAACTCCTGGGGCCGCCGTTTCGTTTTGGGCCCTTCCCGTCCGGGGCCCAGACGGCGAACCTTCGTGGCCATGCGCCGCACCCTCTATCTGATCGGGGCGCTCTTCCTCGCCCATTTCGCCCTCCTCACGGTCCGCCCGTCTGGTGCCACCGTTGCGGACACCACCGACGGCCTCGATGTCGGCATCGTCTTCGATGTCGGCGGTCGTGGGGACAAGTCATTCAACGACGGCGCTTATCTCGGGGGCGAGCGCGCACAGCGTGAGCTTGGCGCGCGCGTTACGTACATCGAACCGGGCGAAGGCTCCGACCGGGAAGCCGGCCTGCGCTTGCTGGCCGCCGAAGGGATGGACCTGGTCATCGGCGTGGGCTTCATCTTTACCGATGATGTGCTGGCGTTGGCCAAGGAATATCCGAATGTGCGCTTCGCCAACGTGGATATGTCCGTGCCATCGGACAGCGTGGGCAATCCGCTGCCGCTCCCGTCCAACCTCCGGGCGCTCAAGTTCCGCGAGGAAGAAGGGTCGTTTCTGGTGGGCGCCCTGGCCGCGCTGGTCGGCAAGAGCAAAAAGGTGGGATTTGTGGGCGGCATGGACATCGCCCTCATTCACAAGTTTGAGGCGGGGTACCGGGCGGGCGTCAAACATGTGTGCCCGGAGTGCGACGTCATTGCGAACTACGCCGGGGTCACCCCCGAAGCGTTTCGGAATCCCGGGCGCGGCAAGGAGATGGCGCTGGCGATGTACAATCAGGGTGTCAACGTGATTTTTCACGCGTCCGGTTCAACCGGCCTTGGCGTGTTTGAAGCCGCCCGCACCACCGGCAAGCTGGCGATTGGCGTAGACGCGGATCAGTTCAACGAAGCCCCCGGCTACGTGCTCACGAGCATGGTGAAAGGCATCGATGCGTCGGTGCTGGCCGCCGTGCGGGCCGTGAAGGACCAGCAGTTCACCGGCGGAGTCCAGCAGTTCGGTCTGGCGGAGAACGGCGTGGGGTATATCTACGACGACAACAACAAGGCGCTCATTCCCGTCGCGGTACGGGCACGACTGGATGCCTTGACGGCCGATATCGTGGCAGGACGCATTGCCGTGCCGTCCACGCGGGAGCAGAAGTGATGAGCGCTGAGGCATCACGGGCGCCGGCCATTCGCATGCGGGGCGTGGTGAAGACCTTTGGCGGCGTGGTGGCCAATCGGGACGCCTCGCTGGAAGTACACCAGGGCGAGATCCATGCGCTCGTTGGCGAGAATGGCGCCGGCAAGAGTACTCTGATGCGCGTGCTGGCCGGCCTCTACGCCCCTGATGGCGGGACGGTGGAAGTACATGGCCGTGAAGTGACCGGCTGGAAGACCACCGAGGCAATTGCGGCCGGAGTCGGCATGGTGCACCAGCACTTCATGCTCGTGCCCACCCTGACGGTGGCAGAGAATGTGGTGCTGGGGTCGGAGCCTACCAAGGGCATGACGATTGATCTGCACCGCGCCGTGCTGGAAGTGGAATCGTTGTGCAAGCGTTGCGGACTGCATGTGGATCCGCGGGCCCGCATTGCCGATCTCACCGTTGGCGAAGCGCAGCGGGTGGAGATTCTCAAAGCGCTGTATCGCGGGGCCAAGGTGCTCATTCTCGACGAGCCCACGGCCGTGCTGTCACCGCCGGAAGTGCAGGAGTTGTGGACGGTGCTGCGCGCCTTGCGCGCGGATGGCGGTACGGTCGTGCTGATCACGCACAAGCTCGACGAAGTCATTGCGGTGTCGGACAACATCACCGTCATGCGAGCCGGCGCGACGGTCTCGCAGCTTGCCACGCAGGGCACTACGCCACGCGATATTGCCCGCGCCATGGTGGGTCGCGATGTCAATCTGCATCTCGATGCCATGGGGGCGGTGCGACACGGCACGGCGCACGGGGCAGCCGCCACCACGGCGGGCGCTGCGCCGGCGCTGCGAGTACACGGTCTGCGCGTAATGTCTGATCGCGGGACCGTCGCGGTGAATGATCTCTCCCTGGAGATCCACCCCGGGGAGATCGTGGGGATTGCCGGCGTGGAAGGGAACGGTCAGACCGAATTGCTGGAGGCGATTGCCGGCTTGCGAACATGGCAGAGTGGCCGCATTCAGCTCGGCACGCACGATTGCCACGGGCTGTCGGTGCGCGACCGGGCCGATTACGGGCTATCGCACATTCCTGAAGACCGCCATCGTCGCGGGCTGGTGCTGGACTACTCCATTGCCGACAACCTCATCCTCGGCCGGCAGCACCACTTCGCCACACGCACGGGCCTCGATCGGTCGCGGATAGCGGCCAATGCCGCCGAACAGATTCAGCGTTTTGACATCCGCCCTCCCATAGCCCACGTGCCGGCACGGGCGCTGTCCGGGGGCAATCAACAGAAGATCGTGATTGCCCGGGAGATGGGACGCGAGTTCACCGTGTTGCTGGCCGCGCAACCGACACGTGGCGTGGATGTGGGTGCCATCGAGTTCATTCACGAGCAGCTGCGGGCGGCACGCAATGCGGGCAAAGGCATTCTGCTGGTGAGTGCTGACTTGCCGGAGGTGCTTGCGCTGTCCGATCGGATTGCCGTGATGTACGGTGGCCGATTCGTCACGATCCTGCCAGCCGCCGACTGTTCGGCCGAACTGCTCGGGCCCTACATGACCGGAGCGGCCGCATGAGTGCGACCGCCACAACGGTGTCGATGACCCGGACACGCCTGCTGGAAGCCGTATTGCCGCCGGTCGTGGCGATGGGGTTGGCCGCGGTGCTGGGCGATCTGCTCATCCTGTCGTTCGGCGAATCCCCGGGCGCGGTGTGGGCACTGCTGGTGAAAGGCACGTGGGGGAACGCGTACGGTATTGGACAGGTGTTGTACAAAGCCACCACGCTCACCTGCACCGGTCTGGCCTTTGCGTTGGCGGGGCGCGCCGGCTTGTTCAACGTAGGCGCGGAAGGGCAACTGGCCGCAGGTGGTTTCGGTGCGGCGGTCACCGGGCTGCTGCTCCCGGCGTCGCTACCCGCGGTGATTGCGGTGCCGCTGTGCCTGCTGAGCGCCATGTTCGTGGGGGGCGCGGTCGGGGCGGTGCCTGGTGCGCTGCGCGCCCGCTTCGGCGCGAGTGAAGTGATCGTGACCATCATGCTGAACTTCATTGTGCTCGCGCTGCTGAACTGGATTGTGTCGGCCAAGCTCCACCTGCCGGAGACTTTGCGCACGCCCGACATTGCCGCGGGCAATGTGCCGCGACTGGCCGATGCCTTTGCCATGTTCCGGGGCAGTGCAGTGAACTTCACCATCGTGTTTGCGGTGGCCGCAGCGCTGGTGGCGTGGTGGTATCTGTTCCGCACGCGCAGCGGCTACGAATTGCGCGCGGTGGGGCTGCAGCCCGAGGCCGCCGAGTATGGTGGGGTGAAGGTCCCGCGGGTGCTGCTGCTCTCCATGGCGCTCTCGGGCGCGCTGGCGGGATTGGGCGGCGTGAACTTCGTGTTGGGCTATAAGGGCTACTACGAAGAAGGCTTCGCCGGTGGTGCCGGCTTCCTCGGCATTGCCGTGGCGTTGGTGGGACGCAACCATCCGTTCGGCATTCTCGCCGCGGCGCTGCTGTTTGCCACGCTGTCGCAGGGCGGACTGGCCGTGAATGCGGTGGTGCCCAAGCAGCTGACCGATATTCTCACGGCGGCGGTCATCCTCTCAGTGGCCACGGCGGTGCCTGAAGTGCAGAAGCAGCTCCGTGCAGCCGCAGCAAGTGTCACGGCGTCGCTCACGCGCCAGCGCAACGCCCAGGGAGCCTCCACATGATGCTTCTGGCGTTCATTCTGCAGGCCATTCGCATTGCCGTCCCGTATTTGCTGGCGGCGGCGGGCGGTGTCATGTCCGAACGGGTGGGGGTGATTGCTCTGGGACTGGAAGGGCTGATGCTCTCGGGGGCCTTTGGTGCGGCCCTCGGCAGCTATTACGGCAATAGTCCGTGGGCTGGCCTGCTGGGGGCGCTGGTGGCGGGCACGTTGATCACGAGCCTGTTGGCGATCGCCACGATTCGCTTCCGGGCCAATCAGGTGGTGGTGGGCGTGGCCATCAATCTCCTCGTCGCGGCAAGCACACGGTACTTCCTGCGTCTGGTGTTTGACAGCTCCAGCAACTCTCCGCGGGTGCCAGGCTTTGGTGGCGAAGGTGTGAGCAACGTCATGTTGTCGAGTTTCATGAATCCGGTGGTGTGGATTGGGCTCGCCGCGCTGCCGGCGCTTGGCTGGCTGCTGTACCGTACGCCCTTTGGGTTGCGGGCACGGGCCGTGGGTGAGAAGCCGGAAGCGGCGGCCACGTTGGGGGTGGCCGTGAATCCCATGCGCCTCAAGGGGCTCTATCTTGCCGGTGCGTTGGCCAGTCTGGGCGGTGCCTATCTGGCGCTCGACCAGCACCAGTTCACCGATGGCATGACGGCCGGTCGAGGTTTCATTGCGCTGGCGGCGGTGATCTTTGGGCGCTGGGAGCCTGTGCGCGTGGCGGTGGCTTGCCTGCTGTTCGCCGGGGCCGAGACGTTGCAGATTCAACTGCAGGGCGCGCAGCTCGTACCAAGTCAGTTTGTGGAGATGATTCCCTACGTGCTGACCATCATTGCGCTCGCGGGTGTTGTTGGGCGCAGCGTGGCGCCGGCCGCCCTTGGCAAGTCCGAATAACCCCACCTTGTGAGCAATAGCAACGCACCATCACACCACACCGACGAGCATCCGGTAGACGACGGCAAGTCTGCGTTTGGGAAACTCGCCGTCCTGATGGTCACGGCATTCATCGACATGTTGGGTTTGTTGATGATTCTGCCGCTCCTGCCCTTCTATGCCAAGTCGTTGGGGGCGGGTGGTGCGGTCGTGGGCTTGCTGGTGAGTTCGTTCAGCATTGCACAGCTCTTGAGCGCTCCGGTGTGGGGGCGGTTCAGCGACAAGTACGGACGCCGTCCGGCGTTGATGGTGGGATTGGGTGCCAGTGCCATCGCCTATGTTGTGTTTGCCTACGCCGACAGTTTGTGGCTGCTGTTTCTGTCGCGCATTGTGCAAGGGGCGGGCGGCGGCACCGTGAGTGTGATTCAGGCGTACGTGGCCGACGCCACGCGTCCGGAAGATCGGGCCAAGAGTCTGGGCTGGCTGTCTGCGGCCACGAACGCCGGGGTGGCACTGGGCCCGGTGATTGGCAGTTGGATGCAATTGTTCAGCAAGCACACACCGGGGCTGGTGGCAGCTGGCCTGTGCGTGGTGAATATGGGGTTCGCCTGGAAGTATCTCACTGAGATCCGCAAACCCGGCGCGGCCCCCGGCACGAGCAAACCCAAAGGTTCGCGCGAGGCGGTGTTCCGGGTGGTCAGTCACCCCTCCGAACCGGCGTCGCGACTGATTCTGATTTATGCGTTGGCCATTGGGGCCTTCCAGGGTACGACCGCAATTCTCGCGTTGTTCCTGGCCGATCGCTTTGGAGTCACCGAAGCGACCATTGGCTATTTCTTCATGTACATCGGCGTGCTGAGCGTGGTGGTGCGCGCACTTATGCTTGGCAAGCTGGTAGACCGCATTGGGGAGCCGCGACTGAGCCGCGCCGGCTTGCTGTTTCTGGCGGCCGGGCTGGTGGGGCTGTCCATTTCCCCCAATCTGCCGGTGCTGGCGTTGTCGGTGGGGCTATTGCCACTGGGCACCGCTTTCACATTTCCGTGTGTCACGGCCATGCTGTCGCGCGTGGTAAGCAGCGCAGAGCGCGGCTTGTACATGGGCGTGCAGCAGACCTTTGGCGGCGTCACGCGCGTGGTCTTCCCGATCATTCTGGGCGTCGCGTTTGATGCGTTCGGCAAGCAGAGCCCGTTCTGGATCAGTGCAGCGGTGGTGCTGGCCACATTGCTGATGGGGCGCGATCTGGAATTGTACGCCCCGAAGCGGGTAATGCCGACGGGTTGAGTTTGGCCCCGAAGTCCGCCGGCGTGGGTTCACCGACTTTCCTCCTCGAGAACATGCGTATGCGCTTGCTCCCGCTTCAGCTGCTGACTGTGCTGGCCCCCTTGATTGTTGCGGCACAGCCAGCCTCCCCGCGCCCACTCCGTTCGGCCGACATCTACAAATTCCGCGACGTGGGCGCCGGTCGCATCTCCCCCGACGGACAGTGGGTGGCGTACACCATCACCACGGTGGATTCGGCCAAGGACCGCAGCGACAGCGACGTCTGGATGGTGAGCTGGGACGGCACACGCACCCTCAAGATGGCCGGCTCCCCGGAAGGCGAAAGCAATCCGCGCTGGAGCCCGGACAATCGCTATCTCTCGTTCGTTTCGGGCCGCTTTGAATCGAAGGGGGGACAGATCTGGTTGCTCGATCGTGCGGGAGGCGAGGCAGTTCGACTGACGGATCTCAAAGGCGGCGTTGCCGAATACGAATGGTCACCGGATGGGTCGCGTATTGTAGTGGTGTCGCATGATCCCGACCCGGAAGAGAGCAAACCCGACTCGCTCAAGAACAAGAACCCGAAGCCCATCGTCGTTGATCGCTTTGCGTTCAAGCGCGACGGCGACGGCTATCTGGACCGCCGCCGCGATCATGTGTGGGTGGTGGATGTCAGCACGAAGAAAGCGGTGCAGATCACGACCGGCGATTACGATGATCGTCAGGCGCGCTGGTCGCCCGATGGCAAGCGGCTCGCGTTTGTTAGTGAGCGCGCCGCTGCCGATGCTGATCGTGCCAACAACAGTGACATCTACGTGGTGGATGCGACGCCCGGTGCCACGCCCGTACGGCTCACCACGTGGAACGGACCGGATGCGAGTCCGGCATGGAGCCCGGATGGCGCGTCCATTGCGTATCTGCAGGCCAGTGAACCACAGCTCTCAGCGTATGCCCAGAATACCATTGCCATAGTTCCCAGCGCCGGCGGAGCCGCCCGCCTGCTCGCTACCACGTTGGACAGGGATGTTTCGGCATTGACCTGGACGGCCGATGGCACCGGGTTGCGATTCCTGCTGGGCGATGATCGTGCCCAGCATCTGGCGCAGGTGGAGGTGAACGGTGGTGCCGTGACGCGCCTGGTTGACGGGCGACGCGTGGTCACCGCATACGACGTGGCTTCAAGCGGACGCGTGGTACTGAATACCGGTACCGCCAGACGGTCGGCCGAAGTGCATGCCTGGGACAATGCCGCGTTGCGCACACTCACGCATGTGAACGACAGCGTGTTTGCACAGTTGCAGGTCGCGACCACGGAAGACGTGCAGTTCAAGAACAAGGACGGGCTGACCGTGGGAGCCCTGCTGGTGAAACCCGCCGGGTTTGATCCCAGCAAGAAGTACCCGATGCTGCTGCGCATTCATGGTGGACCGAACGGACAGGATCAGCATCTGTTCAACTTTGAGCGCGAGCTCTTTGCCGCCAACGGATACGTGGTGTTGGCCGTGAACTACCGCGGCAGCAGCGGCCGTGGGCAGGGGTGGAAGAAGGCCATTTTTGCCGACTGGGGCAACAAGGAAGTCCAGGATCTGCTGGCCGGTGTGGATCACGTAATTTCTCTGGGCTTCGTGGATCCCACTCGCCTGGGCATTGGCGGCTGGAGCTACGGTGGCATTCTCACCGACTACACCATTGCCACCACCACCCGCTTCAAGGCCGCCACCAGTGGCGCGGGCAGCGCGCTGCAAACGTCGATGTATGGCACCGACCAGTACATCTACCAGTACGAAAACGAGCTCGGCGCACCGTGGAAGAACCCGAAGCTCTGGGAGAAGCTCAGCTATCCGTTCTACAAGGCCGACCGGATTACCACGCCCACGTTGTACATGGGTGGCGAGAAGGACTTCAACGTCCCGATCAGTGGCAGTGAACAGATGTACCAGGCGCTGAAATCAGTGGGAGTCCCAACTCAGCTGGTGGTGTATCCGGGGCAGTTCCACGGCATCAGCCGCCCCAGCTTCGTGAAGGATCGCTACGACCGCTACCTTGGCTGGTACGGACAGTACCTCATGGGCATCACGCCCTGATGAGCGAGGTGGCGCGCCTTCGCGTGGTGGCCGCGGTGATTCGCCGCGGCCACGATGCCACCACGGAATTTCTGGTCTGCCAGCGCCCGCTCCACAAGCAGCACGGGGGCCTCTGGGAATTCCCCGGCGGGAAATGCGAGCCGGGAGAGAGCGACCTCGAGGCCATCCACCGGGAGTTACGCGAGGAACTCGGTGTGGATGTTGGCGCCGTCGGGGCACCGCTGCTGGTCATTGCCGATGCACAGTCCCGCTACGACATCGTGTTTCTTCCCACAGACATTTTGGGGGAGCCGCAATGCCTGGAGCATGTGGCCATGCAATGGGGCAACTGGGCCGACCTGCAGCAGTTGTCGTTGGCGCCGAGTGACCTGCGGTTTGTGCAAGCGCAGCTGACGGCTTCCTGAGGACGCGAGGTACCGGTTACCGTGCCCGCTGAAACAACCGCAACCCGGCGCGCACGCCAAGCTCACGCAGCGTAACGGGCAGGAGATTGGGCGATCCCGCCGGTACACGCCAGCTCTCGAATTGCACCGAGCTGTAGGTAAGCGCGCCTTCGAGCGCGACGCGAGACCCGGGAAACCACATGCCGCCAGCGGCGAACCACGGTCCGACATCCTGCGACGTGATATCGCCGAAGGTGTTGTCGAGGGAGAACTTCCGCACGGAAAGCCCGCCTTCGACAAAGGGACGCACAACGCGCCCGGCGTACCCAAGGTAGCGCATCCCCATATCGACATTGCGCACGGAATAGTCCGCCCCATCCAGTACCGGTGCACTGCGGCCAATGGCCGCCACCAGACTGAAGCGCGGCGTGGCACCATAGCTGATGTCGAGGCGCGGAATGAATCCGTTGCTGGAGCTTTCATCGCCATCTGTTTCGCTGGTGGCGCGCGCCGACGTCGCCGTCACGGCCACACTGAGCCCCGTCGTAGATGGGCGCAGCGTTTGTGCCTGGGCGACCGAGGAGACGCCGATCGCAAAAGAGGCGGCAAGCAGCGACGAGCCGACAGAGAAACGCATGGGGAGTGAGCGGGAGAGACGTGACGGGTGAACCGCGCTCCGGCCAACTTAGCCCGGATGGGCGGCGGCATCCAGCGGGGCGGTTGCATGGGCGCCCTTGGATTCTTCTCCCTCGCCCAGGGTACCCGCAGCATAGCGCTGCACGAACTCACGATGCCAGGCACGAGACGACGGCAGTCGTGACGTAGCCAGATCGACAACGCTATGCCAAGGGCCAATGCCCTGCGACCAATGGGCAGCCCGACGTGTTAGGCGTCGGGACGCTTGCGACGCAGACTCTCGTTGTACTGCGCCTTGCCGCGGCGAGCGTTGTAGCTGCGTTGCATCTGGTACTTCGCATCCAGTTCCGTGTAGGTGCCTTGCTGATACTGATCGGCCAGCTGTGCCAGATCGTCAGCTTCGTAGTTGATCCGGTGACTGTACTTGATGTCCGATGCCACGGCGCTTTCGAGCACGCTGTTGCGTGCCTCGCGCATCACCATTTCGGCGGCGGCGGCATTGCCTTCGCGCTGCAAACGTGCGGCGTGTTCACGCGCCTTGGCGGTGTTGGCCAGCAGCACCGCGTGTTCGATGTCCGGGACCAGGCTCTGCTGCCCTTCCATGGTGGATGCCATGGGAAGGTGCATGACGCGGTGCTCCACACTTCCGGCAGCCGTCACGACATCCGCGCTGATGGTCATCGTGGCCAGCGGGTGCGCGGCAGCCGCCAGTTCCTCCAGCCGATGCGCGGGGACAAAGAGTTCCACCAGCAACGGCTTTGGTTCGGCGGCGTACAGGTCGCCGAGGTCAAAGCAGTAGGTGTGAGCGGACGGGGTGGCCACTGGCCAGTCGGAGTGGGTCATGAACACCGAGACCGCTTCGTGCAGCGTGAGCGTGACGGTAAGCCCCTGCGCCGCTACGGACAGCAAGTTGCCGAGCTCCTCGCCAAGGACATCCTTGGACTGATCGGGGCGCTCGATGTACCACGCGTTGCCGCCGCCGGCGTCGGCCATGGAACGCAACAGTGCATCGTCGTATCCCTCCCCAATACCGATGGTGGAGGTGGTGATGCCCATGTTGCGCGCGGTGCGCGCCAGCTCGATGAGTGTGGCGGGATCGGTGATCCCCTGATTGGCGTGCCCGTCGGTGACCAACAGGATGCGCCGCGACGCCCTATCGGCCGCGCCAGAGACGCCCTGCGCGTATTGCATATGCTCGCGCCCCCGCAGCCATCCACCGCTGAGATTGGTGCATCCGCGTGCGTCGATGTTCTGTACCTGCGTTACAAGAAGTGGCTGGCGAGCGCGCCGATCGGGCGCGGCCACGGTTTCCACCACGTCATCAAAGGCCACCACCGAGACGACATCGTCGGGATGCAAGCGTTCGAGGGCATGCGCCACGGCGACCCGCGCGGCGTCAAGACGCGGGCCGCTCATGGAGCCGCTGCGATCGATGACAAAGGAAAGACTGAGCGGCGCGCGGGCCTCGGAGGAGAGAGCGGTGCCACTGATGGTTACGAGGGCCCGGACAATGGTTCCGGACTGGGCATTGGGCGATTGGCCAGCGTCGACGGCGTGGTGATCGACTTGTAGTGCTGCGTTCATGCACGAGCTCCATGTGGAGGTGTGCACGCAGTATCGCCTGACCCTCTGACAAAAGCCGAGACGCGGAAACGTCGGTGAGACAACGACTTAGCTGCGGCTTTTCTTCGGGGTTCGGGGTGGGTCGGAGGCGAGACCGCCGAGGCTGGAGTCAGAGGTCAGATCGTTGCGAGTCGCGAAGTGCAATGGATATCGACGGTGAGAGGGTCGAGATGACCACGACGATGAGAGGTGCGAGTGCTGGCGTCCGTACTGCCGTGCCTCCCACGGACGCCGCTGGAACAGCGGTCGTCCCCGCTGTTACCGTAAGCCCGTGAGGGGCACTCCCCGCGCGGACGAAGTGCTCGCACCTCTCATCGTCGTGGTCATCTCGACACTCTCACACTCGATATCCATCGCACGCTCTGACGTCCGACTGCTGACCTCGGACTCCCGATTCGGCGATCTCCCCTCTCACTTCTGCTGCTGCCGGGAGAGGGTCAGTGCCACGCCGTTGGTCCATCCGAAGCCATCTTGCGTTGGGTATTCACCGCCGCCGGCGCGCTTGGAGAGATCCCAGACGTCGTATTTCTCCGTGAGCTTGCCGGTGGCCTTGTACACTTTGCGGTTGAGCGCCAGCCACCGTGCGCGCGCAGTATTGGCCAACTCCGCATGGCCGTAGCGACGCGCGCCTTCCATGGCCACCCACTGCAGCGGCGGCCAGCCATTGGGTGCGTCCCACTGTTGGCCAGAGGCAATCAGCGTGGTGGTGAAGCCGCCGGGCTTGAGGAAATCGGTCCGCAACCGCGCCACGACCTGGGCGGCCTGTTCCGCGGTCGCGATGCCGAAATACAGCGGCGCGGCGGCGGCCATCGTGGGGCGATCGGTCACCCGTTCCCCACGACTCCAGCGCACATCGTAAAAGAAGCCGCTGCCGGCATCCCACATGTTGCGAAGAATGGCCGCCTTGCGTGCTTCAGCCAATTCTTCGAATCGTTCGGCCACGTCATCGTCACCCTTGGCGTTGCGGACACGCCGGAGCGCCGCAATGGTGCGCTCGGTATGGTACAGCAAACTGTTGAGATCTACCGGAACCAGCGCCGTGGTCTCCAACGAAACCAGGGACTGCGGATTCCGCATCCACCGGCTGGAGAAGTCCCAGCCACTTTCGGCGGCGGCGCGCACGTTGCGGTAGAACAGTTCACGTTGGGCTTCGGGAAGCGTCTGCGCCGTCGTGAAGTCTTCCTTGAACGACTCCGGTCGTGGTTCGGGACGGTCATCCCAATAGCGGTTCAGCACACTGCCGTCGGCGAGGCGAACGACCCGTCGGTAGGCGGACCCGGGGCGGAGCGTATCTGCCCCATCCATCCAGAAGCGATGTTCTGCTTCCATGGCCTCGAGATACGCCGCGCCTTTCAGGCTATCGGTCGCCTGTGCGTACCGGCCCACCATGGCCGCAAAGTAGGGCGGCTGACTGCGACTCAGATAATAGGTGCGATTGCCGTTCGGAATGTGACCTACGGTGCGCACCAGATGCGCAAAATTATCCAGCATCTGCCCCATCTGCTCCGTGCGGCCACTTTCGATCAATCCAAGCATCGTAAAGTACGAGTCCCAGTAGTACACCTCGCGGAATCGTCCACCCGGCACGATGTACGCCTTGGGCAGCGGGAGGAGCGACGACCGGGGATCGTTCACATCAGCCTGACGGGTGAGCACCGGCCACAGATCGGCAATATGCTCCTCCATGGTTCGCTGGACCGCGTCGGAGGCAGCCACGTTGGGAGAGGTCGGCGCCGCGAACTCCCGCTTCATGAAGTTCTTGAGCGAGAAGTTGGCCTTGGTCTTCTCTGCCAGATACGCATCGGCAATCTGCTGCGGATCGCGCTTGGGGGTCGCGTCTACCAGCGTCTTTGAATCAGGGTAGATGCTCATCATCTGCGCGTCCACGAACAACCCACCGAGATCGCGCGAGGGATCGTACGGCGTCACGGCGAGCGCTGTGCCGGTGCTATCGGCAGGAATGCGCGCGGCGCCCCTCGGTTGCTCGGCCGTCGAACAACTGGCCAGGAGCATCGCGCTCAGCACATGCCGCGGCTTCATCACGACGCCTCGACGGCGGTGGACGCCTTCTTCACCGTGACGAAGGCGCAGGCGACCGCTGCGCACCCCAGCAACACGCCCGCGAGACGAATGACACTGGCCGGATTGCCCCCGAGCAGTGACTCGTAGTACAGCGGCAGGGTGAGATTCTGAATCAGCATGGGGATGACGATGAACATGTTGAACACGCCCATGTACACGCCCACGCGATTGCGCGGAATGGAGTCGGAGAGCATCACGTACGGATTGCCCATCATGCTCCCCCAGCCCAGGCCGA
This sequence comes from Gemmatimonas phototrophica, assembly GCF_000695095.2. Taxonomy (NCBI): domain Bacteria; kingdom Pseudomonadati; phylum Gemmatimonadota; class Gemmatimonadia; order Gemmatimonadales; family Gemmatimonadaceae; genus Gemmatimonas; species Gemmatimonas phototrophica. The sequence goes on along the minus strand of NZ_CP011454.1, from coordinate 663,309 downwards.
TCCCCAGCATGGGGACAAAAAGCAGAGCGCGGTTGTCGATGGCGGGAATGGCCATCATGGACACGGATGCGGCAACCAGGGCAATCGTGTGCATCCATTTCGCACCGATGCGGCGCGTGATGGGCACCATGGCAAACGCTGCTACGAAGGCGATGAAGTTGTAGAAGGCGCCCACCTGCCCCGTTACCAACCCGGCCTCACGGAAGCCGGCGGAAGTGGCATCCTTGGTGTCGAACAGCGTGAGGGCGAGCGCCGGTGCAATGTAGATCCAGTAGCAGAACATGGCGTACCACTGGAAGAACTTCATGACCGCCATCTGTCGCATGGTCGTGGGCATGTCGCGCAAGGCGTCCACGATTTCCCGCAGGGTGTTGCCGAAGCCCCGCGGCATCTGTTCGATGTGACGGCGCTCGTCGGGCGTGAGCGGCAACTCGGGGACCTGCTTGAGCGACCACAGAATGGACGCCGTCGAAAAGACGGCGCCCATGAGGAACGCGAGCATGGTGATGTTCGGAATTCCCCGATCGTTCACCGCATCCCGATTCATGCCCAGAAAGACCAACAGGGACGGTGTGATGTACGACAGCGTCTGCCCGAGTCCCGTGAAGGCACTTTGCGTCAGGAAGCCCAACGAGGTCTGACCGTCATTCAGCCGGTCGGAGACATACGCACGGTACGGCTCCATGGTGATGTTGTTCGCCGCATCCAGAATCCACAGAATGCCGGCCGCCATCCAGAGCGTACGACTGAAGGGCATGGCCAGCAGCGACAGAGAACAGAGCAGCGCCCCGACCAGAAAGAACGGCGTTCGCCGGCCGCGTGGGCTCAGGGTCCGGTCGCTCATTGCCCCGATGATGGGCTGCACAATGAGCCCCGTGACCGGCCCCGCCAGATACAACAGCGGCAAACTGGCCTCGTCGGCCCCCAGATACCGGTAAATGGGGCTCATGTTGCTCTGCTGGAGCCCAAAGCTGTACTGGATTCCGAAGAATCCAACGTTCATGTTCACGATGGACATGAACGACAAATGCGGACGCTGGGGGGCACTCCCCGCGGACGCCGACGTCGACCCCGCAGTCATTGTACTGGCCATCGGTTCTCCATGAAGGACGATCTTCCTCTCAACGATTCCATCACGCTGCTCCGTGAGCTCGCGACGCCTCTGGGCATTCGCGCTTCACGCAGCAGTGTGGCGAACTACGCCGCCATTTTCGCGCGCGACGCGATTATGGCGGGACTGGCCGGGCTCACGATTGGCGATGCGCCGATCACGGCCGGTTTGGTGCGAACGCTCGAGCATCTGCGCGACCTGCAAGGACCGCAGGGGCAGATTGCCTCGAACTTCCGGGTGGAGGCCGACGACACACGTCACGTGAGCTTCGGGACGCTCGCCCCGCGCTTCGATTCGGCCACCTGGTTTCTGGTGGGTGTGGGCGCCGCGTGTCAGCATGGCCAGGCGAACTTCGAAGACTATCGTGCGGCCGTCACGCGCGTGATCGCCCTGCTCGACGGCATTGAATACAACGGCCGCCACCTGCTGTATGTCCCGGCCGGTGGTAATTGGGCCGACGAATACCCCTTCGATGGCTACATCCTGTACGATCAGGTGCTGCGGGCGTGGGGACTTCGTCTGCTGGGGACGGTCGCCAACGAGCCAGCGTGGGTCGCCAAGGCCGAGGCGATTGGCCACACGATTGCCGAACGTTTCTGGCCCGCTGGTGACTGGCAGTACGGTGGCGCTCGACGTTTCCCGGTGGCGGCCATCTCGCCCGTGCGGACCGACGAGCACGTGGATCTTGCCGCCTGCGCCCTGCTCGCGCTGAGCGATCTCGTGCCTGACCGGACGACGGGCATTCTGGACGCCATGCGCGACACGTTCCTGAACGCCAACGCGCTTCCCCCGGCCTTCTCGCCGGTCATTGCCGAAGGAGACCCGGACTGGGAGCCGCTCGCCCGTTACCACCTGCACGGCTTTCGGAATCGCCCGCATGAGTACCACAACGGCGGCATCTGGCCCGTGTGGCTGGGGTGGCTGGCACTGGCCTTCGCGCGTCATGGTCGCCCCGCCGATGTGGCGACACTGCACGCGCTCACGGCAGCGCATCTGGCCCGCCTGTCACACTTCGACTTCGAAGAGTACTTCCACGGCGTAACGGGCGAAGCCCTTGGCACCCAAGGCATGGCATATACGGCCACCGGGTTTGTCTTCCTGGAAACGGCACGCTTCAACCAGGTGGATCTCCCATGGACCCGTTGAACAGCGCCGCCGTCTCTGAACTCGTCGCGCAGCTGGTCACCGAACATCGGCTTGGAAGCACGCCGCTGGTGATTGGCGTGGCGGGTGAATCGGGGAGCGGCAAGAGTACGGCGGCCACGCAATTGGCCGACGCACTTACCGCCCGGGGTATCGCCACTGCCCTCATTCATCAGGACAACTACTTCATCCGGCCGCCCCGCACCAACCACGCGTTCCGCCTGCAGGATCTTGGCAATGTGGGACCGCAGGAGGTGCAGTTGAACCTGATCACCGACCACATGGCCGCGTTTCGCCGCGGGGCCACGGTCACGGCGCCGGTAGTGAACTATCCGGAGAACCGCTTCGACCAGGAGACCCGCGCGTTCAACGGCGTGCAGGTGCTGATTGTCGAAGGCACCTACGTGCTGATGCTGAACGGACTCGACGTGGCCGTGTTCCTCGAAGCCACCCATGCCGATACGCACGAGCGGCGCATGGCGCGTAACCGTGACATCTGGGAGCCGATCATCGACACCATTCTGGATATCGAACACCGGCTCATTGCGCCGCAGCGCAATCGGGCCCATTGGCTGATTGATCGCGCTTTCCACCTGCGACGCGGGCCGGCACACCTGGGATAACCGGTGTGCGGGTCAGCGACGGGCGGCGCGTTGCGCCAGCCCGAGAAAGATGAGGCCAACGCCAAGCATCACGACGCCCCATACCAAATTGATGTTCAGCCCGGCGCTGCGCTCGTACATGGCCACGTCTCCATTGGTCATGATGCCGAAGACGCCAAGAATGACGCCCAGCACCACGAAGAGCCCGCCGATCGGCAGGCGGAGATCCATCCCACCAGCTCCACCACTCATCGTCGTTGCTCCGGTTAGAAGAAGGCCACGTTCAAGCCAACCATCACCACCAGCACCGCCACGGCAAAGACGCTGGGCTTCTCATACCACACCCGCGCATCGTCCGTGGGCTTGGGCGTGAGTGAGTACACCAAGCCTTCAAGCTCCGATTCCTTTCGGGCCGGCGTGGCCAGGCTCACGACGATGGTCACCACGAAACAGGTGGTGAAGGCGGCAATCGCCGTCCAGAAGGTCTGCGCCATTTCACTGGGATAGTTGAGCACGACGCCAAAGAACCCACCCTTCACGCCAACCTCAGCGCCGTTGGCCAGCGAAATGCCGTGATGGATGGCCGGAGCCACCGTGCCGGCAAAGAGCCCCCAGAAGGCGCCGTGCCCGGTGCTGCGCTTCCAGAACATGCCCAGCGCGAATGTCGCGAACAGCGGCGCGTTCACGAACGCAAAGACGAGCTGCAGGAACTCCATGATGTTGTTGAACGCACCGGCCACGTACGCGGCCGCGACCGACAGCGCGATGCCGCCCACTGTCGCCACGCGTCCCATCCACAGGTAGTGCTCGTCGCTCGCGTGCTTCCTGATGTGCGCCTGATAGATGTCGTAGGTCCACACCGTATTGAACGCCGTCACGTTTCCGGCCATGCCGGACATGAACGAGGCAATGAGGGCGGTGAGGCCAAGACCCAGCATGCCGGTGGGGAACAGCTTCACCAGCATCATGGGTGTGGCGAGATCATAGTCGAGCACCACATTCCCGTTGGTATCGAGCAACGGCACCCCGGCGGCCGTAAGCTTGGCCGGAATGATGTTGTCACCCATGGCCAGCGCAATCATGCCGGGAAGGATGACGAGGAACGGGAAGAACATCTTGGGCACGGCGGCAATGAGCGGCGTGCGACGCGCGGCCGTCATGCTGTCGGCCGCCATGGCGCGCTGCACCACCAGAAAGTCCGTGCACCAGTAGCCAAAGGAGAGCACGAAGCCCAATCCCATCACCATGCCGAACCACTCAATACCAATGGAGTTGGTGCTCGCGGACCCCATCCCCTGCCAGACGTTGGTGTAAGCGTATTCCGGAAGTCCGCGCTGCGTCGCGGCAGCTGCCAGCTTGCCCGTAAGGCCATCCCATCCGCCTACCTGCTTGAGCCCCACCCACACAAGCGGCGCAAAGCCGAACACGATCATGAAGAACTGCAGCACTTCGTTGTAGATCGCGCTCGTGAGACCGCCGAGCATGACATACGCCAGCACGATGACCGCCGACACAATGATACTGGTATCGAAGTCCCACCCGAGCAGCAGGTTGAGCAGCTTCCCCATGGCGTACATGGAGACACCGCTCGAAAACACCGTCATTGCCGCAAAGCCAAGCGCGTTGAACGTGCGCGTCTTCTCATCGAAGCGCAGCTTGAGATACTCCGGCACGGAGCGGGCTTTCGAGCCATAGTAGAACGGCATCATGAAGATGCCCACGAATACCATGGCGGGGATGGCGCCAATCCAGTAGAAGTGACTGGTCGCGATACCGTACTTCGCCCCCGACGCGCCCATGCCAATGACTTCCTGGGCCCCGAGATTGGCCGAGAGGAACGCCAGGCCCGTAACCCACGGCGGGAGCGACCGACCCGACAGGAAGAAGTCCGTCGAGGTGCGCATCATGCGCCGCAGTGCCCAGCCAATACCGAGGACCACGACGAAGTAGATGCCCATCACGACATAGTCGAGCGTGGTCAGCTGTGTCATCGGGAGGGCGTCAGGGGAGAAGAACCGGGGAACGACAGAAGTTGCAGCGACGCACCGTTTCGTGCGACGGCCAACAGCGGCGGCTTGTTCGAACGATGCACCAAGGCCAGGCCGCGGACCTGTCCATCAAGCGGAACGGTGACTGATGAACCCGCCGCTCGGAAGCCACCTCGCCCATCACCAAGCAGCAGCGCTCCTCGGCTGGCATCATAGCGCCCGAGGACTGGCGGCACCCCATACTGGTTGCCCGCCAGCAGAATGTCCATGTAGCCATCGCCGTTGGCGTCCAGCACGAGCGAGGCAAACATCACCGACAGCTGGGCCTCAACAGGAAGCGGGGTCAGCGTGAACCCCCCACGCCCATCATTGAGCGCCACGGCGCTCTCAAACGTGCGCGCTTCCCGTACCTCGGCTTTCGCGAGGTCGGCGGCCTCGAAAATCTCTTCAAGGCGACTGGCACCAAAGGCCGTGAACGACGGGTATTTGGGACGAAGCGCCGGCATGAGTTTCACCAGATCATCGCGGCCGGGAAGCGGGTAGGCTACGCCATTCACAGCGCGGGTGATGATCTGTTTGGTGGCCCCCGTGCCGGTGAAGTCGTGCACGTACATGCGCACCGGTTCGCGGGCCGACGCCTTGAGGAAGCCGTTGCGGCCGGCATTGCCCAGGACAAGATCCGGCGCGCCGTCTCCGTTGAGATCGGCTACGGTCACGCTGTTCCACCATCCGTCCGACCCGGAAAGCCCGGTGGTACCCGAACGCTCTGCGAGACGTCCTCTGGTGTTGTACCAGATCCGCACCGGCATCCACTCGCCCACCACGATCAGGTCAGGGAACGTGTCGCCGTTCACATCAGCCCAGCGAGCGTCCGTGACGAGACCGGCGTTCCCGAGACCAGGTGCCACCGCGTCGGTGACCTCGCTGAATCGCCCCGTGCCGTCGTTGCGCAGCAGATGACTGCGCGGAATGCGGCCATACTCGCGGGCCACCACGCGGGAGCCGACGAAGAGATCCTGATCTCCGTCGCCATCAAAGTCGGCGGCGGTCACGGTACTGCCATTCTCGCGAACATCGCGAGGCAGAGCGTTCAGCGACCTGGTGAAATTGCCGCGCCCATCGTTGAGATAGAGTCGGTCGTCGAGTGCGTCAAACTCGTTCCAGAATTCGTTGCCGGCGCTGACGACGTACAGGTCGAGGTCGCCATCTCCATCGGCATCAAAGAACGTGGCATCAACGTCCTCGGCCGTGCTGTCGGCCGCAAACGTGGGGATACTGGAGGAACGGAACTGGCCGTCGGGGCGCTGCAACAGCAGGGTTCCGCGCTGCCACTTGGCGCCCCCCACATACATGTCGTCGAGACCGTCACCGTTGACATCGGCCACGGCCAGCGCGGGCCCTTCCGCCGACACCACGTGCGGCATGAGCGGCTCGCGATTGTAATCAAGGAAGTCATTCTCCACGTGCAGCACCGCGGCCCCAAGGGCCGGCGCGTTGTCGCGTGGCGGTACAACCGCCGGTCGCTCGTAGCGCCATTGTCCGGCCGCACTGTCCTGTACCACGATGAGCGTGCGGTTGAGCACCACGTTGGTGAAGTGCTGATAGCTCGCGTCAGGCCAGATGACGGTGACCGAATCGGCAACCGAGTCCGCACCGAAGCCCAGATGCAGCCGTCTGTCCACACTGGACTGAAAGCCACGCACTGGCTGCTGCTCCACCAACTGCCGGTGCGCACCGGTCACCGCAATGACTTTGGCGCCAATGCCATCGGTGTTGCCACGGCGGCCCACCAGCTTCACCTGCAGGTAGTGCCCCGGGTCCGACTGTTCGCGCATGCGGCTTCGGTAAATGGCGACCGGCGCATTGATGCGATTGATCACGAGGTCGAGCGCACCGTCATCATCGAGATCCGCATAGGCCGACCCGTTGGAGAAGCCCAGGTCATCCAGCCCCCAGGCCGTCGCCATATCCGTAAAGCGTAAACCGCCCTCGTTGCGATAGGCGTGATTGGCCAGCGGAATCTGGGGCATGCGCTTGAGGAGATCCTGATTCTCCTCGCGTGTGACGCCGCGGGTCAACGCCGACTGCGCCGCCTCGTTTCCGACATAGTTGATGTAGTCGAGATCATTGGGGCGCCGGTAGATGCCGTTGGTAATGAACAGATCCTTCCGCCCATCGTTATCGAGATCGGCAAACAACGGCCCCCAACTCCAATCACTGGCCGCCACGCCCGCCAGGAGGGCCGATTCCGCAAAGGAACCATCGCCCCGATTGATCTGCAGGGCATTGCGCGGATACTGGACGCCGTAGCCGGCCCGCAGCCGCATCTCGAAAAGATTCCACCCTTCGTAGCTGGCGGAGGTCTTGAAGATGGCCTCCTGCTCCGGCAGCATATCGACGGTCATGAGATCAGGGCGGCCGTCGTCGTTCATATCGGCGGCATCCGCCCCCATGGAGAAGCGACTCGTGTGACTGAACGCCGAGGTCCCTACTTCGGTGAAATGTCCCCGGCAATCGTTCAGGTAGAGAAAGTCGTTCTCCTGAAAGTCATTGGCGACGTACAGGTCCATGCAGCCGTCGCTGTTCACATCACTGGCCACCACACCCAGGCCGAATCCTTCCACGCCTCCGTAAATTCCCGCCGCGGTGCTGACATCGGTAAAGTGCCCTCCGTCGTTGCGGTAGAGTCGGTCACCGGCCGCCGGATGCCGGACATCACGCCGCGCGGCGACGCCAATCTGCCGTTCAGTATGTACGGAATGATTCAGCAGGTAGAGATCGAGATCGCCGTCCCGATCGTAGTCGAAAAACAGCGACTGTGTGGAGAATCCGGAGAACTCGAGACCATACGCCGCAGTCTGGTCGGTGAAGGTGCCGGTGCCGTCATTGATGTAGAGCACATTGTGCCCTTTCATCGAGAGGTAGTTCACGGCGGACGCATAGATATCGAGCGCACCATCGCCGTTGACGTCGGCCATTGAGACACCGGTCTTCCAACCGGGTGGGCCTGCAACACCGGCTTTGTCCGTGATCTCTTCGAAGCGAAAATTGCCGAGATTTCGGTACAGTCGATTCGGTTCGAGATTGGACGACAGATACAGATCCTGCTTGCCGTCGCCATCCACATCCCCCACCGCAACGCCACCGCCGTTGTAGTAGTAGAGATAGTTCAAGATGTTGAACTCGGGCGACTCCGGTAGCGTGTTGACAAAGGTCACACCGGTGCGCGAAGCCGGGAGCAGTTCAAAAAGGCGCGGCGAGGCCGGACGCTGACTGGACGGCTTGTCCGTGCCCGCGGCATTCTGATCGCCGCACGCGAGGAGCACCGTGAGCGCGGCTATCCCGCACCGCGACAGGCGGCTCCGATGTTTCGCGCGCACCGCGTTCACTTGGTGGCGATGGTGGTTCCTGGCTTCGTGGCAATCCGCGCCAGCAGATGCTGCCCAACCAGCTTTCCCTGTCGCTGTCCTTCTTCGATCGCCTGCCGGTAGTGAATGCCGCCGTAGAGTCGGCTGATGGCCGCCTCATTGGCCGCCGCTTCGAAGCTCGGAAATGAGCGCACGGGAAGTCCGTACGGGGTTTCGGTGGAATCCGCGAAGGCGAATCCTTCACCATAGATCGCGGTGAGCACCTGCGCCGCCGATGTGGAGATGACGCTGTGCCCGCTGGGATACTCGGGGAACGGCGGCGTCTGCAGCAAGGGCATCCACTTCTCGTCGATATAGGCGTTGATGACCGACTCCGGACGGATGACTCCGGAGTGATACTTCTCGTCCCACGCGGCAATGAAGCCGTCGGCCAGTGCCATGGCCGTGCGGGCATAGGCGTCGGCTGATTGCAGCAGGGAGGCGTTGGCCTTTCGCGACGCGATGCCGGCAATGCCCATCCAATGGCCACCCGGGGTAATCTTCTTGGTGGCGAACATGGTGTGCCCCTGCACGTTCATCACGTAGGGGTTGCAATCCCAGAAGGAGGCGATGGCGCGCTGTTCGTCGGTCAGCGTCTTTCCGGTGTCGTACACTTCCAGCGCCTGCGTGTAAAACGCCGTGCCCTTGGCAGAGTCAAAGGGAATGGCGGTCGACGGACGGAACTGACTGCCGGAATCCATGGCAAAGGGGGCAATGGTTCCCCAGTTCGGCTCGACGGCGTCCATGTAGGCCGGCGGCGTCGGAATCCAGCGACCGGCTTGTTTGGTAATGCTGAACTTGGGCATGCCGCGCGATTGCTTGAAGCCATCGGAGCCCGCCCAGGCCAGCACGTGCGTCGCGATGGTATCACCATAGGCAATGCTGCGGGCGTACACATCGGCCGGGAGCGCCTGCTCGTAGCGGCGCGAGATCACCATACGCACGGAATCCATGCGTTCACGAGAGAACGTGAGCTGATGACTGACCGTGAGGAACGCACGGACGCCGGCCAAGGCCCATGAGTATTCCTTGGTGCGATCCGGCGCCGGCACCGGGGGCATGTTGCGCGTCTGCCCTGCCAAAGAGACCCACGTCGTGTCTCCTTGCCGCAGGGCTTCGTAGCTGGCGATGCTGGCGTAGCTGTATACCCGGCTGGCCTGAGGCGGGCTGAAGATGTCGTAGACCATGGTGCTGGTCAGTTCACCCATGGACTCGTGCAGCAGCGCCGCCGAATTGAGCGTCTCCATGGAGACCGCAGGAGTGGATTGACAGCCACTTACCAACCACACGACCGCGGCGCCGCAGAGGGACCGGTACCGCAGCGATCGCAAAGGCGAAACGTTCATGGGCGTTCTACCGAGAAAACGAGGGGCGTCGTGTTGTTCCGCGCCACGAGGATGCGGGAGCGACCACGCGTGGTGACGCGCGCCATCCCACGGGTTTGTCCCGCCACGCGGAAGCCGCTACGGGACGGAGGGAGGGCCGTGAATCCGCCACCGTCAGCACCGAGGAGGACGAGCCCCTCACTCGCCGCCATACGACCGATTTCCGGCTTGACCCCATCAAAGTTGCCACCAAGCATGAGATCGGTGCGGCCATCACCGTTGAGATCTTGTGCCACGATCCCGTACACCGGAGCCATCTGCGCATCCAATGGCAACGCCTCGAACCGGAAGGCGCCGTTGGCATCACGATGCAGGACCACGCTCTCGAAACGATAGGCCTGTTTGACCACCGCCTCCTTCCGTTCCGCGGCGGGGATCACGTCATCGAGCGTTTGCAGCGCATAATCCTTGAAATTCAGGAAGCGCGCTTTCCAGGGGGGCACCGCCTTGATGAGATCATCGCGCAGGACCAGCGGATACTGCTTGTCGCCGTTGTACATGCCGATGATCTGTTCCACGAAGCCGTTGTTGTCGAAGTCCTTCACGACCATGGTGAGCGGTTCGGTGGCACTCGCGTGCAGGCGCGAGTTTCGCCCCAGATTCCCAAGCACAAACTCACTGCGCCCGTCACCGTTGAGATCGGCGGCAATGATTCGATTCCACCAGCCTTCACTGTTTTCGAGCCCGGGCGCCAGGAGTCGCTCAAATCGGGCGCTGCCGGTGCTGCGATACACCACCACAGGCATCCACTCGCCGACGACCACGAGGTCGAGCTTCCGGTCGCCATCCACATCGTGCCACAGCGCATCGGTCACCATGCCAATGTTCTGAAGCCCGGGCGCGTTGGCCGTTACGTCAGTGAAGCGGCCACGCCCATCGTTGAGCAGCAGTTGGCTTCTGGGGTCGGCGCCATAGCGCCACGGCACACTGCGGCCGCCCACGAACAGATCCTGATCACCATCGGCGTCCACGTCAGCGGCAGCCACGACGCTGCCACTGATGAGCGCAGCCGGCAAGGCCGCCTCCGCGCGTGTGAAGCGTCCACGACCATCGTTCAGATACAGACGATCCTGCAAAGCCGGGCTGTCCTCGCTGAACTCGTTCCCGCCGCTTACCACATAGAGATCCCGATCGCCGTCGCGGTCGGCATCAAAGAAGAGCGCATGTACATCTTCCGAGGCGGCATCGCTCACGAAGGCAGCGTTGGAAACCGCAGTAAACGTCCCGTTGCCCGACTGCACAAACAGCGCACCCGGCTGTTCTTTGGCCCCCCCCACGTACACATCGTCGAGGCCGTCGCCATTCACGTCACCCACTGCCAGTGCCGGCCCTTCGGTGGATAGCATGCGCGGGATCAGGCGCTCCCGGTCGAAATCCACGTAGTCGTTCTCGGCGTGCGTGAACGCCAGACCGGAGGTCGCCGTGACGTTCACGAGCAGTGGACTGACCGCGGGCGCCACGTACGGCGGGCTGCGATCGGCCGCACCGCGCTGCGCAATGGTGATGGCCGTATCGATGGCGGTCACGGTGGCAGCACTCCGCGTACCGTTCGGCCAGAGAATGACCACCGAGTCTGCCGTGGTATGGTTTCCGAGTCCGAAGGTCAGGGCGTAATCGACACTCGACTGGAACCCACGGGCCGGATAGAGCTCCTGCATGTAGAGATCCGGTCCGGCGTGCACCGTGACGCGCGCGCCCACTGCATAGGGATTCTTGCCCTCGCCCGCAAGACGCACCTGCAACCAATGCCGGTCCTTGAGCAACGTGCGCGCATTGTTGCGATAGACAAAGCTCTCGGCGTTCACGTTGTTCACGATCAGGTCGAGGGCGCCATCGCCATCGAGATCGCCGTACGCGGCTCCGCTGGAGATATTGGGCGCGGCCAGCCCCCACGTGGCAGCCTGATTGCTGAAGGTCCAGTTGCCGTCATTGCGGAACGCGTAATCGGCAATCGGGGTGGAACTCATGGCATTGATGAGGCGCATGAAGTCCACCCGCGGACCGCTGGCCTCGCGCTCCATCGTGGTGCGATCAGCCAGGAACGCCACATAATCCTGCGACGTGACATCGCGCGCGAGCCCATTCGTGACGTAGACGTCCTTGCGCCCATCAAGATCGAGATCGGCAATGAGGGCGCTCCAGCTCCAGTCGGTCTCGGCCGTCCGGGTGAGATACCCCACATCGCTGAAGGTGCCATCGCCATTGTTGCGCTGCAGCATGTTGCGCATGAGCTGGTGATGGTACCCGTCACGGACCTTGGCCATGTACACATCCCACCCTTCGTACATCGCGGTGGTCTTGATGCGGAATTCATCCTCCGGCATCATATCGGTGGTGTACAGGTCGGGCCACCCGTCGTTGTCCACATCGCCGATATCCATACCCATGGAGAAGTAGCTCGAGACCGGCATGACCTGGTCAAGCACTTCTTTGAACGTGCCATTCTGCTGATTGAGGTACAGATAATCGCGCTCGAAGAAGTCATTCGACACGTAGACGTCGGGCCAGCCGTCGCGATTGACATCGCCAACACCGACACCGAGTCCGAAGGCGATCTCGGCACTGAAGAGTCCAGCTGCCTCACTGACCTCCGTGAAGCGCTCCCCATCGTTGCGATAGAAGTGGTGGCCGCCATACGGATGCCGTTCGTCGCGCGTGTTGCGCAGGCCGAAGCTGTTCACCGGACGGGGCGAATTATTGATGACCAACAGATCGAGATCGCCGTCCCGGTCGTAGTCAAAGAACGCCGAGTGGGTAGACCAGCCCTCGTCGGCGATGCCGAACTGGCGGGCCATTTCCTTGAAGGTTGGCACCGAATCGGCGTTCAGCCCCTGGTTGATCCAGAGGGTATTGGCGCGGGTCGCCGGTTCACCGTCACCGGCATGACTCACATAAATGTCCAGCTTGCCGTCGCCGTTCACGTCGGCGAGGGTAACCCCAGTGGTCCAGGGTTGCGCATCGTCAAAATCCGATGCGTCGGTGATGTCACGAAAGCGGAACTGGCCTTCGTTGAGATACAGCGAGGGCCCTTCCTGATTGGACGTCAGGATGACTTCCGGAAGACCATCACCCGTCAGGTCGCCAATGGCGACTCCACCGCCGTTATAGAAATTGCGGTAGGTGAAGACATTGCGTTCCTGCGAGTCCACCACGCGATTGGTAAATCGGACCCCCGTGTACGCGGAGGGCATCTGCGTGAACAACGTGGAGTCAACCGGGGGCGCCTCGGCGCGGCGCGCGGTGGACTCACCGCAACCAACAACCGCCAGGACCGATAGCGCCAACAACAGGCGCAGCATGAGCGAATTCACATCTCGAGGGGGAAACTGCCACGAATGCCACGGCCTGCGTTCGAAGGCGAACGCAGGCCGTGGTCACTACCGTGAACCTACCCCACCAGCTTAGTAGCCGGGGTTCTGCTTGAGCAGGGGGTTGGTTTCGATCTGGTTCTGCGGAATCGGCATCAGGATGCGATAGGGCGACGACGCCTGCTTGAAGAGGCGGGCGTTGGTGTACGTCCCGGCGCGGATCATGTCCTGACGGCGCTTGGCTTCACCAATGAACTCGTACAGACGCTCGTTGAAGATGGCTTCGCGCAGGGCTGCCTGCGAGATGCTGGTCGGGAGCGGCTTGGCGGGCGAGAAAGCGCGGGCACGCACCTGGTTCACGAGACTCACGGCGGTACCCGTCTGCCCCAGTTCGTTGAGCGCTTCAGCCTTGACCATGATCATTTCCGCGAGGCGGAAGTAGACGAAGTCGTTGCCATGGCTGTCGCCGTCCTTGGCCGTGGGATCGATGGGGTACTTGTAGATACGCGCCCCTTCGTTCTCCTTCGCCTGCGTCACGTCGACAATTTCCGGCGTGAAGATAAGCGGGTTACCAGCGCGGTCGTTGATGGGCGCACCCGTTTCCAGGTTGACCTGCGGACCCACGAGGAACACGCCACGGCGATCGTCAGCCGCATCGAACGAGTTGTACGTGGTGGCGATGGTGGCAAACCCGTTCCACGGCGACAGGCTGAACGAGTTGTAGTGCAAGCCACGCATCTGGAGCGACATGCCGATACCCGGAATCGAGCTCGTCATGCGCACCACCATGATGTTCTCGGGCGAACTTTCGTTCGTCGGCGAGAAATTGGCGCGCCAGTTGCCGGCAAGGCTGTAGCGACCCGAGTTGAGCACCCGATCCGCCGCCGTGACCGCTTCGTTCCACTTGGCGGCGCCACGGGTGAGACCCGTGGGCGTCACCGTGCCGGTGAACACCTGCGCGTTCAGGTACATGTTCGCGAGCATGGCATCCACCACGCCCTGCGTCATGCGCCCATAGCTCTCGGCAGGCCAGGTGGCCGGCAACGAGGCACGCGATTCAGTGAGTTCCTTCTCGATGAAGGCAAACACCTCGGCACGCGACGCCTGTTCGCGAGGCTTGACTTCGGTGGTCGTGACAATGGGCACGCCGCCAAAGAAGTCCATGAGCAGGTAGTAGTAGAACGCGCGCAGCGTGCGCAGTTCGGCGACGACCGCGGCCTTGTTCGGGACCTCAGTGGTCTCGAGCGCGCCGAGCACCACGTTGGAACGGGCAACGCCGCTGAACAGGTCGTTCCAGACACCCGAGATGTCTTCGAGGCCAGAGCCCGAGGTCGGCGTCCAGGTGTGGCGGTACAGGTCCAACCAGCGGCCGTTGTCAAACCAGTCGCTGCCACGTGTGGGCACGACCGTTTCGTCGGACGAGACCTGGCTGAGATTGTAGTAGCCCCACATGGTGCTGCGCAGCGAGGCATACACCGAGGCCAACCCTCCAAGCACTTCCACGTTGTTCTTGTAGAAGTTGTTGGGGGTGATGGCGCTGGTGGGCGTTTCTTCAAGATCGGTGCACCCCTGCAGGGAGAACACCGTCACCGGCGCCGCCAACAACGCGGCGCTGATGCGACCGGCGCGCCACAACGACGCGGTTCGGAGAGTACGGGAGTTTTTCATGATCGGTTCAGTGTCGTCCGGAGTGATCAGAACTGGACGCGGAGTCCCGACGTGAACGTCCGGGCACGCGGGTAAACGAGATAGTCAACGCCACGCGACGCGAGGCCGGCATCAACGAACACTTCAGGATCGTAGCCGCTGTACGGCGTAAACAGCAGGAGGTTGTCGCCCGAGACGTAGAAGCGCGCCGTATTCGAACGCGTTCCCGGAATCTTGAACGTGTAGCCCACCGTGACGTTCTGGAGACGGAAGAACGAACCGTCTTCGATCCAACGCGACGAGTAGATGGCCGGCTCAGTGATGCCGTCCTTCTGATCCAGCGCGCTCTTGAGGAAGTTGCGCCCCTGCAGGACGGCGGACTGCGTGGAGTAGACCAGCGCCGTGTTGTTGAACACGTCACGGCCGAACTCACCGCGCCACAGGTAGCTCATATCCCACTTGTTCCAACGCAGGTTGCCGCGCCAGCCGAGGCTGAAGGCCGGGTTGGCGTTGCCGATGATGCCGAAGTCATCGGCATCCGGCGCCGTGGTGGTGCCATCGAGCGTGCGGCTCGTGACCGCGCCGTTGGTGCGGGTGACCTTGTAGTTGTTGAACACCTGCTTGCCTTCGGCGTTCACGTTCACGAACTCCGGACCCCAGAAAGTGCCAAGGGGCTGGCCCGGAATCAGACGCTGGGCCGTGTTGCCGGACTGACCCTGACCGGAGATACCCGACGTCCGGATGAACGTCTGGCCGCCAAGATCATCCACTTCGTTGCGCTCGATCGAGGCCACGATGCCGGTGGTGTACGTCAGGTTCTTCTTTTCGATCAGGTTGGCGTCGAAGCTGAATTCGATACCGGTGTTGTGCAGGCTGCCCACGTTCTCAAGGCGCGTCGGCACGAGGGCCGGCTGCGGCACCGCGACCGTGAGGAGGAGGTCTTCGGTGTTCTTGCGATAGTACTCGAGGGTACCCGTGTACTTGTTGTCCTTGAAACCGAACTCGGCGGCGACGTTGTACTGCGCCGTCTGCTCCCACTTGAGATTCGGGTTTTCGTTCCGCGTGGGCACGACACCCGTGGTGACGACATCACCGAACGGATAGCGAGCACCGTTATTCGGCTCCAGCAGGATGAGCGACGCGTACGGCGACACGGCCTGGTTACCCTGCAAGCCGTAGCCGGCGCGCAGACGCAGGTTGGAGAAGCCCTTGCCCTGCATGAAGCCTTCGTCGCTGATCTTCCAGCCCACGGAGACGGCGGGGAAGACGGCCCACTTGTTGCCTTCACCGAAGCGCGACGAACCGTCACGGCGGATCACGCCGGTGAGGAAGTACCGATCCTTGAAGCTGTAGTTGGCCTTGCCGAAGAAGGACACCAGGCGGCTCTGCTCACGGAAGGAGAACGGCGCAATGAGCGTGCCGCCACCACCGAGGTTGTTGAAGCTGAACGCGTCGGTCAGGTAGTTACGGCCTTCCGCACCGAATTCGCCGTTGTCGAAGTCGCTGTATTCGTAGCCACCGACCACTTCGAGTTCCTGCGTGTCCGACAGGCGCGGCGCGAAGGTGAGCAGCGACTGCAGCGTGTTGTTGCTGAGGCCACGGTTCACCTGACGGGCACGTCCATTCCACTCGGCGCCGACGGCGCTGGCACGCGGGAAATACGTCTTGCGCACGCCGCTCGTGCGGTCGGAGCCCACGTTCACGGAAGCCGTGAGGTAGTCCGTCAGGCTGTACGTCGCCTGAATGTTGCCGAGCGTCCGGTTGGTGGTGGCCACGTCGGCCACCTGTTCGGCAATGGCGACAGGGTTACGCACCGACTGACGGCCCGGGCCGATTTCGTAGAACGACGTGACGCCGTCCGTGGTCGTCGTGATGGGGCGGGTCGGGTTGAAGATCACCATGTTGGTGAACACGCCGCCTTCAAAGCCACCCGTGTTTTCGAACGGGAGGTAGTCGTTGTCCACCTTGGACGACGTCATGTTGAAGTTGACGCGCAGCTTGCCGTCGAGCGCCGCATGCGTCGCGTTGAGGCGTCCCTGGAAGCGGCGGAAGCCGTTGGAGACCACGACGCCGTTCTGGTCGAGATAGTTGAGCGACGCACGATACTGCGTCGTCGACGTCCCACCCGAGAACGAGAGATTGTGGTTGACCGTGGAGCTCGACCGCATCAGCTCCTTTTCCCAGTCCGTGTTGGACGTCCCGAGATTCGTCAGCGCGCTCGCCGCGAGCTTGCCCGCGGTGACCTGCTGCTGGACGAACGTGCGATACTCGCTGCCGGAGAGCACGTCGAGCGTGTTCGACGGGGAAGAGGCCGCGACGAACGTCTCGTATTCCATGGACGACACGCCCGCCGAGCCACGCTTGGTCTCGATAAGCACCACGCCGTTGGCGCCACGCGAGCCGTAGATGGCCGTCGCCGAGGCGTCCTTGAGGACCGTGATGTTGGCGATGTCGTTCGGGTTCAGCATGTTGAGCGGGTTACGCGCGAGTGCCGCGCCGCCGCCAATGCCGATACCCGACGCTTCCGTCTGATCGTTCTGAATGGGCACGCCGTCGATCACGTACAGCGGATCGTTGGAGGCCGAGATGGAGGTGCCGCCACGGATGCGGATCTGAGCGCCGCCGCCGGGTTCACCGTTGTTCGCGATGACGTTCACACCAGCCACGCGGCCGGTGAGCAGGCCCGTCGCGTTGGGCTGGACGCCCACGTTCGCGTCGTCGCCCTTGACCGTGGCAACGGCGCCGGTGATGGCTTCCTTCCGCTGCTGACCATAGCCCGTGGTGACCACGGCGGTGAGTTGGGAGGCGATCGCGGACAGCGCCACTTCCACAGCGGCCTGACCATTGGCGGTCACGGTGACCGTGACTTCCTTGGCCGTGTAGCCGATGCGGGCGATGCGGAGGCGCTGCTGGCCAGCGGGCACGGCGGGCAGCAGGAAGCCGCCGTCGTTACGCGTGTAGGTGCCAACCTGCGTCCCGACAACCTGGACCGATGCATTTGCGAGAACGCCAGTCGACGCGGAATCAACCACGCGGCCGGAGACTCTGCCCGTTTGCTGGGCACTGACCTGGCTCGCCGAGAGCAGCGTACCCGCTGCTGCCGCGGCCAACCAACGGACGCCTACCGCCATAAACTCATGCCTCCATGGGGCTGGGAAACTGCGACCGGGTGGGATTCATTTTCGATACAATTCGGACCGTACGGTCCGGACTCCATCTATATGAAGGGATTGGTCGCCAGTGGTGGGTGAACCGGGGAGGTTCATAACGCCGACGACCACGGGGAAGTGACCGGCAGCGGCTGGGGCTCAAACTGACCCGCGACTCGGAGGGAAGGGGTGAGTCGCGTATCGGAAGGGATGTGAAACGCTATGAAACAAGTTTGTACAGAGCCTGTCAAGGCTGAAGTGGGATTGATTCGTCTTTTTAATCCACTTTAGGCCTCGCCGCTGGCGCGGACACGGTCCCCGCGCAAGTTTCTCGGCTGATCTATGTTTCATGCGTTACATGTCGGCTGGAGAACATTTCCCATGCCGATTGCGTCACTCCCTCCCTGCCTCCCCGCCCCGGAACGACGGCCGCCCCCCTTGGCGGTTCCTCCCTAAGTCGTTCCGCAGCAAGTACTTCCAACGCACGCCTCGCACCGGTCGTTCGTGAGCCTTTTTGCGTTTGCCGTGGCCGCCCAACTGGCCGCCGCCCTCCAGCCTTCGTCGTCCGTGCTCGCCTTTCCGGAGCCTGGACTCGATGACAGTGCCGCGTACGCCGGATACACCACCAGATTTTTCCGAGACGCGGAACGCAATACCCTCCAGATCTATCTCGATCGCCGCGAGGGGCGAGTCGTACACCTGTTCGCCAACGGGGAAAACGAAAGCATCGGATTTTCCGTCCGCGATCCCCGCGGCGCGGCGGCCGACCTGCAGTGGGAAAGTGCCGGCGCCCAGGTGGCCAAGACGGGGCGGCGCAAGACCCTGAGCTACGAGGTGCGCAGCAGCGCGTCCGCCCTGCACCTGGGGCGGTTCGTCCTCGGCTCCATGCGGATCGAACGGGATGTGCAGTATTTCAAGGAGCACGCCAGGCCGTTCAGCGAGGCGCCCTATGCCGTGCCGGAGTTTGTGCAGCTGCTGCAGCAGGTGGCCGCTCAATCGCCCGCGGTGCAACGCCAGGCCCTGGTGCTGTTACGGGCCTCGTCCGTGGACGCTCTGCGCCGGCGCGTCACGCCCTCACTTGTTGCGCCGCGCGCCGGCACGGCCGCTGCCGCCGGTGACGCCAGCATCGAGCAGCTCTCGCTGGACGCACTCGACACGATGCGCGTGACCATTACCCCGCTCCGTGGGACCGCTCTGGCATCGGCGCGGAGCGAGGAGGTCGTCCTGCGCACCACCTCGGGTGCACCACTGCACTTCCGCGTAACGGTGAGCACGACCGGCCGAGCCCTCTCGCCACTGACCCGTCAGGAGATCTTTACCGATGACTTCCTGGCGTGGGCGGGCGACATGCAGCGACGCGGTGATGCCACGCGATCGCGCTGGATTGAGCGTCAGATCACCGGGGTGGAGTTGCTCGCGTCCCGCGAAAAGCTGATGGCGGGGCTTCCCACCTACGCCACGTACTTCGGACGCGACATGCTGGTGTCGGCGCTGATGATGCAACCCATCTGGCGCCCCGAGATGAGCGAGTTTGTCATTGCCGCGGCGCTGCGCAAGCTCTCGGCAGGCGGTGAAGTAAGCCACGAAGAGGCGCTGGGCGGCCAGGCGATCCGCGAAGCGGCCGCCGAAGCGACGGCGCTGCTCCGTGCGGCCGATACCGCCCGTGCGCCGCGTGCCGATGCCCTGCGTGCGCAGGCGCTGCAGCGTCTGCGGGACCGACGGGTGACGCGCGAGAACTATCACATGGTGGATGACGAGTACCAGCTCCCCATCATGATGGCGCGCTATCTCGAGGATCCGCGCGTTCCGCCGGCCCGCAAGCGCACGTGGCTGCTGGGCCGGGAAGGCACCGAGACAAGGCTGGCCCGTATGCTGGCCGCACTCGCGGTGGTCGCCGACCGGAGCGCGCCGTATGCGGCCAACCCGGTTACGGAAAACTTTGTCGCCTTCGCGCCGCGCGACGCCACGGCGAATACGTACGACGGTGCCCCGCGGTGGTTTGCGCAGAGCTGGCGCGACAGCGGCGCCGGCTATGCCAATGGCAAGTACGCCATGGATGTGAACGCGATCTACATCCCGCACGCGTTGGACGCGATGCAGCGCATTCTGCGAGCGCTGTCGTCGATCGGGGTGCTGACGCCAAGGACCCTGACCACAACGCCGGCGCTGCAACGCAGCCCCACGCTGGCCCGCTACCTGCGAGACAGCAGTGCACTCACTCAGGCGCGGATCACCTGGCAGGGAGCGATGCAAGCGTTCGTCGTCCGACTCACGCCGGCCGAAGTGCAACAACGGGTGGCGGCGCGTGTTCGCGCGATGCCCGCCGAAGAGCAGACCTACTGGCGCGCCTTTCCACCGAGTGGTGCCGGCCTTGAGTTTCTGGCCGTCGCTCTGGATTCGCGTGGTGCGCCTATTGGCGTGGCGAACAGCGATCCTGCCACCCGCCTCTTTCTTGATGGCTTGATGGGCACGGCGTCCGTGACCGGGGCCGGCCGAGCCGCCCTCGTGCGCGATGTCTCGCTCTTTGCCCGCGACTATCCGGAGGGGTTGCTGGTGCCGGCCGTAGGGGCGGTGGTGGCCAGTGACGCGTACGCGACTCCGGCCATCTGGCAGGCCTTCGTAGACGATGCCTACCACGGCCCCAAAGTGGTGTGGGGGCGCGAGGTCAATCTCTTCCTGCTCGGCGTGGCCAGCCATTTGCCGTTACTGACCCAGGATGCGGCGTCGGCCGAACTGCTGCGCATGGCGGCTACCCGAGTACGTGACGCCGTCGCCGCGTCCGGCTTTCGCAGTGAATTGTGGAGTTACGCGTTTCCCAATGGCCGGCCACAGCCGGTGCGCTATGGCAGCGGGGGTGACGTGCAACTCTGGAGCACCACCGATCTGGCCGTGCAGTACGTGTGGGCCCGACTTCCCCAGTAATCGTTTCCTCTGACCACCACCCGCATGTTGTTCCCCCGCGCCGCTGGCGTTCTGCTTCATCCTACTTCACTTCCAGGCGCCGGCGGTATTGGCGACTTTGGCCCGGACGCGCATCGCTTTGTACAGTGGCTGGCCGATGCCGGCATGAAGATCTGGCAGGTGCTTCCCCTCGGTCCCACCGGCTACGGCGATTCCCCGTACCAGTGCTTTTCCGCGTTTGCCGGCAATCCGCTGCTCATTCACGTGCCCGGATTTACCGGCGAGCCGACGTCGGGCAATCCGCACGTCGTGGACTTCGGGGCGGTCATTCCGGCCAAGCAGGCGGCGCTCGCCGCGTGGCTGGACACCGTGCCGTTCACCGACGAGGTGCGCCGATTTGTCCAGGAGCAGGCGCACTGGCTCCCCGACTACGCGCTCTTCATGGCGCTCAAGCAGGCGCATGGCGGCGTGGCGTGGCCACAGTGGGATGCCGGCGCAGCGCAGCGCGAACCGGAGGCGTTGCGCAGCTGGCGGGCAACGCTGGCACCGGAAATTGACCGGATCTACAAGCAGCAGTTCGTGTTCTTTGGCCAGTATCAGGCGCTGCGGCAGGCCTGTCGCGACCGCGGCATCAAGCTCATGGGCGATGTGCCCATTTATGTAGCGCACGACTCTGCCGATGTGTGGGCCAACCCCACGCAGTTCCAGCTCCATGCCAACGGCACACTCAAGGTGCAGGCGGGAGTGCCGCCCGATTATTTCAGCGAAACCGGGCAGCTGTGGGGAAATCCGCTGTACGACTGGGAGCGGATGCAGGCCGACGGCTATTCGTGGTGGATCGCACGCATGCGCGCCGGGCTGCAGCAGTTTGATCTCGTGCGATTGGATCACTTCCGTGGTTTCGAAGCCTATTGGGAGATCGCCGGTGATGCGCCCACGGCCGTGCATGGCCGTTGGGTGAAGGGCCCCGGCGCCTCACTCTTCGCCGCGCTCACGGCGGCGTTGGGCCCCATGCCCATCGTGGCGGAGAATCTTGGGCTCATCACCCCGGAGGTGGAGACGCTGCGCGAGCAGTTCCACTACCCCGGCATGGCCATTCTGCAGTTCGCGTTCGACGGACAGGATTCCAACTTCATCCCCCATCGGTACGTGCGCGACCTGGTGGTCTACACCGGCACGCACGACAACGACACCACCATGGGCTGGTGGCAGTCCACCGGTGAGGGCGACTCCACGCGCGCCGCCGACGCGGTGGCCCGGGAGAAGGACTTCGCCAAACGCTACCTCGGGACCGATGGCCACGAGATGCATTGGGTGCTCATTCGCGCCGCGCTGGCATCGGTAGCCAGCACGGTGCTCGTTCCGTTGCAGGATGTGCTGGGCGTTGGGAGCGATGCCCGCATGAACCTGCCGGGGCGTCAGGCCGGCAATTGGGGTTTCCGCTTTACCTGGGCGCAGTTGACGCCCGATCTCACCGAGCGTCTGCGGACGCTCACGACGACCTACGAACGATGAGCGCTTCCGCCGCTGGTACTGCCGCTGCAGGCGCCGCTGCGCCCGCCACCAGTGCGCCCACGAACTTCTGGGCCATCTGGAACATGAGCTTCGGGTTCCTCGGCATTCAGTTCGGCTGGGGACTGCAGATGGCGAACATGAGTGCCATCTACGAATACCTTGGTGCCAAGCCCGATGAAATCCCCATGCTCTGGCTGGCCGCGCCGCTCACGGGGCTCATCGTACAACCCATCATTGGGCACCTGAGCGATCGCACGTGGTCGCCCCGGTGGGGGCGTCGCCGACCGTTCTTCATGATCGGGGCGATTCTCAGTTCGCTGGCGCTCATTGCCATGCCCAACAGCAGTACGCTGTGGATGGCGGCCGGATTGCTCTGGATTCTCGACGCATCGATCAACATTTCCATGGAGCCGTTCCGCGCCTTTGTGGCCGATCTGCTCCCCGCCAACGAACGGACACGTGGCTTTGCCATGCAGTCGCTGTTCATTGGGCTGGGTGCGGTGATTGCGTCGGCCATGCCCTGGATGCTCACCAACTGGTTTGGCGTCGCGGCCAGCACACCGGGTACGATTCCCACCACCGTGCGCCTCTCGTTTTATGTCGGTGCCTTCGCCTTCTTCGGCGCGGTGATGTACACGGTGCTCACCACGAAGGAGAAGCCGCCGGAGGATCTGGCGGCGTTCGAGCGGGAAAAGGCGGCGAGTGCCGGTTTTGCCGCCGGCGTGCGTGACATTGTCGCCGCCGCCAAGGCCATGCCCACCACCATGAAGCAGCTGGCGCTGGTGCAGGTGTGCACCTGGCTGGGACTCTTCTGCATGTGGTTGTACTTCGGCACGGCGGTGGCGACCAACGTGTTTGGCGCGACCGACACCAGTGACCCGCGGTACCAGCAGGGTGTGGAGTGGGGCGGGGTGTGCTTTGGCGCCTACTCGGCCGTCACCTTCCTGTTCTCGTTCTTCCTGCCGTCGCTCTCGAAGCGCTTCGGCCCACGCACCACGCACGCACTCTGCCTGCTGGCCGGTGCCGCGGGGCTGGGCAGTGTGTCGGTCATTACCTCGCCCAACCTGCTGCTGCTGTCGATGGTGGGCGTGGGCATCGCGTGGGCGAGCACCATCTCCATGCCCTATGTGATGCTGTCCACGTCGCTGCCCAAGGGAAAGACCGGCGTGTACATGGGGCTCTTCAATTTCTTCATCGTCATTCCCGAGATCGTGGCCTCTCTGGGCTTTGGCTGGGTGATGAACAGCATGCTGAACAACAACCGCATGGCGGCTGTCGTGGCTGGCGGGGCGTTCATGGCGCTGGCCGCGGTACTGGTGCTGCGAGTACAGGTTCCGCAGGAGACCGCCTGAGATGACGTGGCATGCAGTGGTATCGCGGTTGTGGTGGCAATCCGCCTGCGCTCTGAGCGCCGGCGTGCTCGCCAGCGCGAGTGTGGGGGCACAGGCTCCGCAGGTGGAGAAGGTGGAGCCCCCCAACTGGTGGGCCAATCACACCATCAACCCGGTGCGGGTGCTCATTCGCGGCCAGCATCTCTCCGGAGCGCGGGTCACCTGTCCGAAACTGGCGTGCGGACGCGTGACCGTGAATGCCCAGGGCACTTACGCGTTCGTGGATGTCCGGATTGCACCGACTACCGCGCCTGGCGCGTACCCGCTCACGTTGCGGACCGCGCAGGGCAGTGTGCAAGCGCCGTTCACGGTATCAGCGCAGTTGCCGACGCTGGGGCGTTTTCAGGGCTTTGGCGTAGACGATGTGGTGTATCTCCTCATGCCCGACCGGTTTGCCAACGGTGACAGCACCAACGACCGGCCTGCCAAGTCACCGGCCATTCTGGATCGCAGCAAGGGACGCTACTACCATGGCGGCGACCTTGCCGGAGTCCGTCAGAAGCTGCCGTATCTCAAGCAGCTTGGCATTACCACGATCTGGATGAACCCCATCTACGACAACAACGATGGGACGGACACGCTCGAGGTGTACGACAAGCAGCCCACGACTGGGTATCACGGCTACGGTGCCACCGACATGTATGCGGTGGATGAACACCTTGGCACGATGGCCGACTTCAAGGGGCTGGTGGATGCTGCGCATGCGCAGGGCATCAAAGTGGTGCTGGACATGGTGGCCAATCATACCGGTCCGTATCACCCGTGGGTGAAGAACGCACCCACCCCAACGTGGTTCCACGGGACGCAGGCGAAGCATCCCGACAACACGTGGCAGACATGGACCTTGGCCAATAGCTACGCGAACGATTCGCTCCGTCGCGCGACGCTGGATGGCTGGTTCATCAACATTCTCCCCGACTTCAATCAGGATGACCCTGAAGTCGCGCGCTACATCATCCAGAACACGCTGTGGTGGGTGGGGATGAGCGGGATGGATGGCATACGGCAGGACACCTGGCCGTATGTGCCGGTCGCCTTCTGGCGTGACTGGATGGCGGCCATCAAGAAGCAGTATCCGTCGCTGCGTGTGGTCGGCGAAGTGTTTGACGGGGATCCGGCCATGATCCGTTTTTTCGAGGGGACCAACACTACGCACGACGGGATCCGCACCGGTGTGGACTTCCTCTTCGATTTCCCGCTGTACTATCCGATTCGTGACGCCTTCATTGGCGGCAAGCCCATCAAGGGGATTGCCCAGATGCTGATGCGCGACCGCCTCTACGACCGGCCCGATGCGCTCATGCCCTTCCTGGGGCTGCATGACGTCTCGCGCTTCATGGGCGAAAAGGGGGCCACAGTGGCAGGGCTGAAGCTGGCCTTCACGACGGTGCTCACGACGCGTGGCACGCCGCTGGTGTATTACGGCGATGAGATTGCGATTCCCGGCGGCCCCGACCCCGACAATCGCAAGGACTTTCCGGGCGGGTGGACGAGTGATGCCTTGAACGCCTTTGAAGCCAGCGGGCGTACACCTGACCAGCAGGCGGTCTGGCAGCATGTCCAGACGCTGCTGCGCACCCGCGCCGCCATGCCGGATCTGCGCCGCGCGCGCACCGAGCATCTGGTGGTCACGGATCAGCAGTTTGTTTTCCGGCGAGGTCGCGCCACGGTGGCCCTCAACAACGACACGGTAGCGGTGTCCGTCGTGGTGCCGTCCGCCATGGCGGGGCGGGATGCGCTTGGCGTGTGTGGGGCCCCGGTCGTTGCCGGCGGCCGCAGCACAGTGCAGGTACCGGCGAAATCCAGCTGTCTGTTTGTGCCGTGAGCAGCGGCCAGCGGATTCAGGGGGTCAACGTTTCCTCGTCTTCCAACGGCGCTTCGTAGGCCCACACCATCAGCATCGACGCAATCCATCCGATCACGGTCCAGCCCAGCAGCACATTGATGGCCGTGATCTTCAACTTCCGACGTTTGCCGCCGGCATGCGCCAGCATCGTCGGCAGGAAATACAGCAAAATGAGGGCGATGATCATCACGCCGCCCTTGGGGACGCCTCCGCCGGTATACCCGCGTGGCGGTTCGATCTCCTGCAGCGCGCGAAGGAGAAGCAAGGTCTGAAGCATGGGTGCAATATAGGGAGATGATCTGAGGCGGTCGCTGTTCGTCTCCCGAGAGGCATATTTCCCCCATGCTTCTCCTTGCAGATGTGCCCCTCGCCCGTCGCCTTGAACGCACGGAGGCTCACGCCAACGCGGCGTTTGTCGAGGCTCGAGCCTCCCTGAGCCCCGATCTGGGCGCGGAATGGATTGATGTGGATGGCACGTGGGCCATGTTCGATGGCGTGGGATCGCCTCTCACACAGACCTTTGGGCTGGGGCTCTTCAGCACGCCCACCGATGCACAGATGGACGCGCTGCAGGCCTTCTTTGGCGCGCGCGGCGCGGATGTCTTCCATGAAGTGAGTCCGATGGCGGACTCCGTGATCCTGTCGCTGTTGGCGGCGCGCGGCTACCAAGCGGTGGAGTGGTCAACCGTGTTGGTGCAGGCCGTGCGCGCGCCCGTCGTGGAAACGCCAACCACCGCCATCACTGTCCGCGTGACGTCGGCCGATGAAGCCGACCACTGGGCGAGTATCGCTGCCGGTGGCTGGGGCGAACATGCCGAGGTCGCCGAGTTCGTCCGCGCGCTGGGGCGCGTCAATGCACGCGCACAGGGTACCATATGTTTTATGGCGGAAGAGGACGGCAACGCCATCGCGACCGGGGGCCTGCACATCTACGAGGGCGTTGCCCTCTTTGCCGGCGCCAGTACGCTCCCCCACGCACGGAACCGCGGCGCCCAGCGTGCCCTCCTCGACGCGCGTCTCGCCTACGCCCATGCCGCAGGATGCGACCTCGCCATGATGGGAGCCGCGCCCGGCAGCTCGTCACAAAAGAATGCCCAACGCGCCGGGTTCGCAGTGGCCTATTCGCGGGTGAAGTGGATGAAAGGGCGGGGATAACCGCCGTGGATTTTCACAACCGTAGTAACTGTTCAAGCGCGTGTTGTGCAGATACTGCGAGCCAAAAGTGAAACAGATTCCATTCAATGGCGGGCGCCACGGTTGGAGCGCGATACGTCAGATCAATGCGACGGCAAGCGGTGTTTTGGCCACACACGCGGCAACAGCAACGCGAACGTTCGTGCCAGCTTGCGCTGAACGATCCTGCGCATCGTTGGGGGCCGCAGTCACGACCGTGGTGTCGGCGGCCGCCGCGGCAGCTGGCGGCCGGGGTGGCGGGACCGTCGTCTGAGCCTGCACTCCCATGGGGGCTACACCACCAATCAGGAGGGTGAACGCGACACCGGCATTCCCGCGAGGAACGGGTCCGCGACGCATTGGTGGGAGGGAGGAAGGGAGAAATGAACGGCAATGGGCGTGACATTTGTCCCGCACGGCGCCATCATGTGCACTGACACATCAATCTGGCCATAGGTTCAACGACACAGCATCTGCAATACATCGTGTCGCCATGTGGCCTTCATGCTGCCTTCATTTTTGGAGAACGACGTATGTCCACCGCCCGTCGCGATTTCCTGAAGCACGCGGGTCTCACTGCCTCCGGACTGGCGGTGTTCCCTTCGGTTGCCATGGGTGGCAGCGGCGTGGCCTCACGCGGCCACTCGTCCTTCACGTTTGATCACGCTGCCGAATGGGAACAGCAGCAGGCTGAGCCGTGGGACACCACGTGGGTCAAGAAGATCACGGGGACCCACAAGGCCATGTTCGACATTCCGGAAGTCGAAGGTGGCGTAGGCGTACTGCGTTCGGGCATTTGGCAGCGCCAGTTCACCGACGTGCTCAAGGTGCCGGCCGGCGGCTTATCGAGCGTCATGGTCATTCGGCACAACGCCATTTTTCTCGCCATGAGTCAGGACTTCTGGACCACTTACGGAGTGGGTGAAGCCGAAAAGCTCAAGGACGACGACGAGAAGACGCTTCTGCACAACCCCGTCCTCCCAGCTCCCGGGAAGGATGTTCCGCCGACGATGCGTGCCTATATGCTCGACCAGCAGATCGGAGCCGGTGCCATTGCGCTGGGGTGTGGTCTCGCCTTCCGCTCGGTGGTGAGCATGATCCAGAAGCAGGACAAGCTGGATGCGGCAGAATCACGCAAGAAGGCCATGAGCATGCTCGTCCCGGGCGTCATCATGCAACCGAGCGGCATTTTTGCGAACGTACTCGCACAACAGGCAGGGTGCGTCTTCGTACAGGCCGTTTAACTCCGTAAAAACGTTATGGGTCATGAGTTATCGGGTCATCGAGTACCTGCGGGAATTGCCGTTATCCGCAGGTACCCGGTGACCCGATAACCCATAACCATGACGCTGTTTCGTAGTTTTATACGGCGTCTGAGAGCGACGAGAAGGTAAAGTCCCGCACCTTAATGGCGGGCATGTACACCGCTCCGCCTGCGCCAAGGTTTTCGCTGGCGTTGATGCGGATGCTGGGCCCCATGGCGTCGAGATTATTCAGGAAAAAGATGGGACTTTCGTTGAAGCGGAAGTTCTTGATGGGGCGCGTGACTTTGCCGTTCTCCACGAGGAACGTGCCGTCGCGTGTGAGCCCCGTGTACAGAATCGTGCGGGCATCCACCGGACGGATGTACCAGAAGCGTGTGACCAGCACGCCACGTTCAGTGCTCTTCACCATGTCGGCCACACTCGACGTGCCGCCCATCATGCGCAGCGAACGACCGGCGCCGCGGAACCCGCCGCCTCCGGCGCGCGTGGGCTGCTTGCCCTGCTTCTGGGCCCAGTAGCGATCGTAATTGAGATTCTTCACCACGCCGTTCTCAATCCACACAACCTTTTCCAGCGCCAGACCATCTTCGTCGTAGCCGCCGTTGAGGCTGGGCGAATCGGCCGGATCGGTGAGCAGCGTAACGCGATCGTCCACGACCTTGAGTCCGATCTTGTTACCGCCGCCAGGCTTGGTGAAAAACGAGCGCCCTTCGTCGGCGGCGCGCGCCTGCATGGCACCGGCAATGAGCTGCACCAGGTTGCCTACCGCCGTGGGCTCAAGAATGGTGGTATACCGTCCCGGTTCAATGGCCACCGGGCTGCGCGAATCCTTGGCCTTCTGTACCGCCGTGACAGCCAGCGTCTGCGGATCAAGATCGGCGAAGCTATTGCCGTCCGTGCAGGCCCAGCCGGAGCCCGTGCCATCGGGAGAGCGCACCGTGCTCGTCATCGTCACCGACGACGTGGCGTCGTACGCGAACAACCCCTTGGAGTTGGCCAGCGCACTCGCGCCGGCACGGCACTCGATGAAGCCGGTGGCAATCAGCTCGTTCTTGCGCGCCAACTCGGTGACGATCTTCGCGGCGGCCGCGCGCTCTTCCGGCGTGGGCAACGACATCTGCCGCTCCCGCATGGGCGGATACTCCTGCCCCCCCAACTCCGGCATACGCTCGGGGTTGGGCGGCACGAGCTTGGCAATCTCGTACGCCTGCTTGGCTGCCGCCGCCAACGAGGCTTCGTCAAGACGGTTGGTGTTCACACTCGCGGCACGATTGCCATCGTACGCAGTGATGGTGACCTGCGTATCCTGATTTTCGCCTGACGTGGTCACCTGATTGAGCGCGAAACGCGTATCGGCGCGCGCGGCGCTATTGATGCTCACGCGCGTTTCCGGCGCGGGGGAATTTCGCAGGACACGCTGCGCCACTTCCTGCGCTTCCTGACGGGACAGGATGCTGGGCGGCGCAAAGAGTGACCGGGGAGCCAAGTCGCTCATGCCGTCCTCCCGGTGTTGATGATGTTGACCTGCTGAAAGAGCGACGGCACGCAGCCGTGGCTCACGGAGTTGGACTGACCGGGCTGACCCTTGGCATCGCCAAACGCGCCACCCAGGTGATAGCTCTTCGGGCCACCAATGGCCTTGAGCGACTTCCAGAACTCCGGCGTGCGGAACTGGTACGCCACATCCTTGAGCTGTCCGACGATCTTGCCGCCCTTCACTTCGTAGAACACCTGGCCGGCGAACTGTCCGTTGTAGCGCTGCTGGTCAATGGAGAAGGAGCCATCGCCGACAATGGCAATGCCCTTGTCCATCTTGGCAATCATGCTCTCCCACGTATCGTCGTTCTTGCCGGGCACCATGCTCACATTGGGCATACGCTGGAACTGCACATCAGCCCAGCTTTGTGCGTACGAACAGCCGTAGCTGCGTACCGGCTTGCCCTGGCTCTGGTAATAGTCGCTCATCATGGTGGCCTGTTCGCGCGTGGTTTGATAATCCACGAACACCCCGTCCTTGATGATGTCGAACTTCACCGGCTTCACCGCTTCGTCGTCCCAGCCAATGGCGCCCAGCGAGCCGGGCTGCTCACGATCACCGACGATGTTGAGCAAGTCAGTACCAATGCGCAGCTTGCCGAGCACATCCTTGGGCGGGGCAATGAAGCTCGTGCCCGCATAGTTGGCTTCAAAGCCCAACGCACGATCGAGCTCCGTGGGGTGCGCAATGACTTCGTGCACCGTGAGCCACAAGTTGGACGGGTGCAGCAGCAGGTCATAGCGCCCGGGCTCCACCGGCTTGGCACTCAGCTTTTGTACGGCCAATTCGGCCCAGCGCGGCGCATGTTCGGCCAGCTTGCTGTCCACCACGTGTTCGTAGCCCAGCCCCATGGGGGCAATCTCGTTCCCCTGCACCGACTGGAAGTCACGGAAGTCGGGGCTCACCGCCGTCACCGTCATGCTGGGTGACGTGCGATAGATGGTCTGCACGATGTACGATCCGTCGCTCGTCATGAGCGTCTTCTCTTCGCGCAGGAAGAACATGCTCGAATTCACGTTGCGGATGCCCTTTACCTTGAGCGCCGCTTCGTTGGCGGCGAGCAGGTAGGCCACCTTGTCGGTGATGGGCACCGTGAACGGATCGGTCTTGATGGGGCTCTTCCACTCGCCCACCTGGTTGCCGGGTGTTGGTGCCAATTGCACCGGCCGCAGCTGCGACGCACGATTCGCACGGGCCTGCCCTACGGCCGCCTTGGCGGCGTTGGCCACGCTGTCCTTATCCAGACGGCTGGTGGCGGCAAAGCCCCACGCGCCATCGACCAGCGTGCGTACGCCAAGCCCGAAGGTGTCGGTGTCACTCACCCCCTGCACGATACGATCGCGGGTGTTGACGTTCTGCTGTCGGCGCGCGGCCACGCGTACATCGGCGTAGCTGGCACCGCCGGACTTGGCAGTATCGAGGGCCACCTGCATGAGCGCCTTGATGACCGGGTCATCGGCGTGGGGCAGGTCGGCGGAGGGAATGACGAGTCGGGACGACTCGGCCATCAGCGGCGAGGTGGCAACCAGCGTTCCGGCGGCCACGGTAGCGCCAGTCTTCAGAAAGTCGCGACGTGATCTGGACATAGGCGGGGTTGGGGGACTGCCCAATGTACGGCGCGGGGCGTCGTCGTGTTGGGGTTTGACCTTCTCCCAGGCCATTGGCGCGGCGGCGTCCCGGCCCCGATGTTTCTGACCGACTGCTTCGCGCCTCACCCTTCAAGCCCGCCCGTATGCGTCCCGCCGCTCGCCCCGTGATAACCGTTCTGCTGCTTGCCGCGACGTCCAGCGCGGCCGCCGCCCAGCCCATTCTGCGCCCGGCACCGGGTGCGCCCACCACACTCACTCCGCAGCAGGCGGCGGCCCGCGCCATCTACCGCGAAATGGTGGAGATCAACACCGCTGACTCCGTGGGCAGCGTGACCAAATCGGCGGAAGCCGTGGCGGCTCGTTTCAAGGCCGCCGGCTTCCCGGCCGCTGACATCCATCTGGTGGGCCCGGCCGACAAACCAGCCAAACAGAACCTGGTCGTGCGCTACCGCGGACGCGGACGGGGCAAACCCATTCTGCTGCTCGCCCACCTCGATGTGGTGCAGGCCAAGCGCAGCGACTGGGCGAATGACCCCTTCGTGATGCGCGAGGAGAGCGGCTACTTCCTGGGCCGCGGGGTGGCCGACGACAAGAGCATGGCCGCGATTCTCACCGCCAACCTGTTGCGCTACAAGCAGGAGGGGTGGGTACCGGAGCGCGATCTCATCCTCGCCCTCACGGCCGACGAGGAAGGGGGAGATGCCAATGGGGTCACCTGGCTGATTGAGAACCGCAAGGAACTCATTGACGCCGAATACGCCATCAACGAAGGAGGCGGCGGGTCACTGGGCCCCGACGACAAGCCCCTGTTTCACTCCATTCAGGCGGCGGAAAAGGTCTACGCCGACTTCACACTCACGGTGCGAAACACCGGCGGCCACTCCAGTGTCCCGCGGAAGGACAACGCGATCTATTCGCTGGCCGCCGCGCTCCTCAAAATTCAGCAGTACACGTTCCCTGTCGAACTCAACGAGGTGACGCGTCCGTTTTTTGAGGAAACGGCGAAGGTGGAAATGCCGTCGTTGGCGGCGGCCATGCGGGCGCTGTCGGCCAACCCGGCCGACACGGCGGCGGCACGGATTATCAGCACCGATCCGCGCTACGCCAGCATGCTGCGCACAACCTGTGTGGCCACCATGCTGAATGGCGGGCATGCTCCCAACGCGTTGCCGCAGTTTGTCTCGGCGAACGTGAACTGCCGCATTGCGCCCACCAGCAAGGCGTCAGCGGTCAAGGCCGTCCTGCAACGCGTCGTTGGCGACAGCACAGTGCAGATTGCCGGTGATCGTGCCGATCGCATGGATGGCGCACCGGCGCCCATCAACGCCACCTTGCTGCAGGCAACGACAGCGCTCACCAAGCAGATGTTCAACGGAGTGCCGGTCATTCCCACCATGAGCACCGGCGCCACCGACGGCTACCGTCTACGGGCCGCTGGCATTCCCACCTACGGCGTGAGCGGCATCTTCTCCGCCGCCGGCGAAACCAACGCGCATGGCCGCGATGAGAAGCTGCGCGTCAAGGCGTTCTACGATGGGCTCGATTTTCTGTATCAGCTGGTGAAGCAGGTGGCGGGGCCGCTCAAGCCCATGTCGTAACCGTCAGCTCTTCATGCCCGGTTCGCTGTCAATGACCGCACGGGCAATATCCACCATGCGCACGCTGCGATCCTGACTGGAACGCTGCATGATGCGATAAGCTTCCTGCTCGCTGCTGCCGGTGCGGCGCATCAGGATGCCCTTGGCCCGCTCGATGAGCTTGCGGTTTTCCAGCTGCTCCTTGGCCTCAGCCGCTTCGCGGCGGGCGGCCAGGAGCTCGCGAGCCCGGGTCACGGCCATGCGCAGCGTGGCGTCGAGCGTGGTGGGCGGGGTTGGCTTGGGCAGCAGCGCGACCGCGGTCGAGCGCAGCACATCCGCCGTGGACAGCGTGAGCGACAAGTCGCCCGTGATCAGCACCACCGCCGTTCCTGGCAGCGCACTGGCGATGCCTTCCGCCGCCTGCACTCCCGTGGCGCCGGGCATGTGCATGTCGAGCAGCACGGCGTCGGGGGTGAATTGCTGCGCCTTTTCAATGGCTTCCGTACCGCTGTCCACTTCGGCAACGACCATGTGCCCGAGCGCACTCAGGAGGTCCACCAGGGTGGAGCGCTCGAGCGCATTGTCTTCGGCAACCAGGACGCGGATCGTGGAGGGCAATTCCGACATGATTTTACTCGGTTGGTGATGCGGGAGCATGCGTCCCGGCAATGTGGGCCTTCAGTTCAGGTGCCCGCAACGGTTTGCGCAGCACGAATTCCGCACCATCGGCCTCTTCGGGGCCAACACTTGGCTCCCAGCCGGTTATGACCCCCACCCGAATGGTGGGGTAGTGCGATTTGACGAATTTCACAAGCTCCCATCCGTTGCCGTCGGGGAGACCGACATCGGTGAGCATGAGATCAATTGGCTGGGACGAATACGACGCAAGGGCCTGCCGGGCGTCGGCACAGCTGGCGACCGCCACCACGGTGTGCCCGTCTCCCTGCAGGATGCGGCGCAGGAACTCCCGACCGTCGTCGTGATCTTCCACCACCAGAATGCGGTTGGGGCGGGTGGGGAGAATCTCTTCCGGTGCGGCGACCTCAGGCGCGGCCGCTTTCTGCAGCGGAAAGCGCACCATGACTTCAGTGCCGCGGCCCGGCACGGATGAAATGGTCGCCGTGCCGCGATGGCGACGCGCAATGCCGTACACTTCGGCCAGACCAAGGCCGGAGCCCTTGGCCCCCTTCGTCGTAAAGAATGGCTCGAAGGCCCGTTCACGAACGTCCGCCGTCATTCCTACCCCAGTGTCGCGCACAGCCATGCAGGCATCACTCCCCTCCACCGACGTGCGCACCGTCAGCGTGCCGCCGTCCGGCATGGCATCGATGGCGTTTTGCACGAGGTTGAGCAGCGCTTCACGAATTTCCCCGGGGAGCCCCCGGGTAATGGCGCCCTCCGTGAACATACGCACGATGCGGACCTCGCGGCTTTCACTCGACCGCTGCAGCCGCATGGGCTCGGTAAGGTCCAGGACTTCCTCGGCGAGGAGCGACAGATCGACTTCGACATCGCCGCCAGGGTGCACGGGCTCCTGACGAATGAACCGTCCCACTCGCGATGCCGTGGCTGCGCCAATCTCGGCGGCCTTGCGAATACGGTCGGCGTAGTCGCGTACCGCTTCCGGCGACTCGGCGTGATGTCGCAGCAGATACGCGGCCGCCATGATGGGATTCAGCGCGTTGTTCACATCGTGCATAACGCCGGCCGCCAGCTGTCCCACGGCGGAGAGACGGCGCTCGCGCACCTGCTCTTCCTGCGAGGCCAGCAACGCCCGTGAGCGCTCTTCCACCAGGCGCTCCAACTCCCGCTCATCCTGCGACACCTGTGCTCTGAGGGCGCGCTGTTCGCCTTCCTGATCGTGCAGAATCTTTTCGAGCCGTTCGCGGTCGGTGACATCGCGATCGAGCAGCAGCACGCCAACAATGC
The DNA here is from genome assembly GCF_000695095.2 of Gemmatimonas phototrophica. Lineage (NCBI taxonomy): Bacteria > Pseudomonadati > Gemmatimonadota > Gemmatimonadia > Gemmatimonadales > Gemmatimonadaceae > Gemmatimonas > Gemmatimonas phototrophica. The sequence goes on along the minus strand of NZ_CP011454.1, from coordinate 628,846 downwards.
GTCCATCTTCACCATGCATGGGTGCCGCGTACGACTCCACCACGCGGCGCCCCCCCTGACGACGCACTTCCAACAGCTGTCGACGAACCGTCTGCCCAGCCAGCGCCCGCATGGCCGGGGTATCCAGAAACGACAGCGGGCGATGGTGGACCACATCATGCGGGGCGTCCATTTCCCACAGCTCGCGCACGGTGACCGGCTGACGGTCCTCATGCTCGCGGGAGGCGTTGTCGTTCACCTGCTGCAGACGACCGGTGACATCCACGACACGCACCGATGACGGCGTGAGATCGAACAACGCCCGCAACTCCCGCTCCGCGCGCGTGGCGTGCACGCGTTCCTGTTCGCGCGCCGTGACGTCCACCGCCGAGACCAGCAGCAAGTCATGATCGAACACAAGGACACGCATATCGGCCATGCGTCCATCGCGACCGAACGGCACCAGCATGGTTTCCGTGGGACGACCGTTCGAAGCAAAGCGAATGGCTTCCTGCGCCGCGGGACCAAACGGCTGCAGCATCACGTTCGCGTGTTGCGCAACAATGGGCGCCAGCGGATCCACGACAAACATGGCTCGCCCGCGCGTATTGACCGTGATGGCGTATCCATCGTGTCGGAAGAGCGCGGCAGCTGATGGCAACGATTCGAGCAGTGCGCCAAGGCGCGCACGCTCGCGTTCGGAGCCGTCCTGCATCAAGTCTGCCGAGCTGAGAGGTTGGGTCATCGCATAGCTGAGGGCGCCATCCGATACGTCAGTGGCACCGTTGCGACTGAGCCTGCCCGGAGGACGCGATCGTTTCCGCAAAGCAGAAACCACTGTATTGTAGCGCGTATTGGTCCCGGTGGTCAAACGCCAGAACCAAATCCTGAGTCCTCTGGCCCCTCGCGCCCGTCCGAGGATCGGCCGGTGACAAAAGCGTATGCTCGCCGTGTAACGGTCGTCATCACGACGATGCGGGTTTCCCTGTACCTTTGGGGCATGTCGCAATTCAAGCGTACGCTCATCCGCGTCCTGGTCATTCAGGGCATTACCCTCGCCCTCCTGTGGCTCATGCAGTCACGGTATACGCTCTGACCGCCTCACGATGCACTGGATCAACTGGGTCATAGTCGCGGTGTATCTGTTCGTGGTGGTCTTTGACGGCCTCCGCCGGACACGCGGCACCAAGAACATCGAGGGGTATTTTCTCGCCAGCCGGAGCCTCCCCTGGTGGGCCGTCGGCCTGAGCGTGATGGCGACGCAGCTGTCCGCGGTGACGCTCATTGGCACGACGGGGCAGGGCGCCACGGACGGCCTGCGCTTCGTGCAATTCTACTTTGGGTTGCCCATTGCCATGGTGCTGCTGGGGGTGACGCTGGTCCCCTTTCTGCACGGCGCAAAGGTGTATACCGCATACGAGTATCTCGAGCGTCGGTTCGACGCCAAGACTCGTTCGCTCACGTCTCTGCTCTTCCTGCTGTCGCGGGGGATGTCCGCCGGGACCATCATCGCGGCCCCCAGTGTGGTGTTGAGTGCCATCTTTGGCTGGGACCTGACCTGGTGCGTGTTGCTCATCGGGGTGCCCACCATTGGGTACACAGTGCTTGGGGGCGTCGAGGCCGTTGCGTGGGCCGACGTGAAGCAAATGGTGATCATCGTCGCCGCCTTGCTGGCCATTGTCGTGGTCCTGGTGTGGCGGCTCCCCGTACCACTCGATGAGGCCTTCCATATTGCTGGCGCCACGGGCCGCCTGCGCGTCTTCGATTTTTCATTCTCACTTACGGAGACCTACACGTTCTGGTCAGGCATTCTGGGCGGCACGTTCCTCATGCTCAGCTACTTCGGCACCGACCAGAGTCAGGTGCAGCGCTATCTCGCGGCCCGCTCGGTGGACGAAGCCCGCAGCTCGCTCCTGATGAGCGCCTATTGGAAGATTCCGCTGCAGGCGCTCATCCTGATCATCGGCGTGCTGGTGTTTCTGTTCTACACCTTCTCACCGGCCCCGATGCTGTACAATCCACGCCACGATGCCATGCTGCGGGAACAGCGGCCGGCGGCGTATGCCGCGCTGGCGTCGCGGTATACCGCCGCGTTGTCGGCGCGCGATCAGGCGGCCCGTGAGGCCGCCACCGTACACGGCTCGGCACCCCTGAATACGTTCAAGGCGCACAACGATCAGGTGGATGTGGTGCGGAAGGAGGCACTGGCGGCGGTCACCGAGGCCACCGGGGAGAGCTCACGCGACGTGAACTACATCATTCCGCGGCTGGTGCTCGATCATCTGCCGCTTGGCTTTGCCGGAGTCTTTCTCGCCGCCGTGCTGGCGGCCGCCATGTCGAGTATTGCCGCGGAGCTGAATTCCCTCGCCACGGCCAGTGTGGTGGACTTTTATCAGCGGTGGTACAAGCCGGAGGCGAGCGACGCCCACTTTCTCAAGGTGGGGCGCATCAGCACCGCCATCTGGGGCGTCTTTGCCATGGTAGTGGCGACCTACGCCGCCACGCTTGGGTCACTCATCGAGGTGGTCAACCGGTTCGGATCCTTCTTCTACGGCTCCATCCTCGGTGTCTTCCTGCTGGCGATGATCAAGCGGACCCGCGCCATCGGCGCGTTCGTTGGCCTGCTGGCCGGCATGGCCGTTGTAGCCGCCGTCAGTTTCGGGGCCCCCCAGGTCAGCTTCCTCTGGCACAACGTGATTGGTGCCGTGGTGGTGGTGGTAGTGGGGTGGGCACTCAGCCTCGGTCGAGCAGAAACTGCCACTGCGGTTCAGGTATAGACCTGCCACTGCAGTATTGGAAGACTCCTGCAGTTCTGGACTGCCACCGCAGTTGAAGAGCACAGCGGTTCGGGTCGCTGCGGAACGTGCCGCCCGGCTTCGCCGGGGCGGCACGTTCTTGGTGGTTGATGTACCGGCCACTGCAGTTGAAGTGAGACAGCCACCAAAGGAATGCGCCCGCCCGGCAAAGCCGGCGGGCGCTTCCATACAGACCTCAACTGCGGGGCACCTCAACTGCAGTGGCAGTCCAGAACCGCAGGTGTCTTCCAATACTGCAGTGGACGTTCCAAACCCGAACCGCGGTTCCAGGCAACCCAAACCGCATTGTCTACTGCAGGACCACCCCTCCCCCCACCAAATTCGCCAACAACCGCGCCGCCCCGGGCACCCCCGCCGGTAGCTGGCGGAACAGCGCCAGCGTGACGTACACGTAGCGCCCCTTGCCGACCGGTGCCACCAGCAGTGCGCCGTCGTTCGCGGGCTCGTCCGGATCGTTCATCCGCAGCAGCGACGTATACCGCTTGTCGATGGTGCTCGGCATGTAGGTCGCGCGTTCCTGCGCCCATCCTTCCCAGTCTACCGCACCAATACGATTGGGGAACGTGAGCAGCGGATGCGTGGGTTGCAGCACCGTGACCGGTGCCGTTTCCATGGTCACGCGCGCGGCGCGTGGTGCCCACTGCAGCGGATACGGCGTGATGCCCGGCAGCGCGTTCATATTCTGCGCACCATACTGCACCACCAGCGTACCACCCTGCCGGGCGTACTCCAGCAGCCGGGGATTATTGCGTACCAGTGCCTCACTGGCTTCGTAAGCGCGCGGTCCCACCACAATGCTGGTAAAGCGCGAGAGATTGGTGGCCGACACCATGGACGGCTCAATTTTCTCCACGGCAATATCCAGCTGCTCCAACGCTTCGATCCCCTTGTCGCCTACGCCGGCGATATAGCCCACCCGGGCGCGCGGTGGGATTTTCACATTCACCGCCGACAGATACATCCCCGACGCTCCGTACAGGCGCATGGGCGTGATGTGATCGTAGTTGATGAGGTATGCGCCGCTCGTGCTCATGGCACCGTCGTGCAACGCCAGCGCCACCAATTGTTGCTGCCCTTCCTTCACCATCCCCCGCACACGGAACTGCAGGATGGTACTGCCGTCGGCGGCCAGCGTGCGCACACGCTCCGTGCTGTCAGCCTTGAGTCCCGCGGGGAGCTCCAATTGCACCGACACCGTGGTCTCGTGCGGATAACTGGACTGTATGCGTACCGGGATGTACCGCTCCACCGGCACGCCGGCGCGGATGTATTCCATGACGCTCGCGAGATTGATCGTAATGCCCGGCACCGCACTCACCGGCACCTGCATATCGCCCTTGATGGGATCGGCGTAGCGATACACCACCGGCGTATTCACCGCCACCGATTGCCCCGCAATCTCGAGGCGCGCCTGCACGATGGACGCGCGCTCTTCCTGGTGCTGTTCTTCGTGGCGTGCATCGATAGGCGCCTGAAACCAGTCCTGCTGCTTGCGGCCGTACACGCGCCACCACGGACTGTTCGAGACGAATGCCACCGCCCACCGATTGAGCGTGGCCGCACTGTCCGGCGCCACCGTGAGATCCCCCGTTTCCCCCGGGCGCAGCCCCAGCCCGAACACACTCGCGTTGCGCAACAGCACCGGCGTGGTGCCGCGATTGAACACGGTGACCGTGACCGGCAGTGAGTCGTTCACCGCCTGCTTCACCGGTTCGCGCGCGGGAAAGGTGGCTCGTGGCGCCGTGGCTTCCACCACCACTCCCGCCGCCAGCACGAGGGCCCGCTCGGTGCGCTCTTCCGTCGTCGACAGGGCATCCCAGAGCGCGGCCGGCGCAGCATCGGCCGGGCGTCGCGCGACGCTCGACGGACTCCCGGGAGGCCCGGCAATCAGCAGCGGTGGGCCGCTGCGCCAGCTGCCGCGCACCGTGCGGAACTGCCGCAACGCCTGCGCCAATATCGGCACCATCGGCGCTGGCGCATCGGCACGGTAGGCCGCGCGCGCGTCTCGCACCGTACTCAGTGCAGAGTCCAGCACCGGCTGCGCCGAGGCCGGCAACTGCGCCCGCAACGGGGCCCACGTGGTATCCACGCCATCAAACAGCGAGCGCTCCGAACGCGCGTCGGCTGGCCCCACGCGCGAGGCCTCACGCGATAGATAGCCCCAGATGACGCCCTTCCGCTGCAAGACGCCAAACCCCTGGCTCTTGTGCTGCGACCGGCTCTCCGCCGCAATCTCGTAGTACGACCGCCCCAGCAAGGCATCGTACTCACCGGTATTCACCCGCAACGTGGCACTGTCGGGAGTCTGGCGGGCACTGCGATAAAACTTCTGCGGCGTCCAGGGCACCCCGAAGTCCTTTACCGGAAAGCGCACGGTATCGCCGGCCAGGTCATACGCTTCGCGCGCCAGCAGCCCGCTCACCTGGTGATGCCCGTGTCCGTCACGCGGCGTCCCGCTGAAAAACGCAATCATCACGTGCGGCCGATACGCCCGCACCACGCGCACCACATCGCCCAGAATGCTGTCTTTGGGCCAGTGCTGATATGTCTCTTCGGCGTTCTTGCTGAACCCGAAATCGTAGGCGCGCGTGAAGTACTGCGTGGCGCCGTCAATGCGTCGCGCCGCCAGCAACTCCTGCGTGCGAATGGCCCCCAGCGCTTCGCCCAGCTCGTTCCCAATGAGGTTCTGCCCGCCGTCGCCACGCGTGAGCGAGAGGTACGCCGTCTCCACGTGGCGTCCCTTGGCCAGCCACGCAATCATGGGCGTGTCTTCGTCGTCAGGGTGGGCCGCCACCGTGAGCACGCGCGATGTCGTGCCAATACCCGCCAACACGGACCCCAGTGCGGCCGCACCGCGATCGGGAGCGACCTGTGCGGTCAACTCGAGGGGCTGAGCGACGAACGCCGCGGCTATGGCCGCGGCGCTCATCATCAGCTTCTTCAACGAAGCCATCTGCATGGTGTTTGCTCTCAGTGAGTAGCGGTCATGGCCGGGCGTGCGTCCAGCACTTCACCCGTATCCATCACCATCGCCACAATGCGTGCCTGTTCGGCCTGGTGCGCATCGGCAAAGCCTTCCGCCGGACTGGCCCGCTCGGGTCGGCCCACGTAGCGCACCCCAACGGCGGCACCGGCCGACGCGCGCAGCCGCGGCTGCACGTACGTCCACGCGCCCTGATTCTTGGGTTCTTCCTGCGCCCACACCACCTGCTCCACCGCCGGATACAGATCCATGATGCGCTGGATCTCCTCGTGCGGCCACGGATACAGCTCTTCCACACGCACCAGTGCCACCTGCGGATTGCGCGACGGCGACAGCGCGAGATCGTAGTACAGCTTGCCCGTGCAGAAGACGATGCGCCGCACTTCGTCGCGATGCTGCGCCGTCATGGGATCATCAATGACCGGCTGGAACGCGCCCTGCACCAGGTCATCCAACCGCGACGCCGCCTGCGGCAACCGCAGCAACGACTTGGGCTGCATGCACACCAGCGGACGACGGTGCTTCCGCAACGCCTGACGACGCAACAAGTGGAAGTACTGCGCCGGCGTGCTGCAGTAAGCCACCGTCATGTTCCCTTCGGCACACAGCTGCAGGAAGCGCTCCAGACGGGCGCTGGAGTGCTCCGGCCCCTGCCCTTCGTAGCCGTGCGGCAGCAGCATCACCAATCCACTGTCCTGCCCCCACTTCGCGCGGTCGGCCACAATGAACTGATCGATGATCGGCTGCGCCACGTTCACGAAATCGCCGAACTGCGCTTCCCACAGCGTGAGCGTATCGGTCGCAATGACACTGTAGCCGTATTCGAAGGCCATGACGGCGGTTTCGGAGAGCGCCGAGTTGTAGACCTCGAACGCGCCCTTGGCGCCGGGAATGTTGGCCAGCGGCGCGTACTTGCGGCCGGTATTCACATCATTCAGCACCGAGTGCCGGTGCGAGAAGGTCCCGCGCTCGGCGTCCTGCCCGGTAATGCGCACCGACATGCCATCGAGCAGCAACGAGCCAAAGGCCAGCGCTTCCGCGTGCCCCCACTCAATGCCACCCTGCTCGCCCATCGTGTCGCGACGACGTTCCAGCTGCTTGGCCAGGCGGGGATTGGCCGCAAAGTCGGCCGGCCACTGCAGCAGCGACTCGTTGACGAAGTGCAGCCGTTCAGCGGGCAGCGCGGTGACCACCGGCTTGGGGACGACCACCGCTTCGGCCGGCCACGGCGCATGCTTTTCACTGCCCAGCAGCGATTGCTTGAAGCGGCTGTGAATCTCGGCGTACCGCTGCGACACCGCCTGCTCGACCGCGGCAGCATCATCGGTGCCCATCACCCCTTCGCGCACCAGACGGCTGGCCCAGACCTGCGGCACTGTGGGATGCTTCCGAATGGCCGCCGTGCGCGTCGGCTGCGTGTACATGGGCTCATCGCCTTCGTTGTGCCCATGACGACGGTAGCCCACCAGATCGATCAGTACATCCTTCTTGAACGTCGCGCGGTACGCGCACGCCAGCCGCATGGCAATGATGCACGCCTCGGCGTCGTCGGCGTTGACGTGGAAGATGGGGATTTCGAATCCCTTGGCGAGATCCGACGAGTAATACGTGGAGCGCGCATCGGACGGGTCGGTGGTGAAGCCGACCTGATTGTTCACGATGATGTGAATCGTACCGCCGGTGCGGTACGCATTGAGATGCGAGATGTTCAGCGTCTCCGCCACGATGCCTTCGCCCGGAAACGCGGCGTCACCATGAATGGCGACCGGCACCACGACATGCTCATTCCGCTCCCCCGGCTTGCCGGGCTCGCGCTGCAGCGCGCGTACTACCCCTTCAATGACCGGGTTTACGACTTCGAGGTGCGACGGGTTGGGCATGAGACGCAGCTTCACGTCGCGGCCATCCACCGTGCGCGCGCCGTTGTAGCCCATGTGGTACTTCACGTCGCCGGTCGCGTTCTCATCGGCCGCTTCGTGGTGCCCTTCAAATTCGGCGAACAGCGCCTCGAACGGCTTGCCCATCACGTTCGTGAGCACGTTGAGACGGCCGCGGTGCGCCATGCCTATCACCACCTCGTTGGCCCCTTCACGTCCCAACGCGTCGATCATGGCATCGAGCATGGGGATGAGCGTATCGGTGCCTTCCACGGAGAAGCGCTTGTAGCCCTGATAGGCGCGCCCGAGGAAACGCTCCAGTCCGTCCACTTCGTTGAGGCGCTGCAGCACCTGCTTCTTTTCGTCAGCCGTGAGCGGGCGCGTCAGCACTCCGTCGCGGAAGGCGCGACGGAACCAGTTGCGCTCCTCGTTCACTTCGAGGTGCCACACTTCGTAGCCCACGCGCCCCGAATACACGCTGCGCTTGCGCTCAATCACATCTTTCGCCGTGGCGTACCGATCATCACCCAGCGCCGCGCCGGGAATGCTGGCGAGATCGGCGTCGGTGAGTCCGTAAAACTCCGGGCTCAGTTCATCGGCGCCCGCCGGCGGGGATCCAAGGGGATCCAGCTGCACGGCATAGTGTCCGTACATGCGGATGGCCTGCTGCAGCGACGCGGCCGCGGCAACCTTGGTCAGGAGCGCGGTGTCCGTTGCCGACGCCACCGGAGCGGCGCCGGCGGCACCACCAAACAGCGACTCCGCAATCCGGAAGTATTGGCGCCACGTCTCATCGACGCTCGCGGGGTCCCGGCGGTACTTCTCGAACTGCTCGGCAAAGATGCCGTCGTTGAATACGCTCGTAATAGCTGACATAAACACGAAATGTAGTGGGCTGCGCGACACAACTGCGCCGGCAAACTCGGCAAAATTGGCAACGGCGGTTATGCGGCGTCAGTGGTTCTGCGGCAGGACCAGAGTAAAGGTGGATCCTTCGCCCGGGCGCGACACCAGCTCAATACGCCCCCCCAGCATGGTGGCCAGTCGGCGGGCAATGTAGAGCCCCAACCCGGTGCCTCGGGCACGGCGGGTCTGGGAGTCCTCCAGCTGCGAGAACGGCCGAAACAGCCGCTGCATGTCGGTGGCGGCAATCCCCACACCGGTATCACGCACGGCCAGACGGACCGTGGCCCCACCGTCAGGGGCCGGCGACCCCCGGGACACGCGTAGCGTGACTCGGCCCACCTCGGTGAACTTGATGGCGTTTTGGCACAGGTTGAGCAGAATCTGGCGCACCCGGGCTTCGTCGGTCACGAGCGTGGGGAGCCCGGGCTCAAGGTCGAGGAGGAACTCGATCCCCTTTTCGCGGGCCAGCGGCTCCAGGAAGGGGTGCAGCGAATCGAGCAGTTCGTCGAGACGCACCGGGGCGTTGCGGGCGGTGAGCCGGTCGGCCTCCAGCGACGCAAAGGTGAGGATGTCCTCAATGAGACTCCCCAGGTGGCGGCCCACGGTACGCAGCCGAACAATGACATCGCGCTGCGCGTCGGTGAGGGAGCCCAGAATCTCGTCTTCCAGCAGTTCGCCATACCCTTCGAGCGCGGTGAGGGGCGTGCGCAGCTCATGCGACAGCGTAGCCAGCAAGCTCGTCTTGGCCGCGTCGGCCGAACGCGCCTCCTCGAGCAGACTGGCCTTCCAGAGGGCCAGGGCGGCCAGGTCGGCCATGACCCCGAGACGCTCTTCATCCACCTCGTCGAAGAGGGGGTGGCCAACGTCCCGCGTAATGGACAACACCCCGAAGAGCTGCTGGTTGGCGAGCAGGGGCAGCAGCAGAATGGGCCCAATGCCCAGCGTGGGGAGCAGCTGGGCAAAGAAGGGGGAGCTTTCCAACGGGTTGGCAATGGAGAGCGTGCGATGCTCGCGAGCCACCCGTCCGGTGAACGTCCCTTCCAGCGGGAAGGTGATCCCCAGCAACGACAACGCGTGCCCGGCACAAGCGGAATATACGCCATTATCACCACTTATCTGCGCCACTGCAGCGCCATTAGCACGTCCACGGACCATCGATAGCTGGCACAGCGTATCCAGCACCTTCTGCGAATTGGTCTCAGCTGCCAGCGCGCGCGCAACCTGACGCAGAGTGCCGAGCTCTTCTGTTTTTCGGTAGTCCGAATAGAGAAGGTCCTGATTGCTGGCCGGAAAGTCGGCGGGATTGATGGGCGACGTCATCTGGGAACTCTGCACCCCCGCGCGCGGCTTGGGGAGCCATGGCGCAATCTCGAAAGACCGGCAAACAGCCCGGCGCGGTAAACGGGCACCCCGACAAGCTGTGCGTTCGCTGCGGGCGCCCCTTCAGCTGGCGCAAGAAGTGGGAGCGCGACTGGGAGTCGGTGCGCTATTGCAGCGACAAGTGCCGGATGGGGAAGGCGGCGGGGTGACAACAAAATCTCGAATCTGGAATATGAATTATCACACACTTATATTGTTTTGCGAGAAATTGGCGGCAAGATTGACCGAACACTTGCCCGTACCGACGGGCCCGTTCGACCTGCCTCAGGCGCGGTACGGCCTGCCCGCGCCTCGCCCTCCCAGTGACTCCACTCCCAAGTCAAGCGGATCTGGACTTTCGCCGGATCGCCGAACTCGTCCCCAATCTCGTGTGGACATGTCGTGGCGATGGTTCATGCGACTATCTGAGCCCGCAATGGGTAGCCTACACGGGTCGTCCGGCCGCCGAGCAACTTGGCTTCGGGTGGCTCGACGCGATCCACCCCGACGATCGCCAACACACCAATGATGCGTGGCAGGCGGCCGTCGCCCCGCGCTCCGATCTCGACATCGACTTTCGGATCCGGCGTTACGACGGCGCCTATCGATGGTTCGCCACCCGCGCCGTTCCCGAGGTGCTGGAAGACGGCACCATCGCCCGCTGGTACGGCATCAGTACCGACACGCAGGACCTGCGCGACCAGGAAGCAGCACTGCAGGGGCTCCATCGAGACCTCGACCAGCGCGTCGCCGATCGCACCGCCGATCTGATGAGGGCGCGCGTTCAGCTCGAGATGGCGCAGTACATCACGAACACCGGCAGCTGGAGCCTCGACCTCCGGACGCAACGGCTGCAGTGGTCCGATGAGATGTTCCGCCTGTTCGGACTGCCCGTCAGCGACGCCGTCCCCTCGTTCGGCGACGTGCAGGCACATTTTCAAACGGATAGCTGGCGTCGATTCGACGCGGGGCTCGCCCGCGCGATAAACGACGGGATCGCCTTCGAGATCGAAGTGGAGCTGGCATCCACCGAGCGCGGACGGCGCTTCGCCATCGCCCGGTGCAACCCGGCGCAGACGGAGAAGGGAAGGAGCGCGCGGCTCTTCGGCACGTTTCAGGACGTCTCCGAGCTCGTGCGGGCGCGCCATGAACGCGACGTGGCCCTGGAGCGTACGGCGCTCGCGACGCAATTCGCGGGGATCGGTGTGTGGGACTGGTGGGTGGATGATGACACGCTGACGTGGAACGACGAGATGCACCGGCTGTTCGATCTCCCGCAGGAGTGCACACCGAGCTACGAAGTATGGCGTAATGCCATGCTCCCGGAGGACCGGGCCGAAGCCGAGCGCAGCCTGCAGGAGACCATCGCCGGCACGAAGGATTTTCTGTCGACGTATCGCGTGCGACAGCGCGACGGCTCACAGCGCATCATCCGCGCCACGGCCAAGCTGAACGGAGACAGTGGGGACCGGAGCCGTCGTATCATCGGCATTTGTGTGGATGTCACGGCCGAGGTGCTGGCCGAGCAGGCGGGAGCGAGTCGCCTCGCCAAGTTGCGCGACTTCATCCGCAATGCACCGGCCGCCATCGCCATGCTCGATGCCAACATCACGTACATCGAAGCGAGTCGGCGCTGGACGGAGCTCTACGCGCTTCCCGAAGGCTCGCTCGTCGGACGGCATCATTACGACGTGTTTCCCGAGATCCCCGAGCGCTGGAAGCAGATTCACCAGCAGGTGTTGTCCGGCACCGTGTGCAGCCATCCGGAGGATCCGTTCGTGCGCGAGTCCGGAGAGATCCAGTACATCGCGTGGGAAGCACGCCCCTGGTACGACGACGAGGGTCGCGTGGGGGGGATGATGTTCTTCAACCAGGACGTGACGGATTCGGTGACGTTGCGCCAGCAACTCGAGCACCAGTCCCGTGAACTGCAGCGCAGCAACGACGACCTGCAGCAGTTCGCCTACGCCGCGTCACACGACCTCCAGGAACCGCTGCGTGCGGTCGCGGGGTTCGCGCAGATCCTCGGTCGCCGATACACGGGTCGCCTCGACGACGATGCCGACGTCATTATCAGACATATGACCGAAGGGGCGACTCGTATGCGTACCCTTATCGATGATCTGCTCACGTTTTCACGAGTGGGATCAGGGACCGCGAACGTCGCCACGGTGCCTTTGCGACTGGTCGTCGAGGATGCGCTCGCCAACATCGCTCATAGCGTGTCGGAAACGGGCGCGATCATCGAGGTGGCAGACCTCCCAGCGGTCGACGCGGACCGCACGCTGATGATTCAACTGTTCCAGAACCTCATCGGCAACTCCCTCAAGTATGCCGGTCGTGCGGCGCCACGCGTGACGATTTCGAGCCTCACGCACGCCGACCGGGTCGAAGTCCGTGTACGAGATTGGGGGATCGGCGTACCGCCGGCTGCCGCCGAACGCGTGTTCCAGATTTTCCAGCGGCTCCACACGCGCGACGAGTATGCCGGAACCGGGGTCGGGTTGGCGCTGTGCCGGCGGATCGTCGAGCGCCACGGGGGTTCCATCTGGCTCACGCAACCCGAAGACGGCGCAGGGTGCATCGTCCATTTCACGTTGCCCGTCACCCGAGGACACGATGCTGAGCGCTGATTCCCACGGACGAGACGGACCGTACCACGTGCTTCTCGTCGAAGACTCGCCGAGCGACCGCCTGATGACCGAGCTCGCGCTCAAGGAATCGGGGGTCCCGCATGTCCTGCACTCGGTGGAGTACGGTACGGATACGCTGCGGTTTCTGCGTCGCGAGCGCCCGTTTGAGGAGGTCCCGCGCCCGGATCTCATATTGCTCGACCTCAATTTGCCGGGCATGGACGGCCGCACCTTGCTGCGGCGCGTGAAGGCAGACCCTGAGCTGCGCTCGATTCCCATCGTCATTCTGACCACGTCGGAATCGCCAAGTGATGTGCAGTCGACCTATGCCACGCATGCCAACTGCTATCTCCGCAAGCCGACGGATTATGACGCCTTCGTGGCGATGATAAGCCTGACCATGCGGTTCTGGTGCGGCACCATTGTGCCGCCCGGCTCTCCGGTCCCGCTTGCCGGACAGCCGGCTGCCCCATCGGCCCGCCGCCGGTTGTTGCTCGTGGAGGATTCCGCGTCCGATGCCCTGCTCTTTCGGGACGCGCTGGGGGGTGACCACACGGCCGAGCCGTTCGAGGTGGTGCATGTCGACCGGGTCACGGCGGCGCTGGCCGAACTCGAGCGGCAGGCGTACGATGCCATCGTGTCGGATCTGTCGCTGCCGGACGCGAAGGGCGTGGAGTCCATCCGCCTCCTGGCTTCTGTCGCCGCCGATGCACCGATCATCGTGCTCACGGGCTCGTACGCGGAAGTGGGAGAGGCCGCCTTGTCCGCCGGGGCCGACGATTTTCTGCCGAAGAACGACCTGAACGGTCGAAGACTCGGGCGCATCCTCCGCCACGCAATCCGGCGGAAGCAGCTGCAGAGCGAGGAGCTGCAGATGCAGCGGGTGCAGACCGTCGGGCGCCTCGCGTCGAGTGTGGCCCACGATATGAACAATCTGCTGGCAGCCATTCGACTGACCGCTGAGGTGTTGCCGCAGACCGCGCCCGACACGGAAGCGCTGACCATCGAAATCCTCTCGAACGTCGAACGCGGCCGCGCCCTCACCAGGCAGTTGCTGGCCTTCGGTCGGCGCAGTGAGTCACAGCGCCGACGGTGCGAAGTGAACAGCGTTGTCCGGTCGGCCGCCTCAATGTTGTCGCGTCTGCTGCGGCGTGACGTCGAACTCGATGTGGATCCGACCTCGGAGTTCACGGGCGTACTGGCGGACGAGCATCAGTTGGAGCAGACGGTCATCAACCTCGGCCTCAACGCCAACGACGCCATGCAATCCGGCGGCCGGCTCACGCTTACCACTCGCGTGGTCACGCTCACGGACGAGGCAGGGATGGGCTACACCCCGGTCCTCAACGCGGGCCGGTATGTCTGTATCGAAGTGGCGGATACCGGAACGGGCATTCCCCTCGAGGTCCTGCCGCAAATTTTCGAGCCGTTCTTCACCACCAAGGCCGAGCATGAAGGCACCGGGCTCGGATTGGCCACGGTTCGCGACATCGCCCTGATGCACGGGGGCGCGGTTTCGGTGGCGAATCGGGACACCGGGGGCGCGGTATTCACCGTGCTCTTGCCCATGAGAGGTACGCCACTGTCCGTGTTGGCGCAGCCTCTCCCGGGCGGTGCGCCGGCCGTGGCGCCGCCTCTCCCGGGCGGTGCGCCGGCCGTGGCGCGGCCTAAGCGTTTGCGCGTTCAGCCGCAGGCGCGGTTGCTGATCGCAGAAGACGATGCCGCCGTATCCGGAGCGCTCAACCGCGTGCTCGCCGCCCATGGATTCACGGTGCACAGCACATCGAGCGCCGACGCGGCGTGGGACGCGTGGCAGGAGTTCCCCGGATCGTTCGATGCCCTCGTGACCGACCTGCTCATGCCGGGCGAGATGCCGATCAGTGAACTCGTGGAGCGGATTCGCGCCGAACGTCCGGGCTTTCCCATTGTCTACTGTAGCGGGTTCGCCGGCACCTCGAACGAGGAGACGCTTGGCCTCCAGGAAGGGGTCAACTTCGTGGCCAAACCGTTTCGCACCGAGGCGTTGCTGGCCGTGCTGGCCCATCAGATTGGCAAGGCCGCAGCATTCGAAGCGAGCGCCGACACGGACTGAATCGCACGTTCCAACGAATCATGAGCGCGGGCCCCACTCCTTCCCGAGGCTCGACATCAATTCGACCATGAGCCCGATGCCGTCCCACAGATTGCGCACACGCAGGTTCTCGTTGGGGGCATGCTGACTGTTGTCGGCGTTGACGGTGGGGACCGTGATCACCGTCGCGCCCAGCTGCTCCACAAAGTGAAACAGAGGCAAGGACCCGCCGAGGATGGGTAGCGTGAACGGTTCCTGCCCGTAGCTGCGGGCCATGAGCCGTTTGACCGCCTGCACCACCGGCAACGCACTGGGAACACGCACGGCCGTGTAGCCGCTGTCATAGCTCACATACGCCAGCCGCGAACGGTCGTTGCTGCGGCTGGCGGCGTTGGCATCCCGTACCACCGTGTAGCCCAGCGCTGCCAGATGCTGCTCCAGCAACGTGCGAATGCGGGCCGGCTGCTGGTCGGGGACCAGCCGGAAATCAATACTCACACTGGCGCTGGTGGGCACGGCATTACTGGCCCCGGCGCCCACGTTGCCACCACGAATTCCACGAATATTCAGCGCTGGCTGCATGATGCGCTCGCCCAGCGGCGCACTGTTCGCTTCGGTGCGCGACAGCCCCAGCGAGCTCCGCACGCTGTCGTCGGTCACGCTCAACGCGCGCGCCAGCGCCCGGTCCCCCGCCGTCAGGGCGGGCACATCGTTGTAGAACCCGGGCATCTTGATACGCCCGTCGTTGTCGCGAATGCTCGCAATGAACGTGGCCACCGCCACCGCCGGATTGGGCGACCAGTTGCCGTAGTGCCCACTGTGCAGCGCGCGATTGGCGCCATAAAAGGTCACCTCGGCGCCCATCACACCACGCACCCCCAGGACGATCTGCGGCGTACCGCTCACATGCACCGGGCCGTCAAAGAACAGCCACGCGTCCGACTGCAGCTTGTCCTTGTGGGTGCGCAGCAGCTCACCCAGATGGTTGGAGCCGGCCTCCTCCTCACCTTCCAGAAAGAACTTCACGTTCACCGTGGACCGCTGATTGAGCGCCTTCATGGCGTCGAGTGCCGCCAGCATGGCCACAATGGGCCCCTTGTCGTCGCTAGCCGACCGGGCCCGGATACGCACCTCGGGATCAACGGTATCACCCGGCGCCGGCAACGGCACATCCACGGTGGGGGCGCTGTTCGCATACCGGCTCAACTTGGGCGTGAACGGCTCACTCTCCCAGCCGCCTCCCGCCACCGGTTGTCCATCGTAGTGCGCGTACATCACCACCGTACGCGTGGCCCCCGGCACCTTGATCTCGCCAAAGAGCGCCGGACTCCCCCCACTCGGCGCCCGCAGCTCGACGAGCGTGACGCCTCGTTTGGCGAATGCCTGTGTCAGGAAGGCCACGTTCCTGGCAATGTCATCCTGATTGCTGGCCACATTGGGAATGGCGAGCAGAGCGAACGCTTCGTCGAGGATCTCGCGTTCGTGGGCCTTACGCCACGCGTCTACCTGCGGGCGCAGCGGCTGGGCCTGCATGGCAATCGGCGCGAACAGCGCGGCGGCTAGGAGAAATGGACGCATCTCTCACGCTACCGCCCGCTCGCTGCGTTTGCCAGCACCGCTGAACAGCTCGTCGGAGGCACGGGGGGACGGAGGACGCGGAGTTCCACACCAGAAGCATTCTTCAAGCACTCTTCACCTCCAATGCTCCCCACCTCCCTCGATCTGGTCCGGGCCTGACCGAGGGAGGTGGAGAGCCGTTGAGGAGAGGAGAACAGCTGGTTCAGTGCCCTCCGTGCCTCCGACGAGCTGTTAAAAGTCGTACGCCGCCGTCAGAAACACCGCGCGCGCCGGCAAAATGAAGTAGCGCACCCGCCCGCTGCTCGACACCGCACCGCTGCCGAACTTGCGCGTGTCACCGAGATTCTGGCCGCGTAGCGTAAACGTGACGGGCCCTGCCGACACGCGCGCGGTGGCATCGAGCGTGTAGTAGTCCGGCAACACGCGATCGGGGCTGCTCGTGTTATCGAGGAAGGCACGGCTCTGGTAGCGTCCCTCAAGGCTCAGCCACAACCGGGACACCGGCGTGACTTCCACGCGATGGGCACTGGTGAAGCGCGGCGTGAGCAGCGGCTCCACATTACGGCGCACCACCGGCGTACCGCGTGAGCTGTCGGTGAACTGCGCAATGCGGTTCGTGCTCCAGTTGGCGTTGCCAGCCAGCACGACGCGATCGATTCCACGATACGCCCAGTCAAGCTCAAGCCCGCGACGGTAGCTGCTCCCCACGTTGCGCCGCAAAATGGAGCCGCTGGCCGTCGGCGCTCCAATGCGCGCAATGTCGTTGCGGAAATCCATACTGTACACGTTGGCCGACAAGTCGAAGGCCGTCTTGCGCAGATTGAGCCCCAGCTCGAAGTCGCGCAGCTGCTCCGGCTTGACCCGCGTGAAATCGCCGTAGGCGTCCACGTTGCCCGCGTTGAGGTCATCGTCGCCGGCAAAGAGATCGTTCCGCGCCGGCTCTCGGCCGGTGATGCCATAGCTCGCAAACGCCGACACGCCCGCGCCGAGGGCGTATGTAACGCCGGCCTTGGGATTGAAGAACGTCCAGTCGATGCTGCGTTCCGTGATCTCCGCGTTGGCCGAGGGCTCGTAGCGGAACCGCGCCCACCGCCCCTGCATGTCGGCGAACCACGTCGCGCGCCCTGCCGCGTACGATAGCTTCACGAAGCCGCTCGCATCCTGCTTGTGTCCCGTGTTGTCGTACAACTCGGTACTGGGCTGGAAATAGCCGCGGTGCGCGCGCTGATAGGTGTTGGCATTCACGCCGGTGTTCACCGTGAGCGCCCCACGCTCCACGTTGTACACGCTGGTCACCCCATACCACGTATGCGCCAGATTGAACCGATACCGATCCGGGAGCTCGAAGTAGTCGTAGTTGCCGCTCGCCGAGTTGCGGTACACGGTCGTGTTGAGCGACCCGCCGTTGTTCAGCGAGCGCGACCAGGCCAGTGACACCAGCTGCTGCCCGAACTTGTCGCGTTCGTTGGGCGCGAGCGGGTTGAACCGCCAGTTCGTGGCCAGCTCTTCGCGGGTGGCGCCCGTGTAGCTGAGTGTGTCGTACAACTGCCCCACCAGCGCCGTCAGCTTCACGATGTCCCGGGTGCCAAACCACCCGGCCCCCAGGAACGCCGATCGTCCGGCCACGCCGCTGTGATCGCGGTAGCCATTGGTGCGCAGCGCACTCACGCGGCCATACGTCGCAAACCCGTTCTGCAGGCCACTGTTGAAGCTCGCGGTGGCGCGCTGCGCACCGAAGCTCCCCATCTGTAACTGCACATCGCCGCCGGCGTCTTGGCGCGCCACCGGTACCGTCTCGAAGTTGATGCTTCCCGCATACGACGCGGTGCCGGCAGTACTGGTTCCCACGCCGCGCTGCACCTGCACACTCTGCACGTTGCTCAACAGATCGGCAAAGTTGGCGAAATAGAGGACCTGATCCTCCATGTCGTTCAGCGGCACCCCATCAATGGTGATGTTGATGCGCGTCTGATCAAGCCCGCGCAGTCGCAGGTAGCTGTAGCCCCATTGGGTGCCCGTTTCAGTGTGGGCAATGAGACTGGGCGCGGCGTTCATGAGCAGCATGGGCACGTCCTGCCCGTAGTGCCGCTGCGTGAGCACCGCCCGCTCAAGGGTTTTCTGCGCGATGGGGGCCGTACTCCCGGCCCGGATAGCCTGCACCGACACGCCTTCAATACGGCGCGCGGCGCTGTCGGCACGGGTGGAGTCGGGCCTCGCCTGAGCCGCCAGGCCAGACGAAGACGCAGACAGGAAGAACGGAAGGGCGACTGCCGTGGCCATGCCGTGCGCAATACCACGCGACACGCTGGCCTCCGGTCGCCCGGCGCGCACGAGGCGCGCAAGGATGCGACGAGACACGTTGGACTCCCTACGCCGGTGCAAACCGGATCAGGTTCGACGGGTGTTATCTCAGCCGGACGCTCACTGGCGGCGCCGGCACCCCGGTCATGTGCCGGAACGGTAATTAGCTTTGCCGTACATGACCAGTGTCCTCGTCCAGGAAAGCTCAACCATGCTCGATTCGCTCTGCCGGTGGCTGTCGTTGCATGGGTCGTCCTGCGCCGAGGCGTTCGGCTTCATCACGGGGGTCGCCAACGTGTGGCTGGTCACGCGCCAGAGCCTGTGGAGTTGGCCACTGGGCGTCCTCAACGCGCTGTTCTACATGGTGGTCTTTGCCCGCACCGGCCTGTACAGCGACACTGGCCTCCAGGTCGTCTATTTCGTGCTGTCGTTATACGGGTGGTGGCACTGGACCCGTGGCGCGCAGGCCAGCACGCCACTCCCCGTTACCCGTACACCGTCACGTCTCGCCGCGATGCTGGGCGGTCTGGTGATCGTGACCTGGGTGACTCTCGCTCTGATCACGTCGCGCATTCCCGGGGCGGCCCTCCCCTGGCTCGATTCGCTGCTGGTGGCCATCAGCCTCGTGGCCCAGTGGATGATGACGCGCAAGCTGCTGGAGAACTGGCTGCTCTGGATTGCGGTGGACGTGGTGTACATCGGCCTGTTCATCAACCGCGACCTGCCACTCACCGCCGTGCTGTACGCCGTCTTCCTCGGACTGGCCATGCTCGGCTACGTGCAGTGGCGGCGGAGCAGCCAGCCCTCGCAGACCGGGGTAGTACACGCATGACGCCCCTCACACGCGTGGTGGTGACTGGCTCGGAGAGCACGGGCAAGACCACCCTTGCCGCTCAGCTGGCGGCATGCTTTGGCGTGCCTTGTGTGGGGGAATACGTGCGTGAATTTGCCGCCGCCAAGGGTTCGCCACTGGTCTACGACGATCATGCCGCCCTCGTGCGGGGGCAGACGGCGCTGGAAGATGCCGGCATGGCCCAGGCGCGTGCCGACGGCCACTCGCTCCTGGTACACGACACCGATTTGCTGAGCACCGTGGTATATCACTGGCATTACCACGGCAAATGTGAGCCCTATCTTGAAGAGGCCGCGCAGGCCCGCCGGCCGGATCTGTACCTGTTGCTCGAAATCGATGTCCCGTGGGTTCCCGATGGAATCCGTGACCGGGGCACACGTCGCGAGGAAGTCCAGGCGCTGTTCGAGGAGACGCTGGAGCGCTTTGGGGCAAAGTACGTCCGGATCAGCGGTTCATGGCAGGAGCGCTTCGCCGCCGCCGTTCGTAGCATTGAGCAGGTAGTCTTGCCGCACCGCTGACCTTTCACTGACCGCATACTTACAGGACCATGGCCAACAGCTCGCAGTCATACAGCAATCACGCGCAGTACAACCCGCTCTATCACTATTTCACCAGCCCACTCGCGCTGGTGTTTCTGGTGTGGAGCCTCACCCGCTTCTTCAAGAACCCGGGATACGACACCACCTACTTCCTGATCGGGGCCCTGGCCATGTTCGGCGTCGTTTCTGTGTCGCGTCTGTCGCCGCTCCGGGCGCAGGATCGACTCATCCGACTGGAAGAACAGCTGCGCTATCAGCGCGTGCTCCCCGCCGCGCTGGCGGAGCAAGCCGCGGCGACCTTCTCACCGCGCCACTACATTGCGCTCCGTTTTGCCGGCGATGCGGAACTGGCCGGACTGGTGCAGAACGTCATCGCCAATCCCGGTCTCAAGGGCAAGGAAATCAAGCAGCAGATCACCAACTGGCGCGCCGATACGTTCCGCGTCTGATCCGTCGCGCATTCCCGGACCAGGAGCGGTCTATGCTCATTGATGAAACGGTGCTTGAGCGGGCAACGGGGCTCAAGGCACCCGCCCCTTTTGTTTGTCACGGCTTTGCGCTCGCCACACAACCGGCGGCGGCGCAGAGCCTGGCGTTTCTGGACGATGCGCAGTTCCTCTCCGCGGTGGCCGACAATGCGGGCATTGCCGTGGTGCTGACGACCCCGGCGCTGAAAGAGGCCGTGCTGGGCACCGGACGGGTGGCCATTGTGACGGACGATCCCCGGCACGATTTCTATCAGACGCTCAATGTGGCGGGACGGGAGCACGCGACTCAGCGTCCCACCTTCATTGATCCCACGGCGGTCATCCACCCGCGCGCCACCATCAGCGGATGCAATGTGCACATTGGACCACGGTGCATCATTGAGCCGGGCGCCGTGATTCTGCCCGATGTCACCATGGGCGCAGAGTGCATTATCCGCGCCAACGCGGTGGTTGGCACCGAAGGCTACGAGTACAAACGCACCTCTCGCGGACTGCTCCCGGTCTTTCACGACGGGTCAGTTGTCCTGGGTGACCGCGTGGAAGTGGGTGGTAACAGCTGCCTCGACAAAGGCTTTCACTTCCGGCACACGCAGCTCGGCAACGACACCAAGGTGGACAATCTCGTGCACATCGCCCACGGTGTGCACACCGGACAACGCTGTCTCATTGTGGCGCACGCCATGGTCGCCGGCAGTGTCACCTTGGGTAACGATGTGTGGGTTGGCCCCGGTGCCATGATCTCCAATGGGCTCACCGTTGGCGACGGTGCCTCCATCTCCCTCGGTGCCGTCGTAACGAAGTCCGTGCCGGCCGGCGCGCGCGTGAGCGGCAACTTCGCGGTACCGCACGAGAAACTGCTCCGACACGTCAAGTCCATTTCCGCCGAGTGAAGGCGGTAGCGGTTGAGCGCCGGCGGGTGCGCTAGCGACGGTGCGCCGCCAGCGTCTCACTCGCCATGAGCTCCACCGGGAGCCCACCGTTCGTGGTGCGCAGCAGCGGATCCATGGGCACCCGCAATTGACCGGTGAGTGTTTTGTCGGGGGGCACCAGCATGGCAAAGCGCCAGCCTCGTCCACCGGCGCGCAACACATCGCCCATGCGCGCGTAGAGGCCCCGCAGGTCCGCCCCCTCGCTCACGCGTAGACCGTAGGGAGGGTTGGTCAGCACCACCCCGCGCGGGCCAATGGCCGCCAGATCAGTGTCGGACAGCGCGCCCTGCTCGATAACGAGATCATCCAGCACGCCCGCTCGTTCGGCGTTGGCACGCGCCGCGGCAATGGCTCCGCTATCCCGGTCGCGCAGCACGATGGGTACGCCCGCACTGGGGCGTGCCGCTGCACGGGCCGCCTCACGCACCGACGCGTACATGGCCCGCATAAGCACGGCATCGGCTCCCGGCCACTGCTCCATGGCAAACGACCGGGACACGCCGGGCGCCATGTTGCGGACCCGCAGCGCGGCCTCAATGCCAATCGTGCCCGATCCGCAAAACGGATCGACCAACGGGACCTCGCCGTTCCACGGCAACGCGGCCAGCATTCCCGCCGCCAGCGTTTCTCGCAGCGGTGCGCGGGCCACGGCCAGCCGCCAGCCACGGCGGTGCAACAACGCGCCCGACGTGTCCGCGCTGATCGTGCAGATATCGTGATCGAAGCGCACCACGATCAGCTGAGAAGGCGTCGCCACCTCATCATCGTCTTCTTCGTCGTCGCGCGCGCGCCCGATAACCTGAGAGCCCGTAATCGCCCCGGCAATGCCACGCCCCACCCGTTCCGCCACGGCATCGGAGTGATATAGTCGTGACTTGCGGCAGGTGACGCGAATGCGCGCCTGTCCGCCAGGCGCGATCACACGGACCCACGGCACCCGCGCCGCCTGCTTCTCCAACGTGGCGAAGTCGCGCGCCTCGAAGGTGGCCAGCCGCACCACGATGCGACTGGCGCAGCGCGACCAGCAATTGAGCAGGAACAGATCGCGACGCGTGAGCAACAGCGCGACCCCGGCTGGCTCAACCGACACCGGGGTGAACCCCAAGGCTTCGCACTCGGCGGCCACCAGTGGTGCAAAACCGGGAGCACACACGGCAAAGACATCCAACAGGTCCGGCCACTCAGTCTGGGGGGGCAACGCCGGCGCTGCGGCGGCCACGGGCGTCCGCCGAGGCGGTGCGGTTGGCTTACGCGGCTTCGGCACGCCGCTCGCGATGCCGGCCGCTGGTCATGGGCGTGCGCGCGCCGCGGGCGAGGAGCAACTGCCAATAGTCCTCGGCATCGATGGGCGGTGCGAACAGATACCCCTGTCCAAACTCGCACCCCAGGCGGAGCAGCGTTCCCCGCTGCGCCTCCGTTTCGATCCCTTCCGCCACGGTGTTCATCCGCAGCGTCTCCCCTAGCGCCACAATCGCCTGTGCCAGCACCGGTCCTTCGCCTCCCTTATCGATGACATCCACAAACGCCTTGTCGATCTTCAGAATGTCGATCGGATAGCGTTGCAGATAGCTCAGGGAAGAATAACCGGTTCCGAAGTCGTCGATGGCCAGCGACACCCCGAGTGCCTTGAGCGCCATCAGGCGCTCCATCGACAGCTCGGTGTTGTGCATCAGCATGCTCTCGGTGATTTCCAGCACGAGCTGCGTGGGATCAAGCCCCGACTCCTCAAGCGCAAGTCGGACATCGTCCACCACGCTGGCATCCTGCAGCTGCCGACCCGACAGATTCACCGTAATCCGACACGACATGCCACGTTCGCGAGTCCAGCGTTGGGCCTCACGGCAGGCACGACGGAGCACCCAGCGCCCAATCGGGACAATCAGCCCCGTTTCCTCGGCAATGGGAATAAACACCCCTGGGGGGACGGTGCCGCGATCACGGCACATCCAGCGCACCAGCGCCTCGGCCCCTACAATGTCGCCCGTCGCCAGCTCCACGATGGGCTGGTACTGCAGGAAGAACTCCTCGTGCTCAATGGCACGACGGAGATCAGCTTCCACCACCAGACGTTCCAACGCGGCCGCGTGCATCTGCTGTTCGAAGAGCACATGCTGCCCCTTCCCGCGCGTCTTGGCCACGTACATCGCCACGTCGGCGTTCCGCACCAATTCGTCGGACCCCTCCCCACTCGTGGAGCGGGCAATCCCGATGGAAGCGTTCACGAACACTTCCTTTCCGCCCAGCATGAACGGGCGCGAGAGCGCTTCGCCGATCCGGGTGGCCACGATGAGCACTTCGTCCACCGACTCCGCGTCTTCCACCAGCACGGCAAACTCGTCGCCGCCCAGCCGTGCGATGAGATCGCTGGCCCGCACGCAGGTGGCGAGCCGCCGGGCGGCTTCCACAAGCAGACGGTCGCCGAAGGCATGGCCCAGCGAATCGTTGACCGTTTTGAAGTTGTCGAGATCGAGGAACAGCACCGTAACCGGATGCGAATGACGCGACTGCCGCGCCAGCGCATGGCCCACCTGATACAGAAAGAGCGAACGGTTGGCGAGATCCGTGAGCGGATCATGAAACGCCTGATGCATGTACTGCTGCTTGATGACACTCTGCTCAGTTACATCGCGCGTATTGAGCACCAGCCCGCCAATGACGGGTTCGCGCAGCAGGTTCGTGCCCACGTTGTCCACCGTCATCCAGGCACCGGCTGCGTTGCGCAGGCGCCACTCGCACTTGAGGACCCCCGGCGACGAGTGCCCGGTGCGGACCGTGGTGCGGGCCAGCTCATCGAGAAAGCGGGAGCCCACCACATAATCCTCGTCGTGCAGCAGCACGAGGAGATTGGTGCCCACCAGCGCGGAAGGGGTATGCCCAAACACCGTGGCCATCGAGGGGCTGGCGTACCGGATGGTGCCATCCGGATCGACGATCATGATGACGTCGCTGGAGTGCTGCACGAGCGCACGGAACCGGGCCTCATTCTCGCGGGCCGCCGATTCGGCCAGTGCCATGACCGCTTCACGGGTGGAGACAAACTGTCTGGCGAAGGCGAGCACGGTGAGCGCCACGGCCCCGATCACCAATCCCACCAGAGGCTGCGCCTGCTGTTCGTACGCCACCTTCAGCAGCAGCGCAAAACCGGGCAACGCGGCGGCATAGGGCAGGATACTCGACGAGGGGCCGCGCTTGTCGCGTGGGCGCCGCGCCTCGCGCTGCATTACGGATACACTACTGACCCAGGCCGCCGCCGCCACGAGCGTAATGGCGATGGGGCTTACCATATGCATGACATCGGGGACCAGCATGCCATGAAGCATTTGCACCACGGCCGCCGTATGGCCGAGGAAGTGCACGAGCAGCGCGGCGCCAATGATGACCAGCGTATTGGCGCGGTGCTGAAGCGCAGTGCGACGCCAAATGATTGAGGCGACCAGCACCAGCACCAAGTCAAAAACGCCCTGCACGTGCAACAGCACGAACCAGAGCCGACCGGCGTCGGTGGTAATGGAGGTGATCGTGGAGAAGTTGTACCATCCCAACAGCACGCCGCCCACCGCCACCGTTGCCATGTCGAGATACAGCTTGAGCCGATCCACGGGCGCGCGCGGTGCGCTGGGCAGCTGCAGCAGGGCATAAAACATCACGACCGGCGCCGAGAGCGCGGTGCCGAGCCAGAGCGCGTCCTGCCAGGGGCTGATACCAGGGGCGGGAGCCAGGCGGGCCAGCTGTTCCGTAGGAACGAGCGCGGTGGCCAGCATCATGAGGCGCCAGAACCGGCGGGTGCCATGATCGAGCGTGAGGTCCCGACTGGCTCGCCAGGCGAGCAGCATGGCCACGCCGGCCACCGGCACCGGGAGAAGCAGGCGCACCAGGAGGCCGCGCGCCAGCGGGGTCTGGGAGGTACTGAACCACACCGCCAGGGTGGCGGCATACGCCATGAGCACGCCAAGCACCGCGCGGTCCCACCGCGCCAGCGCCCCCAACGGGCTCTCTGGTCCCGGCTCCACGGCGGGAATGCCTGCGGACAAGCCCCCACCGGTTACGCGGCGATCATAGGGGGTAGGACGTTGATTGGCGCGACGTCGTTCGACGTCGTCGGGAACAGTCATGGCAGCAGAGCAGTGCAGGACGAAGTTGTCCCTTGCAGGACGTCCCAGCTGGCATGACCGTCACTCTGTGGGTGCGAATTCCTTCAGCGCCGGGCCGGCGGTTGCCAGACCACCCGGAAGGCGAGCAGCACCATCGCGATACCTGCGTAGATCAGCGGCTCGGTTACATCTTTCTTTACGGCCCAGAAGAAATGAAGACACCCGGCAATCACCGAGACGTAGACCAGTGAATGCAGCCGATTCCAGCGGACACCGCCCAGCCGCTTGATGGAGGCTTTGGTGGAGGTGAGCGCCAGCGGGACCATGAGCACAAAAGCGGTCATTCCGACCGTAATGTACAGATGCTTGAGAATGTCCTTGGTGATTTCCTGCCAGTCAAAGAACCAGTCGAGCACGGTGTAGACGCTCAGGTGCCCGATGGCCCAGAAAAAGGCGGCCAGCCCCAGAAAGCGGCGCTGGGCCACCAGCCATCCCCAGCCGGTCAGGCGCATGAGCGGGGTCACGGCCAGCGAGGCAATCAGAAATCGCAGCGCCCAGTGCCCGGTGAGCCGCTCCAGCTTGTCGATGGGGTCGGCCCCCAGCTGATCGAGGAGGAGTTGGGCCACCAGCATGGGCGCTGGCAGAATGACCAGCGCCCACATGGCCGGGCGGATGACCCGGCGGACGAGGTGTTCGATTTTGGACTGGTCTGGGGCCAAGGGATCAGTAGTTCCGACGCAGATCCATACCGCTGTACAACGACGCCACCTGATCGGCGTAGCCGTTGAACATGAGCGTATTCCGCTTGAGGAATTCGCCGATGCGGCGTTCCTTGGCCTGGCTCCAACGCGGGTGATCCACGGTGGGATTCACGTTGGCGTAGAAGCCGTATTCGCTGGGGTTGGCGTCGTTCCAGGTGGTGTTGGGCATGCGATCGGTGAAGCGGATCTTCACGATGCTCTTGACGCCCTTGAAGCCGTACTTCCACGGCGTCACCAGGCGCAGCGGGGCGCCGTTTTGGGGCGGCAGCGTAGACTTGCCGTACATCCCGGTGGCCAGCAGGGCGAGCGGATGCATGGCTTCGTCCATGCGAAGCGCCTCCTTGTACGGCCACGGCAGCACTGCGCTGCGCTGGCCGGGCATGCGCTTGGGGTCGAACAGGGTGGTGAACTCCACGAACTTGGCGCTCGGCAGCGGCTCCACCCGGTTGATCACGTCGCGCAGCTGCACCCCGCGCCAGGGGATGACCATGGACCAGGCCTCGACGCAACGCATGCGGTAGGTCCGGTCCTGCACGGCGATTTTGCCCACCAGCTCGTCGTACGAATACGGCCGCGGCTTTTTAACCAGCCCCTCCACCTGCACCGTCCACGGGGTCGACACGAATCCGCGGGAGAGCACCTTGGGCTCCTCCTTGTCCGTCCCGAACTCGTAGAAGTTGTTGTAGCTGGTGGCGTCCTCTTCGGGGGTGACCTTGTCCTCCTGCGCCCCGCCGGTGCGCGCCATGGCCTCGAGCGCCGCCGGGCTGAGCACCGTGCCCAACGCCAGCGCGCCGGCGGTGCCCATGAACTGGCGACGGTTCTGGTACAGCGACTCCGGGGTGATTTCGGAGGAGGGGATATCGTCGGGACGGCGAATCAGCATGGCGAGGACCGGAAACGGAATACGGACAGGGACCACATATTCTATCGCTGAGACAGGAATACGGTTCCCCGCATTTTTGTTTAGCTGCGGTTCGGGTTTGGACCTGCCACGGCGGTTCTGGACTGCCACCGCAGTTTGGGACTGCCACGGCGGTTGGGGAACACGGCAGTTGGGGTCGGTATGGAAGCGCCCGCCGGCTTCGCCTGGCGGGCGCATTTCCTGGTGGTTTTGTCACGTCAACTGCAGGGGCGGGTATATCAACCGCCAAGGGAGTGCTTCCCCGGCGACGCCGGGGAAGCACTTTCCCTAAAGGCCCAAACCGCCGTATTCCTCACCCGCAGTGGCAGTCCCAAACTGCCGTGGCAGTCCAGAACTGCGGGAGCAGCTCCTACCCGAATCGCAGTGGCTTTCCCCAACACCACCCAGCCCCATGCTCTATACCTCACTCGGCCACACCGGGATGTCCGTCTCCCGACTCTGCCTCGGCTGCATGAGCTACGGCGCCTCCGCCTGGCGCCCCTGGGTCCTGGACGAGGACGACGCCCGCCCCTTCTTCCGGCGGGCTATCGAGGCGGGGATCAACTTCTTCGACACCGCCAACATGTACTCTTTGGGGGTGAGCGAGGAGGTCACCGGACGGGCGCTACGTGAGTACGGACGACTCGACGAACTGGTGATCGCCACCAAGGTGTATTTCCCGGTGAGCGATGGCCCCAACTCGCAGGGGCTGTCCCGCAAACACATCGTGCAGGCCTGCGAAGCGAGTCTTCGGCGATTGGGCGTCGAGACCATCGACCTGTATCAGATCCATCGGTTCGACCCCACCGTGCCCATTGAGGAAACGCTCGCCGCACTGGACCATCTCGTGCACAGCGGCAAGGTGCGGTACATCGGCGCCAGTTCGGGATACGCCTGGCAGTTCGCGCAGGCACTGAGTGCCAGTGAGCGCCACGGGTGGGCGCGCTTCGTCAGCATGCAGAACCACTACAACCTGCTCTACCGCGAAGAAGAGCGGGAAATGATTCCGCTCTGCACGCAGGAGCGCATTGGCTGCCTCCCCTGGTCGCCACTGGCGCGTGGACTGCTGGCCGGGTCCCGCAGTGGCGTGAACGACCGCAGTGCCTCCACCCGCGCGGCCACCGACTCGTACGGACACACGTTGTACGACGACCAGGTGAACTGGGACGTGGTGCATGCGGTGCGCGACATTGCGGCGCAACGTGGTGTGCCCATGGCGCAGATTGCCCTCGCCTGGCTGCTCAGCAAACCCGCCGTGGCCGCCCCCATTGTGGGCGCCACAAAACTCGCACAGCTCGAAGAGGCGCTCGGTGCGGTGGAGCTTGTGCTCACGCACGACGAGGTCAGCCGACTGGAAGGCCCCTATCGTGTCCAGCCTGTCCGAGGCATCTGACTCCCCAACCGCCGTTCCCCTCTGCAGCTAGTCGAGCGTCTTGGAGAACCGTTTCACGCTCACGGTGAACAGCACACTGGCCAGCACCACCAGCGCGCCCAGCTGCACATACAAATCGCGGACGCCCACGCCCTTGAGCAGTACGCCGCGCAGAATATCCAGGAAGAACGTGAGCGGCAGCAACAGGCCAAGCCACTGCGCCGGCTCGGGCATCGCAGCGCGCGGAAAGATGTAGCCGGACAGCAGAATGTTGGGGAGCATGAAGAAAAAGCTCAGCTGCATCGCCTGCGCCTGACTGCGCGCCACCGTGGAGATGAGGAGCCCAACGCCCAGCGAGGCCACAATGAACACCAGCGCCAGCGCATAGAGCAGCAGCAGGTTGCCGCGCACGGGGATATCAAAGAACAGCACCCCCAGCAGCAGAATGACCGACATCTGCACATACCCCACCAGCACGAACGGGACGAGCTTGCCCAGCATGAGACTCATCTTGCCAATGGGGGTCACGATGAGCTGTTCCAGCGTCCCACGTTCGCGCTCACGCACCACCGCCGTACTGGTAATGAGCGTCATGGTAATGGTGAGCAGGATCCCCACAATGCCAGGCACAATGAACACCGCGCTCTTCTGCGCCGGGTTGTACCACGGGCGCACGCGAATCTCCACCGGCGGCCGCAACTGATAGCGCTGCGCCAGCAGTTGTGCACCACGCGCCTGCGCCGCCAGCTGTGCCCCGGCAATGGCCGCGCCGCTTGACTGCGGATCGGCGGCATCAATGAGCAATTGCGCCACACCGGTATGCCCACCACGGATATTGCGCTGGTACTCCGGCGGAATGACCAGCGCCACCCGCGCCGCGCCGCGCTCAATCCAACGCTGTGCTTCGCCGCGATTGGCAACCGCCTGCACCACCCGGAAGTTGTCGGTATTCTGCAGTACCTGAATGAGCGCGCGACTCTCACTGGTGCGCGACTCATCCACGACCACCGTGGGCAGCTTGCGTACGTCCGTCTGAATGGCGTACCCGAAGAGCAGCAGCTGAATGGCCGGCAGGCCGGTCATGAGCGCAAAGGTGAGCCGGTCCCGCCGCAGTTGCAGAAACTCTTTCCACAACATTGGCCACGCAGTCCACCGCTGGATTCGCTCGTACAGCGCGTTCACGACACGCCTCCGTGCGCGGCCTGCTCATCGCGCTGCTGCAGCATCACGAACACATCTTCAACCGTCTTGGCGCCGAACTGTTGCACCACTTCGGCGGGAGTGCCCAGCCCAATGAGATGCCCGCGCGACAGAAAGGCGAGCCGCTGGCACCGCTCGGCTTCGTCCATGTAATGCGTGGTGACCAGCACCGTGGTGCCTGCTTGCGCCAGATCATAAATGGTCTGCCAGAACGTACGCCGCGCCGCCGGATCCACACCGGCCGTGGGTTCGTCCAGGAAAACCAGATCAGGGTGATGCGCCGTGGCACAGGCCAGCGCCAACCGCTGCTTCCACCCGCCACTTAGTGTGCCGGCCCGTTGCCGCAAGCGTTCCCCCAGCCCCAGCAACTCCACGTGTTCAGCCAGACGCACGTCACGCGCTTTCCCTACCAGCCCGTACACCGAGGCATAGAACCGCAGATTCTCCGCCACGGTGAGCTCATCGTACAGACCGTAGCGCTGCGACATGTAGCCAATGCGCCGCCGTACTTTCTCCGCATCGGTGGTAATGTCAAAACCGGCCACCTCAGCGGTACCACTTGTTGGAAGCACCAGGCCGCACAACATGCGAATAGTCGTCGTCTTTCCCGATCCGTTCGGACCGAGCAAGCCAAACACTTCGCCGCGCCGGATCTCCAAATCGAGCGAATGCACCGCCACCAGCGATCCGAATTGCTTGTGCAGTGCCTGTGTCCGCACCACCGATGTCGTCGGTCCCACGCCTGTTGTCACGTCAACGCGGTGACGAACGGGATACCGAGGGCAGCGTCACCGTCACGGGCAAGCCGGCGCGCAGCCGTTCGGTGTTGGCGGTGAACTCCACCTTCACCCCGAAGAGCAGATCCTCGCGCTCCTGTTCGGTAAGCGCCACGCGTGGCGTGAACTCCGCCTTGGAGGCAATGGCCGTGATGCGCCCGGCATAGGCCGTGGTATCGCCATCGAGCCGTGCCAACAGCGTGTCCCCCGCCTTGAGCTGCGGCAACACGAACTGCGACACATAAATGCGCGCCCACGGCCGGTCCGGCTGTCCCACTGTGACCGCACTTTGCCCGGCCGAGAGCACTTCGCCCGGCTCCACATTGCGGCTGGAGACCACGCCGTTCACCGGCGACACGAGCACCAGATCATTGGCCGTGGCCCGCCAGCCATCGGCCGCGGCCTGTGCCCCGCGCGCTTCCGCGGCCGCGGCCGCCCGGCGTTCCACCCGCGCCCCATCGCGCACGAGCCGAAGCGCCTCGCGCGCGGCATCCCGACGGTTGGCCGTCACGCCAGCCGCTGCTCGCGCCGCGTCGAGCGTCGCCCGACTTACGTCTCCTCGGGCCGCGAGCGGCTCCAGCCGGGCCAGATCGGCCGCCGCTCGCGTGGCCTCGGCCTCAACCGCCTGCAGCTCCTTCTGCGCGCGGGCGATTTCCGCCGGCCGAGCACCGCTCGACAGCTCCTGGGAAGATTGGTCCGCGGCCGCCGCTCGCGCCTCCGCCTGCGCCACGCTGGCCGTGAGCGTCGGGGTGGAGAAGACGGCGAGTGTATCGCCGGCCCGCACCACATCCCCCTCCTGCACCAGCACACGCACCGCGCGCGCCGGCTGCAGCGGGCCAACGTCCACCTCGATCATCTCGAGGGTCCCCACCGCAGTGGCAGCACCCTCTCCGTTTCCGCAGGCCCCAAGGACCCCGGCAGCACAAAGCAGCAGAACGTTCGGCCCAACGTGGCGAGGCAACTTGGCTCCGGATGAAATCGAAATAACAGGCAGTCTGTGAACCATTGCCCCAGAATGACAGGACGTCAAATGCGGAAGCGCCCCGGTGAATCACACCCGAAGCAGTGATTGCGCGGGCAGTGACGAGGCGCGACCTTCGCCACGCCCGGTGCTTTCATCCCGTCTTGAACTCTGGAGATCCCACGTGCGGTACTGTTCACGTTCCATTCGCCAATCGGCGACAGCGGCCATGGTCACGGTGGCCGGGATGCTCGTACCGGCAGGAGCCGCCCTGCACGGCCAGACCCCGCTGCATCCGTTGGACCAGCTTTCGGCGCGTGAACACTGGGCCATTTATGACGCCCTGCAGTCGTCCGGGAAGCTCGACTCCACCTTCCGACTGCTGTACGAGGGGCTCAAGGAGCCGGTGAAGAGCGAGGTGCTGGCGTGGCGACCGGGACAGCCACTCAAGCGTGAAGCGCTGGTGCACCTCACGCAAGGCAAGTTCGGGTACGAAGCCGTGGTGGACATTACCGGCAAGAACGTCGTCTCGTGGACGCAGCTCCCCGGCAAGCAGTACATGACCAGTGGCCCGGAGTCGCGCGCCGCGGACGCGCTGGCCATGAAAGACCCACGGGTGAAGGAAGCACTGCGCAAGCGCGGCGTCACCGATTTCACTCACGTGGGGTGCAGTCCGGCCAACAACGGGTACTTCGATTTGCCCGAGGAGCGGAACGCCCGGGTCTTGCATTTGTCGTGCGGCGACGATCGGAATCGCATCTCCGGCTATGGCGAATCGTTTGATGGGCTGGTGATCGTGGTCGATCTCACCAACGAAAAAGTCTTGCGCGTGCTGGATGTTGGGGGGGCGCGCAGCGGTCTTCCCGATGGACATTCCCCGGAAGAGATCGGCGCCACCCGTGCGCCGGTGAACCCCGTGGAAATGGTGCAACCCAAGGGCGCCACGTACACGCTGAATGGCCACGAAGTGGAGTGGCAGAACTGGAAGTTCCACTTCCGCATGGACATGCGGCGCGGACTGGTGGTCTCGCGTGTGCGCTATGTTGATGGCGGCAAGGAACGCTCAGTCATGTATCAGGGCTCACTGTCGGAGCTGTTCGTACCGTACATGGACGCCGCCGACCCGTGGAACTATCAGGGCTATTTCGACCTCGGCACCTATCCGTTTGCCTTTGGCGGCATTGCCAGCTCACTGGAGCCGGGGGTGGAGTGCCCACGCTACGCCACCTATTTCCACAGCTACGTCGTCACGGAAAAAGGCGCGCCGCGTGAACGCCAGCGCACAGCTTGTCTCTTTGAGCGCAACACCGGCGACGTGGCCTGGCGCCACACGCGCGCCGGCGGCGGGGTGAACGAAGCGCGCCCGCGCACCGACCTCGTGCTGCGCATGTACATGAACGCCGGCAACTACGATTACCTCTTTGACTGGGTGCTGCAGCAGGATGGCTCCATCACGGTGAATCTTGGCGCCACCGGCATGGACCAGGTGAAGGCCGCCTCGGGCACACCGAAGGACAACGACTACGGCCGCATCATTGCCAACAAGCTCGTCGGTGTGAACCACAGCCACTTCTTCTCGTTCCGCCTCGACATGGACGTGGACGGCACGCAGAACTCGTTGCTGGTCGACAAACTGCAAACCACCACGCTGCCCAAGGACAATCCGCGGCGCAGCATCTGGACGGTGAACACGCTCACCGCCCAGACCGAAAAGGACGGTATGCGCATGTCGGCCATGAACGCGCCGGAAGTGTGGCGCATTGTGAACCCGGCGGTCATGAATCCGTTCGGCTGGCCAGTGGGCTACGAAATCGAAGGGCATGGCGCCATGTCGCTCATGTCCCCCGACGACTACATGCGCAAACGCGCGGGCTTTGTGGATCACACGCTGTGGACCACGCCGTATGCACCGGCCGAACTGTACGCCAGCGGTGACTACCCCACCAACAGCGTCGCCGGCGATGGATTGACCCGCTGGACGTCGGCCAACCGGGCGATTGCCAATACCGACGTCGTCACGTGGCTCACCCTCGGCTTCCACCACGTCCCACGGCCGGAAGACTGGCCAGTGATGCCGGTGGCCTGGCACAGCTTTGCCATCAAGCCGGTGGGCTTCTTTGGCCGGAGTCCGTCCATCGACCTGCCACGGTAAGGCGACCGGCACAGGGAGCAGGAAGCAGGCAGCAGGCAGCAGGGGGCAGGGTCACGGGCGCGCGCGGATAGGCTACTTTTGAGCCATGTCCGATGCTCCCGATACCCTGCCCCCTTCTCTTGCCCGCACCCTCAAGCAGTTCCGGATGCTGGAGCGGGAAGACAAGATGCAGGCGCTGCTATCCTGGTCGAAGAAGCTGGAGCCGCTCCCGGAGCGGTTTGCCGCCCTCGACCGCGCCGACTTTACGGTGCCGGAGTGCCAGACCCGGGTGGATATTTTCCCCGAGTGGAAGGCCGACGGCACGATGCACTTCTACGCCGACGTGAACGCCCGGCAGTCGCCCACCGTGGCGGCCGTGCTGGCCATCACCTTTGCGGCCGTCAACGATCAGCCGCCCGCGACAACCCTGGCCCTGCCGGGCGATTTCGTGCGGCTGCTCATGCAGGACATTGGACTCGGCGCTCGCGAAAGCGGACTTGCCGCTATGGTGGCGCGTCTCAAGCGCTATGCTGCCGCTACTTCGGCCTGATAAGGATTCTGATGATGGGCACGATGCTGAACTGGTGGGCGTGGACCGAAACGGTGCTGGTGGTGATGCTGGGGACGCCCGTCGTGGGTGTCATTTTTCTGTTCACCGCCCCGTTTGACAAAGGGCGCTACGCCGCCGGCCGCATGTTCCGGCTGGTGGGGGTGACGGCCATGCGCCTGAACGGGCTCTGGTCGTTTCGGGTGCGCGGGTCGCTCGCCGACCCGCGTCGTCCGTACGTGGTGGTGGCCAACCACGAGTCGTACGCCGATGTCTTTCTCATCAGCTGCTTTCCGTGGGAAATGAAGTGGCTGAGCAAGGACACCATGTTCAAGATCCCCTGCATGGGCTGGATGATGCAGATGGCCGGTGACATCAAGCTGGTGCGCGGCAACCGTGACTCCACGCTGGACGCCATCGCGCAGTGTCGGGATCGGCTGGCCAAGAAAGTGAGCGTGATGATCTTCCCGGAAGGCACCCGCTCCAAGACGCAGGAGATGCTCCCCTTCAAGGACGGCGCGTTCCGCCTGGCAATTGAAAGTGGGGTGCCCATTCTCCCTATTGCCGTGGCTGGCACGCGGAACGCCATGGCCAAGGGGACCTTCCGCTTTTTGCGGGCCCGCGCATTGGCGCAGGTACTCGAGCCCATCGACACCACCGGCATGACGCTCGACGACGTTGGCCGCCTCAAGCTCATGGCCCGTGAGCGTATTGACGCGGGCCGTCGCGCGCTGGCGGCGGAACTGGGGATCCCGATGCCGCCGGTGCCCGCCGAGACTGCCGTCGCCGTATAGCGGCAACAGCGCACTTGGCGCTCAGGCGCGCTGCCACCGACTCACACGAGACTCCCATGGCCAGCCCACTCGACAGCGCGCCCACCTCTGAGCCCTCGCTCGAAGCGCGACTCGCGGCGCCCGACGAGGAAACGGTGCACGCCCTCGAGTCGCTCAGTGGCGACGTGCTGATCCTTGGAGCCGGCGGCAAGATGGGACCGTCGCTCGCGCGTCTGGCGCGGCGCGCGATTGCCGACCGCTCGCGCCGAGTGATTGCGGTATCGCGCTTCAGCGACCGCGCGGTGGCCGATGGCCTCGAAACGGCGGGCGTCGAAGTGCACCGCGCCGACCTCTCCGACCCGCGGGCGGTGGAGGGGCTCCCCGACGCCGCCAACGTGATCTGGATGGCGGGACAGAAGTTCGGCACCGCCGGCGATCCGGTGGGCACGTGGACCCAGAATGTGGTGGCGAGTGTGCACGCCGCCGAACGGTACGCGGGGTCGCGGTTGGTCTGCTTCTCCACGGGAAACGTGTATGGCCCCAGCGCTGTCGCCCATGGGGGCTCGCAGGAGGGCGATGCGCTGCTGCCGGATGGGGAGTACGCCGCCAGCTGTGTGGGGCGCGAGCGCGTCTTTGAAAGCATCATGCGCCGCAGTGCGTCACCGCTGCTGCTCTTTCGGCTGTTCTACGCGTGTGATCTGCGCTACGGCGTGATCACGGAACTGGCGCTCAAGGTACTGCAGCGGCAACCCATCGATCTCACCACCGGCTGGGTGAACACCATCTGGCAGGGCGATGCCAACCGTCTGGCGCTGCGTGCGTTGCTGGTGGCCAATGCCCCGGCGCTGGCGCTCAACATCACCGGCCCCATGGTGCGGGTGCGTGACGTGGCCGAACGGCTGGCGACACATGCCGGCGTGTCGCCGGTGTTCACGGGGAGCGAATCAGACCACGCGCTGGTGGGCAATGTGGATCGTCTGGAGGAAATGCTCCCCTTCACCCCCTTGCCGCTGGATACGCTGTGCGCGTGGGCGGTGGCCTGGATTCGCAGCAATGGTAAACTGTTGAACAAGCCCACGAAATTCGAGGTGCGCGATGGCACCTATTGACGCGCCTGCGCCCTTCAACGTGCGAGCGGCGTTGCAGGGTGGGCTGGTCATTCCGGCGCATCCGCTGGCCCTGACGCCGTCGCGCGACATGGACGAGATGCATCAGCGCGCACTCACTCGCTATTACGTGGCGGCTGGTGCGGGGGGCGTGGCGGTGGGCGTCCACACCACCGGCTTCCCCATTCACGATGCCAAGATCGGGCTCTACCGCCCCGTGTTGGAGTTGGCGGCGCACACGGCCAACGACGCGTTGGGCGAGCAGTCGCGTCCGTTCGTACGCATCGCGGGGCTCATTGGGGATACCGCCCAGGCACTGCGCGAAGCGCAGGTGGCGCTGGCACTGGGATACCACTGCGGGCTGCTGTCGTTGGGGGCATGGCGTGACGCCACCGACGACGCCATTCTGGCGCACTGCCGTCGGGTGGCCGACGCCATTCCGCTCTTTGGCTTCTATCTGCAACCCGCGGTGGGCGGCCGCCGCTTGAGCTACCGGTTCTGGCGCGAGTTCGCCGAGATATCCAACGTGGTGGCCATCAAGGTGGCGCCGTTCGATCGCTACGCCACGCTGGAGGTGGTGCGCGCGCTGGCCGATGCAGGGCGCGATGACATTGCCCTGTACACTGGCAACGACGATGCCATTGTG
Source organism: Gemmatimonas phototrophica (assembly GCF_000695095.2). NCBI lineage: Bacteria > Pseudomonadati > Gemmatimonadota > Gemmatimonadia > Gemmatimonadales > Gemmatimonadaceae > Gemmatimonas > Gemmatimonas phototrophica. The sequence continues at coordinate 592,269 of NZ_CP011454.1, read as the reverse complement.
CCCGATCTGGTGACGGATATTCCGGTCACCAGCGGTGGACGGGCGTACACGCGACATTTTGTTGGTGGACTGCTCGGACAGTGGGCGGTGTGGACCTCACGTGCCGTGCAGATGCTACAGGAGATTCAGGCGTGGCGCGCCAGTGGCAGTGAGGTCATGCCGCGCGAATGGCTCACACGCGGCGCGGCACTCACCATGGCGAACGCGGTGATCTTTGATGCCGCCAACAGTTACACGGGGTGCCTGCCGGGCATTCTCGAGGTGCTCCGCCGCCAGGGGCTGGTGCGCGGCACGTGGACGTTCGACACGCACGAGCGCTTGTCACCGGGGCAAAGTGAGATGCTGGCGCGTTTGCCAGCGCTGTATCCGGAACTCGTCGATGATGACTTCGTGGCGGCGCATCTCGACGATTGGCTGCGGTAGCTGGTTTCTCTTCACCTCTTGAGCTCCCCACCTCCGTCGATCCGGTACGGGCCCGACCGGAGGTGGTGGAGAGGTGGGGAGGTGATGAGTGAATGAGGACCGCTTATGGCATGAACCGCGCGTGCCAGCTGTCGGCTGCCGGCTTTTCAAAAGCAGAACGCCACGCACCAACCGTGGTGACGGTGGTATCGAAGACCGGTGTTTGCACGGTCACACCACCAGCCGACGCGAGCGCTCGAAACGAAGGCCGGTCGCTCACCTGCACCACGCCCGCGGCATCGCGCCAGTAGAGCTGTCCGCTCGCCACCAGCGAGCTACCCACCTGCGCTTCAATGTCACGCAGCGCGTGAAAGAGCGCGTCAATGGAACAGCCAGAGGCACCGGTAGCCGCCTCGTCCACCGCGACGGCCAGAAAACGATCGTCACGCCAGTCGCGCGCGCACACCAGTGGTGCCCCGTGCGCGCGCCAGTTGCGCAGGTGCTCGTCCACCATGGCGTGCAACGCGATTGCGGCGGCTCCGGTTACCGGAGCCGCCGCAGCGAAGACCCACAGACGCGCCGCATTGGGCAACGTCTCGAAATTCACATTCGGCATACCACCAAGCTATTCGTTCTTGGTGACACCCGGCAACTGCATCATGGGCATCGCGCCACCAGTGACCTGCGGCATCTGGCCGTTCCACCGCTTGGCCATCTCGTATTGCACCAGCGTCTGGGTAATGCTACGCGAGAGCAATTCGTTCGCCCGCGACTGCGCTTCGGCTTCCGCCATGATGGCCTTGGCACGACCCGCCGCCTTGATACTGTCACCCTGCGCCTGGAACGTGTTCTTCTGCAATTCGTTCTGGGCTGTGAGCGCCTGCTGCGACATGACGTTCTTGAGCGAGATGGCATCCATCACCGCTTTCGGTGCGCGGAACTCGTTGAGCGTGAACTGCCGCACCGAAATGCCGTAAGGATCGAGGCGCTTCTGCAACGCGATCTGCGTCTGCGCGACCGTTTCCGCCTTCTTGGGACCAAGAATATCGGCAATCATCTCCTGCCCGACGGTCTCCTGGAGCGACTGACGAACGGCCTGTTTGATGAAACCGTGCGAAATGGTCTGGATGTCCGTACGGAAGGTCTGATACAGCGCCGGCACTTTTGAGCCGTCGAGTTCGAACGACATGGACACATCGAGTGACAACGGCTGCCCCTCAATGGAGTTCACGTTGATTTCGTCGTTGTTGGGCGAACCTTCTGTGCTTTCCCGCGTGAGCACCAGCGTCTGCATGAATGTGGGATACTCCGTGATGGCCGTGAACAGCGGATTGCGCAGATGGAATCCGGGGCCCAACGGCGTAGGCGACACGCCGCCACCAGCCCGGTTGATCACGATGCCCACGTGGCCGGGTTCGATGTACGCGACCGTGGGGCGCACCAGCAGAATGGCCACCACCAGCCCCACTGCCGCCAACGCCAACCGCTTCACGTTGCGCCCGCCGTTGCCGTTGTCGGAGTTCTGGAGGTTGTTGCGCACGGAACTGGTGAACGAATCGCGCAGCCCGTCGAGCTTGTCATCAAGAGATGTCGCCATGGACAGCTTCCTTGTAGCAGAGGGAACACAACGGCTCACCGGTGGGGAGGCGCACGAGATCCTCTTCGCGCTGCATCCCGTGAATGGGACAGGTGAGTTCGGCCTGTTTATCGATGCGCTTGCGGTTCGCCGTTTGCCGGATGCGGCGACCGAAGGGCGTAATGCCCAGCGCTCTTAGTAAAAGCGTCCCCACCACCGCCAGCAGGGCGACGAAGAGGACACTCTCTACGATGATGGCGTTCATGTGTACTGAACCTACGATTCAGCGCACAAAAAGTGTCAAAAAAGCACAGGCGGCCAGTTCAGAAACTGCTGTTCCAATTGGAGGAAGCAAGAAACGGCACCACTATCAAGCCCCTAACTCAAACTGCAGCATTGACTTGAGCGTTGGAAACCGCCAACGGAAGCCGGCCCGCTCCAGCACCGTGGGACGCACCCGCTGACTGGTCAGCACCGTCGCATCGGCCATCTCACGGCCCAGTGCCAGCCGAAGGGCAAAGGCCGGGGCCGGTACCAGCGCCGGACGCGACAAGACCTCAGCCAGCACCCTCGTAAACTCGGCGTTGGTGACCGCCTCCGGTGCCACCAGGTTCACGGGGCCCGATATGTCATCGCGCATGAGACAGAAGTGCATGGCGCCAAGGTGATCATCCAGAGCGATTGGACTGAGCCACTGTGTGCCGCTCCCCAACGGGCCGCCCACACCAAACTTGAAGAGCGGGGCCTGCTTGGCGAGTGCGCCACCAGCCGCTCCCTGCACAATGCCTGTGCGCAGGTGCACCACCCGAATGCCCGCGCGTTCAGCCGGCGCGGTGGCCGCTTCCCACGCCTTGCCCACATCGGCAAGGAAGTCGGTGCCGAAGGCGCTGCGCTCGTCGAGCACGTCGTCGCCGCGGTTGCCGTACACCCCAATCGCCGACCCGCTCAGCAGCACGCGCGGCTTGCGCGACAGCTGCGCCAGCGTGTGCGCCAGCAACGAGGTGCCTTCCACGCGACTGTCGCGAATGGCCTGCTTGTGCGCGGCCGTCCACCGTTCGGCAATGCTGGACCCGGCCAGGTGGATCACCGCATCCACCCCTTCCAGAGAGCCCGCGTCCAACTGGCCGCGTGATGGGTTCCACGACACATCGACCACACCGGGCTGTACCGCCCCTCGACCAATGCGAATGACTTCGTGGCCGCCCGTGCTCAGGAACGCTGCCAGCTGGCTGCCAATGAATCCCGTCGCCCCGGTAATGGCGACCCGCAGACGAGGCCGGCTCGCATACTCCGCGTGCCGTTCCAGATCACCCAGCGTAATGGCGTGCCGGTAGGCAAAGACCCGTGCCAGTGTGCTGGCGGCGAACCCTCCGCCTACCGCCTCACCCAGCGTCCCCAACGGCAGCTCATACGCGATGTGATCGTCGAGCACGCTGGCTGACGGACCGTCCGGCTCCACGCGGTGGGTGTGCACCCACGACGTGAACGGCCCTGCAATCATGACATCGCGGAACTGCTCGTTGGCGATATAGTCGCGGTGCTCGAGCTTCCACGTGGTGGGAATGGGGCCGGCATGTACCCGTAACTCAACCTTGGCACCATCGCGAATTCCCCCGACGTGCGACACCACCTCGGGGCGATCCCACGGCGGCGACAGGCGAAGAAAGGCGCCCGGACGCTCGTGCCACGCAAACAGCTCCTGCGCCGACACTGGCACCCGTACCCGCTGACGAAACTCCGGCATTGCGTCACTCCTGCAGAGCCACCTACGCTACCAGCCGCCAGCGTCCTCGAGATCGAGTACCCGCCAGCAATACCAACTGGCAACGCTTGCCCAGGGACGCCAGTTCCGCGCGAGCTTTTCCAGTCGCACGGCATCCGGCAGCGCCCGGGTGCGATAAATGCGCTGCGCCCCTTTGCGCACGCCGAGGTCAAGCACCGGCAAGACATCAGGCCGCCCCAGCCGGAACATGAGAAACATTTGCGCCGTCCAGGGGCCGATGCCACGCACCGGCACCAGCGCATCGATGACCTGCTGATCGTCCATCGTGTGGAGTGCATGCAGCGGCAATCGCTCGTCCACGACGTGCTGGGCGAGGTCCCGCACGGCGCGCACCTTGGCCTGTGAGAGTCCGCACGTCCGCAACGCGTCCTCGGACGTGGCCAGAATGGCACGCGGATCGGGGGCCTGGGCATCGCCACCCACGAGCGCCGTGAAGCGCCCGTGAATGGTGCTGGCGGCACTGCCCGATAGTTGCTGAAAAATGATGTTGCGTGCGAGGTGTCCGAAGTGTGACCCCTCGCGGCGCGGCAGCAGCGTGCACGCCCCTACGCGCTCAATGGCCAGCGCCATCTTCGGGTCACGGGCCGACAATTCCGCCTGCGCGCGCGTCAGCCGCGCCCGGGTCAGCGTACTGGCCGTGGCAGTGGGGCGTGCCACTTACATCTTGGAGCTGAACATGATGTGCGCCTTGGGTGTCCCGGGGAGCATCAGCCACGGCTTGGTATCTGAGGGGACCGTGCTCAGTCCGGTCGTCGCTTCGGTGGCAAACGGCACGTACACCACGAACAGATTCTCCCCCTCCTTTACGGTGCCGGTCGCAGCATCGTAGCCCTTGGCGAAAATCTGGTACAGCGCCGCAGGGGCGGTGGGCATTTTCAACTTCCCAGCCTTGACCTCGGCGAATCGCACCGTGTCCACCTGGGCGCCCTTCACGCCCTCGGCCCGCAACGCTCGCCCGCGCGCCATGAACGGCTCCATCGAGGTCGCGTAGCAGGACACATGGAACGCGGCCTCCGCCGGATCGTCGGCCAGGCAGAGCATCCCGTTCTTGGCGGGGCGCAACAGCTCCAACTTGCCCGGCGTCCGGTAACCCATCACGCCGGCGCCATCGCGCATTTTTTCGGGGAGTGCCAGGGTGGCCGCGGCAATTTGCTGGGCCGCGCTGGGAGCGGATTGCGCCTCCAGTCCGGCGGTCAAGGTGACGACACTCACAAACGACAGGATTCGCAGGACGTGGTTGGTCATGTGCTGGTCTCTGATGAAGAAAACACCATGCCGTCGCCTGTGGCGGCCAAGTGTGTCGTTGCCTCGCAGCCCGTTTGGCCGCTTCCCCTCGTCGGCTCACGAACGGATCTGCATATTCTATGGTTGATATGCCTCTTTCGACAAATGCGGTCACGAACGAGACGATTGTCCGGTTCGCCCGCAAGGTGTCACACGACCTGAACAACTTCTCCACGGTTGTGCGCACCTACAGCGAGTTACTGCTGTCCGACCTGCCGCCCGACTCACCAACCTACGCCGATGTCGCTGAGATTCAGCGCGCGGCGGAGAGCATGGTGCAGTACCTGCAGCGGGTCACCCGATTCGCGCGCGCCGGATCGATGAAACGCACGCCCATCGGTGCGGACGCCGGCATTCAGGATGCGGTGGCGCTCTTTGGCGCCAGTGTGCCAGCCCGGCCGGTGCAACTTGAGGCCACCTCAGGGGCTACCATTCAGGCCGACGCGATCTGGTGGCGGGACGTCGTACTGGAACTGCTGCAGAACGCGCACGACGCGGCGCCGGCGGGAAGCCCCATTCTGGTGCGCACCGCGCGGGACGGGGAGCACATGATCGTGGCGGTGGAAGACCATGGCCCCGGATTTCCCGCCGATGTGGCCGACGTGGCCACCGAGCCGTTGGTCAGCGGCAAGGCTGGCGTTCGCGGGGCCGGCATGGGGCTCGCCATTGTCGGCGCGTTTGTTGGCGCCTTGAACGGCTCCATGACGGCCGAACGGCACGACGACCGCACTGTGGTCACGCTCCGTCTTCCAGCAAGCTGAATCCGTCCCCCGGGACATGACCCAAAGGGGCCCGTCGGCATCTCGCCGTCGGGCCCCTTTGGCCGTTCCCCTCACTGGGCATTCCAGCAGCGGCGCGGGATCAGCGCATCACGGGCGTCCCCGATACGCTAGACGTGCGCGCCGAGGTGCACGGCGTGCAGCAAGGCATCGGCCACCCGGTCCAGCGGGAGGATATCTTGTGCGGCGCCCAGTTTGACGGCTTCCCGCGGCATGCCGTACACGACGCACGTCTCCTCATTCTGCGCCACCGTGTACGCGCCAGCTTCACGCATGGCGAGCATGCCCTTGGCACCGTCGGCACCCATCCCCGTGAGGATGGCGGCAACGGCGTTCCGGCCGGCACTGCGAGCCACACTCTGAAAGAGCACGTCCACGGCCGGTCGCTGGTGGTGCACCTTGGGACCGTCCTTGACGCGCGCCACCCACCGTGCACCACTGGCCTGCACGACCAGGTGCTTCCCGCCCGGTGCCACCAGCGCCAGCCCTGGCACCACATAGTCCCCATCCTTCGCTTCCTGCACGCGCATGGCGCACACGGAATCGAGGCGCTTGGCAAAACTCAGCGTGAAATGCTCAGGCATGTGCTGCACAATCACGGTGCCTGGTGCATCCACAGGGAAGCGGCGCAGGACCTGTTCGAGGGCCTGCGTGCCACCGGTGGACGCGCCCAGCGCGATGATCTTGTTCGTGGTGTTGAGCGACGCGATTGCCGCGCGTGCAGTGACCGGGGGCTCTGCACTCTCCACGCGTTTGACCACGCGGGCGTGCGAGGCGGCGCGTACCGCTCGGGTCAGTTCCTCGGTGATGTCGCCTGCCGCCAGGGACGAACCCGGCTTGGCAATGACTTCCACCGCCCCCAACGACAAGGCCCGCAGCGCCGTCTCACTGTTCTGGGGCGTCAGTGAACTGCACACCACCACCGGCAACGGGAAATGTCGCATGAGCTTGGACAGAAACGAGAGTCCGTCCATGCGGGGCATTTCGATGTCGAGCGTGATGACATCCGGGCGGAGCTGGGCGATCCGTTCGCGCGCCACATAGGGATCCGTGGCCGTGCCCACGACTTCGATATCGTCGTGCTTGGAGAGTGCTTCGGTCAGAATGCGACGCACCAGCGCCGAGTCGTCCACCACAAGCACGCGGATCACTCCCGGCGTTCGGGCCGGAGCAGTTCCGCCAGAGGCGGGCGACTGGGTGAGGAGAGTCGACACGTGAATCAGGCGGCGCGGGTCGCGTTGGCGCTGAACAGATACAGGATCGCCTCGGCGCGACCGTCTTCCACGCCCACCTGCACACTCGCCACCGGCTCGTCCTCATCGCGATGCGGCAGACTGCCTCCTTCCGCGACGACGGGTGCGGCCAGGTTGAAGATCTTGTCGGCGCCAGCGATCAGGGGAAGCACGTTCCCGCAAATCACATTGCCGATTTCCCCCAGCGCATCCCGCTGCAGCGGCAACTGTTTGGACTCTTCCGCTCCCAGCATGTTGGCGGCGATGGTGGGCATGATGGACTGCGAGACGCGGACGACCAATCGCCCCGTCAGCGGACCACGGAACTCCACCGACACCGCCACATCGAGGGGCGCTGCCGCCTGTTCAGGCGACAGCTCCATCTCGGGGAAGAGAAGTGCCAGATCTTCAAAAGTCGCTGTCGTCGCTCGGGACAGCGACTGCACCGTAGTACTCGACATCTGTCACTCCAGTAATGCGCAAAATGGTGTCGCGCAGGGTTTCCGGCGCGAAGGGCTTTCGGACAATCGCCGCACCAAGCTCCGTGAGCGTGTGCAAGCGAGCTTCACTGCCTTCCGTTGACACGACGATCACCGGCAGGTTTTCCGTTTCCGGATTGGCGCGGACACGTCGCAGCATCTCCTCGCCATTCATCACGGGCATGTTGATGTCCAGCAGCAGCAGGTCTACCCACTGTTCCTGGAGCGTAAACAGCCCCTCTTCGCCGTTCCCAGCCTCGAGAACCGAGGCCAGCGGGATCCCACTCATTTTGAGGGTCCGCACGACCATCTGCCGCATGACGGCGCTGTCGTCGACCACGAGCACGTTAAAGGCCATAGATCAGTCCGCTCATCAGAGCTTGCTTTCGGCGCCGTTGATCTTGAGCGTAACCTCGCCACTGGTCACCTCAACCCACATGGTCCGGGACGTCTGCACGCCGCCGGTGTCGTGTGCATGCACCATCACACCGTTCTTCCACAACAGCTTGCGTAACGCGATCATGTTGCGCTTGCCAATCTGGAACCGATCATCTTCCTCACGGGCACCGGCGTGTGCTCCTCCGGCCACCTTCACCTGCATCCGCTCCTTCTTGGCCCCCAGCTTGTAGCACTCCTTGAAGAGTAGCGGCACTCCACTATCCACGAACATGGCCGGCTTGTCCGCCATCTTGGCCGGGTCGATCGTGCCGGTGGGGAGCATCACGTGCAGCATGCCAGCCACGTTGGCAACCGGATCGTGCACCACGATGCCCAGGCAGCTGCCCAGCGCATACGTGATCAGACGCTCACCAGCCACGTTCGACACCTTGAGATCGGCGACGCCGACGACGCGCTCACTGGCGCGTGCGGTAACGGTGGTCCCCATGATCACTTCACATACACGGCCGGCTGCACATAGCGGAACTTGTGTGCAAGACCGGTGAGACTTTCGGAATGTCCGACGAACAGATGCCCGCCCGGACGCAACAGTTGCCAATACCGCTCCACCAATTGCTGCTGAGTAGCCTTGTCGAAGTAGATCATGACATTGCGGCAGAGAATGGCATCGAACGGGCCTTGCATCGGCCATCGTTCCATCAGATTCAGCTTGGCGAAATTCACCAGGCGGCGAAGATTTTTTTCGGCTTCAAACACCGGACGACCACCCGCGTCCTGCTTCCGACTCCAATACTTCTGGAGCCACGGGGCTGGGACGTCGCCCATGTTTTCCGCCGGGTAGACACCGGCCTTGGCCTGGGCAAGCACCCGATGACTCAGGTCAGTGGCGAGGATACGGACGTCGCGTTTGGCGATATCGGCGAAAGCCTCATTGCACAACATGGCCAGCGTGTACGGCTCCTCGCCGCTGGAGCAGCCGGCACTCCAGATGCGGACCGGCCCCGGCAATTGCGGGAACACCGCGTCGCGCAGGAAATCGAAGTGCGAGACCTCGCGCAGGAAGCTCGTCTTGTTCGTCGTGAGCGCGTCGATCATCTCGGCGAACTCTTTGCGCCCGGGCTCTCGCTCCACGAAATCGAGATACGCGGAGAAATCGTTCAATCCGAGCTTTCGCAGCCGCTTGGTGAGGCGGGCCCGCACCAACCCTTCCTTTCCTTCGCGCATGCGGATACCCGCGTGTTCGTGCAGCACCGCAGTGATGCGCGCGAACTGCGCGGCTGTCAGCTCACATTCAGCCAACAGCGATGGCGTGGCGGGGGCCGTCATGATGACAGCCTCGAAAGCGGCAGCATCACCGCTCAGTCGGCGTGTGCCTGCGCGTCCTGCAGCGCAGCAATTTCCGCCGTGGCCAACACCTTGTCGATGTCGAGCAGCAGCTTCACGCGACCGCCGGCTTTGCCGATGCCCAGCAGGAACTCGGTGCGAATGCCGGAGCCGAAGCTGGGCGCATCCTCAATGTCCGCTTCGGCGATGGCCACCACTTCGCTCACGCGATCGACCACGATACCGGTTTGGATGCCGCGCATCTGCACCACAATGATGCAGCTGTCTTCGGAATCTTCGGCGCCCATGCCGAACTTCATCCGCAGATCGGTAATGGGAATCACCTTGCCCCGCAGATTGATCACGCCACGCACGAACTCCGGCATGCGGGGCACGCGCGTGATGGGCTGCAGTCCGATGATCTCGCTCACCTTGAGAATCTCCAGACCGTACTCTTCGCCGGCCAGGTAGAAGGTGAGGTACTTGCCCGCGCGGGTGGGCGCGAGCGTCGCGAGGGAGGAGGTGTCGGAATTCATGACCTGCAGGCTCTGCGTGCTCATGGCTCGCTCGAAAAATGAAGGGAAACCGGAGTCCACTGACTCCTGTCGGTTAGGTATCGGCGCTCCAGCCTCGGAGCTTCACTGTTTGTCCCTGGGACCTTGGGGCCAGGGAACTGCCCTGGCCGCGCTCGGCGGCGTCAAGCCGCTTCGCGTTCGTGCCGTGGGGCGGAACAATCGGTGGACTGGGCCAGAGCGACGGTCTCGTTGACGTCGAGAATGAGTCCCACGCGTCCGTCACCCAGAATGGCGCCACCGCTCACACCGGCCACCTTGCCCAGACCATCGCCAAGCGTCTTGGCGACGACCTGCTGCTGACCGAGCAGTTCATCCACCAGCAGCGCCGTCCGCTTGGCGCCATCCCCGACGATCATGAGCAGTCCGTCCAGCGGGTTCTGCACGGCATTCGCCACATCAAAGAGGCGGTGCAGGCGGAGAATCGGCATGAGTTCGCCGCGCAGGTGCACCATTTCGCCCTTGCCCACGACGGTCGAGAGCATGCTCGGCTCCGGACGGAAGGACATATGGATATGCGTCAGCGGAATGATGAACCGTTCGTCGCCGACGCGCACCAGCATGCCATCCGTCACGGCCAGCGTGAGCGGCAGCCGGATGGAGAACGTGGTGCCCTTGCCAGGCGCCGACGTAATGTCGATACGGCCGCGGATCGCCTCCAGATTCCGCCGCACCACATCCATGCCCACGCCGCGGCCGGAGATGTCGGTGATCTTTTCGGCGGTGGAGAATCCGGGGGCGAAGATGAGGTTGAAGACCTCACTGTCGGTCATCCCCTTGTCGGTCTCAATCAGTCCCTTCTCGATCGCCTTCTTGACGATCTTGTCGCGGTGGAGGCCGCGACCGTCATCCACGAGCTCCACCACCACATTGCCGGAGGCGTGGTAGGCGTGCAGTCGCACCACGCCCAGGCCGGGCTTGCCGTTGGCCGTACGCTCAGCGGGCGGTTCCACGCCGTGATCAACGGCGTTCCGCACCATGTGCACCAGCGGATCGCCGAGGCGATCGACCATCGTCCGATCGATTTCCACCTCGTCACCATCGGTAACGAACTGCACCGTCTTGCCGGCCTTGGTGGCGGTATCGCGCACCACGCGGGCGAGCTTCTGGAAGGTGGGGCGCAGCGGCACCATGCGCATGGACATCGACAAGTCCTGCAACTCGCGCACGATCTTGCCCGCGTGGGTCACCTTGCGGAGCAGCTCGTGCTGCGTGCCGCTCCCGAACGTGTCGTCACCAGCAATCATGGACTGCGCGATCACCAGCTCTCCCACCATGTCGATGAGGCGATCGAGGCGATCGGTACGCACACGAATGGTGGCGTCGGCATTGCTGCCGCTGTTGCCGGTAGAGGCGTTGTTCGCACTCTGCGCAACAGGCGCCTCGGGCTTCCTGGCCACGGCAATACCACTCACCGGACCGCTCAGCGCTCCCGCGTCATCGGCACCGTCCGTAAGCGTGGGGAAGATGTCGTCGCTACCGCTTGACACGGCGAGCTGGACGCCGTCGGCGTCACGGGCAGGATCGTAGCCGGCCAACGCGTCCAGCAGCTCGAAGAACCCTTCGGGAATCGGCATGCGGCCGTCCCCGTTGAGCGCTTTCTCCACCACCATCAGGAGCGCCTTGAGCATGTCGGCGGAGCGCAGCGACAGATCAGCGCAGCCACGCGTATACGCAATTTCCTTGTCACGCACGCGGCTCAGCAGCGACTCGGCTTCGTGAGCGAATTCGGCGATGCGGGTCAGTCCCAGAAACGCCGAGGTACCCTTGACGGTGTGGAAGGCGCGGAAGACGGTATTGACCGCTTCCTCGTCAGAGGGGTTGGCCTCCAGCTGGAGCAGCGCGGCTTCCGAGTTGGTGATGCACTCGTTGCTCTCCGTGAGGAAGTCCGGGAGCAGATCCCGGTCGGCGTCATCAGGGAGTCGATCTTCCTGCCGGTTGCGCGCGACCGCGGGCGCGGCGGCCACGGGGGGCACCACCGCGGATGTCTCCAGGGCGGGCGTCGCCACGGCGGCCGTCGCGACCACGACCGGTGTGGGTGGCACTTCGTCAACCAGGGCCAACGTCAGTGAGGGCGTGGCCCCGCTGGCCACGGCAATCGCCGTCGCACCGCCAACCGTCTCGGACATGGCATGAGCAACCGGGTCGGCTCCCACCTCCACTACCTGCCCTTCGCTCGCCTTCATGGCGGCCTCAATGGCCTGCCCCACTTCGGCGAACGCTGCGGACACATCGGCTGCAGTCCCGTTGACGACAGACCCCAGCACCCGTGCGGCGCGCGCCACATGGGGCTGGGCACGGAGCGGGACCCGATTCTCGAAAGCGAGATCAGTCAGCGCATCCCGAAGGACGGCGAGATCGGCAGTATCGGTCGCCTCAAGCTGCATGAGCAGCGTGGCGGCATCATCAAGATTCAGTGGAGACACAGGCCATGCCAGTGCGAGTGGGCACTACAATGCGGCGCCAGGAAGACGCCGCGTCCGGTGAGGAGTATCGGCTCGGAGGTCGTGCAGGTTTACTGTGACCTGCAATCGGCAGGGCCAGTCGGGTTCCGGCACCAGACAGACACGAACGGCCCGCACGCAAGCGTACGGGCCGTTCAGCAGCATCGCGCAACCCGGGGGGCGAGTTACACGGTGCGAACCATGTGAAGATCAGGCGGCGGGTGCCTTCACCGAGGTGAAGATCTCATCGGCCAGATTCTGACGCTGTTCCGCGTTCCGCGTGGTGGCGTTCGGATCATACGTCTTTTCGTCCACCGTATTGAGCGAAGCCAAGGGACGCTCAATCGAGATGCTGGAGTCAAACAGGTTGGCGATGTCGGCCAGCCGATTCTCCATTTCCACGAGGACCGACGAGGCATGAGCGAGCTGCTGCGACGTGATGTCCTGGAACTGGAGAGCGCCCATCATCATGAAGAGCTCGTCGCGCAAGGTGGAGCGGAGCGCCCCGGCCTTCTCACGATCCGGTGCCGGTTCGGCATCGATGGCGTCCAACTCATCCACGATCTGACTGGCCCGATCGCACGCATCCATGATGTTGGTGGCCGCGTCTTCAGTTGCCGACGTGACTTCCTTGATCTTGTCGTGCGTGGTCTGGAGCTTGTCGAACGTGGTGGTCTGCAGGGCATTGCGTGTTTCACGCAGATGCGCGAGTACCGACCGGATCTGATTGTTGGCACGCTCGAGGATGAGCGGAAGATCCGAGAGGCTTACGGAGACAAATCGGGAGACGGCTTCCGCACCATCACGAAGGGTATCCAGCTCCTTGTCTACAAGGCGCAGGGCCGCTTCGGATTCGTAGTAGGCCGTTTGGGCACGGGGATCACTCATTTTATCATTCCTCAGGCGGCCACCGCAGGCAGGAGCGCATCAATCTTCTCCTTGAGCACCTGGGGGGTGAATGGCTTGACGATGTAATTGTTGACACCCGCTTCCATCGCCGTGAGGATGTCTTCTTTTACTGATCGCGCGGTCACCATGAGTACAGGGACGTGGCGGCCGTCGTCGCGGGAACGCAGCACCTTCGTGAATTCGGTGCCCGTCATGTTCGGCATATTCCAGTCGGTAATGACGAACTTGATCGAGCTGTCAAACTTGGCAAGGGCTTCCTGACCGTCGCCGGCTTCGACGGTGTCATTGTAGCCGATGCGCTGCAGCGAATTGATGACGATGCGACGCATCGTCGCTGAGTCGTCCACCACGAGAAACTTCATACGACCGATCTCCTGACAAAGCCGGTGTGGAGAGCGCGCGGTGCGATCTGGCTAGAGATCGCCGCGCGTCAGAATGCGCCGGGCTACCTGGTCCACCACGTCGAGCGTGTTGTAGGCGCCGGACAGAACTTTTTGCCGGAGCTCGGCGACTCGCTCAGGGTTGAGCGATTCCTTGGCGTCGGCACTGAGCCGCCGCGCTTCGTCCGAGATCTGGACCGAATCTGACTTCACCGGCTTGATCGCCGGGGCCTGCGTGACTTCCTGGGCCGGGCGCTGCACCGCCGGGGTGCCGACTGGCGTCGGCCGCAGGTTGTCGCTGTAACCGTTGATTTTCATAAGGATCCTCCTCCTCACTGGGGACTATCGGCATCAAGGGGCCGTAACTTTACCCTTGATTAGTTTCCAAACTACGGAATGCGACGTCCCTGTCGCCCGACGGCGGCCTGTTCAGCCTCCGCCGGCTCCGATCACGGCACGCGGGCCGGGAATCGGATGTCCAACGTGGGTGGTGCAACGACACCCTGTACGGCGGGGTCCTGCTGGTACTGCACGGCGGGCCCTGCGTGCCACGGTCCGCCGGACCGCGCGGTGGCGAGGTGAGCCGCCCGCAACCGCAACAACTCCACCTCATCCACTGCCAACCGGGCTTCCTGATCGGCCGCCTGGTCCAACTCGTCGAGCTTTTCCTGCAACAGCAGGTCGAAACGTTCAGGGGTACCAGCCATGCGCGTCAGGCGTTGCGTTAGCGGCGACGATCCACCACGTGAGCGCCGGCCGGACGGCCGTACGCGACACTGGCGGTCGAGGCCCGCTGCACCGCGTCGAGTTCGGCGCGGATTTCTTCGCTGCGCTTGGCCACTTTCGTAGCCAGATCTACCGTGAGGCGATGCGAGGAGGCGACCGCCGAACAGACTTCGGCTACCAGCGCATCGGCATCATCCACCACCCGCTCCGTGGCCGCATACAGCGCACTGTCGGCCGTGGGCCGTTCCAGCCGAAGCACCACCAGCTGCTCGGCCAGATCCTGCAACATGACATCCCGCTGCTCGAGCAGGGCAAACAGGCGGTGGTCGTCGGCAGGCGACACCACCTCCCGCTCCACCGCGCGAGCCAACTCATCCGCGCTGGCGCACAAGGCCAGTGCCGACTGGGCGGCGTGCAGACGGCTGGAACGGGCAACTACCGGAACGGAGGAGGTGCGCATGGAGAGGAGGACGACTGGAGAGTGACTCGGCTCACGCCGACCGCAGCTGCTTCTGGGAGGCCAGCTGCTGCTGGGCGCCCACAAATCCATCGCGCAATTGCGACGCGATGTTGACCAGCTTGCGCATAGTCACCACATCGCCACGCTGCCCGATGTCCACCAACTCATACAGCATGAACTGGTACAGATCGGCCAACTGAATGGCGATCGCCCCGCCCTTCTCAAAGTCCAGTGTCGCCAGCAACTCGGTCAGGATATTGCGGGCGCGGCGCAGCGATACCACTCGGAGCTCGATATCCTGCCGTTCCATGGAAATGCGGGCCCGCTCGAGATTCACCACGAGCTGCTCGAAGACGATGCAGAGGAGCTTTTCGGCGCCTGCCGCCTGGATCTCCATTTCACGGTAGCTATCGCGATGACTCGCCGATGGGGCAGCGTACGACATTGAGAGTGTGTGGCTGAAGTCGTAAAGGACTGGTGGGGTACACACTGGAGTATCGGCTGCTCTCCGACTTGCTGAAGCACGGACAGTCCGTCTGTGCTCAGCATGTCGTGATCGGCGACTAGTTGTTGCCGTTGAGTCCCTGAACACTCGCCAAGAGCGATCCGCTTTGTGCCTGTAACCGCGACATGGCTTCTTCCATGCGGGTGTACTGTGCAATAAGCTGCTCACGACGCAGGTCGAGTCGCTTCTGAGCCTCGACCTCGCGAAGCCGCAAAATGACGGTGTTCTCGTTGATGCTGTTGATCTGCAGACTGATGGGGCCATCGCCGAAGCGGGTGGCGTTGTCCGTTGCCGTCACAAAGGCGCCGCCCACCCCATTGAAGCCGAAGAGGGCTTCAACCTCTTCCGGGACGGACGACATGGCCGTCCGCAGCGTATCCGCATTGAACGTCAAGACACCGGTACGGTCCAGCGTGACGCCTGCGATAGTCAGGCGCGAGTAGGTCGCGTTGCTCGCCACTTCCGTACGCAGGGCCGCCGTAAAGCTGTCCACAACGCCGCGGAGCATGGAGTCGGCAAACAACGGAGCACCGGGCTGACGCTGTTCGTCAAAGAACTTGCGAATGGCGTTGTAGGCGTCCGTGAATTTCTGCACCGCGTCCACGGCACCCTTGACATCACGATCAATCGTGACGTCGGTCTCCGTCCCAACCTCGGCCGCATTGAGCTGGAGTGTGACGCCTTCAATGGCGTCCGTGATGCTGTTGGTCTGGCGGACAATCTCGCGGCCGTCGACCCGAAGAATGGCATCCTTGCCTGTCTGCAGTTCCCGACTCCGACCAACGGTCGATACCACCGCCGCGCCCAACGTGCCGCTCGTGCCATCCACCTGCGTCACACCCAGCGTCATCGACAAACGCGAGGCGCCGCCCGTGTTGTCGGTCAGACGGATGCGTCCATCAGCGCCCAGAGCCGCCGTGGCCGTGCGAGTCCCCCCGCCAAAGCCGTCGCTGGCGTCATTGATCTTGTCGAGCAGCGTCTGCATGGTATCGGTGGCACCGACCACGATGCCAATGGTAACGGCCGTCCCATCGCCCCGCATGCCGCGAATGTTGATCGCGTCACCCACGGCAAGGTTGGATGAGGCACCATCCAACTTGAGCCCGGTCAGCAAGGACGCCGACGTTGCCACGTTGTCCGCGGCATCCGTGTACACCGGCGATTGCACCGTCTGACGGATGGTCCCCGCGACACCGGCCGTGAAGCCAAAGGCGTCAACGATGGCCTGCGAATCCGCATCGCCATCGATCGCCGTCACGTTGCCATCCGTCACCAACCGGAATCGGGTTTCACTGCCGTACTGCTCCGACTCCACCGACGCCGAGCCACCCGCCGCGTTGATCTTCGCCGCGATGGCGGCGATCGATTCGGTGGCCAGGTTCGCCGTGATGAGCGTATTGCCCACGCGAATGCTCGCCGGCTGCGGATAGACGGCCAATCCCAACGCCGCCGCGGCCGTCGAGGTGGCCGACGATACCGGCTTCGATCGCGTGTCCAGGAAGCCCAGCTCACGCGCCATCCCGCCGGTGCCATCGGTGATGCTGATCCCGGTGGCTCCAGCCGTCTTGGACGTCAGGACCAGGCGTCCCGCCGTGCCCCCTTCGCTCATGATGGTCGCCGTGACGCCGGCGTCCGCTTCATTGATCTTCGTGCGGATATCGGCGAGCGTGTCCGTCGCGGCCAGCGTGATCGTTTTGCCGTTGATATCGAGCGTGCCCGTGAGATTCCGGGCGGCGGCGGTATCAGCAACCGACCCACCGGCCAGCTTGGCGGTGTCGGCGAGTTGCAGGACTTCCACGCGATACCGTCCCGGCGTCGCGGTGAGTCCCGGCGTGGCCGTGAGCAGGGTCCGCGAGGTGGTCGGACTCGGTGGCACCGTCGCGACAAAACCCCCGAAACCCGTGCGACGGATTGCGGTGGCATTGGTATTGAGCGTTTCGACGAGCTTCTGGAAGCTGTTCCATGCTTCCTTCTGCGCGGCGCGCTTGGTGATCCTGTCGGTGATGGGCGTAAGCGTGCGTGCTTCCAGCGCTTTGATCGTCGTGTCGACGATGTCATTCCACTGGACGCCGCTGCTGAGCCCACCGAAGTTCAAAGGTGTTGTCATGACTGCCTCGGTCCTGCTGCGTAAGGCCTAACCCCGGGGCCGGCAACCTTGCCGACCCCGGGGCTACTCACCTGTGGAAGAACTCAGGCTTAGCGGAGGAGCTGGAGAACGCTCTGGCTGCCCTGGTTCGCCTGCGACAGCATCGCCTGCGCGGCCTGCGAGAGGATGTTGTTGCGAGTGAAGTTGGCCATTTCTTCGGCCATGTCGACGTCACGGATGGTGGACTCGGCCGCGCGGATGTTCACCACCGCCGACTTGAGGTTCTGCACCGTGTAGTCAAGCACGTTCTGACCGGCACCGATGTTGCCGAGTACCGTGTTCACGGCGTCCAGTGCCGTATCGGCATTGGCGAGCGTCGACGTGCCCGAGAGCACCGTCTGCGTGAGCGTGGCCGTCACCGTAACCGCGTTGTTGCCCGCGGCGTCAGCATCTCCCACCTGGAAGGTGAGCGACGCGAAGACCGACGTTCCCTGGAAGTTGCTGGCGTTCTGGATACGCGTGGCTTCCGTGGCGAGCGACGTGATTTCGGCGTTGATCGTGGTGCTGGTGGCGGAGCTGGAGGTTCCGTTCAGCTTCTGCGTGATCAGTTCCTTCTGACGCTCGATGATGCGCTGGATGGTCTGCGCTGAACCTTCCGCGATCTGGAGCATCGCGTTGCCCTGCTCGGCGTTCGCCGCTGCCTGCGCGAGCGAACGGCTCTGCGTACGCAGCTTGTTGGCGATGGCGAGACCGGCCGCGTCGTCAGCCGCACGGCTGATACGGAGACCAGAGCTCAGCTTCCGCATGCTGTTTTCCGTCGCCATGTTGTTGACGAAAGAATTGCGGGAAGCAGTGATGGCGCCGACGTTCGTGTTAATACGCATGGTGGTATCCTCCTTGATGGTAATTCTGAGGCATCCGTGCCTCGGTCCCGATTCGAGTGGTGAATCGCGGTCAGTTACGAGTGTCGCACCAAGTGCGCAGAACTTGAGCGCGAGTTTCGCACGGATTCGGTTGGCGGGAACAAACCCTCACAGTTCCGGCATGCCCTTCACCACCGTGGCGAAAATCGTCACATTGCGGGCATGGATTGCCCCGCAGAATTCCCATGACCCTTGAACAGCTCCTCGAAGCCGGCCAGACGGCACTCGATGCCGGGCGCTTTCATGAGGCCAGCGAGCGGTTTGAAGAAGCCTGGCAGCTCCACCGGGAATCGTTTGCGCTGGTACAAGTGGCCGCCAACGCCCGACGACTGGCCGGCGACGTCCTGGCCGAGCGGCAACTGTGGCAACGGGCCGCAACAACGGCGCCGCCGGGCGATGCCGCTGGGTTGTATGCGCTGGGCACGGGTTTGCTGGAGACAGGGGCTCCGCAGGAGGCGCAGCCGTGCTTTGAACGTGTCGTGCGTATGCTGCCACGCGATGCGGCCGCACTTGGTGCGCTGGCGTCGGCGTTACGCGCCAACGGCGATCCTCAACGCGGCTGGGCGATGGTACAAAAGGCCATCGGCATGACCACCGCCGCTCCGGCGTTACTGCTGACGGCCGCCCAGATTCGTCACGCGCTGGGTGATCTGTCCGGAGCACGGCAGTGGCTGGCGAAGGCCGAACGCCTGCGGCCTGACCATGCGCTCACCTCCGTGCAGCGGGCCTTTACGCACCTTATTGCAGGCGCCTGTCAGGCAGGGTGGGACGCCTTCGAAGCCCGCGGGCTCCCCCAGGGACCGGAGGGCGTTCCGGCGTGGCACGGTGAGCCCCTGGCGGGCGCCACTATCGCCGTGGTGATGGAACAGGGTCTTGGCGACCTGTTTCATTTTGTGCGGTACGTGCGGCGCCTGGAAGCACGCGGGGCGGCACGGGTCATCGTGGAATGTCCGCCCTCGGCGCTGCGCCTGCTACAAGCCAGCGGATTTGACGCGGTGGCCACAGGGCTGCTGCCCCGCACCGACTGGTATGTCCCGCTGCTGTCGTTGCCCCACCGGCTTGGCAGCGATACCGACGTGGCGGGCGATGTGGTGCCCTACCTGCACGCGGAGATGAGCGATGGGGCGCCCGCACCGCACGCTGACCGTCGCGTGGGGCTGGTCACGCACGGGAATCCGGCGTTCCTCTCGACCGTGTTGCGCGACCTGGATGCGTCCCACGCGGCGCGACTTGCCGAGATCCCCGGCATACAGTGGGTGTGGTTGCAGATGGGGGAGCCCATCCCGCCGGCGCTCGACCACGCAGAACAGCCTGCGCTCGGCGGCGATTGGCTCGACACGGCGCGACTCCTGCAGACCCTCGATGCCGTGGTCTCCGTGGATACTGCCGTGGCGCATCTCGCTGGAGCGATGCAGCTCCCGGTATTCGTGCTGCTGCCCTATGCGCCTGACTGGCGATGGGGGCTCCGCAGCGACCGAACCGCATGGTACCCGAGTGCACGGCTCGTGCGGCAACCGGGCCCCCGCGACTGGGCAGGGGCCTTGGATGAACTGCAGCGAGCCGTGGGCGCGATGAGCCCTCGCGCCATGCCCTGACCGCAGGCGGTCACCTACGCTGCGGTGAGTGCCGCCCCGTCGGCCAGCATGGTTCGCAACTCCATCCAGACGGGATTGCCGCTGTCAACGTCCATCAGCTGTTCCACCATCTGCATGGCTTCATCGAATTGATTGTGCGCCAGCGCGGCTTCCAGTGCCGTTGTGCAACGCAGGATCCACCGACGACCGGTATGGGTGGTACTGGCCATGCGCCGACGCGCATCGTCCTGATGGACCAGCGCGTCACGGAAGAATGCACGATACGCCTCGCTCTTCACCGACCAAGTCCAGGCGGGGAGCACCGCCGCCGAGGCCGCCACGGACAATCGATGGCGCAAGGCCTCATCGTCGCGCAGCTGCATGACCGCCGCCGCAAATGCTTCGCGTGTGCGCGGGACGATCAACGCCTCCTCGTGGTGACGCAGGTACTCCGGCACGGTCCCGTTGTCGGTGGTAATGATGGCACATCCGCTCGCCGCAGCCTCCAGCAGGGTATTGTTGCTCCCTTCGCTTTGCGACGCGCACACGTAGACATCCACCTCGCGATACCAGGCCGCCATTTCTTCGCGTGTGAGATTGCGATCGGCGTAGCCGCAGAACACCAGCTCCACGCCGTCCAGTGCGGCCAGCGGCTCAATGAACTCCGCAAAGCCTTTCACGGCCGTACGACGATTGCCGGCCCAGCCCACGCGCAGCGGGCGTCCCTGCATTGGCGGGCGAGGCGCATAGTTGAACAGCGCCCCGTCTATGCCGTGGCTGATGGTGGTGATCGTGGGAAGCCACGGCACCAGCTCCCGGTGCAGTCGCTGCGACACCACGTGCGTCTGCTGAAAGTGTTCGCGAAGGAACCGCGCCAGCATGGGTGCCGCCAGATGGTCCCAGGAGACATGGGAACGCACCGCCGTCACGTACTTCCACGGCTGCGTGAACTTCTCGTCGGGGACCAGCTCGAACTCCATCACGTAAATCAGATCCCACGCGTCTTCGTCGAAATCCTCGGTGTGATACTGCACCGTAATGTCGAACTCATCGGCGAGCAGCGTCTGCAGTGTGCGGGCGTGCCGTTCAAAGATCCAGTTCGGGACGTCCGCAACAATGAGCACCTTGGGCCGCTCGGCCGGTGCCATGGGCGACTCCTGCAGGTGCACCGTCTCCGACGCCAAGGACAGCGGATCTGCGGCCCCGGCGTGCGACTGCATTTGGCGCAGCCACTCCTCCAGCACCAGCAGGACCCAGAGCGGGCCGTAGCGCCCACCGTCCAGCAGCGTTCTCGCCGCGGTCGGATCGAACAACGTGTGCAACATGGACCCGCTGCCCATGAGTCGCTCATCCACCAGATGACGCGCCTCACCTTCCGAGGAGAACCACCGCGAGAGCGGCACCGCAAAGCCCTGCTTTTTCCGGTGCACGAACGGCTCCGGGAAATAGCGGGACAACAGCCGCTTGAGCATGTGCTTCCCCGACAGTGTGCCGTGGGGATTCATGGCCACGTTCAGGCGCTCCGGCATTTGCGTCAGGACATCCCATAACGGCACATCAATGAGTGGCGTGCGCGTTTCCAGCGACGCCGACATGCTCGCGATATCCACCTTCGTGAGGATGTCATTGGGCAGATACGTCATGGCATCCATGTACTGGAGCCGTTGCACGGCACCCAGATCACGGGCCTCGGCCCACGCCGCCTCAAACGATTCGATGGGGAGCAGCGTGTTGCCGCGGTGATTGCCCTGCCACAGCTGCGCCCGCAGCGCGGGATCGCAGTAGTGAATCATTCCCTGCCAGGTCTGGACGGACGGACGGGCCGGAAACTCTCCGCCGGCACCACGCGCCGCGGTGAGCCAGGCCATGTGCGAGTGATAGCCGGCCATGCCTTCGTCACCACCGTCGCCGGTCAGCACCGTTTTGACGTCCCGCGCCGCGAGGCGCGATACGGCCATCGTGGCCACCGCCGAACTGTCACCGAACGGCTCGCCGTAATGCTGCACGAGAGCGGACAGCGAATCGAGCGCGTCCACCTCAAGCATCTCGGAATGATGTATGGTGCCCAATCGCTCGGCAGCCTCGCGAGCCCAGGCCGACTCGTCGTGCGCCGGATCGCGGAACCCGATGCTGTAGGTATGCACCGGTTCGCGGGTCAGCTCCTGCGCCAGCGCGACGACGCCGGTGGAGTCGAGCCCACCAGAGAGGAACGCCCCCACGGGTACATCGGCGACGAGGTGCGCCCGGACGGAGTCGCGCATCGTGGCCTCAAACAGCTCCATCCACTCGCCATCCGGCATGTCCACACCGACGCGGAATTCGGGACGCCAGTAGCGCTGCGGACCTTGGACCCGACCGTCGAAATCCACCGACATGGTGTGCCCCGGCGGCAATTTGCGCGCCTGGCGGTACACCGTGCGCGGCGCCGGGATGTACTGCAACGCGAGATACTCATCGATGGCGCGAATATCGAGGTCAACGGCGGCATCCTCGAGCGTGTGGAACGCCTGCAACTCAGAGGCAAAGGCGAACCAGTGGCCCTGCTCCAGATACACCAGCGGCTTGATCCCGAAATGATCGCGCGCGAGGAACAGGCGATGCCGACGGGTGTCGGTAATGGCAAAGGCAAACATGCCACGGAGTTTCTGCACGCAGCCGTCGCCCCATTCCTCGTAGGCGTGCACGATGACTTCGGTATCAGACCGCGTGCGGAACTGGTGGCCACGCTGCAGCAGCGTGTGCCGCAACTCCTGGTAGTTGTAGATCTCGCCGTTGAACGTGATCCAAATGGTCCCATCTTCATTGCTGAGCGGCTGGGCACCCGCCTCCAGGTCAATGATGGACAGTCGCCGGTGTGCAAGCGCGACGGGGCCTTGGACCTGCACGCCGGCACCATCGGGACCGCGGTGCCGCTGCGCATCCGCCAGCGCCAGGGCGGCGCGGCGAAGTCGTTCAGGAGGAAACGGGGCGAGAATGCCGGCAATACCGCACATGATAGCGTTCGTGATGTGAGAGGTTCGTCAGGCGGCGGCGCCGGTCGCCAGATCACCGGCCGGTGATAAGGCGAGCGCCTGTGCCAGCACGGCCGACAGTTCGGCCACGCGGGCGCTGGCGTCATGGCGACCATGCACCCACGCGCTGCAGGCCGTTGCGGCGGCAGCGTAGGCGTTGTCGTTTGCCAGCAGCGTCTCGACGGTGTGCGCCATCCCGGCGGATGTGCCGTCAGACACCCGGCCACAACCGTGCTGCGACAGCATGCCATCCGGGTCCACAACCATGGACACAATGGGGATGCCGGCCAGGCCCGCCTGCAGGAACGTGTTGGGGAATCCTTCCACCACTGAGGTGTTCACCAGCACATCGGAGAAGCGAAAGAGTCCTTCGATATCCGGGAGGGCCACCTGATCCGCCACCATGAGATTCGGCATGGCTGTCTGCAACTCATCAATCGTGCCTTCGCCGAGTGACAGGATGTTGTTGCACACCATGATCATCTCGCGATGGGGGAGCGCGGCGGCCAGCAGCAGTGCCTCTTCGTATCGTTTGTTGGGATCCACGCGCCCCACCCACAGCATTCGTCCCCCGTTCGCAACGGCCGTGCGCGGGGGCCGGTGCCCCTGTTGTGGCGCGGGGTTGCGAATCAGCACGGCGTCGGAGCCGTAGCGCGCGCGGTACAGTGCCTGCTGGTGATCGGTCTGCACCACCACCGTGTGCGCGCCGTTGATGGCATACCACGGAAAGTGCCCAACCACACCATAGGCATCACACACGATGGAAAGTTCGTACACGGTGGCATCAAACGCCGCGTCGGAGGCAATGGACAACACCAGCGGTCGCTGCGCGGCCCGACAGTAGTGCGCCACCTCCGCGGAGGCTTCATTGGCGCCAAAGGCGAGATAGACATCGGCCGCGACGCGCCCCCATACCGTCTCGGCCGGGGTGGCCAGGGGGACCGTAATGCGACACGGCGCTTCAAGCTTGGTGTGCACCGTGACACCATTGGCGAGGCGCATCGGCGGCGCTGGCGGCCCCACCACCACCGCATGGACATCCCACGCCTGCGTGGCCGCCAGCCCATTGAGGAACGTGGTGCCTCGCACTTCGGCCCCGCCGAAATACATCGCGGTTCCGGTCAGGAGCTGGGACGCGTACGGAAGCGACACGCAAACCCGCGGTTTGCGTGCTTCAAGATTCAATGGCGGAGCGATGCGACTGACCGCTGAGGACGTGCTGTCCATATGCACAGGGAAGCCGGAGAGGAACGAACCCGAACGGTCTATGCTTTTGCATAAACCGTGCCTCCTTCAAGTCCTTGCAGATCAACACGTTACACGTACGCTTCCAAGCCTGCTGCGGCGTGTGCGGCAAGATCTGCCGACTAAAGCTTCCGGTTCATGGCGGCGGCGATCGCCGCCGCGTGCCGGCGCGCCACTTCCAGTCCGAGCACGGCCACCTCTTCTGTAAGCTCCGCCGGCGCTGCCACCCCCGTCCGGGGCACCCGCTGTCGGGCGGCGTGCAGCGCCTGTTCAATGGCGTGTACAGTGTGCGCGCTGTCGAAGTGCGCCACGATGTGTTGGCGCGCCGCCGCCGAGGCCCGCTCGCGCGCGCGCCGGTCGCACCAGCTGGTGAGCGCCGGGAGATAACTCTCCACCGTTCCGGGCAGCGGTGCAACGAGCGAACCCGTGCCGGGCACCACCAGCTCACGCTGGCCACCGACATCGGAGACCACCGGGACACAGCCCATCGCCATCGCTTCGTACAGGGTGCGCGCAATGCCTTCAATTTCGCTGGGCGCAAAGAACAGATCGGCGGCGGCGTACACCTGCCGTAACGTGTCTTCGTCCACTTCACCAAGCAGACTGGCCCACGGTTCGAGCCCGCGGGCAACCACGGCGTCATGCAGCTCCCGCAGCAGCGGACCGTCACCGGCAACGACCAGTCGTACGTCATGCCCTGCCGCCCGCAGGCGCTCGAGCGCATCCACCGCCAGCAGCGGACGCTTTTCGGGGGACACCCGCCCGGCAAAGAGCATGACGATACTGTTGCCGTTGGCTCCGAACGCCGTGCGAATCTCTTCCTGGTCCACCCCGTCGCGGGACCACCAGGCCGTATCCACTCCAATGTGTGCCACCTGCGTACGCGAGGCGTCGGCTCCGTCACGGATCATCTGTGCCGCCAGGGCCGCACTGGAGGTCACCTGCGCATCAAGCGCATGTGACCACCGCGCCGACATGGTGGCATAGCTACCGTACATCGGGGCTTCAAACCATTCCGTATGGACGTAGTCCACGAACGCCACGTCGGGAAATGTGGCTCGCAGCGTCATGAGGAGACGGTACCCGAGAAAGGAGTGACTCATGAACACCACGGTGATCCCGCGGCTGCGAATGAGATGCTCCAGGTAGGCAACAATGCCACTGAACGGTACGACCGATGGGACATGATGAATGTCCGGTGCCACCGCACGCACCTGCGCGAGCCGCCAGTCACTCCGCCACCACTCGAGCAGCGCCGTGGTGACCACGTGACCGCGCGCGGCTAGACGCGGAATGAGATCAGCATTGAAGGCCGCATACCCGCCCATGGGGAATCCCTGCAGCAAGGCCAGCACACGCTCGCCACTGGCATCGTGGCAAACCACCGGCAAGGTGGGTACCACGGGCGCCTCCACCCGCTGCAGAGGAATGCCCGACGGCACCAGCAGCCGCGGCTCCACCAGATCGCGCTCACTCAGCGACAGCAGCGCGAGCGACGCCTCTGCCTGCAGCAGGTCGCCCTCGGCCTCGGCACCCGAGGAGACATCGCGCAGGACCGGATCGAGCCATCCTCCCACCGCGCCAGTGCGCAGTAGCGACACCACACTACGCAGCGTGATCCCCGGTGTGGCACGACCGGAGTCACCGGCGAGACGCCACACGGCATCGCCAAGTGCCTGCCGCACCTCGCTTGTGCGGAACGCCACCACGTTGAGCATCATGCGCAACGACGTATCGGGCGCAGACTCGGAATACGTACCGCCAGACACCCACCCGGCACGAGGATGCGTCGCCAGATACCACGCGCAACGCTCGCACGCGGTCGCATCAAGTTCTGCCCCCGCCGCCACCAGCACGAGCAGACTGCTCGAGATCGTGGCCACCGATTCCCCTGGTGCGAGCACACGAACGGTGACTGACTGCTCAGCCAGCGACGCAAGCGTGCGCTCACGCGCCGCGGGGTCGGTTCCCACCACCAGCACCAGCGGTCGCGTGTGGTCGTGCAAGACGCCGCGGGTCATTCCTGCGCTCCCTGCGACAACCATTGCAGCGTGCGCAGAATCTGCGCCTGCGCACTGCGGCGCGCCGACAATCCGGCTGGCCAGTACGACTGCATCAGATCGCGATGGACGGCCTGTACGGTCCACGCATCGGGTGAGAACTCCGCCAGCGCACGCGCTCGGCCTGTCGCCATTCCCTCGCCATGACGGACGCTTCCAATTGTGGCGGCTTCCTCAGCCGTGGGAGACAGGATGACGCGCGCCAATCGCTTCATGGCGGCATCTGGCGATATGGCGGCGGTCTCTAGCGGTGTGGCCACCTCGCGGAAACGCTTTGCGTACTCCAGCACACCATCGCGCAGCTGTTCGTGGGCCTCCTGCTGGGCCGCATCGTGATCCACAGCACTGTGCACCGGCTCGACACGTCCGTGTCGCTGTTCAAAGGCGCGCAGGCTGCCACGCGTAGTGCTGCACACGAATTCCAGCAACTGCGGCAGCTGCATGATGGTTTGCTGACGCGCGTGTGGACGCCCGGCTTCAAAGAGGTAGCCAGCCATCGCACTCCCACCCATTTCCACATGGGCGGTGCCTAACGTGCCAAGGTAGTAGCCGGAGATGGACGCCGAGCGGTGCTCAAGCTCCAACGCGGCCATGAGGGATTTCTGAATGGTCCCGTTCCATCCGATATCGACGAGCGCGACGCGCCCACCATCCAGCACCCCTTCCTGCGCGAGATAGCCCATCAGCAACGCCCGCTCTTCAGCCGACCGTGCATGCAGCGCCTGCTCCACCGCCGGCTGCTGCAGCAGGCGGGACACCCGCATCATTGCCGCACGGTCCTGTGGATCAACCATCTCATCCCATGACGCAAAACCAGCCGCTGGAAATGCCGACGCCATACGATTCGCATCTACGCCCAATCGACTGAGAAACTCACGCGCCGGCCGTGCGTTCTCGGTCGCGGTCAGTTGGCTCCACAGCGTGCTACGGCGTGCGTCGAAGGCCGGCAGGACAAACGCGCGGCGGGAACTCTCCAGAAGAGACGAGGTGGGCCCTCCGTCGTGCGACGGATCACCAGCGCCCAGCGCCTCGTATACCGCGTGCAGAATTTCTCCGTCGCGAAGCAGGAAGTACGCGCGCGTGATGCCGTCAGCACGGAAACGCTCGCGCAGCCACAGCGCAAACCCGGTGAGCAACGGCCCCGCCACGCTAAAGCCAAAGCGAAACCAGAAGGGCGCGGGCGGCTCCAGCGTACGCGCACCGATCGCAGCAAGACCGAGAGCCACCGAATCGGCAGCGGTGTCAGCCGAGCCATCGTCGGAGCGAATGGAGGCCCACGGATGTGCTACCGCCACCAGACCGAATGACAACGGCACGGACTCGTCACCAACGGGGTGATCACCGACATGGAGTATCTGCGATGGGTCGACCCCGGTCTCCGACAGCACGCGGCGGAACATGGTCCCCTCGCTCTTGCTGGCCCGCAGGTTGGCCGAACTGACCACTGTGATGCCACGCATATCATAGCCGCAGTGCGTCAACAGCTCGGCCAGAAAGTCAGCATCGTGGTAGGTATCGCTCAGGCACCACACCGTCTTTCCGTCCTGGACGGCGCGGGCAAACCACCGCTGCAGTAGCGCGTGTCCTTCACAGAGCGCGCGTTCAACCGTGCATTCTGCATCCACCATGCGGGGCACTGCCGCGTCTGGCAGCGCCAGCATGCCGGCCAGCACGGTATGAATATCACGCAGGGTCACTTCGGTAGAGCCGTGCTCCGCATAGCCGCGACGGCGCGCTTCCTCTTCGGCATCCTGCCGAGCCTGCGAGAGTGCAAGCGGTGCAAGAGGCACATCGCGAAATGGCTCGTAGCGCGCCAGATGCAGAAACACATCGGTGGCCGCCGACGCCTTGCGGACGAGCAGCGTATCAAAGATATCGAACGAAACGATTTGCGCCGATGCCCATGCAAACTCCAGTTGTGCCAGAGCCAGCTGTCCTTTACTGGGCACACCGCCCAATTCGCGCGCACCGGGGGCCAACGTGTCAGTGATGGCGTCAAAGAGCGCCTCACTGGGTTGCTGCAACGCACCATCGCCCGCAGCCGGGGCGACTGGTGCGACACGTTCGGCACGCTCCATGAACGCCGCGCTCATGGAGAAGATCGTGGTGGCCATCGTGTCGGGCTGCGCGGGGACCAACTGCATCCCGTCCTCATCCTCCGACAGGATGAAGTGCGAGAAGCCAAGGACCGTCAGCACCGCCTCGGCGACCGCTGCGCCATCACTGGTGCGCGACCAGGCGACTGCGCCAATGAGCCCGCGCTGCTGAACGTGCTGCGCCCCCGCGAGAAGCGGTGCCACATTGTGCGCCTCGCCGGCATGCACGATGAGATAGCTCGTGGATGCGAGGGGCGGGTACGTCACGGCATCGAGTGGGGCAGAAGACTGGACTGTGATCCATTCCGCACAACCCGTTAAGCGTGCCGAGTTCTGCAGGTCACCGGCCGCTTCCTCCGATGGGGCGATGGCAATGACCGGGACGGGCTCCACACAGGTGGCTGCAGTGAGGCTCGCAAACCCAAGCCCTGGCGACGCGTCAACAAAACAGTCCCCTTTGACGAGAGCTTCGTCGAGAAACAGTCGCAACTCTGCATCAACGCCCGTGGGACCATGCTCGGTGCGCAGCGCTTCAGCCAGCGACGAGAGATTCGTACTCGTGACGAAGAAGCGCGGGGCACCCTGCAGGTCAAGAGTGACCGAAGGAATGGCGGGGGTCCCGTGCTGCTGCAGCAGGCTGGCGAGCGCGGCGTCGCACGACGTGAGGTCGGCATGGCTGGTGGCGCCAGTGCTCTTGCCAGTGTCCAGAACGGCCGCTGCACGCAGCAGCCCCGTGGATCGCAGCGCGCGTACCAGTGCAGATTTGCCCTCTACCGCGCTCTGTTTTGGCACCGCCTGCCGCTGCGCCTCGGCAATGGCCCAGTCGTATGGCTCTGCTGCACGGGATTGCGCCACCACCCCGGTTTCCTCCGTCATGCCGACGCGGCTGCCGCAGCCATTGCCCGCTCGCGCGCAATCTCACGTGCCGACTTTGGCTTGGGAAAAAGCAAGTCCACGGTGCTGCCTGCACCCGTGGCCGCGGTATTGGGCTTGAGATCCTGCAGAGAAAGGACGGCGAAACGTCCGCTGGTGTACTGGACCTGACGGAGGCGCAGGGTCTCGAGAATGGGAGCGGTATTCGTGTGATCGTACAGCCACGCGCTGTCTACGACGATGAGATCAATTCCGTATTTCTGAACCAGAGCCGGAAGATCGTCGCGCAGATACTCATTGCCGTCCACGGTGTCGTCCATCATGTAGCGAAAACGGTCATCGCCGGGTTGCACGACGTGCTGGAAGTAGAAGGACACACGTTCACTTCCGGGCATGGCTTCATCCAGCAGGAGATCATGCAGCAAAAAGGCCGCCTTCACAGGGACGGTGGCAATACGCACCGGCACCCCAAGCGATACGAACCGCTTCAGCATCTCCCGTTCGCCGCCGAAGCCCAAGGCGGGATACTGCATCATGATCTGCGCGGTAGTCCACTGCCGATGAGCCAGTTGCGCCACCAGCAGGGTAACGGCCACGACCACGCCGAGCACTGCGGCCGCAAGGGCACGCTCCGGTTGACCGGCGGCAAAGAGCACACTCAACACGGCGATGCCCCCGAGCGCGTGTTCGATATAGCGTTCGGCTTCCCCCAGGAAAACCAGTCGGGGCTGCGTGGTGAGAAAAAACAGAACGCCGGCGGAAGCGCATACGATGGCCAACGCGCGCGTGAGCGGCGCGGCTAGCGCGCTGTCCACGCTACCTGCCGATATGGTCATGCCCACAAAGGCAAGGAATGGCGCCACTCCAGCCAGCATTTTCCACCACGCTGACCGCTGCAGTTCCGTGCCCAACGTCCAGCCGTTCCGGAAGGGAGAGGCAAACAGCGTGAGCATTGCCGCGGTACGTACACGCCACGGGCGTGCGCGATAGCTGGCGGCATTGGCCACGGTGCGCTGGACCACGCTATACCAGCGCCAGTGTACAAACTTGTGCTGCAGCGTTTCGCGTACGCCGAGCCCCTTCACTGCGTAGCCCGAGCCAACACCGGCCATCAGCGCCACGACCGGCCACGGCGACCAGGCCACCAGGGCCGTACACACTGAGAGTCCCACCATGGACTGCATGCCGAATTGCGAGGTGAGCACCGTCAGCCACGACAACGGCACCATGGCAAGCGCGACAGGCACGGCCAGGTCAGGGCGCGCCACGAGGGTCGTGAGCCCGGCAATCCACAGCGTATTGAACAGCAGCCCCATGGCCCGCGCATTGGGGGCCGACACCCGGGCGTGCTCGACACCGGGCAAAAGCAGGGTGTTCAGCCCAAACGCGAGAGCAACCAGTAAGGCCACTTCGCGGGGCAGGTCGGGAGCCAACCAGAGGATGGCGCCCCAGACGAGGAGCGTCGTGGCGGTATCGGCGAGGTAATTCAGCCAATAGCGCAGCTGCGCCCAGCGTTTTCGGTCAAAATGACTGACAATCCAGTAGACGAGTGGGGGGTACCCGTACGTCCCCTGAATAATGGAGTTTTCGGTCGTGAAGCCCAGCCAGCGCTGTTTACGCTGGGCAGCCGTCACGCGCACCGATCCCACATTGTCGTTCGACGAATTCGTCGCATCGGACAACATGGCCAAGCGTGCCAGCGTGGTGAGCACGGCCAGGAGGATGGCATGGAGGATGAGCATGCGCTCCCGTTTTGCAACAGGTGTGCCAATGCAGACGCTAGCCTAAGCCCTTACAATACAGAATCTTACAGAGTCAGCCTATAACTTGGATCGGCGCCAGATCATGCCGTCCGGCAATTTCTTCCGGGACCGAGTTCCCACCTCCCCTGCCATACATCGGAAAGCGACGGGGGTGCTCTAGTCCAACAGCGGCGCCACCAGCTGCGAGACCGTTGCCCCGCCGCCCCGCTCGCGCAGCCACATCACCGCTTCGCGAAACGCCTGACCGGCCCCACCTTGCCGGGGGTTCCCCGCTTCGCCGGCCTCACCCCGGGCGTCGCGAAGATCATCGGCGGTGGCCTCCTGAAGAGAGGGCACTCGGCGCTTCAGCGCTTCATAGGGGTGCATGGACGCCGCGTCGAGCGCCACGTGGATGGGGTGGAAATTGAGGACACGCCAGCCTGGCACGCCATCACGGAATGCCGTAGCCAACGCCCAGAGCGGTGTCTTCGCGACCATCTCGACATCGTCTTCCCACCAGAATGGCAGTCGAATGATTTCCCCCGACGGCAGCGGCAGGCGATGCGGGGCCAGATGCGGCTGATGGCGCAGCAGGAGGCTCACATCCACGCGCAGTGGCGTGGTGCGGCGCATCAGATCGAGCAGTCGAGTGGATTGGAGCAGCCCGTGCGTACGCACCGCGCGAGCGTTTGGCAGCCAGGTCGCACAGTGGGCCAGGACCTCCGCCTCGGAAGCTCCGTGCGTGGAGCCGGCGAAAAAATTGGGATGCCAGCCGAGCTCGAACTGCTCTGGATGTGCCTGCAAGCGGGCAATGGCAGGAGACCAATGGGTGATGAACCACGTGGCCCGTACACCGGCATCGAGCAGCGTTGACGCGACGTCATCGATACAGGCGTCGGGGGCCCAGTCCACATCGAGCGTGATCGCCACCACGGGATCAGTCACGCAAAGCCTCCCCCTCACCCGCTGGGCCATTGCCATAGTGCAACGTGACCTCGCCGGTGGCCGTGAGCTCTACTCGCCCGATGACCCGCGCCGGAGCGCCCCCCACGATGCTGAACGGTGCGACCGATCTGGTCACCACGGAGTTGGCTGCCACCAGACTATGCGCGCCAATGGTGACCCCTTTGGCAATGACACTCAGGGGGCCGATGTAGCAGTGATCGCCAATGTGCACCGGTTCGCGGACGTATTCGGCACGGCCGCCGGACAATGCCCAGGCCACCGAATCGTGGGTGTACAGCTGAACACCGGCGGAAATGGAACAGGTGTCACCAATGGTCAATCCACCGGAACCATCCAGCACGGTGTGCGGCCCAATCCAGGTGCGTTCACCAACGGACACCTCACCAATCACCAGCGCGCTGTCATAGATACTCGCGCCTTCGCCAAACCCCAGGGTGCGCGCACGCGCCCAGCGGTCGGACACGAGATCACCAAACGGAACACTGCGCTGATGCTCCGCGCGCAAGCGCGCGGTTTGGGCGTCGTACAGCTGTCGCAGCTCCTGCAAGAGGGCGGCGGGACGCTCAGACATACGTTGCACCGGCTGAGACACGCCGAGCCACCACGGTCATACCGGCCTCCTCAACACGCAGCGTCTCCACCTCCAGTCCGGCCGCGGTGCACCAGGCGCGCACCTCCTCGGGGGTTTGCCGGTGGCAATTGGCCGGTCTGAACCAATCGAAGTTGATGTGGTTCATCTCGTCCACGCTGAAGTCGGCGCGATAGAACGCCTTGCACACATGCCAGTAAAAAAATCGCTGCAGTGGGTAGCTGCCTTTGGGGATCCCCAGCAGCGGGATATCCTCGGGCACGTCAATGGTACCCTCCAGCGCTCCCAACGCGATGCCGAGTTTGGTGAGTGGCTCCAGGGCCGCCCAGGCCTCGGCATCACTCAGAGGCATCAACTGCTGCCGGATGTGATCATCGGTAAACTCCCGCACAACACTCTTTTTGGCGTACACATAAAACAGCGCCCGTCCGCCGTCGCGCAGCAATCCGGCCAGATGACGCAAGGTGGTGGCCGGATTGTCCGTGTGGTGCAATACGCCTTCACTGAACAACAGATCAACCGAGGCCGGCGGAAGGTCTACCGTGGCGATATCCGCGCGCATGAAGCGCGCCGGAATCTCCGCTTCGGCGAATCGCTGTGCCGCGACCTCTACCGCCGACGAAATATCGACGCCCACATAGTCATGGTCGCGGAGTCGCTCTCCAAACAGCAGCAAGGCCGAGAAGCCGGCGCCACAGCCGGCATCCAGAATGGTTTTGGGGCCGCCGGCCAGCCACGCGTCGAGCACCGCGGCGTCCCCCCCACAGTAGCGGGAGAGGAGCCACGCCCGCGACGCATCGCGCACCGCTGGCGATTCATAGCTGTCGCGACGGGCCCACTTGTATCCGAACGCGTCCGACGTCTGCTGCTGCGTAGACGAGGTGGTCATACGGTACCGGCAAAGGTCTCGTGCAGTGCCTGCACAACCTGTTCACAGTCACTCGCCGTCATGCCGGCGTACATGGGCAACGTGATGGTGCACCGTTCAGCCAGCCAGGCGTTGGGGAAGTCCGCAGGGCGGTATCCGTATCGGTTGGTGTAATAGTCCAGGTGCGGGGGAGCGTGGGTTCCTTGCCGGGTAATCACGCCGCGGGACTCGAGGGCCGACATACCGTCATTGCGGCGATCGAACAGGCGCCCCCCGGCCTCGAGGGTCACCGGCTCCGGTTGAAACAGGCACACGTACGATTGCTGCCCATGACGAACGCGGGGATCCCGGCGTGGTGGCCGCAGCCATTCAACGCCCTGCAGGAGCGCGTCATACCACGCGGCGGCCTGTCGTCGCCCCGCCATGATGGCGGACGCTTTGCGCAACTGCGACGTGCCCAATGCGCCCTGAATATCGGTCATCCGGTAGTTGAAGCCGGCATGATGATACTCCGCCAGCAAGAACGAATGGCGCCGCGCGTGCCGCTCCAGATCCGTGCGACTGGCCCCGTGATCGCGCAGTGTGCGAATGAGAGCAGCCTGCTCGGCGCTGCCCCCGATGACCATGCCACCTTCGCCCGTGGTGATCGACTTGCGCGGATGAAACGAGAAGCAGCCGAACGTACCGAAGGTGCCGACATGCTGACCATCGAGCCAGCTGTCAAAACCGCAGGCGGCATCTTCCACCACCCACAACCCATGCGTGGCAGCCAGGGCCATGATGACATCCATGGGCGCCGGTTCACCAAAGAGGTGCACGGGAATGATGCCCACCGTTCGTGGCGTCATGGCGGCAGCGATCGCCGCCGGATTGATGTTGAAGGTGTCGAGGTCCACATCAACAAACACCGGCGTTGCACCAAGATGCTCCACCACATTGGCGGTGGAGACCCAGGTGAACGCCGGCACGATGACCTCATCGCCCGGCTTCACCCCAAGGGCGGCCATGCACAGCTGCAGCGCGGTGGTGCACGAAGTGGTCGCCATTGCGTGTGGCGCCCCCGTCCACTCACCGAATCCGCGTTCGAACGCCGCCACAAACGGTCCCTGCACCACCCAGCCGCTCTTGAGCGGTTCCTGAATGCTGGCCAGGTCGTCGTCGTCGAAGATGGCGCGGGTAATGGGGAAGTGATTCACAGATAGAAGACCTCAGGCCACCACGGCCGTTTCGTTGTCGCGGAAGCGTCGCAGCCACCACTCGAAGCAGAGCAGTGACCAGATCAGCAAGCGATGATTCACCTGCCCTGACATGTGCTCATCGAGCAGAATGCGCGTGGTATCCGGGTCGATGTAGTCGTACAGACGGGCCTCCCGGGTACCGAGCAGGGTGCGGATGTAGTCGATGCTCTGCCCTTTGAACCAGCTGGCATCAGGGGCGGAGAACCCCTGCTTGCGGTCGTTGGCGTATCCGGCGGGTACATAGCGCGCGAGCGCCTTGCGCAACACCACCTTTCCGTCACCACGGGTGTTCGACAGCTGCGCCATCTTCTCGCGCAAATCGTTTTCGTTCAGACGGACAATGCGGTCCACGTGCTTCAATTTGTAGCGCACGGGCACACGCAGGGCGAAGTCCACCAGATCATTGTCCAGAAATGGCGCACGTGTCTCCAGGCTGTGCGCCATGGACAGCTTGTCTTCCACCAGCAGCAGCCCGTGTAGAAAAGTGGTGAGCTCGAAGTACAGCGAGCGATTCACATAATCGTCGGGCGCCATGGCCAGGAACGACTGCCGGCGGAGCACCGATCGGAACGCCTGCTCGGGCGGATGCTGTTGCTGTACCGCCTGCAATTCGGGGCGCCAGAACGTGGTACGATGCGCATCCGGCAGCAGGCGTTGCCACGATTCGTAGTAGCGCGACAGGAACTGCGCGGCATCGTCGTTCCGCACATTGCGATAGTAGCGCCACGGATAGCCGGCGAAAATCTCATCGCCGCCCACACCGGACAGCACCACTTTTACAAAGCGCGACGCGAGCCGAGCAACATAGTAATTGGGGTAACTCTGCCCCACGCGCAGATCTTCCAGATGCCACACCAGCTCCGGCAAGACGGTTTCCATGTCCCCGGCTTTTAGCACCACCTGGTAGTGCTCCGTCTTGTAGGTGGCCGCCAGCGCTTCCGCTTTGGTGCGTTCGTCAAAGCCCAGCTCGAGACCGGAAGCAGATGACAGATCAAAGCCACCGGTGAAGGTCTTCACGTGGCGGTGCTGCAGCGCGGTAATGCAGGTCACGGCGCCCGAGTCAATGCCGCCACTGAGGTAGGTCCCCACTTCCACGTCGGCCGATGTCTGGCGTTCCACTGCCCGGCGCACCAGTCGGTCCAACTCCTCCACGTACTCAGCCTCGGCAACCCCTTTCTCTTCCGTAAAGCAGTAGTCCCACCACCGCTGCGTGCGAAACGATGCGGCGTCCCCCAGGGAGACGGTCAGGGTGTGAGCCTGCGGGAGCAGCGTCACCCCCGCAAAGAGCGTGCGGTCACTGAGGATGTTCTGAAAGGTGAAGTACTCCACCAGTGCCGTTTCATCCACCGTGACGCGGACGTCGGGGTGCTGCAGTAACGACTTCACCTCGCTTGCAAACAGCAGGGTGCGCCCGTTCCACCAGTAGTACAATGGCTTCATGCCGTAGCGATCGCGTGCCAGCAGCAGGCGAGAGCGCCGCCTATCCCAGAGCGCAAAGGCAAACATGCCGTTGAAGCGCTCCACGCACCGATCCCCCCAGGCGCGATACGCTTCCAGCACCACTTCCGTATCGGTGTTGGAGCGGAACGTGGCGCCGCGCTGCCGTAGCTCGTCGCGCAGTTCACGCCAATTATAGATTTCGCCGTTGTACGAAATCACCAGCGTTTCGTCGCCGGCGTGCATGGGCTGGTGGCCGGCGCGCGTGAGATCCAGAATGGCCAGCCGTCGGTGTCCGAGGCCAATTCCGTTGCCCAACCACTGCCCTTCCCCATCGGGCCCACGATGTCGCACGACGTCCGTCATGCGCTGAAGGACGGGGCCCGAGACCGGCCCTCCGTCCATCTGCAGTATACCGGCGATGCCGCACATGGCTCAGGGCGTCCGGTGGGCGCGAACGATCACCGGTGCGCGGCGGCCTGTGCCGCCACCCGCGCCCGATGCGCATCGCGCCACGCGATGAGGCGCGACAGACCGTCGGGTAGCGCAATGGTAGTTCGAAAGCCAAGGTCACGCGCGGCTTTCTCCGGGCAACCCACCCGATTGGTCACGAATACCTGCGCCTGAGGCTCGTACTGGATCGCCAGCGTCGATTCCCGTAGCAGGAGCAGCATTTCTGCCAATTCGCGCAGCGAGGTTTGCGTGCCGCTGCCGACGTTGTACGCTTCGTCGGAGCGGTCGCTTTCGAGCGCCAGGACATTGGCGCGCGCGCAGTCGCTGACATAGATGAAATCGTACGATGCCGCGCCATCGCCGTGGATGATGGGGGGCAATCCGCGATCGAGCCGATCGAGGATCTTCATGATCACGGCAATGTAGGTGCCTTTGTAGTCCTGCCGGGCGCCGTACACGTTCATGTAGCGCAGCATGGCGGTGGAGAGGCCGTAGCGCTTCGCGAACGCATGCACCATGGCTTCCCCGGCAATCTTGGTGGCCCCGTAGAAGGTGTCGTTATGGAAGGGGTGCTGCTCGGTCATGGGCAGCGCCACCGCATCGCCGTACACGGAGGCCGAACTCGAGTACACGAGCCGCTCAATGCCATGATCGCGACAGGCTTCAATCACGTTGAAGGTGCCGCGCACATTCACGTCAAAGGCGGCGCGTGGGTACTCGTGACATTGCAGGAGCCAGAGCGCCGCGAGGTGGACGACACACTGACTTTCGCCAACAGCCTGGGAGAGGATGTCCGACTGCAGAATGTCGCCGCCGGCCTCAAACACGCGCACCCGGGGATCGCGCAGGGCGTCGGTGAGGTTGTCCAGCGATCCACGACAGAAGTTGTCGTAGACGATGACCTGACCGACATCACGGGTGAGCAGTTCGTCTACGACGTGCGAGCCGATGAATCCGGCGCCGCCAATGACACAGATGGTCTTGCCGCGAAGATCGCGCATGCCTGCCTGCCAAGCGACGGGAGTGGCTCGTGGGAGTGCGAGCGTCCGCACCCATTCATGCGCTGGAAGCATGGCGCAGGAGTGCCCACTTCGCAATCAGGAGCGTCACCAGCGTGAACGCTCCCTGCCTCGCCTCAGCTCAGATGCAGCCCGTCGGCCTGAGCCGGATACCGCGTCAGGTCCACCGCCATCGTGAGTGGATATTGTTCGTCGCGGTTTACCACCTGCTTCACCAATCGCTCCGCCATGTTGAACACGAGGGGCGCGCGAAAGTTGCCGGCCACGGGCTGGTCCGGCGTGGACGGCATGGAGAGCAGGATCAGCGCCAGCGCGTCGGACTCGTCGTGCAGTGCCAGCGCCTCACGCTCGGCATCGGCCAGATCGATACTGTAGCCGTCGCTGGCGATGAATGGATCGGCCAGCACGAAGGTAGTGGGGGTGTCGCCCGTGGAGATGAACCACCACAGCCCGGCCCGCGCCGCCGGCAAGAGCGCGAACTCTTGATGCCCTTCAAATCCCCACATGGGCGTCACGAAGCGCATCACCGCCTCCCGGGGCACCTCAAGGGTCCCGAACGTGTGCGTGATCGTAACGGATTCCGGCGACTGTTCCATGACGGCGTGACTCATGTACGTCAGAGGTAATTGGCCAGGCTGAGCCCAAGGATGCGCGAGGTCGCGCTCATGGCCGCCTGATACAGGGTCTGCTTGCCAACCAGTTCCACCATGGCCTTGTCCACTTCCGTGTCGCGCAGGTCGGCCCGGCTGGCTTTGAGATTCACTTCGATCGTTTCGAGGTTCACCTTGGCGTCATCCATCTCGTTGACGCGCGCGCCCTGCGTGCCGATCAAGGCCTGCACATTGCTGTTGGCGGCCAGCAGGCGGCTGCTGGCCGCCTGAATGGCCGCGGGATCGTTGTTCCCCAGCGCCGTGGAGAGTTCCCGCAGGGCGTCCAGCGCATCCGTGTCGAGAAAGACCTCGGTGGCGTTGTGATTCGGCGTAATGAATTTGCCATCGCCGATCTCGAGCGAGATGGAACCGCTCGGGTTGACCGGGTCACCGGCGGCATCGAGCAGACCGCTGAAGGAGCCGGTTGTCGGCGTTGGCGTGGCAAACGGCGCTTCACCGCTGCGATGCCCGCCGAACAGATATTCATCGCCAATCCGGGTGTTGCCCAGTGACGCCGCATAGTTCAGCAGGGAATCCACCTCCTGCTTCACAATCAGGCGCGATTGTGCATTGGCCGTGGCAGTGGACTGACTGATGCCCAACTCGATACCGCGCGTCAGCACGTTGGTGAGCTGATTGAGTGCCCCTTCCTCCGCGACGGCCCGCGCAATGCCCGCATCTGCGTTGCGACGGAACTGGGTGATCGCGCGCATGGAGCTGCCGATGCGCACCAATTCACCGCCACTGGTCGCGTCATCCGACATTTTCCGGATCCGCACGCCGGTCGCGATATCGTCACGCGCACGATCGATGCCCTGCAAGCCTTGCTGCAGGCGGAGCTGACTCCGGGAGGTGATGATCGAATTGGTGACGCGCATTGGCACCGGGGCTGATCGGGGGCCGGTCGATCTCCGAAAGGAGTGACCGTCTATAACTGAGTATCGGAAGCCCCCGGTTGACCTTTAGCTGGCTCATCCATAACGCCTGATCCAGAACGGACTTTAGCGTTTTGGCGGCCATGCGGCTATTTTTGCCGGGTGCGTCTCCGAAGAAGGACGCACGCAGTGGTCGGGGGTCACAGTGTCGGAAAAAAGCTCACAGTGAGCGCCACTCTGGGACCCGGCGGCCGGTCTCCCCCTCCAGAACCCATGGCCACCATCCTGTACGTCGACGACGAAGCGGCAGTCGGCCTGATTCTCGAGGACACCCTCGCCCAGGCCGGTCATTCGCCCGTTGGCGCCCGGAGCGTGCCCGAGGCCCTGCAGGTGCTCGAGCGCGGCGGGATCGACCTCATCATCTCCGACTACAGAATGCCGGGGCTGACGGGGCTGGAGTTCATCCAGCTGCTTACGCGGGAGGGGTATGACATCCCGCTCATCATGCTTACGGGGCATGCCAGCATCGAGCACGCGGTGGCCAGCATCAAGGCCGGGGCGATTGACTACATCACCAAGCCCGTCCGCCCGCAGCAGCTGGAGCTGGCCGTGGACCAGGCGCTGGAGTTCGTGCGCCTGCGCCGCGAGAACGAAGCCCTCCGCAAGGAGGTCATGCAGTTCCGCAACGAACGGCAGATCATTGGTGATTCACCCACCATCCGCCGCATCCTGCAAACGGTCAGCATGGCGGCCCCGACCCGGGCCACCGTGCTGTTGCAGGGAGAGTCCGGTACCGGCAAGGAGCTGTTCGCCCGCGCCATCCACGACCAAAGCGAGCGTCGAGATAAGCCGTTCATCAAGCTCAACTGCGCCGCCCTCCCCGAAGGACTGGTGGAATCGGCGCTCTTTGGCCATGAAAAGGGCGCCTTTACCGGGGCCATCAAGCGCGTGGAGGGGGCCTTCGAACGCGCCAACCGCGGGACGCTGCTGCTGGACGAAATCTCGGAAATGCGCCTTGATCTGCAGGCCAAGCTGCTCAGAGTGTTGCAGGAGCAGGAATTCGAGCGCGTGGGTGGAACGGCACCCATCAAGGTGGATGTCCGTATTGTGGCCACCACCAACCGCGATCTGGCCATGGAAGCCGATCACGGGACGTTCCGGCAAGACCTCTACTATAGACTGTCCACCATTCCGGTCCTTATTCCGCCGCTCCGCGATCGCCCCGAGGACATTCCAGTCCTCGCCCTGCGCTTTGCCATGCGCGTGGCCGCCGAACTGGGGAAGAAGATCGAAGGGCTGTCGCCGGACGCCCTTGAGGCGCTGCAGCACTATCCGTGGCCAGGCAACGTCCGCGAACTGCAGCATGTCATTGAGCGCGCCGTCATTCTGACCCCCGATCCGGTCATCCAGCCCCATTGCCTCGAAGGGACGCGGTTTGGTCTGGCACACTCTCTGGGCGCCCCCAACATGCGCCCCCGAGCGTTTGCCACCCCGGGGGCCGTTCCCATGCTGGCCGTCTCCGGTGCCGCCGCCGCTCCCGGCGCCCCCGGCGTCGCGGGCGCCGGGGGGACCAACGGCAACGGGATTGCCCTCAACTCCCTCAATGTCGCCGATGCCGAACGCGTGCTCATTCAGCATGCGCTACAAGCTGCCGATAATAACCGCACGAAGGCAGCAGAACTCCTGGGGATCAGCGTGCGCACCTTGCGCAACAAGCTGAACGGCCCGGGCAAGGACGACGGCGAAGACTGACTGGCCATCCAGGCGGTCACCCATCACCCGCAGCCTGAACTCATAACCCGAAACTGATCAGTTCCGGGTCTTGAGTTTGCGTTTCGAGTTGAGGGTTTCCTTCCCACTCGGCATGTGTTGCCGGGCAAGCGCCAGATGTCCACACGGCAACTTGGATCACATTCCAACCGGCA
The DNA here is from genome assembly GCF_000695095.2 of Gemmatimonas phototrophica. Lineage (NCBI taxonomy): Bacteria > Pseudomonadati > Gemmatimonadota > Gemmatimonadia > Gemmatimonadales > Gemmatimonadaceae > Gemmatimonas > Gemmatimonas phototrophica. Next base: position 551,386 of record NZ_CP011454.1, on the reverse strand, counting down.
AAAACTTCCGTTTTGCCGGTTTTTGTCGTCCCCGGCAGAACCTGCCCCCTGCCTCCTGCCCCCTGTCACCCGCCGTCTAACACTATGTAAAACATAGACTTATTGAATAACCACACTTGTAGAGCGGCAACCTGAGCCTTGTGGCCCGCCCATTGCTTTTATCGGAACCGGATTCGCTCGCCCTTTCACTCCGGTACCCACTGATGCTCTTCGGACTCATCGATCGCACCACCCGCGCGACGTCGCTCAAAGGAGCACTCGACCAAAGTGTCGAGCGGTCACGGGGTATCGCGGATCGCGTCTCCAAGGCGACGCTGCAGAACGGGGACGGCTTTGCCCTCGAGGCCAAAGCCGGCCAACCCCAGACCACGGCCAATCCGGTCAACGTGGAAGACGAGATGGTGGCCCTCGCCGACGAACAGCTGCGCTTTCTCGCGACGTCGCGCCTCCTCGAAAAGACCTACGCCAGCCTGCGCACCGCCATCAAGGGAGGTAACGGCTGATGCCGATCAATCCGATCCGCCAGCCTGCCCTCCTGCCCATTCCGGGGCAGCAGGTGGTACGCCCCATGTTCAAGTCCATGGGCATCGCCGCCAGCGGGATCGCCGCCCAACGGCAGCGCATGGAAGTCATTGCCCAGAACATCGCCAACGCCGACGTCACGCGCGGCGCCGATGGCCAGCCATACAAGCGCCGCGAGGTCATTCTCGAGGCCGCGTCGTCGCAGACCGCCGTCTACAACCCCGGCAATCCGGCCGCACAGGCCATGGGCTCGAGCAGCGCCAGCAATGGCGTTTTCGGCTCGCCCGCCTTCGACGCACCCGCCATGGAAGACGGCCCCAAAGCCATTGAAGTACCGGTGCTCTCCGCTCAGGGAGGGGTCGGTGGCCCCATTGGCGGTGAGTTCGGTGTCCGCGTTGCCGGCATTGCCGAAGACCAGGGTGCGGGACGCTTGGTCTACGAGCCCGGGCATCCGGACGCCAATGAAGCCGGTTACGTGCGCTACCCCGATGTGGATACCACGCAGGAGCTCGTGAAGCTCATGGATGCCAAGCGCATCTACGAAGCCAACGCGGCCGTGTTCACGACCGCCAAGTCGATGCTCCGCGCGGCCCTCGACATCTGACGAGTTCATCACCCAGCTAACCACCTGTTGCGGCGGGTCCGGGATTCAGTACGAGGTCACCTCCTCCTCCTCCTCCTCTCCGACACCGCATTGAGTCCCGGCCCGCCGCTCCTTTCTCCTCGCGTTCGTCTCACTCCTCGCAGCACCCGATCGGTCTTATGAGCATCAACGGCATCAACTCCACTCCGCTGCTCCCGAACCTCGGCGCCAACCGCGCCGAGTCGGCGCGCACGCAGAATGCTGGCCAGAACGGCCTTGATCGTGCGAGCCTGGCCACCCAGCAGGCGCGCACGGCCAACGCCAATGCGCTCAAGCCGCAGACGCCCATCGCCGGACAAGGCGCCGCGCAGTCAATCGTGCCCGCTGACGCACCGGCTGGCACCGACCCCGCGTTCTGGAGTGTGCTGACCACCGAGGAGCGGAACTTCTTTGCCAAGACCGCCAACCTCGGCCCGCTCACGTACAGCCGCTTCAAGGCCGCCACGGAACCGCAGACGCCCCCCGCGGCGCGCGGTGTTCGTCTCGATGTCCGCGCCTAAGCTCTCTTCCTGAACGGACCCGCTCATGCAGACCCGTCTCGATCTCTACGCGCGCGGCCTGGCCGAATTCGGCCAGGACAAGGCGCTGACGCAGCAGCTCCCCATCACGGGCGAGAGCAACAACTCGTTTGGCGATACGCTCACCAAAGCGATCAACGAAGTGTCCGACACGCGCGATCGCGCGGGAGATCTCGTGCAGCGTTTTGCCAATGGCGAAAACGTGGAGCTGCATCAGGTCATGGCGGCCAGCGAAGAAGCCGGCATTGCCCTCGACATGATGATCGAGCTCCGCAACAAAGTCGTGGAAGCGTATCGCACCGTGATCTCCATGCAGTCCTGAGTTACCCACGCTGATGAACTCCCTCTTCGAATCGTTTGCCGGCCGCGGACGCCAAATCGCCTTGATTGCGATAGGCGTGCTGCTCACTGGCCTGATCTTTGGCGTATCGCGTTGGGCCACTGCGCCCACCATGGTGCCGCTGTACGCGGACATCCCGGTGGAAAACGTGAAGGCCATGACCGACAAGCTCACTGAGTCCAACATTCCCTTTGAGCTTGATCGCACCGGGAGCACCATCAAGGTGCCCAGTGAGGAACTGGCGAAGGCCCGGGTGGAACTGGCGGCGGGTGAAGTGCCGAACAACGGGCGCCCCGGCCTCGAACTGTTCGACAAGCCCACCTGGGGCATGACCGACTTCACCCAGAAGGTGAACTATGGTCGCGCCCTCGAGGGAGAACTCGAGCGCACCATCAGCAAGATGAAGAATGTGAAGGGCGTGAAGGTGCACCTCGCCCTCGAAGAAGACAAAGCCTTCAAGCAGAGCGAGCGCCCGAGCAAAGCCTCGGTGACGCTCACGATGAACAGCGGTGACGCCCCCGCACATGCCACCGTGCAGGGCATTGCGCAGTTGGTGGCCAGCAGCGTGGGCGGGCTGGAGCCCGAGCACGTCACCATCGTGGATGAGCGGGGACAGGCGCTCACGATGCAGGACGAAGGCTCACTGGCCGGACTGACAAGCCGTCAGCTCACCGTGCAGAAGGAAGTCGAAACGTACATGGAGCAGAAGGCGGACAAGCTGCTCTCCAGTCTGGTGGGCAGTGGCAACGCCCGCGTGCAGGTGGCCGCGGCCATCAACTTCGACAAGGTCGAGCGCACGGTGCAGGCGGTGGACCCGGAAAAGCAGGCGATGTCTACCGAACAGAAGGCCGAAGTGACGCCCAGCAATCCGCAGCAGGGCGCCGGGTACAGCACCTCCGCCACTTCGTACGAAAACACGAAGAGTGTGGAGAGCTTCAGCGGCGCCATTGGCAACGTGAAGAAGCTTACCGTTGCCGTGCTCGTGGCCGACAAAGTCACACTCCCGCCACTCGACACCACCGCCACCGAACCGGCCCCGCCCGTCATCACCGCGCGCACCCCGGAAGAGCTGACGCGCATTGAAGCACTGGTACGCAACGCGCTCGGCGTGGACTCGCTGCGCGGCGACATGATCTCCGTGGTGAGTGCGCCCTTTGACATGCCGCAGCCGGTGGTGACCGCCCCCGACACCACCGCGGCCCCGCAGGACATGATTGCCAAGATCCAGGCCAACCCGAAGCCGGTCGTCGCACTGGCCGCGCTGGTCGTGCTGCTCATCCTCGGCTTGGCCGCCGTGTTCATGCTACGCCCCAAGAAGAACAAGGCGCTCGACGCCGGAACGCAGCCGAACGCCCTGACACCGGGCACGGCGTACGCCGAATTGCCGGCCAGCTCGCAGATGCAGACGGCCATGCAGGATATGCAGGACATGCAGGACGGCTATGATCAGCCTGAGCAAATCGAGGAGCGTCGCGCGCCCATCAAGCTGCCGCCGATGCCCACCACCCCTGAGCGTGAACAAGCCATCGCCACCGTGGAGCAGCGTCCCGACGCCGCACTTCGTGTGACCCGTCAGTGGCTGCGCCAGTAAGCCCCGATGAGCACCATGATCGCAATCTCGAAGAACGCCACGGAGCGCTGGGCCCCCGAACGACTCACGGGGCGTCAGAAGGTGGCCATCGTCTGCATGGCGATTGGTGCCGAAGCCGCGGCCACGCTGACCTCCGCGTTGCATCCGGAAGAAGCGGAAATTGTGGCACTGGAAATGGCGCAACTCGATCGCGTGCCTCCCGCCACCGTGGACTTCGTCCTCAACGAGTGGCTGGAAGTCACGCTCGGCGTGGATTCCCTCAGCACGGGTGGCGTGGAGTTTGCCAAGGACGTGCTGGAAAAAGCATTCGGCCCGGCCAAGGCCCAGCAGATTCTCAAGCGTATTCAGGGGCAGCTGGCCGACAGTGACCGCTTCGGGCGTCTGCGTCGTGCCGATCCGCAGCAGCTGGGCAACACGCTGCGCGGAGAACACCCGCAAACGATCGCGCTCATTCTGGCGCACCTCGATCCCGCGCACACGGCCGCCATCATTCGTGAATTCGAACCGGCGCTGGGCGGCGAGGTGATGTTTCGCATTGCCAGGATGGAAAAGGTCTCGCCTGAGATGATCTCGCTGGTTGAGCGTGCCATCGGCAACGAAGCGGATCTGGCGTTCTCCCAAGGCATGTCGAGCGTTGGTGGCCCGGCCGCCGTGGCCGCGGTTCTCAACCTCGTCAGCAGCTCGCTCGAGAAGGAAGTCCTCGATCTGGTCTCGGAGAAGGATCCGCATCTCTCCGATCAGATCAAGAACCTCATGTTCGTCTTCGAAGATCTCTCCTCGCTCGACGACAAGTCCCTGCAGCGACTGCTGCGCGAAGTGGATGTCAAGCAACTCGCGCTCGCCCTCAAGGCGGCAAGCCCGGATCTCAAGGCCAAGATCATGGGCACTATGTCGCAGCGCGCCGTGGCGGGGCTCAAGGAAGAGATGGAGTTCCTCGGACCGGTCAAGATGCGCGACGTCGAAGCGGCCCAGACCGATATCGTCTCCAAGGTCCGAGCCCTCGAAGAGACCGGCGAAATCGTGCTGAGCGCAGGCACCGACGATGTCATCGTCTGACCCGAGACACATGAACGCTACCCCGTGGTCGCTCGATGAATTCGTAGCACATGATGTATTCCAGTCCGCCGTCCCAGACGCCGCCGAGACCCGGCGGGAATCCGTTGTGGATGTCGGGGCCATTGAAGCCAACTTCGAATTGCGCCTCGCGGCAGAGCGGGCGCGCATTGAAGCAGATGCCTACGCCCGCGGGCGCGTCGACGGTGAGCGGTCGGCGCGTGCGACGCTCGAGCAGTCGTTGCAGGGCGCGCTGGGGGCCCTCGATCAGGCCGCCCAATCCGTGGCCCTGCATGAGGCCCGCTGGCTGAACAACATCGAAGAAAACATCGCCGCACTCGCGGTGAGTGTGGCTCGACACGTGGTGCAGCGGGAGATCGTGGCGGATCCGTCGTTTGTGGCGGGCCTTGTGGCCAGCGCTCTCGCCCAATACGCCGTGGATCAGGAGATCACCGTGCGCCTGAATCCGGAAGACCTCACGACCTGCCGCCTCGTCATTGATGCCGACCTGAACGGCGCCCGCACCATGCGCTGGATGGGGGACGCCAACATTGCCCGCGGCGGCTGCCTCACCGAAGGCCGCGAGCGCATCATTGACGGCCGCGTGGATACGGCGCTCGAACGGGTGTACCGCTCCCTCGCGCAGGTGCAGGCATGATGACCCCCGCCTACGCCACGCCGGCGTTTTCGCATACGGCCTACGCCCCCAACGAAACGGCGCTGGATATCATGCTCGATCGCATTGACCGGACCGAGCGCTTTGGTGAATACGGCCGGGTAACCCGTGTCGTAGGACTGGTGGTGGAAGCCACTGGTATCGATGTGGGACTGGGATCGCTCTGCCGCATCACGAGCCATTCGCGCGAGCGGTCGGTGCTGGCCGAAGTGGTGGGCTTCAACGAGCGCAGCGTGCTGCTCATGCCGCTGGGCGAGCTGGATGGCCTGCACGCCGGCGCCAGTGTACAGCCCTTGGGGCGCACATTTGGCGTCGATGTGGGACCTGGACTGCTGGGACGCGTTCTCAATGGCCTCGGCCATCCCATTGATGGCAAGGGCAAGCTCGATACCATCGAACGCGTACCGCTCTCCGCGGAGCCGCCCAATCCGCTCATGCGCGAAACCATTGATCGCCCGCTCGAAACGGGTGTGCGTGCCATCGATGGTTTGCTCACCATTGGTCGCGGCCAGCGCGTGGGCATCTTCGCCGGCTCCGGCGTCGGCAAGAGCACCATGCTCGGCATGATTGCGCGCCATGCGCAGGCCGATGTGAACGTCATTGCCCTGCTGGGTGAACGTGGCCGCGAGGTGCGCGAATTTCTCGAGAACTCCCTCGGCGAAGAAGGGCTGGCCCGCAGCGTCGTGATCGTGGCCACTGGCGACCAGGCCGCGCTGGTGCGCGCCCGTGGCGCGCTCGTGGCGACAGCCATTGCCGAGTATTTCCGCGATCAGGGCAAGCAGGTCCTGCTCATGGTGGACTCCGTCACTCGCGTTGCCATGGCCTGGCGCGAGATTGGTCTGGCCACCGGCGAGCCGCCGACCACCAAGGGCTATCCGCCCTCGGTGTTTGCCAATCTCCCGCGGCTGCTGGAGCGCGCCGGTAACGGCGAGCGTGGCGGCATCACGGGCATCTACACGGTACTGGTGGACGGCGACGATTTCAACGAGCCGGTCGCCGACGCCACCCGTTCCATTCTGGACGGGCACATCGTGCTCACCCGGCGACTGGCCGCGCAGAATCACTTCCCGGCCATCGATGTCCTCGACTCCAAGAGTCGTGTGAAGGACCACATCACGAATGAGGTCCAACGCCGGTCGGGCGGCGCCATGCTGCGCCTCGAAGCAGCGTTTCGCGAGAAGGAGGATCTCATCATGGTGGGCGCGTATCAGAAAGGGAGTGATCCCTATGTGGACGCGGCGGTCGCTTATCGACACAAGGTGCTGGAGTTTCTGCAGCAACGCCCGGACGAGATCACACACTACGGCGACACCTACACCCAGCTGGCCCAGATCGCGGAAGTCATTGAAGCGTCGGTCCGGAGACGGTAGGTGAGCTTCAAGTTCCGTTTGCAGCGCATCCTCGAGTTGCGCGAACAGCATGAGCAGGCCAAGGCCCGGCAGCTGGCGTCAGCCCAGCAAACCGCTGATGAAGCGGCCGAAGCGCAGGAGTCCCTGGCCGCCCTCCGCGCCAATTCGGTGGCACAGCTCCACGCCACCACGCAGTCCGAGGCGCGCGTTGGCCACCTGCATCAGCTTGGCACAGTTCTCGCTTCTCTGGATGAGCGGCTGGTGATCGCCGGCGACGTCTGCAAGGCCGCAGATGCCAGTGTGCACAAGGCAAAAGCGATGCTGGAAGAAGCCGCACGTGATCGACGGGTTCTCGACCGACTGAAGGAGCGCCACACCGATGTCTGGCGCACGGGAGAAGCCACGAAGGATCGGGTGCAGATGGACGAAGTGGCCCTGACACAGTTTGCCCGCAAGCAGGAAGAAAAGAACAGCCGCTCGGCAGAGAATGCCGAGTGACCCCTCTCCGACCGGAATGATTTGATGAAGGCGATGATCATCCCCATAGTCATTGGTTTGCTGGCCGGCATCGGCGGCGGATCTGGCTATTCGTACATGAAGGCCTCCGCCAAGTACGTCGCTGATTCCACGCGGATTGCCGACAGCCTCAAGACGCACGCCGATTCAGCGGCGCACGACAGCACGGAACACGCGGCAGGCGAGGACAGCACCGCTCACGGCGCGGCCGACAGCACGTTGCTGGCCGAGCAGGCGCCCATGACACCGGCCGACAGCCTCCGGGCTCTCGAAGCGGCCCGCAAGGCAGGGACCTCCCACGCGCCGGCCGATCACGGCCCCGCCGCACGCGGTGCCTCCGCACATGCCCCTGCACCGGCCAAGGCCGAGTCGCACACGTCGACGCCTGCCCCGCCAACCCCCAAGCCGTCCACGACGTCGTCCGCGGCGGCATCGGTCAAGGATGCCCGCGATCAGGCCTTGCAGACGGCCCTGCCCGAAGCGCGCCTGGCCAAGATCTTCGGCGCCATGGCCCCCAAGGATGCCGCCAAGGTCCTCGATCAGATGACCGACGGCGATGTGCGCGCCATTCTCGCCATGATGAACGACCGGCAGGCCGCGGCCATTCTCTCCGCGTTCTCCGCCGGCCGCGCGGCCGCCATTACCAAGGGCGCAGTGAAATCGCCCGGGAATCCTACGCCATGAGCGCCATGAACATCATGCAGGCGATCCCCAAGGCACCCGCGCCGCGTGCGGCCGCGCCAAGAGCCGACCGCGTTGCGCGCGACGAGCCCGTTCGCGACACCCGCGAAAGCAGCGACAGGGATGACACTCCGCGCGTCAACAACGCTGAATTCGCGGCGCTGCTGGCGCTGCTGAACGGGCAAGGCGAAAAGGCCCGCGGTGAACTCGCGCAACAACAGCCGGACGAGAGCGCCACGCTCGTGGACACGCTGCTGGAAGGACCGTTGCTGGAGGAAGCCGCGAGCGGCAGCACGTCACAGGACGCCGCGCAGGAAGCGCTGCGATATGGCATGCTCAAGGTGTTACCACAGGAGGCGGCGTCAGACAACCGCACAACCGATGTCGTGGATCTGGCGGCGTACTCCAAGGCGCGTGACGAGAAGCGCAACGGCCTGGCAGGACTCGCCGGCCTGGCCCGTGCCGCCTCGAACCTGAGCGGTCATGAAAACGAACGGGCACTGGATGCATTGAATCGCGTTGCCACCCGCCGCGGAGCCTCTTTGGAGCAGCTGCTGGCCGTTGGTGATGCCAAGGGTGCCGACGCGCGAGCTATCATCGACTCCATCCTCGCGCAGGCGGGCACCCCCACGGGAATCCGGCTGGCCGATGCCAAACGGGCAGCACAGATGATCATGGCGGATACCGCCGCCGCGTCGCTCACTGGCGAGGGCGCCGCGGTGGAGGGAGCACCGTCGTGGAACGACAACGATGCCAACGGAGCCCTGAACGCCACGGCGCACGCGTCAGCCACGGCCATGGCCCATGCCGCACACGCCTCGGCGCTCGCCGCCGCCAACGCTGCCAGTGCGGCCAACCCCACCACACCCGTCAAAGATTTGGAAGCCGTTGCTCCCGAGCTGCGCACCCGCGTGGAACGGGTCGTGGAGCGGATGAAGAATGAATACGGTCACGATGTGAAAGTCGTGGAAAGTGCCCGCTCACAGGAACGGCAGGATTGGCTGTACGAGCAGGGGCGCACACGCGGTGGCCCGGTGGTAACCTGGACCCGCGACTCCGCGCATACGCGTGGCGAAGCGGTGGATGTGATCATCGATGGCTCGTGGGATAATCCCGATGGCTTTGCGCGACTGCAGCGTATTGCCCGCGAAGAGGGGTTACGCACGTTGGGAATGCAGGACCCCGGCCATCTTGAGTTGGCCAAGGGGAATGGCATGCCCGCCGATCTGACGGCGCGCGTTGATGCGCAGCGCCTCCAGGCGTCGGCGCAGGCCTCCGCACGCGGCGCGCAGATGGCCAACCCGGCCAGCGCGGCCGGTGTAGCCCAGGTGGCCGGTGTGGCGCAGGTGGCTGGCGTGGCCCGTGTGGCCGACGCGGCTCCCGCCACCGACGCCCCGAGCGTGGGCGTTGCCGCCTATGCGGCCCAGCAGCAGACATCGCGGACCCCGGATGGACAAGGCAACGGCAACGCCTTCGGCCGCGGGGAACGCGACGAACAGGGCAAGCCACTCAACAATGGCCGCAAGCTGGGCCACGAGAAACAACAGCAGGATGGCACCCCTGCGTTTGGTACGTCGACCGGTACCGTGAACAGCCCCAGTGTCACGGGTATTGAACGCGCCGCGCAGGCGAGTCCCGCGGCCGGAAGCGAGCAGGCACAACGCGTGTCGGACATTCAGCAAATGCGCGCCGACGCGCCGGCCACGCCGCTCAATCGGATGACGCTGAACGTGGAAGGCGCCAACGGCGTGAACCAGCAGGTTACGGTGGATTTGCGCGGCAATACGGTGAGCACGCAGATCACCACCGATGCGGCCACCGCCGACCGGATGCGTCTGCGCACCGCGGATCTGCAGGAAGCGCTGGGCCGTCACGGACTGGAAGCGGATACGGTGAAGATCAGCGGCCTGAAGGCGCCGGACAGCAGTGAGGCGGTCCGTGCCGTCAACGCCGAGCGTGATGCCCTCAAGGTGAACGGCGCGCAGCAGTCGTCGGCGCAGGATGGCACCGCCAACAACGGACAGCGCGATCGCGCGCCGTCGCGTGAGTGGAACCAGGATGAGTCGCGCCGGGATCAGGCGGCGCGTGCACGTGACCAGCGCGAGCAGCAGGAGCGTCAGCAGCGCTCGCGTCAGCCCGATTTCCTCTTCGAGAACCTCTGATGATCTCGGCACTTCGCAACACCATCGCGTTTCCCGCCTTCAACACGACGGCGGCCGATGGCACCAGCAGTACCGGCGTACCCGCCGCCGAACCACCGGTCGGCGCCGCCGAGCCGTCGGGGCCGCGGACACTCCCGCAGAACAGCAGGGCCATGGGCCAGGACGAGTTCCTCAAGATGCTCGTCGCCCAGCTCAAGAATCAGGATCCGCTCAATCCGATGGATGGCAAGGACATGGCGGCGCAGCTCGCCCAGTTCTCCACTGTGGAGCAGCTGATCCAGATGAACAAGACCCTCGAAGCACAGGCCGGGCAGGACGACAAGGTCGCCGACGCCATTTCGAAGCTCGAGGAAACGCAGAATGCGCGCGCCGATGAACTGGCGCAGCTCGTGGAAGGGCAAATGGCCATGGCCACGGTTGGCAAAACCGGCGTGACCGTGGGCAACACCACCTTCGTCGATCGCGAAGGACAGGGCACACTGGTGGTGGATACCGGTGTGCGCACAGGGCCGGCCAAAGTGACGATCACCGACAGCAAAGGCACGGTGGTTGGCAGCGCGTTCGTCACGGTGGACAAGGCGGGGCAACAGTCGTTCGAGCTGGGATCGCTCTTCACGGAGCCCAAGCTGCCCGCCGGGAAGTACAGCTACAAGTTCGAGGTCGCAACGGATGGCGGCCAGTACCAGACAGTCAAGACGTACACGGCCGGTCGGATCACCGGCATGAAGTACGAGAATGGGAACCCCATCCTGATTATCGGCGACAGTCTCACGTTGCCCATGTCACAGCTCACGCAGATTCGCGGCTGACCGCGACCCTTCACCCGAGGACACCCCACACATGCTTCGCTCCCTCTATGCCGGCGTTTCCGGCCTGCGCAACAACCAAGTGCGCATGGACGTCATCGGTAACAACATCGCCAACGTGAACACGGTGGCCTTCAAGGCCGGTCGCGTCACCTTCAAGGAAGGGTTCGCCCAGTTGCTGCAGGGCGCGAGCCGTCCGCCTGGCGATCAGGGTGGTATCAACCCGGTGCAGATCGGTCTCGGTATGCAGATCGGATCCATCGACCAGATTTTCAATCAGGGCAATCTTGAAACCACCGGTCTCAACACCGACGTGGCGATTCAGGGCGACTCGTTCTTCGTGGTCCGCAAGGGCAACCAGAGCTTTTACACCCGCGCCGGCAACTTCCAGGTAGACGCGGAAGGCCAGCTCGTTTCGCCTGCCAACGGCTTCATCGTGCAGGGCCGCATGTACAACAACGGCTTGCAGCTGGATGGTATTCAGGACATCAAGTTGCCGTTCGGTCAGAAGGTGTCGGCCAAGCCCACCACCGAAGCGACGCTCGCCGGCAACCTCAACGCCTCAGCCCCGGTCTTTCAGGGCGACTTCTCCGATCCGCTGGTGCGCGCCGATCCCATCAACGAGAAGGCGTGGACGGAAACGCAAATCGGTGTGTACGACTCGCAGGGTACGAAGCACGACGTGAAGCTGCAGATGTGGAAGACGGGCCCGAACTCGTGGGATTGGCAGATTGATCCCATTGCCTCGGCGCAGACCTTTGAAGTGGAAACGGACGGGTCCTCTCCGCCGGGCGACATCGAGCTGCCAACGCCGCCGGCCGGGTACGAAATCCTTGATGCCAACGTAAAGGTGTACAGCACGACTGGTGTGGAGTACGTGTCACCGGCCGATTTCGCCTTTTCGGCGGGCCCGCCGCCGGCCGTGCAGTTCACGTCGAACATGCCGTCCAACTCCATGATTCGCGTGGGCTACTTCATGAGCCCCACGACCGCCACGGCCAGTGAAAACAGCGGGACGTTCACGTTCGACCAGGCAGGTATTCTCAATACGGACGTCATTGCCTCGCTCAATTTCGCGGTGCCGGGTGCCAACCCCGTGCGCATCGACCTCAGCTTGGGTGGCGGCGTGAACGGTATCACGCAGTTTGCCTCCACGGCCTCCACCGCCGTGCTGCGCGATCAGAACGGCTACACGGCCGGCACGTTGCAGAATTTCTCGATTGACCGCTTCGGGCTCATCACGGGCTTCTTCACGAACGGCACGACGTCGCCGCTCGCCCGTATCGTGCTCGCCGACTTCAACAACCCGTCGGGTCTGCTCCGCATCGGTGACAACATGCTGCAGGAATCGGCCAACTCGGGCAGCGGCGTGCTGGGCTTTGCGCTGGAAGGGTCGCAGTCGCAGATGACCAGCGGTGCGCTCGAAATGTCGAACGTGGATCTGGCGCAGGAATTCACGAACATGATCGTGGCGCAGCGCGGCTTCCAGGCCAACGGCAAGGTGGTCTCCACCAGCGACGAGCTCCTGCAGGAGCTCATGGGCATCAAGCGGTAACGCTGACTGAGTGATGGCGCGGGGGCCCTGAGGGGCTCCCGCGTCGTGCGTTTACCATAAATTGGAATGCTCTTGAGTTGGTTGAATGAGCAATCAGCGCCCGGCATTTTCTGCCGACGTATGTGCGCTTTGCGCTTTTTGCCGGGGGCAAGCCCTCCCGCACCCAAGCGGTCCTTTTTGCCGCATTCGCCCGTAAAGTGTTCAATAACAATACTTTACGGACAACTCGCCGATGAGCGGTGCGGTTGGCACGGACACTGCTTTCTAGGGGACTGTCGAATTCACCCTAGTCCGTTCTTTCCATGGCTAACGAACCAACTCCTGCTGCTGACGCCGCACCCGCTGCGAAGCCCAAGCTCCCCGTCCTCATTGGCATGGTGGCCGTGGGGCTTCTGGTCGGTGGTGCCACCGGCGCCGTGTTTGTCGGCCCCATGGTGGCCAAGAAGATGGGCAAGGCCACGCCGGTGGTGGCCGCTGCCGGCGAGCATGGCGAGGCTCCATCGGAAGAAGACGCTGAAGGCGATCATGGCGCGCCCGCGGAGGGCGAAGGGGCGGCCAAGGAAGGCGAAGCGGGGGCCGCCGTGCATCTGCTGGAGAACCTCGTGCTCAATCCGGCCGCCAGTGGTGGCGCACGCTACCTGCTGCTTTCGGTGGCCATTGAGGTGGGCAACGCCAAGGCCGGCGAAGACTTCAAGACGCGTGACGCCGAGCTGCGCGACATCATCCTGACCGCGCTGGGCACCAAGACCGTGGAAGAGCTGACGGAAATTTCCCGTCGTGACGGCTTCAAGACGGAGCTGGTGAGTGCCATCAACGGGCGCTTCGGCAAGAAGGCGGTCAAGAGTTTGTACTTCCCCCAGTTCGTCGTCCAGTAAGCCACCAGACTACGCGATGAGCTCGGAAACCCTTTCGCAAACAGACATCGATCGCCTGCTGGGCGGTGGTAACCGGACGGCCGGCAACGCCGCCGTCGGGACCCCGTTCTCCAACGCGGCGCTCGATGTGCAGGTGTACGACTTCCGACGTCCGCACCGCGTCTCCAAGGAGCGCTTGCGCACCCTCGAGGCCATGTACGAACGCCTCGTGAAGGGATTGGAAGCCTGGCTCATCTCGCGCGTCCGCGGCCAGATCGAAGTGCGCCTGCAGAGCGTGGAGCAATTCTCGTTCGGCGAGTTCACGCTCTCCCTCCCGATGCCGTGTTCGTCGTTCATTTTCGACATTCAGGGCACCGGTCAGAAGGGCGTTATCGACATTGGCCCCGAATTCAGCACATATATCGTGGACCGCCTGTTCGGTGGGGAGGGCACGGGCACGCCGCTCACACGCGCGCTGACGCCCATTGAACGCATGGCGGTGCGCAGTGTGGCCGACCGGGTCACGTCGTTGCTGCAGGAGATCTGGCAGGACCATGTGCCCATGGAACTGAACATCACGGGTTTTGAGTCGTCGCCGGAAATTTTGCAGGTGGTGAACCGGGAAGATCCGGTACTGGTGGCCAACGTGGAATTCAGCACGGGGAGCGTGAGCAGTCTGGTGTTGTTGTGCCTCCCCTTCTCGGTGCTGGACAAGTTCTTCACCTCGAGTGGGCAACAGCGTATGGCGTTGCTGGCCACCAACGAGCAGGAGCGCGAGCAGACCCGCTTGCGCAGTGAAGCTGCTCTGCGCGCCACCAAGGTGCCGCTCACCGCTCGCCTGCCCGACTTTCAGCTGGCCATGCGCGACATCGCGCAGATCGTGGAAGGCACCATCATCCCCACCGGGATTCCGAAGGACGCGCGCGTCATTGTGCGCGCCGGTTCGCAGGAACGCTTTATCGGTCACGCGGGTCGCGTGAACGGCAATCTCGCGGTGCGCATCGTGGACGCGCTCCCCTCCTCCGCTTCGACTCCAGACTCCCCGCGCTCATGAATCCCGCTGAAATTGATGCCCTGGTAGCCAGCGCTCAGGCCGCCAAAGCAGCCGGCCAGCCACTGTCCTCGCTGAACGAAGGCGGTGCCGCGCCCGTTGCGGCGCCCGCGGCGCGGGCTCCGCAGTTCACGGACTTCGAGCAGACGATGCTGGGCAACACCGAAGTGCCCATTGGCATGTTGCTCGACCTCACGCTGCCCGTCTCCATCGAACTCGGGCGGACCAGCATGATGGTGCAGGAGATTCTGCGCCTCGGTCGCGGCTCCGTGATTCAGCTCGACCGCCTTGCCGGCGAGCCGATTGAGATCTACGTGGGCGAACGCCGCTTCGCGGAAGGCGAAGTGGTGGTACTTGGTGAACACTTTGGGGTGCGCATCACCCGGGTGTTGGCCAACGCCGGTGCCCCCAGCGCGGCGAACGCCGCGTGAGCTGCACGATGACTGACTACGTGCCGCCCACCACCTGAATTTTCGAGCTGTCTCATGCTGACCGCCGTTCTCGGGGTTGTTGCGGCCCTCGCCTTTGTGCTCGGTCTTGGCGCAGTGTGCCTCTGGGCACTCAAGCGCTGGGGCACTGGCGCGCTTGGGCCCAAATCGCGCGTGGCCGTTGAGGTCGTGCAGCGTGTGCCGCTCGGCCCCAAGACCGGCCTTACCGTGGTGCGCGTGGGCGAAAAGGTCGTCGCGCTTTCCGTCTGCGACGGCACCGTGACCCCCCTCTTTGAACTCGAGGAATCCGATCGGCAGCGCATCATTGCCAGCAGCACCGTACCGCAGCCGTTGGCGTCCAGCGCGGAAGCCACCGCGGCCTTCGCGTCGCTCAGCCCGACGCTGCCAGGGGAAGGGATGGCGACCCGCTTCGGCACGATGCTGGGCAAGGCCATCGCGAAGGATGTCATCGGAGCACCAGTGGCCGTGACGACGACGGCGGCTCCCGCAGTAGAGGCGCCCGCGTCGGCGCCCGTCGTCACGGTAGCCCCCTTCTCGCTCGCCGAACGGTCGGAGATTCCGCGTTTCCTGACCGCGCCACTGACCACGCGCCACGGCGCCCCGGTCACCTATTCGGCCGCCGCACGCCTGGTCGCCCTGGCCGGCCTCCTGCTGTTCTCAGGGGCCTCGCAACTGACGGCACAGGCCGCACCGCCAACACCGCCCGTCACGCAACCCGCCGTCACCGCGACGCCTGCCGCCACACCCGCGACAGCCAGCACGCCCGCTACGGCGGCGCAGGCGCCAACGGTCATCGACCTGCCGCCACTCGATCTGCCGCCTCTGGCCCCCATCACCAAGGGCCAGCCGGCGCGCATCATCAACAATGGAGCCCCGGTGGCGCCACGGGCGCCCCGTCCGGGCAATGGCGCCGACCTGACCGCGCAGGCCGCGGCCGCCCGGCGCCCCACCAACGCCATGGTGGTGGACTCCGCGCAGGACCCCAAGCGTACCGCGCAGGCCGCATCGCCCGCCCCCATCGCCGCCGACGACGCCATCATGCGCATGATGCCGCAGATGGATGTGAAGCTCGGCGGCAACGGCGAGGACGGCGGCCTCCGACTCAACGGCACCGTGGGCATTGTGGTGATGATGGGGCTGCTCACGCTCCTCCCCACGCTCATTCTCATGATGACGGGATTCACCCGCATCCTGATTGTGCTGCAGTTTCTCAAGCAGGCCATGGGTACCCAAAGCGCCCCACCTGGTCAGCTGCTGGCCGCCATGGCGCTGTTGCTTACCGGGTTCGTCATGGGACCCACCTTGAGCGAAATGAATCGCACCGCCATTACCCCCTGGCTCGACGGCAAGATGAGTCAGGTGGAGATGATGAAAGAAGGCGTGAAGCCCATGCGCGAATTCATGTTGCGCCAGACACGCGAGTCGGACGTGAAGACGTTCGTGGAACTCAGTCGCATGCCGCGCCCCGCCACCGTGGACGATGTGCCGCTGCATGTCCTCATGTCGGCCTTCGTGGCCAGTGAGCTGCGCACCGCCTTTCAGATTGGCTTCGCGATCTACCTGCCCTTCATCATCATCGACGCCGTGGTGGCGAGTGTGCTGATGAGCATGGGCATGTTCATGCTGCCACCGGCGATGATTTCGCTTCCCTTCAAACTTCTGCTGTTCGTGCTCGTGGATGGGTGGAGTCTGACCATCACCAGCCTGGTACAGAGCTTCAAGTAGAGACAGGACGCAGGATGCAGGGCGCAGGGCGCAGGACGTTGGACGATGGACGTTGGACGTAGGCTGTGGGAGTTGGTGGCTGTCCGGGGGGATCTGTCACCGACAACGAACGCGGGCCGAACGGGGCGATTGCTCCGGGCGGCCCGTTTCGCATTACCCCCACCGATGGCGTGCAAGAACTTCCTATCGGTCAAACTGACCTACCATGCAGCATTTGCCGCCCGCACTTTTGGTGATACGGGTCGCATCGATGCACTCGGCAATCTTTGCCGATGCCGACCCTCAGACGACTGGTGCGCCAGCGCTGCACAGCAGCACGTAAGCACCTATCAATGAATGACTTACAAGATATTCGGCGAACTGGGGCATTCTGGCACCAACCCTGCTTTTTCCGGTGTCGGCAGCACTCTCCATTTCCTGAAGCCACACACCGTGACCCATCAGCTCGTCATCGACCTCTCCCGCGACGCGATCATGACCGCCCTCATGATCGCCGCGCCCCTGTTGCTCATTGCACTGGGCGTCGGGCTGGTCATCGCGATCATCCAGTCGGTCACGCAGATCCAGGAACAGACGCTCGTCTTCGTCCCCAAGCTCGTGCTCGTGGGCGGGGCTTTCATCGTCGGGCTCCCCTGGCTGCTGCAGATCCTCATCAAGTTCACCACTCAGATCATTCGCGGCATTCCCGCGATGGTCGCCTGAGCGAACCCTCTCCTCCCGGCTCGCTCCAGTGAACTCGCCGATTTTCGGTCTCCCCGACTTCTTCGCTCCCGGTGTCGCCACAGCCCTCGTGCTGACGGCGTTGCGGGTGGGCGGACTGTTGCTCGTGGCGCCCGCCTGGTCGGCCAAGTCGGTCCCGATGCGGCTGCGTACCGCGCTGCTCGTGATCTTCTCCGTCATGCTGCTCCCCAGCGCGCTGGAAACCGCCAACCGCGCGCAGCTCGCCATTACGCCGGCCACGTTCCTCACCGAAACCGCGGTCGGGTTCGCCCTGGGCTTCGCCGCCGCCGTGGTGGTGGCCGGCGCGGAATTCGCCGGCGAACTGGCCACCAACACCATCGGCCTCTCCGGCGCCGCGATCTTCGATCCGGTGAACAACACGCAGGGTGCGTTGCTCGCGTCGTTCATGCAGCTGCTCACGATCACCCTGCTGCTCATTGCCGGCGGGCACATCCTCATGTTGCAGGCCGTGTCGCGCAGCTTCGCGGTCATGCCGCTGGGCGCCCCGCTCGCCCTCGACCAGGGCTTCCTGCAGTTGGTCAAAGCGGGCACCACGATCTTTGCCAGCGGCATGCAGTTCGCGGCGCCCGTCATTGCCGCAGTCCTGCTCACCAACCTCGCGCTGGCCGTCCTCGGTCGCGCGGCGCCGCAGCTGCAGGTCATGAGCCTGGCCTTTCCGCTGCAAATCGGCATTGGTCTGCTCACCTTTGCCGGCTCGCTCGGACTGGTTGTGCAGGCGCTGGGTGAATGGACCACCGGTTATGGCCTCACCGTAGACTCTTTTGTTCGGGCGGCGCAGTTGGCCCCTGAGCTGGCGGGGAGGCGCTAACCATGGCCGACAACGACTCCGGCGAAAAAACAGAGGAACCTACTGGTAAAAAACTCGAGGACGCCCGCGAGAAAGGACAGATCGCGAAGAGCCCCGAGTTCGTCACCGCCGCGTTCCTGCTCGGCTCCCTCATGGTGTTCTCGTTCGCCTGGCCACCGCTCTGGCGCTTCCTCATGGATACCATGGGCGGCACGCTGTCGCAGGCCGGTGACGCCTCGCACGATGGCCCGGGGCTCATCACCTACCTGCAGGTCATGAGCTTCCGTGTGATCGTGGCGACCGTTGGCGCCATGGCATCACTCGCCGTGATCGCCATTGGCGTACAGGCCATGCAGACCGGTGGTCTGATCACCACGAAGACACTCGAACCCAAGTTCAGCCGTCTCAATCCCCTCAGCAACGTGGGCCGCCTGATCGGTACGCAGGGGTGGATCGAGATGGCCAAGGCGCTGCTCAAGATGACCATCGTGAGCTACGCCGTATACGCCACGCTCTCCGAGGCGTGGCCTGACATTCAGGGGCTGGCGCTCAACACCTCGCCCATGTCGCTCATGGAGCTCATGCAGAAGTACGGATACGCGCTCATGAAGAACGCGGGCATGATGTTCCTGGTCCTCGCGCTCGCCGACTACGGCTGGATGCGCTGGAAGACCAATGAAGACCTGAAGATGACCAAGCAGGAAGTGAAGGAAGAGGGCAAGGCGCAGGAAGGCAATGCCGAAGTGAAAGGGCGCCGTCGGGCCCTCGCTCGCGAGCGTATCCGCCGCGCCATGTTCTCCGCCGTGAAAACCGCCGACGTCGTCGTGGTAAACCCGGTGCACATCGCCATCGCCATCAAGTACGACCCGGCCGTCGCGCCGGCGCCGTACATCGTCGCGCTGGGCGAACGTAAAATCGCCCAGCGCATCAAGGAGCTCGCGTTTCAGCACGGGGTCCCCGTGATCGAGAACAAGCCCCTCGCCCGCGCCATGATCAAAGTCGCCAAAGTGGGAACCATGATTCCGGTGGAGATGTACCTCGCCGTTGCCGAAGTGCTGGCCTTCGTCATGCGCCAGCGTGAACGGTTTGGCAGCAAGTGGCGCGGCACGGTGGCCGCATGACCACCTCCGCCCTGCCCGCCCCGGTCGCCCTCAAGGGCAAGGTCGCCGAGTTCGCCCTCGCGCTGGTCGTCGTCACGATCCTGGCGCTGATCATCGTGCCGTTGCCGCCTACGCTCCTCGATCTGTTTCTCGCAGCATCCATCGGCTCGTCGTTGGTCGTCCTGCTGGTGGCGCTACAAACCACCAATCCGCTGGACTTCAGCAGCTTCCCGGCGTTGCTGCTGCTGCTGACGCTCTTCCGCATTGGGCTCAACGTCTCGTCCACGCGCCTCATTCTCACGGAAGCGCACGCGGGTAAGGTCATCGAGTCGTTTGGGCAGTTCGTTATCGGCGGCAACTACGCCGTCGGTATTGTCATCTTTCTCATTCTGATCGGCATCAACTTCATCGTCATCACCAAGGGTGCCGGGCGTATTGCCGAAGTGGCGGCGCGCTTCACCCTCGATGCGATGCCCGGCAAGCAGATGGCCATTGACGCCGATCTGTCGGCCGGCCTGATCGACGAAAAGGATGCGCGCATCCGTCGTGACGAAATTGCCCGCACCGCCGACTTCTATGGCGCGATGGACGGCGCCTCCAAGTATGTGAAGGGCGACGCGATTCTCGGCATCCTCGTGGTGATCGTGAACATCGTGGGTGGCATCTTCATCGGTGTCATCCAGCGTGGCATGGACATCGGCAAGGCGGCCAGCACGTACACCCTCCTCACCGTGGGTGATGGCCTGGTGTCGCAGGTGCCGGCGCTCATCATCTCCACGGCGGCCGGTCTCATGGTCACCGCGGCCACGAGCAGTGAGAAGATGGGGTCCGCGCTCAGCACGCAGCTGGGATCGCAGCCACGCGCCATGTGGATGGTGGCCGGTGTGCTGTTGGCGTTCTCGCTCATCCCTGGCCTGCCCATGTTTCCGTTCCTCGCCATGGCCGCCGGTGCGGCGACGCTGGCCAAGGTGTCGGAAAAGAAAGTGAAGGAACGTGAAGCGCTGTCGCTCGTGATGACGCCGACCACCGGCGAAATCACGGAAGCGCCAGCCGCCCCCGATCCCATGCATGATCTGCTGCAGATCGATCCCATCGAACTGGAAGTGGGCTACGCGCTCATTCCGCTCGTGGATGAAGGTCAGGGCGGCGATCTGCTGGAGCGCATCTCACTGTTGCGCAAACAGGCTGCGCTGGAGTTGGGCATTCTGGTACCGCCCATTCGCATTCGCGACGACATCCGTTTGCCGGCCAACGAATACGTGATCAAGCTGCGCGGCTCCGAAGTGGCGCGCGCCGAAGTGCTGCCGCGCTTCATGATGGCCCTGAACACCGGCGGCGTCGTGGCCGAGATCGACGGCATGGAAACCATTGATCCGTCGTTTGGCATGCCGGCGCGGTGGGTGGCCGCCGCGCGCCGTGCTGAAGCCGAAGCGCTGGGCTATGTCGTGGTGGAACCCACCACGGTGGTGGCAACGCACCTGCTGGAAACGCTCAAGGGTAGCGCCGCCGAATTGCTGGGGCGCCAGGAAGTGCAGGAGATGGTGGAGACGCTCAAGAAATCGCACCCGGCGCTGGTGGAAGAAATCATCCCCGGCAAGGTGTCGCTCAGTGTGCTGCATCGCGTGTTGCAGCGCCTGCTGCGCGAGCGCGTGCCCATTCGCGATCTCGTCACGATTCTCGAAGCCATTGGCGACGGCGCGGAAGCTACCAAGGATCCGGAAGCGCTCACCGAAGTGGTGCGCAAGTCGCTCACCAACGTCATTGCGCGGCTCTTTGCCGACCAGACGGGCACCGTACGCGGCATCACGATTGGCTCGCGACTGGAAAGTGCGTTGCTGGGGCTCTTCTCACCGCGCAACTCGCAGCCCAACGCGCCGGTGCTCACCCCCGAATCGCTGGCCGCCATGCTGCGCGACCTCAACAACCTCGCCACCACCTACGCCGTGGATGGTCGCCCCATGCCGCTCATCACCCCGCCGTCACTGCGCGTGGGTGTGCGCCGCCTCATTGAACCGGTGCTGCCCAGCCTGCCCGTGGTCTCGCTCGCCGAGCTCCCCGCGCAGATCACCCTGAGCAGTGTTGCAACCTGGGAGATGCCCAATGCCTAATCTCACCTCCGCCGAACGCTTTCGGGGCGCCGACCTGTCGCGCGTGGCCGATCGGGCCCGCCGCACCTTGGGCGACGATGTCATGATTCTGCACTCGCGCACGGTGCGCGATGGTGGCGTGCCCATGGTGGAAGTGCTGGCCGCGCCGAGCTACGCCATTGATGCGGTGCGCAGACATCTGGAGCCGAAGCCACTTCCGACCACACTGCGCAAGGCCGACGGTCGTCCATACTGCATTGCGCTGGTGGGGCCCACCGGTGCCGGCAAGACAACCACCGCCGCCAAGCTGGCCGTGCGTCGCGGCATGTTTGGCGCCGCGCGTCCGGGGTTACTCACCATCGATACGTATCGCGTGGGCGGCATGGAACAGTTGGCCACCTATGCGGAGCTCGCCAACGTCCCGTTTGAAGTGGTGTATGACGCGCGCGAAGTGGAGAGCGCCATCAAGCGCCTCTCGCAGGAGTGCGATGTCATCATCATTGACACACCGGGCCGTAGCCCCGCCAGCGCCGAACTCACCGAGCGGTGGCGGTCGTTGCTGGATACCATCGCGCCCGACGAAGTGCATCTGGTGCTCCCCGCGTCGCTGCGCGCCGATCTCGCGGTGGATATCAGCCGCGCCTATGCGTCCTCGCGGGCGCATTGCGGCACCACGCACCTGCTCATCTCCAAGCTGGACGAAGTGCCCAGTGAGCGTGGGGTCACCGATCTCGCGCTGTCGCTCGAAATGCCCACGCGCTGGATCACCGACGGACAGGATGTGCCAGCCGATCTCAAGCCCGGCGTCCCACGTCTCCTGCGCACCTGGGGTCTCTCGGCGGACGCCGAGTCTGACTGGATGCCGGCCTGATGTCTGCGCAGCTCATGTCTCCGCCACGTGGGGTTGCAACGCTCTCACAGGCCGATGCCGTCCGTGCCGCACGCACGGCGCGCGGCGCCGAAGGGGGTGGTACGCCCACGTTGCTCATCGCCAGCGGACGCGGCGGGTCGGGGACCACGTTGCTGTCAGCGTTACTGGCCGTGAGCGCGGCCGGTGAAGGTAAGCGCGTGTTGCTGGTGGACGCCGATGATTTTGTAGGACCGTTGGCCCTGACCCTTGGCGTCGTGCCACGGGCCAGCTGGACGGATTTGCGTGGCGGTCGCGCCACGTCGCAGGATGTCGCCACCCCCGTGAGCGCGACGCTCACGTTGGTTGCCGGCGGTGCGCCAAGACTCGCTGGTGACACGTCTTCCACACCCATGAATGCGGTGGAGCGAAAGGCGTGCATGCGTCGGGTCAGTGCCCTCGCCGAGCAAATGGACCTTGTGGTGGTGGACTGTGGGGCCCGTTTGGAAACGGTGCTGGGCGCGATCGCGCCTCACGCCGATGAACGACTCGTGGCGGTGTCTGCCGGCAGTGATCCGGTAGGACTCGCGGCGACCTACGCACTGTGTAAGGCCGTGGTGCAGCGGCACAGTGCCCTTCCCGTGGACGTGCTCGTCAATCGGCATGAAGGCAGCGACGCCGCTCGCTGCTACGACGCCATCGACGCCGGTGCCCGTCAGTTCCTGGGACTCACACTGCGCCTGGCCGGAGCCATTCCGGCCGACCCCACACTCGATGCTGCGCTCCGCGCCGGGATGCCCTTCCCCGATGCGGCTGCCGGATCGCCAGCGGCCATCGCTGCTCACGATGTCGTGATGCGCGTATTGGCGGCTCGCCCCCTCTCCCGTTCCGGAGCTTGACCGTGACCCTCGCTACTCCTTCAGCATCCACCGCCATGAATGCGAAGCTCTGGCAGTCGTACCAGGCCGGCAATCAGGTCGCCCGCGACCGTCTGCTGGAAGAACATCTGGGCCTTGTGCACCACGTCGCGCGGCAGGTATCGCGCACGCTGGCGGTGCGGGCGGACTTTGATGAACTGGTCAGCGCCGGCACCATTGGCCTCATGACCGCACTGGAAGGATTTGACGCGACGCGCGGTCTGGCGTTCAGCACGTTTGCCGCCCCGCGCATTCGCGGGGCCATTCTCGATGAGCTGCGCAAGCAGGATCACGTGCCGCGCTCCATCCGCCGCAAGACGCGCGAGATCACGGCCGCCCGTGAGGCCTACCAGCGCGTCCATGGACACGCGCCGGAAGATCGCGAACTCGCCGAACAGCTGGGCGTGGATCTCGATACGCTCTGGCGCTGGCAGGCCGACGTGGAAGGCGCCCACCACATTCCGCTCGATCGGGCCCCGGGTGACCGCGAGAATACGTCGCCCGTGCCGGCCGAGACGCTCACCAGCGAACTCGATGGTGACGTGGAAGAGTCGCTGACCCACGAGCAGGAAGTGTCGCACCTCAAAGACGCCATTCTCCGTCTCAAGGAGCAGGAGCGGGTGGTGCTGTCGCTCTACTACTTCGAAGAGCTCAAGCTGCACGAGATCGCCAAGGTGCTCGAACTCACCGAGTCACGGGTGTCGCAGATTCGCAGCAAGGCGCTGAGCAAGCTGCGCGTGGAGCTCAAGCCGCTCCGTGACGTCTGATTCGCGAACCGGGGGGATCGCACTATGTCTAAGGCATTGAAAGAAGGACTGCAGGTGGCGGCGCTGGGGATTGGCGTCACGATCCTGGGGCTGGTGGTCGGCGCGTTTCTCATGTCGCCGAACGTGTCGCGTGAGCAGCGGTTTATAGCCTTTGCCGCGTTGGGAGGCGCGGCGGGGCTGGTGCTGCTCATCGATGCCGGGCGACGGGGGCTGGCGTCCATACGGAAGCGGCGGAGTAAGCGAGCCACGTTATCAGGAGGGCACCGGGCGGCAGCGGCGGCACCCACGATCAAGCTGGGCGGGCGCGGCAGTCGGACGCCACGTGCTGTGCGGGCGCTGGCGGCGGCCGGCGCGGCCCCCACCGAGATTGCCTGGAAAACCGGGCTGCCCCTGGACGCGGTCTCCATGCTGCTGGAAATCGGCACCACTCGGTAACGGCACGGCAAAGCCGACCGGGCAAAGGGGGAAGCGGCACGAATTGCCGTGCCGGTGTCGCGTTTCGTTGACGGCAGCTTTTGCCGGGATGCGATCCTAAATTATTACAAACAAACAACTTACGAAAATCTTTCCGGTCGGGCGCCGTTTGGCCCGACCGTTGCTTTTCCCCCTGGTGAGTTCGTGTACCCATTTCCCGACCACGACATGCCAGGTCCCGTCCAAACAAACGGAATGAGCAGTGCCGCTTCCGCGCTCCAGATGCTGGAACGCAGACAGGCCGTGCTCGCCAACAATCTCGCCAACGCCTCCACCAAGGGCTTCAAGGCGGAAACCGCCTTCTCGCGCCTCATGGGCAATGCGCTGGCGGCCACTGATACGGCGGTCAACCTCACGCCGGGGACGCTCACCCAGACGCACAACCCGTTCGACCTCGCGGTCAACGGCGACGGCTTCTTCGTGGTGCAGACCCCGAATGGTGAACGCCTCGTGCGCAACGGCAGCTTCCAGTTGAACGCCGAACGGCAGCTCGTGGATGAAAAGGGGAACCCCGTGCTGGGCGACGGCGGAGCCATCTCCATCCCGCCGGGACAGGTTGAGATCAACAAGGCCGGCCTCATCGAAGTGAATGGCAAGCCGCTCACGCGGCTGCGCGTCGAAACGGTGGCCAGCGGCGCGGATCTCCAGCACGAAGGGGGCACGATGTTCGTCCCCGATGCGACCCGGAAGGCCATCGCCCCTGAGGATCGTGATATCAAACAGGGCTTCCTCGAGGAATCGAATGTGAATGCCCTCACGGCGATGACCGACATGCTGAGCGTGTTGCATCGCTACCAGGCAGCCCAGAAGACCCTGTCCACGATTGACGCGGCGCGCGGGATTGCCGTGAACGACCTCGCCAAGCCCGTCTAAGGAGACCTGACCCATGGATCCAGCACTTCGCGCCGCCGCTACCGGCATGATGGCGCAGCAGACCCGTACCGAAGTCATTGCCAACAATCTTGCCAACGTGAACACGGCCGGCTTCAAGCGCAGCCGAGCCCAGTTCGAAGACCTGCTCTACCAGACCATTCAGGGCACCCAGGTCATTGGCGGCACGGAAGCCGAAACGCTTCCGGCCATTCAAGTGGGCCGTGGCACGCGCCTCTCGGGCGTGCAGCGCCTGCACGAACAAGGCCCCATTGAACAGACGGGGCGCAATCTCGACGTGGCCATTGAAGGCGAAGGCTTCTTCCAGGTGCAGCTCCCCAACGGCGAGCTGGGCTACACGCGCGACGGCAGCTTCCAGATCAGCGATCAGGGGGTGCTGGTCACCGGCGCCGGCTACACCATTCAGCCGCCCGTGCGCATTCCGGGCGACGGCACCGAACTCACGATCTCCAATACGGGTGTCGTCAGCGTGCGCCGTGGCAATGAGATCATGCCCACCGAAATCGGTCGCATCGAACTGGCGCGCTTTGCCAACCCGAGCGGTCTGCTCAACCTCGGCCAGAATCTGCTCGCGCCCACGACGGCGTCAGGGCAGCCGGTGGTGGGCTTCCCGAACGACGAAGGCATGGGACGCTTGCAGCAAGGCAGCCTCGAAGGCTCGAACGTCGAGATCGTCCAGGAAATGGTGGAGATGATTGCGGCGCAACGCGCCTACGAAATCAACTCCAAGTCCATCAAGACGGCCGACGAGATGGGTCAGATCGCCAACAACATCGTGAACTGACCATGTCGTTCGTGTCCCGGCATCTGGTGGCGCTTGGCGCTCTGCTGGTACTGCCGTTCGTGCTGCACGCACAGACGGCGGCGGCAACGCCGCTCAAGAGCGATCAGCGTCGCGTATCGCTCACCGTGGCCACGCGCGCGTTGGCGCGCGGCGAAGCGCTGCAGCTCACCGACATTGCGGTCGTGGACACGATCATCACCTGGCGCTGGAACGGCCAGTCGCCCGACACCACCCGCGCGTTGCCGGGGTGGGTCACCCGTCGCCCGATCATGGCCGGCGAAGTGCTTCGCGCACCCGCCGTGTCGCCAGCGCCACTCATCGAGAGTGGCGCCACGGTCAAAGCCATTTGGCAGGATGGTCCGATCACGTTGGTCATCAACGGTGTCGCGACCAACACCGCCACCGCCGGCGCCCCGGTGGGCGTCCGCATCAATCGTACTCGCCGGCTTGATGGCGTTGCCATTGCGCCGAACACTGTTCGCCTCCGCTGAGACTGTCATGTCCCGTCAGCGTCTTACCTCACGGCTGCTCACTCCACTGGCCCTCGTGCTCTGGCCTGCGGCGCTCATTGCGCAGGCCGCACCACCGGCTACGGGCGCGGTTCCGCCCGCCACGGCCAGCGCGACGCCCGCCTCCGGCGCCGCTGCAACGACCGCGACATCGGCCATTCCTGTGCGCAACGGCTGGGTGTCCGACCGTCGCCAGTTCGCGGTAGGCGACATCATCACGGTGCTGGTGGATGACTATACCATCAGTACGGCGGTGAAAGAAAATACCGCGCAGGATACCCGCAATCGCGGCTTCGGGCTCAGTGCACGTCTGCCGTCGTCCTCGCAGAACGTCAACATCGACGCCCGCAACTCGGCCGATCAGACGCAGCGGGGACAGGCCCGTCGTGAGAATCGCTTTCAGAACGAGATGAGCGTCCGCGTGGTGGCCATGGGCGCCAACGGCCTGCTGCAGGTCAAGGGGACCAAGAAGATCGACGTGGACAAGGCCATGCAGGACATCGTCTTCACCGGCTGGGTGCGCGCGCAGGATGTCTCCGTCTCCAACGTGGTCGAGTCCAGCCGCGTGGCCGATGTCCAACTCGGCTATGCCTCGCCGGGACCGCTCGGCAAACCCAAGCAGGGCATCGTGAGCAAGGTGCTCGGGATCGTGTGGCCGTGACCGCGTCGCTTTTGCTCTCTCTGCTTACGCCCATGCTCGCCCACTACACCACGCGTCTCGCGAAGGCCCTCGTGCGTACCGTCGTTGCCGCCTCCGTCCTGTTGCTGCTCATGCCCACCACGGCGAGCGCCCAGAATGACATCAAAATCCGCGACCTCACGTCAGCCGAGGGCGCCCTCCCGGTACGCCTGGTGGGCTATGGGCTGGCGGTGGGACTCGACAACACGGGCGACCGCGCGATTGGCGGTCAGACCGGCGGCCCCACGGTGCAGAGCGTGATCAACATTCTGCGTCGTTTCAACGTGGAAGTGCCGGCCGATCTGATCCGCATGCGCAACGTGGCCGCAGTGCTGGTAACCGCTGAGGTCTCCCCCTTCCTGCGCGCCGGTGGCCGCTTTGAGGTGCAGGTCTCCAGCATGGGTGATGCCCGGTCGCTCCGCGGCGGGACACTGTTTATGACGCCGCTGGTCGCCGACCCCAATGGGCCGCCCCTCGCCTCGGCGCAGGGCTCCATGCTGATCAGCCAGGGCGGCTCCACCACCCGCTACCAGCCCACGCACGAAACCGCCGCCCGTATTCCCACCGGTGGTGTGCTCGAAGCCGATCTGCCACGCCCCACCATTGCCGCCAACTCCCGGCTGCTGCTGCGCGAACCGGATCTCGGGACCGCCATGCGCATCGCCACCGCCATCAACGGCGCCATGGGTGAAAAGACGGCAACCGTGGAAGACGAAGGCTCGGTGATGGTCACGCTTCCCGACTCGGTGCAGAAGCCGGTCGCAATGGCGAAGATCCGCGATCTCGCGATTGCACCTGAGGCACGACCGCGCATCATCATTGATGGCCGCGACGGCACGGTGGTAGCCGGTGGCGACATGGTGGTCGGGGCCGCCACCGTGAGCCACGGCGCCATTACCCTCGCCATTGGCAATCTCGCGCCAAACGACACTGCCGCCATTCCCGGAAGTGTACGCCTCCCCGCCGGGATTGCGGTGCAGCGCGTCGCCTCGGCGCTGCACGCCGTGCAGACTCCCGCCAGCGAAATCGCCGCCATCTTCGCCGCCCTGCGGGAAGTGGGCGCCGTGACCGCCGAGATCATCGTCCGATGATCGATCCCATCGCAGCCCGCGCCCGCATGAATGTCGCCACCGCGGCGCCCACGCCGCCGGTCATTGACCAGGCCACCGACCAGAAGCTGCGCGAGACCGCCAAGCAGCTCGAGGGGCTGTTTGTGCAACAACTGTTCAAGGCGATGCGCGAAACCGTTCCACAGCAGGACGGAATCGTTTCAGCCAGCGCCGGAGAAGACATGTTCACGGGACTATTGGATCAGCACCTAGCTGCCGAAACTCCAAGCCAATGGGAAGGCGGTCTCGCCGAGTCGGTCTATCGCCAGTTACGGGGTCGCGTCGCGGCCTCGTCTTCCCAGTCGCCTTCAAGCAACACCACCCGCTGATGTCGCCCACGACTCTGTACGCACACGAACCCGCGTCACGCGTTGGCTTGCAGTCCTCGGCACTGCTCGACGCGCTCCATGACGCGTTGATCAGCGAACGGCGCTTGCTCGATGATCTCATCGCGCAGATGCGCCGTCAGCGGACGGCGGTTGCTGCCGACGACATCCAGGGCGTCGACGACAGCACCTTTGCCACGCACCGCATCCTCGCCACGCTGGGGCAGGCCCGGACGCGCCGTCGTCAGCTCAACGTGCTGCTGGGCGGTACCGAAGAGTGCACGCTGCGCGAGGTGGAGGAATTGCTGGGCGATTTGGTAGATGATCGGTTCCGCGACGCGCGCGCCCGTCTGCAGCAGTCAGCCGACATGCTGACCCGCGAGGTGGGCATGAACCGGAAGATGCTGCGCGAAGCGCTGACCACCACGGACACGCATGTGCGCACGCTGGTCGGTGCGCCGGCCAGTCCGTCCACGTACGCCTCGGAAGGCGTCGTGCCGCCCACGACCGGCGCCCCGCGTGGCGTGCTGGTCAACCGGACGGTCTGACCCATGAGCTCCGGCCTGTTCAGCATCGCGCGCACCGCGCTCCTCACGCACCAGACGGCACTCCAGACCGTATCGCAGAACATCGCGAACGCGGAGACGCCTGGCTATTCGCGTCAGGAAGCCGTGCTGTCGGCGAACACGCCGGTGCGCTTCCCGTACGGCAATGTGGGCACCGGCGTCAACGTGTCCACCATCACTCGCAAGCGTGACATTCTGCTGGATGAGTCGTTCCGCTCCTCCAACACCTTGTCCGGTGACGCGGCCATGCGCCGCGACCTGCTCTCGCAGGTGGAATCGGTGTTTGGCGAACCGAACGACGCCGGCATGGCCAATGCGCTCGACCAGTTCTGGAACTCGTGGAGTGATCTGTCGGCGCAGCCCAACAGCCTGGCGGCGCGCGCGGTGGTACAGCAGCGCGGGCGACAGGTTGCGCAGCTCTTCAACGATTACGACACGCAGCTCACGACCATTCGCAGCAGTACGCTGGAACGACTGAGCAACACCGTGGAGCGCATCAACTCGGTGGCCACGCAGGTGGCCGAACTGAATGTGCGCATTGTGGGTGCCGAATCGAACGGCAACATGGCGAATGATCTGCGCGATATGCGCGATCTCAAGCTGGATGAGCTGTCGAAGATTGCCGGCACGCGGGTGGTGCCGCAGCCGAACGGCTCGGTGTCGGTCCTCATTGGCAACTCGATGCTGGTGGAAGGCGATACCGCCACGCCGCTGTCGGTACAGTTCGAAACGCCCAATCCGCTCCCGGCTACGCCGCTCACGGATGTCCCGGTGCGAATTCGCCTGGGGAGTTCGCCCGATCGACTGGCGCCGTTGGCCGGCGAGCTGTCGGCCATGGTGACGGTGTTGAACACCGAAATTCCCAATACCCGCGGGCGTCTTGATGCCATGGCCAATCAGTTGGCCACGGCGGTCAACGATCTGCACACCAGTGGCTACACGTTCAACGGTACCACCATCCCCGGGACGGCAGCGGGCAACTTCTTTGATCCCGGCACACTGGCAGCGCCGGTGTCGGCGGCCAGTCTCAAGCTGCATAGCGTAGTCGCTGGTGACCCTTCCAGGATTGCCGCGTCGGGATCAGTGAATGGGCCCACCGACAACGGGGTTGCGCAGGGATTGTCGTCGTTGCGCATGACCGATGCCACGGTCACGTGGACCTCTCCGTCCGGTGCCACGGAAACCGGCTCGTTCATTGGATTTTTCCGCGGGCTGGTGACGCGGCTTGGCATTCAGACGTCGTCGGCCACGGATGATGCTGCCGTGGCGGCCGGTCTGACCGATCAGGCCGACCTGCGTCGCCAGTCTGTGAGCGGTGTGAACACGGACGAAGAGCTCGTGAACATGCTGCGCGTACAGCAGTCTTATCAGGCGGCCACGAAAATGATCAAAGCCGCGGAAGAGATGCTGGACACCCTGATCAGTCTGGTCTGACGATGCTTATTCTCGGACGCCGTGAAGGCGACTCCATCCTCATTGACGGCGGAATCCGTATCGTGGTCGTGTCCTGCGACCGCGGGGGCGTGCGCATTGGCATTGAAGCGCCCAGCGACGTCAAGATTCTGCGCGGTGAAATTGCGCAACAGGTCGCCCAGGAGAATCAGCGCGCCGCCAGTTCGCCGGTAGGCGCCGACTGGCTGGCCGCGTTGGGCGCGCCACAAACATCCGGCGCGTCCGTCCTGGCACCCGCCACGCTGCCCGTGGCGACACCAGCGCCCGCACCTGAGGCGCAGGGCTGATGTCAACCGGGACGACGCCGCGACGCCTGAAGCGTGGGCAGATACAGCGCACATCCATCCGTCAGGGGGGCGCTTCGCCCTTGGCTTCCCGTCAGCAGCCAGCGGATCGCGCTCACGTCGTGCTCGAGCAGGTCCTCAGCGGGCTTTTCGCCTCGGTGGTCCGGGCGCGCCACGAAGCACACCTCGTCACCGACGGTCTCGAGTTCGGCCACAATGGCGCCCGTCCCCAAGCGGGCCGCCGCGAGCAGCGCGACACACATCGCGTGGAGCACGGCGCCGGGTTCCGCCCGCACGGGCATCACGTCGCCCGTGAGCACCGTGGCAACGGACCGGCCGCGCATGAGCGCGTGCTCCTCCACGAGCCGAATGGCACTCTGCAGGGCGTCGGTCAGCAGCATGGGCTCCACTCCCGCATCGGCACGTCGGGGGAGTTGACGCAGGAGCGTCAGCAGTCCGTCGAGTCGGTCGGCATCGCTGCGCAGACCGTCCAGGAATCGCGGGTCGGGCGTCTCGCTCACATCCAGCACGCCCGCCGCCGCCGTGATGGTGGCGAGCCGGTTGCTGATGGCGTGCGCCAATCCGCGCAACAGATCGTCATGAATGGCGAGCCAGTGCTCCGCACCTCGCGGTTGCCCGGGCTCGCCACTCACTGAATCCCCCACTCGCTTCCCGGGACATTCCCCGTGTTCGTCATCATCGGCCTGGTCGTTGTGTTCGGCGCTGTCATCGGTGGCTATGTCATGCACCATGGTGACCTCGCCGTGCTGTATCAGCCCAACGAGTTCCTGATTCTTGGCGGCGCCGGCCTCGGCACCCTCATCATTGCCAACCCGCCTGCCGTGCTGAAGGCGTGCATGGCCCAGTTGCTCGGGCTGCTCAAGCCTAACCCGTACGGCGCGAAAGCGTATGCGGAATTGTTGCAGGTACTCTACGAGGTGTTCCAGAAGGCCCGCAAGGATGGATTGGTGGGTCTGGAGTCGCACATCGAAAATCCGGAAGGGAGCGACATCTTCCAGAAGTATCCGTCGTTCCTCAACAATCACCACGCGCTGTCGCTGTTATGCGACACGCTCAAGGTGCTGCTCACCGGTACCGTCGAAGACCACAACCTGGCCGATATCCTCGATACGGACCTCGACAAGCACCACCACGAGGGCATGCTGGCCCCTCACGCGATCACCACCGTGGGTGACGCCATGCCCGGCTTCGGCATCGTGGCCGCCGTGCTCGGCGTGATCATCACGATGGGCTCGATTGGTGGTGCCGCCTCGGAAATCGGCGAAAAAGTGGCCGCCGCCCTCGTAGGAACGTTCCTCGGCATTCTGCTGGCGTACGGCGTATTCGGACCGGTAGCCAAGGCCATGGAAATGCGCTTGCACGCCGAGCACGACTACATGCTGTGCATTCGCACCGCGCTGCTCTGCTTCGCCCGCGGCGATGCGCCCATGACGGCGGTGGAGTTCTCGCGGCGGAACATCGAACCGCACGAACGCCCGAGTTTCACGGAACTGGAAGAGCTGACGCGCAAGAAGGCGGCCTAAACCATGGCGGCGCGCGGCGGCAAGAAGATCGTCATCGTCAAGAAGAAGGTCGCCGGTGGTGGCGGACACCACGGCGGCTCATGGAAGGTGGCGTACGCCGACTTCGTGACCGCCATGATGGCCTTCTTCATGGTGATGTGGATTCTTGGGATGGACGACAAGACGAAGCAGGCCATCGAAGGCTACTTCGCCAATCCCGTCGGCTACAAGAAAGGCTTCGGAGCCGGCTCCAGCCCACTCAGTACCGGCAGCGCGCCCAATCCCATTCAGAAGACGCCGATGCGCATGATTGTGCGCTCGACGGAACAGAAAACGTTCGAGAACATCCGCAAGACCATTCTGGACAAACTCGCGGCCAGCGATTCGCTGAAGAAGTTGAACGCGGTGGTGGATGTGCAGGTGACCCGCGAGGGCCTTCGCATCGAACTGGTCGAATCCGGACGTGGCGATGTGTATTTCCCCAACGGTTCGTCGCGCATGAACGCGGCCACGATGTTGACGCTGCAGCTGGTGGGCTCCGAGCTGGCCACCATCAATCAGTCGGTGGTGCTGGAAGGCCACACGGATGGGGCCAAGTTCAGCGCCGATGCGGCGTACACCAACTGGGAGCTATCCGCCGACCGCGCCAATGCCGCGCGTCGCGTGCTGCAGTCCACCGGCGTGGCGCCGGAGCGCGTAGTGGAAGTGCGCGGCTATGCCGATACCAAGCTGCGCGTGCCCGACGATCCGCTGTCCGCTGCCAACCGCCGCATTTCCATTCTGCTCCCCTATACGAACACACCGGAGGCCGCCGGCAGTGCGGCGGGGATGGCGGCGCAGAAGGCCGATTCGATGGTCGCGGATATCGCCACGCCGATCAAGCGGAATTACTGAGGCCGCACGCGGCCTGATGTGAGGCCGCGAGCGCCGCGAGAGGCTCAGCTAGTGATCTTGGCCAACCGTTCGTTGGCCCAGGTCACCGCTTCCGCATAAAGCGAAGAGAGTTGCGTGTCGGTGGCCAGCATGTCCACCATGGCCCACTCGGCGCTTTCGTAGGCGTCAGCCAACCGCAGGACGCCAGCGTGCGGGCCCGTGCCCTCCAGCAGCGCGTCCCTGACATCATTGCTCACCGGCAGACGCTCCAGCACCTGCGCCATGGGCAGCCCCAGCAGCGTATCCATGCGCGAGAGCAGCCCAACGAGGAAGCGCGCCGCCGGGTCGCCACTGGCGCCTTGGGCCGTCACCGTTTCGCAGAAGCGACCACGCACCAGTGCTTCCATGACGGCCTCGTGCGCCACCGGGCTGCGCGATCCGACACTGGCCACCAGCATGATCAGCATCCAGCGCGACAGGGCCTCGCGCCCCACCAAACGGATGGCATACGGAATGGAATCCACGCCGCGTCCGCCGAACGACGCCGAGTTGACGATGCGGAGGAGCGAGAGGGAGAGCGACGGGTGGCTGCGAAAGGCCTCTTCCAGCGCTCCGTCGGTGGCGTCCGGTTCGTTGAGCAGCGCCATGATGTGAAAGACGGTGGCCTGCTGCACATTGACCGCGCGACCGTCCAGAGTTTCCGGGCGACTGTAGACGTACCCCTGGAACAGCGCGAAGCCGGCGTCGCGCGCGGC
Organism: Gemmatimonas phototrophica; assembly: GCF_000695095.2. Taxonomy (NCBI): domain Bacteria; kingdom Pseudomonadati; phylum Gemmatimonadota; class Gemmatimonadia; order Gemmatimonadales; family Gemmatimonadaceae; genus Gemmatimonas; species Gemmatimonas phototrophica. Next base: position 517,424 of record NZ_CP011454.1, on the reverse strand, counting down.
GGCGAGAGCCTCCTGCGTTTCCACCCGTTCGGCGAGCACCGTGATGCCACGCGCGTTGAGCGCCGCCACCATGGGCGCCAGCGTGCGAATATCGGGAGTGGCCAGCACGTCCACCTTCACGATTTTCGCAAACGCCAGCAGTGGGTCCAGAGAGGCACGGCCGTCGTAGTCGTCGAGTGCAAGGGTGTAGCCGTCGGCCACCGCCCGCTGGCAGGCGTCTACCACAGCCGGTGACCCGTCTACGGTCTCGAGCAGTTCGAGCACCACCGCAGCCGGGTCAAAGATCTTGTACAGCTCCCCCAGCAGGTGCTCTTCCGTGACATTCACATACGCCCGCGTCCCGGCGGTCAACTTCTCCAGGCCAATGGAGAGCAGGGCATGCAGGGCCGTATCCCCGCACATCAGCGCGGGGGATACATCACCGACGTAGGCGTGGGTGGCTTCCCGGCTGGCCCGGTAGAGCAGCTCGTAGGCCACGCGCCTGTCGCGCCCGTCGAAAATGGGTTGACGAGCGATGAACACGTGCTGCGCCGTGGGCGGCGGCGTCACGTCGACATCGGTGAAGCGCATGCGAGTAAAGCGAATAATGGGGGAACGCGGACCGGGCGCGGGCGTACGATACCCGACAGAATGTTTACACAACCGGGAGGGCGCCCCCCATGAAAGCATGGCGGAGCACTCCTCTTTCCGACTATCGTCCAGTCCATGGCGCAACTTCCTCGAGTGTTGACCCCGCGGCGGGCCTTGGTATATCGCGTGGCGACAGGCTTCAGCGCCTGGGCGCTGCTTGCCGCCTGTGGCGATGCGCGCCCTGAGCGCTCGGCGGCCATCGACTCCGCGTTGTCACGCGACCTCACGCTGGCGTCGTCGGCCACCCCGAACGTGGCCATTGGCGATACAGCGGTGAGCAATTCGCCGTCGGCCCCGCTGCCGCTGCCGGACGCGCCGCGCCCGTCGCCGCGCCCCACCGTCGCGGTGCCATCGCCAGCACCGGCTGCCCCGCGCACCCCACGCCCCGCGCCGGCGCCGCTCCCGGCACCAACCGCCGCAATCCCGGCCCCCACACCGGCCCCAACGCCGGTGGCCGAGGCGCCAACGCCAGCGCCAGTGCCTCGCGGTCGGATGATTGGCGAGGGGGTGCAACTCAGCGGCGCCACCAACGCCGCCATCTGTTCGTTAGCCAACCGGCCGGGGGACCGCTTTGTTGTCTCACTCGACCGGGAAGTGACCAGCCCGGATGGCGCGTTGCTGGCCGCGGGGACCCCGGTGCTGGTGGAGCTGGCGCGGGTCGATTCCACGACGGGTGAGATGTCGTTCCGACTGCGCGGGGTGCAGGTGGATGGAGAGTTCTACCCTGCCCAGGGCACGGTGCGCGTGGTGGACGGCGCGGTTACCGAGCGGAAGGTGTCGAAAGGCGGCAGCGACCAGGGGAAGGTGATTACCGGCGCGATCATCGGTGGCATTCTAGGGCGCGTTATGGGCGGTGGCACGAAAGGCGCCGTCATCGGGGCCGCGGGTGGCGCCGCGGCGGGCACCATTGCGGCGGCACGCAACAACACCATCGAACGTTGTCTGTCGGCGGGCGCCACGCTCTCCACTACGCTGACGGCACCGCTGGTCCTGACCCCCTCCTCTCTGTGATTGTCTCTTCGTGATTGACGTTTCCGGTTATACCAAGCTCTACGGTGACACCGTTGCCGTGCAGTCGTTGTCGTTCCACGTCGCCCCCGGTGACGTGCTGGGGCTGGTCGGTCCCAACGGGGCGGGCAAGACCACGACATTGCGTGCGCTGGCAGGCATTCTGCAGCCCACGTCGGGAAGCATTGCCGTCGCGGGCATTGATCTGCAGAGTCAGCCGGTAGCCGCCAAGGCGCGCCTCGCATTCATCCCTGACGAACCGCAGCTGTTCGATTACCTGACGGTCACCGAGCATTTGCAGTTTGTGGCGCGCCTCTATGGCGTCACTGATGCAGCACCGCGCATTCCTGAATTACTGGAAGAGCTGGAGCTCACGGCCAAGAAGGACGCGCTGCCGCCGGAGCTGTCGCGCGGGATGAAGCAGAAGCTCGCTATTGCCTGTGGCTTGTTGCATCGCCCGGCGGCGCTGTTGCTCGACGAACCCCTCACCGGGCTCGATCCGGTGGGCATCCGGCGCATGAAGGAAACCATTGCCGCTCGGGCGCGCGAAGGGACGGCCGTCATCCTCAGCTCCCATCTGCTGCACCTGGTGGAAGAGTTGTGCACCCGCCTGCTGGTCATCCGGCGGGGGCAGATGGTCGCGCTGGGGACAATCGAGGAGATCGTCAGCGCGCGTCCCGATTTGGCCGGACGGACGTTGGAAGAGATGTTCATTGCGCTCACCGGCGACGGGACGTCCAATGGCTCGCCGAACGGGCTGATCAGCGGCGCGGCCTGAGACCGTGAGCATCCCCGTTGATTCGGTAGCCACGGCCACCGTCGCCATGAGCACGACCGTTGCCGAGCGGCAGCCCGCTCCGGCACAGGCCATGCTCTTCCTGTACTGGCGGAGTTTCATCAATCGCCTGCGTTCGCAGGCGGCCCGCGTGCGCAGCCCCCGCTATCTCGTCGCGGTCGCGCTGGGGGCGCTCTATCTCTACTGGGCACTCTTCCGCAACACGCGCGCCGGCGGAGCGCCGCTTGCCTCCATCCTGACCTCCGACATCACGCTGGTCGTGGGAAGCACGCTGGCGCTGCTGTCGTCGGCCCGCTGGTGGATCTTTGGCGCCGACCGCAGTGCACTCGCGTTCACGCCATCCGAGGTGCAATTCCTCTTTCCCGCGCCGGTCTCCCGACGCGGGCTGGTGCACACGAAGCTGCTGCGCATGCAGCTCGCCATTTTCGTGAACACCATCATTTTCAGCGTCATTTTCCGCGGCAACGCCACGCAGCTGGCCACCTGGGAGCGGGCGCTGGGATGGTGGATGCTCTTCTCCACACTGGCCATGCATCGCATGGGCGCGTCCATTGTGCGGGCCAACGCCGTGGAGCACGGGGGAGCGGGGCGCAAACGTGGTGTGCTGCCGCTGCTCATTTTCGGTGGGCTCATTGGCGCGGTCGTGTACGGCCTGCTGATGGAACTGCCGGGTATCCGTCTGGCCAGCACCGGCGGCATCAAAATGCTCATCACCGCCATCACCGACGCACTCAAGGCGCCGGTGCCGTGGAGTGCATTGTTGCCGGTGCGGGTGCTGATTGAACCCATCATGACCGCCGGCACGGCGGCGTGGGGGATGTCGCTGCTCTGGGCTGGCCTCATTGTGACGGGGCACTACTTCTGGGTGGTGCGGCTCGACACGTCCTTCGAGGAAGCCGCTTTGGAGGCCACGCAGCACCGGGCCGAGCGTATTCAACGCTTCCGGGCCTCACAGATGGGGCAGGCGCGCTCGAAGAAGGGGAAGCTGGTGTCGGTCCCCCGTCTCGCGCTGACGGGGCGTCCCGAGGTCGCCATTGCGTGGAAGAATGTGGTGGCGGCGCTGCGCGGGGGCTCGTGGAAGACGCAGCTCGTCTCGTTCATCATTGGGCTCGGCGCGCTCGCCGTCGTGTCCCGATCGGCCTCCGATGGCGCGGGCGCTGCCTTTGTGGGCGTCACGATCGGCTGGGGCGCGATGTTGCTCTTTATCGGACCGCTCTGGATGCGATTCGACCTGCGCCTCGATCTGCCACGACTCACCGTCCTCAAGACCTATCCGTTGGAAGGGTGGCGCATTGTCGCCGCCGAGATTGCGGCGGTCACGGTGTTGCACTCCATCACCGTGTGGTCACTCATGACGGTGCCGCTGGTCATGTTTCTGCAGGATCCGGAGCTGTTCCTGAACAGTGGCGCCACGGTGCCGATTCTGGTGTCGATCGCGGTGGGCGTCCCGGCGTTCAACGCGCTCATGTTCACCATTCAGAACGGGACCGCTCTGCTGTTTCCGGCCTGGGTGCGATTGGGGACGGAGTCACGGGGCTTTGAAACGATGGGGCAGAATCTGCTCACGACCGGTGCGACGACGCTGGTGGCCGCCGTGGCGCTGGTGTTTCCGGTGGGGCTGGGCGCGCTCATCCTTTGGATCACCAACGACTGGGGTGGCTGGTCGGTGCTAGCCGCCACGCTGCTTGCCAGCGCCATCATTGTCGCGGAGCTGTGGCCGGTGCTGCGCTGGCTGGGGACCGTCTTTGAGAATATCGACGTGAATGAGGTGGTCTCCACGGTGTGATGTCACCCCGTGGTCCCCTTCCGGGGCGCCCGTCAGGTGCCTAACCTGCGAGAGAGCCCGTTTCCGTGCGCCTTCGATGGTTCCTGCCGATGTCTGCTGACAATTTTGATCCCCCCGAGGACGTCCCGCTCAACGAGGACGGCGAAGCCCGCCCGGCGGTCTTTGTCACGACGCGCGAGCCGGTGACGATCACCATCACCCAACTCGATGATCCGCGTGCGCCCGATTCGTCGGCGCTCGGCGCGTTCATTGATGGACGCATGGTGGCCCGCAGTGCGATGCCGGCCGAGGCCATTGCGCGGCTGGTGGAGCTGCACCTGTTCGACGAACCGGTGCCCCTGGGGCTCTTCGCCTACGAAGAGGATCCCGGACTGCAGTGTCGTCTGTTTGCGCTCGTGCCGCGCTCGCTGCTCGAGGCTGACGTGCACAACGCGGAGCCCTGGAAAGAGAGCGTGCCCAGCTACGAAGCCTCACTGGGCGCCGATAATGACGACGACGAAGATGACGACGAGGACGACGACGACGAGGAAGAGGCGCCGTTCGAGACGATCCTGTTGGGGCACATCGTGCGCTTCGCGAAGGATCGTCGGCACCCCGACAACCTCGCCGAAGAAGCCGTAGACATTCTGCAGCGGATCATTCACGGCGCCGAATCGCTGGAAGACGCGGATCGCAAAGCGATCGACGATCTGCTGGGGTCGCTGTAAGGGCAACGGCGGTTTGTGTTGCCTGCCACTGCGGTTCGGGTTTGAAACCTCTCCTGCAGTTCTGGACCACCACTGCAGTTCTGGACCACCACTGCAGTTGAGGAACACCGCAGTTGGGGTGGAAATGGAAGCGCCCGCCGGCTTTGCCGGGCGGGCGCATTCCTTTGGTGGTGGTCTCACTTCAACTGCAGTGGCCGGTATATCAACCACCAGAACGTGCCGCCACGGCGCAGCCGGGCGGCACTTCCGCAGAGACCCAAACCGCCGTGTTCCTCAACCGCAGTGGTGGTCCAGAACCGCTGTGGTGGTCCAGAACTGAGGTGGCAGGTCCAAACCCGAACCGCAGCACTCAACCCAAACCGCTGTTCCCCAATCGTTTCCAGAGAAACGCCACATACCCTTCCCGGCGGCGCACGGGATCGGCTCCCAGCCAGGCGTCGGGGACGTCGGCGACGGCGGCCCGGAACACGTCACGGGTGAGCACCGGCGCGTACTGCGCGTGCACATCGGGTAGCAGAGGCGCGGCCCACGCGAACAGATGGGCGTCCACATCATAGGAGCGCTGCGGCGTCTGCTCCGTGACCGCGCTCCAATCGTGCTGAAAGGGGAGACAGGCCCCGTGATCAATGCACCACACGGTGCCGCGGCGCATCATGAGATTGGGATTGCGCGGCGTGCGATCGAGATTCTGCACCAGCGCATCCAACCAAAGCACCCGCGCGGCGGTGGCCACATCAACCCGCTCGAATTCCGGGGGCGTAAGATCACGCGCCTGACTCAATAGCGCGAAGGCCAGATTCACGCCGGTGCTGGCGCGCAACAGATCGCGCAGTTCGTCGTTCGGATCGTCGCTGGGCACCTCGGCCGGAAGCTCTACCAAACGGCGTGATGGCACGTGCAAGCCAATCTGCTCCGCCAGCGTGCCGACGATCATTTCCGCTACCAGCGGGAGCGTGCCTTGCGAGGCGCCGGTGAGCTTGAGGAACCACTCGCCATCGGGGGTGTCCACCACGACCGGCAGCGACGACCCTTTGCGTTCGCGGCGTACCACCCGCGTAGCCACGAGTGCCGTCACTCCGCCCCCTTCACCGCCGTGTCGAGCAACGGCACCTCCGGCAACACCGTATCGGCGCCACTGAGCTCCCCCAGCTTGCGCGCCGACACCAGTACGCGCGACTCGAGACTGCCCAGTGCGCGGTTGTACGCCACGACCGCGCGCTGCAGACCGCGCCCCATCTCCACCAGCTGCTCGTCAAACACCCCGAGCCGGTCGTGCAGCTCACGCCCGAGCAGTGCCACCTGCTCCGCCTGTTCGGCCACGCGCTCCTGCCGCCACCCGTAGGCCGCGGCCTTGAGCAACGCGATCAGCGTGGTGGGTGTGGCCAGCAACACGCGCTCGCCCAACGCGCTCTCCAGTAGCGTTGGGTCAGCATCGAGCGCCGCCGCAAAAAACGCTTCGCCCGGGAGAAAGAGCACCACAAAGTCCGGGGCGTCGGCGAACTGCGCCCAGTACTTCTTGGCGCTCAACTTCTGCACATGCGCACGGACCTGCGCCGCATGATCGACCAACCGTGCCGTGCGCTGCCGGTCATCCGGCGCCGCCATGGCTTCGAGGTAGCCTGACAGCGGCGCCTTGGCATCCACCACCAATCGGCGCTCACCCGGAAGCCGCACAATGAGATCAGGGCGCTGTACGCCGTCGTCGGTACGCACCGACACCTGGGGTTCGAAGTCGCAGTACGCCAGCATCCCCGCCAGCTCACACACTCGGCGCAATTGCAGTTCCCCCCACTGCCCGCGCACGGTGGGCGCCCGCAGCGCCTGCGAGAGCTGCTGCGTTTCGCGGCGCAGCGATTCACCTGACAGCACCACGGCATCCAGCCGTTCGCCAATCTGCCCCGCCACCTGAGCCTGCGCACGCCCCAACTGGGCCAGCACCTCATCGTAGCGCGCCAGCGTATCGCGAATAGGCCCCAGCAGCTCCGCTACGTTGCCGTGACGCGCCGTCAACGCCGACTCGGCCTCATGACGCGCCAGCTGCGCCCGCAATCCCGACTCCGCCTCGCTCACTGCGCGGGCGACATGTGCCCGCGACAGCGCGCGCGTCACCAGCCAGGCGCCAAGTGCACCGAGCAGCACGCCACACACCAAACCAATCACGCCCGACAAGAGATCCATGCTGAGAAAGTGCGAGGACAGAGGCAAGACGACGAACTGAGAGTGTTGAGAGCGTTGAGAGTCGCGAAGTGCGATGGATATCGAAGGTGAGAGTATCGAGATAACCACGACGGTGAGAGGTGCGAGTACTTCGTCCGCGTGACGGTGCCCCCCACGGACGCCGCTGGAACAGCGGTCGTCCCCGCCGTTACCCCCGGACGCCGTTACCCCAAGCCTGTGCGGGGCACAGGCGCGCGGAGGCAACCACTCGGACTTCTCATCGTCGTGGTTATCTCGACACTCTCACCTTCGATATCCATCGCATTGTTTCGATTCTCAACTCTGACTCTCAGATCTGAGATCTCACGCCGTAAAGAGGCCGTCGATGGATAGGTACCTTTCGCCCGTGTCGTAGCAGAACGTGAGCACGCGCGCGCCGCTTGTCATCTCGGGGATCTTCTGGGCCACGGCCGCCAGCGACGCGCCGCTGGAAATGCCGATGAACAGCCCTTCTTCGCGCGCCGCCCGTTGCGCGTACAGAAACGCATCTTCTTCGGTGACCTGAATGGCGCCGTTCAGTGTCTCCACGCGCAGATTGGCGGGAATGAATCCGGCGCCCACGCCCTGAATGCGGTGCGGGCTTGGCGGGCCGCCGCTGATCACCGCGGACTTGGCCGGCTCCACGGCGAACGTCTGCAGATGTGGCCACTCCGCCTTGAGTACCTCGCTCACCGCCGTGATATGCCCGCCGGTCCCCACGCCGGTAATGAGATAGTCCAGCCCCTCCGGAAAGTCCGCGAGGATTTCCCGGGCGGTGGTTTCCACGTGGGCCGAAATATTGGCGGGGTTATCAAACTGCGACGGCATCCACGCATTGGGCGTTGCCTCAAACAGCTCCTGCGCCCGTGCAATGGCCCCCTTCATTCCCTTCTCGCGCGGCGTGAGATCGAAGGTGGCGCCGTAGGCTGCCATGATGCGCCGGCGTTCGATGCTCATGGACTCCGGCATCACCAACACGAGCTTGTACCCCTTCACGGCCGCCACCATCGCCAGCCCGATGCCGGTGTTCCCCGATGTGGGTTCAATGATCACACTGTCCTTCGTCAGCAGCCCGCGACGTTCGGCGTCCTCAATCATGCTGAGCGCTATGCGGTCCTTGATACTGCCGCCGGGATTGGCGCGCTCAAGCTTCATCCAGACCTCGACGGGCGCGTCAAAGAGGCGTTGAATGCGCACGTGCGGCGTATGGCCAATGGTCTCGAGAATTGTCGCTGCCTTCATGTGCCGCTCCCGCTAGATGTGAAACTCCAAACCGTCGTCACCATCACGCTGCTCGACCCGACTGCTGAACTGCACCACCGACCGCGGCGGCACCGACTGCGTGAGCCAGACATTCCCGCCAATCACCGACCCTGCACCCACCACGGTGGTGCCGCCAAGAATGGTGGCGTTGGCGTAGATCACGACTTCGTTGCCAATGGTGGGGTGCCGCTTGCGGTTGGCCAGTTTTTTGCTCACCGCGAGCGCCCCCAGCGTGACGCCCTGGTAAATGCGCACCCGATCGCCAATCTCGCTGGTCTCTCCGATCACCACGCCGGTGCCATGGTCAATGGCAAAGCCCGCACCAATGCGCGCCCCGGGATGGATATCGATGCCCGTTTCCCGATGGGACCATTCCGACAGCACGCGCGGGAACAGTGGCACCTCCAGCAGATAGAGCTCGTGCGCGACACGGTGCACCGCCGTGGCGAGAAACCCCGGGTACGCAATGATGACCTCTTCGAGACTGCCCGCCGCCGGATCACCACTCGTGATGGCATTGGCATCGAGCACCAGCGCATCATGCACCGCCGTCATCCGTGCCAGAAAGGCCGCAACCACAGCATCCGCGTTGGGCACCAGAGGGGTAATGGCCGCGCGCAACAAGGCCTCCAGATGCGCCGCTTCATTGTCCACCCCCTCGGCGCCCAGGCGCGACGGGTGCGCGAACTGCGGAAACATCAGCGCCAACGCCCGATTCGCAAACTCTTCCGCCATCGCGCGCAGCGGCCGCGGTGCATCACACGCCTGCCGCTCCGCTTTCCGCGCGCGCAGGAACTCCTGCCAACCGGCATCAGATGCCATTACACACGCTCCAGCGCAGAGACACGATCCCGGGATGCGTTCGCCACGTAGCACTGCATACCTACCGCCCACAGCCCGGCACGCTTCATCGCGGCGCGATACCACGAGGCAGCCCGCGGGGCAGGCCAGTTGGTGTCGCCTTCGAACGCGTCTTCTTTGGTGAATAGTTCAAGGTACGCCAGGCCACCGGTGCGTCGCGCCACCTGCACCACCCCCCGCTGCAGCGACGGCGCGGCGAGATAGTTCAGCATGCCACAACACACCACCAGATCGTACTGGTCGCGCAACGGCAATGCATCAAGATCCTCGATACCGCCCAGCTGTATGCCGCGGGCCCGACCGTAGCGCGTCACCGCGTACGCGCTCGGGTCCACTCCATCGTAGTGTACCCGCGGCCGATACCGTCGCAGTGCCGCGCGCCATTGCCCTTCGCCGCATCCCACATCCAGCACAGTGCGCACGGGATGCCCCAACACAAACTCCGCCGTGTGCAACACGAACGCGACCTGGCGCGCCAGCTCGGCCGGTGATTTGACACGGTGTCCAGGATGCCGGTACCACTTGTCGAAGTACGCCTGATCGTACGCCTTGGCCAACGGCGAACCTGATGTGCGCGAGCTGCTCAGAGAATCCCCCAGAACGTCCGATCGATATCAATGGAAAAGCGCCACGCGCCGTTGCGCAGGCCGCGCGAGACATCGGCCCGCAACAAGTCGTAAAAGAACAACACGCCTACGCCCGCCGACGGATACACCCCCGCGACCACGGGTCGTTCAACCGTTCCCGAGGCGGTGGCCAGGAGCTGAACGAACGGCGCCAGCGTGACATGCGGCGGTGACTTGCCAAACCGCCGGAGCGGAATGGAGGGCGCCGGCACCGGCGACCGAAACTCCACCCGCTGCGACACCAGCGCGCGCGATCCGAACGTATGCCAGTCATAACCAGGAGCGCTCCAGGGACCACCGGCGAACACCAGCCACTGCGATGGAAGGTCACGCCCACCGGCAACACCCGCCAGTGTTTGGAGCATGACGGCGCGGTCACCACCCACCGGCTGCGTGATGTGCACCAGACCCTGTGCCCGCGCCACGATCGGGCGAACAGCACGCCCCACCAGTGGCACACCGGGCATGGGATCGACCAGCGGGTTCAACACTGTCGGCACCGTGCCCTCGTATGCACCTGCACTGGCCGACAACATCCACACGGCCCGACGCGATGTGGCATGAGCGGGGACAGTCCCTCCCCCGCCACTCACTTCAAGTCGCCCGCCCCGCAGGGTCCACGCAGCGAGAGTGGGCGCAAAGGTGCGCGTGGCTCCTCGTCCGTACCGTCCGGTGGCCTCATCACGCTCTGCCGCCAGCCGCCAGGTGAACGCGCTGGTTGGCGACCGCCGATACAACACACCGGCGGCCCGCGTATCCACCTGCGTGGTGTAATCACTGGAGAAGAGCAACGACGACAGCGAATTGGTGACTCCCGCGCGCTCGGCCATCGCCAGATCGCGATACTCGCGCTCCGCGAACAGCTGCAACGTAGGCAAGCGACCAAAGGCCGGCGCGCGACCAATGGCCACCTGGCCCTTGAGCTGTTCATCTCCAAAGCCGTAGCGCGCGCGCCCCATGATCATGAATCCGGTGGCGCTCTTGTGTGCGCCGCCAAGTCCCAGAGCCAGCCCTTCGGCGCGCGTCATGCGCACCAGATCACTGACCCCGCGTCCTGTCACCGAGGCCGTAGCCGGGCGCGCGAGCAGAGAGGCCCGCACCGCGGCCTCCGCCTGCACCCTGGCACGCACCACCTCTTCACTGCTGGCGATCTGAATCTCGGGAGGCAACGCATCAATCACTCGCCCTTCAAACGGGTGCGCGCGCAAGGAATCGCGCGGCGCCGAACTCCAACGCGGCTGCAGCATTGTGAGCGTCGGGATTTGCTCATTCACTTCGTAGTTGGAAATCTCCCAGCGTCCGCGCACGATGCCGCGCGCCGGGATGTCAAACCATGTGCTGCCACGCGACACTTCCACTTCCTGACGACGCGGCAACCAATAGCGTTCGCGCACCAGTCCATTCTCCAGCGTCACCACCAGTGTTTCGATACGCTTGTCAATGATGGCCGCCCGCGTGAACGTCATACTCAGACGCACCACCGCCGCCGTCTCGCGATCGAGATACACCGACCCGATCGCCGCCGGCAGCGATCCGTTGCGCGGACGGAATTTCACCTCGTCCACGAGAATCTCGCGACCGGGAATACGAATGTGCACCGGACTGCCCATGGTGTATTCGTACTGCGCCATCGCACCAGCGCCGAGCGGGTGCGGCACATCGCGCACATCCTGTCCGTCTCCCAGCCGAATACGATCGGGGAGATTGTCGAGCACGACGCCGTAGCGGTCGCGGTAATACCCAACGTCGGCCGGCAGCAACGTGGTATCGCGTCGGCCCACCAGTCGCTGCGCACTCCGCCCCGGCTGCCACCATGCAATGCTGAGCGCGAGTTCTTCGCTTTGCACCACGCGAGGGGGAATGATGATCCCTTCGCCCAACTGCGCGAGAAACGCCAGGAACCCGTGGGCATCCGCGCGATAGCTGAGCAGCGAGCTGTCGGCGAGTTGGAGGCCGCGACGCGCAATGGCGCGCGACACCAGGGTATCCGCCGTCGGGTCCTGCCAGGTGCCGGACGTCCCGCGGAGCGGCTTGGGATCCGGTGTCGTTTGCGCGTAGGCGGGAAACGCCGTACCGGCAAACGCAGCGACCAGAGCCATACTCCCGCCAACAAGACAACGGGCCCAGCGCAGCAATTGGTGCATCGAACGCAGCTAAGGGGTCGGAAGGTCGAGCAGCAGCCACCCACGGAAACGCAACGCCGCCTGGCGCGAATCGTGTGGCACCACCGCAAGATACGCCCAGCCGTAGCGCCAGTTGGAGTCCGGGCGCAATGTAGACGCCCCCGGCGTACGGGGCGCGCGAAAGGCGCGCCGCTCCACGATGCGCGCCGTTCGCGCGGTCACGGTCCCCGACGGTCCAGCGAGATACACCTTGCCCGTTTTTCCCAGCGCCGGCGCCGCCCACATGGCGCTGAAGTGCACCGCCAGCAGTGTATCCTGGGTCCGTCCAACGCGGACGGTTTCAATGCGCGGACGGGGGCCGCGCGTAGCCAGTGAGGTCGCCGTGAATTCCGCATCCGGAAACAGCTGGGCGCCGCGGAATCTCGTCACGACCCACGCATCGAGGGCGCTGGTCCCCCCCACGAAAGCACCGACGCCGCCCACCAGACTCAGGGCCGACAGCAGCCACCAACGGCGGGTCATGGCCGCAGGGGCATCAGCATGCCTGGCAACTCACGACCAATCACTCACGGCAATGCCAACCGCAGGCCGAGCGACCGCGACGAAATGCGTGGAGGAAGCGGTGTCGTGATGGCCGGCAAAATGTCGGTTCCCGGAGCCACGACGTCCACGCCGGCGCGCAACGCGGCATCATCGCGTACCGCGTAGCGCAGGAGGGCTTCCCCGGCCCGCTCCACTTCGAGCATGCGGACCATTGCCAGTCGCGTGGCTACACTCACCCAGTCGGCCCGCTGCTCCACCGTGCGGGCCGACGCCGGTGCCATCTGCGCCAAGGCGGCACGCAGTCGTACCTCCAGGGCAATAAGCGGGGTAATGCCCCACCCTTCGCGCAAGGCATACATGGCCAACGAGTCGGCGGCGGTGGCCACCGCATACGCCGCCCGCGCGCTCCACTCCGCCGGGACCGCGGCCAGGTCACGACGGGCCGGATCGTCCAGCAGGACATCGGGCACCAGGCCGCCGTGCAGGTTGAGTCCCTTGCCACGGCGCCGTTCCAGCGACACACCGTTCGGCGTGAGCCAGCGGGCGGTCGTCAGACGAAGTGCCAGATCGGGCGACAGGCGCACGACGCGCTGCACCACGCCTTTCCCATAGGTGCGCGCGCCAACCAGCAGCGCCCGGCGATGATCGTGCAACGCCGCCGCAATCACTTCGGCCGCACTGGCCGTGCGCTCGTCCACCAGCACCGTGATCGGCATGTCGCTCCACCGTGAATCGCGCGCCCGGTACGGCTCCGTATTGGCACCACCGCGCCCCACCAGCGACGCCACCACGGCGCCGCGCGGCAAGAACAGCCCCGCCGCCCGGACCCCTTCTTCAAACAGGCCCCCGGTGTTGCCGCGCAGGTCGAGCACCAATGCGCGAGCACCCCGCTGGACGGCTCCCTCCACCGCCTGCTCCAACTCGTATGAGGAACGGGCCGAGATGGTGACCAGCCGAACGTACGCCACCGAGTCGGACAAGAGTCCGTGCTCGGTGACCGCCGGCAGATGCCAGGCAGCGCGCTTCACCGTGACCTGCACTGTGTCACCCTGTGGTGCACGTACGAGGGTCAGTACGACCGCGTCGGACGCAGTCCGAGTGGTATCGCCCCCTTGCTCTCGACCAGCCCGGGTGGAATCGCCCCCGACCGGGACGCCATCGGCCAGCAGAACGCGATCACCCGCACGCACTCCCGCCTTTTCGGCGGGCGAGCCAGCGGCCACCCGCGCCACTGCCATCCCCAAAGGACCCCGGCGCAGCGTAAGCCCGAGACCGCGACCGTTGCCTTGCAGGGCGCCGCGATACCGATCGAAACTCTCCGGCCGGAGCAAGGCCGCATAGGGGTCCTGCAACTCGCGCAGCATCCCGGAGACCGCTCTCCGGATGAGTTCGTCGCTGGGGAGCGAATCGAGGGCGTTGGCCCGTACGGAATCGATGGCGGTGGACAAGAGCCGCGCATCAGCCCACTCATCCCGCGCCTGCGAATCACGCCGTTCATACCACCGGCCACCCGCAAACGCGCTCGCGACCACCACCGCCACAAGCGGTGCCAGCACAGACGGGCGCAGGAGCATGCGTGGTGACATCATGAGCACACGAAATCCGGAAGGCGAGTCAACTCGCCGGGCCACCCAATGGCGCCGCAGCGTATCTCCTACATACAACACGCACCACCGCGTGATCCGTCAATCAGCACATTTGCGGTGTCCCAGCCTTAATCTGCCGACTATTCTTCGTGAATGCATGAAGAAAATGTGATGGATATCGAGGAAGGTTACGTCTCCGAGAAGGCGCCACCGCCGAGCCAGGCGCTCAGTGGTCTGCTGCTGCTGCTCTGTGCAGCCGCCGCCCTCATCTGGGCCAACTCTCCCTGGCAGGCCAGCTACCATCACCTGTTGCATGTGGACGTGGCCGGGTGGTCGGCCATGCACTTCATCAATGACGGCCTGATGGCCGTGTTCTTCCTGCTCGTCGGCCTCGAGATCAAGCACGAGCTGCAGGACGGTGCCCTTTCGTCCGTGCGTCAGGCGGCACTGCCAGTGGTGGGTGCCTTGGGCGGCATGCTCTTACCCGCCGCCATTTATACCGCCGTTGCAGTGGGTACCCCGGCCACGCGCGGCTGGGGGATCCCCATGGCCACCGACATTGCCTTCGCGCTGGGCATCGTGGCGCTGCTCGGCGACCGGGTGGCAGCTCCGCTGCGCATCTTTCTCGCCGCGTTGGCCATTGCCGACGATATCGGCGCGGTCGTGGTGATCGCCATTTTTTACACCCCGAGCGTCGTCACGCTGGCACTCGCCGCGATTCTGGCCATCATGGGTGGACTGCTTTGGCTCAACAAGAAGCAGGTGCACACCGTGTGGCCCTATGTAATCGGCGGACTGCTGCTCTGGATCGCCGTGTACAAATCCGGTGTGCACGCCAGCATCGCCGGCGTGCTGCTCGCCATCACCATTCCCTCGCGGGGCGCGCACTGCGTGCAGCATCAGCTGGAGCAAGTACTGGCTCGACCGGTCAACTTTGGCATCGTCCCCGTCTTTGCACTGGCCAACGCGGGCGTCACACTCCCTGCGGATATGGCGTCATTTGCCACACAGCCCGCGGTCATCGCCACCATGCTTGGCCTGCTGATTGGCAAGCCCCTCGGCATCTTTGGCGCCGCGTGGCTGGCGGTAAAAATGCGCTGGGCCGAACTCCCGACCAGCTGCAGCTGGAGTGGCCTGTTCGGGGTGTCGGTGCTGGGCGGGATCGGCTTTACCATGGCGCTCTTCATTGCAGGGCTTGCCTTTGGAGAAAGTGCGCAGTTGGACGCTGCCAAGGTGGGCGTGCTGGCTGGCTCCCTGCTCACTGGCATCATTGGCGCTACGCTGCTGGCGCGCATGGCCACGCGCACGAGCATCTCCGGTGCCGTTAGCACCCCCGTGCCGGAATGACCCCGCTGCGTGTGCCGTTGTTGCTGCTCAGCGACGTCGATGGCACCTTGCTTAGCGACGAGGGCACGCTCCCGGCCTCACCGGCCGCGCTGCGCGACAAGTTGGGGCACGTTGCCGCCGAGTGGGGCGGCCCGGTGCACCTGGGGCTGGCCTCCAGTCGCACACTGCGTGAGCTCACGGTGCTGCAGAGGGCACTCGGCCTGCCCGGCCCTTGCATTGCCGAAGATGGCGCCCGTCATGCGCTCGACGTGGCGACCATCCCTGATGGCGTGCACACGACAAACATCGAGCAACACGGACGCCGGACCCTCCGTACGTTCGAGCACGCACTGACCGCGACGGAATTGCGTGCGCGCATGCAAGATGAGCCCGCGTTCATTCGCGCCGATACACAACAACAACCGTTCGGCGCACTGCAGGCGCTGGGCTTTCGCACCCGTGCCGCGGTGCGACGGGCACTGCACGCGCGCACGCACAGCGTGTTACTCGACCCGCACGAGTGGTCCCCACCCGAGTTATCCCACCTGCGTGAGGTGAGCGCAGCCCGCGGGCTGCAGTTGCGAAGGGGGGGGCGATGGTTCACCCTCACCACGGCGGGCGGCAAAGGCCCAGCATTGTGTGCGCTACGGCACCAATTTGGCAACAATGGGGTAGTTCCTCTGGTTGTAGCCATTGGCAATGAGGAAAACGACGTGTCACTATTGGCGGAGGCCGACCGTGGCTTTGTCATTCGCAACCCGCACCGGGGTCCTCATCCGGTGCTCAGCGCGCTCCCTGGTGTTGTCGTACTCGACGCCGAGGGGGCTGGAGGGTGGATGGAAATGCTCGATCGTCTCGTTCCGTGCGTTCTGCCGTTGCTTGGGGCACCCCGGTAATGGCATCGGTGGTTGCCAATGGCAGCGCTATTGCCACCTCGCCGCGGTGGACGTTCACCATGCTCACCATTCCATCACGCGTAGAGTATCTGGGACGGCTGCTGCAATCCCTCGCCGTGCTGCCCACCGGGCAGCCCTTCGAGGTGGTGATCGTGTACAACTCGGCCACCGACGAGGAACCCATGGCCGTGGAGCAGCGCATCCGCGCCATGGCGCCATCGCTTCCGGTGCGGGTCTACATCAACTCCACCGATCCTACCATTGGCGGTGGTCGTCGCGTGCAACTGTCCGTCTGTCGCACACCGCTGGTGGCGTTCATTGACGATGACCTCACCTTGCATGGCGATGTGCTGCGCGCCATCGAAGACACGCTCCGCACGCGCCCGGTCGGCATAGTCGGACTGCCGTCGTACGAAGAAGACACCGACACGCGCTTCAAGCCCCGCGACTCCACGCCGCACGTGGATGTTGATGGCATACGCTACATGCCCGTGCAAGGCATGCTGGTCGCCGGTTATCGCCGATTGTTCTCGGATATCGGCGGATTCAATCCGCGTCGGCAATTCTGGGGTGAATGGACCGAGTTCAATCTCCGCATGTGGCGCCACGGTTTTCCCACCGGCTACGTGCTCGACCGGGGGTTTTTACGCCACTGGCACAAGGCGCCCGAGTCACCCACGCGCAATATGTCGGGACGCGAGCAGCATGTGCTCTGGGGGCTCATGTGCACGGCGCTCGAGTACGATGCCGTAAGCATCAATGAAGCTACCGATGCGTTCTGGCGGCTCGCTCAGGATCGTTACCTGCAGTATTCATTTGGCGAACAACCCAGCCCCAAAATGCTGCTGGCCAGTGTCTTGGAGCTCATGCCCCGCTTGTCGCGCGAGTTCCCGGCCATTCACGCTTTTGCGGACGACGCCAAGCGGCACCCGTTTCATTTCAAGCCGTTCGAACCACTCGACGAAGCTCAGGTCCGCACCGTCATTGCGCACGCCGAGCATGCCGTCGCCCCGTATCGTGCGTCGCTGTTTGACGACGATGATGTTGCGCCACTGCCGCAGAAGCGCACAGGCTGGCTGCGTCGCATCGGCAAAGCCATGTTCGCGCGTGGGGTGCAGTCACAGGTGCGGGCGTAGCGCGCGACCGTTCACGGGAACCCAGATTCACAACGCTCACCCAGAACCCGAAACCGATCCGTTCCGGTTTACGGGTGAGCGTTGTGAGTCTGTATTTGTTGCAACGGCGTAGATGGGCTCTCCGCATTCAGCTCCCCCGCGCGCTGCAACCCGAAGCGGAAGAGGATCGGCCCAATCGTCTGATTGATCGCAATCGTGGCCAGCAATAACGCGCGGAGCGTCTCACCGCGCGCCGGGTACACGTCGGCAACGACGGCCGCCAGCCCAAACGCCACGCCCGCTTGAGAAACCAGGCCATACCACGCGTGCCGGTGAATGGCCGGATCCAGCTTGGCCCACCGCCCGCCAAGCTGGATGCCCCCCCAAATGGCGACGATGCGCACGAGGACGATTGGCACCACGATGGTCCATAACGGCAGCACCGCCAGCGGATCAATACGCGCCCCGGACAAGGCAAAGAACACCACGAAAATGGGCGCCGCCGCGCGCTCCATGGCGTGCCGGAAGTTCTCGCCGCGCCCCCCACCGGCGTTCTCGGTGACGAAGCCGGCCACGAGCAGCGTGAGCAACGTTTCCACATGGAGCACGCGCGCCAGCTCCGCCCCCAACAAGGCTACCAGCAAGGCCAGAATCATCAGCTCTCGGCTGATGAAGCGCAGATAGAGAGACACGGCCGCCCCCAACACGCCACCCACCAGCACGGCCCCACCAATCTCCCAGAGTACCGTTCCGACCTGGACGCCTCCTCCGCCACCGCTTGGCGGGACGAGGGCGCGAGCGGACGACAATACTGCGGTGAAGATGAGCACAACGGCAACGTCCATGACGAGCACCACACCAAGCGTGTAGCGTGCCACCGGGCCGTTGGCTTTCGATTCGGAGAGCAAGGCAATGGTTGCCGCCGGTGAGTGCACCACCGCGACGGCTGCGAACAGCAGGGAGAAGGCAAAGACCTCGGCCGCCGGCGCCTGCGCCAGGAGCGGCAGCTGTCCACGCAACAATGCCAAAGTGCCTGCCACTCCCACAAAACAGAGCAGCAGTTCGGCCGACATCATTTTGAGGATCGCCACACCGCGCTGACGAATTTCCGACCACTGCAACTCTGCGCCGGCCAGGAAAGCAATGAGTGCGATCGCGAGATTGCTCACGGGGGTGAGTTCTGCCAGCGCCGGCTTTGAGACATACGCCAAAGCCGACGGCCCAAACAGAATGCCAGCCGCCATGTATCCCACGATCTTCGGGATCCCGAGGGGCTTGACCAGCTCTCCCACGCTGTAGGCTCCCAGAATCAGGAAGCCGAACAGCATCAACGTTGGCGTGCCGGCGGACGCACTGGCCAGCTCGAACACGCCCCGCATGACGGCGTACAGAATGAGCAGAATGACCAGGCGACGCATTACGACTGTCCCTCGTCCGGCACGGCCACGGGAGGCGTGGTCGTACGGCGCAGGCCCGGCAGGGCGTGCGCCACGGTTTCCGTGACGCTGTCCACCACCGCGTCGGTCGTTACCGACAGCTGTTGCAGCGGCGCGAGCAGCGGCTCAGCCGCCGAACGCACGAACCGCGCGGCAAAGAATTCGGTAAACAGCACCGAGACCGCCGCGCAGGTGAAGATCACTTCGCCAAAGGGGAGGTCACGCCGGGAGTAGTCGAGAGCCAGTGCGATGGTCAGCCGCCCTTGCCCAATGAGGGCGCGCCCCCAGTCCAGCCCCACGCTTTGCTGAGCGCGGTTGAACCAGGTCGCAATCCCGGTGCCCCACAGCTTGGCCAGCGTCCGGAGAATGACGTAGTGAGCAATGATCAACCACCACACGATATTCGCGTCGGGGCGCCAGGACGCGCCGGCCAGCAGCAAGAGCACGTAGTACAGCGGCCGTTGACCGGCGCGCAGCACCTCCAAGACCGGTGCCGGCTGCCGAAGGGAGTTGACCAGGACCATCCCCATGATCAGCGTGGCCAGCGACGGTGACAGGTTGAGGTAGGCGGCAGCGCCACTCGTGAGAATCACGGCGCCACCGAGCGCGACCCAGAGCCGGTCGGTGCTGCGTTCGTCGCCAAGGAACAGGTGAAAGAGGGCGCCGCCCACCACGCCAATACCCAGGGTGACTACTACCCACTCCGTCGTGGTCAGCGCACGCATGACTACGGGCTGTTCGGTGTGCAGGAAGGCAGTGAGCACACCAAACACCAGCACACTCACCAAACCATCCATCCCGTGCGCCACTTCGATCTGGCGCAGAACAGGGGCTCCGCGGCGGCCACGGCCAAACGCGACATCGAGCCCCGCCGGGGTAGACGCCACGGCCAGCGCCCCCAGAATCATGGCTGGGGCCAGTACCAGGGTGGTGGTCGTCTGAAAACCGTACGACAGAGCGCTGGTGGCACCGGCCGCGACCAGTGAGAAGGTCAGCACACTCTCCACCAGGGCGAGCCGATACGTCACGGCAGGAATGCGCACCAATTGCTGGAGCCGCAATGGCATGCCAGTCGTAATCCCCATCCAGCCAATGCCGAGGATGACTATGGGCTGAAACGCCTCCAATGCTCCGGGAGAGAACAGACCGGTGACCTGTGGTCCGAGCAGCACGCCCAGTACCAGGTATTCGGCGCCGGACACGATCAGCAGCCGTTTGGCCAGCCATTCGTAAGCGACGTGCGTGGCCAGAAAGGCCATCGCCGCCACCAAAATGAGCAGGAGGGGTGTCGTCACTCAGTCGTCCGCCGTCGGTCACAGAAACTGTCCGGAATTTCGGACAGCGGGAAGCGCGTTGAGGGCAATAACGCGTGGCACTGCACGCTTCACAAGAGCGGGGAAGCAGAGCAGGCACAACAACTTACACCCCATGTACGGGGTCCGGTGCCACGCTTGGTCCCATGGCACGGCATTGTGGCATTCCCGATGCTTTAAGGAGAGGCACCTGTCACCGAGAGGACACCATGACCGTGCTTCGTTCGACCCGTCGCCTTCGCTCCCTCGCTGTTGAGGCGCCCCGCCTCCTCCCCATCGCGCTGGCCACCGGCGCGTTGCTGGCCACCGTCGTGGCGGCCACTGTGGCTCATGCCGCGCCAATTGACCGTCAGCTGTTTACCTGGACCGGACGGGTGGACCGCGAGGTGTACATCACCATGCGCGGCCGTGATGTCCGGACGACCGGCCCTGACGCGAGGCTGCCCAACCGCGCCCGCGTGAACGATCCGCTCCCGCGTGGCCGGGGCGATGTGCTGGTGCGCCTGGCCGATGGCCGCGGCAGTGTGGATGTGGTGGAGCAGCCCTCTGCCCGCAACGGCTACACCACGACCATCCGCATTCGTGACCCCCGCAGTGGCGCCGACAACTATCGCGTGCTGGCATACTGGGCGGGCGATGACCGGTTTGAGAACCGTCGCGATGACCGTGATGACCGCAACAATCGCAACGACCGTCGCGACGATGATCGCTGGGGGCGCAATGACGACTGTGGCCCCAACAACAACGGACGCGGGGGCGGCTGGGGGCGCGGTGGGCGCCAGGATTGCGACTATCGCCCGGGGAACGGCAACGGGAATCGTGACCGCGACCGCGACAACCGCGGTGGCTACGATGACCGCGGTGGAAACAATACCAGTGGTGCGCTGCGCTGGAGCGGTCGCGTGGACGATGTGGTGGAGATCCGCATCTCCGGTCGCCGGGTGGATGCCATTACCCGGAGCGGCAACCGGGTGGACGACGTGAACAGCAACATCCGCGGCAGTGGGTTGCCGTCGCGGGATGTCACGCTCACACTCGACCGCAACGCCGGTCGCGGTAGTGTGCAGATTGTGCAGCAGCCCTCGGCGTGGAACGGCTATACGGCGGTCATTCGCATCTATGATCCGCAGGGCGGCGCCAGCTTCTACGACTTCAGCGCCTTCTGGAACTAGCGTCCGACTGTACCGCCACGAAAAGCGGGCGGCTCCCAAAGGGAATCGCCCGCTTCTTCGAACTCACAACTGACCACTCAAAACTCCAAACTGCGTTATGAGAGGCGCCGGTCGGAATCGAACCGACGGTGGGAGATTTGCAGTCTCCTGCCTTACCACTTGGCGACGGCGCCGCACGACTCGCGAACGTCCGCGAGGAGTGGCAATGTATGGCGCGCCGGCGGTCAGTGGTAGCGTATCTGCGCATAAAAGCGGCAGAAGCGCGCCGGCCAGCATGCAGCGCTTGACAATATTCGTTTTAACGACAAACTTAGTTGTGAGATGATCGACACCCCAAACGCTCCTTCGGCGGCCTGCATGGCCAGCTCCGTCTTCGCCCTCCGGGCGGCGGCGGCGCACGTGGAGCGTTCGCTGTCCCGAGCGCTCGACCCTTTCGGTATCACCGCGGCCCAGTTCGAACTGCTGGTCGTGATCGATCGGCATGCCGGGGCTGGGGCTGGCTGCAGTGAACTGGGGCGTCAACTGGCCGCTCCAGGTCCTGACGTGACCAGAATGCTCGACAGGCTTGATACTGCCGGGTTAGTGGCGCGATCACGCGACAAGAATGACCGTCGTGTCGTGCATACGCTCCTGACCGACAAAGGTCGCGAACTGCTCGAACTCGCCGCACCCAGCGTCGCTCAGGCCGAACTATCGGTGTTTGAAGGGCTGGCTGACGCCGACCGCCATCGCCTCACCGAACTGCTGCACAGCATCCGGAAGAATTGCCCCGGAAGCTGAACCGTACGTACCTGGAACCTTTTCTTTGCCTCAATCCTTGTTTTCACGAACAACCTCGCAACAACAGGACAACACTAAGATGATTACCAACGATATCGCGGCGCTTGCCCTCCTGACCGGTGAACACGGCGTCTCAACCCCCCGCCTCTCCGCCGCCGACGCCGCCCTCGCCCGCCATTCCGTTCGGAGCTACCGCGACGTTGCGGTGACTGAGGAGGAAATCCATACGCTCCTCGAACTCACCGGTCGCGCCCCGTCGGCCTTCAATCTCCAGCCGTGGCGCTTTGTCGTGGTGCGCGATCAGAACACCAAAGACCAGCTCCGCGCGGCGGCCTACGGGCAGAAGCAGGTAGGTGATGCGCCGGTGGTCGTGGCGATGTACGCCGACATGGAAGACACCATGGCCCATCTCGACGAGGTGGTGCACCCCGATCTGCCCGCCGACAAGAAGGCCGGCACCATCGCCATGCTGAAGAACACCTTCGGCCCCATGACCCCCGAAGCCCGCGGCGTCTGGGCCAATGCCCAGTCCAATATTGCCCTGGGCTACCTGCTCCTCATCGCCAAGAGCGAGGGGTTCGACACGTCACCCATGCTCGGCTTCCAGGCGGACCAGGTGAAGGAGATTCTGGGCATCCCGGCCACGGCCACCATCACGGCCCTTGTTGCCCTGGGGCGCGGCGCCGACGATGGCTTCCGCTCCCACCGGCACAGCGTCGAGCGAATCGCCACATTTCGCTGATGTCAGATCAGCGCCTGCCCATTTTCCCGTTGAACGTCGTGCTCTACCCGGGCACGACGATGCCGTTGCACCTCTTTGAGCCGCGCTACCGGCAGTTGCTCAAGGACATTCGCGAGGGCGACTCGCGATTCGGGATACTCACCAGCATCAGTGGTGTCCCCGAACGCGACCTGCCCCTTGGGCGGATGGGCTGCGTGGCGGAAGTGACCGAGGTGGAGATGATGCCCGACGGCCGTGCCAACATTGTCATTGTGGGGCGTGAGCGCTTTGCCCTCGACGAGTTTGTGCCCGACGACGCGCCGTATCATGTCGCCGAGGTCTCGTTTGTTGCCGACACCCCCGGCGCCAATGCGGTGGTACTGGCCGTCACCTCCGACGACGTGGCGCAGAATTTCAAGCGCGTCGTAAAGGCGGTGCACGCCATCAACGGTGAGTCGGGCCCCCTCCCCACACTCCCCGACGATCCATCGCAGTTGGCCTGGACGATTGCGTCCATGATCGACATTGACAGCGACCTGCGCTATCAGCTGCTCGCTGAACGCCAACCGGCCGTCCGACTGGCCAGTGTGGATGCCGTCTTGCGCAAAGTGCTCCCCGATCTCGAACTGCGCGCCGCCATGGCGCAGAAAGATCGCTGACGACCTACGACCCGATCCGCCCCATGCGCGGTTCGTGCAGCCGGCGTCCGCCCACGTACACGGTGAGCACCACCACGACGGCGGCGGCAATGAGTGCGTACGTGGCCGACGGCCCCACGCCATCGCCGCCCCCTGCAATGAGCGGCTCGGCTACGGCGGTCATCCACTTGCGCACACTCAGAAACTGAATGGCCTGGAAGGTCTCGCTGAGCGCCCCTTCCCAGAACAGTACGTACACCAGCCCCATCACCAGGGAGCGGCGCGTAAGCAACGCGAGCATGGTGAACAACGCCGAGTACGTGACGCCGCCGTAGAACACCGCCACGGAGAATGCCGTGACGATCCCCTCCGGATTGCTCAAGCCAACGGCGACAAATCCTGACGCCAGCACCGACAAACTGGCCAGCACTCCTGTAAGCAGCGCGGCAAAGAGCAGGCGCGCCGACACAATCCACCAGCGCGGCGTTGTGGTGGTCACGATGTACAGCAACGTGCCATCATCGGTTTCAGCACTGAACGCGCTGGTACCCAGCAAGAGCGCAATGAGCGGCGTGGCAAGCCCTGACACGATGGTGTCGTACCGGGCCAGCAGGAAATCCACCGGATCACCCGACAGCGCGCCGCGGCTGGCGAAGATGAGCGAGAAGAGCACCGGCAACAACAACAGAGCGCTCACGCCCAACAGCAACAGCCACGACCCGGTACGGGCCCAGGCCAGGCGCATGAGCACCAGCGCGGTGCGCATCAGCGACACGCGACCAAAGGCCGGCGCGGGTGTCATGGAAACGGGAACGGTCATCAGCGCTCCACCAGATAGGCAAACACGTGTTCGAGTGATTCGTCGGTGGGCTGCACATCATACAGCGTGATGGGCGCGGCGTTGGCGGCACCACTGCTGGTATCACCCTGCGCCGCGCGCACCAGCAGCCGCGAGAACGCGGTGTAGTCGGTGGTACGGACATGCATCGCGTCGGTGCCCTCCACATCAATTCCCATGACCGCTGGCTGTGCCACGAGACGAGCCGCCAGCGTACGCACATCGCTGGCGCGAATACGGACAGTGTGCGGTCGGTCGGTCATCATGCGACGCAGCGTGCGATGGTCGCCACTCGCCGCCAGCCGCCCCGAGAGCATGACCAGAATACGCGACGCCACCCCCTCGATTTCCTCAAGGATGTGACTGGAGAGCAGCACGGCGACACCCTCCGCCGCGCGCGCTTCCAGCAGCTGCATCATCTGCAATCGCTGGCGCGGGTCCAGTCCGTTAAAGGGCTCATCCAGCAGTACGAGGCGTGGCCGCTGCACGAGTGCCGCGGCCAGCTTGGTGCGCTGCTTCATACCTTTGGAGAAACCCGCCACCGCGCGATCGGCCACGGTGTCCATCTCCACCATCTCGAGCGCCGCCTTGGCGGCGCCGTGCACGTCGCGCAGCCCCAGCAGCGTGGCGCGCGCTTCCACAAAGGCGCGAGCGGAGAGCATGCCCGGCAACGCTTCGCGTTCCGGAACCAGCGCCACATGCCGGAAGATGCCGGGGTTCTTGACCGGCGATTCCCCAAAGACGCGCACCGTCCCGCCACTGGGGCGCATGAGCCCCGCCGCCAATTGCAGCAGCGTGGTTTTGCCGGCGCCGTTGGGGCCCAGCAGTCCGGTAATCCCAGGCTCGACAACCGCCGAGATGTCGTTCACCGCCACGACATCGCCGTACCAGTGCGACACATGCTCAAACACCAGTGGCGTGCTGCTGGACAGGGCGGCGGTCATACCGACACCCGACGCACGCGCCACACCAGACCAATCGCCGCAACGGCTCCCAGCGTGGTCAGCAGCGCCACGTGCACCCACACCGAGGGCGGGGGCGTGAGTTCCATCCACCGTTTCGTTTCCCCGAACAGCTGCATGGCCGTGGTGCGCAGCGTTTCAATGGGATCAATGAGTTTGGTGGTGGCTTCTGACAAACCGGCCAGATCCTGCAGCCCCTGCGAAATCACGACGGTGGAAAGAAACACGCCAATGATGGACGCCGTGGCGTACGCACGTCGCGGGGTCAGGCTGGCGAGAAACGCACTCACGGTGCTCATGACCCAGGCCAGCAACGTGGCGAAAAGCAACACCGGCCCAATCTTGCCACCCATCTTGTCAAAAACGGCGCCGGGATCTTTCGCCACGCCAATCTCGCCGAGGTACAGAATGAGCAATGGCGCCACGGCCACGAGAAACATGGCACTGAACAGCGCCAGCAATCGTGCCAGAGCGTAGTGGGTACGCGTCACGTCGCGCGTGAACAGCAGCGGCAGCACACGGTGCTGCTGATCCCGACACAACATCTCCGGCGCCTGCGCGGCACTGAAGAGCAAAAACAGCAGCGACTGCGCCCCAATCACGTTGGCGTACGTAATGGGGAGCTGCCCCTGCGTGGCCCCGCTGGCTGCCACGGAGGCCAGCGCCGGCAGCATGGTCACCACACTCACGAACACCGGAATGGCCTTGGTTTTCCACGGCCGCCCCAGGCCGAACATGGCGCGGAAGCCCTGCCAGAAAAGCGCACGAAACGCCCCGCGACTTCCCTCCCGCGCGCCTTCGTAGCGGCGGTAGCCGAGGTCATGAATGGTACTGGTTGCCTGCGACACGGCGGTCTGTGCCACATCACTCATGCATTGGCCCCCGCAAACAGATCCTGCAGATGGCCGCGTCGGCGCTCGAGGCGCAGCAGCCCCACATCACTGGCGGCCGCCGCGTCGCGCACAATGTCATGGGCCTGCTGAATGCCCGCCGCATCAACATTTTCGGGAATCTCCACCAACACCCGCTGCCGTTCGCGCTGCACCAGCAACCCCCTGGCCGCCACCTGCGCCACAAACTGATCAACGGCTGGGGCATCGCCGTCGAGCTCCACCACCAGCGTGCCGGTTTCGGTGGTCAACGCGCCCACCTGCTCGGCGCGCAGCAGCCGCCCCTGTTCAATGAGCACAATCCGATCACAGATGCGCTCGAGTTCACCCAGCAGGTGCGACGACACCAGCACCGAAATCCCGAATTCCCTACCGGTCCGGGAGACCAGGGCGAGCATTTCGTCACGTCCTTCCGGATCGAGCCCGTTGGTGGGTTCATCCAGAATGAGAATACGAGGGTCGTGCACCAGCGCCTGCGCCAGCTTCACACGCTGCGCCATGCCGGTGCTGTAGCCCCCCATGGGACGGTAGCGCTCTTCGAACAGCCCGACATGCCGCAACACCTCGGCCGCCCGTTCGCGAGCCGCGGTGACTGGCAGCCCACTGCACCGTGCCATGAACGACACGAACTCGGTGGCGCTCATATCGGGAGGCAGGCAATCGTGCTCCGGCATGTATCCCACCAGCGCCCGGATCTGCGCGCGGTCGCGCACCACATCGTGCCCCATGACCCCGGCGCTCCCGCTGCTGGGGTCCACAATGCCCAGCAGAATTTTCACCAGTGTGCTCTTGCCGGCCCCGTTGGCTCCCACCAGCCCGGTAATGCCGGGCTCCATGGTAACCGACAGCGCGTCGAGGGCCGTAACCGCCCCGTAGCGTCGGGTCAGGTCGCGGGCAGCAATGAGAGGGACAGTCATGCGCGGGGATGAGAGCCAGGGAGCGGGTTGCTGAACAGTAATACCCGGTGCCGTACGCGGGTTATGGCAGCAACGTTTCCGTTCGCCGCGACGAATATCGGCGCCGAGTTGATGTCCGGGTCGATGGACGCATCACCGACCGCGCACCCGGCAGCTATGTTTGGGGCCGTTCGTGATGCTGGCTTGCCCCTCAGGCGCCAGACGCTCCCCTCTGCTGAATGCCACCATGCGCCGCGCCATTCGCCAGGTCACCCGTCTCCGTACGCTTCGTCATCCACTGCGCGCTGCGCTCTTCATGGCAGCGCTGGCAGTGCCGCACCGGATGGCCGCCCAGCCCACCATCCGCCAAATCGACGGCGCACCGTTTGCCGCGACCCTGGTGGCCGCCCCCGCCGCCAATGCGGTGGCCTTCGTGTTGAACGCCCGTGGCGTGCGCAATATCTGGGTTACCGACTCCACGCAGCCCAACGCACGACAGGTTACCGCGTTCACGCAGGACGACGGGCAGGATCTCACATCGCTGGCGTTTTCAGCCGATGGCCGCACGCTCTACTTTGTGCGTGGCGGTGGCCCCAACCGCGCAGGAGAAACTCCCAACCCCACCAGCGACCCGGCCGGCGCCGAAGAAGCCATCTGGCGTGTACGCCTTGATGGCACGCCGGCCACACGACTGATGGAAGGGTCCAGTCCCACGCCCTCGTCGCGCGGAACCAGTGTGGCGTTTCTCCGTCGCGGCGCCATCTGGATGGCGTCGCCGTCGTCTGGCGATTCGGTGCGCGTGTCACAACTGCTGCGCATGCGTGGCAGCGGAGGCTCGCTTCGCTGGTCACCCAATGGCGAACAGCTTGCGTTCGTCTCCAATCGTGGGACGCACAGCTTTGTGGGTGTGTACACGCTGAGCAGCAAGGCATTGCGCTGGATGGCGCCCAGCACCGACACGGATAACGCGCCGGTGTGGTCGCGTGATGGATCGCGTTTGGCGTTCTTGCGCGTGCCGTACGCGGGACGTCGCCTCGGATTCCGCGCCACCCGATCTGCACAGCCGTGGGGCATCATGGTGGCCAATGCCGCCACTGGTGAAGCGCGAGAAGTCTTTCGGGCCACGGCAGGACGCGGCAGTGCCTATTGGGCCATCGTGGCGGACAACCAACTGCAGTGGATGGCGGGCGACCGCATTGTCTTTCCGTGGGAACGCACGGGGTGGGTACACCTCTACAGCGTCTCCGCCAACGGCGGCGCAGCCAAGGAACTCACTCCCGGCAACGGTGAAGTGGAGTTCGTGTCCACCAGTCCCGATGGAACCCGCGTGCTATACAACACCAATATCGGCGACATCGACCGACGCCACGTGATGAGTGTGGTGGCCGACGGCTCGGCCGCACCGGTACCCACCGCGTCAGGGGCTCATATTGCGTGGAGCCCGGTGTACTCCAGCCAGGGTAGCACGTACGCGCTGGTGAGCGATGCCAAACAGCCGGCGCACGCGGCTGTGCTGCAAACGTCGCGTTGGAATATGCTGGCCCCGGAGAGCATGCCCGCCGACTTTCCCGCCGCGTCGCTGGTGACCCCCACCGCGGTATCACTGCGCGCCGCCGACGGCGTGACGTCGTACGGGCAACTGTTCCTGCCCCCCAATGCCCAGCCGGGCAAGAAGTATCCCACGGTCATTTTCCTGCATGGCGGGTCGCGCCGTCAGATGCTGCTGGGGTGGAACTACGGCGCCTACTACCACCACGCGTACGCACTCAATCAGGCCATGGCACTGCGCGGCTACATCGTGCTGTCGCTCAATTATCGCAGTGGCATTGGCTACGGCATGGAATTCCGCGAGGCGCTTCGCCAAGGGGCGACCGGTGGGAGCGAATACGGCGATGTCGTGGCTGCTGCCAAGTGGCTGGGGGCCCGCCCTGATGTAGATCGCACCCGTATTGGACTCTGGGGCGGTTCATACGGCGGCTATCTCACGGCCATGGGGCTCACGCGCAATCCGGAGCTATTCAAGGCGGGGGTGGACATCCACGGCGTGCACGACTGGAACGTGGGCATTCAGACCTTTGTGCCGGACTATGATGTGCACGCCAACCGACTGGCAACACGCACGGCGTTTCTGGCATCGCCCATGGCGCAGGTGAAGAACTGGCGCGCGCCGGTACTGCTCATTCACGGTGACGACGACCGCAATGTGCGCTTCGTGGAAACACTCACGCTCATTCAGCAGCTGCGCGCGCAGCAGGTGCCCGTGGAGCAGGTGGTGTTCCCCGATGAAGTGCACGGGTTTCTGCGTCACGAGTCGTGGATGCGCACGTTTGAAGCGGCAATCGACTTCTTTGGGCGCAAGATGTAGCACAGTCATTACACTGTACTGTTCATCGTTCGATTCATCACACGATTCATATGCCAACCCTCGCCGACCACAGCACCCGCACGGCTCTTGCGGCGCGCATCTCCCAGCTTTCTCCTTCGGCGTTGCCGGCGTGGGGGCGCATGACCGCGCCGCAAATGCTGGCCCATTGCGCGGATGCCCTGCGCATGGCCTACGGCGACTTGCCTTGCGCCGCCAAGAACGTACCGCTGGCCCGACTGGGTCTCGTGAAGTGGCTTTTCCTCAACGTTATCCCGTTTCCCAAGGGCGCCCCCACGGCACGCGAACTCATTGCGCGCCCACCGGCTGAATGGGGCGACGAACGCGAGGCCATTGTCGCGCTGATCGAACGCTTTGCGCGGGAAGCCTCACGCCCCACGTGGCCGCCGCACCCGCTCTTTGGCCCCATGACCGGCCCGCAGTGGGGGCAGCTGGCGTGGAAGCATCTTGATCATCACTTGCGGCAGTTCGGGGCATAATGACACCCACCGATCACGCGGTCTTTCATCTGTGCAGCCGAGCGGCCGCCAACGGCGCGCTGGCCAGCGGTGAGTACCGCGCCGACAGTCTCGGCCAGGAGGGGTTCATCCATCTGTCGCGTGCGCATCAGGTGCGGCCCACGGCCCATGCCTACTTTGCCGGCGTGCCAGACGTCGTCGTACTGGTCATTGATCCGACGTTGCTTACTGCACCGCTGGTGTACGAACCACCGGCTCCGCTGCCTTCGGATGCGCCCAAGGCCGACGCGCCCGGTGAGCTGTATCCGCACTGTTATGGTCCCATCAAGGCGGCGGCCATCGTAGATGTCATGGAGCTCGACCATGTCAGCGGACAGCCCGTGTCAGCCGCCACCATGGCGCTGCTCCGCCAGTACCGGTTTCTGCGGTTGCCCCTCGAAGGCACCCTGTATCGCGAGACGTGGCGAACCGCGGACACACTTGCCAGCGGCAGTCCTGTCGGCACAGCCATGATTGGGCTCTTCGCTGATAGCCTGGGGAGTGTGTCGCGCTTTCATCGTCTGACGCACGACGAGGTATGGCACGCGTACGCGGGTGATCCGTTCGTATTGTATCTGCTGCACAACGACGGCAGCACCAGCGAAGTGCTGATGGGCACCGATCCACTCGCCGGCCAGGCAGTGCAGTGTGTTGTGCCGGCAGGAACATGGCAGGCGGGAGCACTCCAACCCGGTGGTGACTACGCCTTGTACGGATGCACCATGGCCCCCGGCTTCTCGCCTGGCTGCTTCGAGGCGGGACCTGTACACGAACTCACCTCGCGTTATCCGTCCGCCACCGAAATCATTGCGCGATTGGGCGTGACGTCGGGGGAGACCCGCATGCCGGAATTACCGGGGCACTAGCCGCCGGCACTTCGGGCGTCAGCGGAGCATCCCCCCGCCGCAAAGTCCGTTGTCATCGGGTTCGGAAACGCTGGGCCGGTTGGGACGAGCTGAGGATTTGTGACGGTATTGCACGCCGATGAGTTATCAACGATCGCGCGTTCCGCCATCACGCCGTTGTTGCCATGACTTGGAACGGCTCCCCTCGGCCCGTCTCTCATGTTCACTTTCATTGCTCGACGTTCAGTCGCGGCCACAGTGGCTGTCATACTTGGCAGCATTGCACTCGCCCCACTGCCGCTGCGGGCGCAGTCGAGCACGGGGAGCGGAACGGCCACCACATCACCTGTGCTGCCGAAGACGCAACCTGCACTGCGCGTGTTCCTCGACTGCCCGGGGCTGCCCGGATGCGCGCTCGACTATTACATCGTGGAACTGCCTTTCGCCGACTGGACGCGCGACCGGCTCTTTGCCGATGTGCAATTGCTGGTGAGTACGTTGACCAGCGGCAGCGGTGGCACCGAATGGACTGTGGCGTTTATCGGTCGCGAACGCTTCGCTGGTCTGGTCGACACATTGACCGTGAACACGCTGCCGAATGCCTCTGAAGACGACATCCGGGGCGCACTCTCGACGCTGTTCGTGCGCGGACTCTACCCCTTCATCAAACAGACGTCGCTGGCCTCGCAGTTCACGATCAACTATACCAAGCCTGCGGCACAGGAAAAGACGTCCGCGACGACTCGCGATCCGTGGGACTTCTGGACCTTCGAAACCAGTGTCAACACGTTCCTCAATGGTGAGCAGCAACAGCGCTTCACCAATCTCGGCGCGACCTTCGAAGCCCGGCGGATTACGGATCGCTGGAAGCTGGTGGCGGGCGTGGAGACGGAATACAACGAATCCCGATTCACACTCCGCGGGCGTGACGGTGACGCAACACAGTTCACGAATATCCTGCGCAACGAAGGCGCACGGCTCCGGAGTGTGCGCTCGATTTCGCCGCGCTGGTCATTGGGGGTCGTCGGGTCGGCGCGACGGAGCGACTTTCTCAACACCAAAATGGCGATCCGAGGCGGCCCGGTCGTCGAAGCAAATCTTTTTCCATGGCAGGAGGCCACGCGCCGACAGCTGACGGCCAGCTACGCCGTGACCTGGAACGATTTCCAGTACTTCGAGCGCACGGTACTGGGACGCACGGCCGAACAACGCCCGAGTCACGTGCTCACCGTTGCCACCAACGTGCGGCAGAAGTGGGGGAGTCTCGATCTCTCGGCGCGTGGCTCACAGTTCCTTCACGATCTCAATCGATACGAACTGTCATTCGGCGGCTCCATGCGGCTGCAGCTGGTGCGCGGACTCGCGCTGACGCTCGACGGACGCTACTCGCGTGTGCGCGATCAGATCTACCTGCCGGGCGCTCAGCTCAGCAACGAAGAGATTCTCGTCCGTCAACGCGCACTCGCCACGGGCTTTCAGTACTTCACGTTCGTCGGGGTGAGCTACACCTTCGGGTCAATCTTCAACACGATCGTCAATCCACGCCTCGATTCGTTCCGACTCCTCGGCGGCAGCGGCTTCTAGCCGTGACAGGCGCGGGCCATGAACGCAATGGAGAGCTGCCGGAGACAAATTATGAGGACGCACTGACCCAACTACCGACGCGTCGCCGCCTCGGCGTTCACCTGTGCCTCCCACGATTCGAGCTTGAGGCGCAGGGCGCGGGCGAGATCGGGGCGTGATCGCGCGAGATCGGTGCGCTCCCCCGG
The DNA here is from genome assembly GCF_000695095.2 of Gemmatimonas phototrophica. Classification (NCBI taxonomy): domain Bacteria; kingdom Pseudomonadati; phylum Gemmatimonadota; class Gemmatimonadia; order Gemmatimonadales; family Gemmatimonadaceae; genus Gemmatimonas; species Gemmatimonas phototrophica. The sequence continues at coordinate 484,822 of NZ_CP011454.1, read as the reverse complement.
ATCACGACGCACGTTGTAGAGAAACAGGTGGTCGCCATCCACCACAATCTTGTGCTCGCCGTCGCGCGCCGCGCGCATGATGCCAGCGCCCACCGCGGCTCGCCAGAACAACGTGCGCTCCATGGCTGGCGTGCGCCCTTCCATCAGGGGCAGCAGGTTCACGCCGTCCAACTTTGCTTCGGCAGGCACCACAACTCCGGCGGCGGCAAGGATGGTCGCGGTGAGATCCATCGTGATACCGACCTGCGGCGTTACCTGCTTTGGCGGGATACGCCCTGGCCAGCGCGCCATGGCGGGCACACGAATGCCTCCCTCCCACGTGGTCCACTTGCGGTTGAACAGCGGCGTGTTGTCGGAGAGCCACTCGCCACCATTGTCGTTGGTGAAAATCACCAGCGTGTTGCGGGTCAGCCCCTGCTGCTCGAGCGCAGCGAGAATTTCGCCAACGCCACGATCGACACGCTCCACCATGGCAACGTAGTCCGCACGCGAACTGGTGAGCGAATCGGCCGGCTTCACGAAGCGCGCGTTATTGGCAGCAACACTTGGCGTCTCAGGGCGCTGGAAGGGCCAATGCGGGGCATTGTACGCCACGTCAATGAAGAACGGCTCTGCGGCGTGCGCTTCAATGAACTTCACCGTCCGCGCCGTGATCAGGTCCGTGGTGTAACCGTACACCGTGACCGGAGTGTCATTCTCCCAGAGATCGGGCTGACCACGACTGTCGTTGTGGCGCCAGTAGTCGTGATAGCCACTTTTGAGCCCGAAAAAGGTGTCGAAACCGTGCGCGTTGGGGCTTTGCGTGGCGGTGTAGCCGAGGTGCCATTTGCCAAAGAGCGCGGTGGCGTAGCCGCGTGACTTGAGCAGTCGTGGCAACGAATACGGGGACGCCTCGAGACCACGGCCTGCAGAAGAGGCAGCACCATTCGCGCCGAGGGGCGCTTCGAGCAGATAACGCTGCTGGTATCGTCCCGAGATAAGCCCCGCTCTGGTGGGAGTGCAGGTGGAGGCGTTGGCGTAAAAGTCGGTAAAGCGCACCCCCTCACGCGCCAGACGATCGAGGTTGGGGGTGCGGATGTCGCGGGCACCGTAACTGCCTAGGTCCGCGTAGCCCATGTCGTCGGTGATGATGAGCACGACGTTGGGGCGATCGGGACCGGGCCTTTGTACCGGCTGGGCGACGGCCTTGGCGCTGAAGAGTGCGAGCAGGGCAGCAACAAAGATTGCGGTACGAGTCCGCGCCAACATTTCGCGACAGTCAGTCAGCATAGCCGGTGTCCATGGTCAACTCTCACTACTGCTTCGCCTTCGCCAACAACTCGGCGAACCAGTTCTCGACGTACACCACCTGCGACGCCGAACCGCGGCGAATCATGAGAAAGCGCTGGCCGTCGGGCGAAACATCGTACTGCGCGCGGTTACGCGCCGAGACGTACCCCGCGACGGAGAAGAGCGCGCGCGGCGGCCCGGGAGTGAAGACAGGCCCGGGCGGCACCGACACCGCCATCATCTGACCGCCGAGCGTATAGAACAGTTCGCGGCCGTTGCCTGACCAGCGGGGCTCGGAGCCTCCGGCGACGGACACCACCACGCGTTGCTGTGCATCGGGGAACGACTGCACGACAATCTCGCGACTACCTACCACGGCGCCGGAGCCGTAGGCCAACCATCGGCCATCGGGGGAGAGCGCAGGTTGCAACGCCGAGACGTCTCCGGTGGGCACCAGGCGCAAGGTCGTGTCTCCGGTACGCCGGCGCGCGTACAGTCGCGACAGGCGCGCCGCACTGGTCCCCGCTTCGTCGGAACGCAGCACCATCCACTGCCCGTCGCGTGACAGTTCCACCTCGAAGTAGTTGACTCGACCTCCCACCAACGGCGTCGTACCACCGGTACCATCGGCGCGGGCCATTGCGGGGGTCGCCGCCAGCGAGTCGGTGGCGTTCACATCGCGCACGGTGACGAAGGCCAACGATTGCCCGTCGCCGCTCCAACTCGGGCGCCAGTTGGTGGGGGCAGAGCTTTGCACCTTCGTGCGGGTACCGTTGCTCCGCCACATCCACAGGTCGGTCGTCTTGTCGCGCACGCTCACGGCAATCGCGCGACCGTCGGGACTGACGGCCGGATAGTCGAAGCGCGCGCGCCACGAGCTATCGACTGGCTCCGCTCGTCCGTCGCGCGACACCCACACCAGCCCTGAAGCGGAGGCCGTGGTGCGATCGATGGTGTAGAGCGCGGCGCCGGACGGCGACAGTGCAAACTTCGTGGGGAGGACGCCGTCGATGACCGCGAAGGCGCCGCCGGTGACCGTGAGCGTGGCGACATCAAATGGCACCGCGTACAGCCCGTTGTCGCGGCTCGTATACAGGACATGCCCGGTTGGCGAATACCACGCGCCCAGCGCCCGCGGCAACAACGGGCGCGCACTGTCGCCCTTCATGTCGTACACCCACGTATCCGAGCCTACCGCGCACGCGCTCCGGCAGACGGTGAACAGAAACCCCCGCGCTCCGGGGAGTGCATCAATGGACACCACGTCGTTCTGGCCGCCCGCACTCGTACCCGATGCGGCGATGTTGAGCGAAGGCATCGTTGCCCCATCGGCCGAGATGCGCTTGAGGTCGCGCCCCATGTTGTACACGATACTGCCGTCGTCCAGCCAGGCGCTCCCGCCGAACGCGCTGGCGATATTGGACTCCACGATCGTGACCGCTCCACCGCCGGCGGCGGGGACTTTCCGGAGCTGCCCCTTGAGCGTCAGGAACGCAATCCACTTGCCATCGGGCGAATAGAACGGCGCGATGCCTCCTTCGGTCCCCGGAATCGGCGAGGCGTCGGTAGCGTCGCGCGCCTTGCGCATGAGGATGCGACCGGCGGGCGTCGAGTCGGTGAACACGATCGCCGAGCCGTCGGGCGCGATGGCCGCTTCATTGCCAAGACGCGTGGCGCCGGCATCGAGCGGCGAGGGCATCTGATACTGCCAGAGCGTGACCTGCTGACGACTGGGTGCGTTGTTCGACACGCCGGTGCCCGATTGACGGGCATAGACGACCGCGAGGGCGGCGGCGAAACCCACCGCCAGCGCCCACGGCGCAATGCGCGCGACACGTGCGGCGCGTGAGGGCGGCGCTGCGCGACGTGCACCGGAGACCGTGATGGTTGATGTGCTGGCGCCCAAGGCGGCCGCAAACTCCGCCGCACTGGCAAAGCGATCGGCGGGGAGCTTGGCGAGTGCCGTGAGCACCGCGACCTCGATGTGCTCCGGCACCGTATCGCGCAGCGTGTGCAACGACGTCGGTTTTTCACTCAACACCTTGGCCACGATCGCTTGCACGCTGCTACCCATAAACGGTGCGTCACCGGCGAGCATTTCGTAGGTCACCGCGCCGAGCGCATAGATGTCACTGCGCGCATCGATGGTACGTTCGCCCATCGCCTGCTCGGGGCTCATGTACTGCGGCGTACCGAGGCTCAGACCGGTTTGCGTCATGCGTTGGCCGCCGGCGCTCTGCACAGCCAAGGCGATGCCGAAGTCCGCAACGAGCGCCGACCCATCATGCAGGAGAATGTTCTCCGGCTTGATGTCACGATGAATCACATTCTGACGGTGCGCGTAGTCGAGGGCGCTCGCTACTTCGCGTGCAATGCGCACCGCGTCGGCGATGGGCAGCTGGCGTTCGCGTTCCAAGCGCGCGCGTAGTGTCTCGCCAGTGACGAGCGGCATGACATAGTACAGCAGCCCATCCGCCGCGCCACTGTCGAGCAGCGGGAGAATGTGCGGATGCTGCAACCGCGCGGTGGTGCGGATCTCGGTGAGAAACCGCTCGCCGCCAAGCGCCGCGCCGAGATCGGGATGGAGCACCTTGATGGCGACGTCGCGCTCGTGCTTGAGGTCGTGCGCGAGATACACCGTGGCCATGCCGCCGGCGCCGAGTTCGCGGGTTACGCGATAGCGGTCGGCGAGGGCGGTGGTGAGGCGGTCGAAAGGGGTCACGCGATCAGGAGGACGTTGGCCGGGGCATGTCTCGGTAACGTTGCGTGACGAAGGTACCGGCGCAATGTGGCCGGCACGCCAAAACGTGAAGCCCCGTACATCAACATCGCGCAACCACCGACCCAAGCCTCATTATACTCCACACTTCGATCCCAACACCCGCATACGTGACCGCTTTCCCACTTCGCGAACAGCTACAGCTCGCCCTTGGCACCGCCTATACCCTCGAGCATGAACTCGGTGGTGGCGGGATGTCGCGCGTGTTTGTCGCCACGGAAGTCGCGCTGGACCGACGGGTGGTGGTGAAAGTGCTGCCCGAGGAGATGGTCGGGCAGGTGTCGCTTGAACGCTTCAAGCGCGAGATCGCGCTGGCCGCGCGGCTGCAGAATCCGCATGTCGTGCCGTTGCTCACCGCCGGTGATGCCGGCGGACTGCCCTACTTCACCATGCCGCTGGTGGAGGGCGAGTCGCTGCGCGCCCGCATCGCCCGTCAGGGGGAGCTGCCGCTCAGCGAAGCCATGCGCCTGTTGCGCGAGATCGCCTCAGCACTCGCCTACGCGCACGATCGGGGCATTGTGCATCGTGACATCAAACCCGACAACGTGCTGCTGTCGGGCGGCAGCGCGATGATCACCGATTTTGGCGTGGCCAAGGCCATCTCGGCCTCCAGCAACAGCGAAGCCGGCAACACCACCTCCATGGGCGTCGCCCTCGGCACGCCGGCCTACATGTCGCCGGAGCAGGCCAGCGCCGACCCGGCGGTCGATCACCGCGCGGATATCTACGCCTTCGGCGTGTTGGCGTATGAGCTGCTTACCGGCCAACCGCCGTTCAGCGGGCGCACGCCGCAGGGATTGCTCGCGGCGCATGTAACCGAGACGCCGGAATTCATCACGCGCCGGCGGCAGACCATTCCGCCGGCGCTCGGCAATCTGGTCATGCGCTGTCTCGAGAAGCGCGCCGCCGACCGGCCGCAAACAGCGCTGGATCTGGTGCACGGGCTGGATCAGATCACCACGCCGAGTGGTGGTTCGGCGCCCACCACAGCGGTGGCAGCGGTGTCGAGCGAAATCGCCACCACCGCCGCGTCCACGGCAACCACGCCGGCGCGCTCGCGTGCCGGGCGCTGGATTGCGGCCGCGGCCGCGCTCGTGGCGCTGGCGGGAGCAGCGTGGTTCGCATCGACGAAGGTGGTGGACGCTGCCGGAAGCGCGCCGCGCAGCATCGCGGTGCTCCCCACCGAAATGGGCAGCGACACCGCCCATGCCTACCTCGCCGACGGCCTGTCCGGCGAACTCACCACGCGCCTGAGCAAGATACCCGGGCTGGTGGTGCGTGCGTATTCGTCGTCCAAGACCATGCAGGGCAAACCGCTGGGCGAAGCGGGCAAGACACTCGATGTGTCCTCGCTGCTCACCGCCTCGCTGATGCGATCGGGAAATCGGCTCCGCGTGACGGCGTCGCTAATCGATCCGACCGACGAGTCCGTGCAGTGGTCAGAGACGTTCGAAGAAAGCGATCAGGATCAGTTTGCCCTGCAGGACAAGCTGGTGAACGCCATTGCCGGCGCGCTCAGGCTCACCCTCTCACCTGAGGTGAAGGCGAAGGTCGAGGCGCGCGGCACGCGCAGCGCCGAGGCGTTGGATCTGGTGCAACGGTCGTACTTTTTGACCGATCAATTCACTGCCGCGTCACTACGGCAGGCCGTGTCGCTGGCGGAGCTGGCGATTCAGAAGGATTCCCTCTATGCCGGTGGCTGGGCAGCGCTGGCCCACGCGTTGTCAACTCTGGCGGACGATTTCGTCTCGCCACTCGAGGTCCTCCCGCGCATGCGTCCCGCGGTCGAGCGTGCTCTCGCGCTCGACCCGTCATCGGCCGACGCACACGCGCAGGCCGGTGAGCTGCACATGTGGTACGACTGGGATCCGGTCAGCGCTCGTCGTGCATTCGAACGGGCGTTGGCGATTGACTCGACGAACGTCCAGGCCGCCAGATCGTACAGTCGGCTGCTGTCGAGTGAGTTCGGGGAGTCTGGCGATTCCGCCTTTGCCGTCCTTGAGCGCGGTATACGGTCAAATCCCGGCGCCATCGCGCTGTTGCGCCAGTCGCTCGTCCAGGAGCATTTCGCTCGACTATCACCGGCCCAGCGCGAACAGCGGTGCCTGTTGATCGCGCAGTTGGAGGGTTCGCCATCGGCGACCTGCGCGATTCGACAACTGCAGCAGGCGGGACGTGCAGACAGTGCCCGTCGCATGTCGCTCAACCGCCTTCGGAGCGTTACTCCGGCCGAACGCGAAGCCCGCTCCGGCGGGAACCTTACGGGTCTCGCCGCGGCCTTCCTCGCCGCGGGCGATACGGTCAGCGCCAGAGTCGAACTGAACGCTGCGATCGCACGATCGGTGCGCGAATACGTGCGCGAGGATGGTATCGCCGAAGTGTTCTTTGCCCTTGGCGACATCGAGCGGGCGGTGCAGTGGTGGGACCGCGCGGTCAGTTCCAACAGCTCGCGCGTACTGGATTTGTTGCATATGCGCCGATACGAGGCGCTGCGGCGTGACCCACGGGCGCAGGATGTGCTTCGCCGCGCACGGGTAAAGGCGAGCCAGGATTCCGGTCGTTGAGATAACGTGGCGGCACCGGCCGCCCGCCTACTCGTCGCGAGGGGTGCTGACCGTCGCGCGGGCGGCGGCGATGTCGTGCTCGAGCCGGCCACACATGATCTCGCAGAGGGCGAGCACGTTGTCGTCGGCCAGCCCGTAGTACACGAAGAGTCCCTTGCGCGTGCGGCTGACGAAGCCCGTCGCATGCAACTGCTGGAGATGCTTGGAGAGGTTGCCCTGCCCGAGCCCCGTGCGCTGCACCAGCTCGGTGACGGTGAGCGGGCCCGCCTCCAGCTCATGCAGGATCCCCAGGCGCGCCGGTTCGGCGAGCGCCCGGAAACGGCCCGCTACCATGGCGAGCAGCGCGGCGGTTGGCTCGCGCTTGGAAATTGGGCGTACGCTGGAAACCATGTGCGTGTAAGGTAATTCAGTACCCGAGCTGCGTGCGACCGCACCGGCGACTTGGCGGGGCCCGGTCGGGGGAATACCCACGCGCCCAGTCAAAAAAGAGGATTGCAAAGCGTATCAATTCTCTATATGCAGAATAATGCATATGCTATCCTCGAAGATTCGGGTCCCGGGAGCGCGGGCCGCCGTTACCTTGGCCGTCGGGCTGGCCGTGAGCTCACCGCTCTGGGCACAGGGCGGCACCGGGAGGGTGTCCCCGACCACGGCAGCCAAGTCGCCCGCCGCCGCAGTGCGCTGGCGCATCGTATCCTCCGAGGCGGCGCAGGCGTGGTTTGCCCTGCTGGCCGACCTGCGCCTCGCCGGAGTCGGCGCGTTCGCCTTCACGTCGGGCGGCGCCGCCCCCGGGGCTGCCGAACGCGAACTTTCCCGTGCCCTCGCCGGGTCGCGCGAGTGGGAAATCCTCCACTTCCTCCCCCTGTACTATCCGTCCGCCGATCGCCTGGCGCTGGGCGACGCGCTGCGCGTCGCCGCCAGCGATGAGGCACCGGTACCGCGCGCCACGCTGCTCGTGGGCGCCCTGAGACAGGTGCTCTCTCCGACATCGCGCCGGGCCTATTTGCCGACGCTCGCTGATGCACTCGGCGCCGTGCGACCGACTCCCCCTGGAGCAGCGCGCACGGCTGCGTGGCAGGCGATGCTCGACTCTAGCTACCTCCCGGCGCTTGCGCCCTGGCTGGTGGCGGAACGACTCGACGAGGGACGTCTCATCGTCGCGCCCGCCCTTGGCGCCGAGGGGCGGCTCTTCGCCGGCACCGCCGACCGGAAGGACAACCTCGCGGCGGTCGGGAGCTTCGCGTCCGACAGTGTCACCGATGCACCGCTGCTCGCCTTCACCCGCGAGTCCTGCTTCCCGGCCGTCTCACGGGCCGCGCGCGAGGCTGGCCTTCGCGTGGGGGATCCCACAGCCGCCCGACGTGCGAGCCTCGCCGCGGTTCGCTGTGGGGCCGCGCTGCTCGACCGGCGTCTCCCGGAGCGCGCCGGCGCCTATCGTCGCTTCTGGTTGGCGCGCCTTGCCGAGGCGGACAACGCCGTCTCCATACCCGCGGAATCAGACAGCGGTGCACTGCGCGACGCGTTTGCACGCGCCTTCCCGCCCGATCCCGCTCTCAGTGGCGCACTTGAGCGCGCCATCGGCCGGCTCCCGCCGACCCCTTGATGCTCCCCGTAGCCCTGCCCGACCACCTTCTCCAACTCTTCTCGAGGTCCCCACGATGCGATACTCCTGGTCTTTGGCCTTCGCGGCCTTTTCTTTGATCAGTGTGCCCGGCACCGCACACGCGACCGATGGACACCTCCTGCACGGCGTCGGCGCCGTGAATTCCGCGCTCGGCGGCGTTGCCATTGCCTCCAACGCCAGCCTGCTGGGCGCCTTCTATTCCAACCCGGCCGGCCTCGCCTCTTTCGACGGCACGAATCTCGAGATGGGGTTCGAACTTCTGAAGCCCGATCGCACCGTATCGTCCACGTTCGGTACGATGTCCGGGAGTACCACCAGCGACTCCGACTGGAGTCCCATTCCGGCCTTCGGGTTCAGCACGCGCCTCGAGAACGGGCTGGTCATCGGACTCTCGGGGCTCGGCATCGGCGGCTTCGGCGTGAACTACGCGGCCGATCCGTCCAACCCCATCCTGATGCCGCGGCCAAACGGCTTCGGGCAGGTCTACTCCAACTTCCAGTTGCTCAAGATTTCGCCTGCGCTCGCGTGGAAGGCGGGAGAGAAGCTGAGCCTGGGTGTCGCCGCCAACATCGACTGGCAATCGCTGGCCGTGGATCCGATGCCGATCGCGGCGCCGGACTTCGATCCAGGTCCGGACAACCGGCCAGGAACCCAGGATGATCGCTCCTTCTATCCGTCGGCGGCCGCCGCGGACGCCGTGTTCGGCTTCGGCTTTCAGGTGGGGCTGCAGTACGTCGTATCGCCCAAGGTCACCATGGGACTCGCGTACACATCGCCGCAGATCTTCACTGACTTCAAGTTCCAGATGACGCACGCAAATCCCAACCTCCCGAACTTCGGAACCGCGCGGACCGTCTCGTTCCGCATGGACGTCCCGGCGATCTATGGCGTGGGACTCGCGGTTGCGCCCACCGAGCGCCTGCAGATGGGGCTCGACGCCAAGTACGTGACCTACGGCAGTACGGAAGGCTTCGAAGCCAAGGGCTATGCGGGCGACGGCTCCGTGCAAGGGTTCGGCTGGCAGGACATCACCGTGGTTGCCGCGGGCGCCCAGTACAAGGCCAGCAACAAGGTGACGCTGCGTGGTGGCTACCACTACTCGGGCAACCCGATTCCCGACGAGCAGTCGATGTTCAACATCGCCGCGCCGGCGGTTGTGCAACACCACATCACGGGCGGAGTCGGAGTGGCCATCGCGAAGGGCGTGGAGCTGAACGTCGCCGCCTACAAGGCGCTCGAGAATACCATCACGGGCGCGATGTTTCGGCCGCAGGCCATCCCCGGCACGTTGGTGAGCAACTCGCTCTCTGAAACCTCGCTTCTGCTGGGGTTCACCTTCCGCCCGATCAAGTAAGCGGACGGATGCACAGAGCCCCCGGCGGATAGTTCCGCCGGGGGCTCTGTGCTGTCCGCCACGTCACGCGTCGCGTTCAGGCCTTCCGCACATCGGTGGGGAGGATCTTGATCACGGCCGCGAAGATGGCGGCCACGATGAGGGCCATCACGAAAGGATTGACGCCGGTCACGTCGGCGAGAGTGATCTTGCCGAGGTTCGCCACTTTCACGATCGGATCGATGAGCGTCGTGTAGACGAGCGTGAAGACGAGTGCGCCGACCACGCCGCCAACGACCGCGACGACGGCGTCCTTGCGCCCTTCACCGATGCCAACGACGCTGGTACCGGGGCAATAACCGCCGACACCGAAGCCGACGCCAAACACCAGGCCACCGAGCAGCACCCCGAGCACGTAAGTGGGCTTCACGTCGAAGTGCAGGACCTGCGGCGCCACGAGCGACATGCCGTACACCAGCACCATGCCGACAGCCATGGTGAGAGCCATGAACTTGATGACCGACAGGTTCTCGAGCCGGAGGTTCTTTACGATCATCGCCGGGCTCGAGGCCTTCACGCGCTGGATAAAGAAGCCCATGGCCACGCCGATCAGGATGGCAAGGAACGAAACGAGCATGATCAGGCTCCTGCCGCGCGGCGGCTGTTGAGCATCTTCGCTGACATGATGCCGGAGGCGAAGACACCGATGGCGAAGATGAACCCGCTCACTGACAACTGGGTAATGCCGGAGATGATGTGACCGCTGGTGCACCCGCCAGCGATACGGGCGCCAAAGACGATGAGGAACCCGCCGATGAAGGCATCACGATAACGCTTGGCCTTGGTGGTTTCTCCAGGATGCGCCATCTCGCACGCCGGCGTCTTTTCCTTGTTGGCGCGGGCCCCGAGGAACCCGCCGATCAGCAGGCCGAGCACGATGAAGGTCTCGGGCTTCATCAGCGACCCCATCTTCTTCAGGTAGGGGTTGGACTCCGCGTACGCCGGATTGAAGAGTTCCGTGATCGCACCGATGAACCGCGGATAGGTGCCAGAGACGCCGATGGGTCCCCACACGATGATGGAAGCGGCGCCGAGAATCCCGAAGAGAATCCCGTAGAACACCCAGGGCGTCCTGGGCGCCTCGAGCATGGGCACCGGATTGTCCGGCGCGAGCGTGGGAGAAGCGGAAAGCGACATGAAATGCTCCAACGTTGGAGGAAGGACTACGGCTTGCCGGGGGCGCGGTCGTCCGCGACGAACCGGTCAGCATATGGCATCTTTACGGCACGCAGCGCGGCCGCATCGAGAGTAGCGTCATCCGCAATCACGTCATCCATGGCCAGCAGGTAGGCCGTCAAGGCATACACCTGGTCGTCGGAGAGTGAGCCGGGCTTGGTGTGCGGCATCGCCCGGCGGATGTAGTCAAACAGCGTCGTCGCGTGCGACCAGTAGTTGCCGATGGTGTGCGGCAGCTTGGGATCGCTCGAGAAGGTGAAGTCCTCGGCAGCGGGAACGCGGCCGAGCAGGCGGGGAAAGGCAGGCTCCATCCCTTCGCCCTTGGCACCGTGGCACATGGCGCACTGCGCCTGATACAGGGTGCCGCCGTCGGCCACGGTCCCCTGTCCTACCGGGAGACCAGCGCCATCGGGGCCGATGTCGATGTCCATCGCACGGATGAGCGAGTCGCTTGCCGGCGTGCCGAGGCCGTAGCGCGTGCCTTGCGCGGGCGCATTGTCTGCCGGTTTCGAGCCACAGGCGGCGAGACCCGCGACGAGTCCCAAGATCACAAGCGAGCGCATACTCAGGTCTCCCCGTGGAACGTGACGGTGCCGTCTCCAACCACCTTCCACCCCACGATCTGATTGAAGTGGTAGTCAGTGCCGAGGCCGCGCGCGGTGATCACGGCGGCGCGCGTAGGCTGCGTGTAGCCGGCATCGTCAGTAGCTCGGCTGAGCAACACGCTCTCGCGCCCTGAGAACTCCCACATGTGCTGAAAGCGTACCGTCGACTTCGACTGCGGCTCGCCAAGCAGCTGCGCGTCGGTCCAGGTCGTGCCACCATCGACGCTCACCTCCACCCGTTGGACGCGGCCGCGGCCACTCCAGGCGAGACCGGAGACGGTGTGCCACCCCTTCGCCGATACGCGGTCGGAAACGGTGGGACTGGTGATGATGGACTTCACGTCGCACTCAAAGGTGAAGCGACGCGCGGTCTTGTTCGGCAGCGGGTCCGTGTACTTCGACGTTTCCCACCGCGTCATCCACGGTTGTGTACCGAGTTCGAGGCGGCGCACCCACTTGATGTTGATGTTCCCTTCCCATCCCGGCAGCACGAGGCGGAGCGGATAGCCCTGTGCGGGGCGCAGGGGTTCACCATTCTGTGCCCAGACGATGAGTGCGTCGTCCCAGGCCTTTTCGATGGGCACCGAGCGCGTCATCACACAGGCATCTCCCCCTTCGGCGAGGAACCACTTGGCCTCGGGCTTCACGCCGCACTCGCGAAAGAGCGTGGCGAGTGTCACGCCGGTGAACTCGGTCGTGCTGATCATGCCGGCGACCTGCTGCGCCGTCATCTCCGGCTTGGGCGCACGGTAGGCGGCGCGCCCGTTGCCGGAGCATTCGACGAAGTGCGTGCGCACCACCTGCGGGAAGCGCTTGATGTCGGCGACCGAAAAGGTGAGCGGCCGCTCGACGAGCCCGTGAATGGTGAGTGTATGACGCTCGGGATCGAGTGCGGGGATACCGGCGTGATGGCGCTCAAAGTGCAGGTCACTCGGCGTGATGTTGCCGGTGAGATCCTGCAGCGGCGTAAGCGACGAGCCCGTAGTGGCGCCGGTGGGACCGCGCTTGGGCGTCTCAAAGGGGCTTCGCTCACCGAGCGGCGAGGTGGGCGCACCCTGCAGCTTGGTGGCGTCGGTGGGTACGGCAGGCGCCGCGGGCGCCACGGCTTGCTGCGCACCGAGGACTGCGGGAAGTCCGGCGAGCATGGCCCCCCCAAGGGTACCCACCGCGCCAGCGAGGAGATCGCGGCGCGTGAGCGCCGGCGACGCCGCCTCAGCGGCGTCAGTGGAATCGGGCGTATCGATCATGGGAACCGTCAGCGACCACCGCGGCCGACAACCGGCGGATTCGGCACCAGCGCGCCGCGCGGATTGGCGCGCGGGAGGAGCGGCGGCGGATTGAAGGCTTTGTGCCCCGCCGTGTTGTACGGCACGTCGGCGGGGGCGCCGCCCATTGGCCAGTCGTTCTCCTTGCCGGGCGAGTCTGGGCGCGGATGGGAATTGATGTACGCCGAGAGGTCGAACGCTTCCTGCGGGGTGAGCGATCCCGGTGCCGTTTGCGGCATGTTGTGCATGATGAAGCTGGCCGCCCGCTCGTGGCGCGTCATGGAGGCACCCACCGAGTACGACTTGGCCCCCCACAGGGCAGGAATGGGACCGTTCCCCTCACCATTGGCGCCGTGGCAGGTCACACAGGTCTTGGCGGTGAAAAGCGCCTCACCCCGGGCAACATCACCCACGAGCGTGTCCTTCATCGACAGAATCCCGTCGGCCCCGGCGATCTTGACGCCCACTGGGATATCCTTGGAGATAAAGGCGAGGTACGCGAGGATGTCGGTCATCTCGCGGCTCTCAGCGGGGATGGCATTGCCGGCGAGCGAGCGGGTGAAGCAGTAGTTCACACGGTCAGCAAGCGCGATGACCGTGCCCGAGCGCGGCATGTACTTGGGAAACCGCGCGTGGGAACCGGTCAGCGGCGCGGCCTCAAGCTTGAGGCCATCTTGCTGATGGCAGCTGGTACAGCGGAGGTTCGAGGTCGCGTAGTTCGGGAGGCTCTCCGGCGTGAAGCGCAGGAGATAGAGACCACGCTTGATGGAAGCCCCCATTGAATCCGCGGGGATATCGGCTTCAAGCGGCGGCTTCCAGGCCGACTCGGTAAAGACCACCGCCTTGGCGTCAGCCTTGGTGTCGGTCTTGTTGGCATCGGCAGGCGCCGAGGCCTCGCCGCAGCCCACGATCAACGTCGTGAGGGCAAACAGTGACAGGGATGGAACGCGCATATGGACTCCTGCTCGGGGGAGTGAGGCGGGGAGGGAGCGGAGGAGAAAGGCGGGAGATTCTCTATACTAGAATATAGTAATATGCTCGCCCAACCTTGGGCAAGCGAGAGAGCGACGAGCGGCCGCGAAACTGGCACGCGCCTGAGAATCCGAATGGACCTGCGCCCGCCGCCTACTGCGGACGCACCCGCTTCAGCTCCTCAAAAAACCCCTGTACCAGCACCAATTCGTCCGGCCTGTCCGCTTCACCACCCGCCGTTCGCACCGCCAGGAACCGGCCGTCGGGCGCCATCGTGACCCCGCCGCCCGAAAACAGCATTGGCGGCGTGGTGAACACCGGCTCCGCCACGCTGGGCTCGAACGCCGCGCCCGGCGCCAGGGACACGCGCATCAGCTTGCCGTCGGCGCCAGCCCAGAACAGCTCACGCCCATTCGGCGACCAGAACGGGAGCTGGCTGATGCGGCTGGTGCTGGCGACGGCGTACCTGGCGGAGCCGGCGTCGGGAAACGGTCGCACGAACAGCTGTTCGCCATTGTCCCGCGAGACATAGGCCAACCAACGACCGTCGGGTGAAAGCACCGGAGCAAACGTGATGGTTCCTTGTTCGGACGCCAGGACAACTTGGCTTGTATCGCCGGTCAGCCGACGCGCCACCACCCGGTTCGGTCGGGTCGTATAAACAATCCACGCCCCGTCGGGCGAGGCACGCGGGAAGCGGCCATCGATACCGAGCCACTGCGGTGGCTTGCTGCCATCCGCCGGCACGATGCCGATGCTGCTTCCTCCCGGTGCAGATCCCCAGATCAACAGATTCCGACTGTCTGGCATCCACGTGGACCACGTGCCCTGCGCCGCACGGATCTCGGCACCGCGATCGAGTCGCTTGACGACCACGGTTGATCCGCTGGCAGCACCCATCCCCACGGCCACGAAGCGCCCGTCCGGCGAGACCTCCGGGCTGAAAAAGGTGCCACGCCACGAAGAATCCACGGCGGTCACCACACCGGATCGCGTGATCCACACCAACTCGCTCGCTGCGGTTTGATCCGCTCCCTCGGCGTACAGGAGCGTCCCGTCACGCGCCACGGCGAAATCGATGGTATTGCCACGCTTGAGAAGCCCACCCGCCAACAGAATGGGCTCTCCACGCAACTCCAGGCGCTCGAGGTCGAACGGCGTCGCGAGGAGGGAGCCATCCGTGGTGACCGTCAGCAGATGACCGGTCTCGACGTAGAGTGCAGCCTCCGCGCGGGTGATCATTTTGTGCTTCCCCGTTCTCGCATCGAGCACACCGACCGACCGTACACCCAGCGCGAAGAAGAGCACACCGCGGCCACCGGGCAACGCCGAGGGCCGATAATGTGCCACCTCTTTCCGGCTGGTGTCGCGAACCGTCGCAATTTCCGGACTGCCGCCTGTCTCGCGAATCCGCGCGAGGCCGTCGCCCTGAAGATTGCCGTCGTAGTAGATGTAGCCATCGTCGGCCCAGCTTACCCCGGCCGGACCCACCAGGGAATCGGTCAGCACGAGGACCGGACCGCCTCCTACGGGCACGACGCGCAGCGAGCGTTTTGTCGTGCCGGACGTGAATGCGATGCGCTTGCCGTCGGGGGAGAAAGACGGATCACCGGCCCCCTCTGTCCCTGCGAGCGCCGTGCCGCGCCGTTGGTCCAATGGCCGCACCCAGAGGCGGGCGTCCGTGCCCTCGCCACTCACCCACGCCAATGTGCGCCCGTCGGGTGACAGGGTCGCCCGGCTGCCGGGCGAACCTCCCTCGGCAATCGGCGCTTCCGTCAGCGCCACGCTGAACCGCGAGACGACCGGCGTCGCGCGCGGTCGCAACCAGCCGGCCACGGCGGCCATCAGGGCGACGGCCGCCACCACCGACGCGATCAGGAAGCGTTTGTCGCGCTGCGGCGACCTACCCGACGCAGACGCGGCCGTCATGGCCGTGGTGAAACTGCGGTCGTTCAGGGCCGCACCGAATTCCTTGGCGCTCGCAAACCGATCCGCGGGCAGTTTCTCCAGCGCTTTCCCCACCGCGGCGGCCACATACGGCGGCACGGTCTTTCGGTAGGCGGTCACCGGCGCCGCCGGCTCGGTGATGATCTTCATGATGATCTGCTGCGCGCTGCCGCCCAGATGCGGCGGCTGACCGGCCAGCATTTCGTACAACACACTCGCCAGCGAGTACACATCGCTGCGCCCGGAGATTTCTTTCTCCGCAGTGGCCTGCTCGGGGCTCATGTAGTGCGGCGTGCCGAGACTCAATCCCGTCTCCGTCATGCGCCCGCCGGCCGCGGCGCTCACGGCCAGTGCGATCCCGAAGTCCATCACCATTGCACGACCGTCGTGCAGCAGGATGTTTTCGGGCTTGATGTCGCGGTGAATCACGCCGGCCCGATGCGCATAATCCAACGCGTCGGCAATTTCGCGCGTGATGCGCACGGCATCATCCACCCCCAACTGCGTCTCGCGATTCAGCGTCTCACGAATCGTCTCCCCCTGGATATAGGGCATGACGTAGTACAGAAAGCCGCCGGCCTCGCCGCTGTCGAAGAGCGGCAAAATGTGCGGATGCGAGAGCGCGGCCGTGGTCTTGATTTCCTGCACGAACCGCTCGGCGCCCAGTACCGCCGCGAGTTCGGGCTTGAGGACCTTGATGGCCACCTTCCGCTCGTGCTTGAGGTCCGCAGCGAGATAGACGGTGGCCATGCCGCCGGCCCCGAGTTCACGCTCGATGCGGTAGCGGTCGGCCAGGGCGGCGGCGAGGCGATCGGCGGCGGCGCTCATCGGGGCATTCGCGCGAGGCGCGCGAGCAGCACGTCGAAGTTGGCGATCACGGTGACCTCACCCGATCGCGTCCCCGACTCGTCCGTCTGTCGCGTCATCACGAACTGATTGCCATCGGGAAACACATCCCAGGTGGCACCCGTCTGGTCGTAGAACGGCAGTGTCCGCAGCGAGCTCACCCGCACCTCGTCATCGAACGACAGCGTCGCTTCCATCAGATTCGCGCCGTCGAGGAAATACAGCGAGCGTCCGTCCTGTGACCAGCGGGGATCGAGCGCGCTGCGCAGGGACACCTGTTGCCGCCATCCGGAGTCGGCGAGTGTCTGCACGTACAGCTGGGTGCCGGCATCGCGCTGGGTGAAGGCAAGCCAGCGGCCGTTCGGCGATACGGTCAGCTCCACTCCCCGGATGCCGGGTACGCTCCGATCCGTCTCGGCGTCTGCACCGACCGTGGCGAGTTTCAGCTGGTTCCGATCGCGGTACAGTACCTGCCGCCCATCGGAGAAGAACGTCGGGGACCCGATCCGGTCGCGGTGCAGCAGGAGTTGCTCCTCTCCCGAGCCATCGGCGCGGCGCCAGAATACGTCGCCGACCTTTCCCGTGCGGGTGTATGCGACGCGCTCACCGCCGCCGATCCAGCCCTCCAGCAGGACATCGCCCGTGTGCGTGACCTTGGTGAGCGGGCCCGCGGGCAAGCGATACACCGACAGGTCGCGCTCCCCTGTCGGTGCGAAGTGCATCACCGCGATCTGTTGTCCATCCGGGGAGACTTTCGGCGAGTTGTAGTCGCCGGCCGGAAGATTGGGGAGCACCCGCCGGTTGCCCTGCCGATCAGAGAGGACGAGCATGCCCGTCCCCCCCCCTCTCGTGGCATAGGCCAGCGTCGTTCCGCCAACACCGAACGCCAGCTGGCGCCGTTGTGGTCCGCTCGCGATGGGAATCGTTCCCTCGCCGAGTGTCTGCGTGCGCGCGTTGAAAGGCCGCGCAACCAGCTGGTTCCCGTCATTGTACAGAAGGTAGCCCGGCGGCATATAGCGGGCGGACTGCACACGATGGGCGGGAAAGAGCGGCGTCGCCGCGCGCTTCGCGATGTTGAACAGCGCGAGGGAATCTTCGAAGCCCCGGTAGCGCGTAATGAGCAGGGTCTGCCCATCCGGCAGCACATCGAGCGGCTCGTGCCGCGCGTCGGATGGGCTGTCGGCGATCAGGGTATCGATGGCGCCGCCGCTCTCCGGAATCCGGCCCAGTCCACCGCCAGCCAGCCCAAGGTACACAAAGCCGTCATTCCCCGGGATCGCCGAAGCGCCAACCCCAGGCCTCGCGAGCACCTGCGGTGCGCCGGCAGGCAAGCCCGCCGTGATCAGATCGCCCATGATCGTGACGCCCACCAGCGACCGGCCATCGCGCGTGATCCTCGGCGGTATGACCTGAAACGGCAGCGGCACGAGTGTGTCGTGATCGAGGGCACGATACCGCATCACCCCCAGTTGCTGCAGTCCGAACAGTACGAACCCTCCGTCCGGCGAGACGTCGACATCCTCTACCATCGCCTGCGCATCGATGATGAACTTCGTCACCGGGCGCTCCACGGCTGGCGGCTTTCGCAGCCACCCGGCGAGTGCCAGCAAGGCGAGGAGGGTCGACGTTGCGCCGAGTGCGAGGACGGCGCCGCGACGCTTCAACGGCGTGGCGGCGACGACCCTGGCGCCTTCGGCGAAGTGAACATCGGCGAGCGCTTCGGCAAAGGCCTTCGCGCTGTCGAAGCGATCGGCCGGGAGCTTTTCCAGCGCGTGGCCCAGCGCCGCCGAGACATGCGGCGGCACCGCCTTGCGCAGCGCCGTCGCCGGCTGCACCGGTTCGGCGATGATCTTCATGATGATCTGCTGCGCCGAATTCCCCATGTGCGGGGGCTCACCCGTCAGCATCTCGTAACACACGCTGGCCAGCGAGTAGATGTCGCTGCGCCCCGTGATGGCTTTGTCGGCTGTGGCCTGCTCGGGGCTCATGTAGTGCGGCGTGCCCAGACTCAGCCCCGTCTCCGTCATGCGCCCGCCCGCCGCCGCGCTCACCGCCAGCGCGATGCCGAAATCCATCACCATCGGGCGGCCATCGTGCAGCAGAATGTTTTCGGGCTTGATGTCCCGGTGGATCACCCCGGCCCGGTGCGCGTAGTCCAGAGCATCGGCGATCTCGCGCGTGATGCGCACCGCCTCGTCCACGCCGAGCTGCGTCTCCCGGTTCAGCCGCTCGCGGATCGTCTCGCCCTGGATGTAGGGCATCACGTAATACAGGAAGCCGCCCGCCTCGCCGGAATCGAACAGCGGCAGGATGTGCGGATGACTCAGCGCCGCCGTCGTCTTGATCTCCTGCACGAAGCGCTCGGCGCCCAGCACCGCCGCGAGTTCGGGCTTGAGGACCTTGATGGCCACCTTCCGCTCGTGCTTGAGGTCCGCAGCGAGATAAACGGTGGCCATGCCGCCGGCCCCGAGCTCCCGCTCAATGCGATAGCGGTCGGCGAGGGCGGCAACGAGACGGTCGGGGATGGGCATGCGGTAAAAGTCGCGCTCGCCAACACACGACGCCAGCGTAAGGCGTGTGCGTCGCGCGTGAACGAAACGTCAGCATGGTGACGGCGGAGCTCGTCGCGCGAGGTCCCTCGGCGGCATAGCTTCCGCCTTTATGAGTCAAATTCCCGAACGATTGATGGCCGCCCTTGTCGACCGCTACCGCATTGAGCGGGAGTTAGGCGCGGGCGGCATGGCTACGGTCTATCTCGCGCACGACCTTCGCCACGAACGCGAAGTCGCCATCAAGGTCCTCCACCCGGACCTCGGCGCCGCGCTCGGCGCCGAGCGCTTCCTGGCCGAGATCAAGGTCACCGCCAAGCTGCAGCACCCGCACATCCTGGGGCTGATCGATTCGGGCGTGGCCGACGGGCTGCTGTACTACGTCATGCCCTTCGTGGCTGGGGAGACGCTGCGCGCCCGGATGCAACGGGAAGGGCAACTGCCGGTGGCAGACGCCGTGCGGCTGGCGAGCGAAGTGGCCGGCGCGCTCGACTTCGCCCACCGCCAGGGCATCGTCCACCGTGACATCAAGCCCGAGAACGTCCTCCTTCAGGACGGACGCGCACTCGTTGCCGACTTCGGCATCGCCCTCGCTGTCCAGAGTGCGGGCGGACAGCGCATGACGCAGACCGGCCTTTCGCTCGGTACCCCGCAGTACATGAGCCCCGAGCAGGCCACTGGCGAACGGATTGTCGATGCGCGCGCCGATGTCTACGCGCTCGCCGTCGTGACCTACGAGATGCTCGTGGGCGAACCGCCCTTTACCGGTCCGAGCGTGCAGGCCGTGGTGGCACGATTGCTCTCCGAGCAACCGCGCGCCCTCGCGACGCAGCGTAAGGCCGTGCCTCCCCACGTCGAAGCGGCCGTGATGCAGGGGCTCGAGAAGCTCGCCGCCGACCGCTTTGCGACGGCCGCCGAGTTCGCCGAGGCGCTGCAGGGCAAGGGCGACACGAGCAGCGGTGGGCGATACATCACCGCGAGCGCAGCGGCGCCAAGCACGCGCCGTAGGTGGATGGAGCGCGCGGCGTGGATCACCATGGTCGGCGCCGTCGGGGTGTTCGCGTGGACCAGAGCGCAGCCCCCCACGCCGAGCGAGGCACCGGTGCTCCGCCTGCCCATCGACGCGCCGGCCGGCGAACGTTTCATGACCGGCGGCTTCCCCATCGTCATCTCGCCGCAGGGCGACCGTGTGGCGTACGTGACGCAGGGGACGGCGGGATACGCCACGATCGTCCAGCGCCTGGACTCGCTCGATGCCCGCGTGCGCCTCGCGCCGCGCGCGCTGCGGTGGTACGCCTTCTCACCCGACGGCCGCGAGCTCGTCTACAACGAGGGCTACGACATCTACCGCACCGCCGCCACGGGCGGAACGCCCTCACTGCTCGGCGGCACCGGCGGGTGGGACATCATGGGCCTCGCGTGGATGGCCGACGGCACCGTGCTCATCGGAAGCTATAACGGCCTCAGTACCATCCCCGCGCGCGGCGGGGCGGTCACTCCGCTCACGGACTCGACAGCATCGCAACCCGCATTCCATCCCGTTGTGCTGCCGGACGGGAAGACGGTGATCGTGGGGACGGCGAACGCGGCGCCCAAGGGGAACCTCGTGGCGATCACCCTCGCCACCGGAGCGGTCACCGAACTACCGCTCCCGGGTCGGGTCGCGATCGGGATGGTGGACGATCACCTCGTCTACCTCGGTCTCGGTGGGGACATCACCGCCGCGCGCTTCGACGCGGCCTCGCTCAAGGTCCTCGGCGACCCGGTGACGCTCGTCGGATCGGTGGGTGCCGCCGGCCTCAGCCCTCAGGGGACGCTGGCCTACATCGCCGGCAACGCGTCGTCACAACTGGTCCTCGCGAGCGGCACGTCGCGAATCACGATCCGGCCCGACAGTGCGATCCACACCGATCCGCGCTTCTCGCCCGACGGCCGTCGCCTGGCGGTCGTGGTGGGCGGCAAGGATGGCACCGACATCTGGGTGCTCGATCGCGCTGCCGGCACATTCTCGCGGCTCACCACGATCGGCGTCGCGTCCGCACCGGAGTGGTCGGCCGATGGCCGACGCGTCATCTACAAGGCATTGATCGGCGGCGACGGGCGGATTTTCTCGGTCGCCGTTGACGGCAGCGGGAGCACCGACACGCTCTTCAATTCGTCACGCGACCTGAAGGGCAACGGCGAGGTGAACGAGGCGCTGCTCTCCCCTGACGGCCGCTGGCTCGTGATCCGCACCGCCCCCAGCGCCGGCTATCCGCGCGACATCTACGCCATGGACCTCTCCGGCGACCGCACCTTACGCCCGATCGCCGTCGGGCCGAGTTCGGAGATCATGCCGCGCCTCTCGCGCGACGGGAAGTGGCTCGCCTACCAGTCCGACGTGAGCGGCCGCGCCGAGATCTACCTGCGCCCTTTTCCCGGCGACGGCCCGCGCGTGCAGGTGAGTGACGCCGGCGGAAGCGAGCCCCTTTTCGACGCCAGCGGTCGCACCCTCTACTATCGCGGCCCTGGCGGCATCGTCGCCGCGTCGCTCACCGCGGGCCCCGACGTGCGCGTCAGCGCGCGACGCCTCGCGCTGTCCTTGCAGGGCGTCGCCGATCCTACGCATCCGTCGTATGACGTAACGCCCGACGGCACGCAGTTCCTCATCCTCCAGCCAACGAGCGGGGAAGCGAGAGGAGTGCTGGTGAGCAACTGGGCGCGGGAGTTGCGACGGAGACTGATGGAGGCGCGCTGACGGCGGCGTTGGTCGCGAGAGCGGCCTCGGCGGCATAGCTTCCGCCATTATGAGTCCCATTCCCGAACGATTGATCACCGCCCTCGCCGACCGCTACCGCATTGAGCGCGAGTTGGGCGCGGGCGGCATGGCCACGGTTTATCTCGCACAGGACCTCAAGCACGATCGCCTGGTGGCGGTCAAGGTGCTCAAGCCGGAGTTGGCGGCGGTGCTCGGCGGTGAACGATTCGTAGTGGAGATCAAGACCACGGCGAGCATGAGCCATCCGCATATCCTGCCGCTGTTCGACAGCGGTACGGCGGATGGGTTCCTGTTCTACGTCATGCCGTTCATTGACGGAGAGACGCTGCGCAGCAAGCTGGATCGCGAGACCCAGCTGGGCATCGACGATGCGGTGCGCATCGCCCGCGAGGTGCTGGATGCGCTCGACTACGCGCATGCGCGCGGCGTGATCCACCGCGACATCAAACCCGAGAACATTCTGATGCAGGGCGGGCGCCCGCTCATCGCGGATTTCGGTATCGCGTTGGCAGTGAGCGCGGCCGCGGGCGGGCGTATGACCGAAACGGGGCTCTCGCTCGGGACGCCGCACTACATGAGCCCCGAGCAGGCCACCGCGGAGAAGGAAATCTCCGGGCGCAGCGACGTATACTCGCTGGCGAGCGTGCTGTATGAGATGCTCTGCGGCGAGCCGCCGCACATGGGCAACTCGGCGCAGCAGATCATCATGAAGATCATCACCGAGCCGGCCGCGGCGGTGACGAAGTATCGCAAGTCCGTGCCAGGCAACGTGGCGGCAGCGGTGGCGAAGGCGTTGGAGAAGCTGCCGGCCGATCGTTTCGAAAGCGCCAAGGCGTTTGCAGAGGCGCTGGGGAATCCGGCGTTTGCGCTGGCCGCGACGGCGGCGGTGGGCGGTGCGCAGGCCTCCCCTGAGGGGCGCAGTAGACGGCTGGCCACGGTGGTAGCGTCGGTGGTTGCCGTGCTGGCGCTCGGCGCGGCGGCGGCCGGCTGGATGCGCACGATGCCCGAGGAGCCGTTCCGTCGGTACGACCTGACCCTCGGTACGCTACAGATCTCAGGGACCAACGATATCGCCATCTCCCCCGATGGCCGGACGCTCGCCCTGTCGGCCCGCGAGGGGAGTGACGGGACGGCGATCTACGTGCGCACCCTCGACGTGGACCTTGGCTTCCGCAAGCTGGCCGGGAGCGAGAGCGGGCTGTTCCCCACGTTCTCTCCCGACGGACAGTGGCTCGCTTTCCAACGCACCTCCGATCGCTCGCTCGTGAAGATCCCCGTGGGCGGTGGCGGCGCGGTGACGGTGGTCCCGGCGGGCAAGCTCGATCCGATTCTCCCGCAGTGGGGCCATCCCGATACCATCGTCTTCACTGGGCCGACGGGGGTGTTCCGGGTGCCGGCCGCGGGCGGTCCCGTCGTGCCGATGCCGAAGGTCAAAAGTTCGTCGATCTTTGCGCTCCCCGATGGCGCCGGCCTGCTCTTCGCGGAAAACGACCAGGTGTCGTACTACGACTTCGCGAAGGACTCGGTGAGCGTGGTGCTTCCAGTCGGTGATGCGCCCATGTATGCGCCGTCCGGGCACCTGCTCTTTGTGTCGCCGGAGGGGGGGCTGTTTGCCGTCGCCTTCGATCTGGCAACACATATGGCGACGGGGACGCCGGTGCGAGTGCTCGAACGGGTGGGCAGGACCGGTCTGGCGCGCGGCTACGCGATGTCGCAGAACGGCGTTGTGGTGCAGCGCGACGCTGCCGCCAACATCGGAGGCCTCAACGTACCGGTGCTGGTCACGTTGGGCGGCGCCCATGACACGTTGCGGTTGCCGACGGGCCGGAGAACGAACCTGCGGTTCTCGCCCGACGGGCGCGCGCTGGCGATGACGGTCGGCTCGGCACAGCGGAGCGGCGACTCCGAGATCTTCACGCTGGACGTGAATACCAGGACGTACACACAACTGACGTTCGACGGCGATCGCGACAGTCCGGTGTGGTCGCCGGACGGCCAACGCATTGCATTCATGACGCGTGCGGACTCCAATCCGGCCGCTGAAGACCTGTTCATCACGTTCGCTGACAATCACGCGCCGGCGCGCCGAATCACTACGCTCAGGTCGCGCGAGATCATCGCCGACCAGTGGCTCGACGATACGCTGCTGCTGTTTACCAGCCTCTCGCCTGAGCGGCGGAGGGACATCCTCTTCATGCGCCCAGACAGCGGAAGCACCCCGGTGCCCTACTTGCGGTCACCGGAGAACGAGTTCGAGTCGCGGGTCTCGCCTGATCGTCGGTTGCTCGCCTACACCTCCACTGAAGGCGGAGGCGATCTGTCCGTGTGGCTCCGCGACTTCCCCACGCCGGTGGGCAAGTGGGCCGTGTCGAGAGGTTTGTCGCGCGCACCACGCTGGTCACCGGACGGGCGGTATCTGTATTACTGGCGGCCCTCGCCGCAGCTGGACTCGCTCTATCGGGTGCGCGTGGATCGCACGCCGTCCGTAGTCATACAAGCACCCGAGTTCGTCGTCGCGCTGGATGTGGATGGCGTCTGGAACTGGGACCTGCACCCGGACGGCAAGCACTTCGTCTACACGGCGCCGGTACAGACGACCGTCGCCGGTGGTGGAGCGGCCGCAGTGCGGTATTTCATCCTGCAGGGGTGGTTCGGAGAGCTGCGTCGGCTGACCGCGTCGGGCGGCAAATGACGGCGTGATTCGTGAGGCGGGCGCGCCCCCCGCCTCACGGGCGCGCCACCACGCGGATAGTCTGCTGCCCCAGCAGTCTGCCCGACGCGAGCCGGATCTCCAGGCGGTACTCGCCCGGCGCGCTCGGTGAGAAGAGGACGTCGTACGTCTCGCCGATGCTCACCGCCTGACGGGCCGGTACGCTGATGCGCTGTGCCTCGGGCAGGTCGACCGCGTCCTTGGCGTGTCGGGTCCATTCCGTGAGCGTCGAATCCGCGCGCACCAGCTGCCAGCGCGCGCTCGAGCTCCCGGTCGTCACGTTGATGAACCGCATCCGGTGCGTCACACCAGCCGCGATATCGAGCGTGGGCGAGACCTTCGCCCCGTTGAGCATGGGCCCCGAGTCGCGGAGTGTGCCCAGCACGAATACATGGTCACGCGAGGCGTCCCAGGTTGCACCAGCCGGCAACACGATCATGGCCCCGTACAGGCCGCGCTGCTGCTGCCGCACCTCCATCAAGTGCGTGTGGTA
Organism: Gemmatimonas phototrophica; assembly: GCF_000695095.2. Classification (NCBI taxonomy): domain Bacteria; kingdom Pseudomonadati; phylum Gemmatimonadota; class Gemmatimonadia; order Gemmatimonadales; family Gemmatimonadaceae; genus Gemmatimonas; species Gemmatimonas phototrophica. Next base: position 459,872 of record NZ_CP011454.1, on the reverse strand, counting down.
GATAAACGTCCCCGCGCGCGGTGGGGTCATGTACGCGTCAAAGCTTTCGCCCGGCGCCACCGCTGGCGTGCGCTTGCCCGGTGTTCCGCCCAGCCCGACCACGCCATCATAGAGATTCTCGAGCTCCATGCCGTGCCAATGAATGGCCGTGTGTTCGCCCGACCGGTTGCGCACCCGCACCGTGGTGGGCTCGCCCTGATGCAGCAGCAGCATGCCACCCGGGCCGGCGCGCACTTCGGGCTGCGACACGGTGGCCCCATCGGTCACCGTTGGAGAGAACGCCGGCATCATATCGCCCGCGACGGAATCGCGCGGCACGTCGAAGGTGATCACCTTGCGCGGCGCGGTCGGCAGGGTCCAGCCGCGCGGCGGCGGCACCGTGATGGTCATGAAGAGCCCGCCCATCTCCTGCTCCACGTGCCGGTTCGGATCCCCACCATGGGGATGCAGGAGCCTCGCGTCGTACTCCGCCGGCGACAACGAATCGCTGCCGAAGCCGATGTTCTGCATCACGTGCGAGGTGAAATGGCAATGCATCAACCAGGTGCCGGGGCGATCGGGCATCCAGGCCATCGCCATCGTGGCGCCGGACGGCACGAGCTCGGTGGCCACCATGCGCTCGGCGTCCGGCGCGAGCGTGGTGTCGCGCCAGGGCCCGCCGCGCGCCACCACGCGGAAATAGGTGCCGTGCAAGTGCATCGGATGCGCGTCCCACGACGCGTTCAGCACCCGATAGCGGAGCGAGTCGCCCACCGCGCCTGTGAGTCGCTGCGTGAAGGGCCACGGTCGGCCGTTCACGATCCAGATCGGTTCGCGCTCCGTGCTGACCCGGCCCAGCGAATCGCGGCCATGGAACGACGAGCTGATGACGAAGACCGCGTCCCGCCGCCGCTGGTCCGGTGGATCGACGATGATCGCGCCCGCCAGGTGCGCGTCATCACCGCGCAGGTTCTTGAGCGTCAGACCGGCGAAGGTGCCATGATAGAACCGCGTGCCTGACTGGTCGGCGATCGATCGCACGGTGCCGCTCGCGCCCGGTGCGAGCACGAGCGAGTCCGTGGGATTGGCGGAGAGTCCGCGCAGCACGACAATGCTGTCGCTGCCGTTGCGCACGGTGATCGCGAGCCTGGTGCCGGCGCTGACGCGCACGAGCGGCCCCGGCAAGCGGAGCGGCTGTCCCGGCTCGGCGAAGGCCAGCATCCGCGTACCGGGACGATCAGGTCCGTTGGGGCGCCAGAGGCCGCGGCGGATCTCGAACGTTACCTCGCGAACGCCGGCACGATCGCGCCCGGCCGCGACGGAGTTGTCGTGGTATCCGATAGCCGGCAGTGTGTCAGACGCTGCCGCGCTCCCGCTGCGCAACGCGAAGAGCGCGGGCAGGGCGAAGGCGATGGCAGAAGTGTAGGAGCGGCTGGTTCGGGAGATCACCGACGCACCGTGTCCTGCGCCGCCACCTTGGCGCGCACGTCCACGACCCAATTCTGAATCACGTTGAGATGCGTCGTGGGGCGCCTGGGTGGGCCCAGGAGCACCAGGTGCCGACGGCCATCCCGCGAGATGTCGTGCGATCGGTCAAGCACGTTGGCGTACGGCCCGCGGAACACCGGCGCGGCACGACCGAACTCGGTTTGCGCGCCCGTTGGCACGGACACCCCGTACCACTCCGTTCCCGCCCGATAGAACAGTTTATCTCCACGTGGCGACCACACGGGCTCTTCGCCAAACCCCAGTGAGACCTTGCGGCGCTCTCCGCGCCGCGCCGTGGGAGCGACGTAGATGTCATACTGCCCCGCCTCATTCGACGTATAAGCAATCCATCGACCATCCGGCGAGACCGTGGGTCCCCACGCTGTCGGAAACGAATCCAGCGAAACAGGCGGCTGGCCCTTGGTCAACGGGAAAATCCAGGCGCCACGCCCGAAGCCTTTGGTGCCCACCGCGATCGTGGTATCGGGCGCAATGCCCGACACTTCCCACCCCACCCCCAACGTGTCGCGCTCGCCGGCACTTTCCACCAACTGGCGGACCGCGATGATGGGCGTTCCGGGAGCGAGGGCATACTCGTTGAACACGATGCGCCGGGAGTCCGGCCACCACGACGGCGACCGTACGAAGCCCTGCGTTCGCACCTTCACCCGGGCGCGTTGCTGGAGGTCGTATACCCAGAGTTCATTCGCGAGGCTGGTTGATTCCACGATTACGGCCAATCGGCGACCATCGGGTGACAGCGAAAACGTGCCGTAGCGTTGCGTACTAAAGCCAAGGCTGTCGACGGCGCCGTCCGGAGTGACCCACACCAGCGCGCTGCGATCGGCACCGTCGCTCGGCGCGTACACCAGCATCCCCGTGTTCGCGACGGCGTAATGCGCCACGCCACTGAGCACCTCGACCGGACGGCCGCGCACACCCAGAGTGGAGGGGTCGAACGCAACCGCCATCATCCCGGCCGACGTGACGAAGGTCAGGTAGCCGGAGGGCAAGAGCCCGGGCTGCGTGCCTCGCAACGGCAGGTCGGAGCCGAGTGAGTCGGCAGCCTTCGGCCCCGACATGGTGATGGCCACGAGAGCACCGCTTACCAGATTCACGGCATAGACGCCAGGCGGCACGGCCAGCCCTGCCGCCCACACGAGGGCGTGCTGTCCATCGGCCAGCAGCTGCGGTGACTGGCGATTGGCACGGGAGGGATTGGGGATGGGCGCAATGGTGCCACCTGACTCCGGTACCCAGCCCAGCACGTCCCCTTCTCGTGCGGCCACCAGGATGCGCCCGTCACGGCTCCAACTGGCACCCTCCATTTCGGGAACCGTGGCCAACAACACCGCCGTGCCACCGTCAATGGGCACCTTGCGCAACTCGTTGCCGACGAAGAACGCCACCCACCTGTTGTCCGGCGACAGCATCGGCGCGTAAGCGCCCTCCGTACCCTTGATCGGTTCCGTCGTGAATCGATTGAGATCCCGGCGATAGAGCTGTACGCCGCTCGCGCTACTTGCGGCGTACACCAGCAGCCGTCCGTCTGCCGACAAGGCAATCGCCTCGACCCCACTGCCGAGCGGGCCGATATTGGCAAGCGACGTGGAGTCAGCCAGCGCGACATTCAAGTACGTGGCGCTCGCTTGCTCGTCATCCGGTCCGCTCGTGCCGCGCCACGACCAGGCGGCGAGTGCCAAGCCGGCTGCGCCGACCGCCCAGCCCAGCACTCCCCATCGAGCGACGGCGGAGCGGGATGATGCGCCGCCACGCACCCCCCGGGACTGAGCGTTCGAGAAAACATCCGTAAACGCCGGATTGCCGAGCGCCTCCGCAAAAGCCTTCGCCGTCTCGAAGCGATCGGCCGGCAACTTCTCCAACGACTTGGCCACCGCCGCCGCGACATTCGGCGGCACCGACTTGCGGTACACCGTCACCGCTTCGGCAGGCGTGGTGATGATCTTCATGATGATCTGCTGCGCACTCGCGCCGGTGAACGGCGGATTGCCCGTGAGCATTTCGTACAGCACACTGCCAATCGAATACACGTCGCTGCGCGCCGAGATTTCCTTCTCGGCCGTGGCCTGCTCGGGGCTCATGTAGTGCGGCGTGCCGAGACTCAGCCCCGTCTCGGTCATGCGCCCACCCGCGGCGGCGCTTACCGCCAGCGCGATGCCGAAGTCCGCTACCATGGGCCGGCCGTCGTGCAACAGGATGTTCTCCGGCTTCACATCGCGGTGCACGATGCCGCGCGTGTGCGCGTAGTGCAGCGCATCGGCAACATCACGCGCGATCCGCACCGCGTCTTCCACACCCAGTTGTGTTTCGCGATCGAGCTTGGCGCGCAACGTTTCGCCGTCGATGAACGGCATCACGTAAAACAGGAATCCATCCGCCGCGCCGCTGTCAAAGAGCGGCAATATGTGCGGATGCTGCAGCGCCGCGGTGGTCTTGATCTCCTGCACGAAGCGCTCGGCGCCGAGCACGGCGGCGAGTTCGGGCTTGAGCAACTTGAGCGCCACCTGGCGATCGTGCTTGATGTCCTCGCACAGGTACACGGTGGCCATGCCGCCTTCGCCGAGCTGGCGAACGACACGGTAGCGGTCGGACAATGCCGCGCTCAGGCGCTGCATCGGCGTCGGGTTATCGCTCAAAGTATTTCCGGATCGTGAACAGAGAAGAGGCGGTCATTGCCGATAATATGGCGCGCCTCTGCTCACGATGGAGCGACACCGCTACTCGGTACCCGCCCCGTACGACCGCACGTAGTCCACTTCCAGGCGAAAGGCGCCATCCTTCCCATCGGCCATGTACAACCCCATGCCGCGGATGCGCGCCACATTGATGGGCGGGGCGTTCACCTCCCGCCCGAAAATCGTGCTTCGTAGCACACTGAATGGCACGCGCACCAACGTCCATTCGGCCGACGTCGCAAACGGCGCCCGCCGCGAGACCGTGCGGCCATAGGCGCGCTCGCCGTCGTCGAGCTCCACCTCGAACTGGCGGCCGCTGCCTCGTACGCGGAGTTCGATGCCAACCTGCCCGGTGAGGTCCACGGCGCGCCGCGCCCGCACCGAGGTAAAGCCGCCCCCCTGTGTGACCAGCGTGCCTGTGAAGCGCAAAGCGCCCTGCTCAACAGCCACGAACCCCGCCGAGCGGCCACCCATGACCCCGTCGTTCACCACAGCCCAGTTGGCTTCGTCGGCGCGGTCGAAAGTGAAGAGCGTGACCGGCGCTGGCATGGACACGGGGTCCGCGACGGGGCGGCGAGGCCCGGCGGATGCGCCAAGCGCCAACGTCAGGACTGGCAGAAGGAGAAGGAGTCGGGAGCGTACCGTGGTATGCATACAGCGAGAAGTCGGCGCCGGAGGAACGGGTTCCCATCCGCGAGTTTGACATAGTCATGCATATACAGCATACATATGGCATGAAGCGCACTACCGTGTTCTTTGACGACCAGATGATGCTCCAGCTGCAGCGGGCCGCGCAGCGTACGGGCGTGAGCACGGCGTCGCTCGTGCGTGAGGCCGTCGCGATGTACCTCGCCGTCCCGGGGGCGACGTCGCCGCTGCCGTCTATCGCGGGTCAGTTTTCCAGCGGTAGGAGCGACACGTCCGAGCAGGTGGACACCCTGCTCTGGAAGGATCCGCACGGCTGATGGTCATTGCCGACACGGGGCCCTTATATGCGCTGATCGATCGCAGCGATGCGTGGCACGAGCGCGTGACCGCGTGGTGGACGGCACAGGCGCGTCACATTCGCGTGCCCATCACCGTGCTACCCGAAGTGTGCTACTTGCTGCAAACGCGCATCAGCGCGCAGGCGGAGCAGGCGTTCGTGCGAGCGGTGGCCAACGGCGAGCTGATTGTCGAACCGGTGGAGTCGGACGACGTGATGCGTGCATCGGCCCTGATGCGCGAGTATATCGATGTCCCGTTGGGCTTCGTGGATGCGACGGTCATTGCCGTTGCCGAACGACTCGGTGCGCGCGAGATCTTCACCACCGACCGGCGTCATTTCAGTGCGGTACGCACGAACGGAAGCCGCTTGGTGTCGTTGGTGCCGTAGCGCGGCGTCTCAGCGTGCGGCGAACACCGCGCGATAAAACGCAAAGTTCCGATCGCCGAGCCCCTCGAGGAGCGTCATGGTATCGTGCCCCACATTGTACACGTCGCGCAGGATCTGCGCCCGTTCGGCGGGATTTCCCGTCGCGCGTGGCCCATTGAAGTCGAGATCCAGCGGGCCCGCCGCGAACATGGTCATCGCGCCAAACACCTTGGGGTAGCGCAGTCCCCATCGTGACGCGCCAAGCCCGCCCATGCTGAACCCTTCCAGCAACCGCCCGTCGCGCGTGGCCAGTGTGCGAAAGGTCGCGTCAACGTGCGGCACCAAGTCGCGCACCACCATGGACTCCATGGGGACGCGTCCGTCTTTGGAATCGGCCCACATGCTCGACGCCATGCCGTCGGGGAACACCACGAGCATAGGCGGAATGCGTCCCGCGCGAATAGCGTCGTCGAAATACGCCGTGAGTATGGCGATGCCCCCGAGTCCTCCTCCGCTGCCGTGCAGCCAGTAGAGCACCGGGAAGCGTCGTGCCGCGTCGCTGTCGTATTGCGGCGGCGTGTAGACGTGTTAGCTCACGGTGGCGCGCGCAATCACACTGGAGAAGGTGCGATACTGCACGCGCGGCGCGCTGATGGCGGTGGTGGTCCACACGACTGGCGGCGGCACGGGGGCAACCGGGGATGATGCCGCTCCGGCGCCGCAGCCGCACAGCGTGAGCAGCACCAGGGAAAGGGATCGTCGCCGGTTCACAGCCCCATCGCCCGCAGCAGTTCCGGATACCGCGGGTGGGCGCGCAAGGCGTCGCTCGAAAACGCGCTTCGCGTCCAAAAAGGGATGGTGAAATCACAGCAGCGGACAGACTCAAGTGCGTACGTGATCGCTTCGTCCACTCGACCCAGGGCATCAGCCGCGAGCGCAAGTGCCATGTTTGAGACATCATCAGTGAGCGCGCGAGCCTGAAGCTCAGCGTACAGGCCCTCGGCTCGAATACGGTCGCCCTGGGTTACGTATGACTTTGTGAGCCAGCCGAGGATGAGCACATGCCGGCCGACTGAGGCGAAGGCCACTCTGGCGGCTTCGACGGTGCGAGCGGCATCCGCCGTTCGCGAGAGTGCGGCAACCCGTCCGTATTGAGGGAGGAACGCCTGCGGATCAAGCGAGTACGCGCGCTCCACTTCCACAGTCGCCTCGGAAAACCGCGTGGCCGCCGCGAGGCCAACGCCGTAATGGGCCGCACAGAAAGCGCTTCGTGGGTCCTCGGTCGCCGCTCGCGCGAGCTCAGTCAAGGCGCGCTCATCGTCGTCACCGTGCCACATCAGCAAGCCATGCAGTGCATAGCTCGCACGGACTTCAACCAACCGCGGTTGCAATACTAATGCGCGCTCCCACCAGGAAAATGCAGCTCTCGGATCGTGGTCCAGAAAGAGGGATACCATGCCCATCGTCCCCATCGCAGCGGCCATCGTGGCGTCGAGTTCCAGCGCGCGCGCGAGCGCTGCCTGCACCAACGGGCGAACCTCCGTTACCGGGAGCAGGCCAAAGCGCACGAACTCCATCAGTGCGGCACCCAGTGATGCATGCGCTTCTGCGTTTAGCGGGTCAAGCTGAATAGCGCGCTCAAGGCACTCACGTGCTGCCAACAAGCTTCGACCTCGCTGCGCCGTCAGCGCTCGGCCTTTTGCGATCAGTTCAAACGCCTCCACCTGAGCGCTGGTCACCCTCCCTGAAGGCTCAGTCGGTGGCACAAATGTGACCTGCAACTTCGCCGCAATGGCTGCCGCGATTTCGTCCTGTACGGCAAACACGTCGGTGAGTTCGCGATCGAAGCGCTCCGACCACAAGTGGTAGCCGTCGCTCACCGACACCAGTTGCACCGCGAGGCGCATGCGATTGCCTGCCTTGCGCACACTCCCTTGCAGTACCGTCGCAACCTGCAACGCGTCGCCGATCTCAGCGAGTACCGTCTGCTTGCCGCGAAACGAGAACGCCGAGTTGCGCGCCGCGACATGCAGGCCGTCAATCGGCACGAGCGCATCGAGAATGTCGTCCGCAATGCCGTCGGCGAAGTACTGGTTGTCGGGGTCGGCGCTGAGATTCTCGAACGGCAGAATTGCTAGTGACTTGGCTGGCGCGGCTGGTTTTACCGACACCGTTTCGGGAGCATTGATCGCCGTGCTGAACTGCGCCGCCGTCTCGTAACGGTCGACGGCGACGCGCGCGAGCGCCTGGCTCACCGCGCGCGACACTGGCCCCGGTACACCTTCACGCAGCGCCGCGACTTCTACCGGCGTCTGCACGAACCGCTTGGCAATTACGGCCTGCATCGTCGGACCGGTGAACGGCGGTTCTCCCGCGATCATCTCGTACAGCACGCACCCCAGGCTGTAGAGATCACTGCGGCCGTCCACCTCTTCGCCCACGGCCTGCTCGGGACTCATGTAGGCCGGCGTGCCCACGCTCATCCCCATCTGCGTGAGCGTGTCACCCGGCGCGTCGCTGATCGCCTTGCCAATCCCGAAGTCGGCCACGAGCGCGTGGCCGTTCTGCAGGAGGATGTTCTCCGGCTTGATGTCACGGTGCACAATGCCCACGCGATGCGCGTGGTCGAGTGCCGCCGCCACTTCGCTGGCAATGCGCACTGCCTCGGCGATTGGGAGCTGACGCTGCGTGTCGAGCCGATCGCGCAGCGACTGCCCCTGCACCACGGGCATCACGTAGTACAACGCACCATCCGCGTCGCCCGAATCGTAGAGCGGCAGGATGTGCGGATGACTCAGCCGCGCGGCCAGCTGAATCTCGCGCAGAAAACGCTCGCGCCCCACCGACTGCGCTACATCGTCGCGCAGCACCTTGATAGCGACGTCGCGGTCGTGCTTGAGATCGTGCGCGAGGTACACCGTGGCCATGCCGCCCTGACCGAGCTCGCGGTCGAGGCGGTAGCGGTCGGCGAGGGTCGCCGTCAGTGTCGCGAATGTCACGAGCGACCGCTGCGGATGCTCACGACGCCCGCTTCTCGAGACGTTCGGCGATCCATACCTTGATGATCGACTGCCGCGTGACGCCGAGTCTCGCAGCTTCCTGGTCGAGCGAGTCAATCATCCAGACGGGAAAGTCGACGTTCACGCGACGCGGTGCTTGCGTCGGGCGACGCGCAGTGGACAGATCGAGATCGTCCGTGATGTCGACCTCGCGGTCGAACTTGCGGTCAAAGTCCTTCGCCTTCATACAACGCCACCTCCTCAGCGCGCGCGTGGCGCACGGATATCAGACGAACACGGTGATCACGATACGTGACCACCGCCGACCAGGCGACGCCCGCGATACGTCCCACGACGAGCCACCGTGGTTCATCGGTCGTCCTCGCCTGCACTTCGAGCAGTCGGTCGTCACGCCACAGCGCCTGCGCGGCGTCGAAGTCGATGCCGTGTTTGGCGAAGTTGCTGGCGCTCTTGAGCGGGTCGAACTCAAACTCCACAAAACCCCCTTCTTTGGTATAAAAAGTATACCTTTTGCACATCTCGTCAAGCGCCCCCCCAGCGACAACCCCCTTCCATGCGGCTGCACTTGGAGCGACGATTCCTCGCCGCCCTCACCCCTCACAGCCACGTCCATCTGATGCCGGAGTCCACCCTCGCGCCGATCACTGGTCGCGCGACGCTCGCCCTGCTCGCCCCAGTCTCGGGCGTCATCGTCCCCCTCGAGGACGTACCCGACCCGGTCTTTGCCCAACGACTCGCCGGCGACGGGCTCTCCATCGACCCGCTCGGGAGCGAAGTCGTGGCCCCCTGCGATGCCGTGGTGCGGCAGGTCCATCGCGCCTCCCACGCGGTGACTCTTGAAGCGTCGGGCCTCGAGATCGTCATCCACGTGGGACTGGATACCGTGCTGCTGCAGGGGGCCGGGTTCCACCCCGCCGTGAAAGCCGGCCAGCAGGTGCGCGCCGGCGACGTGCTCCTCCGTTTCGACATTGACGACGTCGCTCGACGCGCCCGATCGCTGCTCACTGAGGTGATCGTCTCCAACATGGACCGCGTGGCCGCCTTGCGGCCTCGCTCGGGGATGGTGGTGGCAGGGCACGACGTGCTGTTCGAGGTGGAGCTCACGACCGACCCGGGCACCATCGCAGCGCCCGCCTCCGCAGACTCGGCCATTACCTCCGCCCCGGTCGTCGTTGGCGCGCGCACGGGGCTGCACGCGCGTCCCGCCGCAGTGGTCGCCGCGGCGGCCCGGCGTTTTGCCGCGGACCTCCGGCTGCACAAAGGCGAGCAAGAGGCCAACGCGCGCAGTGTCGTCTCCATCATGGCCCTCGAAGTGGGCGGCGGAGACACCCTCACGGTGGTTGGGCGCGGCAGCGACGCCGCCGAAGCCATTCAGGCGCTGGTCGCATTGCTCGCGTCCGATCTTGATGCGGGTGCTGGCGAGGCACACGCAGAAGCCGCGCCCGTAGCTCCCGTGGCTATCGTCCCCTCCACCACCGAGCCCGTCGCCGAAGGCGTCCTGCGCGGCGTCGCCGCGTCGCCGGGGCTGGCCATCGGGCACGTCTTCCACCTGCGCCACGACGACACGGTGGTCGAGCAGCGGGGCGCTGACCCTGCACAGGAGCAACGCGCGCTGGAGTCGGCGCTGAGCGCCGCGCATGTGCAACTGGAAGGGTTACGGCAACGCCTCACCGAAGAGGCTGATGCCGACCACGCGGCCATCTTCGCGGCGCATCAGGAGCTGCTGGAAGACCCGGAGGTGCTCGACCGCGCCGCCGCACTGGTGCGCGCCGGCGACTCCGCCGCCTGGGCCTGGCGACAGGCCTACACCTCACAAGCCGACCGGCTCTCCGCGCTCTCCAATGCCGTCATGCGCGGACGCGCCACCGACCTTCGCGATGTGGGGCGCCGGGTGCTGCAGCTCCTGGTTGGCGGCTCGGCGCCGGTGGACGTTCCCGCCGACTCCATTGTCGTGGCCGAAGACCTCACCCCGTCGGACACGGCCGCGCTCGACCGCACCAAGGTGCGCGCGCTGTGCACCACCATGGGGAGCGCCACGTCGCACGTGGCCATCCTCGCCCGCGGACTGGGGCTACCGGCGGTGGCCGGCGTAGATCCCCGCATTCTTGCCGTGCCGGCGGGTACACGCGTGGTGGTAGACGGCGACCGCGGCACCGTGAACACCACACCCAGCGCCGACGAAGAAAGCCGCATCGTTGCGCGGCAGGCTGTTGACAGCGAACGCCGCGAGCGCGACCTCGCCGTGGCCATGGAACCCGCGACCACCACCGACGGGCATCGCGTGGAAGTGGTGGCCAACATCGGTGCCGTGAGCGAAGGCGCGCGCGTCGCCGACGTTGGCGGCGAAGGAGTGGGGCTGTTGCGCAGCGAGTTCCTCTTCATGGACCGGCGCACCGCCCCCGACGAAGACGAACAGGCCAAGAGCTATCGCACTGTAGCCCGCGCACTGGGTCCCGACCGCATCCTCGTCATCCGCACACTCGATGTTGGTGGCGACAAGCCGCTGCCGTACCTCGATGTCGCCGCCGAACTGAATCCGTTTCTCGGTGAACGAGGGGTGCGTCTCACGCTGGCGCGTCCCGAGTTGTTCCGCACGCAGGTGCGGGCCATTCTGCGGGCGTCCACGTCCGGCAAAGTGGCGATGATGTTCCCCATGATTGCCAAGCTGGCGGAGTGGCGCGCGGCGAAGGCGCTCGTGGAGCGTGAGCGTGAGGCGCTGGGTGTAGCGCCCATTCCAGTGGGCATCATGGTGGAGATCCCCGCCGCCGCGCTCATTGCGGAGCAGTTCGCACGCGAGGCCGACTTCTTCTCGGTTGGCACCAACGACCTCACGCAGTACACGATGGCCATGGATCGCACCAACCCGCGGCTCGCGCCACAGGTGGACGCGCTACACCCCTCGGTGCTGCGACTCATCGAGCGCACGGTGGCGGGCGCCCGCGCCCACGGGCGTTGGGTGGGAGTGTGTGGCGCGCTCGCAGGTGATCTGCACGCGGTGCCCATCCTCATCGGGCTCGGTGTAGACGAACTCAGCGCCGACATCCCGCTGGTGCCAGCCGTCAAGGCGCGTGTGCGCTCGCTCTCGCTGGCCGAGTGCCGGGAGACGGCGCGTCTGGCCCTCGAGGCGGGTGATGGTACCGAAGTGCGAGCGATCGTCGCGCAGCGTCATCCATGATCCGGTTCATGACGCGATACATGACGCAGCTCTCCAACATGAGTTCATCCAGATGAGTCAGGGTCGCGCCGCCTTCGGGTGGCTTCAGAAAATCGGCAAGTCGCTCATGCTCCCCGTGTCGGTGCTCCCGGCCGCGGGCCTGCTGCTCGGCTTGGGCAGTGCCAAGTTCAGCATCCTGCCAGCCGCCATGTCGAGCGTGATGGCGCAGGCAGGGGGGGCCATCTTTGGCAACCTGCCGCTGATCTTCTCCATCGGGGTCGCGCTAGGTCTAACCGGCAACGACGGCGTGGCGGCGCTGGCCGCCGTGGTGGGGTTCGCAGTCATGATTGCGACCATGGGCGTCATGGCCCCATTGGTGGGCTATGAGGCCAAGCAGATCATGGGTATGCCGTCTATTGAGACGGGTGTGTTTGGCGGCATCCTCATTGGGACCATCGCGGCGCTGCTGTACAACCGGTACTATCGCGTCACGCTGCCGTCGTATCTGGGCTTCTTTGCCGGCAAGCGATCGGTGCCCATTCTCACCGCCCTCGCGGCCGTCGTGACCGGCATCGTGCTCAGCGTGGTGTGGCCGCCCATCGGCCACCAGATCGACGTGTTCTCGCACTGGGCCGCCAACAGCAATCCCGCGTTGGCGTTCTCCGTGTACGGCGTCGTGGAGCGGTCGCTCATTCCCTTCGGCCTGCACCACATCTGGAACGTGCCGTTCTTCTTCCAGGTGGGGCAGTTCACCGATCCGGCCACAGGGCAGGTGCTCACCGGAGAGATCCCGCGCTTTGCCGCGGGCGACCCCACCGCTGGCTACCTCGCGGGCGGCTACCTCTTCAAGATGTGGGGACTCCCTGCCGCGGCCCTCGCCATGTGGCGCACTGCGCGTCCCGAGAATCGCGCCAAGGTGGGCGGCATCATGATCTCGGCGGCGCTCACATCGTTCCTCACCGGAATCACGGAGCCCATCGAGTTCGCGTTCATGTTCGCGGCGCCATTGCTCTATGCCATGCATGCGCTGCTGGCCGCCGTGGCGTACTTCGTCGCGGTGGAGCTGGGCATCCGGCACGGCACCACCTTCTCGCACGGGTTGATCGACTACATCGTCCTCTTCCCCAACTCCACGCGCGGGATCTGGTTTCTCTGGCTGGGCCCCCTGTGGGCGGCGATGTACTTCGCGCTGTTCCGCACCATGATCCTCAAGCGCGACCTCAAGACCCCGGGGCGTGAGGTGGAAGACGGTGCCTCGGTGTCTGACGACACGGCAGACGCGGAGCGAGCCTCGGGCACTCGCGCGGGCGTGGACGATAGTATGGCGGCCCAACTGGTGGCGGCCTTTGGCGGCCCGGAGAACATCCGTAACCTCGACGCCTGCATCACCAGGTTGCGGGTGGACTTGCACGATGTCTCTCGCGCCAGTGCCTCGACCCTGAAGGCGTTGGGCGCATCCGGCGTGATGCAGGTGGGCAATGGCATGCAGGCGATCTTCGGGACCCGATCGGAGAACCTCAAGACCGACATGGAGGAGTACATGAGTGCCATGCCGGCGGCGTCTGCGCCCGTATCCGTTGTCGCACCGGCTGCCATTTCTGACACACCAACCGTCGTCATCACCGACGGCCACCGCGCCCGCGCATCCGCCATCACCGCCGCCCTCGGCGGCACCGACAACATCGCCGAGTCCGACGCCGTGGCACTTACTCGGGTGCGCGTGGTATTGCACGACACATCACGACTCAATGAGTCCGCGCTCACCGCGGCTGGTGTGCGCGGTGTGATGCGCATGGACGGCGGTGTTGTACATCTCATCGTTGGCGAAGACGCCGCCGGAATCGCGGCGGCCATGGCACCCTCTGTTTCGTCAGCGCGGTGAGCAGCGCACAACAGCAGCACGCCGGGGACATCGGCGCCGGCTCACGCCGCCCTGTGCGCATGGTGTGCCTCGACGTAGATGGCACCATGCTCGGGGAATCCGGCACCGTGCGCGATGCCGTCTGGCACGCGGTGGAGATGGCGCGCAGCGCCGGCATTCAGCTCACCATGTGCTCGGGGCGTCCGGGCTTTGGCGTCACGCGCGAGCTGGCGCAGCGGGTGAACGCCACCGGATGGCACTGCTTCCAGAACGGCGCCAGCATCGTGCGCCTGCACGACGGGCATTCGCAGTCGGCGGTGCTGGACGACGACATCATCAAAATGCTCATCGCGCGCGCGCGCGAAAAGAATCGCCTGCTCGAACTCTATACGGACTCGCAGTACGTCACGGAAAGCGAGACGCGGGTGGCACGCGTGCATGCCGAAGTACTTGGCTTGCCCTATGCGCCGCAGCCGTACGAATCGCTGTCGCCGCCCATCGTTCGCGCGCAGTGGATCGTGGCGCACCACGAGCTGGACGCGCTCGTGGCCGAGCCGCACGACGGGTTGGAAATCTCTCCGGCCATGGGTCCGGCACTCCCGGACCAGGTGTTCGTGAATCTCACGCGGCGCGGCGTGGACAAGGGATATGCGCTACGGGTGATCGCCGCCGAGTACGGCGTGGCGCTCGACGAAGTGATGTACGTCGGTGATGGCCTCAACGACACACCGGCGCTTGGCATCGTCGGGTGGCCCGTGGCTATGGGCAACGCCGAGCCGGTGGCCAAGGCGCTGGCAAAGCATATCGTGGCCGACGTGGAGTCGGACGGAGTGGCCGAGGCGTTGGAGATGGCGGTCGCCAGCCGGAGCTGACGGTCGCTACGCGCTCGACGCTGACAGCTCCACCACGCGCCGCTCACGCGCCGAGCGCTGCGCCGCTTCGATCACATCGAGCATGGCGATGGCCTCGTGTATTTGCACGGGGGGCGGCGCGTCCCCGCGAACGGCGGCGACGACACCTGCATAGAACGCCGGATAGTTGCCGGGGTGTGTTGGCACCGGCGCGCTCGCCGTTTCGGTGCCGAGCATGCCCCACCGTTCGGGCGGCTCCTGACCCCACGCGTCGCCGCCCGGCTTCATCCCCGCCTTGAGCGCCGCCTCCTGCACATCGAGGCCCCACTTCACCAACGACGCCGCGGACCCGCTTACACGGAAGCGCGGCGTGGCCTGCGCCGCGAGCGCGCTGGCATGCAGGTGCGACCGCACGCCGCTCACGTGCGTGAGCGACACGAACACGTCATCCTCTGCCGTGACGCCCGGCCGCCGCATGTCCAGCTCGGCGTACACCCCGGCCACCGGGCCGAAGAGCAGCAACGCCTGGTCAATGAGATGGCTCCCGAGATCGTACAGCAGACCACCGGCCACGCCTGGTTCGCTGGACTCACGCCATGAGCCGGTTGGCTGCGGACGCCAGCGGTCGAATCGGCTCTCAAAGTGATGGACGGTGCCGAATGCTCCCTGTGCGAGCAAGGCACGCACCGTGAGAAAGTCGCCGTCCCAACGGCGATTCTGGTAGGGAATGAGCAGTCGTCCCGCGGTGCGCGCGGCATCGGCCGCAGTGCGCCCCTCGGCGGCGGTCACGGCGAACGGCTTATCGACGACCACGTGGATTCCGTGGTCGAACGCCGCCAGTGCGAGCGGCGCATGACTGCGGTTCGGTGTGGCGATCACCACGAGGTCAATCTCGCTCGACCGGTCCCACAGCTCCGCCGCGGAGGCGACTACGGCAACGCCGGAATAATCGCGCAGCGCCTGCGCGCGACGACCTTCATCGCTAGTGACCACGACGCTGAGCGTCAGTCCCGGCGTCGTCGCAATCAGCGGCGCATGGAAGTATGCCCCGCCGGGACCGAACCCAATGAGCGCCACGCGGAGGGACGACGGAATAGACGACCCTCCCATGCGCCTCAGCGTGGCACCGTCGGCGCCGGCCGAATCGGCCACGGCGATGTGTACGGACATTCCTTCAACTGATGCCGCGCCAGGAACGCCTTCCACGCGGGCTCGGCGCGGATGCCGTCGTATGGAGGATAGCAGACGGAGAAGGCCAGGTTCGCGAGCGCGCCATCCTGTTCGAGATGGTCGACAAACAGTGCGGCTGCCGTAGCACGATCACCAAACACCAGCGCGGCGACCGCGCGATCGAACGATCGCACGTCGGCACCACGCGCAGCGATCTGCCGCTGCAACGCGCGCGCGGCATTCCATTCGCCAGCAGCCGCGGCGGCCAGGATGGCGTACCCCAATCGACCACGGGTCCGATCCGACACGAGGGCGCGTTTCGTCACGCGAAACGCACTGTCCGCCAGTCCCGCCCATATCAACGGCGGGGCCGAATTGGTCAGAAAGGTGGTGCTCAGCTGCGCCGCCCTGGCGTCGTTCTCAAGCGCTCGCGCGAACTGGCGTCGCTCCGAGAGCATGCGGGAACGCGTGTTGAACGTGGTGGGCGAAAGCGGGTCGAGCGTGAGGGCCCGCTCCATCTGCTCGTCGGCTTGCGCCGTATCGCCCAGCACGTGAAAGGCGATGGCCGACCAATGCGCGGCAATGGCGCTCGCCGGCTCAAGTCGTCGCGCGGTGGCCATGGATGTCGCGACCTGCGCGAAGTTGAACTGGCGGATCGCCGCAAAGCCGATGGCCGCGTGTGCATCCGCACTCGTGGAATCGAGCGCCAGTGCCCGACGCGCGGCAATCTCCGTCTTCGCATCAGATGGCGCGAAATCCACGTCGGAGTTGAAGTTGGGACGGATCACGTACGCCAAGGCCAGTGCAGCCCAGCCGCGCGCGAACATGCTGTCACGCTGTACCGCTGCTTCGAGATACTTCACCGCGCTGTCGAGTGGACCGGCGCCACGCTGCGCCCAGTAGTAGCGGCCCTTGAGATAGAGATCGTATGCGACCGCATCGGTGGTTCCGCGTGCGGCGACGCTCGCCGTCGCAGTGGACCGTATGCCGCGGCCCGGCGACTGGCCAAGTCGTGGCGTGAGCGCCGCAACAATCGCACTCGTGAACGCGTCCTGCACCGCAAACACGTCGGCGCCGGTACGTTCGAATGCATCACTCCAGAGCACCTGACCGTCGCGCGTACTCGTGAGCTGCGCGGTCAGGCGTATGCGATCTCCAGCGCGGCGCACCGTGCCTTCCACAATCGCACCAACGCCCAACGCCTTGCCTACGTCGGGGGCGAGAATTGTCTTGCCTTTGAACGAAAAACTGGAGCTGCGGCCTGCCAGACGCAGCCCGGGCAGCTTGGACAACGCATGCGCAAGTTCGTCGGTGAGGCCGTCGCTGAAGTACTCATCCTTGGCATCGCCGCTCGTGTTCACGAAGGGCAGCACCGCCAGCGATGAGAGCGATTCCGCCGGCGCGCCTGCCGCAGCGGGAGTGCGCGTGTCGCCGTCGCCACCGCGACCGTTCATGAACCAAAGTGCCGCGGCACCTGCCACCAGCACCAGTGCTGCCGCCACCATGGTGAAAGAACGCGAACCGGTTGCGGCGCCGGACGGTGCGGCTGCCCGCTCGGCGCTGTGCGTTGAAACGGTCGCGAGCTGTTCCAACAGTACATGGGCCGAAGCCGGGCGATCTCCCGGGGCTTTGGCGAGGCACTGCATGACCAGCGCCACCACCTCGCGCGGCACATCCGGCGATCGCATCGCGAGCGCAACGGGCGTTTCCGTGAGATGCGCCGCGATCAACTGGGACGTGCCCGTCTTGCCGGCAAACGGATGCGCGCCACTGAGCAGTTCGTACGCCACCACGCCCCACGCGTAGAGGTCGGCGCGATGATCCACGGCATCGCCGACGGCCTGTTCAGGCGCCATGTACGCCGGCGTCCCTATGCTGCTCCCGGCCTGCGTGAGCGTGCCATCGTTGGTACCCGCCGGCGGGCCATCGTAGGTACGCGCCGCGCTAATGGCCTTCGCGATCCCGAAGTCGGTGACCACCGCGGTGCCTGCCGACAGCAGGATGTTGTCCGGCTTGATGTCACGGTGAATTACCCCTTCACCGTGCGCGTACGCCAACGCGCGTGCCACATCGCGCAACACATTCAGCCGATCGTGCATCGACAACGGCATGCCACGCGCCATCTGCGCGCGCAGCGACTCGCCCTTTACGTACGGCATGGTGTAATACGGCACGCCATCCGACGTGCCCGCCGCCAGCACCGGCACAATGTTCGCCTGCTGCAACCGTGCTGCCGTCGCGATCTCGCGCGTGAAGCGCTCGGCGCTCACACTCGCCGAGAGCTCCGGCGCCAGCACCTTCACCACCACCTCGCGCCCCAACGCATTCTCGCGCGCCACGAACACGCGCGACATGCCGCCCCCGCCGAGCTCGCGCTCGAGGGTGTAGCCGTCGCCCAATGTCGATTGGAGTTGTGCGCGCAGGTCGGTCGTCACGAGGTCCTTACCATCCGATGGCCTTGAGGCCCTGCTGCCACGGCAAGACGTCCACGTCTCCCAGGCGCTTGGGCTCCTTGCCAAGGTACCACACCATGCGCCGATGCGGCTTGCCATAGTAGTCGACAAAGCGCGCCAAGCCGCCCAGGTCTGACGGCGCCACGGTGCGCGAGGCTTTGACCTCGATGGCGAAGAGGTCGCTTCCGCGCTCGACGATGAAATCCACTTCCGCGCCATGCTCAGTGCGGAAGGCGGAGACCCGCACGTCCTCGTCGAACGCGGCGGCGCTGTGCACCAGCTGCGTGTAGACCAGATGCTCGAACAAACGACCGATGCGATCGGGCGAGGCCACGAAGTTTCCGAGCAGTCCGTTGAGCACGCCGACGTCGAAGAAGTACGCCTTGGGATGCTGCACCAATCGGCGGGTGGCGCTCTTGGCGAACGCGTCAACGCGGTGGATGAGCAGCGTATCCTCCAACACGTCGAGCCAGCGCCCCGCCGACATACGGCTCACCTGCGCGGCCGTGGCGATCTTGGCGAGATCGAGGTGCGCCCCCGCCCACTCCCCAATCACCGTGAGGAATCGAGCGAACCCTTCGAGGCTTCGTGTCAGGTTTTCGGCCTGGACTTCTTCGCGGAGATAGATGGCCGCGTAGCTGCGCAGCGTTTTCTCGCGGTCGCGCACCGACTCCTCCGCGAGGACTCCCGGCAGGGTACCATGCATCAGCGCCGTCGTCGTCGGGACGTCGTAGCCCATCTCGGCGCTGGTCAATGGTCCCATGCGATATGCGTGCAACCGCCCCGGCAGCAGATTGGCTTCGCCGCGACGGAGCTTCCGTGCACTCGAACCCGTGAGGAGAAAGCGCAGGCCATGCTGCGGTCGGTCGAGCAGCGACTGAACGGTGTTGAGCAGACTCGGGCTGCGCTGGATTTCATCGATGAAGATCGTGCGCAGGGCGTCGGATTCCTTGGGCGCGGGCAGCGCGTCGAGGCGCGATTCGAGTTCGAGCGGATTGCGCGCGAACTCGAGATAGGTGGCCTCGTGCGCGAGATTGATTTCGAGCGTGGGGTGCAGCGCGCGCATGAGCGTGGACTTCCCGACCTGTCGAGGCCCGAGCAGCAGCACGCTCTTTCGGGACGACGCGAGGAGGGATTTCAGTCGACGAGAATACATGTGGTACAATTACGCGGTCTTCTTACCGCACACAAGTGCCGGCCGCCGGAAAGACGCCGCCAAACGCCCGCTCATCGCGGCCGCCCGCCGTTGGGCGACGTGAACAGCGCTACGTCGAGACCGAGCTCGCGAACGATGGCCGAGAAGCGGGGGCTGCGGCGGACAGGATCGTACATCCGCAAGCCTAGGTGTGAAAGCACGAAATAGTCCGGAATCGTGACGGCACGCTCCATCAAAGTCAGCGCGCGGGCGGTGTCGCCCACGGCCAACCACGCCGTGCCAAGGCTATTCGCTCCCTCGACGCTACCCGCGAACCGCTCGGTCAACTGCCGTGCCATGGTCAACGCGCGCGCTCGTTCACCAGCCGTACCGAGCACATACGTAGCGCGTGCGAGCACCTGCGGACGTGTCGCTGTCCGCAACACGATCTCCGCGCGTCGCTTCGCCTCGGCCCGCCGCCCGCCGTCCAAGAGGGCAAAGAGGGACGTGGTGATCGGTGTGCCGAGCGTAGAGTCGATCTCCCATGCGCGGTCGCTCAACGCCATCGCCTCCGCGTGCTGACCGGCCAGCGATAGCGCCATCGACGCGCTGCCTAGGGTGCCGACGCTCATCGGATTCAACGCAGCGGCCCGGCGCGCTGCTTCGGCCGCCGCTTCTGCGCTACCAATCGCGCTCAGGAGGCCTTGACGATAGAGCCATGCGTTCGCGTTACGTGGATCGAGTCGTACGGCGCGTGCGGTCTCGAGGTCGGCCGATTGCCACTGGTGCTGATGCGTATGGGCCAACCCCAAGGCGACCCAACTCTCGGCCGACATCGAGTCGAGCGCCACCGCCCGCTGACTCGCGTCCAGCGCTCGCGGCAGGGCATCGCGCATCAACACATCGGTGTAAATGGGGAGGCCGAGCCACGTCAATGCCAGCCCGGCATACGCGCGGGCGAAGTTCGGATCTTGCCGAATAGCCTGCTCGAAGTACTCGCGTGCTCTGAACAGCCCTGGCCCGCGGCGCTCGTAGAAGTACACGCCGCGCTGGTAGAGATCGTACGCCTCGAGATTACTGGTACCGCGCGCGGCAGGGGCAATGTTGGTGTTACCACCGGTCAGCGTGACGCGCAGCGCGCTGACAATCGCGTTGGCAATGTCATCCTGCACGGCAAAGACGTCCGTCGCATCGCGCTCGTAGCTCTCACTCCACATCACCGTAGCCGTGCTGGCGTTGGTGAGTTGCGTGGACACGCGCAGCTTCCTCCCGGCACGACGCACCGTGCCTTCGAGCACGGCGCCCACGTTCAACGCCTTGCCGATCGCTTGCACCGAGGCGTTCTTGCCACGGAATGCCGCTGCAGAACTGCGGGCCGTGAGTTGGAGCCCTGGCACTTTCGTGAGGGCGTTGGACAGTTCGTCCGCCATCCCTTCGGCGAAGTACGCGTTGGCCGTGTCGCCGCCCACACTTTCGAAGGGGAGTACGACGAGCGAACGCACCGGCGCGGTGGAGTCGGTGGCGGGGGTGCCGGTGCGTGACGCGCTCGGCTCGGTGGCGCCCGGGCGAAGCAGTGCCCAGCCGGCAATGGCAAGCACGGCTACCGCCGCGCTGACCAGCAACGACGGCGCGCGTCGCCGACTCGGCACCGTCGCGTGCTCGACACTTCCCGACGTCTCACTGGCTAATCGAGCAAGCAGCGCATCCGCACTCGGCGGGCGCTGCGTGGGGTCCTTCTCCAGACACTGCATGACGAGCGCGGCGACGTCGCGCGGTATACCCAACCGGGCCGCGTCAAAAGAAGGCGGCGCTTCGCTGATATGCGCCGCCACCATCGCCTGCGGCGTGCTGCGCGCGGCAAACGGATGCGCGCCCGCGAGCACCTCGTATGCCACCACGCCCCACGCGTAGAGATCGGCGCGGGCGTCGGTGTTCACATCGCCCAGCGCCTGCTCCGGCGCCATGTAGGCCGGCGTGCCAATGGAGGTGCCCACCGAGGTGAGGGTGTTACCCTCGGCCTTGGTGCTGGAGGCCGAGAGCGCCTTCGCGATCCCGAAGTCGGTCACCACCGCCGTGCCCCGCGAGAGCAGCACATTCTCCGGCTTGATGTCGCGGTGCACGATGCCGCGCTCGTGCGCATACGCCAGCGCCTGGGCGATGTTGCGCAGAATGCCGAGTGCCTCGGCCACCGGCACTGCGCCGGCCACCAGCCGCGCGCGCAGCGAGTCGCCGCGCACGAAAGGCATCGTGTAGTACGGCAGCCCCTCGTTCGTGGCGCCCGCGGCCAGCACCGGCACGATGTGCGGGTCCTGCAGCGCCGCGGCGAGCTTGATCTCGCGCGCAAAACGTTCAGCGCTCAGCGACGCGGCCCGCTCGGGGGAGAGCACCTTGACCACCACGTCACGCCCTAGCGCATGCTCCTGCGCTACAAACACCCGCGACATCCCGCCACCGCCGAGCTCGCGCTCGAGGGTATAGCCGTCACCAAGGGTGGATTGCAGTTGCGCGCGCAGATCGCTCACTGCTCGATACTCTTCATGATCGCATCCGCGCGCGGATCCTTTCGCAGCGCATCATAGCGTTCGGCGCGGTTACCCATATTCAACCAGTTGTCCGGTTGCTTCGCCGCGCGATCCAGCGTCACAACTGCAGCTTGATGATCGCCCAGCCGTTCCAACGTCGCCGCGACGACCCCCATCGCGGGTAGATCGCCCCCGTTCTTCGCGCGCAATCGGTCGATGACCTGGCGCGCCTCGGATGCGCGCCCCGCTCGTGCCAGAACGTACGCAAGCATCCCCTCGGTTTGGGTCGGCAGGCTAGATGCACGCCGTTCGAGGTTGCGCTGAAGAGCCGCGATCGCTTCGTCGTGCCGTCCCAGAAAACTCAGAACTTCACCGCGTGCGTCCCACGCCAAGGCGTAGGTCGAATCCATCGACAGGATGGCTCGCGTGGCGGAATCCGCCTCGCGATAGCGGCGCTCCGTCAGCAGCAGCTGCGCCCCCCATGTGCGCGCAATCAGTGACGCGGGTTCAGCCGTCTGCGCCCGCGCCATGCGGTCATGTGCCTCGCCGAATCGGCCGAGATGCATGAGGCTCAGCCCGTGCCAGCCCCAAGCGATCGCGACCGTGGAATCGAGGGCCTGAGCGCGCCGGAAGTTCACTTCAGCCGACTGATTCTCCCACAGATTCACCTGCGCTTGGGCGACGGCGACCCAGGCCTCGGCTACCGAGGAGTCAATGGCGATGGCCTTGCGCGCTGCGGCGAGCGCGAGCGGCGATATCGTACGCGCCGTGCCTTGCTCGTAGAACGGCACCGACGTAAGTGCTAACGCCAGCGCGCCCTGCGCGCGCGCAAACTTCGGGTCGCGCGCCACCGCACGCTCGAAGAGTGAGATGGACTGTCGCACCGCCTCCGCCGTGCGACGGCCGAACAAGACCTGTCCCTGCAAGTACCACGCATACGCCTCAGGATCGGTGGTCTCCACCCGGCTGGCCTGCGCCGCGCGTCCCCCGCCGAGCGCCCCGAGCAGCTTGGTCGCCACCGCCCGCGCGATCTCGTCCTGCAAGGCAAACACATTGGTGAGCGGCCGATCGTACTTCTCCGTCCACGTGACCGAACCGTCGCCGGCGGACACGAGCGAGACGTTCACCCGCACCTGCCCCGCGGCGCGCTGCACACTGCCGGTAAGTAACGAGCCCACGCCCAGTTCGCGCGCGATGGCGCTTTCGTCCAGGCCACGCGCTTGCAGGGCGCCGGCGCTCGATCGACCGATTACGCGCACGCCCGTCTTTGAAAGAGCGCGTGTCATCTCTTCGGCAAGACCAATCCCGAAAAAGTCATCGGCCTTGTCGCCGCTCAGATTGGCGAGTGGCAGCACCGCGATGGAGCGGTTCGGTGCAGCCGACGCCGCGCTGGCGACGGCGCCCGAGGACGACGCGACATTGCCCCCACGCTTCATCACCACCGCTGCCACCGCGACCGCCGCCACGAGCACAGCGCCCGCGATCAGCATAGTCGTGCGCGGACCACGTGCCGGAGTGACCGTGCCGCCCGTACGGGAGCCCGTCGTTCCCGTTGGTGTTACCACGCCATCAAGGCTCTGCAAGACTTCTTCCGCATTGGCCGGACGATGCGCGGCATCCTTCTCGAGACACCGCAACACCAGGTCACTCAGTGCGGTCGGTAACACGGCATTGCGCTGGGTGAGCGGCACCGGGGCTTCCGAGAGATGCGCCGCAATCATCTGCGCCGAGTTCGCCTTGCCCGAAAAGGGATGAGCGCCCGTGAGCAGTTCGTAGGCCAGCACCCCCCACGCGTAAATGTCGGCCCGCTGATCCACATCAGCACCCACCGCCTGCTCAGGGGCCATGTAGGCGGGCGTGCCTATTGAACCACCGGCCTGCGTGAGCGACGCACTCGTTGGCGCAGCGGCACCGCCGTCGCCAATGGTGCGCGACGCACTGAGCGCCTTGGCAATCCCAAAGTCCGTGACCACCGCCGTGCCACCCGAGAGCAGGATGTTCTCCGGCTTGATGTCCCGATGCACCACACCCTGTCCATGCGCGTACGACAGGGCACGTGCGACGTCGCGCAGAATGCTGAGCGATTGCGATACCGTGAGCGGCACGCCGTTGGCCAGTCGCGCCCGCAGCGATTCGCCAGTCACGAACGGCATGGTGTAATACGGCAGCGATCCCGAGCTGCCGGTGCTGAGCACCGGTACGATGTTCGCCTGCTGCAACCGCGCCGCCAGCTTCACCTCCCGTGCGAACCGTTCGGCGCTCACCCCTTCGGCCAGCTCGGGCGCAATCACCTTTACCACGACCGTGCGCCCCAGCGCGTTCTCATGCGCCACGAACACGCGCGACATGCCGCCACCACCGAGCTCCCGCTCGAGGGTGTAGCCGTCGCCCAGGGTGGTTTGGAGCTGCGCGCGAAGATCCGTCATCAAGACGTGTCAGTACTCGTTGAAGATCCGCTGGATCTCGCGCGGATCTTTCGTCTTGGTAAGCGCGACCATGAGCAGGATGCGCGCCTTGGTGGCCGTGAGGTGCAGCGCAACGACACCCGGCGGTACTGGTGGCGCGGCAGGCGCTGCGGGGCGCGCAACGGAATCACGCGGCGCCGTGGTATCCACGCGCGCCGCTGGTGGCGGACCATCGCCTCCACCCCCGCCGCCATTCACGTTCTCCCCTGACGTAAACGAGGTCACCACGACCACTCCCGTCTGCCGCAACGCGCGGTACGTCGCGTTCTCGGCGGCGGTCATTCCTGTCGTGGCCACCACCACGCCCTTCGGGTTGGTGGTGAACGTCTGCCCCGTGCCACCAGGGTACGACATTGTCAGCTCCACCTTGGGCAGGGTATCCACGCCATCGAGGTCGAACTCACTGCGTTCTCCAAAGCGACGCACGGGCGCAAAGAAGAACTCCGGCCCCTGCGAGGCAACGACTCCCAGCATCCCCATGTCGCCGGTACTGAAGCCACCGGTGCGCTGATACAGCTTGCGTGATTCGCGCGCCGACAGAATGCGGTCGTCCATCACCACCATCACGCCCTTCTGTGTCGCCTTGGGCGACGCGGCGGTCCGCACGGCACTCAGCAAGTTGATGGGACCATCGGGGCTGATGCCCGTGGCCGGGCGCTGCGACCCCACCACCACGACCGGCTTGCTGGAGCGCACGGTGAGGTAGAGAAAGAACGCCGTCTCCTCCAGGCGGTCGGTGCCGTGCGTGACCACTACACCAGCGAGATCGCCACGCTGCAGTACCACATTGATGCGCTTGGCGAGCTTGACCCACATCTCCGGCGTGATGAGCGGGCTGGCCACGTTGGAGAACTGTTCGGTCTCCACCCGCGCATAACGGGCGAGTTCCGGTACCGACCCCGTGATCTGCTCCGCCGTGAGTGTGCCGGCGCGATAGGAACCCAATGTTCCCGGCGCGTTCTGCACGCCGGCAATGGTGCCGCCCGTCGCAATCACCAGCACCTTGGGCGCATTGGGATTGGGGACGACGGTCACTGGGCGCGCGGCGACGGGCGGGGCAGGCGCGGGCGCCGCTGGCACCGATACGGCGGGTGTCGCCGACGTGACGCGAGCCGCACCAGGACGCGCGCAGGCAGCGACGACCACCGCCAACAGCGCGACGGTGGGAGAGACGACACGGGTCAAACGGTTCACCAGGAACTCCTCAATGCAGCGTGGCCTTTTGTGAAGCGCCGTCCCCGCGCTGCTTGGCGTCTCGGACACGCCGGCGGAGCGCAGTTTCCTCAAAGAGGAACGCACACCGAAGACCACCCCCGCCGAGCTCACGCTCGAGGCGATAGGCGGTACCGAGAACGGCGGCGAGCGCAGTGGGGAGATCAGTCACAATGAAGTGTCAGGAGGGGCACGCTCAAACATACGCCGCTTGGCCGCCCATCGCTCCACCGGCGTGAGCGGCACATCGCCCCAACGACCCAAGGCAGTTAACATCCCCTCATGGTTTCTGTCTTGCTCGCGTTGCTCCAGCAGGTTAGCGGTCCCACCGGGAGCACACCGGAGGCGGCCCCCGCCCCGGTCCCCGTCGTCGCCCGCACCTTCTCAGGACGCGCGCGCGAACTCTCGGCGCATGTCCCCCGCCTGCGGGACTCCATCACCATCGATGGCACGCTCACCGAGTCGGCGTGGCAGCAGGCGTCGGTGCTTACCGATTTTTCGTCGTACAGCCCCGTGGACGGGCGACCGGCACAGGACAATACCGAGGTACGTCTCTGGTACGCCGAGGATGCCCTGTATGTCGGCATCCGCGCCTATGCCCCGCCCGGCACCGTCCGGGCCACGCTGGCCGAGCGGGATCGCATTACCAACGACGATTGGATGGCCATCCATTTGGATACGTTCCTCGACCGCCGGTCGTTCGTCTTTGCCGTGAATGCGTTCGGGGTGCAAGCCGACGGCATGCGCAGTGATGTCTCCGCCGGGCCCGGCGTCTCACGCGCGTCGCTGCAAGCCGTTGATCTGTCGCAGGACTATGTATGGCAGTCGAAAGGGCAACTGCTCGACGATGGCTTCAGTGTGGAGATGCGCATTCCCTTCAAGTCCATCCGCTTTCAAATGGGATCGACGCAGGACTGGGGGGTGCAGATCATACGCCAGACGCAACGCACCGGCTATCAGGACACGTGGGCACCCACCTCCCGCTCGCTGCAGGCGTTTACGCCGCAATCGGGATACCTGCGTGGCCTCACGGGCATGAAGCGCGGGCTGGTGCTCGACCTCACGCCGACCTCGGTGAGCTCCACGACGGGGCGGCCGAACTCCGACGGATGGCGCTACGGCACCCGCAGTGAAGCCAGCGGCGATGTGCGCTGGGGCATTACCTCGAACTTCACCGTAAACGCCACCGCCAACCCCGACTTCAGCCAGGTCGAAACGGACGTGGGCCAGATTCCCGGCGACGTGCGCTTTGCCCTCTTCTTTCCGGAACTCCGCCCGTTCTTTGTGGAAGGGAGCGAGCAGTTTGATGCCCCCAATCGCCTGGTGAATACCCGTTCCATTGTGCAACCGCTTGGCGCCATCAAGCTGACGGGAAAGATTCCCCGCACTGATGTGGGGCTGCTGTCGGCGATCGACGCCCCCACCAGCGGCAGCGATGGCAAGACCAGTCCGCGCTTCAACATCGTGCGACTGCGCCGTGATCTTGGTGAACAGAGCAATGCGGGCATTGTGTTTACCGACCGCTCCGAAGGGGCGCGCTTCAATCGCGTGGCCGGCTTCGACACCCGGCTGCAGTTCGCCAACGTGTACAGTCTGGACCTGCGCTACGCTGCCAGTAGGACCCGCGACAGCGTGACGCGCACCGGCGCACTGTGGGAGGCCAGCCATGGTCGCACCGGACGGGCGTTGGGGTATCGCTTCAATCTCCAAGGCTTCAGTCCGCAATTCGAAACCCAGACCGGCTTCGTGAATCGCGTGGATTTCGTGCGCGCGCAGATCAATCAGCGTTACACCATGTTCGGCAGCAAAGGTGGATGGTGGGATCAGCGGCAACACTTTCTGAGTGCCAGCTCGCTCTGGAGCTACAACGGGTTTGGCAATCGGGACACGCCGTTGGAGATGCGCGTGTCCATTGATAACTCCATGACCATCCGCGGCGGATGGCGCGTGAGTATCACCCCCGACCTGCAACGCGTGGACTTCGATCCGCGTCGCTACACGTCGTATGCCGTGCTCTCGGCCACAGGACGCGACACCGCCAGCTTTACACCAAACGTGGCGCAGATCACGAACAACGTGGCCTTTGCCCTGAACACGCCGCAATGGCGACGCGCCGGCGCCACGCTCACCGCAACGGCCGGCACGGAGCCGGAGTTCTTCGAAACCTCCACCGTGCGGCGACGGGAAGTGGAAGCGCAGCTCGACCTGCGCCCTTCTTCACAGGTGCGCATTGGTACGCTCTTGCGCTATCAGCAGTTTGTGCGCGAGCGTGACGGCACGGTGTTCAGCACGCAGGTCGTTCCGCGGCTGCGCCTCGAGTATCAGTTCTCGCGGGCGCTGTTTCTCCGTTTCATTGGCCAGGTGGAATCGCGCGATCGCAGTGCACTGCGCGACCCGCGGACGGAGCAGCCGCTCTTCCGCCGCACATCCACGGGCGCGCTGTCGGTACAGGGCGCACGCAAGTCGTTGCTGGGGCGCGCCGATTGGCTGGTCAGCTACCTGCCCAGCCCCGGGACTGTGGTCTTTGTGGGCTACGGGACAGCGGTGGATGCCTCCGAGACCATGCGTCCCGGCGATATCGCCCGCACAAGTGACGGCGCCTTTGTGAAGTTCAGCTACCTGTATCGGGTCCGAAACGCGAGCCGATAGCAGCAGGGAGCTGGGGCGATGGTCCATCGTGAGTCGCGCGACCAGGTACTCGGCGGCACATTGGCCGCATGACCTCCCGTGCCTTTGTCGCCATCGCGCTCGCTGGCCTCACCATCGCCTGCACCACCCCCGAGCCCGCGGCGCCCCCCTTCGTGCCACCGACGCTCACGCTGGTGCCAGCGCCGGAGCTTCGCATCAGCAGCCCAGTGGGCAGTGATTGCAACCGGCCGTCGTTCTGGGTGGGCGACACGTTCTACCAGATTGTCTCCAACCAGCACGCGTGGCGCAGCAACGGCGCCCGGGATGCGGCCAGCGCGCAGCAGTTCACGCTGGCGCGGTTCGCCGACGACCATCCCACCTTTGCGTGGGACACCACGCGCAAGTGGTATGTGCACGACATCAACACCAGCGAGGGGCCCACCAACACCCCCATGCGCTGGATTGAGTCGGTGTACCGTCGCCCATCCACCGGGGCGCTGTACGGACTGTATCACACCGAGGAGGGGCCGTACGTACGATGCGGGGCGCCGTTCGAGCGACCGTATCTGTCAGTGCCGCACATTGGTCTCGCCAAATCCACGGACAACGGGCAGAGCTGGCGGAATCTCGGCCTCATTCTCAGCGACGGCAGCTTTCCCATTCACTGCGACTTACCCATTCGCTTCTTTGCCGGCGGCGTGGGCGACCCCAGCATGGCCGTAGGCCCCGACAGCGTGTACGCGTACATCGCGTTTACGGATTACTCGGGCGCCAATCCCGCCACCCAGGGCATTCAACTGGCGCGCATTCCCCTGCAGGACCTCGATGCACCACTGCACGCCGATGGGCGCAGCAAGGCGGTGCGCTGGCACAACGGCGAGTGGCGCGGCCCGGGGTTGCAGGGCACCAGCTCACCACGCGTCGGACAGTCGTGGACACCAACGCCCATTGGTCAGGCCACGCCCATTCTGCCACCATTGCGCTCATGGCAACAGGCCGATGGCGGAGGCTTCTGGGGGCCGTCGCTGTCGTGGAACACGGAGATCAACGCCTTTGTACTGCTGCTCAATAACGTGTCGGGGGCGCGCGTGTTCGACGCCGAGGGGAACTACGTCACGTATCTCCCCTCCATGACCGCACCGGCGCCCGTGCCGCGCATGCCGGTGCGCCTCCAGGACTTGCCCAACGCGCCGGCCGCAAGCTGGTACGCGCAGGCCCTGGGTGACCCGAGTATCAAGGGGACCAGCGCGTTCACCGGTCAGGATGCACGACTGTTTCTGGGCGACCGGTCGAACGTACTACTGCATTTTTCGCGGTAGCGGCTAGACCGTCAGCATCCCGCGAAAACCCCGCGCCGCGTAGTACGACTGCGCGCCGTTGTGATACACAAACACCTGATCGTAGCGCCGGTCGCCAAACAACGCCCCACCCAGTGCACGCACACTCGGCGTGGTCACAATCCAGCTGGACGTTTTCAGATCAAACGCCCCCAGCTGCTGCAGCTGCCGGTATTGCGCTTCCGTCAACAGTGTGATCCCCATCTGCGCCGCCATCCCCACGGCGCTGCCCGCGGGCTTGTTCTCCTTGCGGGCGTCCAGTGCCGCCTGGTCGTAACACAGGCTGCGACGACCAGCCGGACTCTCAGCGCTACAGTCACAGTAGAGAAAGGCGCCGGTCGTGGGGTCCTGCCCAATCACATCGGGCTCACCGCCCGTCTCCTCCATCGCGGCCAACGTCTTAAGCGCGCTGGCATTGCCGGTGAGCCGAGCCTCGACATCGGCCCACGCAAGGCTGGCATGCCGTTCGGGATGCTTGGTGAAGCGCGCCTGCAGTGTCTTCAGCAGTGCGGCGGTCTTGGCTGGAGGCATGGGCGCTTACTCCGCGTGTGCCGCTGGTCCCACCTGCACCGCCGTGCCGTAACAGAGCACTTCAGTCACCCCGCTCATGATTTCGTTGGCGTCGTAGCGCACGCCAATGACGGCATTGGCGCCGGCCAGATGCGCCTGATGCAGCATCGTGTCGAACGCCTGCAGACGCGTACGTTCGGCCAGTTCAGTAAAGAGCGAAATATTGCCACCCAGAATGGTCTGGAAACCGGCCCCGATGGTGCCGAATACCGACCGCGAACGCACCACTACGCCGCGTACCACGCCAAGCGATTGGTGGATGCGATAGCCCGGCAATTCAAAACCGGTGGTGGTCATCTCGTGCGGCACATCAATGGCCTGCGCGGGGATAATGGATTTCATGCGACGACTCCTCGGCTGAAGACACCCGAAATGTCGCACTTGCGCGTCCGGCATGCCTAACGTATCATACAACCATATGGTTGCACGTTTATCGCTCACCGATCCGGAGCTTGACCAGCTCTTTCGCGCCCTCGCCGACGCCACCCGCCGCGACATTGTGGCCCGCCTGTTGGCTGGAGAGCCCGCGTCGGTCTCCGCGCTCGCGTCGCGCTACGACATGTCCTTTGCGGCGGTGCAGAAACATGTCGCGGTACTCGAGGAGGCCGGGCTGGTGAGCAAGGAGTCTCGAGGGCGGGAGCGTATTGTGCGCAGCAATCCGCAACGCCTCGCGCAAGCGCGCACCCTGCTCATGCAACTCGAGCAGCTCTGGATCTCCCGTTTCAGCCAACTCGACGAGCTGTTCGCCGACCCCACCACCTCACTCCCCGAGTAACGCATGCCCATCACCGAAGTCGTGTCCAACGCCGAGGCGCTCACCCTGTCCATTGTGGCCGACTACCCGGTGCCTTTGGCCCGGTTGTGGGATGCGTACGCCGATCCGCGCAAGCTCGAGCGCTTCTGGGGGCCGCGCGAGTGGCCTGCCACCTTCACCCGTCACGACATGGCGGTGGGTGGCTATTCGCACTACCACATGACCGGCCCCGATGGCACCATCTCGCGCGGGTGGTTCCGCTTTCTCACGATCACGCCACATCAGCTCATTGAAGTGGAAGACGGCTTTGCCGATGAGCACGGGCAACCCAACACCGACCTGCCCGGCATGCGCATGACGTTCATGTTCGAAGCCACTGAAACCGGCTCACGCTTCCGGAGTGTCACCTACTTCAACAGCGTCGAGGAGATGGAGAAGCTGGTGGAGATGGGCATGATGGAAGGGATGCGCTCGGCGATGAGCCAGATTGACGATGTGCTCACCGACCTGGCCACGTTTGCAGCCACACTCGCGACGCACGCTCAGCTGCTCAACGATACGCAGGTGCGCGTGAGTCGCGTGGTGCGTGGCACGCCGGCGCAGCTGTGGCGCGCCCATCACGAGCCGGCGCTCATGCAGCGATGGCTCACCGGCCCCGATGGCTGGACCATGCCGGTATGCCAAGTCGCAAAGAGCGTTGGTGAGCGCTATCGCTACGAATGGGCATCCAACGACGGAGCGCAGCGCTTTGGTTTCGAGGGGGAACTGCTCGAAAGCATGGCGCCGCATCGCGCCGTGACCTCCGAACAGATGATTGGCACCGACGGTCCGGCCACGCGCAACGAGATGACGCTCACGCCGGTGGAAGGCGGTACGCTGCTCAGTATCCTGATCACGTACCCCAGCAAGGAGCTGCGCGACATGATTCTCGGCACCGGCATGACCACCGGTATGGAAGCGAGCTATGCACGACTGGAGCAGGAGCTGCTGGCGGCGTAACGCGGCCATTCCCGCAACCCGTTGGGCGATCAGCCCAACGGGTTGCGCACCACACCGGTAAACAGGATGGTGCCACTGAGCCGCTCGCGGATGAGAAAAACGAAGGGCCGGTTGAACACGTAGCCCACCGGTAACGACGTGCGCACCACGCCAACGACCGTGACCGCCGCAGCACGCGTCCCCTTTTCGTCGACATCGACTTTCACCGCGTGTTGCACGAAGTCCAGCTTGGTTGCCACGTTGGGCACCAGGCGCGGAAACTGCGCAGCCCCGTCGAACGCGCGTGCCATGCCAAGCGCCTGCAAATCACGGGACAGTTCCAGTGAGCCTGTGAGGGAGAAGCGCGGAAAGCGCAGCAGCTCATCACTGCCGGCCGGCCGCAGTCCGGTCATGACCTGACGCAGGCGGGTGGTGTCGAGCGTGGCGACAAAGGGGCCGATCGCCTGCGTCGTTGGCATGAGGACCAGCATGGAATAGGCGCTGTTGCCGTAGGCCATATCCACGGCCTGTAGCTGTTGATCCCGGAACCCCAGGTACCCACCGTCACGCGACATCATGGGAACCGTTACCGGTGTTCCACCTTCCCGCGAGAATGGAGTGGTCGTAGTGCGGGCCGAATCGAAGCGGTTACGCCACGACCCGGCGAAGTACACGGCATTGGCCAGGAGCATCACCAGCGCATCCGGCGGCTCCTGGGTCAGCACCTTGGGCACCATCCCGTTGGTCTCCCGGTTCCCCCAGTCGTTTACCGCATCGAACATGGCGCGCGGCGTGGGCTGGCTGCTTACGGGGGCCCCGAAGAAACGGCGCGCATCACTGACGAATCCGGTATCCGCCGTGAGAGGGGACCGCATCCAGATGCCGTTGACCAGCTTCACCGTGACACTCGCGTCCAGGCTCGGCAGCATGCTCATGAGGTCACGATACGCCACGTTGATGTCAGCGCGACTCGCACTCCCCCACCCCAGCGTGCGCTGCATTTCGCTCTGCGTCTCGTTCGCCGCGCCGTTCATGGTCATCCCCAGTGCCAACGACACGGAGAGTGGCGACAGCAGTACGTTCCCCGACTGCTGACTGGTGACACGCTGCAGCAGCCGGAGCGCGAAGTCATTGCCGGCCGTGATGGCCTGCTGCTCCGCGCCGCTCAACGCCCGGGGAAGCACTGTGAGCGAGTCCGTGACCTGGTCGCTGGGTGCCGTACCATTGGAGCAAGCGGACGCGAGCAGCACCGTAGCGCTCAGCAGGGCAACGGAAACACGGTGAAAGCGGCGCATATGGGGTGGGGACAGGGGAAATCGCGCGGGATTGCCGGGCTGTACCCGGTCAGGCTACCCGGCTGTCACAACGGCCCCATCTCGGTGGTCCCGGCTTACCGTACCCCGAACAGCCAGCTCAGCTTGGCCACCAGGAAATTGTCTCCGGCGGAACGCGTGGCGTCCAGCAGATCACCGGCACCAATGAGGCGACCGGTCGGGTCCTGGCCAGCCCGGCTTTGCTGCCAGATCAGGAACGCGGTACTTCCCGGCAACCACTCCCAACGCAGCACGAGGTTGGAGCGAAACGAGAGCCGGTTGAAGTCGAGTGCTGGTAGTGTAAATGTTGACGCGCCATCGCGCACGGTTCGCGTGCCATCGGGGTTCACCATGACGGAGGTTCCGCTGGCCTCGGTGCCATACACACGCTGCTCGGCGCTGCGTGGGGCCGACAGCTCCCCATGATCGTAGAACCGGCCGCTGGCGGCAAACGGTTCGGCGTACCCTTCCACCGTGAAGTTGGGCGTAAAGGCATAGTTCAACCGAAACCGCGCCGAGACGGTACTGCGCTCAATGGACGAAAAGATGTAGCGCTGGTTGTAGGTGGCGCTGCGCCCGCCACTGCGCGTTGCGATGTACTGCCGCCCGTCCACCACCCGCGACCACGTGGGGTCCATGGACGCCTGCCAGCGTGAAGCGGGACGTACCGTGAGCGTGGTGGACGTACTCACACTCCATCCGCCAAAGGTGTCGTCGAAATAGGTGGTGCGCGCCGACCAGGTGGTGGGCACGTTGGCGCGACTGTTCAGCGCGGCGGTGAGTTGATAGCCATTGGGTGTGGCCATCAGTGGCCCACCTCGCGTGAGATCGTCACTCTGCGACCCCATATGCAAGGTCACGCCGGCACTCACCCGCATGAAGTTGTGCAACGTGGCGCTCGCGTTCTCCGAGACGCGCCAGTACTGGCGAATGCCCCCGTAGTTCCACCCCGCCTGTGTGGCCGTGCCGAAATTGAACAGCCGCACATACTTGTTGGGTTTGGTATCGCGCAGCTGCACATCGGCGTTGAAATCGATATCGTCGCCGCTGCGCATCTGACCGGCATCGTTGATTTCAAACTCCGGGGAACGGGCGGAAATCTGGATGCCACCTAGCGTAAACCGGCCGGCGTTCTTGTCCAGACGCAGTGATGCGCTGTTGCCAGTGAGCGAACGCCGTGTGCTGTCAAACGCGATGTGCTGCTGGTCAGGGCGCTGAAAGAAGTGCGCACTGTTGCGTTGCAGACGAGTAATGGCGGCGGTGCTTCCCGACACATGACTGCCGCCTACCCATCCGGTGATCTCGTACATGCCCTGCTTGTAGCGCAATTTCCAATCGATACCACCGGCCACGGCGTTGCCCGGAAGGAGCGCCTCCAACCCGCCACGGCTATCCAACGCACGCTGCACGGACGTCAGTGACACGCCCACGTTCGATTGCTGCGACCCAAACTCCTGTTGCAAGCGCATCACGCCGAAGGAACTGGGCGGTTCCACCGCGGTGCGCCCCGTGGACTCGTCGGCCGCTGTATAGCTCCGCGCAAACTCGCGCGGTGTGAGCGCGGCCAGCGCTCCAACGGACAGCCCCGACTTGAGGCGGCCCGTGACCTTCGCCGCAGTCGTAATGGTGGTATTTGTTGGCGTATCCACGTAGTCGCCCTGTACCGACCCTCTCGGCGGCGCTCCAACGCGGCGGCTGTAGAACCACGTGGGGCGGCCAATGAAGCTCTGTCCACGGCCGGTGAGCAGTTCATTGCCTTCAATGAAGAACGTCCGCCGCTCTTCAAACACCTGCTCGAACGCGGTGAGATTCACAATCGCCGGGTCCGACTCCACTTGACCGAAGTCGGGGTTGATGGTGGCATCCAGCGTCAGATTGGGCCCCAATCCCACTTTGAGATCACCACCAAGACGGGCCCCATAACGATCCAGAAAGGGGTTGGCGCGCGTGTCGGCAGCGCGATAGGCCACTTCGGTAGCGATATACGGGAGGACCTCGACGCGCCGGGCGGGCGCTAACCCTCGAATACCTTCCAGGCGACCAAACCGCGACGAAAACCCCGCCGCATCAATGGGAATGAGCGCCCACTGAATCCGTTCGGCCTTGTCAGCCACATACCGTGTCAGTTGCATCCCCCACGTCTGTTCACTGGCCGCATTGAACCGCAGCTGCGAGAAGGGGATGCGCATCTCCGCCGTCCAGCCCGTGCTGTCTACCTGTGTCCGCGCGCTCCAGATGGGATCGAATTGGAGTTCGCGTCCGCTGTCTTCACTATCCTGGGAGTGATACGCATCGCCCCGCACGCCTCCGGATGACACCGTGAAGCTGTATGCCGTGCGGCGATCAAGGTAGGTGTCCAACGAGACCGTAAACGTCTCCGCATCGCTCTCGCCGTCCCTGCGGGTCACCGACGTGCGAATAGCCGCCGGATCCTGGCGTCGGAGGTGCGCTGAGACATACAGTGCGCGGTCGTCGTACAGCACGCGCACCTCGGTGCGCTCCGACGGGATGGCGCCCTCATCGGGGATGCGCTGGACGAAATCCCGTAGTGGAGTGGCCGACTGCCAGACCGGATCATCCAGCGCGCCATCAATGCGCGGCGCCGCGCCTGACAGACGGGTGGCCTGAGCCACCTTGGGCGCGCGCGGTACGACGCTGGCTGCGACGGGAGCAGACGGCCCCGGCTGTGCCTGCCCCGTGGCCGTACCGATCGAAAGTGCACAGGCCACCACCAACGTGCTGCCAACAGAACACCAGGAAATGCGCAGCACAGTGGCCGGGAGGCGGGAAATGTGACGGAATATTCAGGACAACCCCAAGGACATCTACGTCAGACGGCGTATTGGTCCCCTTTCGCAGCGCCCCGATACTGCCACTCGTAGGTCGCCCCGACGCCGCGCCAGTTCCGGCGCCGTTCGTGGGCGGCGCAGACCCTGGGAGGCGGCGTGCAGCGACGGGAGTTCCTTCGATCAACGGGCGCGGCCTCGTCAGCGTTGGCGCTGGCGGCCTGCGCACCTCGGTTGGTGAAGCCGCCCGTGTGGCCTACCACCCCGGCCGTACGTGCCACCGCCGACCACGACGGACGCTGGGCCGAGGCGCTGCACTACGCCCGTTGGACACCGTCGCCCCACAACATGCAGCCGTGGCGGCTCCGGTTGCTCAACGCCTGGCAGGCCGAACTCTGTTGCGACCCCGATCGCCAGCTACCCAATACGGATCCGCAGTCGGCGTTCACCATGGTCACGCTGTCCATGTTCGCCGAGCACCTGGCCATAGCATTTGCGGCGCAGGGGTATGCCCTGTCGGCCGAGTTTGTGGATGCGCCCATCGACTACACGGTGCGGGCGCCCGTTCTGGTCGCCATGCTGTCGCTCGAGCCGCTCCCCAAGCGCCTCGATGCCCGGGCCCGACGCAGCGCCCTCTGCGAACGACAGACCTCACGTCTCCCCTACGACGGCAGCTGTGTGCACAACGAGGTGCTGGAGACCATTCAGCGGCGCAGTGCCACGGAAGGCCATCAGTTTGGCTGGACACATGACCGGGCACAGGTGCGCGCTGGCATAGCCATCAATCGCGACGCCGTCTTTGCCGATATGGACAGTGAGGTGGCCCGCACGGAACTGCGCCGCTGGATTCGTCCGTCCGATCAGCAGGCGCAGGCAACCAACGACGGCCTCTGGTCACGCTGCATGCATTTCCCTGGCTGGTTGCTGCGGGACTTCTTCGATAACCATCGCGCCTGGCAGCACGGGGCACGGGCCGCGCTGGGCAAGCGACTGCTCACCCACGGCATGCGCGGCACCCGGACGCTCGCCTGGTGGTCGGGGCCCTTCGTCACGCCTGCCGATTGGGTACGGGCCGGCCGGGTCTTCGCACACGCCTGGCTGCTCTTGTCGGAAGCGGGCGTGCACCTGCACCCGTTCGGTTCGGTGGTCACCAACCCGGACGCGCATCAGCGGTTTCTCTCCATGCTCGGCCCGTCCAGACCTGCCAACACCATGTGGCTGCTCGCGCGCATGGGGTACAGCGACCAGCCGCCACGCAGCCTGCGGATTCCGACATCCGCCATCTTCCTGAATGACACGGAGCAGTTCTCATGACTTCGGTACCTGATCGTCTGCTAACGGCTCTGATCGATGGCTTGCACCACTCCGGTCTCTGCCGCTCTGTTTTGCTCCTCCCTGGCTTTGAACGACTACGCTGGGCCATTGGCCGCGCTGGTGTACGGGCCCGATTTGCCCAGGCGCGTCGCCGGGTACCGGCCTATGCCACCGTGGTGAACGAACGCGCAGACGCAGGGATTCCCATGACCGACAAACGCAGCTACGTGCAGCGCTTTGCCATCGGTCAGCGGTGTATGGATGGTGTTATTCCTGCGCACGGCGTGCTCTTTGACGAATCATCGGGCAGCAGCGGGCGACCGACCTCGTGGGTCCGCGGTACCGCAGAACGTCGCGCCAATGCCCGCACCATTCGCATGGGACTCTCGCGCCGGCTCGTGGGATCTCGTCCGCTGCTTTTCATCAATGCCTTCGCGCTGGGTCCGTGGGCCACGGGCATCAACCTCACCATGGCGCTCTCCACCATGGGGCATCTCAAGGCCCTTGGTCCGGATATCGACAAAATCGCGCACACGATCAGGGAGTTTGGTGAGACGCACCATCTCGTGGTGATGGGCTATCCCCCGTTTCTCCGGCAGTTGCTCGATCGCGCCGGCGTGAACTGGCATGCCTTTCAGGTTTCCTTCATTTACGGCGGCGAAGGGATGAGTGAGTCCATGCGCGCCCTCTTTCAGCAACGGGGGGTTGCCCGGGTGTACGGATCGTATGGCGCGTCCGATCTTGAACTCAACATCGCGGCCGAAACGGACTACACCATCGCCCTGCGCCGCCTGCTACAGGCCCGCCCGGAGATTGCGCGGGATCTGGTGAAGCAGCAGGGCGCACTCCCCATGCTCTTTCAATACAATCCGGCGGAATTCTTTCTCGAGACCACACCGGATGGCCAACTGCTGGTGACCATCTGCCGCCCAGGCTATCTGGCGCCCAAGATTCGCTACAACATTCAGGATCTGGGGCACGTGGTACGCCACGCGGAAATTGCGCGGGTGCTGACGGCGCACGGTGTGGACATCACCCAGCTGGCGCCAGAAGTACTCGATTTGCCCGTACTCTTTCTGTACGGACGCGCCGATCAGAGTGTGAGCTGGTACGGCTGCAAAATTCCGCCTACCGACGTGCAGGATGCCATCTGCCGCACGCCACAGCTGGCCTCGCGCGTTGACGGGTTTCAGCTGGGGACCACCGAAGACGCCACGGGCGACAAGCGGCTCGTGATTGCCGTGGAAGAGACGTCCGCACCACACGACGCTTGGAGCGCCGCCGACGATGAGGTACTGCTGCAGGCCCTCGCTACCGTGAATCAGGACTTCCGGGAGTCACTCCGCCTCGCGCCCGCCGACCGCACGCCCGAAGTACACGCCTACGCCGCCGGCGCCGGTCCTTTTGCGAACAGGGACGTACGAATCAAGCGTCAATACGTGGCTTCGTGACCGTGTGCGTTCCTAGTTCGTGAAAATATTCCCGGAATTCTCGCCATGGCATCTCGGAGACACCCTACGTGCCCATGAATTGGTGGCCATACGCGTATTGTGACTCGACGAACGAGGGGCTCCGATAGATACTCCAGTATTGCGGCGTGTGCGCACGCGGATATTCCCCCCTCGGCCCCCGGTCCCGTCGTCACATGTCAATGCGACATATGCTCGCCGAGCTCGCCAATCTCAACTGGCCCGGTCTTGAGAGCGAACTCTCCGCGATCGCCGAACGCACAGCGCAAACGCTTCGCGTTGAACGTGTAAGCATTTGGCGCTACGACGATACCCGGGCGACGATGCGCTGCGTGCTCTTGTGGGATAACGGACTGCAGCCGCTCCCCAGCACCGAGTTGTCTTCCATAGATACTCCGAAGTACTGGGCGGCATTTCACGAAGAGCGGTCACTCGTCATTACCGATGCGCGCGTGCATCCGGCCCTCGACGATCTGCGCACGACGTACATCGAACCACTACGCATTGGCGCACTCCTCGACAGCGGCATTCGCGCCCGTGGCCTTGCCCTTGGCATTGTGTGTGTTGAGCAGCGCGACGTACCGCGCGACTGGACGTTCGAGGAACAGGACTTTGTGGCGTCGGTTGCGGACCGCGTAGGATTCGCGTTTCTGCTGGATGCCGAGCGGAAGCTCACGGAGCAATTGCAGACTGCGCAACGCATGGAGTCGCTGGGGATGCTCGCCGGAGGCGTTGCCCACGATTTCAACAACATCCTCAGCATCATCCTTGCCAATACGGAGGTCGCGCTGGAGGGGGTGGCGCGCGGCGAGAATGTTGCCGATGAGCTGATGGCCATTCTCGATACTACCCGGCGCGCTACGTCACTGACGCGCAAGTTGCTCGCGGTGGCGCGCCGCGACGTCGTTCACCCGCAACGGATAGACCTCAGCGAGGCCATTCGCGCGTTCTATCCCATGACCCAGCGCATCGCGGCGCCCGGTGTGTCCGTACAGCTCGCGCTCACCGAATTGCCTCTGGCCGTTTCCATCGATGCCACATTCCTTGATCAGCTGCTGCTCAATCTGGTGACCAACGCCATTCAGGCCATGCCCGCGGGCGGCACGGTGACCATTGAAAGTGGAATGGTGGAGACGCCTGGCCCATCGGCGTCGCTCTCCACGGCGCCGCAAGTCGCCCTCCCCGAAGGACCGTGTGCCCGACTCGCCGTACGCGATACCGGTGTGGGCATCCCTCGATCCCAGTTGAATCGGATCTTTGAGCCGTTCTTCTCCACCAAGGGGGAACGCGGGACCGGCCTTGGCCTCTCGATGGTGTATGGCGGTGTGCAGCGGCACGGCGGACACATTTCCGTGGAATCCGAACCAGGGGTATCCACCGTATTCAATGTCTTTCTTCCGCTGCTGCCGGTGTAAGCGAAGTTCGCGGTACGGGCCAATGGTAGGCTCCGATTCATTGCCGACGAGCCAACGCCGGGTCGTGTGGGTCATGAAGGACGGCGCCGTTGTACTGGACAAACGACGCGCCCCCTGACGCGCTTTTCGCTATTTCTTCCCCGCCTGCACGGCATCGTTCCACGAGGCCGTCACCGTAATGCGCATCCCCTCCGGCGTGCGCACGAACACGCGCGTGGACACCCCGGTCAGTGTATCACCGGGCGACGGCACGCCAATGTAGCGGTAGTAGCCGTACACCACACCGGGGGCTATGGGCACCACCCGCATCTCGCGCACAATGAGAGTATCAGGCCACGCGCTGTCGGTAATGGCAGGCCACCCGGCGTATCCGGTTTCCAAGGCATTGGGCGAATGGCGTACCAGGCGCTCCGTATGCACATAGGTCGCGAGATAGCGCGGCTTGTTACGCTGATGAATGGCGGCAATGTTCTCGCGGAAAGTGGCGAGAGCATCCGCCGAGTCCCGTGCCGCCGTTGGTGCGGTTGCACGAGCTGGTGCCGCGGCTGGGGTTGATTGTGCCGAAGCCACTGGTGCGGAGGCGATGCCCAGCAGGACCAGTGCCGCCGCAGCTACCGCGCGGCTGAAACCCATGGTGTGGCTCGCTGTCATTATCGTTGGCCGTGCAGGAGTGTTTACGGGCGGGTACGCGCTGTGAACATACGTGACTACCGCACAATCCGCCGGAACACCCGGGGGCCGGTAGTCGCAAAGCGGGTATCGTAGCTGCCCACGAGTGAATCGCCGGCCAGTCGGGCGCTCAACACGGATACCGTGTCCGCACTCGAGGCTGCCGCCAGCGTCACGAGACGCAGGGTTTCTCCGCGCAACGTACCGAGCAGATACCGCCGCGGAGTCGTCACCTCGCGACCGCTCACCGAACTGACGGTCGGTCCGGCCACGTCCACCCAGAGATCCATCTCGACAACGCCGCCACTACTGGTCGTCCCGCGCCAGCGCGCATCCAGCGGAAAACGCTGGCGCTCGGTCACGCTTACCTCTCGGCGCAGCATATTCACCACACTTCCGAACAGGCCAATGCCGCCACGCACACTGCTGATGAGCCCTGTCCCGCCAAACGGATCGTTGCCTGAGCGATTGTAATCGTAGAAATTGGCGTCCACGGCCACCACGCTGGCGATCTGGACAAAGCCGGGAAGCCAGACGGAGGGTAGTCCATCGGCAAAGAAGTTTCGCAGCCCTCCCCCCAGCGTGAACTGGGTAGAGTCGGCAAAAAGCGCCCACGGTCCATACGGCGTCTCCACGCGAATGGCGTAGGTCCGTGCATCACGCACCGCGGGCCAGCGGAGCTGCAGGGTATCGCGGCCGCGATCAAAC
The DNA here is from genome assembly GCF_000695095.2 of Gemmatimonas phototrophica. Classification (NCBI taxonomy): domain Bacteria; kingdom Pseudomonadati; phylum Gemmatimonadota; class Gemmatimonadia; order Gemmatimonadales; family Gemmatimonadaceae; genus Gemmatimonas; species Gemmatimonas phototrophica. Next base: position 418,571 of record NZ_CP011454.1, on the reverse strand, counting down.
AGGACCGGCGTGGCCACTGCGCCAGCGCCCGGCGTCCACCCGGCCGGTGCCCCTGGCACCAGCGTGGTTCCGGTCACCTCGCGCCCGTCACCAGTACGGACACGAAGCTGGTACCGACGCCCAGGCTGGACGGCGAGTGCGGCCTGGGGCACCACGTACCGGCCCGTGCCCCGTGTTCCAACCAATGTTTCAGCGGCACGCACGCCCACACTGTCGCCTTCGGTCAGCAAGCGGACCTCAGCGCCGGAGATGGGAGCACCACCGGCTGTCCGAATGGGATCGAGCGGATTGAACTTGAGATCGTCATTGATGTCAATTCGTCCCGTAAGCGACGACTCGACGAGAATGACCTGTTCCGTGACATCGGGATTCAACACGGCGTGAATGACAATGGCCGCCGTAGGCGATGCCACTTCCACCGGCGTAGACTCACAGCCTGTCAGCACCGCCGACAGACAGCCGGCGGCGGCCACCGTGGCGGCATGCCAGTGCGTGTGCCACAATCGGTGCAGCAGCCTACACCACGACTCATGAACTAACCGCCGAGGATTCACCATGAGACCGTCACCCCCGCCGTCGGGATGAAGGGAAACTGCGAGATGGCGGTACGTGTTGGCGGGTTGTCGCTGTAATCGAAAAAGTGGGTGAACACATTCCGCGCGTTATACGCATTCACCAGCGACAAATACGGCGCCCAGGTCCGCTTGCCCGGTTTGGTGCGCGTGACGCTCAGATCCATGCGCTGGAAGAGCGGAAAGCGAGCACCGTTGCGCACGCCGCCTATGGGTTCCCTCGGTACTTCCTGATTTCCCGTGCCGAAGCTGTTGGTGATGGGGTCGTAGCGGCGTCGGACCAGCTGCCCTACGACATCCGTAAACGGGGTGCCGGTGCCCACCCCCAGTCGTGCACCATAGCTCCACACGCCACCTGGCCGGAACGACGTCACCACATTCAGGTTGTGCCGACGGTCCTGCACCGGTGCGAAGCGCCCATCGGCGCCGTTGCGCCAATTCACGGCGTAGGAGTACGCAATCCATCCGGAAACCCGCGCGCTTTCCAATTGTCGCACCAACACATCGGCGCCGTACGACTGGCCCGTAGTCACAATGAACTCATCACCCAGCACATCGGGATCGTTGAACAGATTTGAGGACGGAAGGTCGTTGTAGCGCTTCACCCATGCTTCGAGACGCACAAAGCGCTCTCCCCCGAACCACTGTTCACCTCCGAGACTCCCCTGCCAGGCCCGCGCCACCGGGGTGTTGCGATCGGCGGTGAGCCAGAAGTCGAAGATACGAATGGGTGCCTGCTCATTGCGAAGCGCAGGCGTCCACTGCGTGGTGCTTCCACCAGCCACGGTGAGCGCAAGGTTGGGATTGGCAAACCACTTGAGTGACAGCCGCGGCGATACTCCCGCCCATCCCGTGCCCGTTACCGTTTCTCCCCGCAGACCTGCGCGCGCCACCACGCGACGCCCGCGCACCGTGTGATCGACATACACGGACGCCGCCGACGGGCGCTGCCCCACCGCCAGAATGGGATCGCTCGACGCCGCGGCGGTCACGTCATAGCGGGTGCGCAGCCCCGACCATTCATAGCCCAGCAGCGTCTCCTGCGCGCCACGCCAGCGCGTCACTTCTCCCCAGGCCCGCGAATCGCTCAGGCGATTCACAAACCGAAACGACCCCGAGCCGAGATCCAGCGTCGTCCCGAACCCGGTCCACGAGAGACGCTGCATGACCCGCGTAGAATCTCCGCCCCACCGCGCGCCGAGCGGCTGCGTGTACGCCACGCCGAGCAGGGAGTTCCCCCAGTCAAAGAGAATGTCGCCGCCACCAGCTTGTGTGGAATCGCCGAACGCGGCCAGCGAGGCATCCAGCACGTCTTTGCCGCGATACATCGTCGCTGACAACGTGCCGCCATTGCGCAGCTGATGACGCACATGCGCCTGCATATCGGTGAAATAGTACGGCAGCTGCCGCTCACTCAACAGCGAAACAAAACGGTCCGCATAGGTGCGCCGTGCCGCCACGTTCCAACTGGTCGCTCCCCGCACGGTGCCGCCCAACGACAAGGTGCTGGCCAGCACTGAGACTGACGCCGCCCCGTGTACGCCACTGCGCGCTTCGGCTTTTGGCACCACGCTCAGAACAGAGGACAACCGGGAGCCGTAACGAGCCGGAAACCCGCCGGGCAGCAACTCGAACTCCGCCACGGTTTCATCAATGAAAGTGCCGAACAACCCACCAAGGTGAAATGGATTGTAAATGGGGAAGCCATCGAGCAGCACCAGATTCTGATCGCTCTCGCCACCGCGCACATTGTAGCCCGCGGTGAAGTCGTTGGTGGCGACCACCCCAGGAAGCAGCTGCACCACGCGCAACACATCGGGCTCACCGATAACCGGTACACGCTTGAGCGTCTCGCCGCGCACCGTGACGACGCTGGGACTTCCCGACAGCCGGAACTGGTCGCGCTCCGTTGCGGCCGCCGCCACCTTCACCGCCTGCAGCTGCGCGGTGGCGGGCTGCAGCGGGATGGTCACCCGGGTCGTATCACCGCGGCGAATGGTGATGGACAGCGTATCCGTCCGATAGCCCAGTCGCCCGACCACCACACGGACGGGGCCAACGGGCACCCCGGATAGCACAAAGCGGCCATCGTCCGTCGTCAGGGTGCCCACGCGGGTTCCGCGAAGTACCAGCGTGGCCGATCCAATTGGCACTTCAGTGTTTGCCTCAACCACTCGGCCCTGCAGCACCCCCAGCGAATCGACACGCGTCGCGGGGGGCTGCAGCGCCAGGACCCCACTGAGCAGCGCGATACAGTTAGTCAGCAGCACGTGATGGGGTAGCCTGGACCATCATTTCCGCACGAACGACACACCGTCCATCTCCTTGGCCACCTCGGCCGGTATCTGAATGCGCATATGCTGCAGGATGGAGGGAGCGATATCCACAATGGCCGCGGATCCACTCGTGAAACGTTCACTCAGCCCCGACTTGTTGGTGACAATCCAGGTGGTTCGTTCCCGCGCGGATTGCAAACCATGCCCTTTTCCTGTCCGGGGATCACGCCCATGATCCGTGGTGACCACAACCATCCAGTCTTCGCCCAGCGCCTGCCGCTGCTTCACCGCGTTCCAGATGCGCCCCACCAACACGTCGGCCTGCCGCACCGCCGAGTAGAACGCCTCACTGTCACCGTGTGCATGCCCGGCATCATCGGTGTGTTGCAGATACACCCATGAGAGATCCGGACCTTGTGACGCAATGAACGAGGCCGCCTCGGACGCCACCCGCTCATCAATGGCGAGGATGTACCGAGAGGCGGCATCGTGAGGAAACGCCACGGTGTCTTTTTCAAACCCATCAACGGCGTGATCCAGCCGGAAGTTGCCGGCAGCGGGGCGTCCCTCACCAACGAGGACCGTGCGGTTATCGAGCCAGGTGGAGAACAGCGCAGTTTTCCGGGACGGATCAACCGTCTCAACAATGCGGAAGATGTTCCAGTACGCATAGTTGGGGGACTGGTTGCTGTTCCCCCGGACGTTGTGCTTGTTGGCCCAGGTGGCCGTGAGCAGGCTCATATAGCCAGGCGCCGAGACGGTAGGTGTTTCGGTGGCGCCACCAAGCTCGCCACCCACATGCGCCCGCGCGTACCCGCCGGCCTTCGCAATCTCGTCCAGCATGGGTGTGGCCACGCGCTCAACCACATCAGCGGGGATTCCGTCCAGCAATATGAAGACCGCCTTTTGCTTTCCCGGCGCGACCGTTGGAGCAGCTTGCGCCACGCCCGACTGCGACGCCGCCACGTTGAGCCGGCCAAGCATCTCTCCCAGAATCGTGTTCGCCTGCGCCCGCAGCCGCGTCCACTGCGTTGCCAGCTCCTGCGCTCGTGCCACCCGCGCTGCACTGGGACGTCCCTCGGCAGAGCCACTGCCATACCCGCCATCACCGACCAGCGTACCGTACAGCGTCTGGTATTGCACGGCGAGTCCGGCGGGAACGACGGGCCCCGTGGCAGTGGCAGCGCCCGTGGCACGTTCAATGGTTTCCGCCGCGCGAATCACAGTGTCAGCAAGGGCCACCACGGCGGCCACCCCGCCGGCCCGCGCCTTGAGTTGCGTGGCCCGCGTACGGACGGCGCGCAACGAATCCAGCGTCTTCGTGAGCACCGAGATGGTATCGCGTACCGCCACCGAAAGCGCATACTGCGCGTTGTAGTCTGCCGGCGTATGGCCAGCGGTGGGATTGGGCACAATCCGCAGCGGCCGCTCTTCAACCATCCCGCCAGCTGATAGCCGCACCATGTACTGCCCAGGGGGCATTTTTACTCCGCGCCCCCCAGCGCCAAGGGGATCACGTGCCGAACGCGGCCCCGGGCCGCGCAGGTCCCACACCACACGATGTGCCCCTGCGCTCGAGGGCGCCTGCTGAGCGCGCGGGAGCGCACTGTCCGCGCGCCACGCGCGTACGACCTGACCAGCGGCGTCACGCACCTCCAACGCGAGCCCCGGCTGCGCCTGCGCCAGGGTGTACTGCAGGTGCGCGCCAAACGGACGGTCATCCGGCAACACCAGATCCACTTCCTGCAGCGCCACGCCAATAGCACCACGCTCGGCAGGACGAGGGGTGAAGAGCCGCATGGTGCGCGAAGCGCTATCCGCAGCAAGCTCCCGTAGCGGCGTCAGATCATCGAGCACCCAGAACGAACGCCCCTGCGTGGAGATCACCATGTCACCACGATGGAGCTGAAGGTCGGTTATGGGTGAGCTGGGCAACGTGCCCTGCAGCTTGCGCCATGAGGCGCCGTCATTGAGCGAGGCGTAAAGGCCGAATTCGGTGCCGGCATACAGCAGCCCTTTCCGTTCTGGATCCTCACGCACCACCCGCACGAAGGCGGAGGCGGGTATTCCGTTGGCACCAGCGCCAAGCCGTACCCAGCTCCGACCAAAATCATCCGTGCGCCAGATGTAGGGCGCAAAGTCGTCCATGCGATACCGGTGTACCGCCACGAACGCCCGCCCCGGCGCGTGGGAAGACACCTCGATGCGATTGACTGTGGCGAAGCGCGGCATTTCAGGCGGCGTGATATCACGCCAGGTAGCCCCATGATCGCGTGTCAGATGCACGCGCCCATCGTCGGTGCCCACCCAGATCGTGCGCGCATCGTGCCGTGAAGGCACCACACTGAAGATGGTGCCAAACATCTCCACGCCCGTGTTGTCGGGAGTGATGGGACCGCCGGCCCAGCGCTGCACCGTGGTATCGTTGCGCGACAGATCGGGCGAGATGCGCGACCAGGTATCACCAGCATCCCGACTCACATAGAGATACTGACTCGCATGATACACCGTGCGCGGGTCGTGCGGGCTTACCACAATGGGCGCTACCCACTGCCATCGGTCGCGCAACACACTCGGCGCCGCCTGCTGACTCTCCAGCCCCAGCCCAACGCTCACGCGCGAATCGCGGGCCACATCATAGCGGTTGAGGTTCCCACCGTAACAGCCACCAAAAATGATGCTGGGCTGATCGGGGTGCAGTGCCACCGGCCCCGTTTCGCATCCCGCCGCATAGCCCCATTCCTGCTGCGGCCTGAGGGTGTTGCCCAGCCGACGTGACGGCACGCTGATGCTGGAGTTGTCCTGCTGCGACCCGTACACCCGGTACGGGTGCTGGTTGTCAACCACGACCTCGTAGAGCTCGGCCGTGGGCTGATTGTACATGGTGCTGAACGTCCGGCCATCATTCAGCGTGACCACGGTACCACCGTCATCAGCGAGGGCAAAAATCTGCGGCGTACGCGAATTGATCCACAGGTCGTGCGTGTCGCCGTGCGGTACGGGCAGCTGCGTGAACGTGCGACCGCCATCGGTACTACGCAGCAAAGGCGTGTTGAGCACCCACACCTTGTCGGCATCGGTGGGGTCAGCCACCACGTGACCGTAGTAAAAGGGGCGGGAACGCACGCGGGAATCATCAGAGACGCGGGTCCATGTGCTGCCACGATCATCGCTACGATAGAGACCACCTTGCGTGGCATGCTCCACCAGCGCGAACACCCGGTCTGGATTGGCCGCCGAAATGGTGAGCCCCACTTTGCCCACCATGCCCGTGGGTAAACCACCACCCAGTTTGGTCCAGCGGTCACCACCATCCGTGCTCTTGTAGACGCCGCCGGCGGGGCCGCCAGAGATCATCGTCCACGGTTTCCGTTCTGCGCGCCACGCACCCGCATACAGCTCGCGCGGATCGGCCGGGTTGAGTGCCAGCGACACCGCGCCGGTGGAGTCATCGAGCGCCAGCACGTGCTGCCAGGTGGCGCCGCCGTCAGCGGTGCGAAACACCCCGCGCTCACCATTTTTGCCAAACGGATGCCCAACTGCGGCCACCCACGCCATGTCGGGATTGGTGGGATGCACAATGAGCTCACCAATCGCCCCCGATTCGCGCAAGCCGCGGAACAGCCAGGTGCGTCCGCCATCGGTGGAGCGCCACACGCCAGTACCAACGGACGAATTGCCGCGAATGGACGCCGAGCCGGTACCCACCCAAATGACATTGGGGTCGCTGTCTGCCACATCAATCGCGCCAATGTTGCCGACGTCCAAAAAGCCGTCGGTCATGTTCCGCCAATGCGCGCCGGCGTCATCGGTTTTCCAGACGCCACCGCCGGTGGTGCCCATATAGAACACATGCGGTTGCTCGGCGATGCCAGTCACCGCCGTGGCTCGCCCCCCACGATGCGGGCCAATCATGCGAAAGTTGAGTGGCACAAGCGGCTCGTGTGCCACCTGTGCCGCCAGGGGTGCCGCCAAGGCGGCCCCACACATCAACAAGAGCCCAACACCCTTCATAGCCAACCTCTGGAGGCATGCCTGTGAGGCAGCGGGGCGTTTGCCGCCGCCGGACCAGTTCCGAAGCGAATATCTCGACCACCGAGCCGTTCGACCAGCATGTGCCTGATTCGGTACCAATTACATACCAACGGGACTTCTCGTTGCTTTTGTGGGACCAGCCGGTAGAATAGCGTATCGAGGCGGCGGCAGCGGCCGCGTCTCACTCCCCTCCCTCGGAGCGAATTGTGCACGCTACTCGTCGTAAGGCGCTTTCCGCCGCCACCGCGGTTCTCCTCTTCTCTCTTGGCTGCAGCACCGATCGCTCCACGCTGACCGAAGCCCCGCCGTCGCTGGACGGCGCCTCAGCCCAGTCGCGCAGCGGACTCGAGGTACGCGTGTCACTGGCGCCGGAGCAGCGCGGCAATGGCCCCGTGATGGCCCGTGTCACCGTGACGAATCTCACGGGTGCCGCGGTGGAGATCTCCGAAACGGAGCTGCCCTCGGAGGACATGGAAACGGCGCAATTCGTGGTGATGCGCAATGGCCAGCAGGTGCGGTACGAAGGACCGCACATCAAGCGCGGACCGGTCATGGCGGCGGAAATGGTCCGCATCGCGGCTGGGGCCACGCTCACGTATGACATTGAGCTGTCGCGCGCCTACGACTTGGCACAGGATGGCAGCTACAGCGTGGAGTTCCAGAGTCGGGTTGCCAGCAGCGCGCAGCCCAGTCTTCGCTCAGCGCGGCAGGACGTCCGGTTGTACGGCCGTACACTGGCCACCAACGGGATCTCCACCACCGGTCTCTCCTCGCTGACCAGCCTGATCAGCTACTCCAAGTGCACCGTGACGCAGCAAACACAGCTGGTGGCCGCCCTGAATCAGGCGGCCACGTACGCGGCGCAGTCCAAAGCGTACCTGGCGGGCAACACCCTCGGCGACCGGTATACCTGGTGGTTTGGAGGCGTGACGAGCGCCAACGCCACCATCGTACGCAACAACTTCACCGCCATCGACAACGCGTTCGCCACCAAGGCCATTACCGTCGACTGCGGCTGCAAGAAGACGTACTACGCATACGTGTACCCGAGCCAGCCGTACAAGATTTACGTGTGCAGGGCGTTCTGGAGTGCGCCGTTGGCGGGTACTGACTCGCGTGGCGGTACGCTCATTCACGAAATGAGCCACTTCAACGCTGTTGCCGGCACCGACGACTGGGCCTACGGCCAGAGCGCGGCGCGCAGTCTGGCGCTCAGCAATCCGCTTCGCGCCATCGATAACGCGGATAACCATGAGTACTTCGCGGAGAACACGCCGCAGCGGCAGTAGTGTGGTGCTTCGGCTCACGCGGAACAGCCTTGTCGCGCTGGCCATTGCCATGCCCGTCAACGTGGGCGCCGCTGAGCCTTCTGCTGCTCCACCAGTGATTGTGTGCACCGTGAGTGTGCCGTCGCTGGTGGAGCGTGGGCAGCCTGTGCTTTTTGCCGTCACTCTGCATAACCGCAGCCGAACGGCACGCGCGTTGCTCAACTGGGGCACACCGTTCGAAGAGGCGTGGCTTCAGCCTTTCGTTGAGGTGGAGCGCGACGGACGTCCGGTCCCGTACGGAGGCGCCTCCGTAAAGCGTGGCGATCCCGATGGCGATGAATACGTGCGCTTGGGCTCCGGTCAGCGACGGACCGCAAACCTGGAGCTGAGCGACGTGTTCGACTTCAGTGTGCCCGGACGCTACACCGTTACCCCACGCCTGGTGCTGCACGATGTGGTGGCATTGCCGGCGGCATTGCCGCGCCCACGCGCGCAGCATATCGCCCACCCGTTGGCGTGTGGCGGGGCGCAGGTCATTGTGGTGCGGTTGGCGCCAAAGTAGCGCAGGGCGCCTTACGGCTTTGCCGACCGCCGCGGCAGCTCAAACAGCTGACGTCCCGGTGTGGCGTTGATCTGCCGCGGCTCGGGCGGCGGGGTCGCGCCTCGCGCCGCCATGGGCGTTAACCACGACGAGAGCCACCAGCGGAACTTAGTATCCTGATGCAGCGCCAGAAAGCGCGGCCCGCTGCCGGTCATCGCGGACGCGGTGAAGGGGAGCATGGCACTCTGCAGGTAGTCACCGCGCTCGTTGTAGTAGTCGAGGATACGCCCCTGCCGGTCAGACTCGATCCCCACCAGCACCACAAAGCCGCCATCCACAATGGCCGCGTCCACAATGAACGGCTGCAACACGTTGGCGCTATCGCGTGAGGCACCGGGGCTCATCTGATCGATAGTCATGGGGGCCGCGGCGCCTGGCGCGCGAAGTGGTGCGAGACGAGGAGGCACACCAGCCCCCGGCGCATCGGGCGCACTCACCACCAGCACCTCACGTTCGGTGAGGAGTAGACACCGACGCGCATCACCCGTGCCGAATCGCAGACGCGTCCCCGGTGTCCCGACAAAGCGGTGGCGCCCCTTGAGCACGTCGTCGGCGGCAATGGCCGTGAGTGTAAATGCCTCAAGGGTACGCCGCTCTCCCAGAACCCGAACGTGCAGCAGGGTAGCCGGCGACACCGTGCACAGCCGGCCACTCCCGCCGCGCAGCAATGGCAAGTCGCGGCGGAACATGAATCCGCCAATCGATTCGCGCATCAGGATGCTGCTGGCGCTATCGATGATATCGACCTGCCCGTCGTCAGTAACGCGCGACAGTTCCGTGGGCAAGACAATGTCGCGCGGCACCTGAGCGTTGAGCACCGAATCAATACGAGCCGGGCGCGTTGACAGCAGCATCCCCTTCCGGTTCAGCTCAAAGAGCGAGATGCGCGTGGGAGACGCCTGCAGCAGCGCCACCGTGGCCTGGCTGGCCCGGAAGACCCGGGGCTCCATGGTGCTGTCGGTGTACGACGTGATATCGGTGCGCCATTCCTCGCGCTTGGCCGGATACACCGTGCGCGCCGCGAGCGCCGCCCGGAGTGCCGGCGGTGCTTCGTCCGCCGCGTTCACGGTATCGTCGCACCCCTGCAGCCACACCGGCAACGCCAGCACCATCACGACACGCGCAATTATCCTCCGCACACGTTCCAGCGCACAACGGTCTCATCATTGCAGCGGTACGTGCAGAATCCACAGGTGCTGCCCCCCGTGTTGGTGCACGCACCGTAGCCGGGGACGCGGGCAAAGCGAGGGCATCCGCGCGATTGGGTTCCGGCCAACGACGGCACGAGCAACGCCAGCAGGGATACGGCGGTAAGCCGGACACGGCGGCTGCCGAGCGCCGCGCTCAGAGTGGATGAGATTTGCATCTCCGTGAACTACGGCAGCATCCACGACTCGGCAAGGGTGCGCGAGCCGTCTGAAACCGGCCTCGGCGCCCTCGCGTACGCCCTTCGGGCGTGTCCGCGCCCGTATTCGCCTCCGCTGGCCTCCCGCCGAGCCCGCCCATGCCCCAGCCCTCAGTCAGCCCCGCTCCCATCGCCGTCACCGTTGATGGTTCACCGGCCCGCCTGCAGGCGCTGCAGGAGCGGCGCGAGCTCATCTCTCAGCAGTATCAGAACACCATGCGAGAACGGGGTCGCGTGGGGCAGGAGCGCCTGAACGCGCAGGCCCGTGGCGAAGTGGGCATGGTGAAGGAATACGAAGCAACGGTGGAGCGATTGGGGGCCCGGCTCAAGACACTCGAGCAGTCGTTGCAGAACGCAGATCGGCAGATCGATGAGGCGATGAAGTTGCCCATGGGCATCGGGGACGCAGAGGCGCCACCGGCCTTCTTTGAAATGGCACCGCCCCCCTTCGACCCGGGCGATCTGTTGCAAGCGCAACGTGTGCAGTATTTCCGCCTCATGGCAATGGAAGCCGGTGGCTTTCTGCTATTGGGCGCGTTGCTCTGGCGCTTTGCTGTGGCGCGCGGCAAGCGGTTGGCCGAACAGCAGCGGCGCAATCACGCGCTGTCGGAGCGCAACGACGATCGGCTGGTGCAGGCGGTTGATGCCATTGCCATTGAAGTGGAGCGCCTGTCGGAAGGGCAGCGCTTCCTCAACAACATCATGGCCAACAGACGTCCAGAGCGCGATGTCCTTCCCGTCGTGCGGGCTACAACGCCAGCTGACGGGTCGCATATTACGCCGCACTAAGCTGATGACGGCAGGGCATCCCACGGGCGGCGCTTCGGGCGACGAGTAGCGCCGCCACGGCGCGATGCATCCCCGTTGTCCGGTTGGTCCAACTGCTCACCCGATCCAGCGTTCCATGACTCCCCTGCTTCTTCTCGTGTCGCTGTTCGCCGTGGCGGCACAGCCGCCCGCACGGGCGGCATCTGACTCGGTGCAGTCCCGCCTGCAGCAGCTCGCCGACAGTGTCATTGCCGCTCGGCCGCGCATGCCGGGGATCATCATTGCGGTGGAGCAGCAGGCCACCGGAAAGCGCTGGAGCGTCGCGGCCGGACTCGCCGATACCGCACGCAAGATCCGGCTCACACCGGACCAACCCGTCCGGCTGGCGAGCAACACCAAGACCTACACCGCGGCTGCACTGCTGCGGCTCGTGGAAACGGGACGGCTCTCGCTCAGCGACCCGTTATCGAAGCATCTGCCACCGGCGGTGGATTCCCTGCTTCGTCGTGATGGCTACGCAACGGATGTCATCACCATTGAGCAGGTGCTGAGTCATCGGGCCGGGTTCAATGAACATCCCGCAGTACCAAGCTATGTGGCGTCACTGCGCACCGATCCGCAGCATCGCTGGACGCCACGCGAGCAGCTGCAGTGGCTGGTGGACAGTCTGGCGCCGGTGGGGCCGCCGGGGGCGCAGTTCCGTTATTCCGATAGCGGCTATGTGCTGCTGGGCTTGATCGTGGAGCGATACAGCGGTCAGCCGCTCGGACCTGCCGTGCGCGCGCTGGTGCGTTTCGATCAGCTGGGACTGCGCCATACCTGGTGGGAAACGCTGGAGCCAACGCCGCCGGGCGTTTCAGATCGGGCGCACCAGTATCTCGGTGGCCTCGACGCCTACGGTATTGACCCGTCGTTCGACCTGTATGGTGGTGGCGGTATTGTGGCCACCATGGCCGATCTCGCGCACTTCCTCACCGCGCTCCTGAATGGCCAGGTGTTCGCGAACGGAGCGACGCTCGACACGATGCGGCGCCCGCGCAGTCCGGAGATGAACGGGTATGGCCTGGGCCTCTTCGGCGCAGTGGTGGGCGGTCAGACCGGGCGTGGCCACAGTGGCTTCTGGGGAACGACGGCGATGGTATTCCCGGAGGCGGGCATTACCATCGCGGTCTCAATCACCGATCAGAGCGAATCGCGTCAGACAAACGCGGTCATGGGGGCGGTGTTGCGGGTGTTGGGAGTGCCGCGGTAGCGCACCGCGCCCCCCACACGTTACCGCCGCAGCACCTTGCCCGGCAGCTTCCACGTTGGCTTCCCCTGCTCCGCCACCGCAACGCCGTTCACGAGCACCAGTTCAATCCCTTCGGCGTATTGATGCGGCGCGAAAAACGTCGCCGGGTCTCTGATGGTCTTGAGGTCCAGCACCACGACGTCGGCCACCATCCCTTCGCGCAACTGCCCGCGATCCTTGAGTCCCACAATCTGCGCCGGCAGGCTCGTCATGCTGCGAATCGCGCTCTCCACTGATATCACGCCGCGCTCCATGGCGTAGAGGCGGAGCTTGCGCGGAAAGGTGCCATAGAATCGCGCGTGGACATTGGGGCCGTCTTCCGGGAGGGCAATGCCGGCGTCGCTGGCCGTTGCCACCCAGGGTTGCGCGGCAAAGCGGTCCATATCGCCTTCGTCCATGGAGAAGCCGCGCATGCGGCCGCCACCGCGCTGTGAGGGGTTCCCCTCGAGCTGCAGCTGAATGGCCATCTCCACCGGCGACACGCCGCGTCGTGCCGCCAACTGTCCCACCGTCCGCCCAATGGCGGTGGTGTCGGGATACTCGAAGATCATCACGTTCTCCGGACCCCCTCGGCGCCTGATCTCGTGCGTCACATCGCGACGGAGCATCACGGCACGCGCACTGTCGGCCAGCGTCGCCCGCAGTGCCGCCGAGTAGTCTGTACGTGTCCCTTGCGGCGCCCGCGCGTCGGTGGGTGGCGTGATGGCCCACGCGGGGAGCAGCACCGTATTCCCGTCGGTTCCGCTGGTGTTGTAGCTGTACTGATCAGCCCAGACATCCACGCCGCGTGCCCGCGCGCGCTCAATCAACTGAATGATGGACTGACTCGTCCCGCGCCAATGCTCACCCTTGGCTTTGATGTGCGACGCCACAACGCGGGCACCCGTACGCTCACCAACATCGATGGTCTCCTGCACGGCATCCATGAGCGTGGGAGCACCCGGCGCGTCCTGACTGGGCCAGAACCACATGGGGTCCCCGCCCTCGGCGCGCTGGTGCGCGATGTACACGCCATCGAACGGCACGATCTCCTTGGCCAGCGCCACGACTTCGTCGGTCGTGCTCCACCGACCCGGCACGTACTCAAGTCCAGCCGACAAACCAATGGCCCCCTCACGCATAGCCTGTCGCACCAGCTCCTGCATCTTCACCACTTCGTCCGGACGCGCCGCTCGGCGGAAGTCATTCCCCATGACCCGGGCCCGCACCGTCCCGTGGCCAACCATCAGCAGGGCATTCGGACCAATGCCGTTCTGCTCCAGAAACTCGCGCTGATCCGCCACGGGCCACGGCGAGCGTCCATCATGGTTGACCACCACCGTGGTCACCCCTTGCGTGACGAGATTCGGGGCGGCGCGATACCGCGCATCCTTGTCCCGGAATCCCCCCTGAATGCTCGCGCCGTCATCGGCGTGCGAATGAATGTCAATGAACCCGGGGGCCACATGCTTGCCGGTCGCATCAACGATGCGCGTTGCGGTGGCTCCCCGTAGCCGGCCAACGGCGACGATCCGTCCATCCCGAATGCCCACATCGGCGGGAACGGCCGGATTCCCCGTCCCGTCAAAAACGCGACCGCCACGAATGAGCACGTCGAACCGTGGCGCCGCCGGTGCGGCGGATTGCGCGTGCGCCGTGAGTGGAAGGCCACCACACAACAGCGACGCCGTCAGCAGTGGCACGACGGATGATAAACGCACCATGAAACACATGCTCCGCAGAAGGGATCTGCCGAGTATGCGTCTCGCGCCCGAGGAACACCAGCGGCGCGTGTCAGTAGCGATCAAAGATCTGCTGCAACCCCGCACGGTCGGTGGTACGCGTCAGCGCGAGCATGAGCAACACGCGGGCCTTATGCGGGGGGAGATCGCGGGCCAGGATGCGCGGCAGCCCACTGTGCGGTGCACCAACGATGCGGCCGCCGGGTACACGAGACGCAACGACGACTGGAATCCCGGCTGCGCCAGCCATGCGCACCGCGGCCTGGCCGCCCCCACTCAGACGACCACCGGCAAAGCTGGTGAACACGATGCCCCGCGGACGTCGCTCGATGGCGGCGCGCATCACCGTCGAGTCGAACCCGGCATAGTCCGTCAGGATCTCCACGGCGGGGAGCGTCTCAAGGCGCGTGACATCAAACTCCGACGTGGTCGTGTGGGGCTGCACGGTGCGTCGGAAAAAGACCACGCTATCCGGGTCAGCGGCGCCGAGGAAGCCACGCTCGGGTGAGCGAAACGTATCCACGCGACGGTTGTCCGTCTTCCACACATCCCGCGCCGCGCTGATGTCCTCGTTGAGCACCACCAGCACGCCTTGCCCCTTCGCCGATTCGCTCACGGCCACCCGCACGCCATTCAGGATGTTGGCCGGACCGTCGGCCGACACCTCATCTCCCCCGCGCATCGATCCCACCACCACGACGGGGCGTGCATCGCGCACAGTGAGGTTGAGGAAGAAGGCGGTCTCCTCCATGGTATCCGTTCCGTGCGTCACCACCACACCACGCAGTCGCGGCGCCGAGGCGAGCTCGGCGTTGATGCGCTTCACAAGCCGGAGCCAGTCCGGCGGCGTCATTTGTGACGACGGCACGCGGAACACCTCGTCCACGCGAACAGACGCGACCGTCGCGAGCGCCGGAATACCGCGAACGAGCGACGCGCCATCGGTCATCGGGCCAGTCGCGCGGCTGGCAATCGTCCCCCCGGTGGTCAGGACCAGCACATCACCTTGAGTGGTCGCCTGAGCGCACACGGGCCGTGCCACGCCGGCCAGCGCGAGGAGCAACGCGAGTGCAGTGGCGGAGTGTCGCAGAGGATTCATCTCGTCCTTCGGGAGAGTGCGTGATACCGTGGAATGCGGAGGCGCCAGAAGCGGATAGGCAACGAAATATGCGCGCCGCACACGCCCCGGGGCGCGGGACGCGCGCCATGCCTCATTGCCGGTGCTCGCCACGGAGGGGAGCGAGGCATATACTCAACGTGCCGCAATTGCCTGTCCTACATGACGCTTACACAGTGCCTCCCCGGAGTCGAAATGCCGAGTCAGGAAGCATGGCTGGTCGCAATGCCGCAGGGGGCCCGATGGCTCAGACGTCCAATGGCGTGGTTGCGGCCAGGCGGGGCCCGCGATGGTGGCGAGGCCTATCAGCTCCGCTTCCTCGCCGGCGCCATCACTCTCGCCACCGTTGTGTCGGCGCTGGCGGTGACAGCGGCCGCGGGAGCGGGGCAATGGCATGGCGTCGCGCTGACGGGTGGGTATTTGGCCCTCATTCTGGCGCAGGCGCTTGCCGTACGGCTGGGCGCGCCCATCCGCGTGGTGGCGTTCACGATTATTGCAACGGTCGGTCTGTTGTTCGCGGCATCGGCGCTGGTACCAAGTGAAAACCAGGCGGGACAGCTTTATTGGTTCCTGCTCGTGCCGCTGGCGGCGCGTGCCTTTGCCGTGCCGCGTCATGACACGGTTGCCGAGTCTCAGTCGTGGCGAACCGGGTTCATAGCCGGTGGTGCCGCACTGCTGGCCGTCGTCGCGATTGTCGCGTACCTCTCGACCAGGTCGGGAATCAGTGTGAACGGTTCGCGTCCGATGTCCTATGGTGTGGGCATCGATGTCGCACTCTTCCTCATGAGCGCGCTCGGCCTGCTCTACGTGCACGACCTCTCGGTGCGTGAGACGACCGCTGAGCTGCGCCGGCTGCAAGCGCTGCTGTCCATGTGCGCGTGGTGTCGCAAGATCAAGAGCGACGGGGAGTGGGTAGGGCTTGAGCAGTACATGGCACAGCGAAAGGACATCTCGCTGACGCACGGTATGTGTCCGACATGCTACGAGGGGCAGTTGGGAGGCGAGTGAAGGGGGTGCTCCAGGGACCGTTGACGATGGCCCCGGACCACGTGTCATCTATCGTTCCGGCTGTTCAGACATGGCTCGCGAATCGATTCAGAATCGCCTGCCAACCTTGGCGCTGCTGCTCTGCGGCGTGCTCATTCTCCGCATCGAAGGTCTGCCGGACGGTCACCCCGCCACTCCCTGGGGCGAACTCCACACGCACGACGCGCTCGTCACCAAGCGTGTACTCGAGCAACTCGCGTTCCACGATCCGTGTGTATTGGCCTTCGAAGTCGAACCCCATCGAGCCATCACGGGCCTCCATGCGGTAAGAGAACGTTCCACCAACGCGCAGATCGTTGACAGCGGTCGGGCAGCACCACTCCTCTGAAGCCGCATTCCACTGCGTGATTCGATCGGGCGTGATCCAGGCGTTCCACACAGCATCAATAGGCGCAGCGACCGTCACTTCGATCGTGATCTTCACGTGGGGCATCTCCTTCGAAAGCTGAGCGTGGTTTCTGGTTGGCCGAACGCGGGGCGCGAAGGCGGTGATGCTGAACGGTAAGCGGCAAGCGAGCAGCGACAAGCTGAGCGCGGCGAGGCACCAATGATCGCGTGCCCTCTCCAGCGCACGTGTGCCACCGGACATGCCACGCTATAGGCGCCCTGAGCGCATGGCTTCCTCAACCCAGGCACCGTACTCCGCCTGCATGCAGGTGCCACAGGGTCGGTAGCCGGCTGCGATGGCCGTCGCCTCGTCTGCGAAGAAGACCCGATGCTTCGCATATCCCGTGGGGAGCGAGCCGATCGCGCTCCGGCAATCGAGGTGCCCATAGATCTTCAGCCGGCGGTTCCCGCCGAGTGTGCCCGGTACTGCACTGAGCACCTCCTGTCCGTCTGGGCCAACCAGCTTGTAGAGTTTTTCGGTCATGACCCAAAGATGAGACGGTGCGTGGTAGCTGTCTATCGCGACCTTCAGTCGCGACCATTACCGCCTCGCACTGGGCGATGATCTTCCACGTGTCTTCACGAATGGCCAGATACAGATCACACGGCTCGCGAACAGGAAGCGTAATCATTCGACGTCTCCGGTAGCCGGCGTCTCCGCATGTGGCCTTGCGCCCCACGCTCACCCATCGGCTTCGCGTCCTCGTTCGCCGGCCCGCTGTGCCTGCAGCGGATCCGGCGCCGGCGGAAGCGGCGGTTGATCGGGCCGCCACCACGCATCTGGAGCGGCCGGTGCCGGCTGCTCCTCCCCGACGTTCGCGGCCATGATCTCGGCGAAGATGAAGTTCTCCGACGGAACCGGCGCGCCCGCGAGCCGACGGAGGAGCGCCAGTTGGCCAGCGTGGGTCATCGTATCGGCGAGGGGGCCATGCAGGAACTGTGCATCGCTGATCCGCGCCGCCAGTGCCGGATCGCCAAAATCATCGCGCAAGGCCGCGAGGGTCTCGTGAAACCGCGCCACCTCTGCCGCCAGCGATTCCAGTCGCGGTGGGGCGAAGTCGCCCCCGTGCAGCATGGTGCGGGCATAGCCAATCACGCCGGTCATGTGCCAGACCAGCTCATGCGGTGTGCGCACATGAGTCCCGGCTCGGAAGTCGGCGAAATCGACTGGCGCGTCGCGCAGCGCCTTCTGTGTTCGGTAGGCGATGGCGGCGAGGAAGTGTTGCAGGAGCTGACGGGATTCTGGCATAGCGGAATCGATGGTGGTGTAGCGAACGCTCGTGTTAGTCCGCACCAATCATGAGCGCACGCGAACGAGCTTGCGACACGACCACGGTTCACCGCCACCGATCGAAAGGGTGTCGCCGCGAATCCAATAATTGCGAGGTTGGTCGGTGCCGATGTAGCTCGGAATCGTGCCACCCCTGACACGATGCACGACGGTGGAGTCGGACGTAATCGTGTAGGTGCCGAAATAGCCAAAGTACCAGGACAGCAACTCCGCCATACCGCCGAGCGGAATGGAGTCCCGCATAAACGCACCGGATGGTGCGGCCCGCATCGCCTGGATCGAGAGGTTGCCCGCAGGATCGTAGATGAAGAATCCGATCGGTCGTCGACCAAGTGGGTAGGTCGTATCGCCCGGCGTATCGACGTTGCAAAACTCCATAACGCGCCACGTCCCAACCAGCCGTGGAACAGGCTGCTGGGCCGCCAACGTCGCAGCAGAAAGGCAGAGCGCCAGGAATGTGATCGTCGATGCGATCTTCAATGCGTTCTTCAATGGTTGCTTCCTTGTTGTCAGTGAGAACACTCGGTTGGTCTAACGCAAAGTTCTGCCTCGGGGTCTCTCAACAATGCGGCAGACGAACGGAGTGAGCCAGCCGCACTCCCTAGTCAGCCCCGTCGGCAGCAGCGATCCGTTCGGCACGGCGTGAGTGGTCTGTTTCGCCGACGCTCTTATCGGCTGACGGCCGCGAGGGTCCCTTGATCAGCTGGAGCAGGAGAACCAAGGAGTACATGATGAGCGCCCCGCCGACGAAAGCGTACCACGTGCTGGCCGCGTGATGATCTCGAAGGTACCGAAGGAGCGGGACGTAGGCGCAGATGAAGACGACGCCGACTCGGATGCGTTCCACCCAATCGACGTCAGAGCCCTCACCTCTTGAGGCAAGCGCGTGAAGGCCCGATGCTACACCACCGAACAGCGCACCCATTGCCATCGGCACGGCAAACGTACTGACCACCGCAGTGGCTGCAGCGGCGTGCGCCGCGTGGACCACTGACCAGCCGCCGAGTGTAAGCGAGCCGCCGCATACCAAGCGTGGCGACGGTCTCACGGCGCGTGGGCCGAGGCGTTAGGCCCCGACCGCAGCAAACGCTTGTGAGGCGGAGGTGACTTCATCAGCGTGAGACCATCCGGATAGTCATTGCTGTGCCGCTTGTTCCGGCAGCCCTTCGACCACGTACGCACGCCATTTCGTGCCCTTGTCGCGGGCACTGACCAGAGCCTTGTACTGCGTCGAGTTCTCGAATGCTAAGGCCTCTTCAAGGCTCGGGTATTTCAAGATTCCGATCCACTTGGGCGGCTCACCGGTCAGGGGTACACCCTTGGCGTGGCGAGCCAAGAACACACGGGTTGTCGGGAGCGACTCTACGCCCTTGATGTATGCCTGGAACGCGTCACGATCCGTAATCTCGTATTCCACAACCAAATAGGCTGGCGGCTTTGCGGTCGCAGCCATGGCGAGTTTGACGCTGACTGCGCCCGCAAAGATCCCGATCGAAGCCGCAGCCGCTACTTGCCTCCAACCTTTCATGGGCCATTCCTGCGTTGATCGTGAGATGTGAGTGCATCGCGGCCGCCGCCTAATGCTCGCGTTAGACCAACTCCGGCAGAAATCTTCGCCGGTCGTCACTGAGGACGAGTAGCGCGCGAGGGCACGGTCGCGATCGCGGCGTCAATCCATTTCGTTGCGATCTGCTCATAGCTCCGCCATGCCTCCCACACGGACTGCGCCCACTCGCGGACGCGCACAACGTGCTCTTCCGACTCGCCAGCTTCGTGGACGTGGAGGATCGTAAGTGTACCACGGCGTAGTGCACTCGGATGGTCTGGACGCGGCATGGTCTTCGGCCCATTGAGCCACGCCTGCACCGCGTGATTCACTTCCGGCGCGTCGCGGCGCTCCAGCGCCGCATAGATGCCCGTGAGATGCGCCGCGAACGACTTCGCAGAACGCATGTAGTCCGACGGGTGCTGGAGCGAGTATGCATCGACCATGAGGCGCTGCGCGCGCGCGTACCGGTCGTCATCGAACTCGCGCGCGAGGCACTCGTCGAACCGCTGCTGGCACCCCAGCCGTTGGCCCACGACGGGCGCGCCGCACTCCGGACAGTGCTCATCAGGTGACATGGCACGAGAGACAGAGGAAGGTAGTTGGTCTAACGATTGCGTTTTGCGGCAAACGCCCACACCGCAGCAAGCGGGGCGTTCGCTCCGTCACCTGAGGCTACAGCGAGCGCCCCGCGGTCGCTACACCGAGTTTCGCAGCGTTTGACTGCAGCGACGCATGGTTAGGTCGCACCGTCGCGCGTGAGATCCCGGCCGGCGCGCCACTCGCGCTGCAAGATGGCACACTCCACCACGTCCTCGAACGTGTCGCCTTTCCGAAAGCGCTCACGATGCAGGCCTTCGCGCAGCATGCCGACCTTCGCGAGGACACGCCCCGACGCCGGATTGCGGGGCAAGTACGAGGCCTGCAAGCGATTGAGGTGGAGGTCCTCGAACGCGAACCGTAGGAGCGCCGTGACCGCCTCGGTCGCCAGCCCCCTGCCCCAGTAGGGCTGCCCAATCCAATAGCCAAGTTCCCCGCGTCCGTGCGACCGCGTCAGTTGGAGGCTCACCGTACCACGCAGGGCATCGTCGACGGTGGTGATGGCGAACGTGACCGCCGTCCCGGCCTCCCACGCCGCGCGATGCGTCGCGATCCACGCCTCGGCCATGCCGTCCGCGTAGGGATGCGGAATGTTGAGCGTCGTCTCCGCGACCGCGGCGGCGCCCGCGAGCCGCTGCACCTCGGACGCATCCGCGGGCTGATAGGGGCGCAGGATCAAGCGCGGTGTGTACAGTGAAGGCTGGTTCATGCGGGCGTCGAGGTGGGACCGGCAGGAGGGCAGCGCGTGCGCAGGAACGCCAGCGCGTCGACAAAGAGGGGATGGCAACTCGGGGTTGGCGCCTCGGCGAGCGGATGCCACCAGAACGCGAAGCGGTGGCCGCCGTCATCGGCGGTGACTTGGGTCCACGTGTCCGGCAACCCTCGCGCGACCGACATCTCGCAAAAAAGCCAGACCTGATCCGGCGGCCCTTGCTCCCACGTGCCGAGATCCCGACGGTACATCGCCTGGACGAGACCAGACTCCTCCGCCAATTCACGCACCGCCGCAGCAGCCACGGACTCACCCGCCTCGACGGTGCCTTTCACGAGCTGCGTGCCCGCCTGCGGATGCTCAACGACCAACACTTCGGTCCGATCGCCGTGCTGACGCCGCACAATGGGAACGACTTTCAAGATTCTCATCGGCGGGGAATGATCGAGCCTGTAGGTGCGACCTAACGCCCCAGCGTTCAGCTGCGGCGGCGTTTCCATACGTTACGGCCAGCGAGCGCCGCGAGCAAGGACTCACTCCGAACACGCCGCCGTCAGCTGCAACGGTCCGTTAGGCAGACGACGCCGTTGAATTTGCGTGCGGGGCGAAGCGACCTGCGCGAAGCGGTGGGAATACTAGCCGCGGCACAAGGAGGCTGAGCGCGATGGCGGCATGAATCACTCCTCCGAATCTGACTAGCGCCCAGCCCTTGTATCCGAACGGCTCATCCATCACGCCATACGCCACCATCCCTGTGAGCGCCCCAGGCATCGCCAACAAGAGCGAACTGACCACCACACCGCGCTGCGTAAACTCGAGCCACCCGAGTCGGTGACCAAGTCGCACCCAGAGGAGCAGCACTGGCAGGTAGGGCAACGCGAAGAAGAGCACGGCCATGATTGAGGCCATTACTCCTGTATACACTACCGCCAGGAGTAAACTGCTGAATGTTTCGCTTGGCGGGAGCGTGTTTAGCGCTACAGGCAACAAGACGGCACCGACGGCGAATATAAATGGGCCGACGACGGCGGCTGATACAAGCCATCCGACTCCCAGCAGAAGCCAGTGACGTACCACCGGTACGCCGCGAGCTCGCAGGAGCCACAAAATTGGCGCGAGGACAAGCCCCAGCGCCCCGGCGATGAGCCATGCAACCACAGCCGGCAAATCATTCATGTACTCTCCTGATTCTGCCTAGCGCCCAGCGTTCTGCTGCAGCGCATCAAGCAGAATGCGGTCGGACGGGCGACGTGCGCCAGCACGGCGCCCGCCAGCCGCGCTCCGAAGTGCGCTACAACAGCAATGCAACGTGAGGCGACGACCGGTCGCGACGCGTAGCTGGCATGCTAGCACGCCGCATCGTCATACACGAGCACCCGTTCGGAATCGAAGTACCATCTACGATTTCTGAGACTGAACTGGTACTCCTGATCCTCGGCCCACGCACAAATCGGCGGGTCCGGAGGGTCCAGTTTGCCCCACCGAAGCACACGAACTACTGCCTTTCCTTGGGCGCGGCTGATGCCCGTAACACGAACCCCTGCTGAAGCACGGGAAGTCGCTGAGTCGGCAGGTGGGCTAAGCAATGCTATGGCAACTGCCGAGTCACGAGCTGACACATTTGCGACAACCTGAATCGCGTCGGCGAGGGCTCGGCGAAATTCTCGGTCGGCAATTGGTGTGGCAGAGGAGTAACACCCCAACAACAAAGACGTGAGCGCGAACATCCATGTACGCCGTAGCGTCCCATCGATCGAGTGCGAGTTGAATGTCATATCACCATTTGGCTTCGCCCGAAGGTGGGTGCGATTGCCTAACGCTGGGTTGTGCTGCGGGCACTCGAATAGGATGCGGCGGCGCAGCCGCCGCTTCCCTACCGTGACCGTCAGTCACCAACCGTGGTTAGGTGGGGCCGCGCGAATGTCCGCTGTTCACTTCACGTTTTCCGACGCTTGGCGAAGCGCCGTCGCGCGCGCGCGACAAGCGCTGGCGCGCGCTGACCCACCCTCGCGGTCCCAAGACTCCGCCTCCGCGTCCAACAATTGCACCCACAACGCAACACGCTCGGGACTCGCGATCAGCCGCACCGCGCTCTCAGCATCGAGCCGCTCAAGCATCGCGCTGTCTCGCCCGAACAGCGTTGCCGCGGTCGCCGCAATCTCGGCGCGGACGGCGGCGCCGGTCGAGGTGCCGCCTAGGAGCATTTCGCGTATCCGGGCAAGGGCTCGCCCTAGCTGCTGGATCATGCGGAGGAGATAGTCATCCTGCTCTGAGTTTCGCGAGCGCACCAATCAACCGTCCGGTGAGTGAGAGCCGATTGCCGCAACCTAACGCCTATTAGCCTGCAGGAAACTCTTGCAAGGCGGACGTTATGCAGCGTTTCTCTGCAGCATAACAGAAATCACGTGCGCCGCTCGCACCGCAGTAACTGACTGCAAGAACATCATTTACCGCGTCCCACGGACACCTGAGCGCCGCCGTTATCTTGCGGCGCCTGCAGCATAAACGGATTTCGCGCCGAGAGTCCCGGCAGCCCTACTGGGCCGCCGGAGCTGCCTCCGCTACCGGCTCCGCCGCGCCACCCTCAACCGCCGCGAGCTCGGCCGCGACCGCCTCAGCCGCCACCGCCGCCGGAACGGGAGCCGCGCCCACCGCCCCCTCCACCACCGGCAACGTCACCCCCGCCTTGGCCGCCCGCTTCTCCAAGGTCTCGCGGTCCGCCAGCCCCCGGATCAGCGCGTCAGCCTCCCGGTTCTGCAAATACTTCCCCTTCTCCCAACCGTCCACGATCCCCTTCGGGGTCCCGTAGATCAGCTCCGCGAACTGGGCCAGCGTCAACCCCAGCGACTCCCGCAGCTGCTTTATCGCCTTGGGAATCAACAGGTTATGCTCGGCGCGGATCAGCTCCGTCGCCGCCTTTTCGGCCGCGTCCCGCTGCTCGATGGTGCGATTTTCATGTCCGCACTTCTCGCACCGGTAAAACTCGCGCGTTACCTCCGCCGCCATACCACTGAGACGCATGGTCACCGTCTCGGTCTGGAGCGCATAACGCCCCCCGCAACCGCGGTGCAGCGAACCGTCGAGCGTCGAAAGACTCATCTCGGGAGAATGTGGGTCGATACTACCACCAAGGGACATCCGGTCCGCACCTCGCGCCGTGCCCCGCCCTGCATCTGGATCGTCTGAAGCTCGTCAGGACCGCCGTGTCCGCGCCACCCCTTGCATCACGCCGCACCTCGCTTTCTCCATGTCTGACTTCGCGCTTGTTCGCCAGCCCGTCTTTGGTGGTACCGGTTCGCTCATCGGATACGACATCCGATTCCATGATGCCGACGGGCCGGGGTCCTTCGCGCAGAGCTTCCTCAGCGGCACCTTCGACATCGTGCGCAACCGCCTGCCGGCCTTCGTGGCCAGCACGCGCGAGCAGCTCCTGGCCGATGCCTTTCTGGTCGCCGAGCCGGGGTCGGTGGTCATCCTGCTCCCCTCGTCGCTCACCCCAGACGACGAGGTGAACGAAGCGATCGCCCGCGCGATCGCCGCCGGGTTCGCGCTGGCACTGGATGAGGTGGGGGTCACCCCCTCAAGCGCCGAAGCGTTCCTCCCCCACGTGGCGTGGGCCCGCATCGATTCCCGCAGTGGCGACCCGGCCACCATCAACGCCATCTGCGACCGCATCACCCGCGGACTCGGCAAGGCCGGCCCGCGTCTTGTGGCGTCGCACGTGGAAGACCTTGCCCAGTATGAGGCCACCCTCGAACGCGGCTTCGACGGCTTCCAGGGCACCTTCTTCAGCCGCCCCGAACCCCTCCCCGCCGCCGACATGCCACAGAGCACCGTGGCGGCCATGCGGCTCATGGGGCTCGCCCGCGACCAGAAGATCAGCGATCGCCAGCTCGAAGACGTGATCGCCACCGACCCGGTCCTCACCTTCCAGCTGCTCCGCCTCGTCAACTCCGCCGCCCTCGGCGGGCGCGGTGTGGCCTCCATTGGACAGGCGCTGCGCCTCATTGGCCGCAATGCCTTCCTGCGCTGGCTGGCCGTGGCTGTCGCCGCCGCCCGCAAGAGCAAGACGGGCGTGGATCAGGAGCTGGTGCGTCAGGCCGTCGAACGCGGTCGCCTCTGCGAACAGCTCGCTGGCGGTGGACGCGACTCGGGGACGCTCTTCCTGGTAGGTCTCTTCTCACTGCTCGACGCGGTGTTCCGTATGCCGCTCCCGGAAATCCTCGAGCGCGTCGTGCTCAGCACCGAAGCCACCGAAGCGCTCATCGATCGCACCGGCCCCTACGCCGACGCGATCAACTTCGCCGAGTCGTACGAGCTGGGACTGTTTGAGAACGCGTCGGAGATTGCCAAGGAGATGGGCATCGACCCGAACAAGCTGGGCGAGTTCTATACCAACGCCATCGTCTGGACGGCGGAGGCCCTCGGTGCCGCGCTGGAGAGCCAAGAGGCAGCGCCATCGCGCAAGGCCAGCTGAGCAGTACCGCCTCAAGGCGATGCCGGCGCGTTCAGCGCTTCCGCATCACCTTGAGGCCACGGTTGAACACCATGGCCCCGGTCACGATCCCCACGCGCGTGACCATGAAGAGCTGTCCCTTGTGGGCGCTCTTTCGCTCAGGGCGCCAGGTGAGACTCAACGCACTCGCCGCCACCACGGCGCCCAGCAGCGGCACATTGGGGCGGCGCTCGCCGGCGCGGTTCTGCGCCACGAACGTGCTGCTCAGACCGCAGCGTGTTGCCGCACCAAACCGCGCGACAAACGGTCGGCCCGAACGCGCGCCCTCACAAGCCGGCGTCACCGAGCGCCAGTGCGTCGCGTGCTCGAGCCCCAGCCGCAGCACTTCCTCGCTCACGCCAAAGCCCAGCTGATCGCCCAGCCGGTTGGCATAGCCTTGCCAGGTGCGGTCCCACCCCTCGGGCACACCCATCGCCTGCGTCCAGGTGGCCGAACTCACCATCCCGAGCGCCAGGGCCCGGTAGCGTACGGCCAACGGCTCGGCCGCGATCTCCGCCTTGCGTGCGTCAACGGCGACGGTGTCCTGCCCCTGCGCCGCGGCAGGCGATAGACAAGCCGCCGCCAGGAACACCAGCGCCACCACCCCCCAGCGGGCCCTCACCGCGCCGTCGCCGGTGGCAACATCTGCGGGGTTTGCGCCGGCGCGCTGAACTTCTGCGGCGCCCCGGCCGTGAGCGCCAGACGCACCCGTTCGGCCTGCGCCGCCGTCACCTCAAAGAGCACGGCAATCATGTTCGCCGACCGGATGGCCTCGAAAGGCGCCGTGGGCCACTGGCCGATGCTGTCGCGCGGCGGCGTAAGCCGCAGCTTGTCCAGCGACGCGGTCGCCCGGGCGCCGGCCAGTGAGTCGGGAAAGAAGTACGCCACCAGCTTGGCGGTCTTGCCAATCTTGTACCGCGTCCCCGGCAAATCGACGTGCGTCACCCGCAGGGTGTCGAGCACCTTGATCATCATTCCCGACTTGTTGATGCGATCCTCGAGATGACAGGCGCGCCACAAGCCGTCACGCGGACAGAGGGAATCGCTGGGCGTTGCCGGACGCGGCACCGGCGTGCTGTACGTTACCGGGGCCTTGGCCGCCGGTTCGGGGGCGTCGGCGCAAGCGCACAGTACCGCAGCCGCGCCTGACAGGAAAAACGGAAGAAGTCGGGGCACCCTCCCAGAGTAGCATCCCGCCGGACCCGGAGCCACACCCGATCCGCCGCCGCGACGCCCACCGGACAGCCCTCACCATCTTTGGTCTTTGTACGGGACATATCACAATATTGCTCATCCGTACCACACTCCGTGCACATTTTGCACGAAATGGGGCGCAGTCGCGCGGATCCCGGTTGGAAACACCGGCTGAATTGGCAATATTTCTGCGCCTGAAGCAAAAAACCCGCGACACCAGACGCCAGGGTCTCCTGCGCCAGAGGTCGCCTGAACTCCTTATCCGCCCCGTCCATGGCCAACACCAACAATCCTCGCGCAATCGCCATGCGCGAGATCTCGCACCGTGCGCCGCGCCACACCTCGCGCCCCGAGGAGAACGGCGTCCAGCTCCCCACGAGCGCCTGGTTCGGCATGAACACCTTCGGCATTCGCCAGATGCGCGCGAAGCTGCCCAAGGATGTCTATAAGAAGCTCGCGGCCTCCATCCGCCTGGGCAAAAAGCTCGACTCCGACATTGCGCCCGTCGTGGCGCAGGTCATCAAGGAGTGGGCCATGTCGCGTGGCGTCACCCACTTCACGCACTGGTTCCAGCCGCAGACGGGGCTCACCGCCGAAAAGCATGATGCCTTCCTGAACTTCGACGAAAACGGCCACGCCATCGAGACGTTCACTGGCGAACAGCTCATTCAGTCGGAGCCGGACGCCTCGTCGTTCCCGTCGGGCGGCCTGCGCGCCACGTGGGAAGCGCGCGGCTACACCGCGTGGAACCCGGCCTCGCCGGTGTTCATCAGCGAAACGGGAGGGGTGAAGTACCTTTGCATCCCGTCGGTGTTCATTGGCTACAACGGCGAAGCGCTCGACGAAATGACGCCGCTGCTGCGCAGCTGCGACACGCTCTCCACGCGCGCCACCGAACTGTTGGGTCTCATTGGTGACAGCGGCGTGCTGCGCGTCATCACCACGCTCGGTGTGGAGCAGGAATTCTTCATGATCGACCGCGGCCACTTTGCGCTGCGCCCCGACCTCGTGATGGCCGGCCGCACCCTCGTGGGGTCGCCGCCGCCGCGTGGTCAGCAGCTCGAAGACCACTACTTCGGTGGCATCCCCGAGCGCGTGCAGGCGTGCATCAGCGAAGTGGAGCATGAGCTCTACAAGCTTGGCGTGCCCATCACCACGCGGCACAACGAAGTGGCGCCGTCGCAGTTCGAAATGGCGCCGTACTTCGAAGACTCCGAAGTGGCCGTCGATCACAACCACCTCACCATGGCCACGCTGCGCAAGGTGGCGTTGCGCCACGGCCTGCAGGCGCTGGTGCACGAGAAGCCGTTTGCCGGCATCAACGGCTCGGGCAAGCACTGCAACTGGTCCATGGCCATTGTGGCCGACAACGCGCTCGACGGCACCAACCTGCTCAAGCCCGGCAAGACGCCGCACCAGAACTTGCGTTTCCTGCTGTTCCTGGCGGCCGTGCTGAAGGGTGTGCACAAGCATGCCGGCCTGCTGCGCGCCGGTATTGCCGTCACGGGCAACGAACATCGCCTCGGCGCCAACGAAGCGCCGCCGGCCATCATCTCCGCCTTCCTGGGCTCCGGGCTCACGCAGGTGGTCGAAGACATTGCCGCGGGCAAGACGTCGGGCAACAGCGCCGAGCAGGCCATGCTCAAGCTCGGCGTGGCCAAGCTCCCCGAAGTGGAGCAGGACAACACCGACCGCAATCGCACGTCGCCGTTCGCGTTCACCGGTGCCAAGTTCGAGTTCCGTGCCGTGGGCGCGTCGCAGAGCATCGCGTTCCCGGTCATGCTGCTGCAGGCCGCCGTGGCGGAAGCCATTGGCGACCTGATCGACCAGCTCAAGAAGGCCATCGCGACCGCCGACAGCACCGACGACGCGGTGCTCGCCGTAGTCGCCAAGGCCTTCAAGGAAACGGCTGCCGTTCGCTTCGAAGGCAACAACTACTCCGACGAATGGGTAGTGGAAGCCAACAAGCGTGGTCTGCTCAACCTGCGTCGCACGCCGGAAGCGCTCGCGCAGCTGCGCACCGACGGTGCGAAGGCGCTCTTCCAGAACACCGGCATTCTTTCCGATGTCGAGCTGGAGAGCCGCTACCACGTGCGCCTCGAGCGCTACGTGAAGGACATCCTCATCGAGCTGCACACGCTGCAGCAGATCGTGGATACGCAGGTGTTGCCGGCGTCGTACGTGTACATGGGACAGCTGGCCGGCGCCGCCGGGCAGGGCGCCGCCGCGGGCATCAACATGCAGCCCATTGTCGATGCCGCCAACGCCACGTCCAAGCTCATCGCCACGTTGCAGAAGAAGCGCGCTGAGCTGGCCAAGGTGACCGCCAAGGCCGAGCATCTGCACGATGACCTCGCTGCACAGGGCGTGTATCTCACCACGACGGCGTGCGACACCATGGCCGAAGTGCGTGAAGCCAGCGATGCACTGGAACTCGCCATTGCCGACGAGCAGTGGCCGCTGCCGCGCTACCGCGAAATGCTCTTCCCGGTCTAAGGCAACAGACAAAACGGCCCCGCGGTCTCACGACCGCGGGGCCGTTTTGCATTTTATGGGACTGAGACGGTGAGATCTGCGAATCCAGAGATTGCGATGGATATCGAATGTGAGAATGTCGTGATGACAGCGACATTGCGAAATCCGAGCACTTCGTCCGCGCCGCCGTGCCCCCCACCGACGCCGCTGGAACAGCGGCCGTCCCGCAGTTACCCCAAGCCAGTGCGAGATACATCCGTGCGGAGGTAACTACTCGGACCTCTCACCGTCGTGGTTGTCTCGACACTCTCACATTCGATAGCCATCGCATCGTCTGGCATCACGTCTCCCACTTCACCGTCCCGCTTTGCCCATCGCAGCTCTGCGTACCAAAAACTTGCCCTTGGTCTGCTCCCGCTGCATGCTCTCTGCGTGGAATGTCTGTCCACCTTTGCCGGGAGTCGGTGTGGGCACCATGGATTATGGCGCCGTTGTGGCCGGAGTGGTGGGCCAGTGGGAGGGGGTGACCGTCTCACCGCACCGCTTTGGTGGGGTGGAGTTCCGGGTGAGTCGTCGGGAAATTGGCCACGTGCACGTTGGCGGCGTTGCCGATCTGCTGGTCTCCGTCCGCCTGCGCCGTGACCTCGTGGCAGCCGGACGCGCACAGCCGCACCACACCCTGCCACATTCCGGGTGGATCAGCTATCGCCTGCGCAGCGAACACGATCTGCCCGCCGCCATCGCGCTGTTCCGACTCAACTACGACCGGCTGCGCGGCATCAGCGTACGCAGTATCAGCACGCCAATGATAGGCCGGCCGCTCATGCTGGGCGATCGCGTCGCCGACGACATGCCCGCCTGACCATCCCTCTCGAGGGGTCAGCTCGTGCTGCCACCCTCAAGCATCACCGACTCCTTCTGCTTGGCGGCCATGAGCTGCGTCACGAAGCGTTGCCCTTCACTGATGCGCTCCACTTCCACCGCCACGGCATCAATCGCCTGCTCCATCCGCTCCATGCGACGGGTGGCCTCGAGCATTTCGGGGGTCAGCTTGGGCTGTCGGGCGCGAATCATCATCATGCGCGCCGCCGCCACCGCCAGCGGCATCAGCACCGTCACCGTCCCGACAATCGAAATACCTGTCAGCTGCGACGAAGAAAACGGACCGTAACGCTCCGTTGGTGCCACGGCCTCCTCACGCGCCAGTTCACCAGGGGCGCTCGCCAGTGCTCGCCCATTCGCCGCGATATCACGCTCCAGCTGCGCAATGCGCTCATCGAGCACGCCAAGGCGCTGCTGCAGTCCCGGACGCGTGAACTCGTTGGCCTTTTCGAGCTCCTGCACCACATCTTCGCGCCGATCCGTCGCACTCTCGATCTGCCGCGACAGCTCCGACCGTTTGGCGCGCAAGGCATCGACGTCCGCCTTGGTCGTTGGGCGGGCCAGCGGAATGGATTGCCCCGTCCCCACATCGACCGCCGTTGGCAGCCCGGTGACCGGGACGTCTACAGTAGTTGGAGTAGGGGGCGTGGGTGGCGTGGGAGGCTGGATCAGAGGCATACTGCAATGTACGCGGGTTTTGTCCCCCCGGTTACACTTTGGCCCCGACGCACGGCATGACCAGTCTCCTGGGCACCCCCGATTTTCCGGCACTCGATACGCTCGCTCCGTTCGAAGCCGTTGCCGCCATGGCCCCGCAGGTGATCGCCTGGCGTCGCCACCTGCATCAGCACCCGGAAGTCGCGTTCCATGAGGTGAACACCTCCCAGTTCATCGCGGACACGCTCAACGCCATTGGCGGCCTCGAGGTCTCCCACCCCACCCGCACCAGCGTTGTGGCGGAACTGCGCGGGGCCCTCCCGGGGCGCACCATTGCCGTGCGCGCCGACATCGATGCGCTCCCCATCCACGAAGAGAACGACGTCGCCTACCGCAGCAACACCGACGGCGCGATGCACGCCTGTGGACACGATGGCCACACCGCCATCGTACTCGGCCTGGCCACCGTCCTCGCCGCCCAGGCCCACGCGTTGCCCGGCACGGTCCGCTTCATCTTTCAGCACGCCGAAGAGCTCTCCCCCGGCGGCGCGGAAGAACTGGTCCAGCACGGCGTCATGGATGGGGTGGCGCAGGTCATCGGCCTGCATCTCTGGGCTCCCATGCCCTTCGGCCGCATCGGGATTCTCACCGGTCCGGCCATGGCGGCCCCCGACAACTTTCAGTGCACCATTGTGGGCAAAGGCGGACACGCCGCCATACCGCACGAATGCGTGGACCCCATCGCCATTGGGGCGCAAATCGTCACCGCCCTGCAGCAGGTGGTGACGCGCACGGTGGATCCGCTTGATCCGGTGGTCCTGTCCGTCACGCAGTTCATTGCCGGCACCACCTTCAACGTCATTCCGGGCAGCGCCTATCTCGCCGGCACCGTGCGCACTTTCAACCCCGACGTGCGACGCGCCATCCCGGCGCAGATGGAACGGGTGATCACGGGCATTGCCGAGGCCTTTGGGGCGACCGTGGAGTTCCACTACGAAATGGGCTATCGCCCGGTCGTGAACGACCCCGTGCTGTGCACCCGGCTCATGCAGGTGGTCGAACGGACCTTCGGTCCTGACATGCTCGTGGACATGCGCCCCACCATGGGTGGGGAAGATTTCTCCGCCTATCAGCAGCGGGCCCCCGGCGTGTTTGCCTTTGTCGGCGCCGGGAACGCCGACGCCGGCATCAGCTATCCCCACCATCATCCGCGCTTCCAGATCGATGAGCGGGCGCTGGATGTAGGGCTGCGGTATCTCACCGCCGCCACGCTCGATCTGCTCACCGCCGGCGAGTAAGCTGACCATCGTGCGGCGTCACCCCATTCGGTTGCTGGCCCTGGTCCCCGCGGTGGCCATTCTGGGGGCACCCTGGTTTGCCAATCGCATCGAGCCGCGCATCCTCGGCTTGCCATTTCTGTTGGCCTGGATCTCCGGCTGGGTGCTGGGCACGTCGATTGTGCTCTGGCTCATCGATTGGCGCGAACGGTCGTCCCTGCCCCGTGAGTAACGCCGGAATTGCCCTGGGACTCATGACGCTGGCGCTGCTGGCCGCCTTCGGGCTGTCGCTGCGCGCCCGCGGCGCCCAGTCGCTGGAGCAGTGGAGTGCCGCCAGCCGCGGCTTCGGCTCGGTGTTCATCTTCATGCTGCTGGCGGGCGAGATCTATACCACCTTCACGTTTCTGGGTGGGAGTGGATGGGCCTACGCGCGCGGCGCGCCGGCGTATTACATCATTGGGTACGCGGCGGTGGCCTACACGGCGTCGTATTGGCTGCTCCCGGCCATCTGGAGACGTGGGGCGGCTTGGCAGGTTATCACGCAGCCCGAGTATTTCGCCCGGGCCTTCAACAGTCCCTGGTTCGGACGCGTGGTGGCCGTCGTGGGCGTGTGTGCGCTCATTCCCTATCTGGTGCTCCAGCTCAAGGGGCTGGGCATTCTCGTCACGGAAGCCTCCTATGGACGCATCGGCCCCAATGTGGCCATTCCGATAGGCACCGGTGCCACGGTGGTGTACGTCATCATCGCGGGCGTGAGAGGGTCGGCGCTAACCGCCGCGCTCAAGGACACGCTGGTCCTCGTCTCAGTCGTGGGGCTGGGCATCGCGCTCCCCTACACGTTGTACGGCGGCATTGGGCCAATGTTTGACATACTCATCACGCAACGGCCTGACCTCTTTCTGTTCCCCGCCACCGGGCTGTCCGGCACCTGGTACACCAGTACCGTGCTCATGACGGTGTTCGGCTTCTACATGTGGCCGCACACGTTCGGGTCGGTGTTCACGGCGCGCAGCGAGGCCTCGTTCCGCCGGAATGCCATCCTGATGCCGTTGTACCAGATCGTCCTGCTTTTTGTGTTTTTCATTGGCTTTGCCGCCATTACCGCGGTGCCCGGCCTGGAGGGCGCCGACGTCGATCTCGCCCTGCTGCGGGTCACGCGGCAAACGTATGGCCCCTGGATCATGGGCCTCGTGGGTGCCGCGGGGGTTCTCACGGCGCTCGTTCCCGGATCGCTCATTCTGATGTCCGCCGCCACCATTCTGGCGCGGCTGTTCACCGGCACGGCCGCGGCCAGTGCTGAACGTGAGGTCCGTCTGGCGCGTCTCATGGTCCCTCTGGTGGCCACCGTGGCGCTCTACTTCGTGTTCCGCGGCGGCCAGACCATCGTCACGCTGCTGCTCTTCGCGTACGCCATTGTCACGCAGCTGTTCCCGGCCGTCATTGTCTCGCTGCGCTGGCCGCGGCGCAGTCACGCGGGAGCCGCGTGTGCCGGCATTGCCGTGGGCGTTGGGCTGGTGGTCTACACGACGCTGGCCGGCATCACCATGTCCACCGCGTTTCCCTCCATGCCCTCGGCCTTCACCGACATCAACATCGGCGTGCTGGCCCTTATCGCGAATGTCGCCACGCTGGGCGTGATCACGCTCACGCGCGCGCCATCTGACGGCTGACCGGCGTTACGCCACCGCGCGGGGAAAGCCGCGGGTATCGGCCAGCACTTCGGAAATGCACACCCGGTAGCCGTCCGGATCTTCCAGCTCGAACTCCACCGCTCCCTCACGCATGACTTCGGGACCACGCACCAGCGGCGTCCGCCGCCGCGCATGATCGAGCAGCTCCGTGAGCGCTTCGCCATCCAGCCGGATGTAGACATCCCACTCGTACGAGTCGCGCGCCCGTACCACGGGTGTTGTGGATTTGCGGAGCATGAGCTCGGTGTGATCCCGACGCAACGTGCACCCTTCGAAGGGCGGCTCGGCCGGAAACGGGGCCGGGGTAAACCCGAGATTCTCGACGTACCACGCAATGCTGCGCTCGACATCGGACACGCGCAGCACCGGAACGATAGCGACAAATTGTAGCATGAGCTAAAGAACACCTGTCTCACGGTATTTGTTGCAGCACGCAAAAATACGGAGGCGGTGACGTTCGCTACCTCGCCGACAGTTTGAGCCCCACAATACCGGCCACAATGAGTGCGATGGAAATCAGTCGCCCCGCATCGCGCGCCTCACCAAACCAGATAATGCCCGCAATGGCGGTCCCAACCGCCCCAATGCCAGTCCAGACTGCATACCCAGTACCCACGGGCAGGACCTTGAGCGCCTGAGCCAACCCATAAAAGCTGGCCACCATGCCGAGCACGGTGAGCGCCGAAATGCCCGGCCGGCGAAAGCCATCGGACGCCTTGAGTCCAATGGCCCACCCCACTTCCAGCAGGCCGGCAACCAGCAGCCACAGCCACGCGCGGTTGGCGTCCATGTCAGGACGCCGAGGGGAGCGTGCGCATCAAAAAATCGAACGTATTGGCCCCCATAATCAGCGCCACGTCGTCTTCGCTCACTCCCGCTTTGAGCAACGCGTCAGTTATGACGATCACGCCGCGAGTGTCCCATGGCGTTTTCGTGGCCCCGTCAAAATCGGAGCCCAGTGCGACATGGCGCACCCCCATGACCTGCACCGCATGGCGAATGGCTTTCACGATGTTTTCGATGGTGGGCTGGCACACCGCGCCATCCCAGTAGCCAATACCAATGAGGCCGCCGTTGGCGGCAATGGCCTTCAGCTGCGCGTCAGTGAGGTTGCGCGGCCCCGGACACACCGCCGCCACGCCCGTGTGCGACACCACCACCGGACGCGTCGCCATTGCCAGTACCTCCTGCACCGTTTGCGTAGACGCGTGTGCCAGATCCACCACAATGCCCCGCTGCTCCATGCGCTGCACCACCTGACGCCCCAACGCCGTCAGCCCGCCGTGGGTGACGCCATGGGCACTGCCGGCCACTTCGTTGTCGAAGAAGTGCGTCAGCCCCATCATGCGGTAGCCATAGTTGAACAGCACGTCCACACTCTCCAGTTGACCATCGAGCGCGTGGAGCCCCTCAATGGCCAGCAGCGCTCCCACCTGCAATGGGTCGCCCGCGCGACGCTGCGCAAACGCCATGAGCGTATCACGGGTCGTGATCAGCGTCATCGCCCCGCCGGCCCGCAACACCGCATCCTGCAGCTGTTCGGCCTGATACACGGCGCGCGCCCGCAAGCTGCTCCGTGTGGCGGCCGGCCACCGCTGCGCCATCGCCAGCAGCGTGATGTTGTCCGTCTCGCCGGTGTTCTGATCATAGTTCATGTCGCGCGGCGTCTTGGTGACCGCACTGAACACCTGCAACGCCACGCGCCCTTCCTGCAACCGCGGCAAGTCCACATGGCCGCGGTCCACGCGCGCGAGCAGATCACGCCCCCACAGCAGTTCGTCGGCGTGCAGGTCAGCCACAAAGATGCGGCGATGCAGCGCCGACGCCTGCGGCGACACCGCCGGGATTTCGCGGCTCACCACCGTGTTCATGCGGCTGTCCACCACCACCGGCACAATGGTATGAAACGCCACCAGGCCAGCCACCAGCAGAACCACGACCCCGATCAGGAGTTTTTTCATGACGCGCGTGTAGTCCGGAGAGAGAGGAGTGGTCAGCGCAGGCCGCGCGGCATTTCCTGACCGTTCAACTCACGGGGGTTGGGCAGCTCGTTGGGCATGCTGGGACCGCGGTAATCCCCACACCGATCAAACGCATCCTTCGATCCGGCATCAATGGTGTCGGGCACCGGCGCGCGATCCACGCGAATCGTGTCGTTCTTGTCGCGCGCCTGCGCGTAGAACGCCTGACAATACGCCCGCATGGTATCCAGCCGCTCCAGGCGCTGCACGCCGGCATCGGCCGCACGCCCGAACCAGTACCACGCGATCGCGCCAACCACCAACGCAAGCGCCAAACTTCCCAGAGCCGCCAGCGGCGGCTTTCCTGCAGACGACTCAGTCATGACCAGCGGTTACGAGAGGGAGCGCACAAACGTGGGAACACGCCGCGCTTTGGTTTTCTGTTCAAAGGCATAGCCCAGTCCCAACAGGGTGCTCTCGGTGTACGCCGTTCCAATGAAGGACAGCCCGAGCGGCAACCCGGCGGTATACGCCATGGGCACCGTGAGGGAAGGATAGCCGGCCACCGCCGCCACACTGGAGTTCCCGCCGCTGTAGCGATCACCGTTCACCCAATCGGTAGTCCACGACGGTCCATTGGATGGCGCAATCACGGCACTCAGCTGGTGCTGCGCAAACAGCGCATCGAGCCCCTCGTCGCGCGACAACCGGCGACACGTCTGCAACGCCTCCTGATACGCGGCATCCGACAGCGTCCCCTTGGCGTGCGCCTGCTCAAACAACTCCTGCGCAAACCACGGCATCTCTTCAGCGGCATGCTCGGTGTTGTACGCCATAAGCGCCTCCAGCGTGCGGTACTTCACCGTGTCGCCGCGCGACGCCAGATAGGCGTTGAGGCCGTCCTTGAACTCGTACAGCAAGACCTCCAGCTCGGCGGCATCATACTTGCCAACTGTGGGCACGTTGCACGGGTCAATGATGACTGCACCAGCGGCCCGCAGTACGGCAATGGCCGCGTTGAATGCTGCGTCCACCGCAGGGTGAAAGCCCGCCATGTTGCGTGACACCCCAAGGCGCGCGCCTTCCAGCGCCGTAGGACGCAGCGCCTTCACGTAATCGTCCGTTGGCAGGGTCTGCTGCACCGTGGCCGCGTCGCGCTCATCACGACCGCGAATCACACTCAGCACCAGCGCCGCATCGGTTACGGTGCGCGTCATGGGGCCCGCCGTATCCTGCGACACCGAAATGGGCACAATGCCGGCGCGACTTACCAACCCGACCGTCGGCTTGAGCCCAACCAGTCCGCAAATGGAGCTCGGACAGATGATCGAGCCATCCGTTTCCGTGCCAATGCCCACCGTAGCCAGGTTGGCGGCAATCGCCGTCCCGGTTCCGGAGCTCGAGCCGCACGGATTGCGATCCAACACATACGGATGCTTCGTCTGCCCGCCGCGACCACTCCAGCCACTCGTGGAGCGCGTGCTGCGAAAGTTGGCCCACTCACTGAGGTTGGTCTTTCCCAGCAGCACCGCTCCAGCGGCACGCAGCTTGGCCACGACGGTGGAGTCGGCCGAGGCCGGCGTACCCACCAACGCCCGTGACCCGGCGGTGGTCTGCATGCGGTCGCCGGTGTCGAGATTGTCCTTCACCAGCACCGGGATTCCGTGCAGCACGCCGCGAATGGTGCCCGCGCGACGCTCGGCATCACGCTCCTCGGCAATGCGCAACGCGTCGGGGTTCACTTCAATGACGCTGCGCAGCGTGGGACCGGCCCGATCCACCGCGGCAATGCGCTCCAGGTACGCCGCCGTGAGCGCGCGGGAGGTGAGCGAGCCGCGCTGCATGCGGGCGGTCAGCTCACCAACCGTCGCCTCATCGAAGGCGAATGGCTTTGGCTGGTCGGGGGCATTCTCAACAACGGACGAGGCCTCCGCGGGCGCCGCGGACGCACCAACAGCGAGCCCCGCCGCCGCAACGGAGGAGGTAGCCAGAAAGCCGCGGCGGGAAAATCCGTCAGACATGAGTGGCGGGGACAGAGACGTAAGAAAGTGGCCGGACTAGAGACGGGCCAACGCCGTCGTCAGGTCGGCAATCAGGTCGTGCACATCCTCCAGCCCCACGCTCATCCGCACAAACCCGTCGGAGACCGCATCGCCTCCCCAGCGGGCACGGCGTTCAGCACTGGTGTGCAGGCCACCAAAGCTGGTGGCTTCGTACACCAGCCGGGAATGCGCAAAGAAATGGGCAACCGCCTCCGCCGACGGGAGCTCAAAGCTCACCACGCCGCCAAAGGCCTTCATCTGCTTTGCGGCGATGGCATGTGAGGGGTCGTTGGGCAACCCCGGATACCGCACCCCCGAGACCTGCGCACAGCCGCTGAGGAATTCGGCAATGGCCATGGCCGACCGGCACTGCTGCATGAGCCGCACGTGGAGCGTGCCCAGCGAGCGATGCGCGAGCCACGCTTCCATGGGGCCCGGAATGACCCCCATGCGCGTGCGCCAGAGGCGCAGCTGTTCGGCGTGCTGCGCGTCGCGCACCGCCACATGCCCCAGCACCAGATCGGCGTGCCCGGTCATGGCTTTGGTATCCGACACCACACATACATCGGCTCCCAGCGCCAACGGCTGCTGCAGGAGCGGCGTGGCGGTGGTGTTGTCGACGGCGACCAGTGCACCCACTTCGTGCGCCTTGGCCGCGAGCAACGCAATGTCGCACACATCAAGCCCGGGGTTGGTGGGCGTCTCCAGCCACAGCATCGCCACACCGTGTGCGGCTTCCTGTTCGAGCGCGCGCAACAGACCATCGCCAGCGGTGGGCGCCATCACCACCTTGATCCCCTGCGACGCGAACCAGGCGCCCGGAAACGGCTGTGACGCAATCACGCGCGTGGTGTAGTAGCACTCCTGCGGCATGACGAGTGTACTGCCCGGTGGCACCAGCGTGGCCAGCACCGCCGCCGTTGCCGCCATGCCACTGGGGAAGAGCAGACAGGGCCCGCCTTCCATTTCGGCCAGCGCCGCTTCGTAGTGCGTCCACGAAGGATTGTGAAACCGGCCGTAGGTGTACGGCGACAGCAACGGATCACCCGGCGTGTGGTAGGGGGCCGCGAACACCGGCCCCGGCAGGTACGGGGTCCCCGCCACTTTCTCTGGTAGACCGGCGCGCACCACGCGCGTGGCACTCTGCCACGTGGCCGCGTCGTTCGACACATCCCGTGCGGTCATCGATTACGCCGCGGGAGGATACATGGCGTCGTCCAGGGGCTCGGCTTCTTCAATGAGCATCACGGGAATCCCGTCCTGCACCTTGTACACAAGCCGGCTCTCCCGGCACACCAACACCTCCGGCGGACCGGCGTGGTATTCGAGTGGGGCCTTGCTCTTGGGGCAGACGAGAATCTTGAGCAGTTCAGGGGCGAGGCTCATGGTGTACGGAAGAGGGTGAACACGGTTCGACAATTACGACGGGCGATGGTAGCGGGGCGCGGTATCGGAACAGACAAAGCGCGGGCCACCAATGAGCTCCACGCAGTACGGCACGGCGGCCCAGATGGCGCGCAGACATTCTTCGATCGCGGCGGGTTTCCCTGGCAGATTGATGATCAGGGAACCGCCGCGGGTGCCGGCAATCTGTCGCGAGAGGATGGCGGTCGGGACGGTCTTGAGACTCTCCGCTCGCATCTGCTCGCCAAACCCCGGCAGCAACCGGTCGCACACCGCCATGGTGGCCTCCGGGGTGACGTCTCGCGGCGCCGGCCCGGTGCCACCAGTGGTCACGATGAGCGGACAGCGTACCACATCCGCCAGTTCACAGAGCGCCGCTTCAATGGCCGGCTGCTCGTCGGGCACGAGGCGATAGGCCTCCTGCCACGGCATGGCCAGCCAGCGCGTATACACCTCGCGAATGGCCGGGCCGGACTTGTCCTCGTACACACCGGCGGTGGCGCGATCGGAGATGGTGACGATGCCAAGGGGAAGCATCATCTAAAATAAGGGATCGACGCGCCG
Source organism: Gemmatimonas phototrophica (assembly GCF_000695095.2). Taxonomy (NCBI): domain Bacteria; kingdom Pseudomonadati; phylum Gemmatimonadota; class Gemmatimonadia; order Gemmatimonadales; family Gemmatimonadaceae; genus Gemmatimonas; species Gemmatimonas phototrophica. The sequence goes on along the minus strand of NZ_CP011454.1, from coordinate 379,292 downwards.
CGGGGGGCCGTTCGGCCCCCCGCGGTCCCGTGATCAGTTGGGGCGGAGCTCCCAGTGATCACCGCGGGCAATGGCCCGGCCGTGTAACGCCTGCGCCACGAGCTCCAGCATATCCGTGGGCGACGCCCCCTCAATGGCCGTGGAGAGCCGAGTGTCACGGTACGCGGAATCGAGCACAATGCGAAACCCGGTCCATCGCTCCAGTCGCTCTACCGCCTCGGGCATGAGCTCGTGCTCAAACAGCAGGGCCCCGCCGGTCCAGGCGACACTCTTGAGCGCCTCGCTGTGGTCCATGGCCACATGCTCGCCCGCACTGTCTACCATGAGGCCGCGCCCCTCCGGCACCGCCCACGCCAATCCGTGGGCACTGACCCGCACACTGCCCTGCGTGACGGCCACCAGCACCCCCGGCACGGTACGCCCACCCTCCCGCACCGGTAGCGAACGCACCAGGAATGCGGTGCTCACATCTTCCACCCGAACGCCCGAGGCATACACCACAAAGGGCGCCTCACCAGTGGCGACAGTAAACACCGCCTCGCCCTGCAAATCCACGGTGCGCGCCGCCCCGCCAAACGGGCCGCGGCTATCGATGGAACTCCCCGGAGCCAGGGTCACGCGCGAACCGTCGGCCAGGGGAATCGTGCGCGCTGGCGCACCCGCGGGCACCGTCACATGCAGCGGGCCGCTTTCCAGCGCCGTGCGGGCCACATGTTCTCGCTCGGTCCTCAACACGAGAGCCGCCACCCCCAGGCTTCCAGCGCCCAGCAGCAGCCACCAACGGCGGCCCCCACCCAACGGATCTCGCCCGGACCGATCGGAAGTCGGGACAGCCGATTCCGTTGACGGGGAGGGGGAGGAGGAGGGGAGAGAGGAGAGAGGCACGGGGTATTGGCGGGAATAGGGAACAGCGTTGCTCACCATGTACGCGCCGTTCCAGAATCGCAAACCCTTTGGGACAAGACGCGTCTCGCAGGGGCGGGTAGTGCAGTTACGCGTGTTACTTCGGCGTCATGCCAGCGCACTGATCAGCACCAATCGTGTCGGGGGTGCCGTACGACGATTTCACCAGCTGCGCTTTGCGACCGGCACTGGCGGGGGTCACCAGAAACAAGGTGGCATAGCTGGCATCACAGAGGTCGGGGAGCGTCGTGCCGGCAATGGCGTTCACGATGGCTGGAATGGTGTTGGAGTGTCCCACCACCAGCACCACCCCTTTGGCCTGCAGAATGGCCGCAGCCACGTTTTGCACGTGCTGCCCGTTGAGGGGAATCACCGTTGGCACCACCCCAACGCGCTGCAGCACCACCGCGGCGGTCTCGACGGTACGCTTCCGCGGGCTCACGACGATGGTGGTGGGCGAGGCGTCGGCCAGCGCCGCGTTGAGCGCCCTCGCCCGCGCCACACCGGCGTCACTCAGCGACGGATCGTCAGCGGGCGCCGGCTGCTTCTCGCCATGACGCACGAGCACCACCAGCGAGGGCTGCGCCTGCACGCCACGCGGCATCGCCAGCACGCTCACCGCACCAGCCACCGCCAGGACCAGCAGGCGCCACGAGCATGCCCACCGCTGGGCGCTCTGTCCGTTCTGATCTGCCACGCGCATCATCGAATGTCCGGTCAAAAGGCTGAATGGGCCGTCGGCACCCTGGGTCCAACGTGCTCCTCGCAATCTAGCGCCGCGTGACATGGCGCATTCTTCACTGGCCGCTCGATCCCCTCGCCCTAGCTTGTACTGGTCAGCATTTTCCCTTGCCTCATTCCACCGGAGTCCCTGCATGCGCTTTCTTCAGCGTGCCCCGGCCATTGCCCTTGTTGGGGCCATCACGGTTGGCGCCGTATCGCTGCAGTTCCGCGAACCACTGGTGGCGCAGGACGCCACGCCGACGTTTGCCAAAGACGTCGCCCCCATTCTGTACGAGAATTGCACCAGCTGCCACCGACAGGGTGGACTGGGGCCGTTCTCGCTCATGGACTACGACAGCGCCAAGGCGAACGTCAAGGATATCCGCGACGCGGTCAAAACCGGCTACATGCCGCCGTGGCACGCTGAGGGTCCGCACGGCACCTTCAGCAATGACCGCCGCCTCTCCGATCTCGACAAGAGCACCATTCTCCGCTGGATCGATGGCGGGGCCAAGCCGGGCGACCTGAAAAAGCAGCCCGCCAAGCCGGTCTACACCACCGGTTGGGAGCTTGGCAAGCCCGACGCCATCGTCACCATGCCCACCGACTTCACGGTCCCCGCCAAGGGTACGGTGGATTATCAGTACTTCGAAATTCCCACGAATTTCACCGAAGACAAATGGGTGACGGCCATTGAGTTCATGCCGGGCGCCCGCGAAGTGGTGCACCACGTGCTCGTGTACGCCAAGGTGCCGCAGCCGCAGCAGACGCAGGTCACCACCGCCGCCACCGCCACCGCGGCACCGGCACCGGGTGCGGCGCCGGCCGCGCGCCCCAAGCCTCTGTTCGTCAATCAGCCGCACTACGAAACGCCCCCCGACCCACCGCGTCAGCCCGGCGACAAGAATCCGCCGCCGCGGCAGCTGGGCACGCTCATTGGCGGTACCGCGCCCGGTACCAACACCATGTACATGCCGGCCGGCACCGCCATTCGCGTGCGCAAGGGCACGGTGCTCACCTTCCAAATGCACTACACGGCGCACGGTCATGAAATGTCCGATCGCACCAGTGTGGGCTTCCGGTTCGCCACCGAAGCGCCCTCGGAAGAAATGCGCATGAGCGCCTTCATCAACGGCGCCTTCACCTTGCCCGCCGGCAACAACAACGTGGCAGTGGAAGCGGTCCTCGAACCTACCGAGCCGGTCATGATTCACGGCCTCTTGCCACACACGCATTTGCGTGGCAAGAAGTGGACGTACGAACTGCAACTCGCCGACGGCACGCGCAAGACGGTGCTCGACGTACCACGCTACGATTTCAACTGGCAGACGTACTACTTCTTCAAGCAGCCACTCGAAATTCCCGCCGGCGCCAAGCTCATCTCGAAAGCCTGGTACGACAATTCGGCCACCAACCCCAGCAACCCCGACGCGTCCATCAACGTGAAATGGGGCGATCAGACCTGGGAAGAAATGCAGTACACCGGCTTTCTCTTCACCGTCCCCAGTCGCAAACTGAAAACCGGCAACTGACGTCGGTCATGAACAGCAGCACCAGCGGGGAGGCGCTCAGCCTCCCCGCTTTTCGTTGTCCAGCAACACGCGCTTGCGCTCCAGTCCCCAGCGATAGCCACCCAGACTGCCATCGGCCCGCAGTGCGCGATGACAGGGAATGAGTACCGCAATACGATTGGCCCCGCAGGCACTCCCCACGGCGCGTACGGCGTCCGGATGCCCAATGGCCGCGGCGAGTTCGCCGTAGCTCACCACGCGCCCCGGCTTCACGCTCAGGAGAAAGCGCCACACCTTGATCTGAAACGCGGTCCCGCGAAGATCGAGGGGCAACTCCGGGCGCGGGGCCCCCTGTACCACATGCGCGTCCAACGCATCCATCCAGGCGTCGAGAGGTTCACGCGCCGATTCACTGGCCGGCACCAGCGTCGCGCGCGGAAACTCATCGTGCAGTCGCGCCACCAGGAGATCGCCATCATCGCCGAACTCCACCAGACACACACCGCGGGCGGTGGCTGCCATGAGCAACTGACCAAACGCCGTGGTGCGCACCGCGTACGTGATGCTCTCGCCGGCACCGCCCGCCCGATACGCCGACGGCGTCATTCCCAGCCCGCCCGTCACCTGTTCGTACACCCGGCTCGTGGAGCCATACCCCGCCTCATACGTGGCAGTCAGTACCGCCTCGCCGTCGCGCAGGCGCGTTTTGAACTGCTGCAGCCGTTGCGCCGCCTGGTACTGCCGAGGACTCACGCCGAGGACCGCCGTGAACACGCGCTGAAAATGGTGCGCACTCATGGCCGCCTCTTTGGCCAGCACCGCCAACGGCAGCGACCGCTCCGCATTGGCCACGATGAATGCCGCCAGTCGCTGCATGCGCGCAACCAGTTCGGGGGACGGCGGCTTGGGGGACCGGTCAGGCATCGCGGAATCAGGGAAGACCAACGGGGCAACAGACTCGGGTGGCATGATGAGTTCGGTAGAAGGACGCACCGCATGTCCCTCCATACAACACGCATGAGCCGCGGCTCACACTCCGAATCGTGCGGAATGTGCGCAATCTCGCATATTGCTCCGCATGCTGCTCATCTACGGTGCCAATGGATTTACCGGCCAACTCATTGTCGAGGAGTGCGTCCGCCGTGGGCTCCGCCCCGTTCTGGCCGGGCGACGCGCCGACGCGCTGATGCCACTGGCCCGACAGTACGGGTTGGAGGTGAGAGTCGCTTCGCTCTTCAGCGGCCACGCACCGGGACGGCCACGTCTCACACCACCTGGGACGCTGCCGCCGGTGCCGCACGACGAACTGCTGATGATGCTCGACGGGGTCAGCGTGGTGTTGCACTGCGCCGGGCCGTTCTTTCGCACCAGCGGTCTGATGGTGCAGGCGTGCCTGGAAGTGGGCGCGCACTATCTCGACATCACGGGCGAGATTGCCGTGTTTGAAGCGTGCCGGCATCGTCATGCCGCTGCGCGTCAGCGCGAAATCGTCATACTGCCGGGCGTGGGATTCGATGTGGTTCCCACCGATTGCCTGGCGGCCCGACTCGCCGCCGCGCTGCCTGGTGCCACGCAGCTGGAACTGGCATTCGCGGGTGGAGGTGGCTTCAGTCGCGGTACGCTCAAAACCATGCTCCTCGGCGGCGGAGAGGGCGGCGCCATCCGGCAGGACGGCGTCATCATTCCCGTCCCCCGCGCCTGGCGTACGCGGGTCATCCCGTTCCGGGACAAACCGCGCACGTCGGTCACCATTCCGTGGGGCGATGTCAGCACCGCGCAGTGGTCCACCAAGATCCCCACCATCCACACGTACCTCGCCCTCCCCGTGAGCGCGCGACTGGGCATGACGGTGCAAGGGGCCCTGCAACCGCTGCTGGATATTCCTGCGGTGCGGCGACTCGTGGAGCGGCAGATTGATGCGCGCGTCAGCGGCCCCAACGCCGCCGTGCGCGCCCGCGCACGCATGCAAATCTGGGGGCGGGTGACGCACCCCGACGGGCGGACATTGGAAGGCACCGCCGTAACGCCCGAAGGCTACCGGTTTACCGCCATCGCCGCCGTCGAGTGCGCCCAACGCGTATTGGTGCACCCGCCAGAACCCGGCTACCACACCCCCAGCTCCGCCTTCGGGGCGCATTTCCTGGAATCGCTGCCGGAGTGTGATGTGCAGCTGGCATCGGGGTCCTCGAGGTAGCCTCGCACCGTACCGGCTCGTGCATTGACGAACGACTATTCGGAGTGCACTTCCTCCCCATGCCAACTCGCCTGACATCCCGCGCCCGCTCCGTCGCCGTGGCGCTCTCCCTCGCGCCCACGCTTGCTGCCGCACAGTCGAGCGTGGCGCCAACGCCTGCGTTCAACGATCCCGACCGGCTGGGCAAACTCACGCGCGCCATTCCGGCCGTGGACAGCGTGATGCGCACGTTCATGGAACGCACGCGCGCCCCCGGCATCGCCTACGGCATCATTGTCGACGGCCGCTTGCTGCACGTCGCCGCGCACGGCCTGCGCGAGGTCCCCTCCAAGGCCGCCGTGGACACCAGTACCGTGTTCCGCATTGCCAGCATGACCAAGAGCTTTACCGCCCTGGCCATTCTGCAGCTGCGCGATGCCGGCAAGCTGTCACTCGATGATCCGGCGGAAAAGTACGTTCCCGAAATGCGGCAGCTGCACTATGCCACCAGCGACGCCCCGCGCGTCACGGTGCGCCATCTGCTGTCGCATTCCGCCGGCTTCCCCGAGGACAATCCGTGGGGCGACCAGCAGCTGTCGGCCAGTGAAGCGGATCTGTCGCGCATGATGCGCGAAGGCATTCCGTTCTCCAATACTCCCGGCGTCGCGTACGAGTACAGCAACTTCGGCTTCGCCATTCTTGGCCGCATTGTGGTCAACGTGGGCGGCATGCCCTACGCGAAATACATCCAGGAAAAAGTGCTGCGCCCGCTCGGCATGACCAGCACCACCATGGAAGCGCGTGATGTGCCGGCCGCTCGAGTTGCGCATGGCTATCGCCTGCAAGACGGTCAGTGGCTTGAAGAACCGCCGCTGCCTGATGGTTCGTTCGGATCCATGGGCGGCATGCTCACCTCCAGTGCCGATCTCAGTCGCTGGGTAGGACTCATGCTGAGCGCGTGGCCCGCCCGTGACGGCGCCGAATCGCCGGTGCTCAAGCGCTCGTCGTTGCGTGAGATGCAGCAGGTATGGCGTCTCGCACCGGCCAGTGCCGTACGCTCGGCCAACGGCACCCTGAGTCTCACCAGCGGCGGGTATGCCTATGGCCTGCGGGTGTCGCAGAATTGCCTGTTCAACCACATCGTGGCGCACAGTGGTGGCCTGCCAGGCTTCGGGTCACAGATGCGCTGGCTCCCCGAACACGGCGTAGGCATCATCGCACTGGGCAATCTCACGTACACCGGCTGGAACGGGCCCATTGATGCGGCCTACGAAGTACTCGTGCGCAGCGGCGGACTCACGCCACGCCGTGTGCAGCCCTCACCGGTGCTCGCCGTCATGCACGAGCAGGTCACGCGGCTCATTACCGTGGGGTGGACGCAGCCGCTCGCCGATAGCATTGCGGCCATGAATCTCTATCGTGATGAATCGGCGCCACGTCGAGCGGCCGCCATTGCCCGCCTGGTGCAGGCCGCCGGGGGCAACTGCCGCGCCGATGGCGCCATGTGGGCCGAGAATGCCCTGCGCGGCGAATGGCGTCTGTCGTGCGCCACCGGGGTCCTGCGCGTGCGCATCACCCTCGCCCCCACCGAACCCGCGCGCGTGCAGGAATTTGGCGTCTTTGCCGCGCCCGCCGACTACAAACCAGGCCCCGTCGCCGTTTGCCGGCAGGTGGGGTGATTAGGGAAGAACTGACAACTGAGAACTCGAACTGAGAACTGAAAACTCCAACTCAAAACTGAAAACTTCCCGCGGCCCGCACGGAGTTTTCAGTTGTCAGTGGAAGTGGTCAGTTGTCAGTTGGAGTTTTCAGTTTCCAGTTGATCAGGGCCCCCCACCAAATCCCCCCGCGGCGGCACCCACCCCGGGACCCAGTACGTCCCCCGTGAGCACCCGGGTGTGGGAATGTCCACGTGACTGAACCCGCCCCCCAATCCAAAGCGGGCGTCGTCGAGCGAATATCCGCTCCCGGTGGCAAAAAACAGCGGCACCCGCATGAAGTGCAACGCGGCGTATCCCTCGCAGGTCGCATACAGCGCGGACAACGCCTGTCGTGAGGTGCGCCACGTGGAACGCCATTGCACCTGCGGCGTGGCGAGAAACGGCACCACGTCGCGGACCGTCAGGGCACCCAGCACATCGGCCCCCAGTCGCCCGGTGAGATAGCCACTCGTGCACGTGGACAGCGGCCGCACCGACGCAAACGGAGCCACGAATGCGGTGGTTACCCGATAGCTGCTGTCGGTACCCGTTACCACCATGGCCGACCAGCACCCCCAGTCACCCGGTCCCGGGTTGAGCACCACATCGTACACCCGCTCACCACTGGCCGCACTCGCAACCGTCACCGCATCGCGTACCCGCGCCTCGGCCCGCGACGAGGCCACGAAAAAGCCCACCGTCACCAGCAGCCACGCCACTACCCCCGACACCGTGCGTCCGGTGACAGACAGGAAACGCTGCCCCACTGCCCATAGCGCCGCGAACACGAGCAGGACCACGGACACATCCCGCGCGACCTGCCCCAGCAGCAGCACCGCCGCCAGAATGGCTACCAGGAACAGGGGCAGCAGAACCCGCCCAATGCCCCGCGGCCGGTTCCAGAACAGCGGCGGAATGGCCACCAGCCAGAGCCACGGCTCCACAATGAACACCGCATCCCCGTAGTACCAACGGCCGTCCAATGGCCAGAAGGGATGCACGCCATAGCTGTTCGTATAGTCCAGCAGCAGATGCGACAGCGTTCCCACCAGGGCCACCACCAACAGCGTGCGCGAGGCCGCGCGGGGCACGGGCTCTCCAGCGCGCCCCACCCACCACCGTGCCACCTGCCAGAGCAGCAGGGCGCTCACCACTGCCCAGACGATGGTGTGCGTGTGCCCTCGGTGATGCAGCAGGTAGCCCATGGATCCCATGTCCAGCACGGGGCCGGAGTAGATGAGATCGCTATCGGGGAACTCGGCGGCCACGATACCCAGCACGCTCAACGCGCGCCACAGTCTCGTGCCCACCGTGGTCCCCTGTGCTGTCAGGACCTGCCGCGCCACATCGGCGACCAGCAGACCCGCGAGTCCATGCGTTACGTTGTCCACGCTTGGCTACTTGCCCTGTTCGCGCAGCGCTGTCAATTGCTCGTCCGTTGCTCGTCCGTCAGTTCGCGCGCGCCCCGCCCCGTCATCGCCTGCCGATTCATGCACGCTTCCGATCTTGATCGCTTTCGCCCAGCCCTCACGGGTCTGTGCTATCGCATGCTCGGCTCACTCACCGATGCCGAAGACGCCGTGCAGGAAACCATGCTGCGGGCGTGGAAGTCGCGGGAGTCGTTCGACGGGCGCGCGCAGCTGTCCACCTGGATGCATCGCATCGCCACCAACGTGTGCCTCGATGTCCTCAGCGGACGCTCGCCGCGCTGGCGACCATTCGATATGCGTCCCGTCGGGAACACCCGCGAAGAGCTGGCCACCAGGCCGGCGGAATATTGGGTGGAGCCCATCCCCGACCTGTCGGTCATCCCGGCCGACAGTGACCCGCACGAGCAGGCGGTGCTCCGCGAAAGCATCCGGCTGGCCTTCGTGGCGGCGCTCCAGCATCTGCCCCCTCGCCAGCGGGCCGCGCTCATCCTCACCCAGGTACTCAACTGGTCGGCCGCCGAAGTTGCCGAATCGCTGGACATGACCGTCGCGGCCGTCAACAGTGCGCTGCAGCGGGCGCGCGCCACGCTGGCCGAGCGGCGCAGCATGCAGGAGCTGGACCGACTGAGCGACCTGCAGCGTCGCGGGACCGGTGCCAGTCCCGGTGCCCTTACCGCATCGCAACAGCTGCTGGTTGAGCAGTTTGTCGCCGCTTTCGAAGCCTACGATGTGCCGCGGCTCACCATGCTGCTGCGCGAAGACGCCACCATGTGCATGCCGCCCTACGACCTGTGGCTGCAGGGGCGCGCCGACATTGCCGACTGGTTGGAAGGACGTGGGTGCGGATGCAAGGGGTCGCGGCTCGTACCCACCCAGGCCAATGGCATGCCCGCCTTTGCCCAGTATCGCAACGGGGGCGCCCAACCCTGGGCCCTCGTGGTGCTCGACCTCGACGGCGACCGCATTGGCAGCATGACCTACTTTCTCGACACCGCCACCTACTTCCCCAAGTTCGGCGTGCCGCTCACCCTCGAAACCGGAGTGACCGCAGCGCGGTAGCCCTCGTTGCAGGCGGTGACCGTGTGGAAGCGCACGCGATCACGCACACGATCACGCGCACGCGATGTGGTGACGGATGTAGTTTCCCCGGCATGTCCACCACCCGCGATGCGCTCGACCTTCATGCCGCCGGTCGCACCACTGATGCCCTGATCCTGCTCTTCAACGCGCTGGGGGCGCCCAACCGGGCGTTCACCGCCGCCGAAGAAAAGCAGCTGTTGGCGCAGCTGCTGGAAGGGGTCGCGTTGAACGGCGGCAATGAGGTCATTCATCGGGTCCTGCTCGATCTGCTGCAGGATGCCGCCATCGATGCACAGCAGATCGCGCGCGCGGTGCTGGGGCTTCTTGAATCAACGCCGGAGTTCGCGGCACTTGAGCGGTGGAGCACGCTTCCCGAAGCGCTGGTCGACGAGCAGCAACTCGCCCCGGCATTGCAGACGTTCTGTGCCGCGCCGTTGGTGCGCGCCCTGCTGCCGCGCGTGGTCATCTCCAGTCTACGCACGGAGCGGGTATGTACCTTTGCGCGACGGGTGCTGCTGGCGCTGCATACAGGGGAAATGCCGACGGAGCCCTGGCACTGGGATGCCGTGTGGTTGTTGGGGCAGTCGGCGTTCAACGGCGAGTATGCGTGGCGCGAGCTCGACGATGAACGCGAGTTCGTCAACGCGGCACACGCCTACCTCGCCTCGTGGCTCACCACCGCTGCGTCAGCTGGGGCGTACGGTGACACGCCGGCGCCCATGCTGCTGCTGTACGCGCTCTATCGACGGCTTACCCATCTGCCATCGTGGGAACTGCTGGCGCACATCCCGGACGACCGCTGGCACCCCTTTGGCCAGTGGATAGAGCCCATCATCACCACGCATGTGCATGAGCGGCTGGATGAGCAGCAGCGGGTCAACGCCATGCCATCGCTCGACACCGGTTCACCGGCAAGCACCACGGACACATCGGCCCGGGTGCGTGCGATGTACGAAGCACACCCGTATCCACGATGGACCACCGTGGGAACCCCGCGCGTCACCACCGTGTCCGCACTGGTCACCGAGCTCACCGGCCGCCCGGCACCACCGGAAACCCTTCGCCTGCTGATTGCCGGTTGCGGCACCGGGCGACAGACGGCGCACACGGCGCGCAGCTTTCCCTCGTCACAGCTGCTGGCGCTCGACCTCAGCCACGCCAGTCTTGGCTTTGCCGCACGACAAACGCAGGCGCTGGGCATCAACAACGTCGAATTCATGCACGGGGATATCCTGGCCCTCGACGCCTTGCCCGAGCAATTCGCCATGATCTTCTGCTCCGGCGTACTGCATCACCTGCAGGAGCCACGGGCAGGTTGGCAGCAGCTCACGAAGCGCCTGCATCCGCAGGGCATCATGAAGATTGCGCTGTACAGTGAGACCGCGCGTCAGGCCGTGACGGTGGCGCGCCGCCTGCTGGAGGATGAGCGACGGTCAGGGACCGACCACGATGTCCGTCGCGCGCGGGAAAAACTGCTGGCACTCCCGGCCACTCATGCTGCCCGGCCGGTTACCGATTCCACCGACTTTTTCTCGCTCAGTGGCTGTCGGGACCTGGTAATGCATGTGCAGGAATGCACGTACACCATTCCGGCCCTCGCCGAGGAACTGGACGCATTACAGCTCCGCTTCCTCGGCTTCCAGCTCCCGGTCCACATCCAACAGGCCTTCCGGAGGGAGCACCCCGCCGCCGGTGCCGCAAGGCATCTCGAGGCGTGGGCCCGGTTCGAACAACGCCATCCCGCGACGTTCTGGGGCATGTACCAGTTCTTTGTGGCGATGCGGTAACGCCGCCCCCAACCGCTACGCGCCGCTGGCGACCGCGCGCATCACGGCGTCCACCAGTTGGTGCTGCCCCAACGGCTTCTGCAGCACGGCGACCGTGCCGGGGAGCATCATGGAGTCGGGCACGTGGCCGCTGAGGGCAACAATGGGCACGCCGGGGGCGACATCATGCAGCAGTGGCAATGCGGCTTCCCCGGAGAGCCCGGGCATCGACAAGTCCAGCAGGATGACGCGCAAGTCTGGCACGGCACCTGCGCGCAACAGCTCCAGCGCCGCTTCGGCCCCATCCGCCTGCTCGGCCCGCATACCGGCGCGCGTCATCTGCCTCGCCAGCACCGAGCGCACCATGGGTTCATCGTCAATGATGAGGATGGTGCCCTCGAGCGCACCGCCGGACACGGGAGGAGGCGTGACCGGCACCGGAGCCGCTTCCACCATGGGCAACAGCACGGTGAAGGTCGTCCCCTGTTCGGTCTGTGATGCCACGCGCCAGCTGCCACCCGCCTCGTTGATGGAGTGAAACGCCGACGCCAGTCCCAACCCCGTGCCGCTCCCCGGTGGCTTGGTGGTGTAGAACGGTTCGCCAATACGGCGCAAGGTGTCCGCACTCATCCCGGCGCCGGTATCGGTGACCGACAGCACCACCTGCCCATCGGCGCCGTGCGACAAATGCACCGTGAGTTCGGAGCGGGCCGCCCCCTGCATGGCATCTCGGGCATTCAACAGCAGGTTGAGCACTACCTGCTGCATACTGCTGGCCGAACCGCGCACGTGCGCCGCGGCCACCGCAATATCGTCGGCAATGGTGATGGCGCGATCAAACGTCTGCCGACAAAAATGCAGCGCCTCACGCACAATGGGGACGAGATCCACCTGCAAGTCGTCGCGCATCTCCACACGTCCAAGCCCCAGCATGCGCTTCACCAGATCACTGGCACTGAGGGCCGCCCGTTCCGCGTCAGCCAGATGCTGCGCCGTAGTTCCCGTCGCCCCTTCACGGGCCAGCTGGACGTTGGGAAGAATGACCGCCAGCATGTTGTTGAAATTGTGGGCAATCCCTCCCGCCATCTCACCCATGGCTTCGCGACGCTGACTGTTGCGCAAGGCATCGGCCATGCGCTGTTCCCGCGTCACATCCAGCACCACCCCCGTGTACAGCAGCCCCTCGGCGGTGTCTTCCGGAATGCCATAGGTGCTCGCCCATCGCACCTCGCCGTCGGGGAGGCGGAACTGGATGACCTGCTCGTAGGACTCACGCGCGGCGGCCGCCGCCTCAATCTTCTCCCAGACCCGCTGTGCCGATGCATCATCAATAACGCTGAAGATGAGCTGCGGGTTGTCACGTACCTGCTGCGCGTCCAGCCCGGTAACTTCGGTAATGCGCCCCGCCGCGAAGGTGATCTGCCCCTGCCCATTGGGGCGATGCAGAAAGGTGTAGACGATCCCCGGCACAGCGTCGAGCACCCGCTGCAATTGCGCGCGACTCGACTCCAGCGCCAGCGTCGCCAGGCGCTCTGCGGTGATATCGGTGAAAGTGGCCAGTACGCCGCTCATGTGCGCCTCGCCTGGTTCGCGCAACGGATCCGCGTGCACGTCCAGCCACGCCAACTCCCCGCTGGGGCGATGCACGCCGATAATGGCCTGCGACGCGACGCCCGTCCGCGTAGTGATTTCGGACGGAATGAAGTCACTGCCAACCGGTGTGCCGTCGGTACGCACCAATCGCCACCGTGGATCCATTGGACTCCGCCCCGTCATCTGCTCAACGGTCAGTCCCAGCACCCGTTCCGCCGCCGCATTGGCGGCCCGAATGGTGCCGTCCATGTTGTGAATCACCAGCCCTTCCGACATGGACCGGAACACGGACTGATACATCGCCTCGTGCGCGCGCAGCGACCGCTGCGCCATGCTCACGTCACTGAAGGAAATGACGACGCGCTCTACCTGCTGCTGCGCGTCGAATTCGGGGATGGCACTGACCATGATCCACACCCGTTCCGCCGCATCAGATCGGCGCACCCCCAGCACCACCCCGGTCACCGGGGCGCCGGTGCGCAGGGCCCGCGGCCCAGGGTGCGCGTCGTCGAGCACTGGCGTTCCGTCGGGGGCAATGACATCCCAACGCTCATCCACCGTGGTGCGCGTGGTGATTTCGTCGGTCGTGATCCCCAGAAGGGTTGTCGCCTTGGGGTTGGCGTACACAATGCGCAACTGCCGATCCTGCACGACCACCCCGACATCCAGGTCATGCAGCAGACGATGAACGTCTACGACGACATGGCGGGATGAGTGATCATCTACCGAACCCGCGGGGTCCATGGGCCCGCCGTGGCCTTCCGATACAGGGAGAGCGTCTGACATAGCTCGGAACATTGACCTCGGGACAAGACCGGTCAATACGTTGTGCGCCTCGAGGTGACTTCAGAATCGATCAGAGCGGCGGATACCTCCGCTTCCACTCGGGGCCAACCACATGCTCCTGCGCCATGTCCTCCGCCATTTCGACAATCACGTCGCGGAGTTCCAGCTGCTCCAGCCAGCGTGGGGGAATGACGCCCACTCCGTGCATGGTCCCCAGCAACTGCCCGGTCAATGCGCCCGTGGTATCACTGTTGCCGTTGTGATTCACCGCCAGCGCACCGCCTTTTCGAACGATTCCTGGGTCGGCTCGGGATGACTCATGGCGCAGTAGATGGCAATCGCCATCGCTTCGTGCGCCAGCGTACCGCCGCCAAAATGCTCTACGTCGTACCAGGTCGGATCAATCCCGGCAAAGCGTACTTCGTCGGCCCGTTGCACGGCATACTGCGCCGTTTCCATGGTTTCGGTTTGCCCCACAATGGGCACCGACCGACGCACTGCCGCCTCCACACCGGCCCGAATGGTCGTGCCATGCATCAGGTGATTGATGATCACGGCGAAGTAGCCGGCCGAGCAGGTAGCCGTGGGATGCCCATGGGTAATGGCCGCCACTTCTGCCCCTAAACGGAAGGGATCATCCTGCATGAACATGCCGGCCGGTGCCACGCGGGCAATGGCCCCAAACCCCTTGCCATCGTTGATGGCTTCTTCGGGGGTGCCCAGCTTGTTCTTCTTGAGCGACTGAATGCTGACCCGGTCAGGCGACCGTTGCACCCACAATTCGGGCACATCCAGCAGCCAGCCGCGCGCCGTCTCGAGGTGATCCGGTGGTGGCCCTTCCTGCCGCTGCGTCATCAGCCAGCGGCGATACGCATTGCGCAGAATGGTGGGCGGATAATACGACCGGTAGCCATGCCCCATGACGCGCGTTCGCAGCAGCGCTTCCGCGGTAAACAGCATCAGTTGCGTATCGTCGGTAATCCCGCCAACAGTCCCGTACCAGGGAATGAAATCGCGCAGCCCGGTGGGGCCAAACTCGGCGAAGATGTCTTTGGTGTTGCGGAACTCCAGCGGCGCACCCAGCGCATCGCCGACGGCGCCACCCAGGAAACAGCCAAGGACCCGCTCTCGACGGTCGATCTTGCTCCCCGGCGTATCCATGTTGCGACGGGGGCCATACACGATCTGTTCAAAACGATCGGCCAGGGCCATTGCTTGTCCTCAATCGAATCGAGTGGCGTTCAGCGATGTTCGGGATGTCCGCGAAAGCCCAAGCGACGGTTCACCAGACGACGCTCCTCCGGGGTCATGCCGGACCAGCGCGCCACTTCATTCCGTGTGCGGCCGCACCCGTAACACCGGTCCTCCAGATCCAACTGACACACCTTCACACACGGTGACGTGGTGGGATAGGCCTCCAACGGCAAGGCACGGTTGGTGTCTTTGGGTTGCACAGCGACGGGGGCGGAAGACGGTGAAAAAGTCGGTGATGTGATGGGCTCCTGCAGTATGTGACCATCGTCAATAGCCACGACCCGTGCTGAGCCGGAAAAACGGTGTCGAATGACGCGCCGGGAGCATTTTTCTCGTCGCGAGATGACGTTGAGATGACGTTCGTGACGAAAGGCCTCGATTGGGGGATGGCCACCCGAACATTCCGGAGTTTTCCGATCGCTCGCCAAGCCAGCGGTGATTCACATATGACGCTCAGGAGACGTCGCTCACGTGTGATCTGGCGCACAGCACTCGCGCGAGCGGCTGGAACCGTGGCCTTCGCCCGTGGGTAGCACCATGCAGTGGTGGGAGTTGGGCCACAGCGGCCGTGAACGGACTCGGAGGGGGGTCCCGTTTACGGCCGTTGTGTATCCCGTTTCCGCCACAGGTGGTGCGTGAGAATCACCATTGCGGTCCGCCTACCGGGATCCCCCTCGACGCTACTATGCGTCGTCGTCCCCCTGCATCATCGCGCCAATGCTCGCCACCGCCAGCTTGATGGACGCCGGCAGGAGCTCAGGGAAGAAGGGATCCACCACCACATCGGCGCCGTAGCGCACGTCATTGTCCTTGAGATACACATACCCGAATGCCAAACGGTCGGCGTTCAGCGCGTTCAGGGTGTCCGTGACATCGTCCATGTCGGGACTCACGGGAAACAGATTGCACAGCAGTCGCGCGATACCGAGGGCGGGCTCCACCACCACCATCAGCCGGAGCCCCTCGATATCCACCGCCGCCACGGTTTCGTCTACCGGCTCCACTTCGGCGCCCGGCACAAATGCACACGCTTCGAATACCTGCTGGGCTAACGTGCCACCAGGAGCAACCGACAGATCGCTCAGCACATCATCCTCATGGTCCTCAGGGGCGAGCTCCAGCCCTGGTAGCAAAATGGGGACGCCCTCGGCATGGAATGCCCGGTAGCGCAACGCCGAAGGGGCCGGAAGACGGAAACACTCAATGGCCGTCCGCACCCCCAACATGGCCAGCGCATCAAAGGGCACCACGTCCTCGTGCACATGCACATACCAATTGGGCGACCCATCCATGTCCTCGGAAAGGTCGTCCACATCCTCGGCACTGTACGTGGGACGCTGCCAGCCAAGCTTGGCCAGCAGTACCTCATCACCCCGCGTCAGCCGTTCGTCATCGTCGAGAAAGGCGTTGGACGCCGTTTCCACAATGAACGGATGACCGCCGCCAAACTGAATGAATCGCTGACGCCCGGGGATGGAGAGGATGAGGTACTGCTCCTCGCCCAGCACGGCCAGCGATTCCGCCAGTTTGCCGGCGAAACGGAACCAGGCGTCCCCCAGCGACGCGGGCGGTGATGCACCAGGCGGCTCGGAATTGGACGAACCGCCTTGGTCGGGAGGCATTTTGCGCGGAGACATACCGAATGCTATCTCCGCGCCGCGACGGAGGCGATACGGCGCCCCCGTTTCCCCTACCACCAGGGCTGCAGATCAAACCCGGCCGGGCACTGGGTTCCTGTCGGCTCCGAAAAGACCGGCGAACCATCCGCCCCCATGGCGATGCACACTACGTTTTGGCGACGAACCACGGCCTCCTCGGCCACCAGCGGTTCCGTTGGCGATGCACAAGCGCTCAGTGACAGCAGCGCGGCGGGGATCAAGACCAGGGAGAGACGGCGGGGGGTCGGCATACGGCACATGGGCGGGGCTCCGGTAAGGGGTCTCCGCTACGGTCTCACATTTTGGGCCGCGATGAAGAGCACGCGGTCGGCCCGAAGTGGACGTGAGCGGCCTGAATATTCCGCGAGCCGCTTATAGTCGAGCTTGGCAATTGCCCGGGGCCCCAGTCATGAGCGCCGGTCCTGCCTCGTCGCAGTCCCGGCGCTCACGACCGGCAATTCGATCCATTTCAATCAATATGGCGTTGCCTCGACGCCAGAAACCGTTCACGAAAGGAGAATGACGTGCGCGGCCTCACGAGACGAAGACCTCGTCCGGCCCGAAGCGGACGTCAGCGGCCCTCCACTTCGGGCCGCTGACGTCCGCTTTGGCGCAACTCCCCTCTACTCTCGCTTCCCTCCATGTCGTAGCATGGGCGTATGACCTCCATGACTCCGACGCGCATTAGTGCGTCCAGTGCCAGTGAATGGTTATCTGCCGCCGCCGTACCGCTCAGCAGTGCGTCCGATGCGCACCGTACTGAACAGTTGGTCTCGCTGGCGTTTCTCGCGGCGACATTGGAACGACAGTCCACGCTGACCGCCCCGTCGTCGCCATTGTGGGAGGGGCTGTACGACGCCCTGGCGCGTGTCCCGGCGCAACTGGTGCACCTGCTGCCGACCCACCCCGCTCAGCCCTGGCTCCGCTTGTCGGCGCTGGCCGAATTCCTCGGCGAGCCGTCGTTGGCCGGGGTCATACTCAACGCCCTCACCGCGTTGCTTGGCGAGCACGACACGGCCCGCGGCCCACACGACGACGCGTACGAGGCAGAGCGCTGCGAA
Source organism: Gemmatimonas phototrophica (assembly GCF_000695095.2). Classification (NCBI taxonomy): domain Bacteria; kingdom Pseudomonadati; phylum Gemmatimonadota; class Gemmatimonadia; order Gemmatimonadales; family Gemmatimonadaceae; genus Gemmatimonas; species Gemmatimonas phototrophica. The sequence goes on along the minus strand of NZ_CP011454.1, from coordinate 361,654 downwards.
GTGCTGGCGATTTGCTGGGCCCGCCGGGGACGGATAGCCCGCGTCGCCGGAGCACTCGATGACGCGCAGGCCTGTTTTGAGGAAGCCCTCGCGCTGATCGGTAGTGCACCGTGGCGCGACGCCCGTTTGGCAGCAGAATTGGGACTCATCAACCTGTCGGTGGCGCGCGGGAATTATCCGTTGGTGGAGCAGCAGTGTTCCGCGCTGCTCGCAAGTACCGCCGGCCTCCTGGCGCCCGTGCACGCCGCGGCGGCCTACCAAATGCGCGCCATTGCGCGGCGCAAACGGCGACGTTGGCTTGACGCCCTGCTCGACAGCTGGTCGGCGTACGACCAACTCGGAGACGCCAGTGCCCACCGCGCGGAATTGGTGGTGTCCATGGCCGAAACCGCGCTGGAGGTCGGTGACTTGTACGCCGCCGCTGCGGGCTTCAACAATGCGTATCGAGAGGCCCTCGCCACTGGCGCGCAGTTCCGCGTGCAGGCCGCAGCCATCACCGGCCGTGCCCGAACGATTAACAGCTGCCTGCTCGGAGATGCCGCGCCTGTACTCACCGTCCCCGCCGAAGAAATCGAGAACGCACGGCAGTCCCTCGTGGCCTTGCTCAGCGCCCCGCTGGCGCCACGCGAGCGCGCCTATGCGCTCATCACCATGGCCGAGTGGCAACACCGCGAGCAGGACATCGCCGGTGCTCACACGCATCTCGCGGAAGCCGGCGCGCTGGCCGCGGAGCACGACTTCTTCGACTATCAATTCCGTACCGATACGTTGCGTGAACGGCTGTCGGCAGCAGATGCCCAACACACGCCGTCTGCGCGGCGTGCGTCCGTGTGGCAGGAGCACGAACGGCATCCGGCGCTCGTTCGTCTGGCCGCGCTGGTCTGAGTCTCCGCCGGATCATGCCCATGCCACTCACGCGCACTGCTGCCCTCCGCTTGCCGTTGCCCGCCACGCTCGTGGCGTGGGCACTACCGGAGCCTGTCGTGGCGGTCTTTCGTGGGTCGGTGGCACGCGAGGCCCGCGTGGCCTTGGTCCGTAACGGCGCCGAGGCGCAGGAGATCCTGCGCTCGGGGTCGTCGCTGTGCATGATCGTACCGGTGCTGCGTGATCGGTTTGACCCCTTTTGGACCGATTATACCGTGCTGCGGGAGCGATTTCCCAACATCCCGGTGATCGCCGTCGCCATGCCCGGCGTGTCCAGCATGCAGGCGGCTGTCCGGTTGTCGCAGCTCGGCGTGAGCGATCTGCTCGACGCCAACGACGGGTTGCGCGCCGACGACATTCGCACCTCGCTCTCCAAAGCGTACAGCGACGCGACAGCACAGCGGATTCTGACCGCCGTGGAACAGGAGTTTTCGCTGCGCGGCAACGCCTGTCCGACCGACCTGACCACCATCCTGAAGCGGGCATTGCGTCACGCCCATACCCACTTGCCCGCGAGCAAGGTGGCCGCGCTCATGCAGATGCATGAGCGCACCCTGCGAAAGTTCTGTGAGGCACGTCAGCTGCCCTCACCACAGCTCATTGCCGGGTGGGCACGCCTGCTGCTGTCCGCCCTGTACATCGACGAGCGCGGCCGGACCTTCGCCAGTATTGCCGACGTGCTGGGGTATCCCACACCAGGGGCCCTGCGCAAACAGATCGTGCGCTACACGGCACGATCACCCAAGCAGTTGCGGCAGGAAGGTGCCATGTGCATCGTCGCTCAACTGCTGCACCAGCAGATCTTGCGCCCGGACGCCCCGCAAACACCTACCCACGACGAGCGTCCACGCCTCGTACTGCTCAAGAGCTCCGAGGGCGCTGCCTAGCCGGAACGAGTGGCACAAGTAAAGCGGCGCGCCCCGGAAACCGGAGCGCGCCGCTTTGCCATCAGTACCGCACAGCGATTTACATCGCCGGCGCGCGCAGATCCTGCAGGGCCTTCTTCAGCAGGTCTGTCTTCTTGCCGTCGCATCCACGGGCGCCCTCGGCCGCCGTGACGGCGGCGTCGAGCGCCGAGTTACGGGCCGCACCGCTCGCCTTCTCGGCGGCGGCAATCTGCGTCCGCAGCGCGCTCACCGCCGGCGCCGCGCATCCCTTGCGCTCCAGCTGGTCCGTGAACGCCTTCGCCAACGGGAAGCTGGGCGGCCATACGATCTTCGGCTGCCCCTGCGCGTTGAGCTGGTCCCACTTCACCGTGTTCGCCGCATCAATTTCGTTCTGCGAGATGAACTCGCTCGGCACCAGCTGCGCCACGTCCATGCCGCGCGCAATCTCCGAGCTCACGATGTTGCCGTTGTACCAGTACACCGACCAGGAGCCGCCCGACACCATGCGCGACGCGTCAATCGGACCACGATCGAAGCTCGCGATTTCCTTCGGGTTGGAAGCGTCGGTCCAATCGAACACCGAAATGCCGCCCTGGTACCACGACTGCACCATCACGTCACGGCCGGGAATCGGGATCAGCGAGCCATTGTGGGCCACGCAGTTTTCGGCCGACGTCTGATACGTGGGAATCTTGTAGTAGCTCTTGAACACCAGCTTCTTGTTCACGATCTCGAAAATCGCGTTCGCGCCCCATTCCGGCTTGTCACCGGCACGGCACTTGGGCGCGCCACCGCCGCCCCATTCGTCCGAGAAGAGCATCTGCGTGCCATCGTTGTTGAACGTGGCCGAGTGCCAGTACGCGAAGTTCGAGTCCGCCACCGCGTCCAAACGCGTCGGGTTCGTCGGATCGCTGATGTCGAGCAGCAGGCCGTGCCCTTCACAGGCGCCGCCGGCCAACCCGAGCGACGGGTAGACGGTGATGTCGTGGCACTGCGAGCCTTCCACCCCACGACGCCCGCCGGCCGGCGCACCAGCAGCTCCGGCAAACATCTGGTTCCACGCTGCCTGCAGACCGCCGCGCACGGTGGCACTGTCGGCCGACGTCACGGTCGTCGCGCCACGCGCCTTGGCGGCGTCGTCGAGCATGCGACGCACCAGCTGCGGCGGGGCCACCATGTCGGCACCGCTCTGCGGATTCTTGGCAATGAACGCCCCCGCCGCGCGCGCCGTGGCCAGCTGCTGGGCCGCGGCCGCCTTGTCGGCGTCGGAGAGGCCGTGCGATGGCGGCGCCGTCAAGCCGGTAAAGATGTTGGCCCGTCCCACCACGGCCGCCTTGCTGGGGTCAGCCAGCGGCACCTTGATGATTTCAATGCGCAAACGCGACGAGTTCGGATCGGCGGCGGCCAGATCACCCGCGCACCCTTCCAACTCGCTGCTGGACCGAATGCCTGAGGAGCCCGACACGTAGATGTAGACATTGTTCCGGTCCTTCGGATCTTCCAGCACCGTGTGCGTGTGCGACCCGCGGCACGTCTGCACATTCGCCACCAGCTTCGGTTCCTTGATGTTGCTGATGTCAAACACGCGCACGCCGCGCATGCGCTCCTTGCTCACCGCCTCGCGCACCCCGCCAGGCTTGCAGTCAACGCGGCCGTTCTGCGCTTCGGCCGACATGAACATCAGGTTCTTGTACACCGACACGTCGTTCTGCGACGCCGGACACTCGTAGGCCACCACCAACTGCGGGCTGGACGGGTTGCTGATGTCCCACACGACCGGGCCGTTGTAATTGCCCTGAATGACGTAGTTGCCCGTGAAGGCGAGATCGGAGTTGGTGATCCCCAGAAATCCCTTCGGCGACTGCGCCTTGGCGACCACCTTCATGTTCGACGTGTATTCGCCCGCATCGAACAGGCCGGCCTTCAGGGTGTTACGCGGATCAGCGGCGGGATTGGGGGCCGTCTGGGGCTTCTTGGCCGGCGCGCACGCGGCGAGCGTGGCCATCGCACCAGCCAGTGCCGCCGAAGCGAGGCGTGACGAAGTGAAGTGCATGTGTTCCAAAGGAAGAGTGAAAAGTGAAACAACAACCGGTCGTGCCTGCAACTGCAAGCACCAGAGGCTACTGCGGAGGAATCCAGCCCCGCTCGAGCATCATGGTGTACATCCGCTTGATCTCGGTGCTCTGATCAACTTCAACATCGTTGGCAAACTTGAAGATCGTCTCGTCCTGTCCGGCGCCATCCACGACGAACAGTTGCTTCACCATCGTCACCGCCCCGCGGTGGTGGAGAATCATGTACGTCAGGAACAGACGATCGTAGTCACGACCACGCGCCGCTTCCAACTCCTTCAGCTGCGCGTCGCTCAACATGCCGGGCATCATCATGCCCCCCATGGCCGACATATCGTGCCCCATATGCGCACTCATGTCATGGCCACCCGCCGCGGCGCCGGCTGCCGCCGGCATCGTGACGGTCCCCGACGTATCCACCACGGGAACCGGCTGTCCGCGATCCTTGAGCCACGTCTGCATCAGCGTGATCTCGTCGGTCTGCGCATTGATGATGCGCGCCGTCAGCCGTTGCACGGCCGCATCGGCCCCATTGGCCACGGCCCACCGCGAGATATAAATGGCCTGCGCATGGTGATGGATCATCCCGGTCATGAAGTCGATGTCGGCCTTCACATAGGGATAGCGCGCACTGTCAGCCCGCGCGCGCGCCACGGCGCCAGCGTCTCCGGTCTGAAAGCGGGGATCCTTGGCAATGCCGGCGTTCATGCTGGCACACCCGCTCACCAGCAGGGCCCCAACTAGGGCGCCTGCGGCGAGCAGTGGCCGCCGCCGGATATTCAGGGGTCGAAGGGAAGATGTCGGAGTCATACGCACAGGTCTGGGTCCGGGAAAAGGTCTCCCCACGAGGGGATGAGACACCGGCCATGTCTACGAGGTTGGACCGTCCGGTGATTCAACGCAGAAGCCGCACCGAACGCTAGACCGGACGCCGAACCCACCAGTGGGTCGGCCTGCCGTGGCTGCCCCCTAGGGCCCCCCTCAACGACGGGAAGCCTCAGCGTGACGGCTGCGCTCGCTTCCGCAGGTGATCGCCTTTGAAAAGCGCGCCCGCGGCTTGAGAATGTACCCGTCTACCAGCGCCGAGTCCCCTGCCGTGCGGGCCGCCGCGTACCGCGAAGGGCACGGCGCAAAGAGTGCATCATCCATCGCGGTAGTGACGGGTTGAGGCACCCCGCGCACCAACCACCAGACAGTCACTGCCGTGATGGCCAGAAAGAGAGAGAACACGAGGCGGGTCATCGCCGTACATTCCTCTGGTCCCATCAGAAGGGCAACACCCCAACCCACATTCTTCCCATGCGTATTGGTCAGATCGCACCGGATTTCGAAGCGCTCACCACTCAGGGCACCATTCGCTTCCACGAGTGGCTCGGCGACTCCTGGGGGATCATCTTCTCCCACCCCAAGGACTTCACGCCGGTATGCACCACCGAGCTCGGCTACGTCGCCAAGCTGGAACCGGAGTTCGCCACGCGAAACGTGAAGGTCATTGGCTTGTCGGTTGACCCCGTGGATCGGCACAGCCTCTGGGCCGCCGATATCGCCCGCACCCAAGGGGCAACGCCGCATTTCCCCATGATCGGTGACACCGAGCTGGTGGTGTCCAAGCTGTACGACATGCTCCCCGAAGGGGCTGGCGATAGCGCCGAAGGACGCACGGCCGCCGACAACCAGACGGTGCGGACCGTCTACGTCATTGGGCCGGACAAAAAGATCAAGTTGATCCTGGCCTACCCCATGACCACCGGCCGCAACTTCGACGAAATCCTGCGCGTCGTGGACTCCCTCCAGCTGACCGCCTCCCACAAGGTGGCCACCCCCGCCAATTGGGAGCCCGGCGAGGATGTCATTATCGCTGGTTCGGTGTCAAACGATGATGCCAAGAAGATCTATCCTGATGGCTGGCAAGAGATTACGCCCTACCTCCGGGTAGTGCCGCAGCCCAAATGACATGACGACGCCCGGCGACGACTCCTTCACGCTCTTCGATCTCAAGGTGGAAGTGATTGCCACCGAACGACCCATGGTGTGCAATCACCAAGCCGGTGACTGGTTCACGCTTCGCGGCGAGAACCTGGAGTTTCCGCCGGGCCAATCGTTCCCCTTGTACCCGCTGGCCGCCCTGCTTCCACTGCTGCCGGCCAAACAGCGCCCCACCCACCGGAACGACTGGATGACCACCGACGCCGAGATCGCTTGCCCGGATCCCTTTTGCGGCGGACGCTTTCGCATTACCCGGGTGGGCACGTCCACCTTCCGCCACGGCGACGTCACGCTGGTCCCGCTACCTCCTGATTCCTCGTCGCATGGCTGATTCGCCCACCGTCCCCCGCCAGGCGTTGGCGCCCGGCTACGACATCTCCCGGCTGATCAAGGGCGGCTGGCAGCTCGCCGGCGGACATGGACAGGTGGCGCGCGATGCCGCACTCGCCGATATGATGGCCTTCGCAGATGCCGGGATCACCACCTTCGACTGTGCCGACATCTATACCGGTGTCGAAGAACTCATTGGTGAATTCCTGCGGAACTGGAGCGCACGCCACGGCGCGAACGCCCCGGCTATTCACGTGCACACCAAGTGCGTCCCCGATCGCGATCGCCTCGCCACCATCACGCGCTCGCAGCTCGAAGCACTTATTGATCGATCGCGCCAGCGTCTGGGGGTGGACACCCTCGATCTCGTGCAGTTCCACTGGTGGGACTACAACACCCCCGGGTGGCTCGAAGCGGCCGTGCACCTCGATGCCATGCGACGGGAAGGAAAGATCCGTCACCTTGGCCTGACCAACTTCGATACGCCGCACGTCCGCAGCATGCGCGAGGCCGGCGTCGCGCTGGTGTCCCATCAGGTGCAGTTGTCACTCCTCGACCGGCGCGCGCTTGGCGACATGGCGGCGCTGTGCACGGCCGAACACATTGGCCTGCTCTGCTACGGCGCCCTGGCGGGCGGGTTCTTTCATGAGCGGTGGCTGGGGGCTCCGGAGCCCACCGAACCGTTCGAGAACCGCTCGCTCGTCAAATACAAACTCATCATCGACGAGTTTGGAGGCTGGGAGGCATTTCAGGCACTGCTGCGCACCATGCACGCCATTGCCACCACCCATGACACCACCATTGGCGCGGTGGCCATTCGCGCCGTGCTCGACGAAGCGCCGGTGGCCGGGGTCATTGTCGGTGCGCGCCACGCGGCCCACCTCCCCGCCACCTGCGCCGCGCTCGCACTCTCGCTGTCAGCGGCCGAGCGTGCCGCGCTCAACGCGCATCTGGCCGCCGCTCCCGGTCCGCGCGGCGATGTGTACACACTTGAGCGCGACCCGCACGGGCCGCACGCGGGCATCATGCGCTACAACCTCAATACGACCCGCTGACGTGAAAGCGGTCAGCCGGCAGCTTCGCCGCGTCCTCGAGTGGATTGCCCGTCCCGAAGGCTCCCCACTGGAAGCGTGGCGGCAGCGCATTCTCGCCGCATTGCTGTTGGGCGTCTGCGTCTTCGGATTCATGGCCTACGCGGTTGGGGTCTCGGTGGCGGTGGCCAACGGCGTGTTCACGGTCGTCATCGTGGACACCCTGGTGTACGGGCTGGTGGTGCTCATCACCGTGGCGCGACGATGGCCCTACGCGCTGCGGGCCGGCGCGCTCGTCTGCCTCCCGGCCCTGCTCGGCCTGTTCTTCCTCTACAATTTTGGCTTTGTGGCCGCCGGTTTTCCGTGGCTGCTCTGCTTCCCCATCTTCGCCAGTGTGCTGCTCGGCGTAGGGGCCGGCTTCTGGGCGGTGGGCGTCACCACGGCCATTCTACTGACCCTTGGCCTCATCATCCCGCTGAACGTCATGCCCTGGACGGCGGCGACCCCGTTCGCGGCGCCCCTCTGGTGGGTCAGTTCGGCCAGTGTGATCACGCTGGGCGCACTGGTGGCCATTTCGGCCGGCTACCTCTTTGACGGGTTGGCCCGCGAGGCCACCGCCCGTCGCGCCGCCGAAGTCGAGGCCGATCGCCGGGAGCGCCTCGCCGCGCTCGGCACGCTCACCGGCGGCATTGCGCACGATTTCAACAATCTGTTGCAGCCAATTGTCAGCAGCGCCGAGTATGCGCGCCGCACGCTCGCCGAGGGGCACGAAGCGCACACGCTGCTGGACGATATTCTGATCACAACAAGCCGGGCCCGCTTGCTGGTGCGACGCATTCTCAGCTTCGCCCGTCCACCACAAGGGCTGCGGGAAATCGTCGATCTGGGGACGTTGGTGGGTGAGAGTGAGCGCCTGTTGCGTGCCGTTCTGCCATCATCGGTCGCGTTGCATACCAACGTGATGCAGACAGCCCATATCATGGCGGAGCCGGCGGAGCTGCAGCAAGTGCTGCTCAACCTCGTCACGAATGCATCGCACGCCATGCAGGACGGAGGCGTGGTAACGATTACGGTTGATGTGCGATTGGGCGGAGAGGATCTGCACGACACGCTGCTGGAGCAGGCGGATCGCGTCGTGGTGCTGACGGTGTCAGACACCGGCATCGGCATGAGTAGCGACACCCTTGCTCGCGTCTTTGAGCCATTCTTTACCACCAAGCGCCCCGGGCATGGCACGGGACTTGGGCTCGCGACGGTGCACGCGACCGTAACCGGACTGGGTGGGGTGATGCGCGGCGAAAGTACGCTGGGCGTTGGCACCCGTATGGCGGTGCTGCTACCGGCGGTTGCCCCGGCAAGCGCGGTGGCCACCCAAGTGGCGAGTCACCCCCCCATCATCGCCAATGGTCCCGCGCAGCACATCCTCGTGGTTGACGACGAACCGGCCGTTCTGCGCGCCACGTCGCGGCTGATTGAGCGGTTGGGCTATCAGGTGACCCGCTTCGCGACGCCCGAAGAATTGCTGCAGGCGTTTGACACGCTGACACCGGCCCCGGCGATGGTACTGACCGACCTGTCCATGCCCGTCCTGTCGGGATGGGAAGTCGCTGCCCAGGTGCACGCGCGACGCCCGGCCCTACCGGTGTTGGTGATGACCGGCAATCTCGATCCGGGCGAGACGGCACCCGAAGGGCATCCCGGCGTGAGCGGTATTCTTTCCAAACCCTTCACGACCCCCGAACTGCGCGCCATGCTGCAGCAATGTCTCGGGGGATGAAGGTCCGGGCCGTCCCGTTATTAGTACTGCCCAACCAACCGGGCGACCGTGTTGACAAGATCGTTCACCTCGAACGGCCACGGTAGCAGCACCTGCGTGGCCTGGCGCGCTTCGAAGTGCGCCGGAAAGGCATCGGCGAGTAAGACCACCGGGAGCTGACCAGAGCGGGCTGGCCCCTGGTGCGTGAGCAAGGTGGCCTCGGGAGCATCGAGCACCAGCACCGTCGGGCGCTGCGTTTTCAGCAATTCGATGGCGTGCGCCACACTGTCGGCTTCCACCGTCCGCCATTCCGGGCGCGTCTGCAAGTGCTCCTGGACATAGTTGCGCACGTCGGCATCACCAGAGACCACCAGCACCAGCGGACCGGTTCCGTCCGACGCCGAGGGCACACCATGCTGCGGTGCTGGCTGGTGCGATGCGTAGTCGGCATCGAGAATGCGCAGCTCCAACGCCAGGCGGGCGGAGGGACTGGTGCGCGGCTCGTTGCCGCCGGACCCGGTGCTCTGATAGACGGCGTACATGGTCTCCCCATTGGCATCTGTGGGCACTGATGAATCCACCACCACCCGTCAACACCCTTCGTGCGGCGACCTACCCTCGCGCTTCAACCTGACGCGAACGATACGTGGCCGGCGTTTCGCCAAACTGCTGCTGAAAGCACTGACAGAAATACGACACACTGTTGAAACCCACGGCGTACGCCACATCAGCTACCGTGCCCGTTTCCGACACCAGCAGTCGGGCCCCCACATCAAGCCGCCGCTCACGCAGCACGTTGGACGGCGGCGTGCCAAACACATGCTTGACCCGCCGGAACAGGTGCGACCGATCCTGCGCCACCGCGTCGGCCAACTCCGCCACCCCAAATTCCGGATCCGACAACCGCCCGTCGATTACGGCCAACACCCGCTCCCGGAACTGCAGATCCACCTGCGTCATGACCGCAACGGGCTCCGACACCGGGGTGTCGTACCGCGTAGGTGCAATCGTGGCGGCCACCGCCTCCACAATCCCGGAAGCGAGCTCCGCCCCGCTCCCACCCTGCCGTGGCACCCGCTCCTGCCACCGCCGCCGCGCCGCAATGAGGTTCCGTACCCGCAGGTCCAGTTCCCGCATGTCAAACGGCTTCACCAGATATTCGTCCGCGCCGGTCTTGAGGCCAGTGATCTTCTGTTCATCCTCAGCCTGCGCCGTGAGCAGGACAATCGCCAGGAACTCGGTTTCCGGACTCTCTCGCAGCGTCCGCACCAGTGTGAAGCCGTCCGTGCCGGGCATCATCACGTCCGACACGACAATGTCCGGCAGCTCCCGCCGCGCCACGGCAATCCCCTCTGCCCCGTCGCGAGCTTCCAGAATGCGGTAGTGCCGCTGGAAATGATCGCGGATGTAGGCCCGGAGATCATCGCTGTCATCCACCACCAGCATGGTGGGCACGTCGTGGGCCTCGTCCTGCCCCTCGTCGGCCTCAAAGGCAATCGGCTGTTCGAGCGTGGGGCGCAACGGGATACGGCTGGGACCGGTCACCTGATCAGGGCGGGGCTCGCGCGCCGAGGCCTCTTCCACCGCCCCGTACGGAATCTCCACCGTGAACATCGTCCCCCGCGGGTCACTGTCGGCGGTGATGGACCCGCCATGCAACTCCACCAGCTCCTTCACCAGTGCCAGGCCAATACCCGTTCCGGCCTGCAGCCGCGCATCGGTTTCATCCACCTGGTAAAAGCGCTCGAACACATGCGCCAGCTGCGCGGACGGAATCCCCGGCCCGGTGTCGATGACGCGCATGGTGACCGCCGGGGCTTCATCCCGTATCGATCGCTCCACCTTGAGGCGGACCGTCCCGCCGTCCGGGGTGAACTTCACGGCGTTTGACAGCAGATTTGTCAGCACCTTTTCAATGGCGTCGGCATCGAACAGCCCCTTGAGCACCGGCGGAGCATCGAGCATCAGCGCGATATGCTTGCGTTCCGCCACCGATGCAAAGGCGCCAATGATCCCGCGCACGAACAGCGAGAGATCCAGAGGGCGCGGGCGAAGCTCCATCTGTCCGGCTTCCAGCTTGGCCACATCCAGAATCTGATTGACCAGGCGCAGCAGCCGGCGGGAATTGCGCAACGCAATATCCACCCACCGGTCTTCCTGCGGGTCGCGCCCGCCGCGCGCCTGCAGATCTTCCAGCGGACCAATGGTGAGCGTGAGGGGCGTGCGTAATTCATGCGACACGTTGGCAAAGAAACGTGTCTTGGCCGTATCGAGTGCCTGCAACTGCCGCGCCTGTGCCGCCAGCAGATGGTTCTGGCGCGCCAGCTCCTGCTCGCGTGCCGCCAGCGTGCCACTCCGGTCGGCCATCGCACTTTCGAGTTCCTGCGTCTGTGTGCGCTGCACGCGCACTCGACGGAACACCAGCAGCAACCCTACGGCCAGACAACACAACAGCACCGCCACCCGGAAGAGCGTGCCTTCCCACCACCGCGGTGTCACCTCCACCAGCAGCTCGGCGCCCGGCGGCGACCATTCCCCATGCGGGCCGGTGACCTGTACGACAAAGCGATAGCTCCCCGGAGGGAGCTTGGTGTAATACGCGCTGCGACGCGCGCCCACATTCACCCACTCGTCGTCGTAACCGGCCAGTCGATACCGGAAGCGGGCCGGAACGGTGTCGGCCGCGGCGAGGGGCGCATACGCAATCTCCACGCTGCGCTGAGTCGGCGTGAGCGTGACGCGGTTGTCGGACAACAGCACGACCGACTCGCCCGACACCACACGGTGGACCATGAGGGGGACGGCCACCGGCACCACGCTGTCTGCGGTCGGCCCGCCTTGCCCCCCAACTGCCGACCCACTGATAACCAGCCAGAGCGCCGCCAGCACGCCGGTCCCCCGTACCTGCATCAGGCGCCGTGCACCAGATACGCTTCCACGCTCAGCAAATGCTTCTCGCCAGCCATGCGGACCACGCCCAGCAGGCGCTGCATCTTCATCACCTCTTCCAGCTGTTCGTCCACAAACCACTGCAGGAAGTTCTGCGCGAGATAATCGCCTTCGCTCGCCGCCAGATCCATCAACCCCTTGATTTGCCCCGTCACCTCGAGCTCCCATGTGAGCGCGGCTTCCACGGCGGCTTCACTGCTGGGAAAGGTGTGCACCGGCTCCTTCGTGGCCGGCAACCGCAACTCCCCACCGGTATCCACCACGTACTTGAGCAGCTTCACGGCATGCTCGCGCTCCTCGTCGGCCTGCTTGAAGAACAACGTGGCCAACTGCAGCAGATGCGCGCGGTGAAAGTGCGTGGCAATGGCGTAGTACTGCAGGCTCGCCGAAAACTCGTGCCCGATCTGCGTATTGATGGCGGCAGCGAGGACAGGACTGATCAACATGGGTCACTCCGGACAAACGGGACAGGAATCGCGCTTCAGCGATTCTACACACTAATGGCCAACCGGACCAGCAACGACGACCAGTTCATCGGAGCCGCGGTGCCCCGGAGACGCGGAGAACAGCGAACGTCTTTGCTCCTCACCTCCTCCCTCGTTCCCTCCTCCGTTCAGGCACAATCCAGCCAGGTGGAAGTGCCGAGCGATTAGTCGCGAACCGCGCCCATACGCACCGTCACCACGCTGCGCCCAGGCACCTGCATCACCACGGTACGCCCCTCGCGCACGACCTCCACCCGGACCGCCGCCGGAGCCGAGTTGGCCATCAGCACCACCGAACTCCCATCGGCGTTGGCAAAGGCCACCTGCACCAGCGAGGAATCGCCAGCGCCCGCGAGCGTGCTGCCCATGCGGACTGCACCGTCCCGCACATACCGACTGGCGTGCGCCAGTGCGTAGTACTCTTCGTTGCGCTGCACCGTCTGCGCCACGGTATCTATCGTGAGCACGCCTCGGCAGTTCGTACAGCCGCCCAGATGCGGCCCGTGCAATGGATCAAGCGCCAGATTCCACAACATCACCCCCCGCGCCCAGTGCGTGGTGGCCCCAATCAGCAACGTGCGCACATTCCAGAGCAGGTTGTCGCCAAAGGTCGGCGCCCAGTCACCGCCGGCACACTCGGTGAAGTAGGTCGCCACCGCCGGATATGCCGCGTGCACCGAATCCTGCGCCTGCACATCACCGGCATAACAGTGCCATGCCACCCCGTGCACGTACCGACGGGCGGCCGAGTCCGCCAGTACGGCCAGCGGCTCCTCCGGAGCATCCCAATTGTGATCCCACTCCAGCAATCGCGGCGCCCGGGGCAGCTGCGACAACAGCGGACCAAGATGACCGCCAATCAGCCGGGCCCGCTGCGCTGCCGACAAGCGCATGCCGGGATAATCGGGAGGCTCATGACGCGGCTCATTCTGCACACTCAACAGGGCCAGTGGTACCCCGGCCGAATCATAGGCGCGCACCACGCGCTGCAGATACCGGGCGTACACCGGCATCGCCTCCTCTCGCAGCGTCCCGCCCGGCAAGCGGGGCGGCGTCTTCATCCAAGCGGGGGCACTCCACGGCGTGCCCATGATGCGCAGCGTCGGCTGAGCGCGCCGGAGCTGCCGTAACAGCTCCACCCGCGCCGCCTCCCCCGCAAACACCACGCCGGCCAGCAGCGTATCGGCCAGCTGCCCCGGGCCATCATGCAACGTGTAGTGCGCGGGGGAATAGTCTGAGGCTCCAATGGGGACACGCACCATGGACAGTCCGATCCCCGCCGTGGGAGCGTACAACTCCCGCAACACGCTATCCCGCAGCCGCGCCGGCAGCGCGGTGAGCAACAGCGCCGAGGCATCGGTCAACGCGGCCCCATAGCCCTCAATGGGCTGAAACCGGCGGGTGGGATCAAGGCGGATACGCACCCCGCCGCGGGCCCGCGAATCGACGGGGAGTTCCGTCACCGCCAGGGGGGCCAGCCGCTCCCCGGCCTCTGCCGTGGTCACCACTGCCTCAACCCGCAGCGGCGCGGGCGTGGCCGCACATCCTGCCAGGGCCACCGTCACTATGACCGCCAGCCCGGCTCCCCGCAGACCCACAGGCATGAACATTTGTCGGGAGAAGTTCGTTGAATGGTGGCCGGGGACGAACGAATCGACCGGCCATAGGGTACCGGGAAAATGACGGCGCCGCGCCCGGTTCGTCTGTATTGGGCTGGCTGCTCGTTCCCATCCGAGGTCACGATGTCCAGAACTCTTCGGCATCTCGTAGGTGCCGCGCTGTTGATGTCGCCCATGTCGCTCGCCGCGCAGGATCCGCACGGCGATGCGCGGCGCGTACCCGCCCGCGGCTCCTCGGTCCCCGACCAGTTGCCCACCTACCGGCTGCTCGATCAGTTCAACCGGCTCGTGACCGACTCGAGCATCAGCCGCCGCGCCTCCATCATCATTGTGGCCGGCCGCAACGGCGCCGCCGCTGCCGAACGGTGGACCCAGCGCATTCGCGCGGCGCTGACCCCCAGCGGACCCAGCGTCATTCCGGTAGCCGACCTGGTCGGCGCCCCGCGCCTGTTGCGGGGGCTCATCCGCGGCATGTTCCCCAAGGACAGCAGCGCCGCCGTGGCCCTCGACTGGGAAGGCGTCATTGGGCGCCCCATCCGCGGCGACCGCGCCCCGCTCATTGCCGCCGTCTACGGCGCCGACGGGCGGTTGCGCGAATGGATGACGCTCTCCACCAAGACCGAAGACATCGCCACGCTGCAGCGCCTGGTCGCGCTCGCCAACTGATCTACCAACCGGTGGGTGGCGGCTACCGCCACACCACCGTATCGGCGTCTGATTTGCGCGTCAGTGCTGGCACCTGCGCTCCCGCCTGCGGGTAGCCCACCGGCAGGACCAGAAAGGCCTTCTCGTTGGCCGGCCGCTCCAGGAGTTCGCCCAAAAACCCCATGGGCGAAGGCGTGTGGGTCAGGGTGACCAGCCCCATGGTATGGATAGCCGTAATGAACATCCCGGCCGCAATGCCACACGACTCCTGCGTGTAGTAATGCGTGCGCTTGCGTCCATCGGCGTGAAATCCGAACGACTGCCGGAAGAGCACCACCACCCACGGGGCATCTGTGAGATGCGTCTTTACCGAATCCGTGCCCAGCGGTTCCAGCGCGGCACGCCACTCGTCGGTAATCACCTCGGCATAAAACCGGCGTTCCTCCGCCTCCGCCGCGTCCCGCATCCGCTGCTTGAGCGCCGCATCACTCACCGCCACAAACGTCCACGGTTGCTGATGCGCCCCACTCGGCGCACTCCCGGCGGCGCGAATGGCCTGCGCAATCCATTCCTGCGGTACCGGATCCGACGAAAAATGTCGCGTGGTGCGCCGACGCTGCATGTGCACCGCAAAGGCCGCGCCCCGCTGCGCCGACTCCTCAGGCGACAAACGCTCGTGTACGAGGGGTTCAAACATCACCGTCTCCAATCAAAGTCACGGCGTACCAAGTTCACGCCACCACGCCCCCATGGCGCGTTCAATGCTCGTCTTGCTCGCCATCCAATCACCAAGCGACAGTGGTACCACGTAAGCCGCCGCTGTCTCCTGGGGTGACCGACCCGCCGCAAATCCGGTACGGGCCGCCTGCTCCAGACTGTCCAGCAGCCCCCGATAGCGGGTCATGGCCGCGAGGTCGGCCACAGCACCGTGCCCAGGCACCAGCAGGTGGCGCTTCGACACCAGCGCCACCAGCCTGTTCACGTTGGCGTGCAGCGCCCTGGGCCTCGCATCCACGTAGTTCGGAAACATCCCGTTCCACACCAGATCACCGCTATAGGTGAGCGCCGCGTCGTGTTCGTGTACCACCAGATCACTCGCGGTATGTCCACGCACCGGCTCCAGCGTCACCGTACGATCACCCAAATCCAGTCGCGTTTCGCCGGTCGTTCGGGTCAGGACCACATCCGCAAACGCGCGCGATAACGCCTCACTGCGCGCCGGGGCCACCGGTGTGCCCCCCAACGCGGCGGCCCGCGTTTCCTCCGTCACGTGTAACTGCGGACGCGCGCCGTCGAGCGCATAGCCACCCACACCAGAGGCATGATCCACGTGGTAGTGCGACACCACCACATGCGTGGGCCAGCGTCCGGTGAGCGCGCGAGCCTGCTGCGCCAGCCACTGGGCGCCGGCCTCGCGATAGAACCCTTCAATCACCACGACGCCCGTACGGCCGGCAATGATCCCGCCGTTGGCGAACGTCGTACGATCGCCCCCAAGCGGCGTAGAGACCACTGCCCATGCATTGGTTGCCACCGCATCCAGCCGCGCAAACGGCATCGTGGTGACCGTAGGATTGAGTGGCATCGTCCAGCGGGCCCGCGTGTGGCGCGGCGCACAGGCGGCATTCAGCAACACATGCGCCACGCAACCGGTCGCGGTCAGCAGAAACTCACGCCGTGAGGCCGAAGGAGAAGTCATATCCCGGATCACCTACGACCGCGAACCGCTCGTGCCATCCCGGTCAGCCGCGTCCTGCCGCTCGCGCGCCAACCCCCAATCCACCACGGGGGCCACCTCCTGATCGCTCAATCCGAGCGACTGCTCTGCCCGTACAATGACCGGCACCCCCAGATCGACAGGGAGCACACGACCAAAGGTCAATTCGGCCCGTCGGCATAACCGCTCCTCCCGAGCCATGTCGGCTCCCGCCGGGAAACCGCCCATGACACGCGCCCGGAACCCGTGCACACGCGCATGCACGCCCTCGTGCAGAATGCTCGACGCTACCGGGGCCGCGGAAATATCCCGCCGGGCCAGAAAGGTAAGTTCGGTGAGCACCACACGCTCCGCCGGCAGAAAGGCCCCGCGGGTGGGGAATCGTTCCACGCGAATGGCTCGAACATCGCGCTGCAAGTGCCGGAAGCGAATGGGCTGGTATTGCGCAATCAACGCCAGCGCCTCGTCCAGACGGACCAGTACCTCAGTATCAGCTATATCCGCCCGTGAATTGCGCAACTCCACCGGAATGCCACGCACCATGCGCCGCGTACCGGTATCGCGCGTGCCGGTATCCGGCGTGTCGGCACCCAACAACCGAGAGAGCCAGGAGGTCATCCCTGCAACGTAACGCGACGTATCACCTTGCATGAGACATCCGGCATGATTTCGCACGGATTTGTGTGACAAAACATGGCGCTTCAGCGTCGGACTTGGCAGGTTACCACAACATGTTGTCCCTCCACGCCAGACGAAGCCGTCCTCGTGGAGTCTCGAAGTCCCGCAGTCCGTTCTCACACGTCGTGCGCCTGTCGCTGTCCAGTCTTCGCACCCGTTTGCTGCTGCTGGTGGTCGCCGCGTATATCCCGGCGGCCGTCTTTACGGTGTGGACGATTCAACGGGACCGCACGGAAGCCCTCGACGCCGTGGGCGCACGGCTGCGAGGGTTGCTCGCCGAAGCCAGTGCCGACAACGACGCGGCCATTACCGCCGGCCGACGAATTATCGCCAGCTGGGCCGAGATCCCGGAAATTGCCTCGGGCACACAGGTGCAATGTGAGCGCGCGCTCGCGCGCCTATCACGCTACGCCCCGAATATGGCGACTCCCACGCGCATCAATGCGCAGGGCATCGTGGATTGCGGTGGCGAGTCGTCGGCCAGTATCGGCCAGTTCGTTGGTGAGAACCCGCTCTTCACGACGGTCATGGCCAGCGACAGTATTTCGCTCGGCCCGTATCTCCCCGGCAGTGCCAGGCACCCGGCGCTGCTCCCGCTCAACCTGCCCCTGCGCAACGCCAGCGGACGCGCCTCAGGGGTGCTGTCGGTAGGCATCCGTCTGGACTGGCTGGACCGCGTGGCCCGCAACGTGGAGTTGCCACAGGGCACGCTGGTCACGATTTCCGATTCCACCGGGCTGCTCATTGCCCACCTGCCGGAATCACCGAACATCGGTCAGGTGCGCCCCGGCCTGAATGCGCGCTTCGAAGAAGACCGCCGCAAGGGCATGGCTGCCGAGGGGCTCACCATTCGCCGCACCCTCGATGGCGTGACGCGCCTCATCGCCCATCGGCAACTGCAGTCGGCCCCCGGCACCTTTGTGCGTCTGGGCGTTGCCATGCCGCCCAGCGTGGCCTACGCGGCGCCCAATGCGCGCGCCCGTGCCCGGGTTGCCCTGGTGATCGGCACGGCATTCGTGGCGCTGCTGCTGGCCTGGGTGGGCGCGCAACTGCTCGTGCTGCGCGACGTGGACGTCATTCTTGCCGCGACCCGCAAGCTTGGCACCGGCGATCTGAGCGCACGAACGGGACTCGACGAGCGCTCCGGAGAGATTGGCCAGATCGCCACGTCGGTGGACACGATGGCTGCCCAGCTTGAGCGGCGGCAGGAACGCATGCGCCACGCGGAACGCCTCGAATCACTGGGGCGACTCGCCGGTGGTGTGGCGCATGATTTCAACAACATGCTCACCGCCATCGTGGGAAGCGCCGACCTTGCACTGGATGCGCTCTCTCCCGACCATCCCGCGTACCACGACCTGCTCAGCATCAAATCATCCGCGAGTCGCTCCAGCACCCTCACACGGCAACTGCTCGATTTTTCGCGCCGCACGCCGCTCAGCTCCGCCCCGCAACGACTGGACGTGCTGGTGCAGGAGGCGGTGCAACTGCTGGGACGGGTGGTACCGGCAACCGTGACGCTCGACGTCCGGACGCACAGCCACAGGTTCGTACGGGTGGATGCGGGCCGCTTTGAACAGGCGCTCATGAATCTCGCCGTCAACGCGCGGGACGCGATGCCCAATGGTGGCACGTTGACCATTGCGCTCGACGATTACGATGTCGGAGAGACCAACCCGCCCGACGCCCCTGTCCCGGTGGGACAGTGGATCCGTCTTCGAGTCACCGACACCGGCAGCGGGATGCCCCCGGATGTTCTGCGGCGCGTCTTCGAACCGTTCTACACCACCAAGCCAGTGGGCGAAGGCACCGGACTGGGGCTCTCCATGGTGTACGGCACGGTGCAACATCACGGTGGTCATGTGCATGTGGAGAGTGTGGTGGGGCGTGGCACCTGTGTCACCATCTGGCTCCCGGAAGCGCCGCCCGACGTGCTTGACGAATCCATCGCCGCAGCACCGGCCACCTGTCAGTCCAGCGGCGCGCGTGTGCTCGTCGCCGAAGATCAACCCGAAGTCCGACTGCTCGTGCAACGGGTGCTCAGCACGGCGGGGTTCATCGTTGACGTTGCCAGCACGGGCAGCGAGGCGCTGACGCGCGGCCTCGAACTGGGAACGTCGTTGCAGGTGCTCCTTACCGACTACGACATGCCGGAGCTCCGGGGCGACGCGGTCGCACTCGGGTTACGCGAGCAGAACCCGGAGC
This sequence comes from Gemmatimonas phototrophica, assembly GCF_000695095.2. Lineage (NCBI taxonomy): Bacteria > Pseudomonadati > Gemmatimonadota > Gemmatimonadia > Gemmatimonadales > Gemmatimonadaceae > Gemmatimonas > Gemmatimonas phototrophica. The sequence goes on along the minus strand of NZ_CP011454.1, from coordinate 342,370 downwards.
TCCCGGTCGTGCTGATGTCGGGTTTTACCAGCGAAGGGTGGCCCACCTCGCTGACAGAGTCTCCGTATACCAGCGTGGTGGAGAAGCCGTTCACTGCGCAATGCCTGCTGCACGCCATTGACGCCGCCTGCAGAGCACTCCCTGTCAATTCTTCGCACACGCACGATGTCTAATGCTCTCGAGCGTACGCTCGAGTCTCGATTGGTTGATGCCGTCCAGCAGTCCGTCATCGCCACTGATCTCGAAGGACGCATTACCTTCTGGAACGCGCACGCCAGCCGCATGTTCGGCTGGACCCGCGACGAAGCGCTCGGTAAACCGGTGGTGGATGTCACGACCAGCAACACGTCACGCGAAGAGGCCGAAAAGATTCTGGCCCAACTGTCACGGGGCGAGAGCTGGGCCGGTGAGTTTCCGCTGCGCCGCAAGGACGGGAGCGCCTTCACCGCGTTCGTGGTGAATTCGCCACTCTTTGACGATACCGGCACACTCGTTGGCGTGGTCGGCGTGACCACCGATGTATCGGCCTCGCGGGCGCTCGACGTGCAGCTCCGGCACGCGCTCAAGCTCGAAGCGGTCGGCCGGCTGGCCAGCGGCATTGCCCATGACTTCAACAATCTCATTACCATCATCCTCGGCAGTCTGGATGTGGTACTGGATGGCGGCGGCATGGGCGGAACAGACCGCCACCAGTTGATTGCCGCCCGTCAGGCCAGTGAGCGCGCCGCCGAACTTACGCGGCAGCTGCTTACCTACACCCGTAAGGAGCAGCTCCAACCTCGGGTGCTGTCGGTGGCCGACGCCTTGGCCGCGCTGAGCCCCATGCTCCGGCGACTCATGCCGGCCAATATGGAGGTGCGTGTGGAGTGCGATGCGGTCCCCATGCACACCATGCTGGACCCGCGACAGTTCGACCAGCTGGTTGTGAATCTCGTGGCCAACGCGCGGGACGCCATGCCCGATGGCGGGCGGTGCACCATTCGCGCCCAGGCCGTACGCGCCCTCATGGCCAGTGCAGACGCGAGCGCCAACGGCGCGTATCTGCGGCTCGATGTCATTGATACCGGGATGGGCATTCCCAAGGACATCCTGCCGCACATCTTCGAGCCGTTCTTCACCACCAGACAGCCCGGCACCGGCACCGGACTCGGGCTCGCGACAGTCTACAGCATTACCGAGCAAGCCGGCGGACGGGTCGAGGTGGCCAGTACGCCCGGCAGTGGTTCCACCTTTTCGATCCTGCTGCCGCGTTGCGCCCCCGCCGGACAGGCACCGGTGTTTGTCCGGAGCGCTCAGAGCAGTAGCAAGGAAGCCAGCATTCTGGTGGCCGAAGACGAACCCACGCTCAACGTGCTCATTGTGCGCATTCTGCTGAATGCGGGCTACCACGTGGTCTCGTGCGAAAGCGGCGATGAAGCGCTGGCCGTGGCGCTGAAGGACGGCGGCCAGTTTGACCTGGTCCTCACCGATGTGGTCATGCCAGGCATGAATGGGTTCGAATTGGCGGCCAACGTTTTGGAGCAGTGCCCCGGCACCAGAGTGCTGATGATGACGGGCTACGCCCCGGACGAAATGGTCCGACCCGAGATCCTGGCCCACACCACGCTGCTCAGTAAACCGTTCGGGCCACCGGACCTGCTACGTGCCGTTTCCATGGCGCTCAGTCAGGGCGCGCACTCGTAATCCACGCGGTGTACCACAAGTCGCGCAACATGGCCGCCCCGGCGGCCAGCCGCGCCGTGGCAAAGGCTTTCTGGGCAGCTGTCGTGGTTTCGGGACGGAAGGTCGCGGCCTGCTCCAGCGCATAGAGCGAATCCACCAGCTGGTGCGTGCGATCGAGGTAGGCGAGCACCGCGTCACGGGTGCGCGGGAAAACCTGCGGTGCGGCGGTCAGCGCGGCGCGCACATCGGGCTCGCGCACATGCGCTTGCACATACTGCGATTCAAAGCGTCCGTGAAACCGGTTGTCGGTGGTATACCCCTTGGGGTTCTCACCCGCCCAGCCGTTGTAGTGCTTCGTGGTATGGTGCGGGTTGCTGCCATCAGCCACGAAGTGCCCGAGAATGCCGGCATCTTCGATGATGCGCTGTTCAATCCACGCACGCACCGTGCTGTCCGGGGCAATGCGCCACAAGCGGAAGTCCCCGCGCAACCGGGAGGTGTACTCCAACATGGTGAACGGGAGAAACCCCATAACCTGCGGCGACACCCCCGCCGCGCGAATGGAATCGGCAAAGGCCCAGCGATCCCGCGCCGCCAGTGCACCGGCCAGCTGGAGCGGTGTCACCATATCACTGTCAATGAAATGGTCGGGCGACGTCCCACCTTCCAGGGCCGGCTCCAGTTGCCGTTCGGCCCGATCTTTCCAGCGATCCGGCTCCGGGTTGAGATAGGCCAATTGCGGTGCCGCCGCGGTAAAGAACGACGGCATGTCCGCCGGCAGCGTGGTAGCAGCCACCAATCCCACCAGTCGGTGTCCGTAGTCGCCCCACGCATTCAGGGGTCGCGGGACGAACAGCACGGAAAGGACGCTCAACAGCAGGAGGGCGGCGCCCAAGGGCATGCACCGCACCAAACCGCCGCAACGAACTCGAGACATGGGAGAAACCCGGTGACGAAAACAACGTAGGCAAGGTATCGCGAGAGACCCTCAACGTATCGCGAGTTTCGGGAAAACAGGAGAGAAGACAATGCAAACGATTTGCAACAGTGCAGCACGCGCGCGCAGACAGTCCCGCGTACGCCGTACGTGCTTCGCAATGCTGACCATTGGTGTGGCAGCCTGCTCCGGCGACAGCGTGGCGCCCGCACCAGTCACACCCGTCGCCACATCGATTGAGATCCAGGACCTCGGCCTCGTGCGCGACGGCGATGTGGTGGAACTCAGCGCCGTGGTGAAGGACCAGCAGCAGCGGCCCATGCCCAGCATTGACGTGCTCTTCACGGTGACTGATCCAACCGTCGCCAGCATCACCGGAGGCCGCGTGCTGACCGCCCTGCGTGAAGGCACCACAGACATCGTGGCCATTACCGGCAGTGGCGCACGCGCTGTGCAGCAGCGCCGCACGCTCTCCGTGGTATTGCACCCGGCCACGGCCATCGACGTCGGCACCGGGCGACTGGACTTGCAGGTGCATCAGCACGCGAACGTCACCGCCACACTGCGTGGCCTCGACAATCGTCTGCTTACGGGACGGACGCTCACGTGGCACTCCTCCAACACTGGCGTGGCGCAGGTGGATGCCGCGGGCAACGTGCGGGCCATTAGCCCCGGCGCCGCCAGCATCACGGTGCGCTATGGAACGCTGTCGCGCTCTGTACCGGTGCAGGTCGTTGCCGCCGGGACGCGCTACCCCGTGCTGCGGATCAACAACATCACGCTCCCGGTGGTGGTCTACGAAGAGGAGATCACCCGGGACGATGGCTCCACCTACACGCTCATTGAACGGCTGGAATCAGGAGACGTCGTCGTTGGCGACCGGTATGAGGTGCGTCTTGCCGTGGCCGACATCGAGCGATACACGCTGCAGGGCAACGTGATCGAACGTGTGATGCGTCGTCGGATCGTCCGCGATGATGGACTGGTGTACTACAACTGGCTCAATGGGTCGGCCCAGCTCATCTCCACCATGGTGGGAGGACTCTCTCACACCATGACGACGGTCGGGCAGGATCTCCAGCTCACATTCCGTCTGGGTGGTACCAACACCATCTGGAACCTCTCGGCGCGCCTGCCACAGTAAACCCTCAGGCCACCGCCGCCGCGCGCGGCAGCAGGCGCTCCGCCACATCGCAGGCTGCCGCCACGCCATCTTCCGCCCGCACCACGTTGGCCACGTCATGGGCGCGGGCGGCGTACGATGCGTCCGACAGCAGCTCGCGAAGCGCTTCTGCCGCGCGACGTCCCGTATATCGCGACGGGTACACGGTGCGCGCCACGCCCAGGCGCGTGAGGCGCCACGCGTTGTCCGGCTGATCATTGGCAAAGGGCACCGCCAGCTGGGGAACACCGGAGGCGAGCGCTGTTCCCACGGTGCCCATGCCGCATTGATGCACAATGGCTGCCGCGCGCGGAAAGAGCAGCGAATGCGGAGCCTGCTCCACCACCAGCACCGACGGCGGCGCCGACGCGCGCAACCGGGGTGCCGCGGCGCGGCCCGCCAAGAGCACCCCCCGCCGCCCCAGCCGCTGCAGCGCCGCCAGACTCTCCTCCCAGAAGCGACCGGCCACCTCCACCGCCGACGTCCCCAGCGTAAACACCACCGGTGGCGCACCGGCCTCCAGAAACGTCTGCAGCGCCGGCTCCAGCGTGGCCCCGTGCGAGGCATCGTAGCGCAGCTGACCGGTGATCACGGTATTGGCCGGATAGTCCGCGTACGGACCGCCAAACACCCGCGAGTACAGCGCCAAGACACCTGAGGGCGCGTGCTGTCCTTCAAACAACGGGTTCGCCGAACGCGGCAGCCCCACCGACGCGCGATACGCCTGTACCGGTTCCATCCAACGCGCCGCCACCTGGCGGCCACCATCCGCCAGCCAATCGGCAAAGCGCACATGCACGGAATACGGCAGATGGCGAAGCCACGTGGCCATCGGCGGCAGAATGGGGTCGTGCGCCGACATGAAGTTGAGCGGCGACAGAATGGTGCTCAGCCAGCGGATCCCCGTTTGCTCGGCCACAATGGGCGCGGTCAGCGTCGCCGGATGACTGATGAGCAAATCGGCCCCCTGCACCGCCTCCTGCAACCGCGCGTGCGATTCGCCCAGCGAGGGGATAAGCACCTCGCGGAAGATCGCTTGCGCACCATTCCGCGGATGCATGCAGCGGCGCACCATCTCCGCGTCCAGCGCCGGATCGGCGTCGGGCGCCGCTGGGCGGAACTCCAACCCCGCCGCCCGCACTACCGGTTCGTAGAACGGCGGCATGCACAACACCGGGACGTGCCCACGCGCGCGCAATCCGGTACCAAACGCCAGGTACGGATTCACATCACCAAAGGTGCCCCACGTGGTTATCACGATGCGTGCCATGCAGCCTCAACTGACATGGGCCCCACAATCGTTCCGCGCGCGCCTCCTGGCGACGGGCCTTACTGCACCTGCGCGCCCGCGACGTCCCAGTTGATGCGCTTGAGCACCGCATCCACGTAATCGGCGCGACGGTTCTGATACTTGAGGTAGTAGGCGTGTTCCCACACATCGATGCCCACAATGGGCAGTTCGCCTTCCAGCAGTGGCGAATCCTGGTTGGGCAACCCGCGCACCACCAGCCGGTTGGTGGCAGTTTTCACCAGCCACGACCAGCCGCTGCCAAACTGCCCCACGGCCGCCGTCTTGAGTGCGGCGTTTACCGCCTCGTGTGAGCCGAAGTCGCGCACAATCATGTCACCCAGCTTGCCGTTGGGCGCCGCGGCCGTGGCCGCAGCGGCCGGCGCCAGCAGGTTCCAGAACAGGGCATGATTGGCGTGACCACCGCCGTTGTTGCGAATGACCGACTGCACCGCCGCCGGCCACCGCCGCAACCCCATCAGCAACTCACCCAGCGAATAGCCGTGCAACGTTGGCTGCGACTCGAGCGCCTTGTTGAGATTGGTTACATACGCCGCGTGATGCCGATCGTGGTGGATGCCCATGGTCTGCGCATCCACCGCCGGCTCCACCGCATTGTTGGCGTAGCCCAGCGCCGGGAGCGTAAACGGGTACTTCTGGCTCAGCACCGCGTCGGGCGCCAGCAAGGTCGCGCTGGGCATCACCAATCCACTCGCCGCCGACAGCGGCACGAGCCCCGACAACGCCGCGCCCGCCACCGCGCCCGCGCCCTGCTGCAGAAATCCCCGACGATCCATCTGTGTGCTCCGCCGTATCCGGTGGCTCAAAGTGTAAGTAACTGACAACTGACAACTCGAACTGAAAACTGAAAACTCCCACTGACAACTGAAAACTCCCGCAGGCCACCAGAGTTGTCAGTACAAATTCTCAGTGCTCAGCTCGAGTTGTCAGTACTCAGTTCTCTCGATCTGGTGCAACGCGCTGGATCTCTAGTATCTCGCCAGGTACCGATCCAGCTCCCACTCAGTCACCCGCTGGTTGTACTCGTTCCACTCGGCACGCTTCGCCGCCAGATACTGCTGCGTGATATGCTCGCCCAACGCTTCGCAGATCACTTCGTTCTTCTCCAGGTCGTCGCACGCTTCGTTCAGCGACTGCGGCAGGTCATCCACCCGTAATCGCCGACGCTCGCGATACGACATCTCCCAGATATTCGTGTTCACTGGCTCGCGCCAGTCGGCTTCGGTGGCCAACCCATCAAGCCCCGCGGCCAGCATGACGGTCAGCGCGAGATACGGATTGGCGGCCGGGTCCGGTGTGCGCAGCTCCAACCGGGTCCCCGATCCACGGCGCTCCGGCACGCGAATCATGGGGGAACGGTTCCGCATACTCCACGCCACATTCACCGGCGCCTCGAATCCCGGCACCAGGCGCTTGTAGCTGTTCACCAGCGGATTCGTCACCGCCGTCATCGCGCGCGCGTGCTTGAGCAGCCCGCCAATGTAGTGCAGCGCCGTCACACTCAGCGCCCACTCGCGCGACGGATCCCAGAACGCGTTCTGATTATTGCGGAACAGACTCTGGTGCGTGTGCATCCCACTGCCGTTCTGCCCGAACACCGGCTTGGGCATGAACGACGCAATCAGCCCGAACTGCCGAGCCACCTGCTTTACGACAAAGCGAAAGGTGGCAATGTTGTCGGCCGTTCGGAGCGCGTCCGCATACCGGAAATCAATTTCGTGCTGGCCGTGCGCCACTTCGTGGTGTGACGCTTCCACCTCGAAGCCCATCTGCTCCAACGCATCCACAATGGCGCGGCGCGCATCTTCACCCAGATCCATGGGCGCCAGATCGAAGTAGCCGCCCACATCATGGGTGTGCGTGGCCGGCCGGCCATCTTCGGTGGGCTTGAAGAGAAAGAATTCCGCTTCCATGCCGGCGTTCATCACGTACCCCAGCTCAGCGGCCCGCACCAGCTGGCGCTTGAGCACGCCGCGCGGGTCTCCGCTGAACGGCGTCCCGTCGGGCATGTTGATGTCGCAAATCAGGCGTCCCACCCGGGCCGACGGATCCCCCCACGGAAAGATCTGAAAGGTGCTCAGATCGGGGGCGAGCAGCATATCCGACTCTTCCACGCGGACGAACCCGGCAATGCTGGAGCCATCGAACATGATGTCTCCCTGCAGGGCCTTCCTGAACTGCGAGGTGGGAATCTCGACGTTCTTGATGACGCCGAGGATGTCGGTGAATTGCAGCCGCAGAAAGCGCACCTGCTGCGCTTCGGCCAATTCGAGAATGTCCGCTGCGGTCGCGCCGGACAGATTGGTCGGGACAAGGGAACGGCTTGGCGTGGCCATGCCGTATAGTAGTACCTTTCACCGCTCATGACTCCTCCAAATCCTTCCGCTGGCGCTGGGTTCTGCGCCGCCTGTGGGGCCGCCCTGTCCGCAGGCGCCCGCTTCTGCCACCGCTGTGGCACCCCCCTCGGCCAGGGCCTCCCCGTCGCGCAGAAGGCCGCGCAGCCGGGTGGCGTCGCCGCCGTGCTCCCCTGGGGCGTGGCCTTTGTCGCCCTGCTGGCCCTGATCGCCATGGTCGCCGGCAAGAACTTCGGCGCCGCCAAGGGATCGGCCGTGGACGGCTCAGCCAACTCGCTCCCCACCCAGGCCATCGACGGGCAGGGGGCCCCCGCGGGCGCCCCCTTCGCCGGTGGAGCGGGCGGCGCCGGCGCTCCCAACATTGCCAACCTTTCCCCCAGCGAGCGCGCCAACCGCCTCTACACCCGTATTATGGAATACGCGGAGTTCGGAAAGGTGGACTCGGTGGCCTTCTTCGCCCCTATGGCGCTGGCGTCGCACGAAATGCTCGAAAGCCCCACCGCCGACGAGCGCTATCACTTCGGCCGGATTGCCGAAGTGACCAACAACCCGGCCGTCGCCAAGGCCCAGGCCGACACCATTCTGCAGGGGCAGCCCGAAAACCTGCTCGGCCTGCTGCTGGCCGCTCGCGCGGCCCGCATGACCCAGGACAACGCCACCGCCAAGGGTTTCGATCAGCGCCTGCTCAAGGTGCTGGCGGCGCAACTCGCCACCCAGCTTGAGGACTACCAGGTCCACCGCGCCGAGATCGATCGCGCCGTCGCCGACGCGCAAAAGTAGCCGACCGCGGAGGGGTATTCCTCGGAGTGCCCCTCCGGTCGCCCGGAAAAACGGTATTATTTGGGTGGACACGGTACCCTCGGTGTCCGCCGTGCATAGGCCTCGCGAAGCCGCTGGCCCTTTGTCCTGAGGGGTTAGGCATCCGTGACCGTGACCACTCCGCAGGTCACCACCAGCGTCGCCGCGGCTGCCGCTCCGGCTGACCTGCTGCCAGTCCTCACGCGCTTTGCGCGCGACCTGGCCAGCCACGCGCTGACCAAAGACGAACTTTTCGGTCGCCTCGCGGACACCGGGCGGACGCTCTTTGAGGCCGAGGGGGCGGCGGTCGTAGAAATGGTGGACGACGAGCACTACGTCGTCGTCGCCCCCAGCGGAACGCTCTCCGCGCTGGCCGGGCGTCGCCTGGCCCTCAAACAGGGCGCGTCCATCTTCCGCGACGTCATCCGGCATCGCCGCGCCGAGTACATGAACGACGCGGAGGGCAACCCGCGACTCAACCCCGAGGTGCAGCGCCTGGTGGGGATGCGGCAGCTGGCCGTGGCGCCCATTGTGCGCGATGGGGCGGTGATTGCCATGCTCACGGCAGTGAACCCGGCCAGTGGGGCGGTGGATGAGCACCTCCTGGCGCTGCTCGAGTATCTCGCCGCGCAGGGGGCCGTCGTGCTGCGCACCGAACAGCTGTTGCAGCGGGCGCACCAAGCCACCGATGAGGCCCGCTCCCGCGCCGAGGACGCGGCTCGCGCCGCCAATGCCAATGCCGTGTTGGCCGCGTCGGCCCGGGCCTTCGCCAACGCCCCCAACCGTGATGCTCTGTACGCCAGTCTCGCCGCTGTCCTCGTCAACGAACTGCATGCCGTTGGCTATGCCGTGTACGAAGCCAATCCCCGCCTTCGTACGGCGCGCTTCGAAACCCAGTGGGGGGTGACCAACGCGAACGCCGAGCAGATCGCCGCGAACTTCTGGCACACGGCCCTCGGCGATATCGTCAGCTCGGGCGAGCCGGTCTTCGTGTCGGAATTCTCCAACGCCGAGGAAAACACCCTCCTGCACGTCTCCCTGCAGGAGTCCGGCGTGCACTCGGCGGCGCTGCTGCCACTCCTCATTGAGGAGCGCGCACAGGGGCTGTTGTCGGTCCGCTTCTCCGGCGCGCACGTTTTTGATGAAGGGGAAAAGCAGCTGCTGGCAGACATCACTGCGCAGTTTGCCCTCGCCTTTCGCAACACCATGTACGTGGACGAGGTGGAGCGGCGTGCGCATCGGCTCAGGGTGCTAGCCCGGGCCCAGCAACAGCTCACCCAGCTGGCCAGCGAAGACAGTCTCCCCAACGGGATTGCCGAAGCGGTGGACCTGGTGCTCCCCAGTCGCAGCTGCGATGTGTTCACCATGTCCGGAACGGAGCTGCGACGCGTGGTGCGCCTCGAGAACGGCACCATGGTCAGCAGTGACATCGCGCCCATCGCCGACCTCACGCTCGCGCGACTGACCGCCGACACCGGCATTTCACGCCTCGCCTCGCATCTGTACGCGGGGCCGGATGCGCCACGAGGGACGACGGAACTGTGTGCCGCCGTGCGCTTTGGGCACCGCAGCGCCGGCGTGATCCGGCTGATGTCTGCGGCAGATCATCCGTTTGATGCGCAGGATCTCGATCTCATCACAATCATTGCCCGCCACGCCGGCACGGCGGTGGAAACGGCCCGGCTGTTCTCGCTGCAGGATCTGCAGCGGCAGCGGGCTGAGGGCGCCGCCGAACTGGCGCGGGTCACACTGGAGGCGGTGAATCTGGAGGACGGGGCAGCGGAGCTGCTGGCCGTCCTCGACCGCAACGTCCCGTCCATCGGGAAAGCCATTGGCGTGGCGCGAGGGCGCGACGGCTTGGTGGAGTACATCTCCGGCAGTGGCACCCTGGACACCCTGCGGGGGGTGCGACCGTTGGCGGCGGATCCCCTGGGGCAGGTGGCACGCGACGGCAAGCCCATGGAGTTTGCGTCGCTGCGTCAGGCCACCTCGGGAGACGTGCAGACGCTGGTCCCCGATGAATGGGGCTATCTGGTGCCACTGCTGGCGCGCGATCGTGTGTTGGGGGTGTTGCTGGTGTCCGCTCCCAAGGCCGCGCCGCTGCTGCGCCGCGACCGCATCACCCTGGAGCGACTGTCGTCGTCGCTGGCGCTGGCCATTGATGCCCTGCTGCTGGACGAAGAAGAACGACTCTCCCGCGAGCGCGAACATCTGCTGGCCACCGCGCTCACCACCATCAACCACCCCATTTTCATTCTCGACCGGCTGGGCGTGCGCTATGCCAATCCGGCCGCCGCGCGGGAGTACGGCTGGTCGCAGTCGGAGCTCATGGAGATGCGCTTCGAGGATCTGGTGGTGGGCGAAGATGCCCGCGAAAGTGTTGACATGCGCAGCGGCGTGGTGGCGTCGGGCGTTCGGCTCTCCAACGATGTGCACCGGCGGCTGGATGGCACGGAGTTTCCCGCCGTGGTCACGGTGAGCCCGCTCACCGGACACGATGGCGACGTGCTGGGGCAGGTCGTGAGCGTGCGGAACGTGAGCCAGGACCGCCGGCTGGAAGAACAGTTGCGGACCACGGAGAAGATGGTCGCGCTCGGCGAACTGGTGGCGGGGGTCGCCCACGAAATCAACAACCCGCTCACCGGCATTTCCGCGTTCGCGCAGATCCTGCTGGAAGAGGAGCTGGGCGACGAACAGCGCGAGTCGGTGCAGCTCATCAAGCAGGAGAGCGACCGGGCCAAGGGCGTCATCAACGATCTGCTGCTGTTTGCGCGTAAGACGGAGCGGGGGAGCGGACCGGTGGATGTGAACAGCGTGATCGAACAAACCATCCGGCTTCGTTCCTATCCGCTGCGCAACGCCAAGGTGTCGCTCAAGCTCGAACTCGACCCCCAGCATCCGCTGGTGAGCGGCGATTCGCAGAAGCTGCAGCAGGTGCTGCTCAATATCATCAGCAACGCCGAACACGCCATGCACGAGCGCAGTGAACGTACCCTCACACTGCGCACCGCCCGCGACGGCGATCAGGTCAGCATTTACGCCACGGATACGGGGAAGGGCATGCCGGCGGAGATCATCCGTCGCATTTTCGAACCGTTCTTCAGCACCAAGCCCGCGGGCATCGGCACCGGGCTGGGGCTGAGCGTGGCGTACGGTATCATCAACGCCCACGGGGGCACCATTACCGTGGACTCCGAACCCGACGTCGGGACAACAGTCACCATCGTGCTTCCGGCCCTCGCTGTATGATACTCTCCATGGACCACACCACGTCTCCGCACCTCGAACCCAATGGCGCAGTGCAGGCCATTGAAGCCGCGGTGGCGGCCACGGTCGATCACTCGCTGCGCCGCATTCTGGTGGTGGACGACGAGACCACCATTCGCCTGGCGCTCAGTCGGTTTCTGCGCACGCGCGGCTTTGAAGTGGAGACGGCCGACAGCGGCGTGGCGGCGCTGGAAGCGTTGCAGCGCCAGCGCTTCTCGCTCATGCTCTGCGATCTGCGCATGCCTGGGCTGAGTGGCCTTGAGGTGGTCCCCAAGGCGCTGCTGGCCGATCAGGATCTGGGCGTCATCATGCTCACCGCGGTCAACGACGCCACCAGCGCCACCGAGGCGCTCTCCAACGGCGCTTTCGACTACCTCACCAAGCCCGTGGAGCTCCCCGACCTGCAGGCCGCCGTGGAGCGGGCCATGATGCGCCGCATGCGCACCATGGAGCGTCGGGCGGTGGACCGGATGATCCGCGAAGAGGTGTCGCTGCGCACCCTGCAGCTGGAGCGCGAAAAAGGGGCGCTGCGTGAACTCACGGTGAGCGTGGCGGAAACGCTCATCAACGCCATGGAAGCCAAGGACCTGTACCTGCGCGGCCACTCCCAGCGGGTGGCGGAGTTGGGCGCGGCCATCGCGGCCGAATTGGGGGAAGGCGCCCACGTCGTGGAGCTGATCCATACCGCCGGCCGCCTGCACGATGTGGGGAAGATCGGCATCCGCGAAGCCGTGCTCAACAAAAACGGCCCGCTCACCGTCGACGAGTTCGCCCACGTCAAAGACCATGTGAAAATCGGCCTCGAGATTCTGCAGCCCCTGCACCACCTCGGCGACGCGCTGCACTTCATCCGCGACCACCACGAACACTGGGACGGCGGCGGCTACCCCCACGGCCGGGCCGGCGAGGAGATCTCGATTGGCGGGCGTGTCCTTACCGCGGCCGACGCCTTCGATGCCCTGACCTCCAAGCGCGCCTACCGCGACCCCATGACCGCCGGCACCACGCTCGAATACCTCGCCACCCAGGCGGGGCGCCTGTTGGAGCCGCGCATTTACGACGCGCTGCGGGTCGTGATCACACGCGGCGACGTCCCGGGAATGCCCAGGGTCTCCTGACCCCCGCCCCCAATTTCCGCCCAACGCTTGACTCTGCGTCCGCTTCTGTGTAATAGGAGCAAGAGAAATACGCACACCGTTTCGCGTGGGCGTTTACCGTGTTCCTTAAGGCCTGAAGAGGAGGCGTCATGCCGCGTGGCGACGAGTTGGAGAAGCTCCATCTGATCGGTGACGAGATGGTTGATCTGAGGGGCTACGGACGCTCGTCGTACGACGAAGATGACGAGGAAGACGGCTACGGCATCACGTCCGAGGACGGCGATTCCCTGTGGGATAGCGCCGAAGACGACGATGAGGACGATGAGGACGCCGAGGACGATGACGGCTACGAAGAGGATGGCCTGAACGACGAAGAGGACGACGAAGACGATCTCTTCGGCCGCCCCATCGTGCGTCGTGGTCCCGGCCGTCCGCCCAAGAACCCGGGCGCGCCCAAGCCGGCCCCCAAGTCCAAGGCCCCCAAGCCGGCGCCGGTGCTCGAAGTCGCCGACGACGAGCCCGGACTCGACGACGAAGATGGCGATCTGCTGCTCGACGACGAGTCCGACGATCCGCTGGACGGCGATGATGTTGAGGATGGGGTAGACGGCGTGGACGACGGCCTCGATGGCATCGACGACCTCGGCGACGAACCCCCGGCCAAGGCCCCGAAAGCCCCCAAGGCCCCCAAGGAGCCTAAGGCTCCGAAGGAACCCAAGGCCCCCAAGGCCCCGAAGGCCGCCAAGGTAGAAGTGGTCGACGCGCCTGTCGCCGCCGAACCGGTCGTGGAAGCCAAGGCGCCCGCCAAGAAGGCACCGGCCAAGGCCCCCGCAAAGGCAGCAGCACCAAAGGCACCCGCCAAGGCCGCCCCCAAGGCAGCGGCCACCAAGGCACCGGCCAGTAAGGCACCGGCCAAGAAGGCGGCGCCCGCGGCCAAGGCTCCAGCCAAGGCACCAGCCAAGGCACCGGCTAAGGCACCGGCCAAGGCGCCCGCCAAGAAGGCCGCCAAGCCCGCTCCCAAAAAGGCGGCCAAGCCGGCGCCCAAGAAGGCGGTAAAGCCGGCCCCTAAGAAGGCCGCCCCCAAGAAGGTCGCCAAGCCGGCCCCCAAGGCGCCCGCCAAAAAGGCCGCCCCGGCCAAGAAGGCGGCCCCTAAGAAGGTCGTAAAGCCGGCCGCCAAGAAGGCCGCGCCCAAGAAAGCCGCCAAAAAGGGCGCCAAGCGTCGGTGATGTTCCGGTGAACGTCACCACCGAGCAGCCGTCGTTCGCACGGCGGCTGCTCGATGCGCTCCCCTTTACGATCTGGTCGGTCGATCTCGAAGGGCGCATCACCGCGACCAACAACACCTGGTCGCGCTTCGCGGAAGACAACGGAGCACCCGCCATCGCGTCGGAATCGGCCGTGATCGGGTGCTCTGTGTTCTCCAGCGTCGCCGACGACGCCTCGCGCGAGCAGATCGCGCACGCCATGGAACTGCTCAAGGACGGCCAGGTCTCCACCGTCCGCTGGGAATTCCCCTGCAGCTCCCCCGACGAGGAACGCGTCTTCCTCATGCAGGTCTCGGCGCTCCGCGAAAACGACGTCGTGACCGGCTTTGTCTTTGCCACCGTCGATATCACGCCCAGCCACCGCTCGCGCGAAGCCCTCATCAATACCGGCATCGCGCTCGCCGAAGCCATCTCGCTCGACCGCGTCTACGAGGAAGTCGCGCTGCAGCTCAAGCGCGCCATCCCCTCCACCGGCTTCGTCATCGCCATTGCCGACGACGAATCGGGGCGGTTCGAGATCGCCCATCGGCAGGGATACGCCGCCTACACCCCCGACGAGATCGAGCTGCGCCTCTCCCGCGCCTGGCTCGACGCCCTCGCCACCAGCAACGTGGTGCGCGAAGCCACCCCCAACGGGCTCGAAATCACCGCGCCGCTGGTCAGCGCCGAGGGAGTGCTGGGCGCCCTCACCCTCTACGCCGAACCGCTGGAGTCGGAATCGGCGATCGAGGAAACCGAACGGGTGCTCGCCGTGATCGCGGCCCAGACCGCCGTAGCCATCGAACGCGCCTGGCTGGTGCGGCGCGTTGAGTCCAAGCGCCGCCTTGAAGCCATTGGCGAAGTGGCCGCCGGCGTGGCCCACGAACTGCGCAACCCGCTCTTTGGGATCTCCTCGGCGGCGCAGCTCCTCCGCTTCCGCTCCCGCGAAGACCCGGTGGTGGAGAAGAACGTGGGGCGCATTCTGCGCGAGGTGGAACGGCTCAACAAGATGGTCACCTCGCTGCTCGAATTCGGACGCCCCAACGCGGTGCACCTGCAACCGGCCGACCCCGAGGTGGTCTGGGACGACATCCTCGAAGGCGAACGTGCCCGCCTGGACACCCATCGCCTCACCATCAAACGCCTGCGGCCGGCCAGCCCGGTGCGCAGCATGCTCGACGCCGAACAGTTGGGGCAGGTGTTTCGCAACATCCTGGTCAACGCCTGCGACGCCGCCCCCGAAGGCACCGAACTGCTGCTCGCCACCCAGGTCTCCCCCGTGGGCGGCTGGCGCTGCCGCCTCACCAACGGCGGGCCCCCTATCCCGGCCGAAGTGCTGCCGCACGTCTTTGAGTTCTTCTACTCCACCAAGGCCGGTGGCACAGGCATTGGCCTCGCCCTCTGCCAGCGCATCATGGACGAACACGGCGGCACCATCAGCATCGACAGCCAGCACGATACCGGCACCACCCTCACGCTGACCCTGCCAGCCACGGCAGCGACGTGATCGACGCATGATGCTGTCTATCCTCGTCGTGGACGACGACGACACCGTTCGGGGGACGCTGGTCGAATTCTTCGAGACCTTCGGCTACACCGCCCGCGGGGCCGCCACGGCTTCGCAGGGCAGACAGTTCGCCGCCGAACATGCACCAGACGTCGTACTGCTCGACCTGCGGCTCCCCGACGCCAACGGTATCGTGGCCCTCGACGCCTTGCTCGCCGATGACCCCGAACTCGCGGTCATTGTGCTCACCGGCCACGCCGATGTGCAGACCGCGGTGAAAGCCATGCACCACGGCGCCGCCGATCTGCTCGAGAAGCCCGTTGACCTCGAAGCGCTCGCCGCCGCCGTGGAAAGGGCCGCCAAACGCGGTCGCCTCCAGCAGGAAGTCGCCGTCCTGCGGGCCCACGCGCGCGCCGACGCCCCCTCCGCCCCGTCCCTCGCCCCCACCATCGACGATCTCATCGACCTGGCCGCCCGCAACGCCGACGCTCCAGTGCTCCTGCAAGGGGAAACTGGTACCGGCAAGGGCTACGTGGCCCGGCAGATTCACGATCGTTCGGCACGAAACCAATCGCCGTTCGTGGAGATCAACTGCGCGTCGCTCTCCACCACCTTCTTTGAAAGCGAGCTGTTTGGGCACGAGCGCGGCGCCTTCACCGACGCCCGCCAGGCCAAGCGCGGCCTCCTCGAAGTGGCTGGCGATGGCACCATCTTCCTCGATGAAATCGCCGAATTGAGCAGCGACGTACAGCCTCGGCTGCTCAAGGTTCTCGAGGAACGCACCTTCCGACGCCTGGGCGGCACCACCTCACTGCGCTCAAACGCCCGCGTCATTGGCGCCACCCACCAGCCCCTCGCTGACGCCGTCGCCGACCGCCGTTTTCGCGCCGACCTCTATTACCGGCTGCAGGTGCTCACCCTCACCCTGCCGCCGCTGCGCGCCCGCCCGGACGAAATTCTTCCCATGGCGCACAGCTTTCTGCTGAAAGGCGCCAACCTCACCCGCGCCGCCGAAGAGGCCCTCGTCGCCTACCGCTGGCCGGGCAATATCCGCGAGCTCAAAAACACCCTCTGGCGCGCCGCCATCCTCGCCGAGCACGCGCCCATTGATGTGGTGCACCTGGGGCTCCCCAGCGACAGCGCGGCCACCGCGCCCCCTCGCGCCCCCACCGCCCCGCGCACCCTCGAGGAAGCCGAACGCGACACCATTCGCCTCGCCCTCGACGCCTACGACGGCAACCGCTCCGCCGCCGCCCGTTCCCTCGGCATTGCCCGCTCCACCCTGCTCGAAAAGCTCAAGAAATTCGGGCTGTAGCAGTTTGAAGAATGCTACAACGTTTTCTTTAAGGCTTCCTCGTCATCTCCAGACCTCCCCACCTCCGCCAATCAGGCACGACTGCGGTTAGTGCCTGAATGAAGGAGGTGGGGAGGTGAGGAGCTGAGGAGAACTACACTGAGCGGATTTCAGTCGACCGAAAATCAGTCACCAAGTGCCCATCAGACGATTTTCGGTCAGTTTCGAAAGAGCAGCTTCGTGACCGTGCCATGGCGCAAATCATTGTGAAATAATGTCTTGACTGATCGTGCCATAAACTGGCCCGCTTCTCGCCTTAGTAGTCAGCATGAAAACCGAAGCAGCAGTGAAGTCCGTGCTGGTCGTCGAGGATGAACAGAGCATTCGCGATATCCTCGTCGAACTGTTTGAAGTAGATGGGAACGCGATAACGTCCGCGGAGCTTCTTCCTGAGGCGTTGGACAAGCTCCGAACACAGCGTTTCGATCTGATCGTGACGGACCTGCGCCTTGGCGGAAAGCGTGACGGAGGGCTGCAGGTCATGGCCCTCGCCGGCATGCTCTCGCCAGATGCGATGGTACTCGTCCTGACGGCGTACCCCGACGACTCCAATCGTCAGGCGTCGTTCCGACTGGGCGCGCTGCACTTCCTCGAAAAGCCAGTGGACCTCGCTACGATTGCTAATTACGCGGCAACGGTTGGTGTCCGAACGGCCTTCGCGACTAGTCTCAGCGAGTAATTGCAGGAGCTACGCAGTACACCGCTCTTCGTGGGCGGGCACAAATCGCGCAATCGCGCCGACACAATCGTCTGGTCGTTCCGGTGGGTGGTGGGTGATACTGGGGAGTGTCACACGGGCGGCCAGGCGAGTCGGCAGCGATCAGCGCGATTTGTGCATTTCACCGTATTCCTTCCGGTCAGCCCAACATGAGTACCCTCCCGAATCCGCTTGGAGGGGAACGCCGCTTCTATGCGTGGCGAGGCTGGAAGGTGGCCTACGTCGTTCGTGGCCACGGTGAACCTCTCGTCTTCATCCACTCCATCCATGCCGCGGCATGGAACGCCGAGTGGCGCCAGAACGTACCGGCGCTCAGCGAGCAGCACACCTGCTACGCCATCGACCTGTTGGGCTTTGGGGCCTCCGATCGCCCGCCCATACCGTACACCGCCGAACTATACATCAGCCTCGTTCACGATTTCCTCCGGGACGTCGTCGGTACGCCGGCGCACCTCGTAGGGTCCTCCCTCGGCGGGACCTACGCCGTGGCAGTGGCCCACGCGAACCCGGAACTCGTGCGCAGCGTAGTGGCCATTGGCCCCGCCGGCGTGTCGCGACTCTTCAACGTGGGCGGCGCCGCTGGTACCGCCGTGCAGGCGCTCTTCCGTACCGCCGTTCCCGGACGTGCGCTCTTCAGCGCCCTCGTCTCGCGAGCCAGCATCAAGTTCTTCCTCAAGGACATCTACGCCTTCGGCCTCGATCGCATGGCCGAGCATCTGTACTGGATCAGCGCCAACCAGCCCAACGCGCGGTTCGCCCCGGCCGCGTTTGTGGGCATGCGCCTCAATCACGACATCCGGCAGAGCATCGGGCAGCTGCAGGTCCCGCTGCTCCTGGTGTGGGGCACGCAGGCCAGCCAGACTCCGTACAAGGAATCGGCCCAGGTGCGTGCCGCCGCCCCCGCCGCGATGTTCGCCCCGCAGCACGCCGGCGACCTCCCGCACGACGAAACGCCCGACGCATTCAACGCCGTTGTCCTCGGCTTCACGGCACCGGCAACCCCCGCCGCCGTCTAACCCGCACGTCCGCCGCCGGACGCGTATATTTGCCCGTCCATGGCCGAGTCTCCTGTACCGCTCCTTCGCGCGCACGCGCGCCACGCCCCGTGGAATGCCCGCGGGCTCGCCGCACATGCTGCGGCCCTCGTCGATTCTGCCGGCGTCAAGCCCACGAACGCGTCGGCACGGGCCATGCCCAGTGCGCGCGCTGTGCGCTTCTATGTAGCCAACGGCCTGCTCGATCGCCCGGAAGGCGCCGGCACCGCCGCGACCTACGGCTATCGACATCTGCTGCAGCTGCTCGCCATCAAGATCCGGCAGCGCGAAGGGCAAACGCTCGACGCCATCAAGGCCGAGATGAAGGAGACCACCGGCGACGCGCTCGAACGTCGGGTCGCGGCGTCGCTCGCACCGGCGCTCTCGCTCTCCGCCGAACCGGTGCAGAAAAACGGCAACCCCGTGGCCGCCTGGCGACGCATCACCATTGCCGACGGCGTGGAGCTGCATGTGCGCGACGACTCACCGGCCGCCGAAGACGACACCGTCGTGGCGTTACGGGACACCCTGCGCCGACAGTTGGGCGTCTGACGCTCCCGTTCGATCCCGGTGGGATCCGTATGGCAACCCCGATGGATAACTGAACGAAACACCACGGATACTATCTAAGTTTAGAGAGTATCCGTGCCTCACGGCTGTCCCTCTCGACCAAGCCCAATGTTCCGCGTTCTTGTTACCGATGAAGTCGATCAGGAAGGCCTCGCGCTGCTCGCCGCTGAGCCCCTGCTGCAGGTAGACGAAGTCCCCACGCTGCCAAAGGATGAACTGCTCGCGCGCATTGGCGACTACGACGCGATCGTGGGACGCAGCGCGACCCGCATCAGCGCCGATCTCCTCAAGGCGGGCACCAAACTGAAAGTGGTGGGACGCGCCGGCGTGGGCATCGACAACATTGCGCTCGATGTAGCCACATCGCTGGGCATTGCGGTCATCAATGCGCCTGCGGGCAACACCGTGGCGGTGGCCGAGCTGTTCTTTGGCGCCACCATTGGCTTGCTGCGGCAACTTCCGCGCGCCGATCATGTGATGAACAACGGCGGCTGGGATCGCAACAGCTTCCTCGGGCGTGAGCTCAAGGGCAAGACGCTCGGCATCGTCGGACTGGGCCGCATTGGCAGTGAAGTCGCCGCCCGCGCGCACGCCTTCGGCATGACCGTGGTGGCCTTCGATCCGTACATCGCCGACGAACGCTTCACCGCGCTGCGCGTGCGACGCGCGCCGTCGCTTGACGCACTGCTCGCCGAAGCGAACATCCTCACGTTGCACGTCCCGCTCACCGACGAAACCAAAGGCATGATTGGCAAGCGCGAACTGTCGCGTCTCCCCAATCGCTCGGTGGTGGTAAACATGGCGCGTGGGGGTATTGTGGACGAACCCGCGCTGCTCGCCGCACTCGAAGCCGATCAGCTGCGTGGTGCCGTGCTCGATGTGTTCAGCGCCGAGCCGCTGGTGGCCGATTCGCCGTTGCGGAAGGCTCCCAACCTGTTGCTGCTGCCGCACCTTGGTGCCAACACCGTGGAAGCGCAGCGCAACGTGTCACGTGATGTGTGTCTCGCCGTGCGCGATGCGCTGATTCGCAATGATCTCAGCAAGAGCATCAACGTGGCTGGCGGCGCCGGTGAATGGGGCGATCTGCAGCCGGCCATGATGGTGGCCCGTCGCGCCGCGGCGGTGGCACGTGCGGTGCTGGCTGACCAGGGCATGCGCGCCGTTCGACGCGTGGCGCTGCGGGTGAGCCCCGATCTCGCGCACGGTACGGGCGCCATTCTCGCGGCCGTGGCCGCGGGAGTGCTGGAAGGCGTCATCGAAACGGACCGCCTCAACCTCATCAACGCACGGGCGCTGGCCGAAGCACGCGGGCTGGAGTTGAGTGTGGCGGAGTCGAGTGAGCTGGGGGCACGCGCCATTGAAGTGGCGTTGTCCGGTGGCATGCAGCAGTTGGCCGTCAGTGGCGTGGCACCTGAAGGCAGCACGCCGCGTCTGACGCAAATCGGGTCGTTCCACATTGACGTGAACCCCAAGCAGACGCTGCTCATTCTCACCAACCACGATGTGCCTGGTGTCATCGGGCGTGTGGGCACCTTGCTGGGCGAACAGTCGGTGAACATTGCCGAATATCACCAGGCGCGTTTGGCGCAGGGTGGTGACGCGCTGGCCGCCGTGTCGGTAGATGGTGAAGTCAGCGAGACGACGCGCCGGGCGCTGCTGGAACTGCCCGATGTGATTACCGCCAGTGTTGTGCACTTCCGCGACGAGTAACGGATTGTGACCACTGTCGTTGCTGGCGTACCGTTCGCCCTGCCCACACTGACCACCGACGCCGATGTGCGTCTCGCCTTTGCGCGTGACGCCTCGGGGTTGGAGATGCTGGCCGACGCCATCGCGCGTCCCACCACCATCGAGGAAGTGGCCGAGTTGCTGCGCGAAGCCACCGCCAACCGCACGCACGTTACGCCGGCCGGCGCGCAAAGCAGCACCACCGGCGCGTCCATTGCCGATCACGGGTTGCTGCTGTCGCTGCGCAACCTGTCGCACATTGGGGCCATCAATACCGACGCGCGCACCATTACGGTGGGTGCCGGCGCCATTGTGGCCGATGTACGTCGCGCCGCCGAAGCAGCCGGACTGCTCTTTACCCCCGACCCCACCAGTGAAGAAGAGAGCACCGTGGGTGGGGCCATTGCCTGCAACGCCAGCGGCGCGCGTTCACTGCGCTACGGCGCCACGGGGCCGCACGTGCGCGCCCTGACGGTGTTGCTGGCCAACGGCGACACGTTGCAGCTGCGTCGCCCGGCGCTCGAAAAGAACACCGTGGGCTACCCGGTCGCGCACGATCCGGTGGAGTGGTTTGTGGGCAGCGAGGGCACGCTGGGCGTGGTGGTGGAGGCGGAGTTTGCCCTGTACCCACTCCCCGCGCAGGTGCTCGGGCTGGTGGTGCCCTTTGAGCAGGAAGCCGACGCGCTGGCCTTTGTGGTGGCCGCTCGTCGCAGCCACCTGGTGCATCCGCGCTGCCTCGAGTTTTTCGATCAGGGCGCCATGGATATTGCGCGCGCCGCCGAGGGGAGCAGCAGCTGGGCCACCACCGCCACGGCCATGGTATACGTGGAGGAAACCGGCGCCAACGAAGCGCAGGAAAGCGAACTGCCGTTGGACGAATGGCTGGCGCTGGCCGAAGCGCATAGCGCGCTGGCCGAGGACATTCGGGTGTACGACTCGCCGGCCTCGCAACAGGAGGCTCGGCGCATGCGTCACGCGGTACCCGCCACCATGAATGAGCGGGGCGCCGCCCGCCGCCCCCATGGCGGGCGCAAGGTAAGCACCGACTGGGCGGTCCCCTATCCGCGGCTGGCAGAAGCGTTGGGGGTGGCCCGCCGCTTTGCCGACGAGGCCGGGATTCAGCGGGGCATTGCCTACGGGCACGCCGGCAACGGCCACCCGCACCAGAACTTCATTGCCCAGGACGCCGCCGAACTGGCCCGTATTGAGCAGGTGGTCTATGCCACCCTGCGCGAGGTCATTGCCATGGGGGGCACCGTGGCGGCTGAACATGGCATTGGGAAGCTCAAGAGTCGCTGGCTGCCGCTGCAGGCCAGCAATGCCCAGCAACGGGTCATGCGCGCCCTCAAGAACGAGTTCGATCCGTACGGCCTGCTTGCCCCCGGCAACGTATTGGGCTAGGTAGTCCGGAACGTTCGTTCCTAAAGCGCTTCTCGGTACCGCTAGTCAGATTGCACGAGTTCGCCCGTTTTCACGGCCTGCTCGGCACGACTTACCGGACCCGGAATCACCCGTATGCCTCACTTTCGCCGCGATGACATGGACCGCGCAGGCAAGCCACTCTTCAAGACGGTCATCTTCGATGTCGACTCGACGCTGGCCGACATTGAGGGCATCGATTGGCTCGCGGCATTGCGCGGGCCGGAGATTGCCGCCGAAAGCGAAGAGCTGACGGCGCGCGCCATGGCGGGCGAGATGCCCATTGAAGCCGTGTACACGCGGCGGCTCTCGCGCATTCGTCCCACGGCGGGTGAGTTGATGATGTTGGCCGATGCCTATCAGCAGGCCATGCAGACGGGCGCCAAGAGTCTCATTGGTGCGCTGCACGGCGCCGGGGTGCAGGTGCACCTGCTGAGCGGTGGGCTGCGCCCCAGCATCATTCCGATGGCGCTGCAGCTGGGGGTGCGCGCCGACCGGGTGCACGCGGTGAGTTTGGCGCAGGATGCCGATGGCACGTACAGCGTGCTGGATGGCGAACAGCCGTTGGCCACGCAGCAGGGGAAGCCGCGCGTCGTGCAGCAGTTGCAGCTGCGGACGCCCATTGCCATGGTGGGTGACGGCAGCACCGACGCCGCCGTGCGTGGCGTGGTGGACAACTTCTTTGCGTATACCGGCGTGGCGCGGCGTGACAACGTGGTGGCCGTGGCCGACGCCGAAGCCGACAGCTTTGACGCGCTGTACGACTTATTATTCGAGTCGCATCCGTCGCGCGTGTAATGGCTCGCAGGGCCGGTATCGCCGCGCCACCATTGGCAGGCTCCGCTCACTCCCCGGTTGGTCCTATGGCGTTTGGCACGTTTTTCCTCCCCGGCCCCACCGAGGTGCGCCGTGATGTGCTCGAAGCCATGCTGCAGCCCATGCTGCCGCACCGCGGCGCGGTGTTTGAGCAGCTGTTCGCGCGCGTGCAGTCGGGACTCAAGCCCATCTTCCGCACGCAGCGCCCGGTCTATGTGAGCAGTTCCAGCGCAACCGGGCTCATGGAAGCGGCCATTCGCTGCGCGCGCCCCGGCGCCATTCTCTGTCTGGTGAACGGCGCCTTCAGCGAACGCTTTGCCAACATTGCGCACAGCTGCGGGCGCGAGTCCACCGTCATTGGTGGCGACTGGACGCGCCCGGTGTCGCTCGATGCAGTGGAGAGTGCCCTCAAGGCCAAGTCGTATGCCGCGCTCACGGTGGTGCACAGCGAAACCAGCACGGGGACGCTCACCAGTTTGCCCGAGCTCACGCAGCTTGCGCACCGCTACGATTGCGCCGTGCTGGTGGACAGCGTGACCGGCCTGGCCGGTGTGCCGGTGGAGACCGATGCGTGGGATCTCGACTTTGTGCTCACGGGCTCGCAGAAGGCGCTCGCGTTACCGCCGGGTCTGGCGTTTGGTGTGGCCAGTGAGCGGTTTATTGCCACGGCCGGTGAAGCGATTGGGCGCGGGTTGTACTACGACCTCGTGGAGTTTGAGCAGTACATCCACAAGAACCAGACCCCCAACACACCGGCGCTCTCGCTGTTGTACGCCACGGCGGTGCAGGGCGAGCACATTGCGCGCGAAACCATTGAGCGCCGATGGGAGCGCCATACGCAAATGGCCGAGCATACCTACAGCTGGGTGCACGAACTGCGTCAGCGTGTTGGCGAACCCTTTGGCGTGTACGCGCCCGACGAGCATCGCAGCCACACCGTGACTGCGGTGACCGTGCCTCCCGCGCTCAATGCCGACGCCATTGTGAAAGCCGTGGCCAAGCGCGGCTTTGTCATTGGCGGCGGCTACGGCAAGCTCAAGAGCACCACCTTCCGCATTGGTCACATGGGCGACCACACCATGGAAGGATTGGAAGCGGTGCTGGAAGCGACCGCCGAGGGAATTGAGGAGTTGCTGGCCGTTTAGGCCCCTTCACGGGGGCAGCGTTGTTGAACCGCCGCTGGCCTCGTAGAACTGCATGACGAGGACTGCTCCGATTGAGCGGACAGTGCGTGCAAACGAGGACTGGCTCCGGCATGGACTAGCGGCGTACTGCTCCGGCGGGGCTGTTCATGCTGGGGGGGTTGGATCTCGCGGAGGTGGAGAGTGTTTGTCGCATCCACCGTCGCAGTCCTCGTTTGCACGCGCTGTCCGACGCTACGGGCCAGTCCTCGTCATGCAGTTATGCTCAGCTCGCCAAGTTAATGGTGCGGGCTCCCCGCGTGATTTACCCCTCATGCCAATCTGCTGGCGGCCCATCACAGTGGATCCCACATTTTTACGGGTCCCACCCCGTTCCGCACGGGCCGAACTGGGAACGTGCGGCCTCATCCGCTGGATCGACCGTCGTCAGGAGCCGCTTTATGAAGCAATGGACTGCACTGTTCGCCCTTGTTGCGCTCACGTCTGCATGTGCTGCCAAGGAAGAAGCTCCGGCAGCCGATACCGCAACCGCCATGGCCGCCGCGCCAACGGCAACGTTTGAATCCATGGCCGGTGATTACACCTGGACCATGAAGGCGGAAGTCGGTGACTCGGTACTCGGCACGGGGAGCTCGCGTAGCGAAGCCGATGGCACCGGCTACTCGGTCAACAATGCTCGCCCCACCGACACGACGCGTTTCACCGGCAAGATCGAAGGCGGCAATCTGATAAGTGAGTCGGCCCCGTACACCGACCCGGCGATGCCCAAGGACGTGGGTCAGGTGATGTGGCGAGTGGTGGCGCCACTGCCCACAGGAACAGGGCTGAGCGGCATCGTCACCGTGTCCCCGGTCTCCAAGCCGGACTCGGTGCTGGTACGCGCGCGCGTGGAAACAACGAAGAAGTAGAAGCGGCACCGGCTTGCCTGCAACGGCCGTTGCAGGCAAGTACGGGTGCAGGTGTGAGGTGGTGCGTCGTTATGCTTCCGTATCCCCTCACGTGACCTCATGCTCGACGACTCCCGCTGGATTCCCCGCCTCGACCCGGCCCGCCTGGCCGTGTTGCCGCCTGCCCCGCCCATTGACGCGCCGGATATTGCCGACCGCGTGCGTGGCATGCTGTTGTGCGTGGCCATTGGCGATTCGTTGGGCAACCGCACCGAGAGCATGTTCCCTACCGAGCGGGATCTCGAGCACGGGCGCATTACCACCTACCTGCCCACGCGCTACGCGGGCGGGGCGCGCGCGGGCACTCCCAGCGACGATACGCAGCTCACCTGTCGCGCCATTGAGCAGCTGCTGGCCGATGGCACGCTCAATCCCGACGAGCTGGCGTTCCGCATTGCCAACGACCGCATCTTTGGCATTGGCCGAGCCACGCGGGACTTTTGCGATGCCCTGCGCGGCGGCGCACCCTGGTGGGAGGCCACACAGCAAAGCGCCGGCAACGGCGCCATCATGCGCATTGCGCCCACGGTACTGCCGCATCTGCGCACCGGCGGCATGCAGCTCTGGGTGGATACCGCCATCAGCGCCGCGGTCACGCACAACGATGCGCTGGCCGTTGCCAGCAGCGTGGCGTGGGTGGCGTTGTTGTGGCGGTTGTTGAACGGCGACCTGCCGGAGAGCCCCGCCGAGTGGTTGGAGACGTACACCGAAGTGCTGCGGGTGCTGGACAGCGATCAGGAGTACGACACGCGGGTGACGCTGGGCCCGTTGCACGGGTGGCGTGGCAGTCTGTCACAGCTGCTCGATACGCATGTGCGCGACGCCATTGTGCGCAAAACCCCCGTACGTGCCACCGGCCCGTTGTGGCACAGCGGGGCGTTCCTGCTGGAGACCATGCCCACCGTGCTGCACATCGTAGCGCAGCATGGGCATGATCCACGCGAAGCCATGCTCGTGGCCGTGAACGATACGCGCGACAACGACACCATTGCCGCCATTGTGGGCGCCGCCATGGGCGCGGCGCACGGCACGTCGTGGATCCCCACCGACTGGCGCGAGGGGCTGCTGGGGCGCATTGATGGTGATGACGACGGGCGGCTGTTTACGCTGATTGATGAAGCGGTGGAGCGGTTTGCGGGGTAAGGTTTACCCCTCGTACATCTCACCGCGCAGCAATGGCCCTACCCGGGCCCGTGAACTCACCCCGAGCTTGAGCAGCGCGCGCTCGGTGTGATTACGCGCGGTATACGCGCTCACTCCCAAGGCCGCGGCCACCTCCGCGTTACTGCTGCCACGGGCCAACAGCCGCACCACTTCTATTTCGCGTGGTGTGAGCCCCCAGCGTTCACGCAGCATCTCGTCGCTCACCGCGGCGGGCGTTGCACGCCCCAGCGACACGAGCACCGCCCCGTCCACATCACACATGGCGCGTGATGCCGGGACCGCGCGCGCAGTATACCGCGACTGCGCCGTGGACAGGGTCCGTTCCACCGGCGCCGGCCCGTCGCGCTCCACCACGAGCCGCGGGCTGCTCACCGCAAAGGCCAGTTGGCGACAGGCCACAAGCAACGCCTCGGCCTGCGGCTCCGCAGACAGCAACGCACGACAGGCGACATTGCGATGCAATTCACGCCCGCCACGGTCCAGCAGCAGCAGCGCATCGCTCATGAAATCCAACGTACGCATCAACCCGTCCCGTCGCTCGCCAAACCGGGCCAGCGCATGATGCCCCGCCCGGAACGCCGGCAAAATGAGCTGCAGCCGCTGCCGAATGGCGTCGTCACTCAGGCGCGTCGCTCCCCGTCGCTCGTAGCCGGTGATGAGCATCATTTCCGATCCGTCATCGTCGGTCATGAGTCCGAAAAAGTCGAGCATGCCACCACGCCACACGGTGTTGGCAATCTCGCTGCGGCGCATGTCATGCCCCAGCTGCGCCAGCATGTTCGCGTTGGTCGTCTCGGTGAAGACTTCCATGCGGTCGGCGCGGCGCGCCTGGAACCACGTGTCCACCACGGGGTCCTTGCTGGCGAACAGCCCCGTGCGCGGATCGGGCGTGGTAAGGTCGGCGAACACCTGCAGCACATCGTCATCAATCGATGGCGACCGGAAAACGACCCGCCCACTCTCCGGGGTGACGAACATGACATGATCGCACCCGAAGGCCAGCCGCAGCCCCTCGTCCACGTCACGGCGCCACGTGTCCGGATCGGCGGCCGCCAGTGGCGACAGCAACGTGTCGGAGAGTGCCATTAGGCGGCGCTGTTCGGCGTGCGTGAGAGCGATCGACATAGCCTACACTATGCCGGCTGGCGCCCCGGAGTTTCACACCCTTGGTCTGCGGGGTTGCGGCGGCCACGCCGCCGCCCCGGTCAATCCCCATTGGGCGGCACCGCTAGCCGGGGCAACACAAATTGCCGGAAATCCCCTGCCGACCCGGTCATATCGGTGTGCAGACTGCCCGACCGCACCCGGTCATGGTACCACGCAAAGGCACTGGGCACACTCACCACGCCATCGTTGGGGGTAAACGACAACGGACCATCCTGACAGGGAAACTTGGGAAGTGGCGCCCCGGCCAGAATGGCGTACTGCACGGCCGGCACGTCGCGCACTCGCGCGTTGAATGCCTCTGCCACCTCGGGGGTGAGCTGCCGATACGCCTCCACGCCTCCGCCTCCCAGTGCATTGAGCGGCACCGCACACGGTGAGCCCAGGTTTGGTGTGCCCAGCATGAGCAGGTGCCGCACCGCTGGCGTACCCGGTAGTCCGGGTGGGGCCATCGTGAGATACAGACGCGCAATAAGACCACCCATGGAGTGCCCCACCACATCCACCTGCCACGCATTGCTGCCCGTGCGTACGGCCGTCACATATCGCGCCAGCAGATGGGCGTTCACAAACAGACTGTTCGTTTCGTCGAGCAGCGCACCGGCACGGAGCACGCCCGTGCGCAGCACCAGCTCGGGACCCCCCACCCGCCCATCGCCTACCGCATAGGCCCCCCAAGCAAAGGAATGCGCCTGCCGCAGAAACGCCGGGTACTGCTGCCACGTGCTGGCATCACTCCAGAGTCCATGCACCAGCACCACGGGCCGTGGGGTCACCACCACCGGCGTGGTGATGGCCTCTGCCCCTGCCACACCACTCGCCAGTCTCACCTCAATGCGTCGCGAAGCGAGGGCACGCGCGTTGGGCTCCCACGCCCACCCCGCCGTGTTCCATGCATACTCCACCGTTGATGTACTGCGCGCCGCCACCTGCACCGGCACTCGCCCATTGGGCAAGGCGCGCGGTGCGGCCAGATCAGAGAGCGTGAGCATATCCGCCACCGCCCGGGCGCCGTCATTGCGCACCGTGATGCGCACCCGCACCACGTTCCCGTCCACCGTACCGTCTGGGCCGAGCGCGCGCCAACGCCCCGTATCGGGAAAGACCTGCTGCTCAAACACCACGCGCTCGATGGCCAAGGCTTCCGTGGCCAGCCCGCGGGTCAGCGCCCATGTCCAGGTGCGGGTCACCGCCCCCAGACGCTCCACGCGCGATCCAACCGACACATTGGGATACCGCGGGTCGGGCGCGATATCCACGCTGTATCGCTCCAGCTCCTGCTCGTGCTCGAACTCGTCACGCTGATCATTCGCGGTGGCGTCCGTCGGTTGTGAGCCGCACACATCATCACCCATGACCTTCGACGCCATGCGCGACCGCACCATGAGCTTGGGCCCCAGCACCTCGATCCCCAGATTCGTGGCGGTTACCTCGTCCTCCACCTGCGCCACGCCAGTGGAAGTGGTCTCCATGGTTCGCACAACAGTGGTCTGCTGCTCGGCGGCGTTTGTTTCGCAGCGCACACGGGTGGGCATGAGCTCCGTGCTGCGCAGATGACTGGCCAATGACACTGCCAGCGTTGCGCGCTGCACCAGAGCGCCCGCCGCCCCCGTAACCATCCGTGGTACCAGTGTGCCATCCAGCCGCACCAGCCGTTCGCTGCGCAGTGTAGTGGCGCGCGCCTGATTGACCTGCATGCCCACCGCCGCGCGCCGCTGCGCTTCATCCAGCTCCTCAACGGTGTCGGCGTTGAGCGTGACGCGCTCAATGAGACTGAAGCTGCCGCGCCACGCGGAATCTGCAGGCGCGGCCGACGCTGGCGAGGAGCTGGCCGGATGATGAGCACGAGTAATGGGTTGCACCGCCAACACCGCTCCCAGTATCATGGCCGCCACCGCACTCACGGTTGCACCACCACACTCACCCGCCGGTTACGAGCCCGACCGGCGTCCGTGTCGTTGCCGGACACGGGACGCGTGCTGCCAAAACCCGCTGCCGACAGTCTGGCCGCCGGCACACCGCGCTTCACCAGCTCGGCCACCACCGCTCTGGCCCGCTGTTGGGACAGCGGACCGTTTGCCGCATCGCCACCCACGCTGTCGGTATGTCCCTCAATCGTCAGTGCACGGGTGGGGTTGGTGGTGTGCCACGCCACAATCTCGTCTATGGCAGCGCGGCTCTCGGCACGCAACACGGCGCTCGCAAAATCGAAATAGAGGCCGTATACGTCGGCGCGACCATCGCTGCGCAGCGCAGCGGCCAATGTGCCAGGGCGCGTGCCATCGTCAAAGGCCATACCGGCCCCCAGTTCGGTGTACCACGGATGTCCCCAGTTGCTGCGCACCACCAGCTTTACGTACTGCGCTTCCACCGGCGTGATTTGCACCGCCTGGTCGTTTGTATTCTTCTGCAGTTCAAAGCTCGCCACCTTGCGCAGCTCGGTAGGGGTGTCGCCCACGTGGAGTTCCAGTAGACGGGCCGAGATCCCGGGGTGGTCGGGTTCCTCAGTGAGTGCGTTGTTGAACACCAGCGTCGTGAGCCACTGCCGCCGCCCCAGGTCAATCGTGATCCAGTGTGGAAAGGGCACATTACTGGCCGAGCTCCACACCAGATCGTGGATGGGCTTGCCGGTGGGCGTGAGCTGTTCGGCGGTGGGGATGAGATTATCGGCAATCCAAATGGAGCCGAACTCGCTGGAGAACCCCGCAATGCGGGCGCCAGCTTCACGGGTGAAGAGGTTCACCAAGGGTGTGTTGGCTGGCGCGGCTTGCGAGGGTAGCGCGAGAGCCGGAGTCATGAGCAGTATCCACATGGCCGTGCGCCGCGTGTACCGCAAGACATTCAGGACAACGCGCAGCACGGCGCGGTGCAGTGTGACCGTTATGGGATGCATGGTGGTGTTGGGTCAGGGCGTGATCAGGGCGCGCCAAGGGCGCAGGTCCATGCCGGTAAGCCATTGCGTCATGGCGGGGAGTTGCGGGTCGTCGTCGTTGTTCACCACGAGGGAGAGTGCAATGACGCGCACCTCGCCGCGGCGGCTGCCCGCAAAGAGCGCCGGATTCACGCGCCAGCGTGTGCTGTCGCCGGGCACAGGTACAAGCGGCGGCACACCCTCGCGGGTGAGCAATAGCACGCGGCCCGCGTAGATGGGATGTCCTTGCACGGAATCGGTGACGACTGGCGGTGGAAACGTGCCGCGCTCCGTGACCTCCTGCGGATTCTCCAGCAGCCCAAAGAGCGCGTCGAGCTGATTGACGTGGGCCGACAGCATGGCATGACTGGTGTAGTCGGCGCCCGAGCGCAGTGTGCACTGCGGCCCCCACAATTCCTCGCGGCGATGCAGCCACACCGATGCGTCGGCCATGAGGGGGGCACCGGGACTGGCCGGGTGCCCAATGAAACGGTGCAGCCGAGCGCGCACACCGCTAAGCGCATTGATGTGGGTGTTACCGCGCAGCAGCTGTTCCGCGCGATCGAGCGTGTGCGTGAGCGGCGCTACGCCGGTGCGTTCCGCAGCCGACAGCGAGGAGGCTGTTTGCACGACGGTGGGAGCCCAGCAATCGAGCCCGGCGGATAGCAGCGCGAGTGCAAGCAGGTTCATGGCATGGGCTCCACGCCGTACTCGTCGTACAGCGCCATGATACGCGCCAGGTCGGGATCCGTACCGGTTCGTTCGGCATCAGCGCTGACTTCGGCAAGCGCCCCGAAGAACAGCTCCATATCGCCCGGCCGTGTGAACACCCAGGTGCGGGACGGCGTGGTGCCGCTGTTACGGAACGTGTGTCGCGCGCCGGCGGGGACATGTACCACGGTGTGCGGCGGCACGGCCTGCCAAATATCACCGGCAAGGAATTCAAAGCCCTCGTCGATGGTAATGAACGTTTCGTCCTGTTCCCGGTGCCGGTGTGGCGGCGGTCCGCTGTTGGGCGCCGCCACGTACAGAAGCAGTGAGAGAGTACCCTTCGTATCGGCGCTGGTGAGGGCCGGAATGGCCTGCTGCCCCATGAGGTGCAGGGACGTAAGCGCGTTGAGTGGCCGAACGAGGACCATTGGCGTGGTAAGCGTGGCGGACATCATGAGCTGTATGCCTCCAGAGAACCCTGATCGCGGCGGACCCCATGTCCGCGCTGACCGGGCTGTGAAAGCACAATGCCCCCGCGGGGGCGGGGGCACATGAGGCAGGGTACCTGGATGGTTCGGTGGGGAGATGGGGAAAATTACCCAGGAGATGGGCGTCCTTTGCTGCCATTTGTCGCGGCTTGCGCCCTCGCCCAAGTGCTTATTCACGCGGTACTCTAGGCGTCATGACCAAGGACTGGGTACAGCGTCTGGGTACCGTTTGTCCCGAAGCAAACGGTGACGCGTTGTCCCACATTTTCCATTGAGGCTTTTTGTCTCCATGAACCACCACGATCGTTGGGAGCCGCTTCGCCCGCGCGTTGAATTCTCTCACGCCCTGCGCGACCGCATGCGCGGCGCACTGATCGGACTCGCCGTCGGCGATGCCGTGGGCACTACGGTGGAGTTCAAGAGCCCCGGTTCCTTCACCCCGGTGACCGACATGACCGGCGGCGGCCCGTTTCAGCTGAGAGCCGGCGAATGGACCGACGACACCTCCATGGCGCTCTGCCTGGCGGAAAGTCTCATCGAATGCCGCGGTTTCGATCCCAAAGACCAGATGGAGCGCTACGTAAACTGGTGGCGCGAAGGGCATCTCTCCAGCACGGGCACCTGCTTCGACATTGGCAACACGGTGTCACAGGCGCTGCGCGCATTTCAGGCCACCGGTAATCCCTTCGCGGGACGCACCGACGAGTGGTCTGCCGGCAACGGCTCCCTCATGCGGCTCGCCCCTGTGCCGCTCTTCTTTTTCGGGCGCCACGAAGACCCTATCGCCATGGCCGCCGAAAGCTCCCGCACCACGCATGGCGCTGTTGTCGCCGTGGACGGCTGCCGCTACCTCGCCGCGCTTTTGCTGGGCGCAGTGAGTGGCGCCGCCAAAGACGCACTCCTCTCGCCGCAGTACACTCCAGTGCCGAGCTATTGGGAGGAAGCGCCACTGCATCCGGCTATTGCGGTCATTGCCAACGGGTCATTTACGCAGAAGATGCCGCCCACCATTCGCGGCACCGGCTACGCCGCTGATGCCCTCGAAGCGGCGCTCTGGGCCTTTTACCGAAGCGACAACTTCCGCGATGGCTGCCTGCTGGCCACCAACCTGGGCGACGATGCCGATACCACCGCGGCCATTTATGGGCAGATTGCCGGCGCCTTCTACGGCGAGTCCGGTATTCCGCTGGAGTGGCGCCAGCGCCTGGCCCACACGTCGCTCATCGATCGGTTCGCCGACGAGCTCATTCAGCCGTCGCCGCCCAGGCAGGCGACCTAACCGCTGTCGCGGTGGGATGGGGCGAATTCCCCAGGGGGATTTACGTCACCGCTCCACCACCACCGGAATACCAAACGCGCCCAGATAATTCAGGCAGAACTTGGTGTCGGGTGAGGGGCGCCGATCGGTTTCGCATTCGCCTGGGGTCCGTTGCCATCCTTTGGGATACGCGAACGGTGTGATGATCGACCCCTCGCGATTGGCCTGCTCAATTTGGGCGGTCGACAGCTGTGCCAGGTCATTGCCATCGTTCCAGAGCGGCCGCTCCACACTCCAACTGGTCCCCGACAGGGTGAACCCGCCCGATGGCTGGGCGGACACCGTTACCAGAATCCAGTAGCGACCGGGCGTTGATGGGGCCACGAACTGTACGGGCACATCGATGATTTCGGCCAGAGTCGGGGTGAGCACCGGCAACACTTCGCGCCCCTGTTGCTGCGGGTCACCCCACGAGGGGGTGTACGACACCCACACCGACGCGGCAATAAGAACCGAGGTGTATTGCAGCTGCACCACGCCAGAGACATCCTCGCCCACCCTCGCACGAACCGTGCGTGCGGTTGGTGTGATATGCTGCTTGCCAAAATCTCCTTCCAGCAATGAGGCCTTGATCGAGCGTCCCACCGCCAGATCGGTGCCGTTGTAGTCCCGACGCACCGTCACCACGGCCGGCCGATGTCCTTCCATTTCCACCACGAGCCGCGCCACGGAATCCTGAAAGCGCACCCGCAACGATTGCAGCGACACCGGGCCATTCCCGGCGTAGGCCACAGCACCGGCCACCACCTCGGCGTTGCTATCCAGCGAACGCACCTTCACGAACGCCGAGTCGGCACCCCGCGTGTCCCGCGCCACCATGAGGGCAGGCGTTAGGCGGAATACGTTGTCACCGTACGACGGTGCCGCAACAGCCAACGATGGCGCCTGCAGTACTTCCACCACGGGAGCTGCCGAGGCACGCCACGTGATGACCAGCGCTGCCAGACTCACGGCGATGCCCACCACACCCAGCGCCCAGCCGGACGGACGCGCCCCGCGTTGCCAAAGCGGAACCGCGCGAAGCACCACCGCTTCATCAATGCCGCGTGGGATGCCGCCGGTGCTATCCATTAGTACCGTCCGCGCGCTGCGGGCATCACCACGAGCGCGCACCGCATTGACCAGTCGGGCCAGCAATCGGCCGGCCTGCGGCGCGTCACCAGCCTGTAGCGCGTGCAGCAATGCGGCCTGCAGCGCATCCGCAGTAGGAGCGCCACCCGCGTTGAGTGCGCGCTCCTGCGCCATCGCCAACACGCCGTGCGCGTGCCGCTGCTCCTCGGTCCCGGTCTGCTCGAGCAGCCCTTCGCCTATGGTATCGTGTACCAGCAGCACATACCGGCCGTCGTGACGCAGTAACGCCTTCGCTTCCAGCACGGCCACCATGGCGTCGAACGCCTCGCGGGGAAGTGGCGAGTGAAGGAGCGATGGGTCTTTCGACGACCACGACATCAAGGCGTCTTGCAGCACGGGCATCGAAAGCGGCGTACCGGCCACCGCCAGCACCAACAGCAGCTGTCGCTCATGCCGTGAACAGGCCAACAAACGACGCGCGAGTGGCGAGGCGCCCGTGACTTCGTGAGCCAGCGCCTCCCACGAGGCAGCGTGCCACTCCCCCTCACGCAGTTGCAGCAGCCCCGACTCCACGGCCAAGGTGAGGCGCTCGTACAGCTCCAGCGGCACGCCACGACTGGCTGTGGCGGTGATGGTGAGAAACTGCGTTACCTCCGGTGTACTCGGCCAGGCGCCGGTACTGCGCAGCGCTTCCACGCTGTCCTCGAGCCCCAACGGCATGAGTGTCACGCGTTCGGGATGACGCACGGCGGGGAGTTCGTGCCCGTGCCGCGACGCAATCACCACCAGCAGCGGCGCCGATTCACAGCGCCCCAGCGCCACCGTGATCATTTCACGTGACGCTGCATCCATCCAATGCCAGTCATCGATAAGCAGCGCTACCGGCTGTTGCTCGGTCACGGCCTGCAACAGATCCAGCAACGCCAAGGCCCGTCGGCGCGGACTTTCGACGGCGTTCCACGGGGCCGGCTCCGCGCGAAGGGAGGCCGCCGAAGCAGGGTCGAGGGCCACCAGTTCCTTGACCGAGGCCTCGCCAATGCCGAGCGCGCCCGGGAGCGACGTAAGCGCCCGCACGAGTGCCGACGCGTAGCCAAAGGGCACGCCCTGTTCTCCCGCGTTGGCGCGCACCAGGAGCGCGCGGGTGGATTTCCCGGCACACCGCCGGTGCACCACCTGCAGCAACCGCGACTTGCCGATGCCGGCAGCGCCCTGCACCAGTAGAACCCGCGGGGTGCCGCGTTGCACCTCGCGCCAGGCGCCCAGTATTTCGGAGAATGGCCCATCGCGTCCCACAAAGTCGAGTGCGATGTCCGGGGCGCTCTCCACGGCAGGCGAGAACGACATCCGGGCGCGCGCCACCGTTTGTGCCACGCGGGCGGGGAGGACCGTGCCATCGGCGTGGGCCAGTGCCTCCAGCGCATCGGCCTCTTGCCTGGCGCTGGCCGTATCGCCCAGAGCCAGTGCCGTTTCAATGGCCAGACGGCGAACGCCAAGATGGCTCGGAACTCGTTCGGCCAGCTGTTCGACCAAGGCACGCGCGGTGGTCCGGCGTTCATCGTGGAGGGCGCGTTCGGCGGCGCGTTCCACCACCTGCACCAGCGCATCCTGCAGACGATGCCGCTCGTATTGCAGCCAGTCGTCAAACTCCTCACCGCCCGGCAGCTCCATGCCATCCAGAAACGGGCCCGCATAGAGGGAGAGCGCCAGCTCCGCGTTGTCGCTGTGCACCGCCTCGAGAAACTGTTCGCGGTCGGTGACGAGCCCCGGCCCGATCCCCGTGATCAGATCATCGCGGGTGATGAAGTCTTCACCGAGCGCGCGGCGCAGGCGCCAGATGACCTGGCGCACGCTGTGACGCGCGCGTTCGGTGGGCATGTCCGACCAGAGCAGCGCCGCGCATTCGTCGCGCGACAGCTTCCGGCGCCGGTCGGCCGCGCAGTAGGCCAGCAGCGCCAGCGGCTTCCCCTTGGGGAGGACTGGTTCGTTGGCCTCGGAGAGGAGGCTTGGGGCGCCGAGGGTGCGGAGGAGGATGGGCACGATGAATCAGACGGCAGTGCGCAGTGAGTAGGATGCAACACACTGCCGCCAACGCAGTGTCATGTCATTGATTCAATGAACGGAGAATTATGGATTCCACTTGCTAAGTGTTGCGACTTCCGTTGCGCTGAGCGTGCGTCCCCACACCGCCAGATCGTCAATATCACCACGAAAGTATCCTACGATGCCCAGATCGACCGGGTGAGTAGCTCCAATCAAGTTGGTAGCTGTTGAATTACCTGCAGCAAGCCACGAAAAGTTAAAGGTATTGTACGGCCCTGAAGCAGTACCACGGAGCACGCCGTCCACATACACCCGGATAATTCCTGGTTCAAACGTGGAGACAATATGATGCCACGTATTTGCACCAAGGAGACCTGGTTCAGTGACTAGCGTGAAATAGCCTTGGGGCTCTGGTTCCGCATTCGAATACAGTACGCTGCCATCCGCGAGCACAACAATGCCCTTCCCACGCCAGTAACCTTCCTTTGCGGAGATGTATCCGTCGTGAAGGACGTCCTGCCGCACCCAAACGGACATACTCATAGCGCTTACGTTGGTCGCGCCGTTGAAGAATGGACGACTTAGGGAGATGTAGCTGGATCCGTTGAATCGATAGGCGGCGTTAGAACGTCCAGTACGATCGGCCACCAAGGTGGCGCCAAAAACAGACGCAAAAGTACCGTTGCCTGTTTGCTCATTGGCGTTCCCACAGAACGGGTACCAAGACTCCAGAGACGTTTCAAAACTGGCGGGTAGTGCGCCACATGTATTCAATACCACAATCTGTGCATTGGCCAGAAAGGATTTCTTACCACCTGAGCGCGCTGAAACGACGACAGTTCCAGGAGCAATCGCTGTGGCGGTTCCAGCCGCGTTTACCGTTGCCACACTTGGGGCTGCGCTAGCCCACGTGACAGCACAATCAGGGACGACTTCGCCAAGTTGATTCGTGACAGTGAGTTTCTGTTGACCCCCCGGCTGGAGTTGAGTTGTCGCCGGGGTTATCGCGAGCGAAGTGGTCCGACGAGGGAGGCCGCTACATCTATTCGGGCCGGATGCGAGTAGTGGCTCGCGGGCGATACTTTCGTGATTCTGCACTTCGGTTGGAGTGCTATCAGCGCATGCCAACGCACTCAGGCTGACGACGACACAGAACAGTTTTCTTCCTTTCATAAGTGCACCTTCATGCGGGTGGCGGATGTTTGTCGCTCAGGCGCGAAGATGGCTTCATAGCATCTCTTGACTGTCAAAGCATTGCCCTTTGGGCACTTAAGGACTTGGCAATCGTATCTCGGGCGTCTTACGGACTCACTGTTTCGCATACACTAGTTTGATTCGATCATTCGGTCCTTTGGTGTTGATCATTCAGCGATACCCATCGTTCCAGTTGGAGAGGGATTTCTCTCGGTGGTTGCACACCAGGACTTTATGCTGCGGATACTGGTGGCTCTCTTGAGTGGGGACCTGCGATCAGCACATGGTACCACTCACAGTTCACACTGAGCCTGACGGTTCAGGATATTTTGTTGGGCGAAGAATCAACACGGACAAAGTCGAGAGACCTCCGAAGACTGTCATTGAGCAGCTTGCATGCTGCACCAACAATCTGCGTGAGGCCTCTGACAGTATTCATCTAGTATTTATGGTACTTGAGCGCGCTCATTTGCGCGCGCACCCGAGGCAACTCCGAGCTACTTCACCATCGTCTCCAGCACCCGCGTGGCGATTTCCTTGTCGTAGTCCACCACGTTCTTCTTCGCGGTCACTTCCACCGTGGACACGTTGTCGCTCTGACGCTGGATTTCCACGGTCACCTCGTGCTCGCCCATTTTGCCCACCAGGCGACGGGTGTTGCCGCTGTCTTCGGTGCTGCGCCCGGTTTCTGTAATGGACATAATGCCAAAGGTGCGCACCGCGCGATCAAACACGCCGTTCACGCCGCCTTCAATGTTCGCGGTGGCCCCGCGATTGGTGTACGCCACGGCCGCGCCGGCGCCGGCGCCGGCCGCCAACAGAAAGCAGCCACTGCTGGTCATGGTGGTCACGGCGAGCAGCGCCGTCGCCCAAAGGCGGATGGAACGGGTCATAATCAGTGGGATGAAAGGACGGGTGATGGTCATGGCGCAGGACTCGCACAAAACGGGCCCACGTCACACGATTCATTGAGGCGTCCCCCGCGTTCGCGCGACGTGCCCAGGCCACCCACTCCCCGCGTAATGCCCGGGCCCCGCACTGCCACCCATCTCCACTCGGCCACCACATGACCACACTCGATTTTTCCGGCAAGCTCATCGTCATTACCGGCGTGGGTCGAGCCGGCCAGGTGGGGGAAGCCATTGCCCTCGGCTTTGCCCAGCGCGGTGCCTCCCTCGCGCTGCTCGATCTCAATCCGGAGCAGGTGGCCGAACGCGCCGCCGCCCTCACGGGCCAGGGCTTTCCTCATATCTCCACCCACGCCGCCAACCTCTCCGACCCGGCCTCAGCGCAGAGTGCCGCCGCCGAGGTGCTCTGGGCGCACCGAGCCCAGCACGCCGACCGGGTAGACGCCGTGGTGTGCGTGGCCGGCGGCTTCGGGATGACCGGCCCGCTCGATGAAGCCGACCCCGACGCCTGGGCCAAGCAGTTCACCATCAACCTGCAAACCGCCTTTGCCACCACGCGGGCGTTCCTCCCCGCCGTACGCGACGCCAAGGGGAGCTTCGTCTACTTCGGGAGCGTGGCCGCCACCCCCGGTGGGAACCCCGCCGGCATGGCCGCCTACGCCGCCGCCAAAAGTGGGGTGCTTACTCTCATGCGCGCCGTGGCCCTGGAGGAAAAGCCGCACGGAGTGCGCGCCAACGCCGTGGCCCCCACCGCCATCCGCACCGCCAGCAACGTGGCCGACATGGGGGACAAAACCGACTATGTGGAGCGCGACAGCGTGGCCGACGTGGTGGCCTTTCTGGCCAGCCCCCTCGCCCGAAACGTGAGTGGGCAGGTTATTTCGTTGGCGTAGCACCGTTCCCTTTCAGACAGCCTGCCCCTCGACCACCCCTGTGACCACCACCCCCATTTCCATCCCCACGCTCGATGAGATCCGCGCCGCCCGCGAACGACTGGGCACGCGCGTCATCACCACCCCCGTGCGTGAACTGCTCGACGACGCGGTGGCGGCGCGTCTGGCGCCGGACACCCTGGTGTGGCTCAAGGAAGAGCTCTTTCAGCGGACCGGCAGCTTCAAACCGCGTGGCGCTCTCACGGTAATGCTCGAGCTCACGCCGGAGGAGCTCGCACGTGGCGTGACGGGCGTGTCGGCCGGCAACCACGCCATTTCGTTGGGCTACTGTGCGCGCGAACTGGGCACCACCGCCACGGTGGTCATGCCGCGCACCGCCAACCCGTACCGCATTGCGCTGTGCAAGGAACTCGGCGCGACCGTTGAACTGGTGGACACCGTGCACGACGCCTTTGCGCGTGTGCACGAGATTGTCGCCACCGAAGGACGCACCTTTGTGCACCCCTACGAG
Organism: Gemmatimonas phototrophica; assembly: GCF_000695095.2. Classification (NCBI taxonomy): domain Bacteria; kingdom Pseudomonadati; phylum Gemmatimonadota; class Gemmatimonadia; order Gemmatimonadales; family Gemmatimonadaceae; genus Gemmatimonas; species Gemmatimonas phototrophica. Next base: position 302,932 of record NZ_CP011454.1, on the reverse strand, counting down.
GGCCCGCGCACCGCACTCGGCACCGCCACCGTAGGGCTCGAGTTCGTGGAGCAGGTGGAGCAGGCTGGTGGTACGCTCGACGCCGTGATTGTGGCCGCCGGTGGCGGTGGCCTTACCGGTGGTGTGGCCTGCGCCGTGAAGCAGCGGTCGCCGCAGACCAAGGTGTACGTCGTGGAGCCCTTTGGCGCCGACACCATGCACCGGAGCTTTGCCGCCGGCTCGCCGCAGTCCATTGAGAAGGTGCAAACCATTGCCGACTCACTGGGGGCGCCGCGCTGCGAACCGTATTCGTACGCGCTGAACAGACAATTCGTCGACGAGGTGGTGCTGGTCAGCGACGACCAGATTCGCGACGCCATGCGCCTCACCTTCCGCGCCGCCAAACTGGTGACCGAACCCGCCGGATCGGCGGCGCTGGCCGCGCTGCTCTACCCGTTGCGCGAATCATTGGCCGGCAAGTCGGTGGGACTGGTGGTGTGCGGCGGCAACATTGATACCGCCACCTTCTATGCGCAGCTCTCGGCGTAATGCCGTGAGAAGCCCGCGCCGCACCGACCCGCCCCCTCAGGGAGCGGGTCAGTTGCTGCGTCAGGGTCGCTTCATGCAAATGGCCTGAATCTTCATGCTGTAGCCATTGGCCCCCGAGTTGTAGCCGCGCACCTGCCAGAAGGAATAGGTCGTGTAGTAGTGCGGCCGGGACGTCCAGACACCGACGGTGGTAGGCACGCCAGAGCTTTCAAAGCCGCCACCAATGACGGTGTAGCCTGTCGGGCAAGTCACACTGCCACTGAACTGCGTGCCGGCGGGTGCGGAAACTGAGGTGGAGTCCACCACGATGTCCGGCGCCGACCCGTTGGTGCTCCAGGTGGCCTTGGTGTGGCTGGACTTGGTGCAATCGGCCGGGGCACCGGGAATGCCAACCCGGTACAGCGTGCCCGAGCGATCGGCCGAACAGGCGGTGATGGTCTGGGCGGAGACCGTGGTGGGGGCGAGCGTGGCACACACCGTGAGTGCGGCGGCGAGCAGGGAGGTCAGGCGGAGAAGGCGCATGGTCGGGTAGTGGTCAGGAATGGAGTGAGGGAAGCGCGTTCAGAATCGCGCATCGAGCATGAGCCGCAGGGCATCCACATCGGCGGCCACGGCTGGTGCGGTATCGTCTTCCATGGCATCGAGGGCATGGAGCGCGAGCCCGAGCTGCTCTCGCAGCCGGACGGCCTGGCCACGCGCGGCGGCATCACGGGCGGCCTCAAGGTGTTTCGTGAGCCCGGTCGCCCCGGGCGTTGCGGCCAACACGGGCAGAATGCGGGTCAGTGCATCGTCCAGATCATCGGTCGTGCCAATCACCATCAGATCTGGCGTCCCGGCCTCGAGCCCGTCTGTTGGTGCCGTTGCCGGCCCGGCTTGGCAGGCGGCCATGAGCACCGTCCCCAGCAACAGCGCGGTGGCTTGTCGCAGTCGGTTCATTTGTGTCCATCGCAGGAAGAAGTGGCGTCGGCCCCGTGCCAACGTGGGGCGACGCTACTTCGTGCGGTCGACGGATTGTCTACGGAATGTCTATGGCGCGCCGACGCGAGGGCTGACGTCATCCCCCGGCTGAAATTGTCTGTTTGAAACAGACATTTATCGCAGGACACCCATCCCGCCCGCGTTGGGACGCGTGGTCTTAGCCGTGGCCGAGTATTGGGTGGACACACAGAGCCCGCTTGGAGATCGCAATAATCTGTCGTCTCATCATGAAAATTCCTCCACTCACTTCGACGACCGGAGGCAAGATTCGTTAGTCTGCTATATCGATTGCCGCTGTGCTCCGTGCCCTCCGTACTCCGTGTGCTCCGACGCACTGTTGGGAGAGGGAGCAGGGGGCAGGAGGCAGGAAGCAGACTTTAACCGCCAGGCCTACTTATGGATCGGAACGCGTCGTGTCCTTGTGGTTCGGGGAAGAAGTACAAGAAGTGCCATGGCGCCGCGGTGCCTCCCGAAGCAGCGGCGCTGCCAGCGGCGCAGCGCGCTGAACTGCTGCGGGCCACCACGATCCTGCAGCGCGACAAGCGCGTGACGCAGGAGATCGTGGACTGGACCGACAAGAAGTTCGGTGCCGAATGGATGGACGCCGCCATGACCGCCTGGGGCGTGCCAGCCGAAGAAGAGCTCCCCGAAGAAGAAGGCGACCTCTTCACCATGTGGGCGCTGCACCACTACGTAGCCACGCCGGGCCAACGGCCCGCGGCCGCGCAGTGGCTGGAAGCGCAGCAGGCCCGTCTGGGCGCGCGCATGGACGCGGATGTCGTATCGCTCGTGCAGGCGCAGGGTGCCGCAACCATGGGCTTTTGGCAGGTGGAAACCATTGAACCCGGCGTGGGCACCACCATTTACGACCGGCTCGGCGATCGCACGCTGTTTGTGCACGAGAACGCCATTACCCACGACCTCGAAGCCGAGCTGCTGCTGCTGGCGTACGTGATGGAGGTGGACGGGCTGCACCTCTTTGCCGGGCTGCACGATCATCCGTTGCCGCTGCCGGAGGGCAAGGAGGTGATTGCCGCGGCCTACGAAGCGGGTGGGGTGAGTGCACCGCCCATGCCCGCCGACATCACGGGGACCGCCGACGGACAGCAACAGCTCGGTCGCCTCTGGTTCGATACCATTGAGCGGTTGTATGATCGGTTGGAGGCCGAGGACGCCGAACAGGCCCCTGACGACCACGACGACTCCCCACCCGCGTGATGCCATGAACCGACGCGACTTCGTTGCCACCACCACACTCGGCGCGGCCGCCATGGCGCTCCCCGCCACCGCTCACTCGCACTCATCACCCGCGCCCGTCATGACCGAGACCGTTGCCACCGACGCCCGCGCCACCCGCAAGATCCTCATTGCCGGCGGTGGCTTTCGCACGAAGTTCATTGGCTACATGGCGCAGCTCTCGGGAAAGACGCGTCCGCGCATCTGCTTCCTGCCCACCGCCAGCGCCGACAGCCCGCAGGCGTCGCTGTCGTTCTATCAGTCGTGTGCGCCGCTCAACGTGGAGCCGTTTGTGCAGAACAGCTTCATTGAAAGCCTGTCGCAAACGCAGAGCTGGGAAGAGGTGCTGCTCAGCATGGATGGCATTGTCGTGAGCGGTGGCAACACGCTCAACCAGCAAGCCATCTGGAAAGCGCAGGGCATTGATGTGGTGCTGCGTCAAGCGTGGGACCGTGGCATCGTCCTCGGCGGTGCCAGCGCCGGCTCACTCTGCTGGTTTGACGAAGGCACCACCGACTCGCGCCCCAAAGCACTCTCCATCGTGAAGTGCATGGGCTTCATCAAGGGCAGCCACTCGCCGCATTACGACGCCGAGCCCGGTCGGCGCCCGTTGTATCAGAAGCTCATTGGCAGTGGTGAGATGCAGCCAGGCTATGCCTGCGACAACGACGCCGGCATCTACTTCGAAGACAACACCGTGAAGCGCGTCGTGGCCACGCGCGCAGGCGCCAAGTGCTACTACGTGAGCCGAGAGAATGGCACGGCCACCGAAAAGACGCTCGAGCCGGAGATGCTCTGACGTGACTGACGGGCGGGAGCCAATCACGCGCGTTCGAGTGCAGACGTCGTGACGCCGCCACGGGTCATTCTCGTTGGCACGGGACACCTGGCACATCGTATTGAGTCCATGGCGCGCGCGGACGGCCGGGAGGTCATTCACCTGCCGGCCGTTGCCGCATCGGGTAGCGCGCCAGCGTTCGCGTCCATTGTTGAACGTCTGCGCGCCATTGATCCTGGCGCGTTCCCCGCCGCGTATCTCCTCGACGATCGGGACGACCTCAATCTCCAGTGTCTGGTGGCGCTGCTGTCAGTGCACCCCACGCTTCCGGTCGTCCTGTCACTCTCCAACGAGAGCATCGCGCCGCACCTGCAGGCCGCAAATCCCAATGTGCGGGTGGTGAACCCGTTCAAGATGGCGGCGCCGGCGTTGGTTGACACACTCGACACGCCGCTCTCGCACACGTTCGCGTACGAACGACCACCAGCGCCTATCAGCAGCCGCAGGAAAATTGACGACGATCCACTCGTGCGTCGGCTGAGCGCGGGCTTTGGCGTCGTGATCGTCGCCGCCACCGGCTACTTCCGCTACGCCGAAGATCTGTCATGGGTCGATGCGCTCTACTTCGTCATCGTGACGATCGCGACCGTGGGTTACGGCGATATCAGCCTGCGGAATTCCAGCACCCTGAGCAAGCTGATTGGCATTGCGCTTATCGTGAGCGCCACCTGCTTCATCTGGATGATCTTCTCGCTGACCATCGATCGGGTCATCAAGCGGCGTGTGCAGCTCGCCCTCGGCCGTCGCACCTATACCCACGCCGGACATGTCATCGTGTGTGGCCTGGGGCGACTGGGATACTTCGTGGCGGAGCGCCTCATTGCACGTGGCGAGCGCGTGCTCGTCATTGAACTCAATGCGGAGGGCGCGAAGGTGGAGTCACTGCGCGCACTGGGCGCCGACGTCTACATTGGCGACGCCCGGGTGCCGGGTGTACTGCAGGAAGTGGGCATCACGCGGGCCAAAGCGCTGTACTCCATCGTGAACAACGACCTCGCGAATCTCGAGATCGGCCTGATCGCACGCACCATCGCGCCGGATCTTCGCCTGGTGCTGCGCATCTTCGACGACGGCATGGCCGCGCGGCTCCGCGAGCAGCTCGACATTCAGCTCACGGTGAGTATGACGGCCATTGTGGACGAGCAGGTGTATCGCGCGCTGCCGTCAGTCGCCGCCACCGCACCCTGACGAACAGCCGGATCCGCCGCCGTCGCCGCCACTATCCCCGCCACCGTCCCCGCCGGCGCCTTCGTTCCCCCAGTCGTCGCCACCACCACCACCGCTGAACCCGCCGCCACCAAACTCCGGCATGTCGTGGTGGCCGGGGGTGCCCCCCAGCCCATCAAAGTGGGCGTACAAGGGCACGTCGCCACCGTCCGTCGCCGTGGCCGGTTGGGGCCGTCGCGCCGCGGACGCCTCACGCGGAAACTTCGGGGTTCCCCAGATCGCGACTGGCGGCGGTACGCGAAACTCGACCTCGTAGCGCTCCAACGTCGCGTCATACTGCTGCGCGAACAGGGCGGTCTGCGACTCCGTCGCAAGGAGTTCGGGGTGGTGATCGAAGTCGCGCTGCAACACATCGCGACAGAATTCACGATAGGCCTTGGTGAACAGCACATGCTCGTGCCACACGGTATCGATCACCTTCGACGGCGTCACGACCACGTCGCCCGTGACCCCGAGGAAGACGAACTTGCGGTACTCCGCAATGGCGCGCAGTGCAAAGCTGGTGGTCCACCCGTGCTTGCGGGCGATCTTGCTGGCGAATGCCCTCGTCGAGGCGTCACCACCGCCAAAGGCTTCCGCGACCTTGTTCCAAAGATCGGGGGGCACGAGATTCGCGAACTGATAGGCGCGAAGGCGGAGCCAGAGCTCTTTTTTCATGGCGGCGAATGTGCACGGCGGATACGCTCCTCGGAAGAACCATCGAGCCTTGACGTCAGCCCCTCTCGTGGGGGGTGGCTGGCGGAAACGCCCGTCTCTCCGCCAAGTTGCAGGCGATGACTCTCGCCGCCCGTAGGCGCCCGGCTGTGCGCGGGGTGGTCCTCGATCGCTCGCTCGAGGATCTCCCGCTGTTCCGCCTGAGCGATTCCGCCGATGATGCGCCCGTCTCGTACACGACCGAGAACGGCGGGCGCTGGCGCGTCATCCCCGCTCCCGGCGATCGACTCCCCGGCACGTTCGACCAGGACGTGTACGTGGAGATCCTGCACCGATACAACGAAGGGGGGTCGCCCCCGGACGGTGCGGTGACGTTCACACTGCACGCGTTCTTGCGCTCCATGGGGCGCCGCGCCGACGGCCGCACCTACGAGCAGCTGCGGGCCGCCCTGAGCCGCCTGGAGCGCACCACCCTCGAAAGCATCGATGGCGCCTACTGGTCCGCGCAGTCGGGGGCGTCGGATGTCAGCTTCACGGTGCTCAGCACGGTATCGGTGCAGCGCCGCCGAGTGGCCGACCGCGAACAGCTGCATCTCTTCGGCAACCTCGCCGCCGGCGAACCAGGTGACGCCCGGGTGACGCTCTCGGCGACCCTGCGGGCCAATCTCGCCGCCCGGCATGTGATTACCCTCTCGGCCGCCCGCTACCACGCCCTCTCCAGCCCCGTGGCGCGCCGCCTGTATCGCATTCTCGAGGTGGCCCGGGCCGACGGCCGCCTCTCCTGGCGCGTCCCCCTGGAACGGCTGGCCGAGCAGATGCCACTCACCCAGCGGTACCCCAGCCACCTCTCGCGCGTCCTACAACCAGCCCACGAAATGCTGCTGTCAGCCGGACTGGTGCGGGACATTGCCATCCGCCAGTACGACCGCCAATGGCACGTGGACTACGTCTTGGGCTCGAGACCGCGCGAGGAAACCTGACATCTATTGCCTGAGATCTGAGACCGCCGAGGCGGGATTTGGAGGTCAGAGGTCGGACGATCGAGGTGCGATGGATATCGAGGGTGAGAGGCCCGATGCAAGCGAGGTGAGAGGTGCGAGTGCTGGCGTCCGCGTGGGAGACGCTCAGAGGTCAGTGGTGAGAGGTGTCTGCCCCGGCCGGCCGTAACTCCTTACCGAAGTGGCAGTTACCAGAGCATTGGCGTCACACAGCCCCCACGGCATCACGCAAATCTCGAGCGGACGTAAGCACTCGCACCTCTCAACTCGCTTGCATCGGGCCTCTCACCCTCGATATCCAGCGCACCTCAATAGTCCCAGATCTCACCTCCAGGTCGCAGCTCGACGATCTGAGATCTGAGACCAGGGAACAGCGCCCCGTCAAAGACGTACGTTATACGTGATATTGGTAGCATCCTCCTTTTCGCGAGACCCGCATGACCCGTAACCGCAAGGCCGTCCTGGCCAGCCTCGTCCTCGCCCCCCTGCTCGCCTCGGGCTTTGCCCTGCAGGCGCGCGCTACCCGGGGTGGGGCTCAATTGCTTGACCAGGTGCTGACATTCGTCGCCCTGCGGTACGTGGACACGCTCGACGCCCAGATGCTGTACGAAAAGGCGGCGCGTGGACTCGTGAAGGAGCTCAATGATCCCTACACCGAGCTCTTTACCCCCAAGCAGCTCGAGGAATTCTCGCGCAACACCAACGGGCGCTATGCCGGCATTGGCATGGAGATCGTGAAGGTGGGCGATTATGTGACCGTGAACAAAGTCTTCCCCGGCTCGCCGGCGGAACAGGGTGGCGTGCTCGAAGGCGACAAGATCGCCCTCGTGGACACCACCAGTGCCCGTGGCTTCAGCACGCAGCAGGTCCAGAACAAGCTGCTCGGCCCCATTGGCACGCCGGTGAGTGTGCAGTTCCTGCGCGTGGGGGTGCCGCAGCCGGTGAAGCTCAGCTTCAAGCGCGCGGAAATTCATGTGCCCGCGGTGCGCTACAGCATGATGCTCGATGAACGCACCGGCTACATCCCGCTCGAACGCTTCTCGGAGCAGACCACCGAAGACATTGCCAACGCCGTCATGGCGCTCAGCAAGAAGGGCGCGAAGGGGTTCATCATTGACCTGCGCGGCAACCCCGGTGGCATTCTCGAGGAAGCGTTCTCGATGTCCAACCTGTTCCTCCCCAAGGGCAAGGAGCTGTTGTCGGTACGTGGACGGGCGGAGTTCCAGAAGTTCGTCTCGCAGCAGGATCCACTCGCGCCGGAGATCCCGCTCGTGGTCATGGTCGATGGCGGCTCGGCGTCCGCGTCGGAAATCGTGGCCGGGGCGCTGCAGGACTACGATCGCGCGCTGGTGATTGGCACCACGAGCTTCGGCAAGGGGCTCGTACAGAGCGTGTACAACCTCGATGGCGGCTACGCGCTCAAGATCACGACGGGCAAGTGGTATACGCCGTCGGGCCGGTCCATTCAGAAGGAACGGAAGATCAACGCCGACGGACAGTTTGTTGAAGTGATGCCCGACAGCCTGGAGACAGACTCGGTGCGCAAGGCGCGTCCGGTGTTCAAGTCGGCCAGCGGTCGCACGGTGTATGGCGGCGGCGCCATTACCCCCGACGTGATCGTGCAGTCGGATACGCTCTCCACCGCCGAACAGCAGCTGCGTCGTGCGCTGCTGCCGGTGTACGGCAAGTATCTCGCGCACGTGGCCGCCGTGGCCGAACAGCAGAAGGGGAAGATTGCGCCGAACTTTGAGGTGAACCCCGCGTGGCGCGACGAAGTGTATCGTCGCCTCGTGGCCGACACGGTCAAGATCGACAAGGCCGTCTGGGACGCCGGCTCCACCGATGTGGACCGCAGCATTGAGGAGCGCGTGGCCAAGATTGCCTTTGGCGATACGCTCGTGCGTCGCCGCAGCCTCAAGGACGACAACCAGCTCCGCCGCGCCATGGAAATCATGCGCAAGGGCAGCACCCAGCAGGAGCTGTTCACCGCCGGGGCGCAGCTGGCCCCCAGCAAGCCCGGCGTGGCGCGCCGTAGCGGGCCGTGAACCTCTGGGCCTCCCTCTGAATCGGGGCTGGTTGTGCCTGATTGAGGGAGGGAATGACGTGGTGAGGTGAGGAGAAGTAATTCAAAAATCATGATGGGGTGTCCTTTCCGGACACCCCATTTTTTGTTGCTGTGCTCCCCACCTCCTCAGCTCCAGTCCTCCTCCGATCAGGCACAGCGGTCCATCCTTGAACTCCGGAGCGAGGGTCCGGCGCCTTCCGCAGAAATGCGGATTGCCACCCTTCACCCCCGGGACTACGGTTCAGCGCATGTCGTTGACCTCCACTTCCCGGCGCTCAGTCGCCGCCGCGGCGTTTGCCGCCTCCATGGTCGCTGCCTGCAGCAGCCAGCCTGCGTCCCCTGCCGCGAGCGCGTCGGCGCTGCGCCGAGCCATTGCGTCTGATTCGGGCGAGGCGCATCTCACCAGCCTGGTGCAGCTCACCGACGGCGGAGAGAACGCCGAGGCGTATTTCAGCGCCGACGGCAAGTACATCACCTTCCAGAGCACGCGCGACGGCCGGAGCTGTGACCAGCAGTACGTGATGCGCGCCGACGGCTCGCAGCTCACCAAGGTGTCGCAGGGTGGAAAGACCACCTGTGGGTGGTTTTTGCCCGGCAGCAAGCGGCTGTTCTTTGGTGCCACGCACCACGCCGATAGCGCCTGCCCGCCCAAGCCCGACCCGAGCGCCGGCTACGTGTGGGGGATCGATCCGTATGACATCTACACCACGGATATCGACGGCAAGAACATGAAGCGCCTCACCAACTACGGCGTGTATACCGCCGAAGGGGTGCTGAGTCCCGATGGCAAGCGCATCGTGTTCACGAGTCTCAAGGACGGAGACCTCGACATTTACACGATGAATGTGGACGGCAGCGACGTGAAGCGCCTCACCACCACGCCCGGCTACGACGGCGGCCCGTGGTGGAGCCCCGACGGCACGAAGATCGTGTACCGCGCCTGGCACTACGACAATCCGCAGGAGCTCAAGGCGTACCAGGATCTGCTGGCCAAGCGCATGATCCGCCCCAACCGCATGGAGTTGTTCGTCATGAACGCCGACGGCAGCGATCAGCGGCAGATCACGAAGCTGGGTGGCGCGAACTTCGGTCCGTCGTGGACCCCCGACGGGCAGCACATCATTTTTTCGTCGAACCACAAGAATCCGCGCAGTCGCAACTTCGACTTGTACACCGTGGCGCTTGACGGCGGTGATCTCCAGCAGATCACCACGAACCCCGAGTTCGACGGCTTCCCGATGTTCAGCCCCGATGGCAAGAAGCTCATTTTTGCGAGCAATCGCGGGGCGACGAAGCAGGGGGAGACGAACTTGTTCATCGCGGAATGGAAGTAGCTTCCGCAGCGACGGTGCCGGGTGGGGAGAGTGGGGCTTAACTGAAAGACAGCAGACGGCAGCCACACCGATGGCAGTTGGCCGGAATAGAGAAGGGGCCGATGCATTGCATCGGCCCCTTCTCTATTCCGGCCAGCCCTCTTGGTACTGAGCTATTTGTCCTGTTCTCGACCGCCTGGGAGCGGGAGCGCGGCGGCGGCGCGCCCGAGAGTACGCAGCTGGTTAGCCACATCCGTCTGCTCGTCGGTCCCAATACCGCTCATGGCGCGGGCGATGACGAGGGCGTGCGACGGGAACACCTCTGCCACCAGTTCGGTCCCCTTGGGGGTCAGCGCGGCATAGCGCGCGCGGCGATCGTAGTCGCAGCTCCGACGTTCCACCAACCCCTTGGCGGTGAGGCGGTCCACCAGGAATGTGATGCCGCCGCTCGACACGAGAATGCGCTTCTGCACTTCGCCCAGTAGCATGGGGCCACGATGGTACAGCGCCTCGAGAATGCCGAACTCGGCGAGCGTCAGCCCATACTGCGACGCATGCGCCGCGGCCTGGGTCGTCACGGCAGACTGCGCGCGCGACATGATGACCCACAACCGCAAGGCGGCGGCGGTGGCCTCGTCGAGGTCCGGTTCATGCGCCTCGGAATGCACCGAAGCGTCCTGCTGGGGTCGGGTGGTGGTGGCCATAGTGGTGAAGCCTCAGCGATCCCGGTTTTTTCCGCAAGGGTGCTCGGGCACTCATTTTTTGGGTATAAGATGCCAAGTCCTAATGAATAGTGGACCGAACGTTCCGAATGAAAAACCACCGAAAGAGTTAAAAGATGGTTAACCGTTACCGCAAAAGTACGGAAAGTGGTGTTGCGAAAAAAAAGGTGGTTATACCTTTCCGTCGCTGGCCGGAGGGACTGTTGGCCAGCGTACTTTCCGCGAGGAGGCGTGATGCGTAAGCCCCGACCGAACACGTATAACCCAGCGCAGGCCCTGCACCTTATTGCAACGGACCGTACTGGGCTTCCCCTGAGCTGCCCGAGCTGCGAAGGTCAGATTGACCGAGACCCGGCCAGCACCCCGCCACAGCCGCACTCGCACGTGACGCTCAAATGCACGAGCTGTGGTCGGTTGGCCCGCTACATCGCCGGTGTGAACTGACCGGTCGTCGGAAGTAGAGGGGGTAGAACCCCCCGAAACAGAACGCCCCCGCCGAGTGTCATCGGCCGGGGCGTTTCGATTGAACGGGGGGAGATCAGTAGGTGATCGTGCCCTGCTTGGAGGTGTCCACGTCGTCCGCCTGGCCGCCCTTGAAGAGGAAGGCGTCCATGTTGCGGGTGAGGAAGGTGCGCGCCTGCGGGTCCATCACGTTCAGGCCGTAGTGGTTGATGAGCATGGTCTGCTGCTTGAGCCACTGGCCCCAGCAATCCTTGCAGATCTCGGTGACGACGCGGGCGCCGATGGCGCCGGGGAACGGCGGGCGCTCGAACCCTTCACGGGTCGTGCTGCAGCGCGTGCAGGTGACATCAGCCATGATCGTTACTCCGCGACGCGGACATGCGCGCCGACGCGCGCGTACTTCACTTCGGCCAGCCCGAAGAGCGACAGCAGTTTGATGTACATCCACCCGATATCGAACTCGAACCAGCGGTGTGCAAACTTCGCGCTGTGCGGGTCGGCATGGTGGTTGTTGTGCAGTTCCTCACCGGCAATGATGATGGCGATGGGCGTGATGTTGCGGCTCTCATCTTTCACATCATGATTGCGGTAACCCAGCGCGTGTCCCACGCCGTTCACAATGCCCGCCGCCCAGAAGGGAATCCAGATCATCTGGATGCCCCACACCACCGGGCCAATGAACCAGCCAAAGAGCCAGATATTGATGGCGAGCATCAGAAAGATGCCCATGTTGGAGCGCTTGTCGAGCAGATGGCGCTCAATCCAGTCGTTGGGCGTCCCCTTGCCGTACTTGTCGAGCATGCCCGGCTGACGCACCGCGTTGCGGTAGTAGAAGGCGCCCTTGAGCAGGATATTGCGCAACCCTTCCACTACCGGGCTATGTGGATCCCCTTCCCGGTCGGCAAAGGCGTGGTGCTTGCGATGGCAAGCCACCCACTCCTTGGTCTTGGTGGCCGTGGTAAGCCACAGCCACACGCGCATGGGCATCTCCACAATGGTGTGGAACACCACACTGCGATGCGTCTGCGACCGATGCAGAAAGAGCGTGACGCAGATATTCGTGAGATGACCGGCAACCAGCACGAAGACGACCGGCTTCCACCAATCGGCTCCCCAACTTCCAAACTCGGGCATGACCGCTCCAAAACGTTGAACATCGCGCACTGACCCGCCCGTTCGGGGGCCAGCCGAGGAAAGTTAGCCACGTGCATTCACGGGGGCTATCCGCCGGCACCGTGAACCGATCGCACGAAGGCCCCAATCACAGCTGCTTAATCTCCGAAATCACCTTGGTCAGCGACCCCTTGGCGTCCCCGAAGAGCATGCTGGTCTTGTCGTCGTAGAACAGCTCGTTCTCAATGCCCGCAAAACCGGCGTTCATGGAGCGCTTGAGCACGATGATCTGCCGCGCCTCGTTCACGCGCAGAATGGGCATACCATAAATGGGACTCGCGGGGTCGGTTTTGGCGGCGGGGTTCACCACATCGTTCGCCCCAATCACCACCGCCACATCCACCTCGGCGAACGAGTCGTTGATCTCGTCCATGTCGTACATGCGGTCGTACGGCACGTTGGCTTCGGCCAGCAACACGTTCATGTGCCCCGGCATGCGGCCGGCCACGGGATGAATGGCGTAGCGCACCTCCCCGCCCTTCTTCTCAATGAGCTCGGCCAACTCGCGCACCTGATGCTGCGCCTGACTCACGGCCATCCCGTAGCCCGGCACAATCACCACCTTCTGCGCAAAGGCCAGCTGCACGGCGGCGTCTTCGGCGCTCACGCTGCGGGCCGTGAGTCCTTCGCTGGTCTTGCCGCTCACGGCACTGCCAGCCGACCCGAACGCGCCAAAGAGCACGTTGCTGAACGAGCGGTTCATGGCCTTCGACATCACGATCGACAGAATGAACCCGCTGGCGCCATCGAGCGCGCCGGCAATGATGAGCACATTGTTGCCAATGGCAAAACCGGTGGCACTCGCCGCCAACCCGGCGTACGAATTGAGCAGCGACACCACCACCGGCATGTCGGCGCCACCAATGGGCAACACGAGCATGAAGCCAATGGCAAACGAAATGCCCACCATGGCGTAGAAGGCCAGCACGTTGTTGGGCTCCACCACCAACCACCCAAAGCAGCCCACTGCGGCCAGAAAGAGCAGCCCGTTGAGCACGTTCTGCCCCTTGAACGTGATCGGCTTGCCGGTGATGAACTCCTGCAGCTTGCCGAAGGCCATGAACGAGCCCGACACCGTGAGCGCGCCAAAGAGCACCTCGAAGCCCAGCGCCGCCATCTTGAAGCGCGCGTCACTCGCCGACGGGTTGGACGGCTGCTCACCCTGATACATGTGGTAGAACTCGCCGATGCCTACGAGCGTCGCCGCGAGCGCACCGAACATGTGCGAGAAGGCAATACGCTGCGGCATGGCCGTCATGGGCACGAACTTGCCCAGTGGATACCCCACGACCGTGCCTACAATGAGCCCCGTGACAATCCACGTGTACGTGAGGATTTCCCGGTGCAGCATGGTCCCAATGATGGCCAGCAGCATCCCGAGGGCGGCCAGCTGCATCCCGCGACGTGCTTCGTCAGGCTTCGTGAGACTGCGCAGCCCCAGCATGAACAGCACACTGGCCGCGAGATACGTGACCTGCGAAATGATCTCCTGCACGTTCCCGGCGGTGCTTTCCGCTGCCGTCATGGCGAGCACGTCGGTCATGACGCACCGTCCGCAGGCGACGACGGCTTGTCGTCACGCCGCTTGAACATGGTGAGCATGCGGTCGGTAATGATGAAGCCACCCACCACGTTGGTCATGGCGCACGCCACGGCAATGGCGCCCAGAATGGTAGGCAATTTTCCGTACTGACCGCCGGCGAGCACAATGGACCCCACCAGCGAAATGCCACTGATGGCATTCGTCGCCGCCATGAGCGGCGTGTGCAGCAGATGCGGCACGCGCGAAATGACAAGGAAGCCGACGAAGCCGGCGAGAATGAACACATACAGCTGAAAGAATCCGGTCATCGACATAGGTCAGCTCCTCGTGGGCGTAGCGCTCTTCGGCGTATCGCTCTTCGGCGTTCCGGCGTGCGTCAGTGCCATGGCCCCGGTGATTTCGTCGGCAAGATCGATGGTGAGCGTGCCCTCGTTGCTCACGATGTGCTGCAGCAGCGTGAGCACGTTGCGGCTGAACATCTGACTGGCGTGCGTGGGCATGGTGGCCGGCAGATTGGTGGCGCCCACCACCTGCACGCCATTCACTTCAATCGTTTCGCCAGGCACGGTGAGTTCGCAGTTGCCACCGGTGTCGGCGGCGAGGTCCACAATCACACTTCCCGGTTTCATGCTGCGCACCATGTCGGCCGTAATGAGCCGAGGCGCGGCGCGGCCGGGGATCTGGGCCGTAGTGACCACGAGGTCCTGCGAGGCGATATGCTTCGCGATCGTCGCGAGGGTCCGCGCCGCCTCGTCGTCGCTCTGTGCCTTGGCGTAGCCGCCCTTGTCTTCGCTGGCCGCGCTCACCACATCGCTTTGCACGAAGGTGGCGCCGAGTGACTTGACCTGTTCGGCGGCGGCGGGGCGCACGTCGAAGCCACTGGTCACGGCCCCCAACCGGCGCGCGGTGGCCAGCGCCTGCAGCCCGGCCACTCCGGCGCCAAGTACGAAGGCCTTGGCCGGCGTAATGCTCCCGGCAGCGGTGGTGAGCATGGGGAGAAAGCGCGGCAGCAAGGACGCGCCAATGAGTACGGCCTTGTACCCGGCCACGGTGGCCTGACTGGAGAGCACGTCCATGCTCTGCGCGCGGGTAATGCGCGGGACCAGTTCCAGGGCCAGCGCGGTCACTCGGCGAGCCGACAGCGCAACCACGGTGTCCAGGGCCGACGCCGGGGCCATGAGGCTCACCAGCACCGCGCCTTCGGAGATAAGCGTCACTTCGGCGTCATCTGGCCGCTGCACCCGCACGACAATCTCGGCCCCGGCGTGCGCGGCGAGTGCGGTGGGAGCAATGGAGGCCCCGGCGGCGAGGTAGCTGGCATCGTCGAAGTGGGCGCGTGCTCCGGCCCCGGCCTGCACCACCACCTCGTGCCCGGCCTTGACCAGTTTGGAGACGCTGTCGGGAATGAGCGCCACGCGGGATTCGTTGGGCGCTGTTTCGGCGACTACGCAGATTTTCATGGGAGCGACTGGCTAAGTGGAACAACAGGCGGGTCGAGCCGCTGAATCAGCGCTGCAGACACGCCCGGGAAGAGCAGAATCCGGATACCGGAGTGCTTTGTTCCCCAATGCTTTGGGTCGCTTGGGGCGGCGGCGGGCGTAGTGCTTGGCGCCGGGCTTCGATCAACAGCTGGGCCCCGGGCTCCGTGGGTCGGGCGGGCTTTATCTCAACAGCTGGGCCCCCGCAGGCGGGGGCCCAGCTGTTCACCCAACCCGCCCCACAAGAACGGCCAAGCTCACAGATGCCTCTCAAACCACGCAATCACCCGGTCGGCCACCAGGTCCCGCTCCAGGTCAGCCGAAATGATGTGGCCAGACCCGGAAAGCCATAACTGTTCTTTATCTGTCGCTTGTATGGCGTTGTAATGCTTCTCACCAGCGGCGGCACTGACCCGGTTATCGAGGGTGCTCTGCACGTATAAGGTGGGCACCCGCACCTGCCCCAGCACCGACTGTGCGTCGAGCGCGATGGTCCGCAGCGCCAGCAACGCCTGTGCGGTGACGATCCCCGGCCCCAGCGCCGCGCGGCGGGCAACCGGATCGTGCAGCGACCGCTCCCCGCCAAGGCTTTTGTGGTACGGCGCCGGACTCAGACGGGCCAGCCGGAACTGCCACCCCAACCGCGGCTCCAGCCCAATGAATGGCGCCAGCAGTGCCACCGCCGGCATCTCGGAGTGGCTCGCCGCCAGCAACACCGCCAGCGCACCACCCATGCTCTGGCCGCACACGTACACCCGGCGGTGCTCGAGGTGGAGCGCCGTGAACGCCGACTGCACCGCCTCGCGCCAGGCACCCGCCCGCGCCTCTCGGGCCAGCTCCGGCAACGAACAGCCGTGCCCCGGGAGCCGCAGTCCGTGCACCGTGTACCCCACGGCGTTCAGCCGCGCGCCGAGGTACGCCATGGACTGCGGCGTGTCATTGAAGCCGTGCAGCAGCAACACCGCCCGGTCGCTGGTTCCGCGCAGGAAAAACTCCTCGGCGCCAATCACCACCCCATTAGCGCCGCGCGGCCGACGTGCCGCATCGCTGGACTCAAAACGCTGCGCCACCCGCCAACGCCACAGCCAGACCCACCCACCGAGGGCCACCGCCGCGCCAACGGCGCCAGTCAACAGCCACCCGGTGTTCATTGGCTTCGTGCCCGGCTCAGTACCGCGCCAATGACGGATCGACCTCGACACTCCAGGCGTCGATCCCACCGTCAATGTTGATGAGCTGCGCAAAGCCGTGCTGCGCCATCCAGTTTCCTGCCATCTCACTGCGCATGCCGTGATGACAGAGCAAGGCGTACGTACGCGTAGGGTCGAGTGCGTCCACCCGCGTGGGGAGCGTGGAGAGCGGAATGAGCACACTGCCTTCGAGATGGGCAATGTCGTACTCCCACTGCTCCCGCACATCAATGACAACCGGCGGCGTGGCAGTAGCGAGCAGCGCCGCAACATCGGCGGCGGAGCGGTGGTCGAGTGGCATGATGGTCCTTACTCCGAGAGCGATACGCAACGCAACGTGGAATACCCGGTACAGTTCAGCGGCCGGGCGCGGTCAGTGCGGCACGAGCCGTGTCGAGCGCAGCGGCTGCCGCCTCGAACCGTTGTACGAGATCGGTAATCTCCGCGTTGGTTTCGGCCTCCGTGCCATATCGGATGGCCTCGTTCACGCCGGGGAACACCATGCTGGAGTAGCCGTTGTCCACGTCGGATGCGTAGATGAGCGTGCGATACCACGGACGGCTCTTGAGACCACGATCGCGGGCAAAGCTGCGTTCCACCGTCAGCAACGCCGCATTCGCCGCATCTTTGGCCGGCTTGGCCACACCCTTCTCCAGCGCCGCGTCCCGTGCCGTGCCAAATGCGGTCGCCGCGCTCTCCAGTTTCGTAATGGCCGCGCCCAACGTGCCCACCCCGGCGGTGGCCCACCCCTTCTGCGTGAGCCCGCGCTCCACCGGCGTCAGGTAGCGACGCATGGTGCGGGCAAACTCCGCGTAGTCGTACGGCAGCACCTCGGCGTTAGCCAGGCGCAGGGCGAACGCCGCGCCAATGCGTCCCGACGCTGCGTGATACAAAAAGCCCGGGTCACCAAACTTCTCCATCCAGGCGTGCGTGTCGTACGCGGAATGGTAGGTACCGGCCGGACCACCAAATCCCCAGTCGGCAGTGGGAATGCCAAAGTGATTGTAAAAGCCGGCAAAGTCACTGCCGCCGCCCGGGTCGCCCATTGCCGGCTCCAGCGAATCCACGCGCGTGCCCGTGGTGAGCCGCCACGCCTCATACACGCTGCCACGACCACGCGGGTCGGGCACACTCTTCACCACATCGCGCAGCGCCGCGCGCATGCTGGGGCTACCGCCACCACCAAACTGCGACCCCTGCGCCGACACATCCTGATTGAGGTACGCCACGGCGCCCTTCTTGAGACGCAGCGAGTCGTCTTCCACGTATTCGCTGCTTCCCACCAATCCCCACTCCTCAGCGTCCCACGTGGCAAAGACAATCGTGCGCTTGGGGCGCTGCCCCTTCTTCGCCATGTCGGCCAGGGCATTGGCCGCTTCGAGAATGCTCACCGTACCGCTGATGTTGTCCGCGGCGCCGGGGCCCCACGAATCGCGATGCCCACCGATGTACACGTACTGGTCGGGGAACTCGGTGCCGCGCAGATACCCCAGCGTATTGAAGATCTGCTTCGTGCCGGCGGTGGCCGCATCGGTGGTCACTTCCACGCGGGCGCGCACCGGGCCGGCGCCAATGTGATACCGAATGGGCATCCCCCCCTGCCAATTGCGCGGAATATCGGTGCCTCGTACCTCACTCAGCAGCGCCTGCGCGTTGGCCGCGCTGATGGGCACCACCGGAATACGCGGCAGCTCCGTCTGGTCAGGGGTGAGGCGCGGCGCGTTGCCCTTGCTGGCATAGCCTGGCGTGAGCGGATCGCCGGCGCCGTTGAACACACTGCCACGCTGCACTCCCTGCAGCGGACGCATGGGGCCTTCGGGATACACATCGCCCGTCACGAAGCCGTCGTCGAGCGGATCGGTGTAGATGAGCAGCGCCACCGCGCCGCGCTTTTGTGCTTCGCGCGCCTTGATGCCACGAAAGCTGCGGCCGTACCGCGAGAGCACCACCTTGCCCTTCACGCTCACGCCCAGAGAATCGAGGGTGGCGTAGTCTTCAATGAGGCCGAAATTCACAAACACCACGTCGCCTTCGCCCACGCCGGCGCCGCTGGAGCCATTCACGGTGAGATACTGCGGCAGCTGCGTCGCCGGGTCGCTCGCGATGGGCGGCTCCACCAAGTCGAGTGCGCTGGTATCACGGTGCATGCGCGTGATCTTCACCGAGGTGGCGTGCGGCAGCCACACGTCATACGTCCGGAGCTCCGTCTCGAGCCCCATGGCCTTCATTTGCGCCATGACGTAGTCGGCGGTGCGCTTCTGCGCCGGCGTGCCGGCAATGTGTGGCTCCTTGGAGAGCGCCGCCGAGTGTGCCTTGGCGCGCGACGCCACCGGGCCGGCAATGGCCGCCTGCTCCAGCTGCCGCTGCGCATACGCCGCCGACGGCGAATAGCCGGGAATGGAAGACTGCGCTGAGAGCAGCGCCGGGGCACCGGCCAGCGGCACCAAAAGCGCCGAGCGTCGCGCAACAGCACGGAAGCGACCAATCACAAACGGTCTCCTGTAGGGGTAGGTGAACTGTACCAAACTACCACCTCACCCCCCTCTGCACCCTGCCTCCTGCCCCCTCTGCGTCCTGCTCCCTCGTTGTTTATCCCGCCTCGTACTCCTCCGCCGCCCGCAGCATGGCCTGCTGCAGCAAGGCCTCGCGGTCCACTCCATCGGGAAGCGCCGCCGACAGCACCGTAAACTGCCGCAGCATTTCGTCTTCCAGCTGGACCCGCGTGGGGGAATTGAGCCCCAGGACGGCCAGCGACATGACGGCGAGGTCGCGCAGCTGGCGCACCGTTTCGTCGTCGAGCCCCTGCAGCGACGGCGGACGGGGGACGGGGCCGGGCTTTTCGCGACGCCGCTTTGGCGTTTCGAAGAGCGATGTCACCGGCGCGAACGTGACCACAAACGATCCCGGCGTATGCTCGGCGTAGCCGGCAATCACGTTCCGGCGGCGGAGCGACGGCAGCAGCTTCACGATGGATTCGCGGACCGGCGAATAGCCGTCCACGCTGTTGTTGCCACGTCCCGTAATCACGAGCGCCTCGTCGGCGCCCAGCACCTGCTGCTCGCGCAGCCAGCGTTCGGCCAGCGCCGTGGCCTGCAATGCCGTAGGCTGCAGCGCACGCAAGTTGAGCGTGCGGCTGCTGCCAAAGCGCAGGTCATCGAAGGCGCGGTCGAGGCTGGTCATGCGGTGAGGTGACGCGTTCCCGGAGGTCAGCGGCGCGCGCGCGGCGACGGCGGCGACGTGAGCACGGAGGTGAGAATACGCCCATCGATTGGCTCAATGGGCTCCACGTGCAGCAGGTACGCCAACGTGGGGGCGACATCTACAGAGCGAATGGGAGTGGTGAAACGTCCCGCTTTGATGCCGGGGCCCATGAAGAGCACAGGGATATGGGCATCGAGATCGTACGGCGTGCCGTGCGTGGCGTAGCGCGTGGTGGCCACATAGTAGCCCGACTTGAACGTCACCGTGAGCACGACCTCCATGTCCGGCGGCAACGAGTTGTACCAGCGTCGGGCAATCTTGTCGCCCTTGGCCGCGTTGGCCGCCAGCATGGTGACGCGGTCCACGCGGGCCATGCCGGGAAGGGCCAGCAGAGCGGTCCGCAGCGCCGCAATGGTGGAGTCGGCGTTGATCCCCTTGGCCGCAAAACGGCGCCGGTCGAGCATGACCATCTTGTCCTGATACTCGAGGGCGTCGGTCTCGAGCCCACGTGCCACGAGGGCGCTGCCCACCGCGCTCATCACCGGACGAACATCCACGCGACCACGATTGGGGTCGGTGCCGGCAAAGGTGGCGAGTGGATACGGCGTCACCCCGTGATCGGAGCCGAGGGCAAAGACGATGCGGGTAGAGTCACGCATTTTGTACAGCGAATCGATGAGCCGGCCAAGGGCGCGATCCACACGCAGCACCTGATCATGCAGCTCCTTGGAGTCGGGTCCCCACGCGTGGCCCACGGCATCAGTGGTAGACAGCGACACCGCGAGCACGTCGGTGGTGGGGCCTTTGCCCAGGTCCATGGCCTGCACGCCGGCAAGCGCCATGTCTACGGTGTACTCGTCCATCCACGGGAACGAGGCGAGTGAATCAAAGCCCAGGCGGCGATCTTTGTTGAGCGTATGCGGAAAGGCGATGTCGCGCCCTTCGTGCTCGTAGTCGATGCTGTCACGTTCGGTGTACGCCGAGGCCGGCAGCAGCGGCGACCAGGTTTGTCCCAGCCACTTGGCGGCCCCGTCGCGCGCATTGAACTGCTGCACCCAGGTGGGGAGCGTGTCGGCGTAGTACCGGCTGGTAATGAAGCGACCGTCGAGGCCGTACCAGTACACCTGCTGCTTGGCTTTGCCGAGCGGCAGGATGGCGCCGCGATCCTTGCGTGACACGGAGAGCGCGCGCGAGAACTGGTCGCGGGCGCGAACCCAATCGAACAGCGCCGACCCACGGAAGCGCCAGGGGGAGGCACCACCACCGCGCCCGCTCAACAGCGGTGACTGGGCGTCGGCAACGCCGAGGTCATTGATGACAATGCCGGTGTTGCGCGGAAAGCGCCCCGACCAGAGGGTCGCGTGCCCGGGGGCAGTTTCCGTGGTGGCGTGATCGTGGAACGCCTGGGTAAAGAAGGCGCCCTTCGTGAGGAAGCGCTTGAGGCCACCGGTAAACTGCGGCCCCCATTTGTCGAGATAGTCGGGACGCAGCTGGTCGACGGTGATCTGCACGACGAGCGTGGGCTTTTGCTGCGCCGACACGGCGGTCGGCAGCGCGAGGGCCGCAGCGGCGGCGAGGGCTCGGAAGGTCATGCGGGAAATGTAGCGCGAGGGTGCGGCGGGGCGGGTAACGTGCTCGTGACGAACGAACAGGAAGCAGGGGGCAGGGGGCAGGGGGCAGAGATCAGGGGGCAGGAAGGGCGGAGGGAAAATGAAAACGGGGGCCACGTGGTCGTGGCCCCCGTTTCAGAATTCCTGCCAACTGCCGTCTGTGCTTGCTGCGGTCTGCCGTCTGCAGTAAGTCGCTCACGCGAACCCGCCACGCAACGGCAGCCAGCCCGTCCGGCCTCGTGCACGTCGCCGGATCGACGCGCCAGGACAGGGCCAACACCGCCGGTACAACAACGACACACGGGCTGGTGCACATCGCGGAGTGCACACACGCAAACACCGCGTGGCGTCCCGCACCGATCACGGAGGCACGTGATGGCGCCGTCAATATTGTGCATTCCACGCGTTTGCACTAGAGGCAAAGCAAAACGCGCGTACGCCGAGTTTGGCGCACGCACGTTCACGTTGCATCAGGCTGGCGTGGTTTGAACAGCAATCGCACAGAGGTCACTGAGGCAACGGAGGATACAAAGCCTACTCCGTAGATCTCGTGTTGTTCGCACTGTGGCCTCTGTTTCCTCCGAGGCCTCTGTGAGAGCTTTTGCTTTCAGCCCTTCATTGCCGCTTCGAGAATCTCCAGTCCGCTCGCCAACTCGGCCTGCGAAATGACCAGCGGCGGCAAGAAGCGCAGCGTGTGTTCGCCGGCGCTCACCATGAGCAGGCCGCGGTCGAAGGCGCGTCCAATGATGGCCGCGGCCGGCTCATGCACGTCCATGCCCCACATGAGGCCCTTGCCGCGAATGGCGCGCACGGAACCGGTGCGGTCGGCAATCCCCTGCAGCTGTTCACCGAACCAGGCGCCCACTTCGCGGACATGCTGCAGCAGCGCCGGGTCGGACAGACGCTGTACGACGTGGTGCGCCACATGCGCCAGCAGCGGGCCACCGCCGAACGTGGTGCCATGATCGCCCGGCTGCATGGTGCGCGCGACTTTTTCGTTCACCAGAATGGCGCCAATGGGGAGGCCGTTCGCGAGCGGCTTGGCAATGGTGAGCATGTCCGGCTCAATGCCCAGCTGCTCGTAAGCAAAGAAGCTCCCCGTGCGTCCCAGCCCGCACTGGATTTCGTCGAGAATGAGCAGGACGTCGCGCTCTGCGGTGAGTGCCCGCAGTCCCCGCAGGAACTCCGGATCCACGACCCGCACCCCGCCTTCGCCCTGAATGGGTTCCACAATGACCGCCGCGACGGTTTGTGTATCGAGCACCGTGCGCAGCTCGTCGAGGTCGCGCTCCACGATGCTCACGCCACCCATGAGCGGGCGGAACGGCAACCGGTATGCCGGGCGATCGGTGGCCGCGAGCGTGCCCGGCAGCCGACCGTGGAAGGAGCCACGCACCGCAATGATTTCGTGCTTGGCCACGTGCGGCGTGCTTCTGGCCCACCGCCGCGCAAACTTGAAGGCGCCTTCGTTGGCTTCGGCGCCCGAGTTGGAAAAGAAGACACTGCTCGCGAACGAGTGATCCACGAGCCACTGCGCGAGCGCCTCACCCGGTGCCGTGCGGTACAGGTTGGAGGTGTGAATGAGCCCCGAGGCAATGGACTCCTGCAGCGCGTTGTTCACACCGGCGTCGTTGTGCCCCAGCGACGTCACGGCAATCCCGGCCACAAAGTCGAGATAGCGCTTGCCGGTCTCGTCAATCATGTACACGCCATCGCCGCGCACGAAGAGCGGCGCCTGTCGCTTGTACGTGCCCAGAATGGCGGGCAACGGAGCGGGAGTCGCCGTCGGCGCGGCGGCCGATGGGGACACGGGCGGGATCATCGTTGACGTCATGGCAGCTACCGGAAAGAAATGAGACGAAAAAGGAGACGTCGTTAGGCGCGCGCGACGATCGCAGTTCCCGCTTGGGGAACGGTGAGCGCGGCGAGATCGCCGATGCGCACCCGTGAAACACCACCCGCCAGCGCCGTCGCGCAGGCGTCCAGCTTGGCGGCCATCCCGCCGCCCGCAACACCACTTGCCACCAACGCCCGCGTTTCATCGAGCGTGAGCTGCGCCAGCTGTTGCTTGTTGCCATCGAGCACGCCCGGCACATCGGCCATGAGGAACAGCTCCGTGGCCCCCAACGCTGCCGCAATCGCCGCGGCGGCATCATCGCCGTTCACGTTGTACGCGCCCGATTCACCCTCATGCTCGCGCGCCGCCACCGGCGAAATGACCGGCAGATACCCGGCGGCGAGCAGCGCCGTCACCACGCCGGGGTTCACCACCGAGGGCGTGCCGGAGTGCCCGAACTGGGCCACATCTATAGGGGTCGCGCGCAGCAGCGCCGCGTCTTCGCCGCTGATCCCCACCGCCGGCGCTCCCGCCGCGACCAACGCACTCACCATCTGCTTGTTGGCCAGGCCGCTCAGCACCATGCGAACGAGTTCCAGCGCCGTATCCGTGGTGACACGCCGTCCGCCAATGAATACCGGCTCTTCCCCGCGCAGCCGCTGCAGCGCGCTGATCTGATCGCCACCGCCGTGCACGACGACCACTTGGCCGCCCGTTGACTGCCACAAGGCAGCAATGGCAGCGGGGAGCAGTGGATCGTTTTGGGTGCGGCCACCGAGCTTGATGCAAATCATGCCTGCAACCCCGCTCCTTCATCCAGGCCCAGCATGATATTCGCGTTCTGCACCGCCTGCCCCGCCGCACCCTTTACGAGGTTGTCGATCGCGCTGAACACCAGCAGCGTGTCCTGTCGCAGACCCGTGGGAATGACGGCGCCAATGCGCACCACGTTGCGGTGCTGTACATCTGCCAGCGCCGGCAACCCTGTGGTGAGCTCCACAAACGGTTCGTTGGCGTAGGCCTCGCGGTATGGCGCCAGCGCATCGCTGAGCGGGCGTGACAGCGGCACTGAAATGGTGCTCAGAATACCGCGGTCCACCGGCAGCAGATGCGGCGTGAACAGCAGGTCGCAGTCGGCGCCAAGACGTGCCAGCGTGGCCCGCATTTCATACAGATGGCGATGCGCGTTGCCCACGCCGTAGGCGCGGAAGTCTTCGGTGATTTCGGCGAAGAGCAGTTCGAGCTTGGGGCTGGCCCCGGCTCCACTCACACCACTGGCCGACGAGATGTTGACCGTGGCACCCGGCGCAATGAGTCCGGACTTCGCGAGCGGGGCGAGCGCCACCAGAATGCTCGTGGCGTAGCACCCGGGGTTGGCCACTACGCGCGCGTTCGCCATATCGGCGCGGAACAGCTCTGGCATGCCATAAGGGGCGTCGGCCGGCACGCCCGCGGGGAGCGCGTGGGTCACGCCGCCGTGTCCCGGGCGCAGATCGCTGGACAGATCCACCACGCGGGCGCCGGCCGCGATGACTTTGCCAATCCACTCCGCACTCGCCCCGTGCGGCAGCGCCGCAAACACGAGATCCACACCGGCCAGGTCAGCCTCCTCCGGCGCCACCATGGGCACGTCGTGCACGCGCCCGCCCGCCCGCACGCGCAGCGTGGTGCCGCGCTGCGAATTGGCCGTGGCAAACGCCAACGTCAGGTTCGGGTGGCCCAGCACGAGGGCGCATAGCTCACGCCCGGAATAGCCGGACGCGCCAAGGACACCCACGCGATAGGTCGGAGCAACGGCAGACTGAGGCACGATCGACGATACGGAAGACGGTTGATTCAGGATGGCATACTATGCAGTATTAATGCATAATTTTGCATGCACGCGCTGTCAATCATCGTTCGTCTCCGAAGTATTTATGCCGGTCCGGTGTGCGACATCGCCTGACGTTCCCGTTTGTCCGTGGAGTACCCGTGTCCGATAAATCCGACCGGCACGCTGTCATTCGTGACATCGTGTCGGCACATGCAGTGGCCAGCCAGGAAGAGCTGCGCCGGAAGCTGGCCAAACGCGGCTGGGACGTCACGCAGTCCACCCTCTCCCGTGACCTGCGCGAGCTGCGGCTGGCGCGCATTCCCGGTGGCCAGGGGCGGGCACGATATGCCTTTCCCGAGAACACCACGGCCGGGGGCGAAGTGGCGCTCGCACGGCTGGAACGCATGCTGCCGGAACTGCTCACCGGGGTGGAGGGCGTGCAGGCGCTGGTCGTGGCCCGTACCATGAAATCGGGCGCGCAGCCGGTCGCCGAGGTGCTCGACCAGCTGGAGTGGCCCGACGTGGCCGGCACCATTGCCGGCGATGATACGGTGCTCATTATCTGCCGGAGCCCGGAGGGAACCGAACGGGTGCTGCGGAAGCTCCGGGCGTATATACGGGTGTAAGGAACTGAAAACTGAAAACTCGAACTGAAAACTGACAACTCAGACTGACCACTGAAAACTTCTCTCCCGTACGCAAAGTCTGCCCTTCCGCCTGTGGGCGGGCAACTTGTCAGTTTTCAGTTGGAGTTTTCAGTCTTCAGTTAGAGTTTTCAGTCGTCAGTCAAAGTCCCCCCAACTTGAACCCCGCACCGGCAACCGCTGCTTTCCGGTGCTCTCATCAATCTTCGTGCTCTGATGTCCAACGACGCCGCAACGCATAAACTCTGGGGGGGCCGCTTTGCCGGTGGCCCGTCGCCGCTGCTCGACGCGATCAACCGCTCCATTGGCACCGACTTCCGGCTCTGGCCGCACGACATCCGGCTGTCCCGGGCGTGGGCGCTCGCGCTGGCCAAGGCCGGCGTGTTCACCATGGACGAAGCGGACGCGTTGCGCAGTGGGCTCGATCGCGTAGCGGCGCGCATTGCCGACGGTGCGCAGCCCATCGCCACCGACGAGGACATCCACACCATGATCGACCGGCTGCTGCACGAGGAGGCCGGAACCGTGGCCTCCAAGCTGCACACCGGCCGCTCGCGCAACGATCAGGTGGCCACCGCCTCACGGCTCTGGACGATGGACGCCTGTCGCAAGCTCGACGTGGCCATCCGTGAGCTGCAGCAGGCGCTGCTCACGCAGGCCGAACAGATTGCCGACGCCATTTTGCCGGCGTACACGCACCTGCAGCGGGCCCAGCCCGTCAGCGGCGCCCACTGGCTGCTGGCGCACTTCTGGCCCCTCGAGCGCGATCGCGCCCGCCTGGCCAATGCACTACGTGGCACTTCCACCTTGCCACTCGGCTCCGGCGCCATTGCCGGTTCGGCGTTCCCGGTGCCACGCGATGTGCTGCGCGACGAACTCGACTTTCTGGCCATCTCCCCCAACAGCATCGACGCCACCGGCGATCGTGACTTTGTCGCGGAAACGATGTTCGTGTGCACCATGGTGGCCGTGCACTGCTCGCGCATTGCCGAAGACATGATCATTTACGGCTCGAGCGAGTTTGGCTTCATCAAGTTTGGCGATGGCTTCAGCACCGGCAGCAGCATGATGCCGCAGAAGCGCAATCCCGATGTCTTTGAGCTCGCGCGTGGCGGCGGTGCCCGGGTGTTGGGCGACCTCGTATCATTGCTCGGCACCATCAAGGGGCTGCCCAGCGGCTACAGCAAGGACTTGCAAGACGACAAGCGCGCCATGTTCAACGCGGTGGATCTGCTGCACTTGGTGTTGCCTTCCATGGCCGGCGCCATTGGAGAATTGCGCTTCAATCGCGAGCGCATGCGTGGCGCGGTATCGAGCGCCATGATGGCCACCGATCTGGCGGACTATCTGGTAAAGAAGGGTGCCACCTTCCGCGAAGCGCACGGCGCCGTGGGCTCACTGGTGCGTCAAGCCGAAGAAGCCGGCATTGAGATGACCGAACTGCCTGCCGCCGCGTTCAGCACGGCGCACGCACTCTTTGGCGATGATGCGCGTGATGCGTTGGGCGCCGAAGCATCGCTGGCCGCACGCAACATTGCCGGCGGCACCGGCCCCGAAGCCGTGCGGGTGCAGATTGCGCAGGCGCACGCGGCGCTGGCTGCCCACGCACTGTGAGCGGCACGCCGGAGACGGGGGTCGTGTTCAACGGCGCCCGCTACGATGGCATCCTGTTCGATTGCGACGGGGTGCTGGTGGACAGCGAACGCATTACCAGTCGCGTGTGGGCCGGGCTGCTGACCAACATTGGGCTCCCCACCACCACGGAGCAGTCGCTTGCGACGTATCTGGGCAATTCCATGGCGCGCTGCCTGGAGATTGTCACCGAGCAGTTGGGGCACACACCACCCGATTCCCTGCTCACCGATTTTTATGCGCAGGTGAAGGTGGCGCTGGCCAGCGAAGTCGTCGCCGTTGATGGCATTGTTGAGGTGCTCGATGCGCTCGATGCGGCCGATGTGGGATACGGCGTTGCTTCGAACGGCGAACACGAAAAGATGGAAACGACGCTGGGCGCCACCGGGCTGCTGTCCCGCTTCGAAGGGCGACGGTTTTCGGCCGTAGACGTGGCCCGCCCCAAGCCGGCCCCCGATCTGTTTCTGCACGCCGCCCAGCAACTGGGCTTTGCCCCGTCGCGCACCATTGTGGTGGAAGACAGTCCGCTCGGCGTTTTTGGCGCCAGCACCGCCGGGATGACGGTAATTGGCTACGCCGAACTGGTGTCGCCCGAGCGGCTCATGGCCGCCGGGGCGGTGCACACCGTGTTCAACCTGCGTGAACTGCTGGCGTTCATCCGTTAGCGGAACGCGTAGCCCACGGTAAGGCGCAACGTGGGCAGATACTCCTGGAAGTTGTCAAACCCGTTCTTCGTCTCTTCGCCGATGTAGTAGCGCTTCGCGCCGCCGCCGAGCGTGACCGCGGTGTTGCGCGATTTGCCGAGCAGCCACTGGTAGTGCATTTCCACGGAGAAGGTGGCGCCGCTGGTGGATTTTGTCTGCGCCGCACAATCCACGTTGGGAATCCCCGTGCAAAATTCGTCGATGTTCTCGTTGCGAATGCGCCCGTATCCCAACCCGGTGGCAATGGCGAAGCCCTGCAGACCGCGCTCCTGCGGGTACAGGCGCAGCTTCACGTCGGCGTTGGTGTAGATGTCGTCGAACTGGATGTGCGAAGCACTCACCGCCACGGCGAGGTTGTCCTTGATCCGCCCCTCGAACTCGCCCTGGAAAAACCCGGCGAGTGGCAGGAAGGGATTGATGGAAACCACCTTGCCGGGGCCCTGCGCCAACACAGGCGTGGCCGGAAGAGTGAGGACCAGGGCGCCAAGTGCGAGGGCGGCGACGTGACGACGGGTGATGGGCATAGTGCGGTGGGGTGTGAAGGGAGAAGCTGTCGGGGGGTGTACCGTGCCAACAGGGTGGCAGCGCCACCGCTTAATAGAGGGCGTACCCAACGCTGACCCGCGCGGTTCCGGTGAGTTGCGGAAAGCCCTGCAGTGTGGCGGGTAACCGCTCCTCCACAAAGTACCGCTTCACGCCCGCACCGACAGTCAACACCATGTGGTGCGGCGCCTTGGCGATCCACTGGTGCGTCACTTCCGCCGTCACGGTTGGTCCGGCGTAGCTCTCGGAAAAGTCGTAGCATCCGCCCCCGCCTCCCCCTGGAGGACTGGACGCGCAGATGACGCCGACGTTCCGATCGGTCACGTGTCCATAACCGGCGCCAATGGCAAAGCCCACGCCGTCGAGCACGCGCCCTCGGGGATTGGGATAGTAGCGCAGCTTGAGGTCCGCGTTGGTATAGCGATCGGCCAACCGCACCGCAGAACCGCTGAGCGCTACGGACACCCGAGGACTCACGCGCTGCTCAACTTCGCCCTGCACGCTCCCGGTGATCAGCAGGACATGATTGATCGACATAATGCGGCGCGGCGACTGCGCCGACAGGCGCGTTGCGTTCGGCAGGGTGCTCAACGCCGCGATGACCAGCACCGCCGAGGAACGCATCAGAAGGCGTACCCAATGGTCAGCCGCAGTGTGGGGACCAGTTCCTGGAAACTTTCGTTGGAACGCGTATCCACGAAATAGCGCTTTGCCCCCGCGCCAAACGCCACGCTCGTTTTGCGCGCGCGCCCCAGCAGGAACTGATAGTGCGCTTCCACCGAGAAGGTGGCGCCGCTCACCGAGCGGCGGCCGACGTCCGGGCAAACGACACCCACGAGCGCGATGCACGCCAAGGGTTCCGTATAGCTGTCCTCGCGAATGCGGCCAAAGCCACCGCCCGCGGCCAGACCAAACCCTTCCAGCCCACGTTCCTGCGGATAAAGCCGCAGCTTCACATCAAGGCTGGTGTAGTAGTCATCAAGCCGCGCGTGCGCGCCGGAAACGGCCAGCGCCACATTTTCCTTGAGCTTGGTTTCGAACTCCCCCTGGAAGTATCCGGCCAGTGGCAGAAAGGGGTTGATGGACAACACATGGCGCGGCGACGAGACCGTGGCCGTGGCCGCTGTCTGGGGTTGTGCGCGCAGCGGGCGCGGGGCTCCGGCCGTGAGGGCGAGCGTCGCGAGGCCCATAGCCAGCGCCGTGGTACGTACCGAACGAGTGAACATGCGTTTAGCTCAGGTTGCGTGGAGAAGTGCCTTGGCCGCCATCTCACCGCCGCGAGCGGCGCCTTCGAGCGAGCTGGAGTGCAGCGTTTCGCTGGCGCGCCACAGTCCCGGCACACCACAGGCAATACTGGGGCGCTGATTACGCCACCCCGGTGCCTGTTCAAACTGTGAATACGGCACGCGCCAGAGCGCGACGCGCTCCAGCGCGACGCGCGCTTCCGACACACTGCCCATGGCGCACAGTTCCCGGCGAGCGACCGCATCCAGCGTGTCATCCGGGAGGGTCGCGGCATCGCCAAGGATGGTGGCGGCAATGAGCGTGCGGCCACCGGAGGCGTACTCAGGGGCCACGTCGGTGAGCGTCACGGCGTGCGACACGACGGCATCCGGGTTGGCATTGAGCCAGAGGGCCTTGCCCGGAATGGGCGTGGTGCGGGCAGTGAAATACAGCGTGGTGCAGCCACGGGCGCCGGTGGGTTCGGGAAGCGTGAGCCCGGCCGTAGCAGCCAGAGTGGCCGCCATGGGCGCATCGGTGGCCAGCACCACCTGAGCCGCGTCAAGCACACGATCATCAGTGAGCCGTACCCCGGTCACCCTTCCCTCTGTCACCACCAGCGCGCGCACGGCCTGCCCGGTGCGCACCGTGCCCGGCGCGAGGCGATCGGCCATCTGCCGGGTCAGTGCGCCAATGCCACCGGCCGGCACCACGGTGTCGCCGTCGGCCAGCATTTTGAAGGTGAAGAGCAGAATGCTGGCGCTGGTCGCGAGGGTGCGGTCCAGCAGAATGCCGCCATAAAAGGGGGCAAAGAACCCATCAATCACCGCCGGCCCAAAGCCGCGACCGCGTAAAAAGTCGCGCGTGCTGATGCCGGCAAAGCGGGCGCTGAAGCAGTCATCAATGGTGAGCTGCTGCGCAAAGCGGCGCAGCGCGAGCAGCCGCAACTTGTCACCCACACCAATGGCGCGGGCAAAAATCGTATCGAACAACAGCCCCGGATCGGCGAGCGCGTCGCCAATGAGCGACGTCTGTCCATCGCGGGCAATGCGCGCCGCTGGCGTGAATTTGCGCAGCGCCAGCGTCTCGAAATTGAGATAGCGCCGCAGCGTGGGATACGCCGTGAACAGCACCTGAAAGCCGTGGTCGATGACCAGTCCATTCACCATGGTGGTACGCACGCGGCCGCCCACCTCTGCCGCCGCATCAAGCACCAGCACCTCTCGCTGCGCGGCCTGCAGTTCAATGGCGGCCACCAGACCGGCCACGCCGGCCCCGACGATGACAATGGGAGCACTCATGACGTGAACACTAATCCGCTGCAGGGTTGGGTAAAACAACAGAGGGCGACCCGATTGGATCGCCCCCTGGTCCGGACTGCAGCGGACGTGTTAGAAGCGCACGCCGAAGACGATGGGCACGAAGCGCGAGCTATTGCCGTCGGAGAAGATGTTGACCAGGCGGGCTTCCGCGAACGTGGAGAAACCGGACAGCTGGAACGCGACGCCGGCGCCGGCCTGGAGGCCGAGGTTGGTGTCGCTGCCGGAGATTTCAGCGCTGCCAAAGTCCGCCGTAGTCTTGCCGTTGTACAAGCCGAGGCCACCAAGGACGTACGGCTTCACCATCGACGACGATTCCGTAGGAAAGTCGTAGACGACGTTGCCGGCAACTCCAAGGCTGCGGAAGCTGAAATCACTGTTGCCGTCGGCGGTCCAGCGGTCATAGCTCACATCACCACGCAAGCGAAGGGACTGGAGCGAGGCCGGCTTGAAATACACGTGGCCGGTGACGTTGAAGCCCGAGCTGAGCCCCTCTCCAAAGTCGCCCATGGGCAGCGACAACCCACCGCTCACCCCAAGGGAGATTGGCTTGTCACTGCTCTGCGCCGAAAGCGCGGCCGGGGCAGCGAGCGCCGCCACCAGACCCAATGCACGAAGTGCGCGTTTCATAGTCATCCTCCAAAAAGTTCGAAAAGGAGTGCCGGGCCAGGTTAGACGTAACCCTCCCGCTTACTCCGGTGACTCCTGTACGGCGGTCACGAAGTATTCGGTTTCACCAAAGCACGATGTTGGTACCCCGATATGTTGGCTATAGGTCACCGTGACCCGCTTGCCGCTGAGGTCGGCAATCGCTTTGGCCACGGAGTCGTTGCGCACCGTGAACGAGAAGCTGTCCGAGCGGAATCCCTTGGCGATATCCGTGTACAGCGTGCCTTCCCACGTTTTGCACAGCCAGCCCTTCCGAGAGATCTTCTGCACAAAGCCTGCCCGCGTCCCGTCGGAGTAGCTCCACGAGAGCGCGGCGGCCGCCCAGACTCCCAACCCGAGGGTGGGGAGCGCAATCAGGGTGACCACCGTCGTCGCCAGCCAATGGCGGCGAAAGAAGGACTTCCGGGGGGCCTCAGCCACCGTCGCGGGGGCTGACTCGGCACCGGCGGCGGTCGAGTCGTGTTCGTCTGGGATAGGATCAGCCATATCCGGAACTTGGGGGACCCCCGGGGGCCGCGCTAGCTTTCCCCTGCGTCCTGTCTGCCACTTTCACCAAGGTTTGCCTCGTGTCGTCATCTGCCTCGCACTTCGGTCGTCGTCGCCCCACGGTCACGGCCATGGTCCGCAATGTCCCGGTCGGTTCGTCGGCGCCCATTGTGGTGCAGTCGATGACCAATACCGATACGGCTGACGCCGCCGGTACGGCCGAACAGGTCGCGGCGCTGTTCGAGGCCGGCTCGCAGAAGGTGCGCATTACGGTCAACAATGACGAAGCGGCGCAGGCGGTCCCGGAAATCCGGCAGCGGCTCGATGACCTGGGGCTCGATGTCCCGCTCATTGGCGACTTCCACTACAACGGGCACCTGCTGCTCACCAAGTACCCCAAGACGGCGGCGGCGCTGGACAAGTACCGCATCAATCCGGGGAATGTGGGCACAAAGCACCGCGACACCAACTTCACGACCATCGTGCAGGCGGCCATCGATCACGGCAAGCCGGTGCGCATTGGGGTGAACTGGGGCTCGCTCGACCAGAACCTGCTCACCGACATGATGGACGCCAACGCCAGCTCGGCAACGCCGCGCGACGCGAAGGACGTGTACATGGACGCGATGCTGGAGAGCGCGCTGCGGTCGGCGGCACTGGCCGAAGAAGTGGGACTCGCGCACAACAAGATCATCGTGAGCGCCAAAATTTCGGTGGTGCAGGATCTGGTGGAGTGCTATCGCCGTCTGGCCAAGCGCTGCGACTACCCGTTGCACCTGGGGCTCACGGAAGCGGGAATGGGCAACAAGGGCGTCATTGCGTCGGCGGCCGCGTTGTCCATTCTGCTGAGCGAGGGCATTGGCGACACGATTCGTGTGTCGCTCACGCCCAAGCCGGGTGGGGATCGCCGCGAAGAAGTGTTTGTGGCGCAGCAGATTCTGCAGTCGCTGGGGCTGCGTTCCTTCGCCCCGCAGGTCACGGCGTGCCCGGGGTGTGGCCGCACCACGAGCACGTTCTTCCAGCGCATGGCGGAAGACATTCAGGGCTATCTGCGTGAGCAGATGCCGGTGTGGCGCGAGTCGAAGCCGGGCGTGGTGGAAATGAAGGTGGCGGTGATGGGGTGCGTGGTGAATGGCCCGGGTGAGTCCAAGCACGCGAACATCGGCATCTCGTTGCCGGGCACGTTCGAGGAGCCCAAGGCCCCGGTCTACGTGGACGGCAAGCTGTTCACGACGCTCAAGGGTGACAATATCGTGCCCGAGTTCCTCGTGATTCTGAACGAGTACGTGGAGCGGACGTACGGGACGTTGGCTGGCGTCTGACGCTGGGGTTGGCTTGGTGTTGTTCGACCGGCGTCCGGGCGGTATCGCAGCGGGCACTCTTGTTCGACCGGCGCTCAGCGGGACCGCGCCGGGCACTCGCCATTTCGGGGCGGCCGCGCGCGCGTGGCGCGCCGGCGTCGCCCCTGCCAAGTACTCGCGCCCGGCGCGGTCCCGCTGAGCGCCTCGCGTTGGGGTGAGCCGCAGGATCGTGGTGCCGCCGCGGCTGGCGCCGTACTAGCGTTCGGCATGTGCAATTCCCAATGCATTGCATCACGGCCGGCAGGCCGACGAGTGGCCGTAGCTGGCATCGCGCTGCTGGTGCCGTTTCTGTCGGCGTGCGGGTTGTGGGACGTGTTCGGGCGCGATCAATACGTGGTGCGCGTGGACAGCGTGAGCGTCGCACCGTTCGCGAGTGGTGGCGCCATTGCCACGTACCACGGGCTGGTCGGCGGCAACAGTTGCAGCAGATTGCTACGCACGGAACGCGTGAACCGGGCGCCGGACACACTCGCGGTGCGGTTCATCGCCGAATCAGAAAATGGCGACTGCCTCGCCATGCCCACGCGGCTGGTGGCCGCCGACACGCTCGCCGCGGCACCGGCGCGCAGCGTGACCCTCAAGGTTCAGCAGCCCGACGGCAGTGCTCTCGTGCGGCGTGTGACGTTGCCGTTCAGCGCGCCGTAGTAGCGCCGTAGCCATCGCCGTTGTCAGCGCCGCACTCGGCACGAGTCCCCGCCCGTAGGCACCACGACCACGCGGTTCGCCGGGATGTGGACGCGTTCGGCGGCCGTGCGCGGGGGGCGAGTACTTGGCAGGGGCGACGCCGGCGCGCATGCGCGCCCGGCCGCCCCGAAATGGCGAGCGCCCCGCGCGCGGACGCTGAACGCGGGTCGCACACACCAAACCCAAACCGCAGCTTAAAGCGGCGGCACCACGTCAATCCCACCAGCCTGCTGACCAACGTCCACGCGCGCGATGGTCTTCAAGGACACAAGGTCGATAATCTCGACCGTGCCCGGCTCACTCCCCACCCCCTCAACCGACACGAACGCGTAGCGATCGTCGTGCGTGATGGCCACTCCGTGCACCACGCGGCGCTGTGTTGGCAACACCGCCAGCGTGGCGCCCGTACGCGCGTCAATCACCGACACACTCTGGCCGCGCTTGTTGGACGCCACGAGCTTCGTGCCGTCGCGCGTGACCGCGAGGTTGTACACGCCGTTCCCTGCCGGAATGCGGCGACGCACACTCCACGAGGCCACATCGACCTCCACCAGGTCGCTCGTGCCATTGCACGCCACCCACACCGTTTTGTCGTCGGGGCTCGGCTGCGCCCAGGTAGGTGAACAGGTCGTGCTCCCCGCCGCCGGCTGCGCGAGTCCATGGCCACTCATATCGTGGCCGGCGTGCGCCGCATCAGCGGAAGCCGAAATGGCACCACGCACCGGTGGCGCGCCGGTCATCCCCTGCTCTGCCCCCTTGGTGAGCAGAAAATGCCGCGCCACCTGCAGCCCGTCGAGATCGATCTCCACGAGCTGTTCGTCCATCATGCACACGCTGTAGTGCCGCGTGCCGGCGCTGTTCACCCGCGACCCGTGCGGCATGGCGCAGGTGGTAATGCGGGCAATCTCCTGCAGGCTGTCGGTGCGCACGACGCTCACGTCGCTGGCCACCATGTCGCCGTGCAGGTTGAAATTCACCACCACCACCTTGCTGCCATCGGGGGTCACCTGCGCGGTGGCCGGAAAATTTCCCAGCATCACCTGCCCCGCATACGTGTTGGTGCGCGTCTCGAACTTCCAAAGCACGCCGTAGGGCGTTCCGTGCGCGGTGCTCACGTAGTAGTACTTGCCGCCGGGCTCCAGGGCCAAGCCGTGCGGGCCGTCGGGGTCGGCAATCATCACCCCCACGTCATGCTGCCGCACGACCTTGGCGCCTTGCGGCCCCAGTTCGATAACTGCCACGCGGTCCGCGCTCTCGCTGGCCACCAGCGCGGTGTAGGTGCGCGACGGGAACTGTGCGGCCACCGGGGCCGCACTCGTCGCGCACAACAGCAGAGCCATACCCACCCGATGCATCACGCGATCCTCAGGGAACGATGGCGTTCTTCTTCGGTTCCGGCTTGGGATCCATACGCACAATCCAAAGGCCGTTGTACATGTCGTTCACGTACGCCAGCCCGTTGCGCACCACCACACCCCAGGTCATGGCCGCGTTCTTCACAAATCCGTCCATGTCGGCAGTGTTCACGTGCACCATCTCACGCTGCTGCGCACGCAGATCGCCGCGCAGTTCTCCCGAAATGTCGAAGGTGCGGAAGCCCGCGTTGTAGGCGCTCATGTACAGCGTATCGCCCGCCACGTACACGTTGTGCACGCCGCCGTACTCCGGCTCATAGAACGCCACGCTCTTGGGCTTCGCGATGTCGCTCACGTCGATCACCTGCAGGCGACCGTAGGCGCGACCGGCCGAGGCATCCTTGGCGCCCTTCAATACGCTGGGTAATGGTGGGCTGGTTGGGCATCTGGGCCACCACCGTCACCGGCAACGTGCCGGTGCTTCCGGAGCGCACCAACCCTGACGGCTCGACGGTCCCTTCAAAGCGGCCACCGGCCGCAATGAAGCGAATGGTGGCGCCAGGAACGACCTGCCCATTGGCATCCAGGACGCGCGCCGAGAAACGCAGCGTGTCTTCGGCCACCACCACCGGGTCGGCGGGCGAAATTTCCAGACGGGTCGCGCGCGGCGGCTAGACTACCGCGACCGCGAGGAGAGGGACAGTCCACAGCATGCAAAAATCTCCGTGATGATTTGATGGACCTGACCACTGCCATCTGTGTGGCTGCGGTCTGCCGTCTTGCACCTTGGCCGCCAACCGCCAGACCGCAGACGGCAGCCACTCAGTTGGCAGACGGCAGGAACTGCAGTGGTACTACGCCGCTCCCAATCCCACGGCGGCCTGTTCCAACTCCGCCACGATCGGCGCGTCGAACTGCAATTCGCGCAGGCGTTCGGCCACGCGCGCATACCACTTGATCGTCCCGTCGCGACCCACGGAGAACCGTCCCCACACCGTTTCGGGGAACGCCGTGCGGCGCAGGTCGGACAAAATGGAGTTGGCGTTGTGCACCTTATCGGCGGCGCACACCCAGAGGGCGTCTTCGTTCGCCAGCGACAACCGCGCGAGGTAATCCTCCTTGCGCTCGTCGGACGACATCTCGACGCCGTCATCATCCATCTTGCGGTGCGTGACCGCCAAAACGGTGGCCAGCACACTGTTGCCGAACTTGTGGCCAATGCGCTCCTCGAGCATCTCGCGCGTCATCCCTTCACGCACGCAATCCTCGATCACATCGTGCAGGATCCCCGCCACCACCGTTTCCTCATTGCATCCGTAGCGCGTGAGAATCAGCGCGACATTGGCCGGATGGGTGAGGTAGGGCAGGCGCGTGCCTTTGCGAACCTGTTGGTCGTGATGCTTCGCCGCGAAGGCGAAGGCATGATTGATCCGATCGGAGTATCCGGTCATGGTCGGCAAGACGGCGACGGGCAATGGCGGATCTGACGGGGAGCGCAGGCGTCAGGCAGGGACGGGAACATACGTCGTCCGGGTGAACCAAGCTACCAAACGCTCAAGACCGGCAACATCGGCCTCACCAAAGGCGTCAAGCACGGGTGAATCAATGTCAAGCACGGCCATCAGAGCGCCCTTGGCGTCAAAGACCGGCACCACGATCTCACTGCGGGAGCGCGCGTCGCAGGCAATATGCCCGGGAAAGGCGTGCACATCAGCGACAACCACCGTGCGCCCCTCGGCCGCGGCCGTGCCGCAGACCCCGCGCCCAAAGGCGATGTCCTGACAGCCAAGCGATCCCTGGTAGGGACCAACGCGCAGCAGCGTCCCCGGTTCAACGACCCGATAAAAGCCCGTCCAGAGATGGCCGAACGCGTGATGGAGCAACGCACTCAGGGTGGCCATGCCGGCTATCGCGTCGGTGCTGTCGTGCAGTAACAGCTCCTGCATCTCCAGCAGTCGGGCGTAGGCGTCCGTGCGCGGCGTCTCTCGGAGATCGGGGATGACAGGTTCCATGATGGACTGAACGTGACGGAATCAACGACGGTGCCCCGCGCGTCAGCGCAGCGGACCGATCAGCAGAATGAGTCGGAGATCGAGCAGGGCCAGGGCGAGCCCTTGAAGGACCACCCCGAGGCCGGCGCCCACGGCGCCCAGCCGCCGCTCCCAGCGCCACCCGACGATCACGAGGGTAAGCCCGACGGCGGCGTACCCCACGTCGAGTCCGGTGTTCAGCCAGAGGATGTTGAGCAGCTTCTGGGTGCCGGCGAAATCGCGCATGGTGAGGCCACGCCACGCCCAGAGGGCAATGAGGGCGTTCACCGCGCCCCAGGCGGCGGTCTGGATGGCGAAGTGCCGCAACAGCGGCGCGGCCACTTGTCGAACCATGAGCCAAGCCAGCAGGGCGGTGCCGCCCAGCACACTCACTCCGGCCCACAGTCCCAGTCTCAGGAGATGGCCCTGCTCCAGCGTCAACAGCGTATCTGCCCACATATGGCGGAGACTAGCCGAGTGCGCGCTAACCGGCCAGCGGGACCGTGTCGGCCCACAGCACAACCGCCCGGACCCGCTGCTTTTGCTCATCGGCCGTGCGCACGGCCCGCGCAATCCACGAGAGGGGGGTAACCCCCAGCTTGGCACAGAGCACCAGGTCCGTGGCGGGCGGGACGGCCGGAGCGGCCAGCGTGTCCGTCACGAATACCACAAAGTCGTAGTGGCGCACATGATCGGCGGCAGTGGTCCGGGCACCCGGCGCGGCATCGGTGTGTCCCGAGCCTCTGGCACCGGCGCCGATTCCCCGGACACCGCGAGGGAGCAGCAGATCCACATTGGCATCCCGGCCCAGCGGAAGGGCGCGCGAACTGTCCCACTGTTCATGAGCGGCCACAGGCACCGGATGACCGCCGGTGGCAATGGTGAGCGTCGCGGCCGGGATCAGCGGCACGAGCGCCCCGGTCCGGAGTGCCGCATCCACCACAATGGTGGCGCGTGATTCACGGGCCGCGACCGACGCGAGGTTGAGCCCCACGGCACCGGCCACCAGCGGCTGATCAGCCAGCAGCTGCACCTGCCGCGACATATCCCCGATGTGCGAGAGGGTAAGGTGCAGCAGAGGCCAGGCGTCATCGTTGGGGGAGAGCACCGGTACCACGGCTTCGCCTTTGCGGATGCGGCGCCGGAAGCGGCGCGCGTCGTCGCGCGCGTGCACGATGACGCGCGAGCGGGTGAGCTGCTCCAGCTCCTGCGCATCGCCCACCGTGGGGCGGCGCAACTCACGCCAGAGGGCGACGACGAAGCCACTGGTGAGCCCGAGCACCAGCGAGGCGAGCAACATGGCCAGCGGGGGGATCTGCAACTGCAGGCGTGCGCGCAGCGCGGCCTTGCGTTGTTCCAACGCCTCATTGTACTGACGAGCACTGTCGAGAGCCTGCGTGGCCTGCCGCACGGTGTCGGTGGCCGCCAGCACCATGGCCTCAAGGAGCGAGTCGGGGAGCAGCGCCCGTTGCATGATCGGGGGCGTAGTACTGTCGGTGCGGAGGGCGGTGGCCGCCATGGTGTCGGAAACAGCCCCCGATACGGGGGGCGGCGTCAGCGCCGCCTGCGCCACCTGCACCAAGGTGGCCCCCAATCGGGTGAGGCGAGTGGTCATGATGGCGTACAGCGCATCAGGACCACTGAGCGAGGCGTACGTTTCGCGATCCCGGTTGAGCCGCTCAATGGAGTCGCGCAGTGCGCGCACCGTGCGCTGCACGGCAGGGTCCCGCTGGAGCGCGGGCGCATCGGCGAGGGCGCGATAGCTCTCCACGAGGGGCGTGCGGCGGGCCCGCACGAGCTGCTGATACAGGTCGCGCAGGAGGGTGTCGCGAAAGACCAGGGGCGACATCATGCTATTCGCAAGCGAATCGGCGGCCGTCGCGGCCGCGAGCAGCGACAGGGCGTCGCGCTGCTGTGAGCGCGCACGGGAGCGCACGCTATCCGCGCGCACCGAGTCGGCGCGCAGACGCAGGGTATCGCGCAACGGGGGCAGCGCTGCAATGGCCGCGGTGAGCGCGCGATCAGCCTGCCGGGGGAGCAGCACGAAGGCGAGCAGCGACGCAATCATCACCATGGCGCCTACGCCGGCAATGATGA
Organism: Gemmatimonas phototrophica; assembly: GCF_000695095.2. Lineage (NCBI taxonomy): Bacteria > Pseudomonadati > Gemmatimonadota > Gemmatimonadia > Gemmatimonadales > Gemmatimonadaceae > Gemmatimonas > Gemmatimonas phototrophica. The sequence goes on along the minus strand of NZ_CP011454.1, from coordinate 263,321 downwards.
GACCGTGTCGGGCGGCGTTCCGCGTACGAGCGGCGAGCCAACGAGCGCGCGGAGAAGTCATGTGCTACAAACGAACACGGGGGCCAGCGCATCGCGCCAGCCCCCGCCGTCCTGCATATCACATCAAGTGTTACTTGATGGTGATCTTGCCCTTCATGTTCATGGCAAGGTGCGGCGTGCAGTGGTAATCGTACGTGCCAGCCGGAACGCCAGCGAACGAGATCGTGTACTCTTCGTTCGCGTTCAGCATCATCTTGCCCGAGAGCTCACCAGCCTGCTCCGGCATGTTGGCCATGAGGGCCGTCTTGGCTTCCGGGGCCAGCGTGGCGGGATCGAACGCCACGTTGTGCGGGCCGCCCGAGACCATCACGAACTTGATGCCGTCGCCGGCCGCAATCGTGATTTCAGCCGGCTCAAAGCGGTAGCCCTGACCGTCACCCACCATGTTGACCGTGTGCGTGGTGCCCGTGATCGGGGCCATCGCACCAGCAGCCGGAGCCGCCGCCGGGGCCGCAGCCGCCGTGTCCATCGCCGGCGCCGCTGCCGAATCCGTCGCCGCCGTGTCACCACCGCCGCACGCGCCCATGAGGATCGCCGCGCCGGCGACTACTGCAAAACCGAGAAACCGCATGTTGTAGGCCTCCAGAGCCTATTCGGAAAATTCCTTTCAACCGGAACGCTTGGTCCCGAGCTCGCAGGGCCCTGCAAGCCTTGTGAAACTATTCACAATCGAGCTCGGCGCCAACCCCCCGTCCAGGATTTCCACACTTGACGGCCCCACTTCGCCCCGCTAGCCTCCCTGTCCTATGCCTTGCTGCCGCCCCACCCACCATCATACGCATCACGGTCACGGCCCGACGGGTCGGGGCGCTTGTTGCGTGGTGGGGTAGCTCTGCTGTAACACCCCGCGCCAAAGCTTCCTGCGGCCCGTCCTCTCCGGACGGGCCTTTTTTGTTGCCCGCGCTCCACGTTGCCCCTCAATTCGTTCGTTTCCACTTACAAGAAGGCCTGGATGCTGAGAATCGCCCTCCCCAACAAGGGTCGCCTGAGCGAAGACACCCGCGAGCTGTTCAACGACGCCGGGCTCGAAGTCCGCTCGTCCGGTGAACGCGCCCTCACCGCCTCACTGGGCGGGGAGTTCGAGGCCATCTTCGTGCGCGCCCAGGACATTCCGGAGTTCGTCGCCGACGGCGCCGCCGACGTCGGCGTGACCGGCTGGGACCTCGTCAACGAGTCGGGGCGGGACCTGTCCTCCCATCTCGACCTCGGCTTCGGCAAGTGCCGCCTGGTGGTGGCCGCCCGCGAGGAATCAGGCATTCGCTCCATTGAGGACATTGGCCGCACCGGCACCCGCATGCGCGTGGCCACGGTATTTCCCAACATCACGCGCCGCTTCTTCGAAGAGCGCGGCTGCCCGGTGGATGTCGTGCCGGTCTCCGGCGCCGCCGAAATTGCCCCCCACCTGGGCATTGCCGATATCGTGGTGGATCTCACCTCCACAGGCTCCACGCTGCGCGTGAATGGACTGCGGGAAGTGGATATCGTGCTGCGCTCCAGCGCCCACCTCATTACCGCCAAGGGAGGCCCACGCCAGGGCGATCCCGAACGCAAGCAGGAACTCGACGATCTCGTGACCGCCCTCGCGTCGGTCATCCGGGCCCGCGGCCAGCGCTATCTCATGGCCAACGTACCGCGCACCTCGCTCGATCAGGTGCGCACGGTGTTGCCCGGACTGAACGGCCCCACGGTCATCGAGATCGCCGAGTCCTCTCAGTTTGTGGCGGTGCACGCCGTGGTGAGCGCCAGCACGATTTATCGCACCATTTCGCAACTGCGCGCGCTGGGCGGTGAAGGCATTCTTGTCACGCGCATCGAGAGGCTGGTGCCGTGAGCACGACGTCGGTCCAGCTGCGTGCGTGTGGTCCGTTGTCGCGGCTCGACACCGAGACGCGACGCGCCATTGTTGATCGATCGTCCACCACCGATACCACGGTGCGGGCGCGCACGGCCGCCATCATTGAGCAGGTGCGCACGCGCGGTGATGCGGCGCTGCTCGAGTTCGCGCGCGACTTAGACCGCGTGACGCTCACGGCACTCGAAGTACCGCGCGCCGACTGGGACGCGGCGCTGGCGTCGCTCAATCCTGATCTCCGGCAATCGCTGGAGCGCGCGGCGCGCAACATTGCGTCGGTGCACACAGCGTTTCTGCCGGTTGAAACGGTGTGCTCGCCCGAACCTGGCATTACGGTGGGGCGGCGCCCCGATGCGCTGCAGCGTGTGGGGATCTATGCCCCCGGTGGACGCGCCGCCTACCCGAGTTCGCTGCTCATGGGCGCCATTCCGGCGCGGGTGGCAGGAGTACAAGAAGTCATTGTCTGTTCCCCACCGGGCGCTGATGGCAAGCCGTCGGCCGTAGTGCTGGCCGCCGCCGCGCTGGCCAATGTGGACCGGGTGTTTTCCCTGGGTGGCGCGGGCGCCATTGCTGCCCTCGCGCTAGGCACACAGAGCGTGCCACAAGTCGATCGCATCATGGGCCCTGGCAACGCCTATGTGGCCGAAGCCAAGCTGCAACTGGTCAACCGTGTGGCCATCGATTCGCCGGCCGGCCCCAGTGAGCTGCTGGTATTGGCCGATCAAACGGCCAACGCCAATGCCATTGCGCGCGAAATGATGGCCCAGGCGGAGCACGACCCCGATGCGGCCGTCATCGCGGTGCTCACCGGCCCCAAGGTGGATCGGCTCACCACCGAGATCGTGGACGCGCTGGACGCACAACTTGCCACGGCACCACGCGCGGAGGTGGTGCGAGCGTCGTTGGCGGCGCGAGGCGCCATTGTGACGGTGCCCGAGCTCAACGACGCGATTGAGTTCACCAATGCGTGGGCCGCCGAACATCTGCTGCTGGTGGTGAGCGATGATGTGCGCGACCGCACCTTGGCCGCGTTGCGCAGCGCCGGCACCATTTTCGTGGGCGCCTCCAGCAGTGTAGCCTACGGCGATTACATGACCGGGGCCAATCACGTGTTGCCCACCGCCGGCGCCGGTCGCAGCTACTCGGGGCTCAGCACGCTCGACTTCGTGCGCTGGACTACGTGGCAGGAAGTCACCCCCAGCGCCGCGGCGGCGTTGGCCGACGACGTGGGTCGCTTTGCCGACGCCGAAGGGTTGCCCGGGCACGCAGCGGCGGCCCGAGCCTGGGGACAGGGAGGTACCACATGAGCGACCGTTTAGCCTTCGCCCGCGCGCTCTATGATGCGGTGCCGCTGTACGACCCCAAGCGTACGCCGGTTGATCTCGATCTCACAGACAACACCAATCTGTGGGGGCTGCCCCCCACCGCCGAACGCACGCTGCGCGAGATGGCAGTGGCCAAGGTTACACGCTATCCGTCGCTGTATGCCGCGGAGCTCAAGGAGGCGCTGGCCGCGTTTGTGGGCGCCACCGCGGATCGTCTGGTCACCGGCTGTGGCTCTGATGACATTCTCGACAGCGCCATGCGTGCGTTTGGCGAGCCGGGGTCGGTAGTGGCTGGCAGTGAGCCCAGCTTTGCCATGATTCCCATTTTTGCACAGATGAATGGGCTGCAGTACGTGGGCATTACGGAACGCGCCGATCACCAGCCGGATCTCGATGCGCTGCTCGCGGCCAAACCGCGCATTCTGTATCTGTGCTCGCCCAACAATCCCACCGGTGCCCTGCTCACGCGCGAAACCCTTGAACGTGCGGTGCGCGAAGCGCCGGGCGTGGTGTTCGTGGACGAAGCCTACGCCGAGTTCAGCGGCGTGTCGGCGGTCGACCTCGCCATGCGCGTGGACAACCTGCTCGTCATTCGCACCATGTCCAAAGCTTTCGGGCTGGCCGGTCTGCGCATTGGCTACGGCATTGGTGCGCCATCGCTGGTGCGTGACGTGGAAAAGTCTCGTGGTCCCTACAAGCTGAGCAGCGTGGCGGAACAGATGGGGCTGGCGGCGTTGCGCCACGACATGGACTGGGTGCATGCCCACGTGGCGCTGGCGGTGGAGAACCGCAACCGCCTCGCGGCGGCGTTGCGTACGCGTGGCTATACCCCGCTCGAGTCGCACGCCAACTACGTGTGCGTGCCGGTGGCCAACGCCCTTGAGGTGGGTCAGGCACTGCGGGCCCGTGGTGTGGCGGCGCGCCCGTTTGCCGCACTGCCGCACGTGGGTGATACGCTGCGCATCAGCGTGGGCCCGTGGGAGATGGTGGAACGGTTTCTGGAAGCATTCGATGCTGCCACCATGGACGTGAACGGAGGTACCGCGGCATGAGTGAAGTCATGAACAGTGTGGCATCGGCGCTCCCGCTCCGGGTGTCGATCTTCGACTACGGGGCCGGGAACCTGCATTCGCTCATCAAGGCCATTGAGGCTGGTGGAGCCTCGGTCACGGTGAACGTCGACCCGGTGGCTGCCGTGGCCAACACCGATGCCCTCATTTTGCCCGGGGTGGGCGCCTTCGCGCCGGCGGCCGAACGACTGGCCCCCGGACTGATCGCCATGCGCACAGCGTTGCTGGGCGGACTACCCGCCCTGGGCATTTGCCTGGGCATGCAGCTGCTGTTCGACGCCAGCGACGAAGGGCCGGGGAGCGGGCTGGGGATTGTCCCCGGGCGCGTGACGCGGCTGGCCGCCGAACGGGTGCCGCAGATTGGTTGGAACCACCTCGACGAGGTACACGATCCGCTGCTGCAAGCAGCCGCGCTGAATGTGGCGTACTATGCCAATTCCTTCGTCTGTCGCCCGACCAGCGACGGGGCGCCGTTTGTCACGGCGTGGAGTGAGCATGAAGGCGACCGGTTCGCCGCCGCCGTACGTCGTGGGAACGTGGTGGGCACGCAGTTCCACCCTGAAAAATCCAGCGCGCCTGGTGTGGCGTTCGTGAAAGGCTTTCTTGATTTCGCGTCGTCCGTGGCGACGCACAACCGGAGCTCTGTATGATCGCCATTCCGGCCGTGGATCTGCGCGGCGGCAAGTGTGTGCAGCTGGTGGGAGGAGACTACGACGCCGAGAAGATCCGGTTGGAAGATCCGCCATCGGTGGCGCGCGAGTGGGTCCGCGAAGGATTCACCCGACTCCATGTGGTAGACCTTGATGCCGCCACAGGACGCGGGCACAACATGGAGATCATCCGCGAGATTCTCCGCACCGCCGACGTGCCCGTGCAGGTGGGGGGTGGTGTACGCGACGAATCGTGCATTGAGCGGCTGCTCGATGAAGGCGCCTCGTGGGTTGTCGTTGGCACCCGTGCGGTGGAAGACGAGGACTGGCGCGAGGAGATGGCCAATCGCTTTCCCGGTCGCCTCATCATTGCGGCCGATGTACGGGAGCGCTACGTGGTCACCAAGGGATGGGCGGAAACATCGCGCCTGAATGTGGTGGACTTCGTGGAGGAGCTCTCCGTGCTTCCGCTGGCCGGTGTGCTGGTCACGGCAGTTCACCTTGAAGGCAAGATGCAGGGCACCGATTTGCCGCTCATGGAAGACGTGGCCGAGGCGAGTGCCTGGCCTGTCTTTGCCTCGGGTGGAGTGACCAGTCTCGAAGATATGCGAGCGCTCGAACATCGCGGCCTGGCCGGTGCGGTGTTGGGCATGGCTTTGTACACGGGCGCGATTGATCCGCGCCGTCTTGCCGAGGAGTTTGGCGCATGACCGTCGTCGTCCGGGAATCCAACGAAACGCAGATCCGCATTGCGCTCAACGAGCCCACGCCGGGACTGCCCTCCATCAACACCACCGAGCCGTTTCTCGATCACATGCTCGTGGCGCTCTCGAAGTACTCGGGGGTGACTTTTGATGTGCAGGCCAAGGGTGACCTGCGCCACCATCTCATTGAGGACGTGGCCATTGCGCTGGGCGCAGCGATGGCGGCGCATGCACCGGCCACCTGCGCGCGCTACGGCGAGCGTACGGTGCCCATGGATGATGCGCTCGTGCAGGTGGTGCTTGATCTGGGCGGGCGCCCCTACTACCGCGGCCCGTTGCCCAGCGGCATCTACGATCACTTCATGCGCTCCTTTGCCGACAACGCCAAGGCTACGCTGCATCTGCGCGTCCTGCGCGGCACCGACAAGCACCACATCATTGAGGCCGCGTTCAAGGCCCTGGGCTTCGCGCTGCGCGAGGCGTTGGTGGAAAGTGGGGCGGTGTTCAGCACCAAGGGGTCCGTGAAGCTCGAGATCACCGGGACGGCGTGAGATGCTGACGCGTCGTGTAATCGTCTGCCTGGACGTGAAAGGGGGACGGGTGGTCAAAGGCGTGAACTTCGTGGGACTCCGCGATGTGGGTGACCCGGTCTCGCTCTCCGAGCGGTACGAACTGGAGGGCGCCGACGAAATCACGTTCCTCGACATTTCCGCCAGCGCCGAAGAGCGCGCCACGCTGCTGGATGTGGCGCGTCGTACCGCCGAACGGCTGTTCATCCCGCTCACCATTGGCGGTGGTGTCCGCACCGCCGACGATGTGGCGCGGGCCCTGCGGGCTGGTGCCGACAAGGTTTCGGTGAACTCGGCGGCGGTGACCAACCCGGAGATGCTCACGGCGGCGGCCGATCGGTTTGGCGCGCAATGCGTGGTGGCCAGCATTGATGCCAAGAAGAACGCCGATGGCGTGTATAAGGTGTGGGTGAAGGGAGGGCGCGAGGAAACGCCACTGGAGGCCGTCGCCTGGGCGCAGGAGTGCGTGGCGCGTGGGGCCGGGGAAATTCTGCTCACCAGCATTGACCGTGACGGCGCCCGCATTGGCTACGACCTGGAGATCACCCGGGCCGTGGCCGAGGCGGTGCATGTGCCGGTCATTGCGTCGGGGGGCGCCGGCAATGCGCAGCACCTCGTGGATGCGGTCCAGCAGGCGCACGCCGACGCGGTGCTGGTGGCAGGTATCCTGCACGATGGACTCACCACGGTGCACGCGCTCAAGCAGGTCATGCGCGACGCCGGATTGCTCGTCCGTGAGACGGCGGGCGTGGCCGGAGTGAGTGAATGAGCCCGTCGCTTACGGAGTCGCCGGCGATGCTCATGCAGGCGGCCGCCGAGGTGGCACGCTTTGCGGCCAACGTCGCCATGGGGTGGTACCACACCAATGTATCGGTGGAAACCAAGGGCGATGGGTCGCCCGTGACGGTGGCCGACCGCGAGGCCGAGCGTCAGGCGCGGGAGTGGCTGGCCACGCGCTTTCCCGCGTACGGGTTGTTTGGTGAGGAGTTTGATGCCGTGCGCCCCGAGGCCGCCCGGCGCTGGATTCTCGATCCCATTGACGGCACCAAGGCCTTTGTGCGCGGCGTGCCCTTATGGGGAACACTCGTGGCCTGCTGCGAAGGTGATACCGTGCTGGCCGGTGCGGCCTGCTATCCGGTGGTGAATGAACTCGTGGTGGCCGCAGCGGGTGAAGGGTGCTGGTGGAACGGCACACGCGCGGCGGTCTCCACGGTCGCGACACTCGGCGAGGCGACGCTGTTGACGACCGACGATCGTTTTCTTGAACGGCCGCATCGCCGTGACCCTTGGCAGTCGTTGGCCTCAGAGGTGGCAGTGTGTCGCACGTGGGGCGACTGCTACGGCTATTTGCTTGTCGCGACAGGGCGGGCGGAGATCATGGTGGATGACATCGTGAATCCGTGGGATGCCGCGGCCATGTATCCACTCATCACCGAAGCCGGCGGGCGCTTCAGTGACTGGAAGGGCCGCGACACGGCCTTCGGAGGCGACATTATCGCCACCAACAGCACGTTGGCCAACGCCACTCGTCGCCGGCTGCTTGAATCCGACGTTCCCTCACTGGATGTCTCTGCATGAGTACGACACTCGATCTCGACACGCTCAACTTTGCCAAAGGCAATGGCCTGGTAACCGTCGTGACGCAGGATGCGTACAGCGGTGCCGTGCTCATGGTGGCGCACGCCGATCGGGAAGCGCTGGAACACACGCAGCGCACCGGAGAAATGCACTATCACTCCCGCAGTCGCGGGCTGTGGCACAAGGGCGGAACCAGTGGCAATGTGCAGCGCATGGTGTCACTCACGGCGGACTGTGATCAGGATGCGGTGTTGGCGCTGGTCGTTCCCGCGGGCCCGGCGTGCCACAACGGCACCACGTCCTGTTTCCGCAATGAGGCGTTGCGCAGTGATGTGTTCTCGGCGCTCGATGCCACCATTGCGCTGCGCCAGCAGACTCCGGTAACGGACGGAGAGAAGCCCAGCTATACGCAACGCCTGCTCAGCGACCGGAACTTGCGCCTCAAGAAGTTGGGTGAAGAGGCGGTTGAGTTGGCGACGGCGTGTGTGGATCAGGACGCTGCGCGCGCTGCGGAAGAGACGGCGGATCTGCTGTACCATGCGCTGGTGGCGCTGCGGGCGGCCGGTGGGTCGCTGCAGGATGTGCGCGAGGTGTTGGCCAGCCGTCAGCGGTAATCGCCCGGGCGGGGCATATGCTGCGACGTGGATCACCGCGTGCAGCACACGGCACGCACCATGCACTGTCTTCCCTCAGCTGGCACATCACCGGCTGAGGGACTGAGCGTTGGGCTGGCGCATTCTGCGACTCCACCGCGCACCGCCCCTTCAGTCCAACTGAAGAGGAGACTGCATGAGAACCACGATTCTAATGCTTACACTGGCCGCGGCGGCGAGCGCGGCCGCGTGTTCGGGAGACAAGTCGGACGATACAGCGGTAAAGACCGAGACGTCTGACGGGATGCTCGGGTCAGCCACGGAAGGCGCCACCGAAGCGAGAGGGACATCGCTGGTCCGTATGATCAATGCGCTTCCCACTGGCGGTGGGGCCACGGTAAGCGCGGACGATCGCCAGCTCTTCTCGAGCGTGGACTACAAGACGGTAACCCCGTACACCGAAGTGCGCGACAACATCACGCGCTTCCGTCTCATGGGCACCGGCCTCGACACCACGATTGCCGGCAACAACGAGATCATGCTGGATGGGTCACGCTACACGATTCTCGCGTTGCCTGAAGCGGATGGGAAAGTGCGACTGCGCGTGTTGAACGACAAATTCGATCTGGACTCCACCAAGGCGCGTCTCCGCGTGGTGCATGGCGTGAGCGGCGTGGGTGAAATTGACGTGTCGCTGCTGGGCAAAAGCGGCGAGCTCTTCGACAACATGAACCCGGCATCGGAAGCGGGCTTTGCAGATGTGGACATTGGTGCCGCCACGGTGGTGGTGAAGCTGGACGGCAGTGGCACGCAGGTTATTCGCAAGCAGATCCGTTTTGAGGCGGGGCATTCGTACACGCTCGTACTGACCGGTGGCGCCGCCAAGGGGAGTGCACAGCGCGTGGAAGCCGTGGTGGTTGACGACCGCGTCATGGCTACGGAGAAAGGCGCCATGAACCTGAGCGACACCAGCAAGCGCAGCGAGCGCTGATCGCTAGTGATGGCCGCGTGTCGGTGGACGGTGCGTCAAGACACCGGTGGTGCTGCACTCGAGACAGCCGTCATGACCTGGGTCCCGATCCACTGCTGCCCCGGGGCCAGCACCACCGGCGTACCAATCGCGGCCGCCTCCACGCAGAGCATGTGCCGTTCATCGCCCGCGAGGAAATCGGGGCGGGATGAGGTGCCTGCGGCCCCCGGATTCCACACCACGGCGTCGGGAAACCCCCGTTTCTCAATGCGCAGCGTCCGGTGCGGCTCCACCATGTCCAGCGTATCGCCGGTGTCGTAAAAAATGCGATCGAGCGGACCATCAATGGGAAGCGGATCTCGCGTTTCTTCAAACAGGGCGCCGTCGCGCAGCGCGTCCCGGTAGCGCGTGCCACCCAGCCCCACCACGGTGGTGGCCAGCGCGTTCTGCACGCGGAAGTACGGATGCAGCGCCACCGTAAAGGCAAAGGGTGCATCCGACGTGACCGTGTGCTCCAACGCCGAGTCCTGCGTATTGGTGATCGTCAGGTCAACCGAGAGGGTGGCGCCGCTCACGTAGACCGACAGCGCGGCACAAAACGGGTGCGGCCACAGAGCGCGTGTCTCGGCGCTATCGACCAGCTGCAATACCACCCGTGCCCCTTCGTCATCGGTCGTGTGCTGTTCCACGTTCCACCGGCAATGGCGGGCAAAGCCGTGCTGCTTGAGCGGCCCCAAAGCACCAAACTGCGGAAAACAGATGGGGATGCCGCCGCGCAGACTCTGCCCCGGTCCGTAGAGCGCCCGCTCACTGACAAACAGGCGGTCTTCGTGTGATCCGGCCGGAATCCAGGATGCCACCTGCGCCCCGTCGAGATAGACGCGGGCGCGGGCACCGTCAGGCGCTGCGAGATCAACGAACGGCGCCGTGCTGGCGGTGAGGATCGGAGACAACGACATGACACTCCTTGGGCGTGACGACAGCGGTGTGCGGTACGCGGTGTGTGCTCAGCGCGCGGTGACGCGCTCCAGTGTGCGATAGAGGAATTCCGCGGCCCATCCCAGCGCGGCCACCGGAACCCGTTCGTTGTCTCCGTGCATCCGCAATTCATCGACCATCGGCAATGGCATGGGGAGAATGCCGTACGTGGGGATGCCTTTGGCCCGCAGTGCGGCGCCGTCGGTGGCCCCCGTGCTCATGAACGGAATGACCGTTGTGGTGGGCACCATGGCCGTGGCCGCCTGCTCCATGGCCTGATACAGCGCCGTGCTCACCGGTGACACCGGCGGCGACGTGCGCGGCGTGCCATCGAGCGTAAACACCACCTGCGATTCACCACCCACCCGGTTGAATTGTGCCACCGTACGCGTGATGTCGTCGGTGGGGAGGACGCGCACGTTGAAGGTGGCGCTCCCCTCGCTGGGAATGACGTTGCTGCGAATCCCACCATTCAGGAGCGTGAGTGACTGCCCCGTGCGCAGCACCGCGTTGTGCAGCGGCTCGCGCGACAGCACCTTTGCCGCCGCGTTGATCTGCACGGCGCTGGCGCCGGGGACCGAGACCCGGAGCATGGCGGCCTTCATGGCGGGATCCTGCTCAATCCGGGCGAGGCGCGCAAAGTAGAGGCGGGTCGTCTCGTTGAGCATCACCGGGGCCTTCCATTCGTGCACACGCGACACCGCGCGGGCGAGCGCCGCCAGCACGTTGCCGGCGAGCGGCACACTGGCGTGACCACTCTGCCCCGTGGCTTTGGCCACCACGTTGTAGGAGACTTTCTCGGTGGTCTGGATATTCACCGACTTCACCATGCCGTCAGACACACGCACGCGTCCGCCTTCGTTCAGCGCGAATTCGGCGTCTTTTATGAGCGCAAAGTGCGTGCTGACCATTTCATCGATGCCGACTTCCGGGCCGCCTTCTTCGGCTGCGGTGGCCATGAAAATGACATCGCGGTCGAGCTGATCGCGCTTGAGCGCCAACTGCTGCAGGGCAGCGACCGCCGTACTCAGCATGCCCTTGTCATCAATGGCGCCGCGCCCGTACAAATACGACACGTCGCCTTCCTGCACGATCGTGGCCGCAAACGGATTGGTCTTCCACTTGGTGCTGTCCACGCCCACTACGTCCATGTGCCCCATGACGAGCACGGGACGTTTGGTGGGGTTGGTGGCTTTGAGACGCGCCACAAAGTTGGCGCGACCGTTGGCGACGGGGAGGACATGACGTTCCACACCGGGCACGGCGGCAAAGACACTGTCGAAGTAGCGCGCCGTGAGCAGCTCGTTCCCGGGCGGGTTCTGCGTGTTGAGGCCGATGAGCGCGGTGAGATGCGCCTGCGACGCCCGCTGGGCGAGGGCGCGGTCAAAGCCGGCCGGCGCGGGCGTCGTGACGGTCCACGGGGTGCTCTGGGCGTGCACCGGTGCGGCGAGCGTGGCCAGCGCGATCGTGAGCGTCGCAAGCGTGGCAGAAACGACACGCGCGCCCGGAGTCCGGGCGCGCGTTACGTGAGCGAAAGGCATCAGAGTTCCCAGCCTTTGCGATACGCGCGCGTGAGGTACTGGTTGGCTTCGGGCGCGTTGGTGAACTGCACCTTCTCCGCGTCGTACAGCACCTTGCGTCCCTGACCGGCACGCAACGCGGCAATACCCAGCAGCATCGTTTCCGTGAGTGGCGCCGCCACCGAGAACGGCGAGCTGGCCTTGGCTTCCCCCTTGGAGGCCTGAATCCAGTTCTGCTCGTGCGACACCGTGATGCGCGGAATGCTCTTGGCCACCTGCTCGGCCTTCTTGGACGTGCCTTCCGGATAGATGCGCGGACGATTGCCGTACGTCTCGTGAATGAGCATCCCCTTGTCACCAATGATCATCGACCCGCCACCATCGCTTCCGGGGTTGGAGATGGGTGCGTCATCGGGGAGCATGGCCGGGCGCGGCGGCAACAGCCCGCCGTCGTACCAGTAGAGATCCACCGGTCCACGCTTGCCCACCGCCGGATATTCGAACTGCGCCATCATCGCGAGCGGATATGTCGCGGGATTCTTTTCGCCGCCGCCCCACGGGCTGGAGCTGGCCGTGATGCTGGTGGGGTACGTGAGTTCGAGGGCGGTATACGCCTGATCAATGAGGTGCGCACCCATGTCGCCAATCGCGCCTACGCCAAAGTCCAGCCAGCCGCGCCAGGCGAACGGATGATACGCCGGGTGATACGGAATTTCCGGGGCGGGGCCAAGGTACAGGTCCCAGTTGAACCCCTCAGGCGGCGCATGATCGTTGCCGGCCATGGCGGCGCGCACGGCGTTGTCCACCGTGCCCATGTTCCACTGCGGACGCGGATTGGTGTTGAGCACCGCCGACCCTGCCGCCCGCGGACGCGGAATGCCCTGCGCCCAATAGCGGACCGGACGGTCAGTCCACACATGCACCTCGTGCACCTTGCCCAGCACGCCGGAACGCACGATTTCCGTGACGCGATGCGAGCCGTCCATGGAGTGCCCCTGATTACCCATCTGCGTGGCAATCTTGGGGTTGTTGGCCGCGGCCTTGGCCAGCAAGCGCGACTCGTACACCGAGAAGGCCAGCGGCTTCTGCACGTACACATGCTTGCCCAGCGACATCGCGGCCAGCGCAATGGTGGCGTGCAGGTGATCGGGGGTGGCAATCATCACCGCGTCAATGTCCTTCTGCTTCTCCAGCATGACACGGAAGTCGGCGTACTTGGCCGCCTTGGTGTACGCCTCACCCAGTTTCACATTCTGCGGCGTGGGCTGCCCTTCGCGGGGCTTGAGCCGCCCTTGAAGCGAACGCTCCACGTAGCCGAAGTCCACGTCGCACACCGCGACGATGTTCTCGGTGAGCATCTGGGACATGTTGCTCATGCCCATGCCGCCAATTCCCACGCAGGCAATGTTGAGCTTGTCGCTGGGGGCCCGGAAGCCCTGACCACCGAGCACATGCCTCGGCACGAACATGGCACCCATGGCCAGAGTGGCGCTGGTGCCGACAAAGTCCCGGCGGGAGAACGAATCAGACATGGCAGGCGGGGAGAAAACGGGGAGGGCGTCAGGCGCGTGCGATCACGCGGACGCTGGAACCATGATATAGCCCTCGCGCCAGCATCCGTCGAGGCGAAAGGGCGGTAAACCAGCCAACTGTACGGCATCGCGCTCGCCGCCGGCCCAGCGCACCCCCGCAATGCCACCCACGACGGCCTGCAGCTGGTCGTGCGTGATGTGTGAGGGCAGCTCAATGCCGGTGGCCAGGGCCAACCGCTCGCGCGCGGCGTCCATGCCGTGCGGCTTCGTGGCCGCCTTGCCCGGCAGCGCCGTGAGTCCGAGCGCCCGCCAAGCCGCCGTAGGGAACGTTTCGGTGACGAACAATCCATCGCTCGGCGATTCGTCCCCAGGCAGCACGAACCCCTCGCGCATGGTGAGCCGCTCAAAGAGGGCAATGGAGAACTGCGTGAACGCCAGATAGCCGCGCGGCTTCACGCCATTGGGGGGCAGTCCGGTTTTGCCGGGCGCACGCACGGCCTTTTCGCTCACGCGGCTGTGTACCGCGTCGGTGTGTGGGGCTTTCCAGCCGAGCGGGCCATCGATGCAGAGGCCACTGACGGCGTATTCCGCAGCGCTGAGGACCAACCACTCGCAGAGTGCATCCGGCGTTGGTGCGCCGCTGAGTGGAATATCGAGCAGCGTGACGGCGATGCCGCGTGGCGTGGCCTCGAGCAGTGCGACGCCGACATCACGGTAGTGCTTGTAGGCGAGATCGACGGAGAGGATACGGGGCATGGCATTCACGGAGACCTGTTTGGTGCAAGTTGATTTGAACTGATAGCACGAAGGCATCCAAGACATTCAAGGCATCCAAGAAACAACATTGCTGTTCTTGGATGCCTCGGATGCCTTGGATACCTCCGTGCCATCGGTTCAACGTGCTCCAGGCTACACCTTAAGTCAGAAGCGCAGCAACCGCGCACCCGTGACCTTGGCCGGGTCGCCCACGTACGCCCAGCGCACGTTGCGCATGTAGGTGCGGGCGGCGCGCTGAATTTCTTCGGGGGTTACGGCGCGCAGCTCCTGCACGAAACGCGACGCACGGCGGAAGTCACCCTGATACAGCTCGGCGCGCGCCAGCATGTTGGCCTGGTCGGCGTTGGTTTCGTTGTCGAGGAAGTACGTGACAATGAATTGCTGCACCAGCTGCTCCAGCCCTTCCTCTGTAATGATGCCCTCCTGCAGCGCCTTGATCTGCTGCAGCATGATGGAGAGCACTTCGTCGGGCTGGGTGGTGGTGACGTAGAGCCCACCCAGTGAGAAGGCGCGTTCCACGAAGGGCGCGTTGACCGAGTACGACAGGTTGCGGCGCTGACGCACCTCGCCAAACAGCCGCCCCGACAACACCGCGCAGGCGAGGCGCAGGGCGGCGTAATCCTGGCTGGTAGCCTTGGGTCCGTGGAAGTACCCCTGCAGGTAGTTGGTAGGGAGTGCACGCTTTTCCACTACATAGCCGCTGGGCAAATCGGCCGGCGGATCGGGGAGCGACCAGGCATACGTACCGCGCGGCAGGCGCCCAATGCTCTCACGCACCAGCTTCTCCACCTTGCTGCGCGACACATTGCCTACCACCACCAGCAGCATGCGCGACGTCACCATTTGTGTACGGTGATAGTCGCGCAGCTGAGCGGCCGTAATGCTCTTGAGTGACGCTTCGGAGCCCGTGGGTTCGAGCGCATACGGATGGCCGGCAAACGCCATGCTGTCGGCGAGAAAATCGAGGAGCGCATCGGGGCTGTCCTTGCGCTGGCTCACCGCCGTCACGAACTGCTCCCGCACGAACTCCACATCGGGGGCGTCGATGCGGGGGGCAACCACGCGATCCGCCATAATGGCCCAGGTGCTGTCAAAGCCCGTCGTGGTGGCGCGCAACCCCATGCTGGTCCAGTCCGCGCCAGCGCTTACACCAATGGCACTCCCCAACCGCGCCATTTTGCTGCGCAGCAGATCGCGCGGGTATTTCTGCGTACCGCGCTCGCTGGCTTCGAGCAGCATGAGCTCAATGCCCTGCGTGGCCGGCGTCAGCTGTCGGGCGCCACCCAGCAGATACAGATTGGCCGCCACCACGTTGTTGGCCGTGACACGACGCAGAATGACGGGAATGCCGCTCACCTCGAACTTCATGGTGAGCGAGTCGTCGCCCATGATGGCCGGCGATGCCGGCGGCTCCGCAACTGGCTTGGCGACTGGCTTGGCAACCGGACGCCGGACCGGCGCGCGCGTGGCCTGGGCATGCGCACCGAGTGGCAACAGCGAGGCGGCGGTTGCCACCGCGACGAAAAGTCGACGCGCGCTCACTGCTTCACCCCCGCCTTGAACGGCGTCAGCAACTCTTTTTCCGTCAGCCCAATGGCACGACGGGCGTCACTGGAGAGCAACACGTTGGTCACGCGTGGCTTTCCAATGATATACGTACTGGTATAGCGCATGAGATCCGTGATGCGTTGCTGTGCCATGCGATCGGTGTAGCTCATGAAGTAGTCGAGGCTGGCCACGCTCCACCAGAAGCCAATGGTGTGGGCAATCTCCGACGCCTTCTCAATGCCGAAGGCACTCGACACCGTGCGCTGCGCTTTCACCGCTTCCAGTTCGCGCGGGGACACGTATGTGGGATCGTTGAAGCGGGCGAGCTCACGTTCCAGCGCCGCCATGGCCGCGCGGAATTTGTCGGGGGTGGTCTGTCCACTCACCGATATGGGACCCACCTGATTGAGCGTGTAGTAGTTCACGCCAACCGCCAACCAGAGGCCGCTATCCACCAGATTTTTCTGAAAGGTGGAGCCGGGCGTATTCAACACATCACTGAACACGTCGGCGGCAAAAGTGGCGCCGGGATCTTTCCCCACGCTGGGTCCCTGCCACTGCATCAATACCGCAACGGCGTTGATGGGCTCTTCGCTGATTGACGACTTGTTGCCGTCGAGCGCCGGAATGGGCGGAATGGGATCGAGCTTGAAGGGATCTTCACCACGCGGCCACGCCCCAAACACTTTCTCCGCCAGCGCGAAGATGGCTTCGGGGTTTACGTCACCCGTCACAATGAGCGCGCAGTTGTTGGGTACGTAGTACTTGCGCTGAATTTCGCGCATCTGCGCGGGGGTGACATTGGCAATCACCTTGCGATCACCAATGGTGTTCTTGCGGCTCGACTGCCCAGGGTAGAGCAGTTCGTTGGCCCGCTGCTGCCATTGGAACCCCGGCTGCGCTTCGTTGCGATCATACTCGCCCAGCACCACTTCCTTCTCGCGCGCCAGTTCGTCGTCGCGGAAGCTGGGGTTGATGAGCGCACTGGCCAGGAACGACAGCCCTCCGGCCACCGAATCAGCCGGCAGCGTGAGGTAGTAGTTCACCCGCTCTTCCTGAGTAGTACCATTGAACACGGCGCCCAGTTCACCGGCGCGGTCGTTGAACGCGTCGGCCGTGGGCAGGTCCTTGTTGGCCTTGAAGAACATGTGCTCGTACATGTGCGCCAGGCCGGCATACTCGGGCGACTGCGTAAAGGCGCCGTTGCGCACATTGATCTCCAGCGTGGCAATGGGCACGCCGTGGTTCTCCACCACGATGACTTCCATGCCGTTGGCCAACACCTTGCGCCGCAACACCTTGTCGAGCTCGGCGCGGGACTGGGCGTGCGCGGGTGCGGGCGACGCAGCCACGGCGAGCGCCGCGGTAGCCAACGTGGTCGCGGTTAGGCACGCGGCAGCGAGCCGACGGGCAAGCGAATAAGCAGTCATACCGAAGGTGAAAGGAAGCCGACGCGGAGTTCTGGTAGGGTAGGATGCCACCCCTGCTACCGCGCTCGCTAGCGCCGGGGTCCGCACACAAAAGAAGATGGTCCGACGGTGCGCCGTTCCGGACAGCGTCTCACGTATCCTGCGCGTCGATTTCTTCCTGGAGCGCCTCGAGTTCCGCGATTACCTCGAGGTCCTTGGGGCGACCCGCGGCGCGCTTCACACGCACCAGCCACGGCAGGTCGAGCAGCTGCAGGTCGCAGCCGAAGATGGTAATCGGGAGGGTATGCGCGAGGAGTTCTTCATAGTGACCGCCGCCGGTGATTTCGCCGAGCAGATCGATGGCCCCCGCGCTGGTGGTGAGGGTGAAGTTCAGCCCCGCCCGCAGCGTGGCCACCGACCACTCGAACGGCAGCCCCGGTGGTGCGCCACGCAAGTAGGGATTGAGCGGCCCAAGCGCCTCCACCAGGCGAGCGAGATTCGCTGGCGAGCGTGCGTACGAGATGTCGAGGTCGTCGGTGAGCCGGGAGGAGCCGTGCGCGCGGGCGGCGACCCCACCCACCACGATGAACTCCACGCGGGCCTCGTGGAGGGCCCGTAGCAGTTGCTCAAGCTGGGTCATGGTTCGCCGGCCCGTGGCGTGTGGCGCGCCCGCTTTGCCCGCGCAGTCGCCTCGGCAAGGGCCCGCCCATTCTCCTGCCACTCGCCGAGGGTGCGCAGCCGCTCGTCAACGGAGCGGCGCAGATTCTCCCGTAGCAGCGTCCGATCGACGCCTTGCTTGTACAGCGCAACCACCGGATCTGGGGGCGCCACCGGGGTCAGGGTGACCTGCAGCTGCATGCCCACCGCCGCCGCGAGGCGCGCCAGCGTCTCCACCGTAGGATTGCCGTCGCCACGTTCGAGGGCGGCGACTGCCGACTGCGACGTACCGACGCGATCGGCCAGCTCCCGCTGGGTCAGATAAGCGGCCTGACGCGCTTCACGGACCGCGCGGTGAATGGTTGATATATTGTACATAGTATCAGTATATCCATTGCCATATGTTTTTCAACTGATAGTTGATGCGCCGGGAACGGATTCGTTGCTGGTCTCTTGGTGGATGCCGGGTCCGGTGACCACATCGTGGAATCGCTCGCCGTCCCGCACGACCTCACCCAGCTGTCCAGCAGCTGGTGTATTCTTGCACTGGGTCCGCACCAGCGCGCGCGCCGCGGGCCTATCCGTCGTGCCCGACGACTTGCCACTCACCGTGCATTCCTAATGGTCCCTTCGGCGCTTTCCTCGCTCACGTCCTCGCGTCTTACGGCACACGCACCGCTCGCCCCCTACACCACCTTCAAGATTGGTGGGCCGGCCGAATGGCTGTATGAGGCCACATCGGCCGACGACCTGGCCGCGGCCATCACGGCGGCCTGCTCGGCCAGCATGCCGTGGTTCGTGCTGGGGTTGGGGGCCAATATTCTGGTGGGCGACAAGGGCGTGCCCGGGTTGGTCATTCGCAACTGCGCCGCCGCCCACACGCTCAGCAGCGACGGCGTGCTCTGGTCCGAAAGCGGCGCCGTGGTTGGCGACCTGGTACTCGACACGGTCCGCGCCGGCTGGTCGGGGCTCGAGCACTACATCGGCATTCCCAGTACGGTGGGCGGCGCGCTCTGGCAGAATCTCCACTTTCTGTCGCCGGCCCCCGAGCGGGAACGCACCATGTTCATCAGCGAAGTCTTCGCCGACTGCGACATTCTCACCGAAGAGGGGGAACGCCGCACGGTGAACGCCGACTACATCCAGTTCGGCTACGACGATACGGTGTTTCATCACCGGCGCGACGTGGTGCTGAGTGCCCGCTTTCAACTCGAGCGCGCCGACCCGGCTCGGCTCCATCAGATTCTGCAGGAGAATCTGTCGTGGCGCGGCTCTCGGCACCCGTGGCTGCAGGTACACCCCAGCGCTGGCTCCATCTTCAAGAAGATCGAGGGCGTGGGGGCCGGCCGGCTCATTGATCAGTGTGGGCTCAAGGGGTTCCGCGTGGGCGACGCACAGATTTCGCATATCCACGCGAACATTCTGGTGAACCTCGGCCACGCCACCGCGGCCGACGTGCGTGCGCTCATTGCCCACGCCCAGCAGGCGGTTCGGGAGAGGTTCGGATACCAGCTGGAGCCGGAGATCGGGTTCATCGGGGAATTCTGATTGGGCGGAAACGCTCGGACGCGTCCTCGGTGTCGAAACGCTGGTACGTGATTTCCCGTAGCTCTAGGGAGTCACCCCTTTGTTTCTCTGACACCTCCCGACGTGCCCCGTCGTTTTTCGCTGATCCCTCTCCTGTTCGCGTTGCTGGCGCTCTGTGCCCCGCCGGCGTTCGCCCAACAGCTTGATGTCATCCGTGGCCGCATCACCGGCCAGGACAACGAACCGCTCGAAAACGTGTCCATCGTGATCACGTCGCTCTCGGGCAACGTAAACCGCACCGCACGTACCGATCGCGCCGGGCGTTTTACGGTCACGTTCCCCAACGGCGATGGCGACTACATGGTCACCATCAACGCGGTGGGCTTCGCGCAGCGCCGCTTTGAAGTGAAGCGGGCCGCCGACGAAGATGTGTTGCTGGCCGACGCCAAGCTCACCAAGGTGGGGACGGTGCTCGATGCCATGCGCGTGACCGCCGAACGACAGCGCGTGTCGCGTGGGGAAGTGGCGCAGGATATTGGTGGCACCGAGCGGACCATCAGCAACCTGGCCGCGCTGCCCCCCGACCAGATGGGAGACCTCGCCGCCATGGCCGCCACCTTGCCCGGCGTGCAGTTGGTCCCCGGTCAGGATGGTGGGGCCAATGGGTTTTCGGTGCTGGGGCTGGGTGCCGATCAGAACAACACCACGCTCAACGGCATGATGTTCGGCGGCGCGGGATTGCCGCGCGATGCCGGCGTGCTCAGTTCGCTCATTACCTCGCCGTACGATGTATCACGCGGTGGCTTCAGCGGCGGGCAGTTTCAGCTGCGTACGCGCTCGGGCACCAACTTCAGCAATCGCGGGCTGAGTCTCGTAGGTGACGCCCCACAGTTGCAGTGGACCGATGCGGCGGCGCGCGCGACCGGGCAGGAGTACACCAATGGGTCGCTGGGGGGCAGTGTCTCCGGCCCGCTGGTGTTCGACAAGGCGTTCTACAATGTGTCGTATCAGCTGGGGCGTCGCAGCAGCGACCTGCAGTCGTTGCTCAACACGTCGTCGTCGGGGTTGCAGGCGAGTGGCGTGAGCAGTGATTCGGTGACCCGTCTCGTGGGCATTCTGGGGTCGAACCGTGTCCCCATTACCAGCGGCGGCATTCCCGGCAGTCGGCTTACCGACCAGGGCTCGTTGCTGGGGGCCATCGACTTTGCGCCGCCCTCCAGCAGCAGTGGCGCCGCGTACAACCTCACGGTGAACGCGGGGTGGAACAAGCAGAACCCGGCGTTCACGCCGCTCACCACGTCGTTGCCCAATACGGGGGCAGAACGCACCAGCTGGAACGGTGGCCTGCAGGGGCGACACAGTGGCTACTTCACGCTCTTCGGTGTGGGAATGCTCACCGAAACCAGCGCCGGCTTCAGTGCCTCCAACGCCGAAGGCGACCCGTATCTCAACCTGCCGGCAGGACGTGTGCGCGTGAACTCCACCTTTGCCGACGGCAGCAGTGGGGTGCAGGTGCTGTCGTTTGGTGGCAACCAGTTTCTGAACACCACGCAGCAGAGCACGAGCCTGATGGCCAACAATACGCTGTCGTGGTTCAGCGGCAACAACAAACACCGTCTCAAGCTGGGCACGGAAATCCGTCGTGACGGCTCGGCGCAGGATCAGACGACCAACCGGCTGGGCACGTTTACCTACAACTCACTGGCCGATTTGCAGGCCGGGTTGCCGCTGTCGTATACGCGCACGCTGTCGCCGCGGGAGCGTGATGCCAGTGTGGTGATTGGGGCCATCTCGCTGGGCGATTCGTACCGTCGCTCGCAAACGCTGCAAATTCAGTACGGCGTGCGAGTGGACGCCAATCAGTTTCTCAACACGCCAACGCGGAACACCGACCTCGAAGCGCGCTTGGGCCTTCGCAACGATCGAGTGCCCAACGGGGTGTTCGTGAGCCCGCGCATTGGCTTCTCGTGGCAGTATGGCACAGGCCCGCAAATCGGGGCCTTTGAAGGCGCCTTCCGCGGCCCGCGTGCCGTGGTGCGCGGCGGCGTAGGCGTCTTTCAGAACACGCCGCAGGCCACCACGATTGGATCGGCGATCGACAACACCGGGTTGGCCAGTGCCATTCAGCAGTTGGCATGTGTGGGTGGCGCGGTGCCCTCGCCCGACTGGAATGCGTATACGTCGCTCTCCAACATTCCGTCGCGCTGCGCCGATGGCAGCACGGGATCATTGTTCAACAACAGCGTCCCCAACGTGACGCTGTTCAGCAGCAATTTTGCCCCGGCGCGCAGTGTGCGCAGCAACCTGAGCTGGAGCGGCCCGGTGCTCTGGAACCGCTTCAATGCATCGTTTGACGCGACGTACTCGCTCAACACCCAACAGGCCAGCTTCATTGATCGCAACTTTGGCGGCGCGCAGCGCTTCGCCCTCGACAACGAAGACAACCGTCCGGTGTTTGTGAATGTGTCCAGCATTGTACCACTCACGGGTGGTATTGCCGCCGGCGACGGCCGTCAGGTGGCACAGTACCAGCGAGTGTCGGAACAGGTGAGTGACCTGCGCTCGCGCAGCGGGCAGTTCAGCGTGCGCCTGTCACCGTTGGCGTTCAACACCAACTTCAGCTGGAACGCCAGCTACACATATGGCAACGTGCGCGAGCAGTTCCGCGGCTTCCAAAGCACGGCGGGTAATCCACTCGACGTAGACTGGTCGCGCTCAGGGTTTGACTCCCGACACCAGATCACGTACACGATCAACTGGAACGCCTTTGATGTGGTGCGGATTGGCTGGTTCGGGCAGATCCGCTCCGGCACACCGCTGACGCCCACCATTGGTGGTGATGTGAACGGTGATGGCTTTGCCAATGACCGGGCATTCGTGTTCAATCCGGCCGCTACCGCCGATGCCGTGGTGGCCAGCGGCATGCAAGCGCTGCTGCAGAACGGGTCGCGGGTAGCCAAGGAATGCCTGACACGTCAGCTGGGCACGTTGGCGGCACGCAACAGCTGCCAGGGTCCGTGGATCACCACGGCCAATTTGAGCATTGGCCTCAACCCGCTCAAGCTGCGCCTGCCGCAGCGGATGAACATCTCGCTCAACGTGTCCAACCCCATTGGCGCGGCAGATCTGCTGCTGCACGGCGAAAACAACCTGCGCGGCTGGGGACAGCAGCCGTTCCTCGATCAGTCGCTGCTGTATGTGCGCGGCTTTGATCCGGTGACGCGCCGCTACAAGTACGAAGTGAACGAGCGCTTTGCCGCCACCAACCCGCAGTTCCAGCAGTTCCGAGCCCCGGTCACGGTCACGGCGTCGGTGCGCTACGATATTGGCCCCACGCGCGAACGGCAGGTGCTCACGCAGGCGCTCGACCGTGGTCGTCGCACCGACGGCGTGAAGGCCACGGCCCCGCTCATCAAGGCCCAATTCGGCAACGGTGGCGTGCCCAACCCGTTGGGTACCATTCTGCGTGATCAGGATACACTCAAGCTGAGCTCCGATCAGGCCGACGCCATGGCCACGATGAACCGTCGCTATCTGGTGCGTCTCGATTCCATCTGGGCTCCCATTGCCACACAGTTTGCGGCGCTCCCCGACGGCTACGACAAGGATCGCATTTACTTCCAGTATGTGCGCGCGCGTGAAGCCAGCATTGATATGCTGCGTGGCTACGCGCCACAGGTGAAGAAGCTGCTCACGGCGCAGCAGTTCCGGAAACTCCCGCCGTTCATCGCCCTCGCGCTTGACGACCGCTATCTCAAGACCATCCGCTCCGGCACCGCCGGTGGTGGTGGTGGCATGATG
This sequence comes from Gemmatimonas phototrophica, assembly GCF_000695095.2. Classification (NCBI taxonomy): domain Bacteria; kingdom Pseudomonadati; phylum Gemmatimonadota; class Gemmatimonadia; order Gemmatimonadales; family Gemmatimonadaceae; genus Gemmatimonas; species Gemmatimonas phototrophica. The sequence goes on along the minus strand of NZ_CP011454.1, from coordinate 240,201 downwards.
CTCAACCCCGGCATGATGATGGCCGGCGGCATGGGCGGTGGGGCGCAGACGATCATCATGCGGCAATAGGCTCCCTGAACGCACTCAGCACCACAAACCTTCCGATCATACTCATATGTACCCTCGCCTCCTTCTCGCCGCCCTCGCCCTCGCTGCCCCCACCCTGCGCGCGCAGGCTCCAACATCCTCCAGCCGTCCAGCAATCCGCCCGTTGGGGAGCGTGAAGGCCGTTTCCAAGGATTCGCTGGGCACGGTGAACAACATTCGCGCGCTCCCCGGCGGCAAGTTGCTGGTGAACGACATCACGGCCAAGCGGGTGCTGCTGCTCGACTCCACGTTTGCGGTGCTCAAGGTGGTGGCGGATACGACCCCCGGAAATCCGAACGCGTACGGCGGCGGGTTGGCGAGTTTGATCGCCTTCCGCGGCGACTCCACCCTGTTCGTGGACGCGCAGTCGCTCTCCATGCTGGTCATCGACGCCAACGGTGAAGTACAGCGAGTCATGTCGGTGCCGCGTGCGCAGGACGCCATGATGCTGGCCGCCGGTGGCATGGGGGCGGGCGCGTACTACAGCGAAGGGCACCTGGTGTACCGCGGCATGCCCGGCATGCGCATGCAGATGTCGAGCACGGGCACACCACAGATGCCCACCATGGCCGACACGATGGCCATTACGCGCGTCAATCTGCAGACACGCGTGGTGGATACGCTGGGTTTCGTGAAGATCCCCAAGACGAATACCAGCATCAATCGCACCGACGATGGCAAAATGAATATCTCCATTGAGGTCAACCCGCTCCCCACCATCGATGACTGGGCGGTGCTCCCCAATGGAACCGTGGGCTTCTTGCGCGGTCGCGATTACCACGTGGATTGGGTGGACGCCAACGGCACGCGTCGCGAGTCCCCCAAGATGGCGTTTGACTGGAAGCGCATGACCGACGAAGACAAGACCAAGCTGGTCGATAGCGTAAAGACCATTCTCGACAAGCAGGCAGCCGCGAATCCGTCGCAGGGCGCAGCGATGGCGTCGGCGTTTGGGGCGGCCATGGGCGGTGCTGGTGGCGCCCGCCCGCAGGTGGTGATGCGCTTCGAGGCCAGTGCCGGCCCGGCTGGTGGTGCGCCGGCGCGCGCGCCGCAGATTTCCGCCCCCAAGATCAACGTGGTGTCGGCCAGTGAGATTCCCGACTACCAGCCGCCGTTCTTTGCCAACAACACCCGCGCCGACGCCGATGGCAACATCTGGGTGCTGACCATTGCGACCAAGCCGCAGCCGGCGGGTTCAGTGTACGACGTGATCAACAGTCAGGGCGTGGTCACGGAGCGTGTACTCATTCCCGAAGGACGTACCATTCTGGGCTTCGGCCCGGGCGGCGTGGTATACCTCGCGCAGCGCACGCCCACCAGCACCGTCATTGAGCGCGCCACGGTGCGCTAGCGCACGCAGCTACTCGGCGGCGATCTGCCGTTTCGCGGTCCGGCACAAGTTCTCACCCTTCCGGCAATAGCTGGTGGTGAGTTCGCCGCGAAGTGGCAGGGTGGCAGCGGGAACGGACAACGCGACCTCGCCCACGAAATAGGCACTGTCTTTGGTGACGGCCGACCCTGCGAACAGCAGGCGTTGGCCGTTTGCCAAGACCAGCACCGGCGGCTGCAGCGCGTTGATCTGATCCCCCGGCGCCGGGTCCATCACAAGGCGTACACCAGCTGCGCTCCGCACCTGCTGCACCGGAGGGCCGCTGTCCGGTACCACGTCACCAAACTTGGGCAGCGTGGGCAGCGCCGAGGCGACCGCGTCAGTTGGCGGTAGCGCCGTGTCTGCCACCTGATCCGATGGCGCATCCGAGCAGGCGCTGCAGAGCAGGAAGGCAGCGAGAATGCCGAGCGTCTTTGGTGTCATGATAAGTGAAGAATATCGTATTTGAAGCTCTACCGCCCAATCCATCGCGAGTACTTGATCAGAAAGACGTGACGGCCGGGGTCGGCAAAGGCGCGGCCCACCTGATTGGCGATATCAAAGTTGGCCGCTTCCAGCTCCGCCTCGCGCTGCTGCGTCCACACAAAGAAGAGCGAACTTCCGGGGCGGTATTCCCAGCGCACCACGGCGTTCCCGCGCAGCGCCCGCACCGTGAAATCCTGCATGGGAACCACAAAGGGCCGCGCCGGCCCGTCGCTATCGGGATCAATCGCGATCCCGCTCCCTGTGGTGGGCAAAAAGCGTCCCCGGTCGCGTCCGTACTCGGCAAACGCAAACTCACGCGGCGTCGTGAACTCCTTGTAGCGGGAGAACTCCCCCGACGACGCAAAAGGCTGCAGGAACAGCTGCAGCGAGAGCCAGGGCGAGAAGGTCCAGTCCACGCGCGTGTTGAGGCGCGCTTCGCGCTGCTGCACGTTGGCAAACACATACCGGCGGCCAAACGTGGTACGGGCCAGCGTGTCAGACACCGCCTGCACGTATTGATCGGTAGTGCGGCCGCTTTCGAGCGAGGGGCCTACACGAATGCGCGCCTGCGGCAGTGGACGCCAATCCAGTTCCACCGACGCGCTCTGCGTCAACCGACCGGTCGGATCGCTGGTCTGTTGCACATTGGCCGACAGAATCAGCGTGCGGCGGCCATCACTCTCTACCTGAAGCGAATGCAGCGTTTGCGTGGGGCGCAACGCGAGAGGGCCCCCACGCAGCAATCGGTCGTTGAAGGTTTCCGGCGAATACGACAAGCGGTACGACGCCGACCAGAAGTTGAGGAACGTGGCATCAGCCAGCACACTCGTGCGGGTTTCAATGCGTTCGCCGTCAAAGTTCTGGCCGAGTGTTTGAAAGACACTGGCGCCCCACTCGCGTGACCAGCGGTTCTGAAACGGATTGCGATAGCGCAGCGCCGACGACAGCGAGCGCACGTCGGAGCGGACCTGAAAGCCAAGGTCGTTGACCTCAAAGCCCGGGCTGGTCTCTTCGTAGGTGAGGCTGCCCAACACCCGCTGTCCCGCCAGCTTTGCGACGGACAGCGCGCCGAAGTGTCCGGTCAGTCGTGTGCGGGTAGGATCAAATTCCACGTGGTCCGCATCCGGGCGCTGAAAGGCCCGGTAGTTGGCCGTCTGCAGCCGTTGCACGACTTCGCGTGAGCCGGTCACGCTGCTCCCCGACCAGACACCGCTCACGGCGTACATGCGGTTGTTCCACGCGTGCTCCCAGTCCACGCCCCCAACGGTAGCCGATGTCGGGAGCCGTATGGCGAGCACGGAATCGCCGAGCGACCGTCGGGTATCGGAGAGGAAGCCGCCCACGCCGGTATTGCCGCCGCGCAACAGGCGACGCACGCGTGACACGTGATAGTTGGAGCGGGGCTCCACGGCCTCGCGCACGACCTGACCGTTCCGGCGCAGCACGTCCGCGTGCTCGTGGGCGGTGACGGCGTTGAGCACCCCCACTTGCCACCCCGACGGCGTGGTGCCTGACAGTTTGACGGCGCCAACAATGGGTGTCTGGGTCGTGATACGAACCGCCTCCACACTGTCACCACCCGGCTGACGCTGCGGAGCGCGACCAACCCGGCGGCTGTAGAAAAAGCGCGGCGGGTCGTTGTCGTTGATGGTTCGGGTGGTGCCAAAGCCAAAACCGTCGGCGTTCTCGAGAAAGAACGGACGCCGCTCCTGGAAGAACACCTCGAAGGCACTGAGATTCACGACCGCCGGGTCGGCTTCCACCTGCCCGAAGTCGGGATTGATGGTGGCCGTAAGCGTGAGCGACTGCGGCAGTTTGATGCGGGCATCGCCACCCAGCGCACCGGCCAGTTTCTGGCCAGGCACAAACCGATTTCGCACCCCCTCCGGTTGTGCTTCGAGCTGGGTGCGGATATACGGAATGAACTCCGTGCGCGAGGGGGGACGCAGCGAATCCAGTCCCACCAGACTGCCAAAGCGCGAGACGAAGCCCGGCGCGTTGGCGGGTGTGGGTGACCAGAACGACTCTTCGCCGTGCCGCGCAATGACTCGCGAAAAGTTGAGCCCCCACGGGCGCACGGCACCAACGCCATTCAGCACATCGTACCGCAACTGCGACAGCGGAATGCGAAACTCGGCGGTCCAGCCGACACTATCAATGCGCGCCACCACATTCCACACCGCATCCCAACTTTCGTCGTCGTTCTCGAAGCTGTCGTTGGTGGTATAGGAGTCGCTCAAGACACCACGCGGATTCACCCCGAAAACAAACGCCGTGCGCTTGTCACCGTAGCTGTCAAAGCCCACGTAGAACCAGTCGGCATAGAGATCGTCGGCATCACGTCGCCCCAACTGTTGCGCAATACTGTCGGGGGCGCTGTCGAAGTTGCGCACGCCCACATAGAGCGCGTCGGCATCGTAGGCAATGCGGACCTCACTCCGCTGCGAAGCGGCACTGCCATCGCGCGGCACGCGCTGCACGAAGTTCGTGGCCACCGGCGCCGTGCGCCACACGGGTTCATTGAGCTTGCCGTCCAGCGTTACGGGAGCCGTAAGCCACTGCGCCGGGAGCGACGGCGACGGCTGCAGGGACGACGGCGACGGCTGCGCGGAAAGCGGTACAACGGAGAGAGTCGCGAGCAGCAGCACGGAGGCGGCGATCGCCGGGCGTACAAGACGCAAACGGTGCGTAACCATTCCGAAGAATAGCCACGCACCGTACAGACAGAAACATGTCCTGCGCGGTCAGCGCCGCATCAGTTTCCCGGACGACGTGGCGGCGCGGGGAGCGTGCCCTTGTTGGCCACGGCCTTGTTGATGGCGTCAACCGTGACCTGCGCCCGGAACGCCACCACTTCCTTGGCCCACTCGGTGATCTGCTTGCGGTTGGTCAGCGACACGCCGTTGATGGTGGCCAGGCCGGCCTTCACGCGCTCATCGTAGCGAATGCTCTTGGGATCGTCGATGAACATGTTCAGCGAGATTTCGGCATCGTCGTGCAGTCCGTCGGCTTTGGTCTGCTTCACGCCCTTCGCTTCCATGTGCTTGGCCACGCTGGCGTAGTCGTAGTACTCCTGTACGTGGGCCACGATGGGCGCCCCCTTCCAGAGCGCCGTGAGCGAATCAGCGACGGCACGCTGACCGCCCTGATTCCCGCCGCTATCGCCAATGTAGATGATGGTCTCGAAGCCGTGTGCCTTGAGGCTGCCGGTGATGTCGGTGAGCAGCATGCGGAACGTTTCTTCGCGCATGCTGATCGTGCCAGGCGATGTCATGTGGCCGCTGGGCGGGTCATAACTGCCTTCGGGGACGAACTTCACAATGGGTGCGCAGAGCGCGTTGCCCATTTTGCGGGCAATCGCTTCGCAGTTGGTGTGCAGCACGTAATTGTGCTTGCCCGTCACCAGCCAGGGACCGTTGGGCTCCATGCCACCGGTGGGGATGATCACCGTCTTCTTGCCCGCCTTGATGGCGTCACGGATATCCATCCACGTCATTTCTTCCAGCCACACCGTGTTGGGCGCCGGGAGCGGATTGGCGGCGTCCTTGCAGTTGTATGGATTATCGGGGCAGTTGCCGCCGCCCATGTTGCGCGGATCGCGCGGCGGGCGCTGCTGCTGCGCGGCGAGCGCGCTGGTCATGACGGTGAGTGCACCCGCCGCCACGAGGGCGCGGCGAAGACTGGAGGTGAACATCGGAGACATGCGGGGGGCTCCCGGGGAGGAAGGAAGGACAGAGGGGCCACGGTGGGAACAGCATCCGGATCCCCAGAGGATGCGCCCTCACGCGCCATGGCGCCAGAGGACTGGGAACGGAGAGCTCACGAACAACGCCGGTATCCCCTGCAGCGTAATACGCAGACATACATCCTCCCGTTCATTTGCGTCGGAGCAGGTTTTGCACGAGCATTCAGCATGACCCGTTCGCCCTCCCTCCCGCCGTACGTTGTCGCCGCTCTGCTGACGGTCTCCATCCCCGCCGCGGCACACGCCCAATCGTCCACCGGAAGCACCGGTAACCGTACCGCCGGCGCCCAACCACCGGTGTCCTCACTCACACCAGCTGACGTCAAGCTCCTGGCGGAAACACACATCGCCATCGGTCTGGTTCATGACTCCGCCGACGCCCGCTCGGCACAGTCGAAGAACAAGACCAAGGACGCCCAGCTCGAACTCGCGCAGAAAAAGCGCGAGGCGGTCGCTCAGGTGCTCACCGCCCGCGGCCTCACCGAAGACGAGTACCAACGTCGGCGGTTCGTCGTGAGCACCAACCTCGAATTGCGTACGCAGTTCGACAGTGTCGTGGCCAAGATCACCGGTGTCCCCATCCCGGGACGTATGGCGGTGGCTGCCGCGCCCGGCTTCGTGCCGGCTGCACAGCTCCCGCCCGGACTCGTGGGGACGCACATTGGCCACGTCACCACGTCCTACGTGGACACGCCCGAAAAGATGGGGCTGCTTCCCATGGCCTTCGCCGAGGCGGCCGTGGCCAGTCAGCACGCCGCGCTCGCGACGCGCACGCCGACCAATCTCGCCGCGATGCAGATGCACGCCGGTCATGTGCTCAACGCGCTCGACCCGTCGCTCATGAAAGAGGGGCCGGGCAAAGGCTACGGACTCAGGAAGGCGGCCGGTGGTGTGGCGCAGCACATCGAGCTGGCGGCCAAGGAAACCGGCGCGTCAGGGGGCGTGAAGATTCACGCCACACACATTGCCGCCGCCGCGCGCGGCACGTTGACGCGCGTCGATGCCGCCATCGCGCTCATCAAGCAGATTCAGAGCGCCACCGACGCCAAGGAGGCCTCGTCGCTCATTTCGCAGCTGGCGTCATTGTGCAACCAGCTCGCCAATGGTGCGGATACCAACGCCGATGGTCGGGTCGATTGGGGCAATGGCGAAGGCGGACTGCAGCAGGCGCAGGAACATGTGCAACTGCTGATCGCAGGCGAAAAGAAGTAGCGCGCTGGCTTCGTGCGAAACGGGGGCGATACCAATGGCATCGCCCCCGTTTCGTTTTGTTCATTCAGCCAGTGGAATCAGCAGCCGACGCACCGGTTGTTGTTGCGGGCCCCGAGCTTCTCGAGCAACAAGATCGTCTCCGGGAACGGGCGCAGACGCTGCACCGGCCCGTTGGCCAGGTCCACGGTGGTGCGGAAGTCGCGACCAACGGCCTTGGGGTCAGCGCCCTTGCTTACGAGATACTGAATCATCTCGTTGTCGCCACGTGAGGCCGCATGATGCAACGGCGTGTAGCCGTTGAGGTCGCGCTTGTTCACGTCGTGCCCCAGCTCTTCCACCAGATACTTCATTACGGGCATCCAGCCGTCGGGCGCATGCCGGTGCGCATTACCCGCGAAACCGTTGCCGTAACCCACGCCGGCCGCGGCGTGAATGGGATACGTGCCAATACCCACCGGAACCGCCTTGGACGCGGAGTCGAGCCACGCGTCGGGCTTAAATCCGCCACCTTCACCCTGCGTCGGGGCGCGGCGACGTCCCAGCTGCGGCGGACGGAATGACGGCATGGTATCAACGGCGCCGGCCTTCTTGAGCATCTTCATGGCCTCGAGATCGACCGCGTACGTCGCACGCCAGAACGGCGACGTGCCATCGAGCAGCTCCAGGCCGCAGTTGGCGTTGCCACAGTTGCTGTAGCCAAAGAACCAGATGTTCTTCTTCATGCGCACATTCACATCGGCACCGGCCTTGATGAGGGCGCCCATGAGTTCGTAGTGCGTCGTCTTCTGCAGCTGCACCGCCTGCGGCTGCGGATACCGTGACCGCGGATGCCAGAAGGTGTTGATGGCGGCATACAGCGGCGTCAGACCGTGAATGCTGGCCAGCTTCACATCGGCCCCACGCTTCACCAGCTCCATGGCCAGATCGAAGTGGCCATTGATGGCGGCGTGGAGCAACGGCGTGGTGCTGTCGCTGGCCGACATCTCATTGATGTTGGCACCCCCATCCACCAGCGCCATGGCCGCCGCGATGTTGCCCTGACGCACCGCGTGATGCAACGCGGTCATGCCACCCATGCTCCCCACCGACGCTTCGTAGTTGGCGTTGAAGCCATTGGTGGTATCGCGCGGCACCACCGTTTCGGTGGTCTTGTCGATGTCCTTCTTTTCGTACATCGCGCGCCCGGCCAGAATGGCTTCTTCAATCTGCTTGGGCGTAAGCGACGCCACCGGCGGCGCAATGAGCCCGATGCGCGGGGCCTTGGCGCTGTCAGCTTTGGGCGCGGGCGGGCGTACCGGTACGGTCGATGCCGGCGCCGCCGCCGTTGCAACAGCACCAGTCGCAGCACCGGCTGCCGGCGCCGCCTTTTTGGCCGTATCCGCACCCGGCACCGGCTCAACGCCAATGCCAAACTGCCGACGCAACGCGGCCTGCTCCGCTTCCTGCTTGGAGATGGCCTTGAGCGCGGAGTCGCGCACCTTCTCCGGCAGGAACGAGAACAGCATTTCGTTCCGCTTGCGGGCGGCCGCCTGCTGCCGTGCCAGTTCTTCGGTGAGATCGACCTTGTTGGACTTGAGCTGCGTGCTGGCGCCCGCCTTGATGAGCGCGGCAATCACCGCGGGGCGATCGGCCGACGCCGCAAACATGAGCGGCGTCTGCCCCCAGTTGCGTTCCGGGGCGTTCACGTCCGCCTTCTTGGCCACCAGGGCATTGACCGAAGCCACATCGCCGGCCTGCGCCGCCAGATGCAACGCGGTGGCGCCCGTGGTGGTGAGCACCTTGGGATCGGCCCCGGCCGCCAACAGCGATTGCACCACGGCGCCGTTGCCGCCGCGCGCCGCAATGTGCAGCGGGGTGTAGCCGCCGTTGCGCGTCGTGGGCGTGAGCTTGGCCCCCGCCTTGAGCAGCGCACTGGCCATGGCCGCATCACCACGCTCGGCCGCCCAGTGCAACGCCGTCATCCCATCACCCAGCGGAATGTTCACGTCGTTGCGCTGCGCCAGCAGCGTGCGCACGCGTTCGAGATCGCCCTGACGCGCCGCTTCGGCAATAGCCGGCGACGCGTTGGTGGGCCGTGCCGCGCCCACCGAGGAAAGTCGCACCGGCTGCTTGCTGTCAGTCCGGGTGCCCTGCGCCAGCGCCGGCACCGACAGGAGCGCCAGACTGGCCGCTCCGGCCACGCCGGCTATGAGATGAATCCGCAACGGGGTCCGCATGCGGGATATCCTCGATCAGGCGTTGGTGTAAAGCGCGAATGGAGCCACGCTGTCGCCGAAGCTCGGCGCGTCCACATTGTACTTGTGCAGCAGCGACAGGAACACGTCGGCCATGGGCGTACCGTCGGGCGCCTTGAGGTGCGTGTTCGTGGGAAGCATGCCGTTCTCACCGCCCAGCAGAATGAGCGGGCAGCGACGATGGTTGTGCACGTTGCCGTCGGCCATGGGCGACCCGTACACAATCGTCGTGTTGTCGAGCAGGTTGCTGTCGCCTTCCTTCGTGTCCTTGAGCCGCTGCAGGAAGTACGGCAGCATGGAGACGTGGTACTTGTTGATCATGTTGAACTCGAGGATCGCCGACTCGCGTCCGCCATGGTGCGACGCCGGGTGGAAGCCCTTGTTCGTACCGCTCTCGGGGAACGTGCGGCTCGACGCATCACGACCGGTCTTGAAGGAGAAGACACGCGTCATGTCGCTCTGGAATGCCAGCACCTGAATGTCAAACATGAGCTTGACGTGCTCTTCGAACGAGTCGGGCACGCCCACCGGCGCTTCCGGCAACAGCCGCTCGTCGCCGCTCTGGTTCTTCGCTTCCACCTTCTGAATACGACGCTCGAGTTCGCGCACGTTTTCGAGATACTGATCCACGCGACGACGGTCGGTAGGGCCGAGCGTGCGCTTGAGCGCGCTCATTTCGTCCACCACCCAGTCGAGAATGCTGCCGTTGTCCTTCCGGCGCGACGAACGGTCGGCGTTGGTGGACCCGGCGCCGAACAACAGATCGAAGGCGGCGCGCGGATTGCGAATCATGGGCAGCGGATCGTTCGGCGACGCCCAGCTGATCGTGTCGGTGTAGGCGCACGAGTAGTTGTACGTGCAACCGCCGGCCTGATCGAGATTCTCGATGCACAGCTGCATGGAGGGGATGGGCGTGTCCTGCCCGATCTTGCGCGCCACGATCTGATCGAAGCTGGTGCCCACAAACAGGTCGGACCCCTGCGTCTGCTTGGGGTGCGACTGCGTGAGGAACACCGCGCTGCTGCGGAAGTGATCGCCGCCGATTTCGGGCGCATCAAACGCCTCGGCCATGCGCACGTCGGTGTTGCTGACAATCGTGAGATGCTTGCGCCAGTCGTTCAGTGGCGCGAGCGCGCTGTCGGCGGAGAACTCAAACTGACGCCCCACCCCTTCCGGCGCCCAGAGGTACTTCGAGGCACCCCAGCTGTTGCTGCCGGCCGCGCCGTGCACCGACTCAATGCACACCAGCCGCTGATGGCCAGCGGCCGCGGCGGCGGCACCGCTCCCGGCAAGGAAGCGACGCGCGGGTTCCATGGCGTCGAGATACGGCAGGGCGACCGTCGCACTCAACCCCTTCAGGAACGACCGGCGTTCCAACGTCTTCTGCGTCAAAAATTGCATCGGAGAGGCTCCTAAAGGGTTCAGTTCTGATTCGCGTCAGCCGAGACCGGCTCGACGCGCTTGGTTTGGAAGGCCTTGCTGTTCACCACACCCATCACGAACGCGGACATCCGGTAGTTCTGCTTGCCGGCGTCGCGCACAATGGCGCGCACCGTGGGCATGTCGTAGTCCTCGACGCGACGGCCGAGAGCATACGCCATGAGGTTCTCCGTGAAGTTCCGCATGAGTGGCAACGGACGCTTCAGCAGGGCCTTGGTCAGGTCGGCCGTGGTGGTGATGGCCGTGCCGTCGTACAGATTGCCACGCGTATCCAGCTGGGCGCCGTTCTCACGGAAGCGCAGCTTGCCGGTGACGTCGAAGTTGTCGAGCGCCAGGCCAATGGGATCCATGAAGTTGTGGCAGGATTTGCACGTGGGGTTGGCCCGGTGCATTTCCATACGCTCACGCGTCGTGAGCTGCTTGCCGTCCTTGGCGCCCACGGTCTGCTCGAGGTCCGGCACGTTGGGCGGCGGCGGTGGCGGCGGCGCGCCCAGCAGCACTTCCATGACCCACTTGCCACGGAGCACCGGGCTCGTGCGATTGCCGAGGGAGGTTTGCACGAGCACGCTGCCATGGCCCAAAATGCCACGACGCTGATCGTCGGCGTAGGCCACTTTGCGGAAGTGCGAGCCCGACACATTGGGAATGCCGTAGTGGCGCGCCAGCCGCTCGTTTACAAACGTGGAGTCGGCGGTGAACGCCGTGAGCACGCTGCGGTCGCGGCGGGTGAGGTCCTCGAAGAACAGCTCCGTTTCCTTCTGCATCGCGGCGCCGAGCTGCGAATCGAAGTCGGGGAAGAGGAACGCGTCGGGCTTCACCTTGTCGAGATCCTGCAGGCGCAGCCACTGTGCGGCGAAACGGGTGCTCAGCGCTTCGGCACGCGGGTCGGCGAGCATGCGGCGCACTTCGGCGTTGAACACCGCCGGCTGCGACAGGCGGCGCGTCTTGGCGAGCGTGAGCAGCCGTTCGTCGGGGATCGTGCTCCACAGGAAGAACGACAGGCGCGTGGCCAGCTCGTTGTCATCGATGCGGAAGTCGGTGCCTTCCGCCACACCGGCGGGGGTGCGTTCGAAGCGGAAGATGAAGTGCGGACTGGCCAGCATGGCCTGCATGCCGAGGCGCACCCCTTCCTCAAAGCCTTCCGTTCCGCCAACCGCGGCGCCCTTGTCGTAGAAGCTCATGAGCGAGCGGCGATCGTTGGCCGTAAGCGGGCGACGATAGGCTCGGCTGGCGAGGCGTTCCAGGATGCTTTGGGCGCAGACGCGCTGCGCGGCAGCGGCCTTGGGGGCGCAGGTGAAGATGGCGCGACGGCTGCGGGAGTCGGAGAGCCCGGTCACCTTGGTGGGGCCCGCGATCAGCACGTCCATGAGGTAGGCCGGCTCGGTGGTCCCGGGCGCGCCATTGCCCTGCGAGGCACGCGACCACTCATGCGGCTTGATGAGATCTTCGTACGGCCCTTCGGAGTTTCTGGCGAAGGCGACGGTGACCGTGCGCTGACCGCCCTTGATGGCCAGCGGCTCAGTGGTCAGGTAGTCGGCGCCCAACGGGAGGTCGGCCGATTCGCTGTTGCGATTGATGCCACGGTCGTAGCGCAGCAGCGCCACGCGTTCGCCATCGATGGAGACATCCACGTCTTCGTTGGGGCGACCAATGCCGCCACCCACGTTCACGCGGATCTGGTATTCGCCATCAGCCGGGAACGAGTGCTTGATGACAAGGCCGCCGCGCGTGCCGTACGGCGTGCCTTCCACGTGGTCCCACGGGTGCTGCGACGCGAAGGGCGAAGTCTTGTACAGCACCTGCTGCACCCCCGTCTTCGTATCGCCAACGGCCATGCGGCTCACGGCGGCGGCGGCGTTGAGGTAGCCCTCCAGCAGCGTGGGCGACAGCACCTGCACATCGGAGATGTTATCGAAGTTGGCACTCTTGGTGTCGAGCGGCAGCCAGTCGCCGGCGTCGACATCGAGGCCGACCAGATCACGCAACACGCGCTCATACTCGGCGCGATTGAGCCGCTGGAAGGAGCGCGTTCCCGGGTTGGTGGGCACGGCGTCCATGGTCTGTTCCAGCGTTTCCACGAGCGCGAGCAGGGTGTCGCCAGTGGGGCGCCTGGACCCCGGCGGCGGCATCATCTCGGCGCGCAGCTTACGGATCATCTTTTCGGTGGCATCGCTCCCAGTGGCCTTGGCAATGCTGTAGCCGCGGAGATTGAGATTGCCCCGACGCATGGTGGGATTGTGGCACTGGCCACAATAGCGCTGTACCGTGCTGTCGAGGGCAGCGATGGCCATGCCGCGGGCGCCAAACTTGGCCGGCGCGCGGGTCGGCGTAATGGACCGGGAGAGTACCGGATGCGTTGCGGCCGCCGGACCACGCGCGGGCGTGGCGGAGGCAGCGCGTTCACGAGTTGGCGGCAACGGATCGGACGTCAGCAACGATGAGATCATCGTTACCGATGCCGTCAGTCCCGACCATGCGAGCAGAACCTTCATGCAGCGACTCCACAGAGTGCGCCCGTGTCATGCATCGCGGGGCGATGAACAACAGCGAGCGTCGTCTACCTGCTGGACCAGCGTGTACCACGGGGGTGCGCCTGCTCCGACGGGGGGGGAGATCGGAGAGTGGTGCGCGTACTTGAAATTACGCACGGTCGGGACAACCCGCTGCGAATTCGTTGAAAAATGCGAATGAGGGAGATTACATGGCCGGGACCGCGGCGGCCTGGTGCGCGACCCGGCGGCGTGCGTGCGGCGCCGCTGCGCGAAGCGCGCCCCCTGGACTGTCGCGCTGCTGGCGGATCAGGTGGCGGGAATTACCCGTGGCAGCAACACCGCGTGCAGCACGGCATGCACAGGCGTGGCGACGCTATACTGCTGTCCCAGCCGCACTACCGCGCCGGTCTGGGCGTCAAACTCACTGGGGCGTTGCGCGAGGAGGTCGCGTGCCATGCTGGTGCGTTCGTGCGGTGGCAAACTGTCATATCGCTGCCAAACCACGGCTTTTGCATCGGCTGGCCACGCGACACCGACGGCTTGCCCCACCGCAATGACTTCGTCAAGCGCGGCGTCCACCAGCGCGCGGGTCTCCGCAATAGTTCGTACGGGGCCGAACGACTCTCCCGTGGCCGCGCAGACAACCCCAATGGGCTCAATGAACAGGAATTTTTCCCAGAGCGCGACCGCCATGTCGGCGGGAATGAGCGCCTGCATCCCTGCCGCGTTGATGGCGTCAGCAATGGCGGGAAGGGCGGCCGCGACGGCCGGGGCTGGCGGGTGCCCGGCGCGCGGTCCGAACTCCAGCAGCGGCGTGACCGCCATGTGGCGGATCTTCCCGGGGCCGGCCTGTTCGGCAATCACCCGGCACAACCCTTCCAGCACATGGTCGGGGCCCAGCGCCTGCGCCAGTTGTACGCTGGCCTCCACCCCGTTCTGCAGTGGGATAACCGCCGTGTGCTGACCAAGCAGGGGGCGCAGCGACGGCGCAATGGCCGCCACCTGCGTGGCTTTCACGCCCACCAACACACAATCCACCACACCAATGGCGGCGGGATCATCGGTGGCGTGCGTGGGAGAGAGGTGCACGTTGCCGTGCACACTCTCCAACTGCAGCCCCTGCGTGCGCAGCACCTCCAACGTGGTGCCGCGCGCGAGGAACGTGACCTCGTGACCAGCCGTGGCGAGTCGGGCGCCAAACACGCCGCCCACTGCACCGGCACCCACCACGGCTATGCGCATACGCGTTGAACTCAGTTCTTGGTGAGCGCGAAACCGGCGATGTGCGCGTCGGTGTTGTGGCCCATGCGGAAGCCCACCACGCCGTCGGTGCTCTTGAGCTTACCCGCACCGGTCACTTCGGCCTTGGTATAGCTGGCCACTTCCTGCCCGTTGATGCTGCAGGAGACCTTGTCGCCCTTCACCGACATGGCGATTTCCTGCGTGACCGGCTTGCCCTTGGCTTCGGCCTTGTTCACCGCCGGGTGCATGCCGCCGCGCGGGCCGTTCATCTGGAACGGGGCCGGACCAAAGCCACGCACGATGAAGTTGCCGTTGCCGTACGCCGCGCAGTACAGGTAGCTGGCCCCCTCGGCGCCCATGTCGTTACCGGCCATGACCAGCCCGTACGGATGCGGGTGGTTGTTGAGCCCCATGTACTCACGCTCCGAGAAGGTGGCCTTCACGGTGTAGTCACCGCTCGCCTTCATGGACGGATTCCAGTACGTAATGGCCGGACCAGTCGTGGCGTGCATGCCCGGGCCCATCGACACGAACTTGGCGCTGTCTACGGTGAGACCGGCCTTGGCTTCCTTGGCGTCCACGACACCCATCCACCCCTTCATCTGGATGCCGCCTTTGACGGCCATCGACTTCTCGTTGTCCTGCGCCTGCACGAGCTGGGGCACGAGGGCCAGGGCGAGTGCCGCGGCGGCACCCTGCATGAAACGCTTCATGAGCAACTCCTTTGCTTCGGTAGGATGACTCGGTGGGAGGCTGAATACTCGCCCTTTCCCACGGGGATGCAACTCTGCGCGATGATTCGCGGTCCAACGGGGGGTCAGAGATGAAGCACGCGCCACGCCACAGCCGTAGCTTTTCCGACCACTCCCCACCCCCGAGGACCCGAATGCCTCCCATCGACGCCCCGCTGCTCCACCGGCCGTGCTGGTTCGATCTGTCCACCTCAGACCTCGGCGCGGCCAAGTCGCTCTATAGCGAACTCTTCGGCTGGAGCTATGAAGACATGGGGCCCGCGTTCGGGCATTACACCATGGCCCGCACCCCCAGCGGGCGGGCCGCGGCTGCCCTGGCGCCCAAAATGCCGGGACAAGAGGCCATGCCAACGGTGTGGACCGTGTACTGGGGAACCGCCGACGCCGACGAGACCATCGCGCGCATCACCACCAACGGTGGTCAGGTCATGGTGCCACCCATGGACATCCCCGGATCCGGACGCATGGCGATCGCCGTCGATGCGGACGGGGCCGTGTTCGGGCTCTGGCAAGCCGACCCGTTCATCGGCGCGGAGATCGAGGGCGAACACGGCTCCATGTGCTGGAGCGAAGTGAACAGCCGCAATGGCGCGAGCAACGCCGAGTTTTACGCAAAGGTGTTTGACCTCGACGTGCACAAGCTGGACGCGCCCGGCGTGGTCTATCACACGCTCCATCCCGCTGGCGGCGGCGCCCCCGTGGCCGGCGTACTGCAGATGGACGAGCACTGGGAAGGCATTCCGCCCAACTGGATGCCCTACTTCGCCGTGGCCAACCTGGAGGAAGCGAATGCGGTGTGGGCCAAGCACGGCGGCAAGACCGTGGCGGGACCCATCAACTCACCCCACGGCCGCATCATGATCGTGCAGGACCCACAAGGGGCCTACCTCTCCTACATGGCAGGATGAGATCTGAGATCGGAGATGTGGGACGCTGAGGTGAGAGCGTTGGGACGATCGAGGTGCGATGGATATCGAGGGTGAGAGGGGCGAGATAACCACGACAGTGAGAGGTGCGAGCAGTTGCCTCCGCACTGATGTGCCCCCCACGGACGCCGCTGGAACAGCGGTCGTCCCCGCTGTTACGAGCGGACGTAAGCACTCGCACCTCTCATCGTCGTGGTTATCTCGACCCTCTCACATTCGATATCCATCGCACCTCGGGCCTCGCAACGCTCTGACTCTCAGATCTCAGATCTGAGGCGGCCGAGACAAGCGGTGTGTGTCCCGCCGCGAACGCCGCCGCTTATTCGTCGCTTCCACTCCGCAGTTGCGGCACGCCGTTGGTGGCCGAAGACTGGAGCAGTCCCGTCGCCGAGTAGATGGCGAGCTTGTCGCGGGTGTCCACGATGTCGAGGTTGCGCATCGTGAGCTGCCCAATGCGATCGAGCGGCGAGAAGTATTCCTGCCCCTTCTCCATCGTGAGACGCTCGGGCTTGTACGTCAGGTTCGGACTCGACGTGTCCATGATGGAGTAGTCGTTGCCACAGCGCAGTTCGATGGTCACTTCACCCGTGACGGCGCGCGCCACCCACCGCTGCGCGCTCTCACGCAGCATGAGCGACTGCGGGTCGAGCCAGCGCCCCTGATACAGCAACCGGCCGAGCTTCTTGCCGTTCAGGCGGTACTGCTCGATGGTGTCTTCGTTGTGAATGCCCGTCACCAGCCGCTCGTACGCAATGAACAGCAGCGCGAGCCCCGGCGCCTCGTAAATGCCACGGCTCTTCGCTTCAATGATGCGATTCTCAATCTGGTCGGTCATCCCCAGCCCGTGACGGCCACCAATCACGTTGGCTTCGGTGAACAGCTCGAGCGCGCTGCCGAACTCCTGGCCATTGATGGCCACCGGATACCCTTCCACGAAGCGGATGGTCACGGTCTCGCGCTTGACCTCCACCTCATCACGCCAGAACGCCACACCCATGATGGGTTGCACGATGTGCATCCCCTTGTTCAGGAACTCGAGGTCCTTCGCTTCGTGCGTCGCGCCCAGAATGTTGGAGTCGGTGGAATAGGCCTTCTCCACCGACATCTTGTACTCGAAGCCCGACTTGATGAGGTACTCCGCCATCTCCGTGCGGCCGCCCAGTTCGTCGATGAACTGCTGATCCAGCCACGGCTTGTACACCCGCAGATTGGGGTTGGTGAGCAACCCGTAGCGATAGAACCGCTCAATGTCGTTGCCCTTGAACGTGCTGCCATCGCCCCAGATGTTTACATCATCTTCGCGCATCGCCGCCACCAGCATCGTGCCAGTCACGGCCCGACCCAGCGGCGTGGTGTTGAAGTACGTCTGCCCCGCCGTGCTGATGTGGAACGCGCCGCACTGCAGCGCGGCCAGCCCTTCGGCCACCAGCTGCGACCGGCATTCAATCAACCGGGCCTTCTCGGCGCCGTACGCCATCGCCTTGCGCGGAATCTCGTCGTAGTCCGTTTCGTCGGGCTGGCCGAGGTTGGCGGTGTACGCATACGGAATGGCGCCCTTTTCGCGCATCCAATGCAGCGCCGCGCTGGTATCGAGACCGCCGGAGAAGGCAATGCCGACCTTTTCGCCGGCAGGAAGGTGCTGAAGAATGTTGGCCACGGAGAGCTCGGTGCGCAGACGGAAACAAAGGATGGACCCCGGAAACTAGCACAGGAGGGGGCACGTTCGAAACGCGGGTAGTGCATCCACGACACCGTGCGGCGCGAACCTACGGTAGACCCTCACAACCGAGTCCCATGACCCTGTGGCTTGCCCGCCTGACCAAACCTGTTCCCGTGCCGCTGGCCGGGGATGTGCTGTTGCTTGTCCCCCGTCTGGTGTGCGGCTTCATGCTCACGGTGTACTTCGGGGCGCCCAAGTTCGGGCTCCCCTGGTCGCCGCCGGAGAATGGACTGGGATTCTTTGAAGTGGCCTTCTGGTTCCCGAATGACGTGGCGGAGTTTGGCGGCCTGTTCGCGCAATTTCCCAACACGCTCGCCTGGTTGGGCGCCTTTGCCGAGGGGGTGGGTGGTGTCTGCATTCTGCTCGGGCTGCTGGCGCGTCCCTTCGCCTTTCTGATCATGTGCACCATGCTGGTGGCCATCTTTTTCCAGCAATGGCAAGCGGGCTATTGGAACATGCTGCCGGCCACCGGCTTCGTGTGGTTTTCCCTCTTTACCATGGTGTTGGGGGCGGGACGGTTCAGCCTCGATGCGCTGATCTCGCGGGAGCGTGCGTCGTGATGTGCCGGCGTCGATGGGGTACCACGGCGGCAATGTCCGCGCTGGCCATCATGACCGTGGCCACGGGGTGCGTGCAAGAGGCGTACGTCCGCACGGTGATCTTTCGTGTGGATGTCTCGCGGGTGCCCGACGTAAGGAGCGTCGGGGTGCGCGGCGCCGACCTGCCACTCTCCTGGCAACAGGACACGCCCATGGTCCCGGTGCCCGACAGTGCCGGCCTCTATACCGCAACCGTCTCAGCACGCACGGGCCGTCTGGTGACCGAGGTGAAGTTCGTGGTAAACGGCACGTTTGAATTCTCGTCGTCGCAAGACCAGGGGAACCGGCAGGTGCGGCTGCCGCGGACCACCACGGGCGGCGACACGGTGGTGTATCGAGCCGTGTACGATCAGCGCTGAGGCGGGGGGGCTCCGAACGGCTGGCGCTGAAGCGAGCCTGCGCTGTTTCTTACGGAGCCGCATTTCTCCCGACCGAGACCGCCCCGCATGAGTCTTTCCCGACGTGAAGCCCTGACACACTTTGGCGCGCTCCTGGCGCTCCCGCTGGTGGAGTGGCCGGCGTGGGCGCAGCTGGCTGCCGATCCGCTGCACGGGACCATTGCCCAGTATCAGGCCGGTCGCCTACGCGGCGAGTACACCGCGCTCGAGATCACGAAGCGCGCCCTGGAGCAGTGCCGCACCAGAGGCGTTCAACTGCGCGCGATCGATCTCTTGGCCGACAGCGCGTTGGCCGAAGCATCCGCATCGGACACCCGGTGGCGGGCCAAGGCGCTGCGGGGACCGTTGGACGGCGTACCGCTCTTTGCCAAGTCCATCTACGACATGGAAGGGTTGCCCACCACGGCCTCCAGCGCACCGTGGGCGGCACTGTTTCCCGCGCGCGCGACGCGTGATGCCGTGGAAGTGGCTCGGCTGCGCGCGGCGGGTGCCGTCATGCTGGGCAAGACGGCGGCCGATGACTTTGCGTATCGCGGCAACGGCACCTCGAGCTATACCGGCCAGGTGCTGAACCCGCACGACAACGGCGGACGCATAACGCCGGGTGGCTCCAGTGCCGGGTCGGCGGTCGTGGTGGCCACCGCCATGGCGTTTGGCGCGCTGGGCACCGACGACGGCGGCTCCAATCGCATTCCGGCGCAGTTCACCGGCGTGGTGGGAGTGAAGCCTACCTTTGGGCTCGTGCCGCGCAGCGGCGTCATTCCCACCTGGCCGGTGCTGGATACGCACGGGCCGCTCGCCCGCACAGTTGCCGACGCAGCGCTCCTGCTGGATGTGCTGGCCGGTCATGACAAAGATGACGGGCTGTCGTTGACGGGGCGCTGGACCCGTGGGGCGCTGCAGACGCTCGACGCAAACGCGCTGCGAGGCACACGACTGGGCTTCGTGGAGCGGCATGCGCCGCGCGCCCAGATGACGGCCGAGTGTCTGGGGATCCTCGATGCGGCCGTGGCGAGTTGTGTGGACGCCGGCGCGATTGTGGAGGCATTTGCGCCGGCGGTGGACCGTGTGACGTATCGCGAGCAGTTTGCCGCTGCAGCCAAGGCCCGCGGCGATGTGGCGCCAAACGCCAATGCGCCAGCCAGTACCGCCAATGCACTGCGTCGGTACTTCGAACGACAGGGCGTCGATGCCCACGCCGCGATGCAGCGTGGGCTGGCCTCGTATCGGGCGTTTTACGATGTGCTACCCGAGCAGTGGGAGGCCATGGCGTCGCTGGCCGCACAGCCCTACGAACACGATGCGGCATCGGTGAGTTTTTTGCGCTCCCGCGACGCCGTGGTGGCCCAACTCGCGCGCAGCATGCAGGAGCGCCGCCTCGACGCGATGATCTATCCCACCATGCCGTTCAAAGCGCCGAACGCCAGCGACCCGTGGCCCGATGTGCGCACCCCGCTCGGCTACGGCAACTGGCTGGGGCTCCCAGAAATTTCCGTTCCAGCCGGCTACGGCGCCGACGGGCTCCCCGCCGGCAATCTGAGTTTTGTGGGGTTGCCAGGTTCGGATGCGAAGCTGTTCGCCTTGGCGCATGCATTCGAGCAGCGGCAGGCGGCGTTCAGAATGGCGCCTCTTTAAGACGGCGGTTCGTGGAACTGCAACTGCGGTTCGGGTTTGGACCTGCCACTGCAGTATTGGAAGACACCAGCAGTTCTGGACTGCCACTGCAGTTGAGGAGCACGGCGGTTTGGGTTTCTGCGGAACGTGCCGCCCGGCTTCGCCTGGGCGGCACGTTTTTGGTGGTTGATATAACCGCCAACTGCAGTTGCAGTGAGACAACCACCAAAGGAATGCGCCCGCCCGGCAAAGCCGGCGGGCGCTTCCATACAGACCCCAACTGCGGTGCACCTCAACTGCAGTGGTGGTCAAAAACTGCAGTGGCAGTCCAGAACTGCAGTGGCAGGTTCAAACCTGAACCGCTGTTGCTGTTCAATCACCGACGCCGAGTGAACAGCTTCTTCGGAATCATCACGTGTACCCCCATGGTGCCGTCCACGAGTTGCGTGATGCGCACATCGCAAGCGGTGCTGACCAGCTGATACGCATCTTCGCGCGGGAGCTGGTACACATCGCCCAGCAGCACGATCGCTTCACGCACCGCGATTTTGGCGGCAACGGTGAGATTGCTGTCGGCGGCCATGGCTATCCAGTGGTCGCGCGTTTCGCCGCGGGGCCAGGTGAGCTTCATGTCCTTGCGCACGATGAGCTGCAGCGTGCCACGCAGCGCCGTTTCGAGCGCGGTGATATCCACTTCGCCGTCACCCTGCGCGGCGTGTCCGTCGCCAATGTGCAGCAGCGCCCCGGCCACATTCACCGGGATGTACAGCACCGTGCCGGCGGTGAGTTCCTTGTTGTCCAGATTCCCGGCGTGCATGCCCGGCGGCGCGCTGTTGATGCGCCCGCGGGCAGTTGGCGGCGCCACACCCACGCTGCCGAAGAACGGACCCAGCGGAATCTCGATGCCGCGCTCGTCGTCAAAGCGGCCAATCATGCGCTGGGCATCCAGCGGAATGATCTTTGAGCGCGTGGTGTTTGGAAAATCTTCCGGAATGAATCCGCTGCGCGACGAGAAGCTGTTGCAGGCGAACGGAATGGCCAGATCAATGCGGTGGAAGCGCACCTCCAGTACATCACCCGGCTGCGCGTTCTCCACGTACACCGGACCGGTGAGCACATGCCCGCCCGGTCCACGCTTGAGCGTACCGGCCGTCACCGCCGCCTGAATGGCCCGAATGGCCGGCTCCACGGTGCCGGTATCCATGCCGGGTTGCAGCAGACGCGTGCCACAGGTGGACACGGTGCTCACATCGAGCAGATCCCCCGACGCCATGCGCAACACCGGCGGCGCCTCGGGATCGTAGCCGCCATTCACCACCGTCGTGGGCGACGGTCGCAGCGTATGCGTGGCGGCCGCCGCCGTCGGTGTCCAGAACGGCGCGATGGCCCGTTGGGAACCGGAGGCGCAGCCGGTGGTGAGAGCGCCGAGGATGAGTGTGGCGAGTAGGTGTGGGCGCATGCAGAGTCGGAGGAGTGTTACTGCGGTTGGGGAACTGCTACTGCGGTTTGGGACTGCCACTGCAGTGGCTTTTAGAACACCGCGTGCTCCCCTCGATCGTCCGCCACCTCGCCGCGCAACAGCCGCGCGTAATGATCCGCCAGCGTATCGCTGCCGAATGAGGGGGTGGCTACGGCATCATATCGCTGGGCTACCGGATCCCAGAGCAACATGGATTCGGTGGCGTAATAGCGACCAATGCGCGCAAACTCGGCCTTGTCGCGCAGCGGCGGGATGATGGCACCGAGCGTGCTGAACACGCCGACAATCACGTCGAACAACGCGACGGGGACGCTCTTGAACTGCGGTGGTTTGCCGGCCAGCGAGAAGAGCAACTCCCCTTGTTGCCGGAGCGTCATCGCGTCGCCCGGGCCACCAATGGGAAGAATGCGATTGGTCCAGCTGGGGTTGTGCAGACATCCCGCCAGAAAGTGCGCGAGATCGCCGTCGCTGATGGGTTTGCAGGCGGTGAGGGCGCCGTTCCCGAAGAGCAGAAATGGCTTGCCCTGCTGCACGCGCTTCACCTGACCGGAAATGCTCTTGAAGAAGGCCGTGGGACGCACGATCGACCACGTGAGTCCGCTGTTCATGAGGGCTTGCTCAAAGGCCAACTTGGCGTGCTGAAACGCCAGCAGTGGTTTCTGCACACAGATGGCCGACAGCAGCACGAATTGCGATACCCCCGCCGCCTTCGCGGCGTCCAGCACATGACGCTGCGCGTCGTGATCAATGGCCCACGCATCCTTGGAACCGCCGGTGCGCGACGCCATGCAGCTCACGACCGCATCAAACGACTCACCGCAGAATCCGTCGCGCACGACACTCTTGGCATCGGACACATTGCCAGTGCGCACCGTGGCTCCAGGGATTGCCGGCGCCTGTCCGTTCCTGGCACGCACAAAGCAAACCACCTCGTGACCGTGCTGCACCAGTGCCTGCACCGTGGCACGTCCAATGGTGCCGGTGGCTCCCACCATGAAGACGCGGCGGGAGCCGCGCAGGCGGTTCAGCAGCGCGTACCCCTCACGCCAATCACCAAGCCCACTGTCGCCATTGATGTGTCCACGGGCCCCGATGTTGACGAACGTGCTGCCCCACGACGCCGCATATCGCTGCGCACACTCGAGCGAGACGTATTCGTCGTTCGTGCTGGCCACCACGATACTCGGAAATGGCAGCGACAGGAGCGGCACCGGGGAGAACCCACTCGGTCCCGCCGGATAGGCCGAGCCATCGGGATCGCTGGGCGCCACCAGCAGGGCGCCGCGGACCTTGGCGAGCAGCTGTGCCGGTGCGGTGCTCGCCCAATGCGCCACGGTGATGCACGACGAGCTATGCCCAACCAGCACGACGGGCCCGTTGTGCTGCTCGATGGCCTGTTGCAACGTGGCCGCCCAGTCTTCGCACCGCGGCGTCGCCCAGTCGTCCTGCATGACTCGGACGCAGGCGGCATCCAGCGCCTCCCACCGGCTCTGCCAGTGGGTCGGCCCGGAATTGTAGAGACCGGGAAGAATGAACGCCGTGATCATGGCAGCAGGGGGAAGCGGCGAAAGAGCATCGTATCCACGACAGCAGGAAAGATAGTCTCGGCGATGCGGCGGTCGCGGGGTAATGGCCCGCGGGACGTCGAAAACGGCAGACCGCAGCCCCACAGACGGCAGTGGGCAGCAGTCGCAGCGTGTACTTTTGTGTGACGGCCCTCTGCCACCGGTGTGGCTGCCGTCCGCCGTCTTGCTGTTTCACCGCCCCGCCCCACCCGCCATGTCGCTCCTGCTCCCCACCCCGCTCGTCAGCACGGACTGGCTCGCACAGCACCTCGATCACGCCGCCCTGCGGATTGTGGACGCCAGCTGGTACCTGCCCTCTGCCGGGCGCGCGCCGCGCGAGGAGTTTGCGTCGGGACACATTCCGGGGGCGGTGTACGTCGACCTCGATGCGTTGGCGGATGAGAACGCACTCTACCCGCACACCCTGGCCGCGCCCGATGTGCTGGCGGCCCGGTTGGGCGCGCTGGGCATTGGCGATGACACCGCGCTCGTGGTGTACGACGGTTCGGGACAGAACTTCAGCGCCCCGCGGCTGTGGTGGATGGTGCGCACCATGGGACACGCCAACGTGGCCGTGCTCGACGGCGGTCTCCCCAAGTGGACGCGTGAAGAGCGCCTGCTCTCGGTGACGATCACCAGTTACCCAGCCGCGACGTTCACACCGCGCCTCGATGCCGCACGGTGGCGTGATCTGGAGGCCATGCGTGCCACCGTGGCCAACGGCAGCGAGCAGGTGGTGGACGCGCGCTCCCTGGGACGCTTCAGCGCGACAGAAGCCGAACCGCGCGCCGGCGTGCGTGGCGGCCATATGCCGGGGGCGCATCATGTGCACTACGCCACCATGGTACAGAGCGACGGCACCATGCTACCGGTTGAACAGCTACGTCAGAAGTTTGCCGATGCCGGTGTGGACATCAACGCACCCATTGCCGCCAGCTGCGGCACCGGCATTACCGCCTGCGCCGTGCTGCTGGCCCTCGATGTGGCCGGTGCCACGCAAACGGCGTTGTACGATGGCAGCTGGACCGAGTGGGGGAGTCAGCCCGACACGCCGGTGGAAACCGGCGCCTGACGGCTACTGCTGCCGCCGTTTCAGCTCCTTCTCCACCGCACCCAGTTTGGTAATGGTGGGAATCATCCCCAGCATGGGTACCACGAGCAGCGGCAGATAGACCACCATCGAACCCGTCAGCCCCTTCTGCATCACCAGCGCGACAAACACCAGCACCAGCAGTGCGTCGATTACGGCAAAGATGATCACGCCGCGCATCAGCTTGCTCTTCGCGGTGCGCAGGGAGTCGATGGACTCCTGGGAGAGATTCGGCGTAGCCATTCAAGAAACGGGTGAAATGGTGGAAGCACTGCTGTCGGAAAGCACAGTGGCGCGCACGATATAATCGAGCGCGGGAAACCAGCGGGTGAGATAACGATTCCCCTGCCGCACCGCGCGAATGGCATTCGGCTCCTCACCATACTCGGCGTTGAGCTTTTCCACCACATCCATCCCCTGCACCACGCGGCCAAAGGGGGTGAACAGGCGTTGTCCGTCCAACTTGCGCCCGTTCTCACCGGTGCTGATGAACAGCTGCGTGGAGCGCGAGTGTGGACCGTTGGCCGCGAAGGCCAGCGTGCCCTTGCGATTGCTGGTGCGCATCACGTCGTCGGCAATGGTGGCCGTATCCCACACCGCATTCACCGCCGGATCGCCGTGCACGCCAAATTGCACCACAAAGCCGGGGACGAGTCGAAAGAAACGCACGTCGGCGAAATAGCCGTTGGTCACCAGCTCATAAAAGCGATCGGCCGAATGCGGCGCGAGATCGCGGGTGACCTCCACCACAAACGGGCCTTTGCTCGTTTCAACGCGCACGGTAAAGCGGGCCGGACTCGCCACTGCTGGCGACTGCGGCGGTGGAATCACGGGCGCCGCCTGCACTTTGGCGGTACTATCGACCGGACGCCGTTGCTCGGCGGGCGCACCGCAAGCCGCGGCACCGCCCAGCACGGCCATGATCAGCCCTACCGTTACCAGCGCCCGTCTCGCGCCATGCGTACTCTCAGTCAGCATGCGCAGAAGTTATCCCCAGGCTCTCCTTCCCGCCGCCCATATGCGCCTCCCCCTCCTGTTGGCTTCCCTATTGCTGCCTGCCGCCCTTTCGGCGCAGTCCTCATCAGCCCTCACGCTCTGGAAAGCAGGGTCCCCCGCCTTTGGCATCTTCGTGCCCAGCGAGCGGGCCCCCGGCGCCACCGACGCCAATGGCAAACGACTTCCGCCACTCTACACGGCGGATGGCGCCAAGGCGCTCGGCGCCAACCCGCTACACGACTATCTCTTTCTCAATCTGGAAGGCGCCTACGATGTGGAGGCGGTGAAGGCCATGGTGGCCGGGCTCAAGGCCAGCAGCGGACACCCCACGTTGCTGGTGCGCATTCCCACCATTGAGGCGGCCGGCGCCGAACTTACCCGCGCGCGCGTGAAGGAAGTGCTGGCGCTGGGCGCGGAAGGCGTGGTCATTCCGCACGTGCGCAGCGCGAGTGAAGCGGCGCTCGCCGTGAGCTTCTTCACGGACCTCAGGGCGAATGTGTGGTCACCCAAGAACCCCGCGGGCACCGTTATCGCGATGCTCATGATTGAAGACAAGGGCGCGGTGGCCGAGATGCAGGCGATTGCGGCAGTGCCGGGATACAGCCTGTTGTCGTGTGGCATTGGCAGTCTCACGCGCGACATGGGTGGTGATGCCCCGGGCGCGGAAACGGCGTGCAAGAATGTGCGCGACGCCGGTGCAAAGCTGGGGATGCCCAGCATGATGACGGCAAACGACAAAACCATTGGCGATCGTCTCGCCAAGGGCTATCTCGGCTTGCTCATGGCCGGCACCGCCGAACAGACTGATGCGATCATTCGCACGGGTCGTGAACTGGCCAAGCGGAAGTGAGCATCATGATTCGCACTGCAACCGGCACACTCGCCGCCCTCGTTGGCACGCTGCTCACGGCGCCACTGGGCGCGCAGCCAGCGGCCGACATTCCGGCCAAGTACCGTGACATCGCCAATCGCATCATTGCTGCAGCGCAAGCCGACAGCGCGGGGGCGTGGAACAGAATTGCGGAGCTCACCGATCGCTTTGGACATCGACTGTCGGGGAGCGTAGCCCTCGAGCAGGCGATTGACTGGACGGTGCAAACGATGACGCATGATGGCCTGGCCAACGTGCGCAAGGAACCAGTGATGGTGCCGCATTGGGTGCGCGGCGAAGAGTCACTGGAGCTCGTGGCCCCACGTATGCAGAAGCTGCCCATGCTGGGACTGGGTGGCAGCATTGGCACGCCGGCACAGGGCATCACCGCCGACGTCATGGTCGTGGCCAGCTTTGAAGAGCTCACGCAGCGAGCCAGTGAGGCGAAAGGAAAGATCGTGTTGTACGACGCCGAGTGGCGGGACTACGGCTACAACGGTTCGTTCCGCCGGTTGGGGGCCATTGCCGCGGCCAAGGTGGGCGCCGTGGCGAGTCTCGCTCGCGCGGCAGGACCGTACAGCATGCGCACGCCGCACACTGGCAGCATGAGCTACGACAGCACCGTTGTGAAAATTCCACACGCCAGTGTGACCGCCGAAGATGCCATGATGATGCGGCGCATGATCGCACGCGGACAGCCGGTGCGCGTCACGTTGCGCATGAACGCACAAACGCTCCCCGATGCGCAGAGCCACAACGTGATGGGTGAACTGCGTGGTCGTGAGCGTCCCAACGAGATCGTGGTCATGGGCGGCCACATTGATTCGTGGGACGTGGGTCAGGGCGCCATGGACGACGCTGGTGGGGTGGTCGTGGCGTGGGAAGCGTTGCGACTGCTCAAGAAGCTGGGGCTCACACCGCGTCGCACCATTCGCGCGGTGGGGTGGACCAACGAAGAGAACGGCATGCGCGGGGGGAACGCGTATCGCGACATGCACAAGCAGGAGCCGCATCAGCTGGCCATCGAAAGCGATGGCGGCGTGTTCAACCCGCTGGGCTTCGGTTTTACCGGCACGCCCGAGGCGCGCAAAGCCATTGAAGCCATTGGCTCACTGCTGGCGCCCATTGGGGCCGGCAAGATTGGCCCCAGTGGTGGTGGCGCCGACATTGGCCCCATCATGGCCACCGGCGTGCCGGGGATGGGGCTCGAAGTGGATGGCAGTCGCTACTTCTGGTTTCACCACACCGACGCGGATACGCCCGACAAGCTGGATCCCACAGAAGTGCAGCGCTGCGTGGCCGTCATGGCGGTGATGGCGTTTATCGCGGCCGATCTGGAGCAGTCGCTACGCTGATACTGATCTGATACTGATCTGATAATGGCTCTATAATGGGATAGCGAAGGCTCACGATGGACGGGGCGGTTACACCACCGCCCCAAACAGTTTGCCGGCGGCATAGGTCAGCCCCATCGCAAACGCCCCCCAGAACCCAACGCGCCAGGCCCCGGTGAGCGCACTCGCGCCACCGGCCCGGGCGGCCAGACCGCCCAGCAGCACGAGCAGCACCAGCGATCCCGCGGTCACGACCCAGGCCGCCAGCGCCGCCGGTGTGACCCAGGCCATGGCCAGCGGCACCGCAGCGCCCACGGCGAAGGTACCGGCCGACGCGACCGCCGCCTGCAGCGGCCGGGCCCGCTGGTGCTCCGAGATGCCCAACTCATCGCGCAGATGGGCTTCGAGCGGATTACGCGCCGTGAGTTGTTCGGCCACCTGCCGCGCGAGCGCTTTGTCGAGCCCGCGGGCTTCGTAAATGCCGGCCAATTCGTCGAGTTCCTGCTCCGGGTCCTCGGCCAGCTCCCGCGTTTCGCGAGCCGTGTCGGCCGCTTCGGTATCGGCCTGAGAGCTTACCGAGACGTACTCGCCGGCCGCCA
The DNA here is from genome assembly GCF_000695095.2 of Gemmatimonas phototrophica. NCBI lineage: Bacteria > Pseudomonadati > Gemmatimonadota > Gemmatimonadia > Gemmatimonadales > Gemmatimonadaceae > Gemmatimonas > Gemmatimonas phototrophica. Next base: position 211,950 of record NZ_CP011454.1, on the reverse strand, counting down.
TCGACATGGCGCCCGCCACCAGCCCCGCCACTCCCGCCACCACCACCGCGGCCGGGTCGGCGCCCGATGCCGCCACCCCTACCACCAGACTGGCCGTGGAGACAATGCCGTCGTTGGCGCCCAGCACCGCCGCGCGCAGCCACCCCACGCGATCGAGTCGATGTGCTTCCACATGTCGCGGCATACCACTACTCCAGCCTGAGAAATCCTGCGTTCGCAGCCGCACCCATCCACTGGGATGATTCTGCACTAACTTACCGGGATGACCTCAGAGAAGCTGTACCGCCTCATCACTGCCGACGGCAGCTCCGTTTCGAGCCCCACCAAGGGTACCGTAGGCGGACATCGCAAGAATCGCATCTATGGGCGCCTGGACTGCAAAGCCGCCCGCCGTGCTCTCGGCACCGGCCGCAGCTACGAGCAGCAGCGCGTCTTCTTCGCCGACGAAGCCACGGCCATTGTCGCCGGCTATCGGCCGTGTGCGGTGTGCATGCCGGAGCAATACAAAGTGTGGAAGCAGTCGTCGGCACGGTAATCCGCAACGGCGGTTCGGGTTTGGACCTGCCACTGCGGTTCTGGACGGCCACGGCGGTTTGGGACGACCACTGCGGTTGAGGAACACGGCAGTTGGGGTGGAAATGGAAGCGCCCGCCGGCTTCGCCGGGCGGGCGCATTTCCTTGGTGGTTGCGTTACGACCACTGCGGTTGTGGTTACTCCAACCGCCAAAGCGTGCCGGCCCGGCGCAGCCGGGCGGCACTTTCCGGAGAAACCCAAACTGCCGTGCTCCTCAACTGCAGTGGCAGTCCGGAACCGCAGTGGCCGTCCAAAGACTGCAGTGGATGTTCCAAACCTGAACCGCAGTGGCGTTTGCTAGCCAATGACCGTGGATAGCACCCTGAGCATATTGCCGCCGAGGACCTTTTCGGCCTCACCGCGCGAAAAGCCGCGCTGCTGCAAGGCCGCTCCCCAGGCGCCGAGTTTGTTGTAATCGGCGAAGACCGGCTCGAGATTGCCGTCCATATCGGTGCCGAGTCCCACGTGGTCAACGCCAACCGTGTCGATGAGTCGTTTGGTGTTGTCCACGAACTCATCGAAACTCTTGTTGAAACCGCTGGGCCAGGCGCCAATCACGCCGCCGGTTTGCGCAACCAGTTTGGCGTGCTCCACACTGATGGAGCGTGCGGCCAGCAGACGGCTGCTGTCCATGGACAGAATGCTGTGTGACAGAATGATGGGCGCCGTGGTGAGGGCCACGACCTGTTGCACTGTCTGCATGGAGGCATGCGCGACATCGATGAGCATGCCGCGGGCGTTGCACCGGGCGACGACCGCTTTGCCGAGTGTGGACAGCCCCTGATGTTGCGCCGGCTGCGTTTGCAGATCGCCGAGCGCACTGGGTACATAGTGCACGATTTGCAGCGAGCGAATGCCATCGGCATACAACACATCCACGCGCTGCGCGTCGCCGTCCAGGAATTCGCCACCTTCGCAGCCAAGGAACGCGGCCACGGTGCCTTCGCGCTGCGCGCGCAGCAGATCGTTGGATTGGGTGGCAATGAACGCCGGCGTCCCCACCAGCTGTGCGCGTAGCAAGCGCAGTTGCCGCGCATACTCCACCACCGCTTCTCCCGGGGAGTACGCGCCGCGGGTTTTCACGCCGGTGGGCGTGAGCTCAATGAGTGGGGCATCCCCCACCAAGCTGAAGAACGCGCCCGTGAGCTGACCGCCGCGCATGCCCCGCACGGTACCACCTAGCGAATCGTCGCCGACATATCCCGGCTTCCCCTTGTTGAAGAAGGCCCCGGGATGCGTGTGCAGATCAAACGAGATGGGCGGCAGTTGAGACTGTTGAGGTCTCAGTGCGGTGGCTGCTGTGGCGAGGAGGCTGCCGTACAGAAACTCACGTCGGGAGAGCATGGCGGGGCGAGGGTTGGGGTGGCCTGCAACGGCCGGGTACGATCACCCTTCGGTGGACAGCGCACGAAGCCGTTCGCGGGCCGCACGGACGGCCGGCTGCAATTCGGGGTCGGCCTGCTGCCAGAGATCGACGAATGCCGCGTAGCGATCACGGGCCAGTTTCTTGTTGCCCACCTTCTCGTACAGCTCACCCAAGCGGAACAGCGTACGAGGCACGATGGCCGGACGCCAGTTCTGAAACCCCGAGCCGTATGTCGGAGGGCGCAGGGCGCGTTCGTAGGCAGCAATCGCTGAATCGGGCTGATTCAGACGTTCGAAAGCCTGTCCGAGCAGGTCACCCGAACATCCGTCACATCCCTCCGCCCCTTTTCGCGCCAATGGTACCGCCACCTCGGCACGCGATTCTGCCAAGGCCAGTTGCGCGAGACCGCGTTCCATGCTCGCGTCATCGTTCCGCCACAGCTCCGGCATGGCTTGTTCATAGCGGGCGAACAGCGCCTTTGCCTCAGTCGTTTGCCCCATGGCGGCGTACAAGCGTACCAGATCTCCCCACGGGCGACTGGCGAGTGGCAACGAGTCAAAGACGGTATTCGTCAGCGCTGATTTCGTGAGCGCGCGTGCTGCGGTGGTGTCGCCACGCAGCTGCAGATCGGTGAAGATCTCCCACAACTCCGTCCGTAGTGCAGTCCCGGGATTCTGCTGATCCCGCTGGGCCTGTCGGGCACCAATGGTACTGCGCCGCCCTTTGGCCATTTGCCCCTGCAGCCAGAAGACTTCCGCTCGGTAGAGGTGGCCCCAATAGCGGAACCCGGCTCCGCCGGCGGTGGTCAGAGAATCGCCCATGGCCAGAGCCTTGGGGAACTGATTCGTGGCGCTCGCCAGAAAGTACCCTGCCTGCCAACGCTGCGGGGAAACGGGGAATTTCTGCTGCATTTGCAGCAGCGTGCGCTCCGCCTCCTTGAACTTCCCCTGCGGAATCTGGGTGGTGACGAGATTGTAGTACGACGAGGCCGGTGCCTTGCCTGACTGCACGAGCTCAGTGAGCACGCGTTCTGATTCCGGGTAGCGCAGCAGCGCTCGCAGATAGAGGCCAATGCCGTTGCGAGCCGTCACCTCATCGGGCCATTGCACGGCAATACGCCGGTACACCGCCACTGTTTCCTCGAGGTTGCCCTGGATGGACGCATAGAGCGCCTCGCCGTAGAGCGCTTCCTTGGCTGGCAATCGATCCTTGTAGCGGAAGACCCGATCCGCCGCCTCCAATCTCCCGGTTGGATCGCCGCGCAGGTTATTCAGATCGGCGTAGATCCCGCGCCAGGCCATGGCGAAGGTGGAATCCAATGCCACGGCCTGGCGATACATAGGCAATCGATCGACGTCTTCACCCGTCTGACGGCTGCGCTCGGCGACCGAGTACAACCGCAATGCCTCGAGGGACGACGTGGACACCTTGGCCAGCGGCGCGGTGGCCCGGATGCTTCGCAGCGATTCACCGATCGCCCCACGGATGGCCCGCGACAGTGTCTCCACGGCGGGAATGATCTCCGCTGGCGTGTTGGCCGTGGCGCGCGTGGCATACAGTGTTTGTCCTTGCACATCGAGCACGCGGGCCGACAGCGCAAAGCCACCGGCGAATGGTGCGACATCGGCGGAAACCACTACCTTCGCCCCTTCACGGGCGGCCAACTCCAGAGCAATGTCGGCGGTGAGAGTACCCTGGACATCGCGCTGCATGCGCTGCAGCCCGTCACGAATCTCGGTGGGAGCCATAAGGCGCATGACCTTGGATTGCGACAGGTCGATGCGAAGCGCCTCCGTGAGTGCAACACCCAGCGTGCTGTCGGTGGTGGCATTGCCCACGTCTGCCACCAGCAGTCGATCACGTTCAGCGATGGCGCCATCCGTCAGGAGCGTGGCAAAGGGGCCAATCCCTTGTGCCTTGAGCCCATAGAGCGCACCAGCTGACGCGACCAGCACGACGCCGCTCCATGCAGTGGCCAGCAGCATGCGCTGCCGTGCCAATGTGGGAGCCACAACCACCGGGCCGGGAAGTCTCCGTCGGAACAGGTAGGTCATCACCACCGGAATCAGCGCGACTCCAAAGACGGTGGCCGCGATCCAGTCAGGGAGCCCGAAGAGCTGGCGGAGTGTCCACGTTGCGGCGGCGATGCCGAGCGTACTCAGCGCAGGCAGGACCCACCTCTTCGAGGGTGCATGGGCGCGCTGACCATGCTCAGGCGAAGGTGTAGCCATCGCTGGTGCAGTTGCCGCAGATGTGGCGTGCGCAAAACCATCGAGCAGTGGCACTAGCTCCGCGGCACTTTGAAAGCGATCGGCTGGCCGCTTGGCAAGGCACTTGAGTACGAGGGCATCGAGCGCCGGTGAGACCGCACTGCGGTAGACGCGCAACGACTCCGGTTCACGAGTCAAATGCGCCGCAATCAATGCCTGCGGGCTCGTACCGGTAAAGGGCTGCTGCCCCGCCAGCATTTCATACGCCATCACGCCGAATGCGTACAGGTCGGCGCGACCGTCCGTGAGTGGGTCGGCCATGGCCTGCTCAGGAGCCATGTAGGCAGGAGTGCCCATCGCCAAACCGATCGACGTCAGCGCCGAATGATCCGCCCCGGTTTCTGCGCCAATGTTCAGTGCCTTGGCCACACCAAAATCCGTGACCAGCGCGTGACCACTCGACAGCAGCACGTTGTCCGGCTTGATGTCGCGGTGCACCACGCCATGACCATGGGCGAAGTTGAGTGCATCGGCGACCTCCCGCAGCATGCGCGCACTGGCCTCAACGGGGAGGGCTCCCTCCCGCTGCAGGCGCATCCGCAGGGATTCGCCGCTGATGTACGGCATGATGTAATAGAGCAGATCTCCGACCGCTCCGGTGCTCAGCACCGGCACGATGTGCGGGTGTTGCAGCTTGGCCACCATCTGCATTTCACGGCGGAAGCGGTCGGTGCTTACCCCACTCGCCATTTCGGGTGGCAGCACTTTGACAACGACTTCGCGATCGAGTGCCGTTTCAACCGCCAAGAAGACACGGGACATACCGCCGCCGCCAAGCTCACGTACGACGCGATGAGTCGTGTGCAGTACTTGTCCCAGGGTATCCTGCAGTTCGCTCAATGTCAGATCCGGGAAATGGACATGGCCAATTCTGCAGCAGAGATCCGGGGGTCGGCAACTGGCATGGCACGGCCACAGCGGTTCTGGACTGCCACTGCAGTTGAGGAGCACAGCAGTTCGGGTTTCTGCGGAAAGTGCCGCCCGGCGAAGCCGGCGGGCGCTTCCATCTCCACCCCAACCGCCGTGTTCCTCAACTGCAGTGGTCGTCCAAAACCGCAGTGGCCGTCCAGAACCGCTGTGGCAGGTCCAAACCTGAACCGCCGTAGATGGAAACCCAAACCGTATGAGCAGTTGAACTCCCCACCGTTCCGGTGCAATTACCATGTGCCGTGCACCAATGCCCGCACGGTGTGGTGCCTCGCCTCTCTACATCGCGGTCCGATGCCTGCCCTTTCGCTGTCCTGCCGTCGTCTCCTTCGGGTGCCGTCGCTGCTTCTGGCGTGCGCCCTTACGGTCGCCTTACTGCCCGCCTCACCGCTCGGCGCCCAGTCGTCCGGCGTCATTCGCGGCCGGGTCATCGCCACCGCCGACAGTACGCCGCTGGCCGGTATCCATGTGCGGGTAGCCGGGAGCGCAGTGGGGGTTCTCACCGACCGGCTGGGACAGTACCGCCTCGTGATTCCCGGCGGATCCGTCCCCCTCATGTTCTTCGGCATGGGCTACCAGGCGTGGCAGACCACGGTCACGGTGCCGGCGCGCGATAGCCTTACGGTGAACGCGGCGCTCAGCACCGTCTCCGTGGTATTGCCCTCCACGCTGGTTGTGACGACCGCTTCACGTTCACCGGAGCGCATTGTCGACGCGCCCGCCGCCGTCGCCGTTGCCGACGCCATTCGACTCGCCGACGCGTCGGTCACCGGGCAACTGCCGCAGGTTCTGGCCTCCATGCCCGGCGTGTTCGCGCCACAGAACGGCATCAACGATTTCAATGTGGGCGCGCGCGGCTTCAATTCGTTCCTCACCCGCCGCGTGCTCGTGCTGCAGGATGGACGCGACCTCGCCATTCCCACGCTGTCGGCGCAGGAATGGTCGGCCATGTCGCTGCCACTCGAGGCGCTGGGACGCGCCGAGTTTGTGCGCGGGCCCGGGTCGGCGTTGTACGGGGCGAATGCGTTCAGTGGCGTGCTCAACATCATTTCGCCGGCGCCGCGTGATGCGCGCGGCTCCATGCTGGCGGTGGGCGGTGGCGAACTGGGCACGCTGCGCGCCGATGTGCAGCATGCCTCAGCCAGTGACAACGGCCGCTGGGGTTGGCGCCTCAACGCGGGATACAACCAAAGCGACAGTTGGGATGCGTCGCGCACGCAGCCCGGCGCCCTCGCGCGCGAATACGCGGCAGCCATTGATACCTCGCGCTACACCATTGCCGCGCCCCTCCCCGGCTTCGAGGTGCGCCCACTCATTGGCCAAACCAAGAGCGGCGCGCCGGGACTCCCCGGCGTCACAACCGGCACCCCCGACCCCATGTCGAGTGCGTACGGGTCGGCCCGCCTCGACTACTATCGCGAGAATGGCGCCGTGCTCACGGCCGAAGCCGGCACGGCGGAGATTCGCAATCAGGTGTTCATGACTGGTGCCGGGCGCAGTCAGATTGCCAGCGCATTGCGCCCGTGGGGCCGCGTGGCGCTCGATGCGCAGGGGTACAACCTCATGGCCTACTACTCGGGGCGTCGCTCCGGCGATCAATGGAGCCTCGCCTCCGGGTTGCCGCAGCTCGACGACGACGACATCTGGCACGTGGAAGGACAGCTCAATCGTCCCTTTGCCGGCACGCGCGGCTCGTGGGTGGCCGGTGCCTCGCTGCGCTCCGTGTCCATCGATTCCAAGGGCACCTTCCTCTCCGCGGCCGACGACGATCGCCGCGACTCCTACGCCGCGCTCTTTGGACAGCTGCGCTACAAACTCGCCCCCACGTGGGAGCTGTTGGGCGCGGCCCGCTACGACGGCAGCAATCTCTACACGGCCCAATGGTCGCCCAAGGCGGCACTGGTGTGGTCGCCCACCACATCGCAGCGGGTACGGCTCACCTGGAATCAGGCGTTCCAGACGCCCAACCCCGTCGAGCGTTTTCTTGAGCAGCCCGCGGGTGCGCCGCTTGACCTCAACGCGCTCGAGCAGGGGCTCCGCCTCTCGCCCCTTGGCCCGGCGTTGGGGGGCGTGCCCAACGGCACCCTGTTCACCAACTCGGCCGCGGTACCGGTCCTCGCCATTGGCAATCGCAACCTGGCGGTGGAAAAGGTGCGCAGCGCAGAGCTGGGCTACAAAGGCCCGCTCGGCGGTAAAGGCTTTGTCACCGTCGACGCGTATTACAGCACCCTCACGAATTTCGTGACGAATCTGATGGCCGGCGCCAACCCGCTGTACGCCCCGTGGACGGCACCCAGTGCGGTGCCCGAGGCCGCGCGCAGCGCGTTGCAGAGCGCCGCCCTCGGTGTGCTGGGACCCGGGCTCACCCGTTTGCCCAACGGCGGCAGCGCCTATGTGCTGTCACTGGGCAATGCCGGCCGTGCTACTGAGTGGGGCGGTGAACTCTCCGTGGGGTATCCGCTCTCCAGCCGGCTGACGCTCGAAGCCAACGCCGCGTATTTCCGCGCGTCAGTGCAGCGCAACACGTTTGTGGTTGGCGACACGCTGCTGGCCAATACGCCCACGCACATGGGCAACGTGACACTTACCTATCGCGCGCCGGGCGGCACCGATGCCAGCGTCACCACACGTCTGGTGGAGAGCTATGCGTGGCGCAGCGGGTTCTATAACGGGCGAGTCCCGGCCCGACAGGTGATTGATGTAGTGGCCGGTCATCAGCTGTCGCCGCGCGTACGACTGCAGCTGGTCGCCACCAACCTGCTCGATCAGCGACGCTACGAAGCGTTTGGTGCGTCGGTCATTGGGCGACGCGTGCTGGGACGCGCCACGTACACCTGGTAACTCCGGGTGTACGCGGCGCGGCGGCTCGCTACTGCAGCAGCTGGAACGAGGCCCACCACGCCACAAACATGATGGCGCCTTCCAGCACACCCAGCACAGTCGCGGTACCCAGACCACCACGATCCAGCTTGCGCAGCATGAACGGCACCGCGGCCATGAAGACAAACTCGCCCGCGGGGATGTAATACGGCACGGTGTTGAACAGCATCGCGGTGTTCTGATACGTCCAGTAGTTGGCGCTGTGCGCCAAATACTCGTACACCGGCACCATGGCGCCGCCCGCCACACCGGTAATGAGCACCGACTTGGCCAGTCCGAAGCGGTGCAGTGTGCGCCACCCCACCCAGCCAAACTGCACCAGCAGCACCGAATAGCCGGCCGGCATGTACAGAGGGCTGGTCCATACCATGGGCTCACCGCCGGGGTACGACAGCACGCCCTTCACCGACACCGAGAACCAGTCGGAGGGTAATTCGGCGATACCGGCCACCAGTCCAAAGACAAACAGCTTCAGAAAGAGGGCGTCCTTGCGGGCCAAGGCGTGCCACAACAAGAGCGCGTTGATGAGCAGCGCACTGAGGGCGGCAACCTTCCACCCCAGATGAAACCTGGCGGCCAGCAGAATGAGGGCCATCCCCAGCGCCATGGTGCCCAGCACCAACTGCCAGCGCTGGCGATCAAGCGGCGTAAGTGGAACCGCAGTATTCATGTCGCGCTCCGGTGTGGCATCACCAGCGACCAGAGTGATCGCCGCGTAACGAGCAATAGCTGAATGACTTCGTACACGATCACGTTGAGCCACGCGGCCGCGACCCACAGCAGCGGTTCCTCCACCGGCAGATTGTTCCACGGCCGAATGAAGATGCCGATCATTTGCTCCTGCTGATAATCCCAATAGCCGTAGGGAATGCCCAACGTCACCTCCCAGAGGAGCGACACAAACACCAGCAACAACATGGTCACGGCAAACGCCGGCCAGTTGATGAGCGGTCGCACCACATTGAGAAAAATGAAAATGGGCAACACGCTGCTCAACAGCAGAAAACCAAAGTACCCGGGGATGCCCGTGGAATGTGCTACCAGCACCTTGTAGGCCCAGGCGGCACCAAAGAGCGCCACGCCGGTGAGCAAGGAGCTCCAGTGCGGCTGATGCAGTTTGCTGCCACCCAGCAGGCGACGATCATCATCGCTGGCGCGATAGCGCGAGAGCCACGACTCACTGCACCACACATACGTGAGCTGAATGGCCGCAACGCCGCCAATGTAGAAAATGAACTCCTCAATGGGAATTTCACGTGCCCAGCCGCTCCCCGGCTTCCATCCCCAGAAGTACCACTCCATGGTGGAACCCTTATTGGGAAACTTGAAGAACGTGCGTCCCAGCAGGATATCGAGTGCACACCACACCGGGACGATGGCAAGCAACCCAAAGGACACCGCACGACGCTGCACCACCAGCTTCGGGTGCCGGTACAGCCACGCGCCCAGCACCAGACAGGGGAGAATGAATAGCGCGGTACTCCACGTGTATCCGTTCGGGCTGGGCTGCTGGTGGAGGTGATCCACTGCCGGCCGAGCAACCTGGACCGCATTGAGCGACAGCGCACCAGCCACCCCCAGGGTGACCAGCAACACCACCAGCATGCGCACATCGCTGCGGCTCTCCCGCTCCAGTTGCGTGGTGTGCGACTCGGACTGTTCTGTTGGCACCGTCATGACCGCGCCAGCCCCCACGCCACCGCCACATCGTGCGGCAGTTCAAACGAACGGTCGCGTGTCCCCTTGGGAAACCGGGCCAGCAAGCGCACCATATGCTCCCCGAAGTGCAAGAGCACCCAACGACCGGCCTTGGAACTGTTGAAGAACACCGCCTCCAGCTTGAGCACAAAACGCAGGAGCCGTAATGCCGGTCCGTGAAAGAGGCGCCCCCAGAAACTCTGGTTGCGTACCCCCAGCATCTTCGCCGCCTCGGGTCCACACAAATGTTCAATGAGCACCGGAGGCGCCCACTGGAGGAAGAACGGCAACTGATCGCGCACCACCCGTACCAGACTCCGAGTCATCCCCTTCGCCATGTCGCTCTCCGCCGCCTGCGTTTTCTGAATCATGGCATAGAGCGCCTCGGCATCCGCCAACGTGTGCGCCATGAGGGAGTGATGCACCCCCATCACATGCCCCACCACATTCCACGCGTGCATGATGGCTTCCTGCGCATCCTTGTCGAGTGGTACCCCAAGCCGCACCAGCGAACGCGGAATCACGTAGCCGAACGTGAGCAGCGTGTACGCCATATCCTCCTGATTGATGGGCGCCCCCCACTGCTGACGCTGCCACGGGCACTTGATCATCACCTCCGACAGTCGCAGCGCCGGGGTGTTGGGCGTCGCGTCCGAGGCATCTTGAATGAGGTGCCGCATGGTCTCATGCATCAGCCGCACCTTGAGCGCGACCTTTACACCGGGGCCCACGAGACGTCCATTCTCTTCGCGAATACCACCGGGCGACATGACCGTCACCACCATCTGTGCGGTTTCCAGCAGTCGGCGAAACACGTGGGCATCGAGCTGCTGCGTCAGATAGAGCACATGCACGCCGCGCTCCATGAGGTAGCACTCCGGCAAACTGGCGTGCAACAGCGAGGCGAGACTGAGCAGGCCGTGCTCCATGAACAGCTTCTCGCCTTCCAACAGTTTTTCCCCTCTGTACCACGACGGGACCTCGGCTGCCTGCTCCAAAAAGTCCTTCACGAGAGGCGGTATCTGGCCGTGCGGGATCCCCTCCTCCCGCACGAGCATCTGCATGAAGTCGGCAACGCGCCGCGTGCCGAGCTCGATATCGTCGGCAAGGCCAAAGGCGGCGCTCACGGCACCAGCGGCCAATGGGTCACCCCACTGGCGGGCCTCACCGAGTGATTCAACCGTCCACGTGCTCTGTGTCATACGTGATCTCTGGCAATGAGCTGTTCCACCTGCTGCACTTCCCACCGCGAGCCAATGGCGGCAAACCGCTGGCGACTATCGGCCAACAGCCGGCGACGTTCGGCGCTACCGGCCGCCGCTGCCAACCCCTGAAAGGCAATGCCCCGCGCCAATTCATACGGCATGCCGAACTCCTCGGCCAGCGCCACGCCGCGCGCCAGCAGTCGGTTGGCGCGCGCCTCGGCGCCAGCCAGACTCTGGACACGACCGTGACAGAGTAACGCCCCCACTTCTCCCAGTCGGAACTGCTTGCCGAAGGCGACATGGGCTCGGGCCGCCGCGTCGGCATCACGCAGCAATTGCACGCGCTCTACCGGTGAGGCGCGCTCCAGCAACGCCACGCGCGCTTCCGAATGCGCCCAGAAGGGCTGCCAGTGAAAGGGAATCACGATGCGTGGCCCCGCCGGGTTGCCGCCCACCCGACGAATACCCAGCCCATCGGCCACCACGTCCGCCATGCGTCGCACCTGCGTCCAGTCGTTGCGACGGACCGCCAGCATGAGCGTATTGCCGTCGGCCTGCACCTGCTCCTGCGCCAGCAAATCCGGAATGCCGCGCAGCTCCTCCAGCACCTCGCCGGCGGCATCCAGTTGGCCGGTGCGCAAATGATTGCTGGAGAGAATGAGCAAGGCCCACACCCGTCCCAAGGGACGCGAACGTTCACGCGAGGTGGTGAGCAGCAGCGCACCCATGCTGCGGTGGCCCTCGTAATCGGCGCGCGCCAGCTGTTCGTTGGCATCCACCCCAACCACCATCTCCCACTCACGCCGAAGGCCGTGGGTCTCGGCCTGCGTGCGAGCGTGCTGCAAAATGCCCGCGGCACGGGCCAGTCCGCCGGTCCACGTGGCCCACGAGCCATAAGCCACCGACGTGCGCACGCGGCCACTCATGTCACCGATGTTGGCGCCCACGCGTTCGGCCCGATCGAAGTAGCGACGCGCCAGTGGTGCGGCGCCGAGCATGGCAAAGCTGACGCCCACCAGCCCCAGCACGCGCGAGACACCGGGCACTTCGCCAAGGCGATCACCGGAATTGGCCGCGCCAAAGATCATGGCCGCCATGCCATTGGCGTTGTTGTCGCCGTATTGCACTTCGGAGATGGTGATCATCGCGAGCGCAATGTCCCGCGCGCGTCGCCACTCCGGACTATCCGCCGGGTACGGCTTGGGGGTGAGCACCAGATGCGTGAGCTGACGCAGGAGCTCGCGCAGCGCCAACCGCAGCCAGCCGCCGGACGACGCCGGCAGGGTAATGCCGAGATGCAGCAGCGCGCTCTGCATACTGTGCTGCGCGTCCTGCATTTCACCCAACCCTTCGTGCGCATCACCAAGCAAACGATACCAATGCGCCCGTTGCGTGGTATCCATGGGATATCCGCACTGCTCATCCAGCGTCAGCGCCTGCTGCAAGTGATATACGGCATCGCGAAAGGCACCCTTGCGCAGCTCTTCGTCGGCGGCTGCGGAGAGCCATCGGAAGCTGGCCGTGGTGTCGCCGGCCGCCAGAGCGTGGTAGGCCACCTGCCCCGCCATGGCACCCGGTTCATCGCCGGCGCGGGCCGCCAGCAGCGCCGCCACTTGCGCGTGCGCCTGACGCAGTTGATCGCCCACCATCATGCGATACGTGGTGTCGACGATGATCTGGTGCGCAAAGGCGTAGCCACGCTCGGTGGAGACAATGAGCTGCGCGCGAACCAATGCCGCCAGATCGTCGTTCAGCCGATCCACGCGCTCCGCAACCGGATGGATGGTGTGCAGATCCTGTCGCGTGAACGTGAAGCCCAACACGCTCGCCATCTTGAGGAGCGCCTGCTGCGTGGCATCGAGCGCATCAATGCGATGCAACACCAGCGCTTCCATGGAGGCGGGTAGTGCCATGCGCGAGAGCGCGTCAGCGGTCGGCGCGCGCACCACCAATCCGTCAGCCACTTCCACCGCGCCCTGCTGCACGAGCGACAGCGCGAGCTCGCGCGCGAAGAAAGGATTACCCCCCGCCTGCGTCTGCAGCCATTGACCAATGGCGGCGGGCAATCGGCGAACCCCCAGCGCAACGGCGGCGGCCGCAGTGATGGCAGTGGTATCGAGTGCGCCGAGCACCAGGGCGGTGGTACGCGGATCATCGAGCAGCCGGCGCGCTTCGACCGGGATCGCCTGTGTTTCGCGCACCGAGAGTACCAACAGGATTCCCGAGACATCGTTCAATCCGCGCAGCGCCATGGCCCACGATTCGCCATCGCACCACTGCGCATCATCGATGATCAGCGCCAGCGTGCGCGTACCGCGATAGCGCACCAACAGATCGAGCAGCAGTCCGCGGGTTTCTTCCGCGCGTGACGTGCCATCGAGACCAGCGGTCCACTCCGTTTCCGGCAGCCCCACGGGCAACACGTCGTTGAGCAGTGGCAACCGACGCGCCACTGACTCATCACCCACCGCCATCCGCTCGGCGGTCTCGCGCCGCCGTGCGGCGTCCAGGTCGTCCTGCACGCCCAGCAGTTCCTGCACAATGGGCACCCAGGCGTGATACGAGGCGGCGCGCTGATTCCACTGCGCCTGTCCCTTGAGCACCACCGTACCGGTACGGGCTGCGGCATCGGCGAAGGCGCGCAACAGCGTACTCTTGCCCAGCCCCGGCGCCCCCTCCAGGAGCACCGTGCGCCGGCCGGCCGTGGCATCCTGCGCCACTTCCAGAAGGCGACGCAGCTCAGTGTCCCGTCCAAAGAGCGGCGTGGGCGTGCGCAGCGCGGCCTTGGTGGGGTCGTCGAGCGCCTCCAACCGGTGCGGCACCACAGCGTCGGCAAAGCCCTTCGCCAGAAGAGGCGGGAGAGGTGAAAAGCGCGCGATCGCGTGGGCGGCCTGCTGCGTGCTTTCGTCGCACACAATGGCGCCCTGCGCTTTGCCCATGAGACGCGCCGCCAGATTCACCGTGCGTCCCACCACCGCGTACTCCCGTCGCGACTCGGCGCCAATGGCACCACAAAACACCCGTCCGGTGGCAATGCCCACGGAAACGGAGCACCCCAGCGATTCGGTGGCCGTCTGCAACGCCATGGCCGCGTGGAGCGCATCCGCCGGCTGCGGTTCGCGGTCCATGGGCGGAATACCGAAAGCCGCCACGGCCACGATGCCCTTGTCGTCAATGCTGACGTGACGCACGAATCCATTGTGCTCGTGCACCACCTGCTTGAACGCTTCAGTAACGTGATGCAGCTGCTGCACCGCTTCGGGCGCCTCAAGTGAGATGCCATGCACAAGCGCAAAGAGCACCGTCACCTGGCGCGATTCCGCGAGCCACGGATCGGCCCCTTCCGTAATGCGTGTGCGGACCGACCGCGGAACCAACGCCGTCACGCTGGTGGGCTTCAGGGCAGCACGCCACTGCGTGGTGCGCGGGCGGGGTGGCGACTGCGCAGCATTCGGACGCGCCGCGGCGGTGGAGCCCAGCGCAACCGTGCCCACCCGGGCGGACGCGGCCGCCACAAAACACTCGGCCACCGCGGGGCCATAGACCACCAGTTCCGACTGGTGCATATCGCCACCAAGCCGGGCAATGGTGAAGGCACCAGCCCCTACCCCCACGCGGAGCGTGACCCCGCGCGTGAGTTCGAGCGCGAGCATGCGCTCGGCCGCTTCAATCGCTTCCTGTACGGCGGCCCATTCGTCGTGGGCATAGTTGGCCGGGAACACCGCCAGCAGCGCGTCGCCGGCAAACTGCACCACTTCACCACCCGCTTCGTGGATGAGATGCACCAGTGGCGCGAAAGTGGCGCTCAACACGCGCGACAGTTCGGCGGTCCCCTGCACGCCGTGCAGCGTCATCAGCCGCTCCGCGAGCGAGACGGAGCCGGCGATGTCCACGAACAGCGCGCCCCCGCGAGTCGTCAGATGTGCGGGATCAGCGGCGTCGCCGTCCAGCAGGGCGGCAAGCGCGACCGGCGCAAAACTTTCGAGTGGGGACGAAGAGGACACAGCGCGGGGCGACGAGGAGTAAGCGGACTGGGGTAAGCTCCCAGTCTGGTATCTGCGCGGCAAGGTCAGCATTCGACAGTGAAGTCGGCACCATGGTACGGCCATCCAAAGAATGCGGTATCAGTCAATCACCGTCATTGCTTTGAAACTGTCCCTATAGTGCACTATTGCTGTCGGCAGTTCTGTCGGCCCCGCAACTATTTACGAGGAGCTCCCTGTTTGCGCCGCAGATCCGTCACCACAATAAGGTGGTCTGAGGACTGCCTAGACATATCCCGGGTGATCTGCAGCGATCCGAGCAAGCGGTCTGTCAGGTCTTCCGCGGCAAACACAAACCCACCGGTCTGCTCGAACGCCCGGTCGGAGTAGAGTGCCAGATCGAGTCGCCCTGGCGTGAACTGCGCGACACTGTCGTTGCGCCACGTGCTGGCGGTACGACCATCCAACCGCAACGCGCGATTCAACGTCAGGTCCGAACCATCGGTATCCAGCGACTGCTGCAGCGTGCGCACCGACTCGTACGACGCCACCGAGTTGTAGTCACCGGCAATCACCACCGGCGCGCGGGATGATCCCTGTCCAATGGCGTCGAGTACATAGCGACGCATCGTACGCGCCTGCAGCAGGCGAAAGGCGTCGTTGGGGCTGCCGAGATATCCACCGCTGGTCAGGTCCACGGTGACGAAGAGCGTCTCAATGCCGTCCACGTCTACCCACGCGCCGGTACTGGCGATATTCGCCCGACGCTCCGTGTCGATGAATCGCGCTTGCATTCGTGCATCACTGCGCGCGAGACTGTCGAGCGACCCATCGGGGTAACGCATGTAGCGCATACTCGGCTCGGCCCGAATGGCACGCCCGCGCGCCGCCACCACACCGCGTTGCCGCCCGCCACTCTGCCCATGCACGAAGCGCCAGCTCCCCATTCGGGCCAACTCGGGGCGGGCAAAAAACGCCGCCAACGCCGTGCTGTCTACTTCCCCCGACACCTCATCGAGCACGATGATCTCCGGCGACACGGCCGCCAGCAGCTTGGCGTGATTGCCCGGCGCAAGGAAGGACCCCTCGGAGACATTCCAGTGCGCCACGCGCACCGCTCCTGGCGCTTTGTCGGGTACCGACGACGCACCGCGCAACGGCGTGGTATCGAGCGGTGTTGTGAACACGTACCGCTGCACGGGGGTCGCTACACGCGCGCTGTCGGGGGCCACCCGCACCATCCGGGCGCGTATCTGCGCCCCGAGACGCGGCCAGCCCTGCGGCGCACCGTCTCGGGCAATCCGGAGCTCAAACCGATCGGTGCTCCAGCCGGGCAGCGCAACGACCTGGAGTTCGTAGGCCGAGCGAAACGCGCCGAGTCCCGCACTGGTGATCGTGCGTAAGGCGATTCCGGCTCCATGAACGCCCGCCTGCACAATGTCGAGCCTCGACAGATCCAGCGCGAAATCCACACCGCGCATGTCGTACGCGGTGCCGCCGGTCGTGCTATCCGCATCGGCATCGATGAGGAGGTGCATCGTGCCGGACATGGCGCTGACCACCGTGCTGTCGCGCAGCGCTACCGACAGATAGAAAAAGTGCGAATCGTCATTCGCCTGCACCGTGAGTGGTGCGCTGGCCATTGCGGACGAAGCGGGGAACCGAGCCCACACCGGTACCGCGCGCCAATCGTCAAAGGCCCCGTCGATCACCGTGGACGACGGTGCACTTTCGGTCGGCGTCCGTGGTGTTACGGTCGTCTGGCGCTGACCCACGCAGGCGGTTGCGAGGGCCACGAGGCTCGCAGCCAGTGCGCCACACCGTTGAAGAAGAGGTTTTTGCATTACCAGCAAATATGACGTCTATCTGGGCACATTGGGCAATCAAAACCCTGCAGCATCACTGCGCCTTCCGCCGCGTTCGCGGTCGACGCGGTAGCGGTCGGCGAGGGAGGAGGTGAGACGCGCAATCGGCTCATTCATGCCACGAATGTCTCACCCGCACGCGGCGATCGCGACAGGAGTGCTATTTCGGCCATCTATACTGCGAGCGTCAGCACGTCGGTGCGCGCGAAATGATTGCCGACATACAGCAATGGCAGTTGCCGATCCATGGCCAATGCGTAGGCGTAGAGGTCCCCGAAGTTGAGCGACGCGGCGTGCCGGCCTTTACCAAAGCGCCGGGCGCCATCGCGCGCCAGCACCAGCTGCGGACCGTCGAACGGCACCACGTCGAGGTGCAGATCCCGCACGAGCTCGTCGACCGTTATGTCCGCCGCCGTGCCGAAGCGGGCCTGCAGCACCAGCGACAGTTCGAGAATTGAACCGGCGGAGACGAGGCGGAACGCGAGCAATTCCACGGCGCCGACCAGCTGATCGGCTGCAGGCTCGCCAAGTGCGATTGCGGCCAGCGCCGATGTGTCGATGACCGCTGCGCGCGATGCGGCGATCACGCGGGGAGACCGTGCTCGTCGTACTCGAGCTCGATGCCGGCCCCGGCATTCACTACCGGTAACGCGTTCAGCCGCTCACGGATGCGAAGGGCGGCCTCACGCATGGGATAGCGACGCTCGGGACGCTGGTGACGCTCGAGTCGCTCGACCAGCGCGGCACGGATCGCCTCGGTGAGCGACTCTCCGGTCACGGCCGCGAGCTCACGGGCGAGACGGTCGGTGTCTGGATCCTTGATACTGATGGCCATGATTCTAGAATATAGACTAAGATCTAGAAATATTCCAGCGACTGTCACCTCGCGCCACCAACGACTTCGCCGCGGTGATCTGCGGCGGCGACATGGCCCCTCTGATCGACCGACCAGAGCATTACGCCTTATGGTGGCCCGGGCCCGACTGCCCCGTACAGGCTTCCTCCGCCACTCACCCGGAGTACCGATGCCGGGCAAGGCTACGACCGCTGCGGACGACCTGAGCGAATTGCCGGACGAGACTCGCGCGACCATCGAGGTCGTGCGGGCGGCACTGCTCGAAGCCGTGGACGACCAGATCGAAGAAGGGATTTCCTACGGCATGAAAGGCAACGGCTTCGAAGAAGTTCGCTGTCAAGACGTCGACACCGTTACCCGAGTAATGCGATCCAGCCGCGGATACTCACGATCCATGAACGCATTGCCGCCCCGTTCCAGCGGACCCTGTTTCCCTTGCCGCACGCCGCTGCCGGCGTTCTCTCCGTAGCCGCTGTACAAACTGTCCAGCACGGCCATTCCCTCGATCACCGTACCAAGAATCGTGAACGGCTCGGCGTCGTTGCGCGCATTGTCCGCAAGGTTGACATAGAGCTGCGTGTTGCGCGTGTTCGGCTTCCCTGGCCCTTCGTATGAGAACGCGAAGGTGCCGCGCGCATTGCGCGAGCGCGGCGGATCGTCGGCCAGATAGCGCCCCTTCCATGCGGCGTTCACCGAGGAATCGCCGTGCAGTCCCCACTGCGCGATGTAGCGGGCATTCACGCGGTGAAAGCGCGTGTCATCGTAGTAGCCCAGGCGCGCGAGGTTATACAGACGGTCTACGCCCAGCGGACCCCACGCCCGGTGCAACTCCAGCACGAACACCCCTTTGCTGGTTTCGAAGCGGAGGTGCGACACCGCAGGCGCCTCACGCCGCCACTCGGCGTGCGACGGATCGAGCCAGAGGGCCCGGCGCGTGGCCGCGACGTTCGCGACGGTCGGCGGCAGTGGCGACTTCGGCGGCGGAGCGACCGGTCGGCAGGCGGTCAGCACGCAGAGCGCCGCCAAGAGAACGCCAACGGGCTGACGGATGGTCGCGTGAAGTGACATGGGTAAAAGGTACGAAAAGATGTGCTCACGGACCAAGACAGTCCGCCTGATCCGCTTGCCCCGGCGCCCCTGTGCCGTAACTATTCCGCGCGTCACGCGGGCGACCTGCCCGCGCTCGGCTCACCGCGGATCTCCCTTTCCCTGCCCATCCCATGGTCTTCTCCAAAGACGAACTCATTGGCGCCCTGTCGCACGAAGTGAACGTGCTGCGCCACCTCATCACCAAGATCGACGCCGACGCGGTGGACTTCCGCGCCACGCCCAAGCAGCGCAGCAACATTGAGCTCGTGCGCTACCTCATGGTGCAGGGGCCGGCGCTCACCACGGCCATCAAAACGGGGGTGTTTGATGGCGCCGCCTGGGGTGCCGCGCAGGGTGCGGCCGATCAGCTCGACCTGGCAGGGCTCGACGCCGTGCTGGCTACCCATCCGGCCTGGTTTGCCGAACAGATTGGCGCCATGAGCGACGACGACATGCGCGGCACCATTCAGCTGTTTGGTGGCCCCATGTCGCGCGGCGCGCACTTCGTCACCATGCTGCTGGCCAACTATGCGGCCTACCGCACGCAGCTCTTCTGCAGCCTCAAGCTCTGCGGCCGCGAAGAACTGAATACCTCCAACCTGTGGCGCGGCGCCGACTCGGCACCCAGTGCGTAACTGTTTGCCACACGCGTAGTACAACGGGGCGCTCCAGTGCATCGGAGCGCCCCGTTCACGTCGCCTTACTCTGCCGACCAACGCACCTGAAACTCCAGTTCATCGGTGCCCTCGGCACGTTCGTGCTCGATGTTGAATTCGGCATGTGCCGGCACCCGCAACCGCTCGCCGGCCACTTGAATGGTGAAGGCGGTCTCTGCTTCCAATGCATCGGCCAAGCGACGCAGTTTGGCCACGAACTGCGTGCGCGTGTACGTGCGTTCCAGATCTCGGTCGGAGCGTGATGTCATGTTCGATAGGAGGGGAATGTTGGAACACAGCCAGTTGATCGCGTGCTTTTCGAAAATTGGACGCGTCACCCCCCCACCTGGTCCCGCCCCGCGAGCTCCTTCTTTACGGCACTCACCCGCCGCAAAAACGGGAAAATCGTAATGGCAGGGAGCGTGAGAATGGGCACCAGCGGCATCACCCGCGCCGGCGGCCGCGTCATGAAGAGATAAACCAATATCGTCACCACCAGCAGATCGACAGCGGCGATGTAGACTATCCAGTTGGTCAGCCGCGCCTTCATGGCCAGCAGCGTGGGCGTCGAAAACCCGGACAATTCGCTCATGGCTGCAGGATGGCCACTTTCACGGGTACTGGCAACGCCGAGGAGGCCTCAGTGGACCAAACAACACCCCACCCACAGCACACCAGTTGGCCGAGCAGCTCGTCACGGCCGTGTGCCGCAATGACGCGGCCGTCGTACAAGCCATCCTCGACGTCTGCACATTCCTCGTAATGCAGTTCTACGAGACCCCAGGCACCGGTGTCGCGGCCAGCAAAAAGCAACGGCCTTGCGAGGACTGTCCCGCGGCGTCGGCAAGGGCGTCTGAACGAGGACTCCGACGGCGGATGCGACAGGCACTCTCCACCACTTCAAAAACCGAACCACAATAGTGAACAGCCTCGCCGCAGCAGTACGCCGCGAGCCCATGCCGGAGCCAGTCCTCGTTTGGACGCCCTGTCCGCCGCATCGGAGCAGTCCTCGTAAAGCAGTTCTACGAGGCCAGCCGCAGGCACGGGTGTCGCGGCCAGCAAAGAACAACGGCCTTGCGAGGACTGTCCCGCGGCGTCGGCAAGGGCGTCTGAACGAGGACTGCGACGGTGGATGCGACAAGCACTCTCCACCACCTCAAAAACCGAACCACAATAGTGATCAGCCTCGCCGCAGCAGTACGCCGCGAGCCCATGCCGGAGCCAGTCCTCGTTTGGACGCCCTGTCCGCCGCATCGGAGCAGTCCTCGTAAGGCAGTTCTACAAGCCCAGCCAACAACGCCGGTGTCGCAGAATGCCCTGCTCACACCCCCGGCATCGGCAACACCCCCTCCACCAGAAACTGCTCGCGCGCATAGGTGTGCACGTCGCGGTCACCGGTCAGATCACCGCGCACAAACTCCACCATGTTCCGCGTGGCCGTGCAATGCCAGCGCTGAAAGTGCTGCGGCTTGGCGGCGCGAAACACCGCCGGGGTAAAGGCGCCCGCGTTCAGCCCACCCCGTGAATCACGCGCCGATACAAAGACGAACAGCTCCACACCGGCCTCACGCATAGCGCGCCCCAGTGCCTGCGACTCTGCATATGAGACCGGTGAAGAAATGGCGTCGCGATGCGCGAGAAACGGCGGCTGGTCGAGGCGCACGCCCCGGTCACTGCGCATGCGCACCGTAAACGCCGACAGCTCGGTCATCACCACATCCAGTGAGGCGCGCGTGCCCTCCAGGAACAGCAATCGGTAGTACGCCACTTCGGCAAACGCCGTGCGTTGCTCCACGGCACCATACCAGATACCGCGCTCCTGACGAGCTCCGAAGCGTGACCCGTAACGCAACGGCGGGTAGCGGAACGGCGTGGAGAGCAGATAGTGCAACCGCCCCCCAACCGCGACCGGTGGCTTCACCCGGTCCACCAGCGTTTCCAGCAGTTCCTGCTCGGCGGCTGAATCCACCAGCTTGCGCGTGGACACCTGGTGCTGCGATTCCACCACCCGCCACGGGGCGAGCTGCAGCAGCTGCCGCCTAGAGGCGCCCTCGCAGTGCATCCAGATATTGGATGACATCCACGAACCCCTCCACGGTGGCAATACGCTGGGCCGGTATGCCGCCCAGATGATCGTTCATGGCGTGCATCCAGGCACGCACGTGTGACTCATCGCCCCCAACCAGGGCATCCAGAGACCGAAACAGGCGCACCAGAAGGAGGGCCAACTCTCCTTCCTTGCTGTCCGGATCAATCCCCCGGCCGCGCTGCAGCCGAGAGACCGACGCTTCACTGGTGCCAATGATGGCCGCAAGCTGTCGGTGGCTCAGCCCGAGACGGGCCGCCGCCGCCAGAGCGGCCTTGGCCACGACGGCACTGGCATCCGGTGAAGGGACGACATTGGAAGTCGTAGGCATAAATGAAAGATATAGGCCTCATTCTTTCATGTGCAGCACCCTCCAGCGATTTCAGCCTGTCCCCGTAGCGTTTCCCGGAAAGCGGCGTACCTTAGCCCGCTGGTTCACTCCCCTGCCCCACTCCCTGACGTTTCTGCATGCATCACTACCCCTCGATGTTCAGCCACCCCAAGGAAGACTCCGTTGCCGGATTCGTCGTCTTTCTGGTCGCGCTACCGCTCTGCCTTGGCATTGCCATCGCCTGCGGCCTGCCGCCGGTCTCGGGGCTCATTGCCGGTATTGTGGGTGGGCTGGTGGTGCCGTTCATCAGCCGGTCACCACTGTCCGTGACCGGGCCTGCTGCCGGCCTCACCTCCATCGTCCTGGTGGAAGTGCAGCATCTCGGCGGAGTCAATCCGTTCCTCACCGCCGTCATCATCGCCGGACTGTTGCAGTTTCTGCTTGGCGTTTTGCGCACCGGTCGCTTTGCCGCTGTCGTGCCGTCGTCGGTGATCAAGGGCATGCTGGCGGCCATTGG
Organism: Gemmatimonas phototrophica; assembly: GCF_000695095.2. NCBI lineage: Bacteria > Pseudomonadati > Gemmatimonadota > Gemmatimonadia > Gemmatimonadales > Gemmatimonadaceae > Gemmatimonas > Gemmatimonas phototrophica. Next base: position 189,647 of record NZ_CP011454.1, on the reverse strand, counting down.
TATCACCATCATTCTCAAGCAACTCCCGGTGGCGGTGGGATCGGACGGCGGCCTCTCCACCATGCTGTCGCAGCACAACGCCGGCGCCGTGTCCATCGCGCTGTTGTCGCTCGCCATTCTGTATGGGTGGAAGTACACGCCCATGGCCAAAATCAAACTGGTCTCACCGGCGCTCGTGGTGGTGGTCCTCGCCAGTGTCACGGCCGCGCTGGTGTCGTCCAATCCAACCTTTGCGCTCGAGGCCCGTCATTTCGTGAACGTGCCACTCGGTGGCGCCGGTGCGTTGTATTCCGCACTGCCACGGCCGGAGTTTGCCGCGTTCATGAACCCGGCCGCGTGGATGGCCGGCGCCACCATTGCCGTAGTGGCCAGCATCGAAACGCTGCTTTCACTGCAAGCCATTGACCGGCTCGACCCGCTCAAGCGTCATAGCCCGCCCGACCGCGAACTGTTGGCGCAGGGCACCGCCAATGCGGTATCCGGCCTGCTCGGCGGACTTCCCGTCACCGCCGTCATTGTGCGCAGCGGCGCCAATGTGAACGCCGGTGGACGCGAGCGACTGTCCGCGCTCATTCACGGACTGCTGCTGTTGGGCGCCGTACTGCTGGCCGGTCCGCTGCTCAATCGCATTCCGCTGGCCTGCCTGGCCGCCGTCCTCATTCAGGTCGGACTCAACCTCTGCAAGCCCACGCTCTTCACCACGCAGGTCAAGCTGGGCATCACGCAGCTGCTTCCCTTTGCCATTACCATTGCCGCCGTGCTGGTACTCGACCTGCTCAAGGGTGTGATTGTGGGCATTGTGGTGGGCATCGTGTTCGTGCTCTACGAAAACTCCAAGCGTGCCGTGGTCGCCATTAAGGACGACGCCGGCGTGTGGCAGATGCGCTTCCGTCGTGACGGCACGTTTGTTTCCAAGCCCGGCATCATCTCCACGCTCGAAGAAGTGGACGACGGTGAAACCGTCATTATTGACGGCACCGACGAGTACATCGATCACGATGTGAAGGAAGTGCTGGCCACGTTCATCGAAGACGCTGAGCATCGCAACATCACGGTGACGGTGCGTGGCATTGATCTGACGCACGCGCAGGGCGGCGGCGGGCACTGATCATGACGGCCCATGCGCCGCCCACCCACGCGCACGGATCATCGTCGCACCTGCCCGACGATCCCGTGACGCGGGCGTTGGCCGCGGCCCATGGCATCCTCCCCGATCAGGGGCCCATTGGCGTGTTCATTCATCACAACACGCTGCACGCCTTTCAACATCTCCCGTTTCACGATGGGGTGCAGGCCGGTGCGGCCGCGCTGGGCGCCAAACCGTATCTCACCTTGCGTGAGTTTCGTTCCGCACTGAGCGCCGGACGGGTGGCCGCCTCCGACGTCCGCGTGGAGATCGACCGCGTACTGGGCGCGCGGGGCAGTGAGCCGGTGCTCGCTCACCTGACACGGGCGGAACTGTGGCAGCTACTCACGCTTACTGAGGCCGACAGTGACGACGCCGCCGCATTGGCCTATCTGATTCAGGAGGGCGTTGCGCCCGTATGTGAAGTCCCGGAACTCTGGGACGCCTGCCTCACCCGCGCATCATACGGCCCGCGGCTGGTCCGCCCCGACACCCGTCGCCTCCAACGGCATCGTGATGTGCTGGTATCGCACGGACAGCCGGACACCGACATCGCCGTGCACGGTGAACTCATTCGCCTGGCGTCGGGATTTTTGGATCAGGGACAGGCGCAGGTTGCGGCCCCCTATTGCGAGCAGGGATTTCTGAACGCGGTGGCGCAGACGTACGGGGTAGGCGCCGCGCCGCCGCGTGCCTGCCGCGGGGTAGACGATGCCATGCGCACCGTGGCCGCGACCCACGAATCGGCGCGCTCCGTGATTGACCGCATGCTGGCGCTCCTCGGTGTCACTGGGGCCGCCATCGAACCGTTTCTGGTGGCAACGGCACTCGCCCTGCCAGGCTGGAGCGGCATGTTTGCGCGTCTGGAACGACACCCCGAAGAGCATCCGTCTGGCACCCCGGTGTCACTCGAAGACTTTCTGGCCGTGCGATTGCTCTTCGAATGGCACGCGGTGCAGCAGCAGTGCACGCAGGCGGGCCTTCCGCACGAATGGGCGGCGTTGCAGTCCCGTACACCAGCGCCCCCGGCGCGGCCGGCGCTCCTGGATGCGCGACTGCTCTGGGAGATTGCCCGTGCCGCCCAGCTCACAGCCACCGACGTGCAGTCGCTCACCGGCGACGCGCTCGGTGCGCTGTGGCACGAGTGTTCAACGTGCAGTGGCATGGTGCGCCGGCAGCTGTTTCAGGAGGCGTACGAACGCGCGTACCGCACGGTCATTCTCGACGCCATGGCGGCGCGACGGGCACTGCCCGCCGAGACGCCTTCCGCCGAACGGCCGCGCGGGCAGTTCGTGTTTTGCATCGACGAGCGCGAAGAATCCATTCGGCGCGCCCTGGAAGAACAGCACCCCGGATACATCACCTACGGCACCGCTGGCTTTTTTGGCGTAGCCATCGATTACATGGGGCTCGATGACCACGCGCCGGCGGCGCACTGCCCGGTGGTGGTCACGCCGGCGCACGAAGTGCACGAGCGCCCTGTGTATACCGCGCTTGGGACGCATGCATTGCGGGCCCGCGCGCGCGAACGCTGGCTGGGGTGGGAACGTCGTGCGGCGGTCGCGTCGCGCACCCTCACCGGTGGTGCCGGCTTGAGTTTCCTCCTCGGGCCGTTGTCCGGGCTCAAAACATTGGCCCGAGTTGCCGCCCCACGCTCGTCGCTGGAGTGGGGCCAACGGCTGGTCTCGCGACTGGCACCGGTGCCAGCCACGCGCGTCTCCGCGTTCCGGGTCAGCGACAGCGCACGCATGGACGCCGGCGAGAAACCCGTGGGCTTTTCGCTCGACGAATCCGTGGATCGCGTGACCGCCGTCCTCACCAACCTGGGCCTCGTGCGGGACTTCGCGCCCATTGTGGTGTTCCTCGGCCATGGCTCCACCAGTCTCAACAACCCGCATGAGTCGGCGCATGATTGCGGCGCCTGCGGCGGACGTCGTGGCGGCGCCAATGCGCGCGTGTTTGCCGATATGGCCAATCGCCCCGACGTGCGTGACGGCGTGCGCCAACGAGGCATCACCATTCCCGCCGACACCTGGTTCATTGGCGCACTGCACGACACCGCCAACGACAGTGTGCGCTACTACGATCTCGAAACACTGCCCGCCGCGTTGGCGGGCGCCTTTCAGGAGGTCTACGGCGCGCTTGAGCTGGCGCGGCGCGATGATGCGCAGGAACGGTGTCGGCGCTTCGACGACGCGCCGCTCAGCATTACCGCTGAGGGCGCATTGCGTCACGTGGAAGCACGGTCATCGCACCTGGCGCAGCCGCGCCCGGAATACGGACACTGCACCAACGCCATCTGTATTGTGGGGCCCCGTACGCTCACGCGCGGGCTGCATCTCGACCGTCGCGCCTTTCTGGTGAGCTACGACTCCACGATCGATCAGGATGACAAAGTACTCGAGCGCATTCTGGCGGCGGTCGGGCCGGTGGGCGCGGGCATCAGCCTCGAGTACTACTTCTCCTCGGTGGACAACGAGACGTTTGGCTGTGGCACCAAACTGCCGCATAATGTGACGGGGCTCATTGGTGTCATGAACGGCCACCAGAGCGATCTGCGCACAGGGCTGCCGCGGCAGATGGTGGAGATCCATGAGCCCATGCGTCTGTTGCTCATTGTAGACGCCACACCGGAAGCGCTGCTCACCGTAGCCGGACGACAGGCTGAGGTGGCCGAGCTGGTGGTGAAGCAGTGGATTCAGCTGGTGTCGGTGCATCCCGAGACCGGTGCCATGCAGCTCTTTCAGGACGGCGGCTTTGTGCCGTACGAACCGCAGCCCATGCTGCTGCCGGTGGTGGAGAGATCGCCGGAGTGGCACATGCAAAGCCGCGGACATCTGGCGCCGGCGCTGGTGCGGCGGGCGCTGCCCTTTGCTGCCGTGGGCCCCGGACACCATCAGCCAGCATGAGCACTCGCCGTGAATGGTACCATGAGTAATACCGTGCTGATGGTTCGCTGGGGGCTTGCCCTCGCCATTCTGGCGCCGCTGTGCAGCGTGGTGCTGGTAGGCGCGCGCGTGCTGTTGCGGCGGGCGCCCGTACGCGAAGGGTGGGTCATGCGCGTGGTGAACAGTGGCCTCATGATATCCATCGCGTCGGTGGTCGCGGTGACTGCGGGGTTTCTCGGCATCGGTGGCGACGCCGTGCGAGGTGACGTCGAGTTTGGCGACTGGCTGCGTATTGGCGACTTCCGCATTCCCGCCGTACTGCTGGTTGATCGCATTTCGGTGACCATTGCGCTCTTCGCGGCCGTGCTCACGGCGCTGGTAGCACGCTTCTCCCGCACATATCTGCACAAGGAGCCAGGCTTCACGCGCTTCTTCACGCTCATTGGCGTGTTTGCCACGGGTACGCAGCTGGTGGCACTGGCGGGGGCATTGGAGCTGTTCTTCGCCGGGTGGGAGCTCATTGGCATTTCGTCGGCGTTCTTCATTGGCTTTTTTCACGAGCGTGATGAACCCGTGCGCTCGTCGGTGCGCGCATTCGCCACCTATCGCTTCTCCGATGCCGGGCTGCTGATCGCCACCGTGGCCACGTTCGAGCTGTTGGGCTCCGCGCGCTTCTCCGCCATGTCGGGGGCGGCGGCGCTACCCATGGTGCAGTCTACCGCCATTGCCCTACTATTTTTGCTTTCGGCCATGGGCAAGTCGGCGCAGCTCCCCTTCTCCGGATGGTTGCCGCGCGCCATGGAAGGGCCCACGCCCTCCAGTGCGCTGTTCTACGGCGCCGTGTCCATTCACGCCGGATTGTTTCTGTTGCTGCGCGTGTGGCCAGTGCTTGAAACGTCAGTCATTGCGCGCACCATGTCGGTGGTGGTAGGGCTCAGTACCGCGCTCTACGCGGCGGCCGTGGTGCGCGTGCACACCGATGCCAAGGGGGCGCTGGCCCACGCGACGCTGGCGCAGGTGGGGCTCATTCTTGCCGAGATCGGCATGGGGTGGACCACGCTCGCGCTGGCGCATCTGGTGTGTCATGCGCTGTTGCGTCTTGGACAGTACCTCAAGGCGCCCAACATGATTCACGACAGCCACCGGCTGGGACATGTGCCTCGTCACCCCACGTGGCTCGATCGCCTGTCGCCGTCGCTGTCGGCGCGCGTGTATGCGGCGTCGTTGCATCGGCTGCGGCTGGATGATTTCATCGATAGGCTGCTGGCTCCACTCATGGGCTTTGCGCGCCTGCTGGATCGGGCCGATCGTAGCTGGCGGCGGGTCTGCTCGGCCGATGTCCCGCAGGCGACGGGTACAGATGCATCGTCCACGTCATCGGCGTCATGATGGATCTCACGAGTACGGTCTCGGCGCCGTGGGAGACATTGCTGGTGTGCGCACTGTTGAGCGCGGCCCCGGTGGTGGCGCAGCCGCAACGTCATCGTACGTGGATGCTGTTGTCGCTCATGGTCGTGCAAGCGGTGGCACTCTTTGCGGGCAATGGATCCGTAGCTTACGCGGCCGTGGCGGCCAGTGCGCTCATGCATGCCGCGACGGCGTGGTCCGCCACGCGAACCGGCGGCGTGATGCTGGTGCTCTCGGCTATCCTTGCCATCGGCGCATCAGTGGCGGTAGGAGGCGACCATATGAGCGTGGCGCTGGCGCTCTCGGGAGTCGCCATTGCTCTGCGCGCCGGTGTCATGCCGCTGCATGTGGGCGTGGCGGCGCTCAATGATCGCGCGCCGTTCGTGCAGACACAGCAGATGGCGTCACTCATTGCGCTGGTGTTTGTGCATCTGCGGTTCGTCGATCACCACAACGTGGCCATTCAGGCGGCGCCCTGGTTGGTGCGCATTGGCGCCGGCGCGGCCATGGGGGCAGCCCTCATTACCTTGGTGCAGCGTGATCTGCGCGGCTTTGTACGCGGCACCACCGCCATGCACGGCGGCATGTTGCTGGCAGCGCTGGGCACGGCCAGCATTGGCAACTTCGGCGCGGCACTGCTGGTGGCCGTCACCATGGGGCTGGCCCTTGGCGGACTGGGCATCATGACGAGTGCCCTCGAATCGCGCGTGGGTGCGGTGTCATTTGTGGGGCGCGGCGGGCGCGTGGCGGCGTTTCCCGTGCTGGCCGCTGCCTTTGCGCTCTTTGGTGGCGCGGGTGTGGGGTTGCCCGGCATGGCCGGCTTTGTGGCCGACGATCTGTTGCTGCACACGTTGTGGATGGAGAGTCCCACGAGCACCGTGGCCATGATTCTCTCCAGCGCCTTCCTCGCCGTGGCCACGCTCATGACGTACTCCACCGTCTTTCTGGGGCGCGGTACGCCATCGCTCGCCCCCGATCTGCTCACGCGCGAGCGCGTGGTGGCGGCCATGCTCATTCTGCTGCTGTTGCTGCTCGGCTTCGCGCCGGGGGTGCTCCTCAGCCCGGCAGACGCGTTTTTGAGTGGGCCGCCTGCCTCCTGAACAACGCTTAGCGCCGTCCAGGTGACCGGCTGGACACCGGCCCCAGATACCTGTCCAGCCACGCCAGGGATTCCTTGATCAATTCGGTGCGCGGCACATCATGACCACCTTCGTACACCTTGTATTTCTTGTCGGCCGCCGGAGAGCCCAGGAGTTGGTAGAACGGCTTCTGCGCCGTTTCCGACGGGAAGAAGTAGTCGTACTTGCCGTTGAGCATCAGCACCGGCGATGTCACGCGCGGCAGATAGTTGAAGGGATCCACTTCCGGTCGACTGCGCTCCATGGTCAAGCCGGCGACGTACAACATGCTCGCTTTGATGCGCGGTTCGACGGCAGGAATGATCCCACCCATGTTGCCACCCCAGCTATAGCCGAAATAGGCTAACTTCGTGCTGTCGATATCGGCCCGCGTGCTCAGGTAGTCGAGCGTACGGCGATAGTCTTTGACCCACATGATCACGTGATCGCGCCAGAAGATGGAGCGGTCGGGGATGTCGCTGCGCAGGCTGTCGCTTCGCTCGTGGATGCTCTTGAAAATCGGGAACACGGCCACACGACCGGCCTGCGGCAAAAAGCTGATCCGCGTATCGGGTGTACTGGTGCTGGGCGCCGCTCCAATCGACCCCGATCCCGGAAACATCACGACGGTCTGATACGGCGGGGTCGCGCGTTTGGGCAGGTAGATCCACGCCGCCATGCGCTCCCCACCGTACGCGGCATCAAAACTCACCCGCTCAACAATCCAGTTCTCCGGCGTGGTATCGCGCTGTTCCACCTTGGCGTTGAGCGCACTCTTGTCGTAGTCGAACTGCGGCAGGTAGGCGGCGTAGATCGCCGCGGATACCGGGGTTTCCTTGGCATAGTCGGTCACCGCGCGTGAGATGGGTGCCGATGCGGCGGCGAGACTGGGTTCGTTGGGCGCGTAGAGTGCGAGGCGAAAACCGTTGATGGCCGCACGACTCATGGGAGGCTGTGCGTACGCATCCACAAACGAATACGTCGCATCGCTGAACCCGCCGCCCAGAATGTACCGGCCACTCGCGCCCGCATCGTTGAAGCACCACTCGCGCACATTGCCGGCCATATCGGACACACCAGCCCAGCTCACGCCGCGCAGTGTGCCAACCGGCAGTGCGTCTTTGCTTTCGAGGTTGCTGTACGGCACCACAAAGCGCGATTGGTATACACTGGCGGCCCGGGCCCAGTGATACAGCGTCGGCAACGACTTGCCGGCGAACTTCGCGAACGCCGCGGCCTCGTACCAGCTTACACCACCCACGGGGAAATCGCCCTTCCCCGCCGGGTAGTCGCCACCTTCCCATGTTGCCGGCCCAGGAAGTCCACTGCGATCGACGAACTTCGCCATGGCCTGCGCCCACGAGAGCGCGGTACCATCCTCGCGAAACGGATGCTCCCAGTAGCTCGAGTCCCGATAGCCGCCGGCGTCGACAAACGCCTTGTACTGACGATTGGATGTTTCAAAGCGGTCGAGCCGGAATTCGCCCAAGGGCAACTCCGGATTCCCGTCGGTTCCTACCAGAAAGGTGTCGAAGTTCCCGGCGGCAATCCGTTCCATTTCCGCGTGCGGAGCCGACGCGCTATCGAGCGGGACGAGCGCGGGTCGCGGCCCCTCCACGCGATAGGTGGTGCGATAACCCGTCTTCTGAAACCGGAACAATCCGGGACGATTCGGCAACCACACGGAATCGGTGGGGGTGGTGCCGAGGCATCGCCACTGCGTGGTATCGGCAAACGAGGCGCGACAGACCGTCGCGCCGGCCGGCATGGTCGTTATCACCGCACGACGCACCATAAATCCCGGCAAACTCGCCGTGACGGAATCGTTCTTCGCAATACGATCAATTTCGAGTGCGACAGTCACGATGCTGTCGATATCGCTGGCTTCAATCAACCGCGCCAGCATGGGCTTGCCGGTGCTGTTCACCCATTGGTCGCGACGCAGCGCCGCCGTTCCGAAATAGCCTGCCACGGCCACGAGGGCCACTCCCATTCCGGCCAGCAAGACCATGCGTGAGCGGCGAGCGGCCGGAGGTCGTGACACCACGGTGGACATCGATGGCGTCGCCAGCGACTCCATGGCCTCGAGCAGTTCTGCTGCCGACTGATAGCGCAACGCCGGATCCTTCTCGAGGCAGCGCATGATCAGCTGCGCCAGCGCAGGCGGGACATGCGGCGTGACCGTGAGCAGCGGCGGAACCGCTTTGGAGATATGCGCCGCCATGACGGCCTGTGGTGCACCGGTGAACGGCAGGGTACCCGACAGCATTTCATACGCCATCACGCCAACTGAATAAATGTCGGCACGATGATCGATGAGGGGGTCGGCGGCGGCTTGCTCCGGCGCCATGTAGCTCGGGGTGCCAAGCGAAAAGCCGATGCTGGTGAGATCGTGCTGCTTCGTGGCATCGCGCATGGCCTTGGCCACACCAAAGTCCACCAGCAACGCGTGCCGATCGGCAATCATGACATTGTCTGGCTTGATGTCACGGTGCAACACGCCAGCACGGTGAGCGTGGGCCAACCCGTCCACCACATCGCGCAACAGACGCACTGCGTCCGACGGCGCCAGCGTGCCCTCCTTGGCGAGCAGACCACGCAGTGAATCGCCCTCGATGTACGGCATGACGTAGTACAGAAGCCCGTCCGCCTCCCCCGAATCGAGCAGCGGCAGAATGTGCGGCGACTGCAGCTGCGCGGCGATGTTGATCTCCCGCAGAAAACGCGCCGCACCTACCGCCTGGGCAAGCTCGGGGCGCAACACCTTGATGGCCACGGTACGACCATGGCGGATATCGCGCGCCAGATGCACGGTGGCCATACCCCCGTGCCCCAGCTCCCGCTCAATCTCGTAACGTTCTGCAAGGGCAGCGCCCAGCCGGCTGGCAATGTCGGTCATGCCCGAAATGTACGCCGAGCGTGGCAGCTCGGCGCAATGAACCGTTGCACACCTGACCCGTGCAATATCCGGCGAGAACCGGTCAGAACGTGCGGCGGGTGGTCGTGGTATCCACTCGCGTCAGCACCACCCGCAAGCGACGGCCTGCGGTCACCCACGTGCTGTCGGCACGCACGCTCTCATTGGCACCAAGCTGCACGGTGATTGGCAACCGCGGCTGCCGGTTGCCGCGTGGCAAGGGGCGCCCCATGCGGGCCAGCATCGTGCTGTCCGCGACGCTCAGCGGGGGCGTGAACGGCGCCAGTGCATCCCACGCCGCTTCGGCCGTGGCGCTCTGCATGAACTCCAGCACGCCGGTGAACTCCCGCCGCGCCTCATTGCCGGGCGTGGTGGGACGGTCGTTCACGACAAGCCATACCAATGGTCGACGATTGCTCCCGCTGCCCGGATCACCAGTCAGCGCCGACAGCGACTCGGCGGCATACCCCACCATGCGGTAGCCGCCAATGTGCGGAGATGAAAGCAGCTCCGCTGTGGTACGCTGCCTCTCCCCGTCCCAGCGATAGGCAAGCTGCGGCTGCGTGCGAAAGTACCATGTGTACGTCGTGGTGTCGGCGTGCAGCTCAACACGGTATGTACCGCGCAGCTGACTGGGTGTGCGCTGAGCGACGCGCCAATCGGTTTCCAACACAGCATCGCGCACAAGCGTGCGGATCGGTTCCAGTTCGGCGTGCTGGAGATTGCTGCGCGCCCAGTCCATGGCTCGCGCGCCACGCTCGCCACCCGCGGCATCAATCTCCGACGGCGACGGTCGTGTGGTGTAGTACGGGCGATGCAGCAGACGCTGCGCATCAAACATCGCGGCAGCGGGCGCGAGCGGCGCATTGACCGGCACACCATACGGGCGACCGCGCCGTGGATACGGATAGTTCCAGTAGTCGGGGATGACGAGCACGGGCACGTTCCCGATCCAGCGATCCCGCGCCGCCAGCGTTGCACGCACATAACCAATTTCGCCTGGCACGGCGAAGGTCACGGTGTCCGACCACGGAATGGTGCGGCAGTCGGCGCCATACGGTGCGGCCACGATATACGCGTGCGGCTGCGTGTCCGAAATCCCCGCCGCGGTGAACGCGGCGCGCGTGACATCATCCACGTTCAGCAGCCGCACCCGCGCCGCCGGCATGATCATGGTGTCGGTCATTTCGCCGCGGCCACCGGCCGGCGCGCTACTTGAGAAGACGGGCGACTGACGCGACTCGGTCAATGGCAACAGGGTGTCTCGCTCGACCTTGAGCAACGCCATCGTACCACCAGGCGCCAATGAGCAGCGAGCACTGGCCGGCAGCTTGCCGGCGGGCGAAAACAGCAGGGCGGCAGCACCGGCCGCTGGCAGCAGCAGTGCGGCCAGTTTTGGGCGTGTCAGCAAGCTTCGCAGGCGCATTGGGTCAGTACCAGAAAATTGGGGGCCACCGATTCCGAGCGTACCGTCTTGCAGAATATACCCCGCCTTGCAGAATATACCCCGCCACTTACTATACCAGTCAGCTAATTAACCAACTGGTATATCATGCAGGACACGCTGAGCCAAACCTTCTCCGCCCTCGCCGACCCCACCCGCCGCGCCATCCTGGCGCGCCTGCGGCAGGGGGAGGCCAGTGTCACCCAGATCGCCGAGCCGTTTCTGGGGCAGATGACGCTCCCGGGAGTCACCAAGCACCTCAAGGTGCTGGAGCGGGCCGGGCTCGTCACCAAAGGGCGCGAGGCCCAATGGCGCCCCTGCACGCTCAACGCCGCGCCGCTCAAAGACGCCGCCGCCTGGATGGACGAGTATCGCGCCCACATGGAAGCGAGCCTCGATCGCCTGGGCGAGTACCTCAAGACCGTCACAGCCCAAGTCACAGCTCCCGTGACCACGCCCACGCCCACCCCCACCCCCACCCCCACCCCGAGCCACCCCGATGACGTCAGCCGATAGCAGCTGCGACATTCGCCTCACCCGCGTCTACGACGCACCCGTCGCGCTGGTGTGGGACGCGTGGACCGATCTGGCGCAGGTGGCGCAGTGGTGGGGACCGCGTGGCTTTACCATCACCACCCACAGCAAGGAGCTGCGGGTGGATGGCACGTGGGTATACACCATGCACGGTCCCGACGGCAAAGACTGGCCCAACTTCACGCGCTATCACGTGGTGGAGCCACAGAAGCGACTGGTGTACGATCACGGCGCCTCAGCCGCCGACAGCGCACCGCTCTTCCGCGTGACGGTGGACTTTCACGACCTCGGTGAACGCACGCAGCTGGAGCTGTGCATGACGCTCGCCACGCCGGAGCAGGCACAGCAAACGCGCGGCTTCATCAAAGCGGCTGGTGGCAATAGCACGTGGGATCGTCTAGGCGAACATCTCGAGAAGACGGTGTCGGGCGCCGATGTGTTCGTGATCAATCGCAGCTTTGACGCGCCCATTGCGATCGTGTGGGAGATGTGGACGCAGCCGGAGCACTTTGCGCAGTGGCTGCCGCCCACGGAATTCTCCATGGAGTTCCATCGCATCAATATCGCCCCTGGCGGCGATGGCTTTTACGCCATGACCAACGGCGCGTTTACGATGTACGGCCGCGTGGAGTATCTCGCGGTGGAGGCGCCGCATCGCTTGGAGTACACACAGTGCTTCACCGACGAACACGAGCAGATGTCGCGTCACCCTGGCGCACCGGTCTGGCCCGAGACGATGCGCACGTTGGTGCAGCTGACTGAGGAAGGGCCGACACAAACACGGGTAACCGTTCGCTGGAACCCGCACGGCCATGCGACGCCAGAGGAAATTGCCGCCTTTATCGCCGAGCGTGGCGGCATGACACAGGGGTGGACGGGGTCGTTCGACAAGCTGGAGGAATTGCTGGTCCGTTGTCAGCCAATGCCCGATTGAAGCGGAAAACCGCGCAGGTAGCTTCAGGGTATATGCCTCGCGGGTCTCTGTTGGGCCTCGTCAATCTTGGTGCGTTCCGTGCGGTGGCCACCGTCGGCATCACGCTGCTGCTGAGCGCGTGCGGCACGGAAACGCGCGTCCTGGAGATTGAGCAGGCGGTCCTCACGCTACCAACGGGGGGGATGCCAGCGGCGGTATACATGACGGTGCGCAATACCAGCGCCATTGAGCTGCAGGTGGTTCGTGTGGACGTCGAAGGCGCGTCTGGTACCACCCTGCAGTCGGTCACCGCGCATCGTATGCCGAGCGCCAGCGCGATGCGGGGAGCCACCGCGATGATGTCACCTCTTGCGGGCGTGGTCGTTCCCGCCGGTGGCGCCGTGCGATTCGCCCCCGGCGGCTACACCGTTTCGGTGGACGGATTGGCCACGCCTCACACCCGTGGTGATTCGGTGCGCATTGTCGTACGACTGTCCAACGCGTGGTCGCGCTCTGCCGTGGCGCGTGTTGTGTCGTACAGCGATCTCGATTCGGCGCTGTCACTTGCACCGGCATCCGTGGTGGCGACCGTGTCGGAAACCGCCCCTTCGATATCCACCGGTGAACAGTTGTTCAAAGGCAACGGCTGTGCGGCGTGTCATGGTCTGGCTGGCGATGGAACCGGTCCAGTTGGGCGTACGCTGGTGCCACCCCCCCGCGACTTTCGGATGGTGCAGGCGTTTCGCAATGGCACCACGGCAGAGGCGATTGCCCAGACACTGGCCACCGGTATTCCCAACGGCGGCGCGATGCCGCTGTACGCACATCTCACCAACAATCAACGACTCGCGATCGGTATGTACATCGTATCGCTGCGTGGCACTCCACTCTCCAGTGAGGTTACTCCATGAACGGCTTGTTTCGCCGCATCTCTTTGCCCCTGATCATCCCGGCCCTGGTGCTTGTAACCATGCACACTGGGGCATCAACAGTGCTGGCACAAACCACGGTTGTTACCGCCCGCGATGCGTGGGTACGCGAAGCACCGGCCGGGCGGGCGGTGACCGGCATGTTCCTCACGGTCCAGAACGCAGGGGCCACCACACGCACCATCGTGAGCGGCAAGGCCAGTGTTGGTGATACGCTGGAACTGCACGAGATGAAGCGCGACGGTGGCATGATGCAGATGTCGCCGGTGAAGAGCATCGCGGTGCCGGCCAACGGACAGGTGGAGCTCCGTCCGGGCGGACTGCACCTCATGCTGTTCGGTCTCAAGAAGCCGCTGGTGCCCGGCGATACCGTGCGAGTCGAGCTCACGCTCGATGACGGCACCCGCGTGCCGGTGGTGGCGACGGTCCGCAAGATGGGCGGCATGTAATGCGGCGACGCGCATTTCTCACCGTGGCGCTGGCGCTGAGTGCCGGGCTCAGCGCCTGCAGCAAAGGCGACGATCCTGCTGGCGGGGACTTCTCACTCACCGATCACACCGGCGCGCCGTTCTCGCTCAGTTCGCAGCGAGGCAAGGTGGTCATGCTGTTCTTCGGCTACACCATGTGCCCCGATGTCTGCCCCACCACGCTGTCCAAGCTGTCGGCGGTGGCCAGCCGATTGGGGCCGGGCGCCGCGCAAGTGAAAACGCTGTACGTCACGGTCGATCCTGATCGCGATACGCCAGCGGTACTCAAGGCAGATCTGGAATTGTTCAGCCTCGATGCGCTGGGGCTCACCGGCACACGGGCACAGATCGACTCGGTAGTGGCACAGTACGGCGCGTCGTACAAGATCGTCCCTACCCCCGAGTCGGCCGCCAAATACAGCGTCACGCACTCCACGTCGTTGTATGTGCTCGACCAGCAGGGCACCGTGCGGCTCACGTTCCCGTACGAAGCCACCGCCGATGAAATTGTGAAGGGGGTGCAGACGCTGCTCGCGCCGACCACGAAATGAGCTGACGGGGTAAGCCGAGCCCGGTTTGGGCGCCACCTCCCCATTCACCGACCCGTGCTGTCGATTCGTCGACTGACTTGAATCACGGGGCCGCCGCCGGCGTAGGCTGCGGCATGAACCTCACGCGTCATCGTCTCGTGCTGCTGGTGCTGGCGGGGCTCGCCCCCGCCGCCACCGGCGCGCAATCACCGGCACCGATGCTTCCCGCGCCCACGCCGAGCGCGGCACAGCGCGTCGTGCAGGGTGTGGTGCGTCGCCCCACCGGACAACCGGTCATTGGGGCCACGATTGAGCTGTTCGAATCGGAAGAGCGCACGCTCACCGATAGCACGGGGCGCTTTCGGCTCCCCACCGCGTGGATCGGACGCGGTATGCTCGTGGCCCGAGCACTTGGCGATCCGCCGGTGCAGGTGGAATTGACGTTCCCGGTCGATAGCGAGGTGGTGCTGGTGCTTCCCAAGGGGGTGCCGCGGCTCGCGTCGTTCACCGTGCTGCCGCCGGGCGAGTTCCGCTTGAGCAACGCCAGCAGCAGCGAAGCCCTCAGCCCACTCGATGTGGTACAAACGCCAGGCGCCGCCGCCAACGTGGCGCGCGCCCTGCAGATTGCCCCCGGCGTCAGCAACGTGGACGAAGGCACCGGCCTCTTTGTGCGCGGCGGTGATGTCACCGAAACCCGCGTGCTGGTGGACGATGTCGTCATGCTCTCGCCGGCCCGCTTCGGGAATCCCACCGGCCACGTGGGGGCCTCGCTCAATCCGTTTCTCCTCGCCAACGCGACGCTCTCCGCCGGCGCCTTCGGCGCGGCCTATGGCAACGCGCTCAGTGGCGTGGTCCGCATGGAAACCGCCGGTCGCCCGTCGCGCAGCACCGGCTCGCTGAGTGCCAGTATCGGCGGGGCGTCGGCCAATGCAGCCATCGCGGTCACGCCAAAGCTTGGTGTGCGCGTATTGGCCAACATCTCCGACCTGGGGCCCCTTACAGCGGCCTTTGGACAGGCGCAACCGTACGATCCGCCACCGCGCGGCGGTGATGCCGCGGTCACGCTTGAATACGCCACATCAACACACAGCCGGCTGAAGCTGTTCTCCGTGCAGCAACAGCAGGAGTTTGGCGTGGGCGCGGCCGATATCACCGGCGCCAGCCGCTACGCGGCCTCCTCCACCGAAGGGCTCACGGTGCTGTCGTGGCGTGACACCACCTATGCCTGGCGCCCCAGTGTGTCGGCCGGGCGCAGCCGCTTTTCCCGCGACGAACAGCTGCCTGGCATCGATCTTGGCACCACTCTCGCCAGCGATCACCTCGTGGCCTCCGTGCGTCGGGCCCCAGGCAGACGCCTGGGCGTGATGCTGGGTGTGGAACACGAGCGGTTCACCGCCACCTACCGCGGCACCGTCACCACCGGCAGCACGCTGTTCTCGACCAATACGCCCACCACGCGCAGTGGCGTACATGGTGAACTCACGTGGCGGGTGCGGCCGTGGGCCCAACTCACTACCGGTCTGCGCGCCGATCGCAGCAACTACACGCAGCGTACCACGCTCGACCCGCGCGTGGCGTTGGCCACGCAGCGTGGCCCGTGGGGCATCGTGGCGTCGGTGGGCGCGTACCATCAGATCCCCGAACCCATTCTGGTGCGCGATACCATCGCCGAACCAATGCGCGTGGTGCAGAGCACCATCGCCCTTGAACGCGGACAGATGGGTGGCACTCGGCTGCGCATTGAAGCCTATGCCCGCCGCTGGCAGTCGCTGGCACAGTTCACGCCATCGTTTGGTGTAGTCACCGGTGGTGAAGGCGACGCCGTTGGTGTGGACAGTGAACTGCGCTGGCAGTTCGGCAAACGCTCACGCAGCCGTCTGGTGTGGAGTGTGCTGGATGCGCGTCGCACCGACCCGCGCTCAGGGGTGCTCGCCACCGCGCCCACCAGCATCACGCACTCCGTCATCTGGCTCACGGAGCGCGAGTTGGGACGCCTCTCCATCAACAGTGCGTTGCGCTACGCCACCGGTCGCCCGTTCACCAACATCGTGGGGCGCACCAGTACCGCCAATGGCGTGCTACCGGAGTACGGCGCCCCCAACGGCGAGCGCCTGCCAGGCTACTGGCGCAGTGATGTGAGCGTGAGCTGGTTGCTCGCGCGGCGCACCGGGCCCACCGCGGTGTTCTGGGCCTCTCTCTCCAACGTCTTTGACCGGCGCAACATCATGCGCTACACGTGGAATGCCGACTACACGGTACGCACGCCGGTCCGCTCTCCCTTCAACCGGAGTATTTATGCTGGTGCCACTCTCCTGCTGCCGTAACGCCCGCGTGCCTTTTCGTGCGGCTGCCGTCTTGGCGCTCACGCTCGCCACGGCGGGTACCCTGCACGCCCAGACGGCTGCCACCAAACCCGAGGCCCCCGCCGGGGCGCTCGCCGGCGCCGCTCGGTTGGCCGACAGTGTGCGCACCGTGGCCGACCGCGCCTATCTCGCGGGCGACACCACCGGGCTCGCCCAGGCGTACAAGCTGGCCCAGCGGGCGCTCACCGTATTTCCAGATGAACCGCTGCTGCTGCACTATCAGGGGTATATCCGCTATCGTCAGGCGCAGCGCCTCAGTGACTTCGACACGGCGCTGCCGCTGTACGAAGAAGCGGTGTCGCTCTTTGAGCGCTCCGCCGCTATCCGTCCTTTGCCGGAGACCCATGCGTTGATTGCGTCGGCCACGGGTTCCATGATTGGCGACAGCATGTTGCGCGGCGTGCGCTTTGGCATGAAGGCCAACGCCGCCGAAGACCGTGCCGTCGAGCTGGGCGCCAACAATCCACGCGTGTTGCTGCTGCGCGCCGTCTCGGCCTGGTACAAGCCCAGTGCCTTTGGCGGTGGCGAAGACAAGGCGCGCGATCTGCTGCAACAGTCACTGCGGGCCTTTGCGGCCGACGCCCCACAGCGCCCGCTCCCGGCGTGGGGACAGGCCGAGGCCTATGCGTGGCTTGGGCAGATGGAAGGCAAGGCCGGCAAGCGCGACGCCGCCCGAGCCGCCTATGACAAGGCGCTGAACCTCGCTCCCGACTACGCGTGGGTGAAATACGTACTCAAGCCGTCGCTGGAGCGTACGCGATGACCATGCGGGGCGCGCTGATCTATCTCGTGCTGTGGGTACCGCTGGTGTTGGTGTACGCCATTCTCATAGGTGCACCAAACGCCATGCCCATCAACGAGGCGGTGATTGGCGCGCTCAGCACTGTAGGTATCGCCTCCGGGCTGGGCGTGGCGGCGCTCTGGTGGGTGCGCACCCTGGGCCGCCGCGTACTCGACGCGCAGGATGCCAATACCACATGGTCGCCGCGGCCGGCGCACGTGCTGGGCGCCAGTTTGTACACGCTGATCTGGTCCGCGTACATCGTGTACGACATTCGTCTCGCGTTCGGGGACTGGAGCACCACGGTCGCGCAGGTGCGTCCGTGGATTCTCTGGCAACTGTTTTTTGGCATCGTCGTCTATGCCACCATTGCGAGTGTCACGTGGGCCATGCAGGCCGGTGAACGCACGCGTCAACGCGAAGCCCGGTTGCGTGTCGCCGAAGCCGAGCGGGCGCGCGCCGAACTGGCGGTGCTGCGTGCGCAGGTGGACCCGCACTTTCTGTACAATGCGCTGCACACGGCCACGGCGCTGGTGCGACGCGATCCCGAAGCGGCGGAGCAGGCGTTGGAGCAGCTGGCCATGCTGCTGCGCTATGTCCTCGACCCCACGCGCGGGGCCCGTGAAACCGTCCCGCTGGACGAAGAGCTGCGGTTTGTGGAGCTCTATCTCGCCATCGAGCGTGCGCGACTCGGCGACCGCTTGCAGGTGGTGATGGAGATCGATGACGATGCACGAGATCTCATGGTCCCCAGTCTTTCGCTGCAACCGTTGGTGGAGAACGCCATTCGGCACGGGCTGGCCCCGCGCGCCAATGGTGGCTCCATTGTGGTACGCGCCGAGGTGCACGAACAGCAGATGGTGCTCTCGGTGGCCGATAATGGCCTTGGCATGCCGTCGTCGCCGGCCTCTGGCAGCTCGTCCACTGGCGGCACCGGTATTGGTCTGGATGCGCTGCGCAAACGCCTGGCCGCTAAATACGGCGCGCGTGCATCCCTGCAGGTCACCACGGCGCCCGGCGAGGGCTTTAGCGTTCGCCTGCTGTTGCCCGTATGACCAGCACCGAACTGACGGTACCGCCCACGCCCTTGCGGGCGGTCATTGTGGAAGATGAACCCGTGGCCCGCGATCACCTGCGCGCGCTGGTGCAGGCGCATGACGCCCTCACACTGGTGGGCGAAGCCGCTGATGGCGATACGGCCGTGGCGCTGGTGAATGCCGTGCGTCCCGATGTGCTCTTTCTCGATGTGCGCATGCCGGGTCGCGATGGTTTTGGCGTGCTCACCGCGCTGGTTCACCGCCCGCACATCGTGTTCACGACCGCGCACGATACGCACGCCGTGCAGGCGTTTGAGCTGGGCGCGGTGGATTACCTGCTCAAGCCCTTTGGCACCGCGCGCTTTGCCACCGCCGTGGCGCGTCTGCGCGACCGGGTCGCACTCCCTGCCGATGTGGAGCCGCTCGATCGACTGCGTGAAGTGCAGGAGCAGGGTGGCGCACCGCTGGAGCGCGTGTTCGTGCGCACCGGCCAGCGGCTGGTGCCCATTCGCCTGGCCGATGTGAGCCGACTGGATGCCGACGGCGACTATGTCGCCCTCGTGGTAGACGGACGACGCCAACTGCTGGGCATGACATTGAGTGCATTACTGCCGCGGCTCGACCCGGCGCGGTTCATCCGCATTCACCGCTCTCATGTGGTGAATCTCGATTGTGTCATCGCCATTCGTCCGCACGACGCGGGGCGCTATCTCGTGGAGCTGCGCGATGGCGCCAAGATCGTGGCCAGTCGATCCGGGACGCAGGTGCTGCGGCAGCTCACGGGGTGAAGCGCCGCAGCCCCGGCGTGGGCGACTTCGTGCCCGCTTCGCGCGTTATTGCCCGCGGCGCGCCATATCCGCTTCCCACTCCGTAAACGGGCCGTCGAAGTCCATGAGCCGCGTGCCGTTGAACCACCACACACGCGTGGCCACCTGACGCAGGAAGGCCCGATCGTGACTTACGATCAGCACGGTGCCTTCGTATTCATCGAGTGCATCTTCCAGCACCTCGATGTTCTCCACGTCGAGGTGATTGGTGGGCTCGTCGAGCACCAACAGGTTGGCCCCTGACAGCGTCATGAGCGCCAGCGCCATGCGTGCGCGCTCGCCACCGCTCAGCGTACGGATTTCGCGGAACACTTCCTCACCGCTGAAACCGAACGCCCCGAGGTGATTCTGCACCTGCCCGCGGTTCCAGAGCGGCCGCTGCGCCTGAATCGCGTCAAACATGGCCATCTGCAGCGGCAGGTCGCCAAGGTCCTGTCGGAAATACGCGGGGGTAATGGAGCTGCCCACTTTCGTGGTGCCTTGGGCCGGCGCCAGATCGCCAAGCATCGTGGAAATGAACGATGACTTGCCGGCGCCGTTGGGGCCTACCAGCGCCACGAAGTCATTGCGGCGCAACACGGCCGTAAAATCGTCTACCAGCACACGGCCGGGCACTTCCACGCGCAGATCCTTGATGGCAACCACCTGGTCGCCACCACGGTCACCCACCTTGAACTCCAGCGACATGGCCGCCGGATCACCCGGCGGTGGCGCCAGGCGCGGCAAGCGCTCAAGACGCTTGCGCTTGCCCTTGGCCTGGAAGGAGTTCACGCCGGCAATGTTCCGCTTGATGTACTCCTCCTCCTTCTTCACGTACGCGCGCTGCTTCTCCAGTTCGCGCTCGCGCGTGAGGCGACGTTCGGCGCGCTGCGGGACAAACTGGCTGTAGTTGCCCTTGTACCACTCGCTCGATTTCGCCTCGATGTGCAGGATGTGGGTGCAGATGGCATCGAGAAAGGCACGATCGTGCGACACCACCAGCACCGTCTCTCCCGCATCCTTGAGCCACTCCTGCAACCAGGCAATGGTATCGAGATCAAGGTGGTTGGTGGGTTCGTCGAGCATCAACAGGTCGGCCGGCGCAATGAGCTGCGCCGCCAGTCCCACACGCCCGCGTTCGCCACCGGACAGGGTAGACACCAGCCGCGTCTTGGATTCCTCGGCGTCAAAGCCCAACCCCTGCAAGACCGCATCCACGCGGGCGTGGTACTCGTAGCCACCCATGTCGGCAAACCGTTCCTGATCGTGCCCGAATTTCTCGAGCATCTCGTCGGTCACCTTGTCGCCCAGCTCTCCCAGCTGCATGGCCTGATCGGCGATGCTCTGCTCCAGGGCAATCACGTCACGCCACGCCGCCGCGCCGGCCTGCCACACCGTGGTGGCGCCCTCGAAGGCCCGGTGCTGGTCGAGCAACGCATGCCGCAGCCCCGGCTTGCGCGCCACCGCGCCCACGTTGGGCTGACGGTCGCCGGTAATCACGCTGAAGATCGACGACTTGCCGGCGCCGTTCCGCCCAATGATCCCCCACCGCTCACCCTCGGCGACGGTGAAGGTGATATTCTTGAGCAGTTCGGTGGCTCCGAAGGAGATCCCGATATTGGAACAGGAAAGAAGCGTCACGCGGTAATTGAGGCGACAGGTGGAGTAGGTCGCAGGAAAACTAAACGGCTGGGGGCCAGGGTATGAAGATTGCCGAGTTCTTTCGTTCCGAGCCGGACGACACGTGGCCGACGTTTGCCAAGGAGCTGGGGGGAACGTGCACCGCGGTAGGGTTTGGGAATCAGTCGGTCATGGAGATTCCGCACGGCGGCCATGTGATTCGCATTGAAGGGCATGTCACCATGATCATGACGGGCAAGGTGATGATTCCCGTGCTGTCCACCCGCTTCTCCACCACGCTGCCGTCGCTGCCGGCGCACCGCTTTTCGGTATCGCGCGCGAACTTCGCCAGCTCCGTGGCGCAGTGGTTCGGGGCACTCGACATTCACGTGGACGACGCCACCTTCGACGAAGCCTTTGTCCTCAAAGGCGATACCCCCGATCTGGTGCGGCAGCTCTTCGCTGACGAGGCGTTGCGTCAGCAGTACCTCGCCCATTTTGAAGGGCAGCTGCACCGCCACGACGATGCGGGCACGTTCCACGACCCCACACCGGACGCCGATCCGCTCGCGCTCGATGTGTCAGGGCACATTGACGATCCGGCGCGGTTGCGTGCGCTGTATGATCTGTTTGTGGCCACCCTCGATCGGGTGTCGTAGCCCGACACGACGCGGTAGGACCGCCCGCCGGAGGGGTTACTCCAGCGCTCCAGTCAGTGCAGCGACGGTCTGCTGATACAATTGGCCCGCGTTTTCGGGGGTGCGCCCAACGCAGAGCGTGCCCACCTTGCCATGCTCGGCGAGCGTACCCATGAGGTGAAACATCACCCCCTCCTGACTGGCGGCATCGAAGTGCAGGTCGTGACTGACCGCGATATCAATGAGGCGTTCAGGCGTCAGCCCCACGTACGACGGATGCCGCAGATTGTCCGTGGCGTGATAGTAGCAGGGATTGCCATTGAGCGAGTAGAACACGCCGGAGGCCACGTCGTACTCGCCATCGGTGAGAAACTGCAGCATGAGAAAGGGATGCGTCGTGCCACCCTTGCGCAGATTGATTTCTATCGCGGTAGTGTGCCACGCACCGTCGCGCTGGACCGTCATGAAATCGACCGCAAACCGCGACAGGACACCATCCTGTGCCAGGAGGCGGGCCACGCGCGCGCCGTATTCATGCAGGTCGGCGCTATAGGCCGGATTTGCAGGGAACGTGCAACCCTGGTACACCTGCCCTGATGATCCCCCCAGAATCTGGTCATGGGTCGCAATGACCGTGGCGTGATGCAAGGGATCGATACGACACTGCACCGACGGGGAGCGGATGATGTCGCCTGACACGAACGATTCGACGATTCCCTGCATGGTGGCAAACCGATGCGAGAACGTTTCCCACGACTCCACTTCGGCGACACACTTCAGTTGCGTCGGAATCACCTTGCGAACCCACCGTACCAGTGGGTCCGCCGTCGAGGCACCCACGGTGGCATCCGGGACTCCCTCAAACGAAAAGATGGCGTTCCCTTCTCCGGAGAACCCGTCATCCAGTTTGACCATGGCGCGGCGGAGGGTGGGGTCCGCGCGCTTGACGTCGGCCAGTGCGTGCACGATGTCGTTCGCGTCGCGCAGCCGCTCATGGCCGTACGGCAAGGGAACACCAGCCCGACGAAACGTTTCGCGACTGCCGCTCTTGGTGCCAATCTGCGCGAAGTCCGGATCGCAGCCGTAGAGGGGAATGCCCAGCTGCACCGCCAGCGTGCGCTCCTGCGCGGTCACGTTGAAGCAGGTCATATGCGCAGACATGGGGTCCGCGATATGACCGCGAATGTGATCAATCAGCTCGCGACGGGCGAGAATCTTTTCGGTGAGCGGAAGCGACGACCCATCGTTGCACGAGAGCAGTGCCAGACGCGGGAGCACATGCGAAGGCGGCACACCAGGCAACAAGTGCAGGTAGTAGTCCACGATGGTGGACGACAAAGGCTCGCTGGTGACATACACCATGTTGGCGCGAGGGAAGCGCAGCAGCATGAGAAGACAGAGCAGCCGCTCTTCATAGTGCCCAGCGCCCTCCAGCTTCCGCAGCTCCTCGTGATCCAGCGACATGCTGGGGATCACGACAATCGTTTGCGGCGCATGACGATCGCGAAATACGCGAGTGAAGAGCTGCGGCAGCCGTTGCTGCAGCGCCGCAAACTGCTGCCGCTCATTCTCGGAGCCAGGGGCTGGCGTCATCACGCGGTAACGGAATGCTGAGACAAGGTGCATGCACAGCGGTGCAGGTCGCGGCGGCCGTGACGCAAACCACCGTTCCCCATATCCTGCGATCTCTGCGCAACGGACGCAACCAACCCGGCGGCACCACCGCAGACCCTCACCAATAGTGGACATCGTCATGCGTTTATACGGGACGGCGTGGGAGCGTTCTGCGGCTGGGATTGCTTGCAGCGTCGAGCAGCAGCAACGCTTTTGTTGCCAGCGTGTGTTCATGTCGCCTGGCCGGACCAGATACGGTTGCGATGGGGTACCAATCGTATTCCCCAAAAGAGGTTCGCTATGACCACAATCGCCCAGCATCAGTTCAGTGATCTGCTCAGTGAACGAGCGGGACCGTGCATTTCCCTCTATCTCACCACCGAGCGACGCTTCCCCGATCAGAAGCAGAATGTGATTCGCTTCAAGAATCAGTTGCAGGAGGCGGAACAGTCGCTGGCGTCGCTCGATATGCCACTCAGTCAATCGGATCGCGAGGCGCTGTTCGCGCCGCTCCATGAGCTGCTGGAGAGCGATCGCTTCTGGCATCACACCCTGGACGGGCTCGCCATCTTCCGAGCTCCCGACTTCTACAAGGTGTACAAGCTGCAGCGCGCGGTCTCCACGCGGACCATGGTGGCCGACAGCTTTCACATCAAACCGCTTTTGCGTGTGCTGCAGTCGGCCGATCGTTTCGAAATTCTTGCCATCACGCGGGAGCACGTACGCCTCTTTCACGGCAACCGCGACGCGCTCGACGAGATGGAGCTCAGTCCCACCGTACCGCGCTCGCTCACGGACGCGCTTGGCAGCGAGCTCACTGAACCGTACTCCTCAACCCGCGCCATTAGTGCGTCCGGCAGCGGAGGGAGCAGCACCGCAGTGCACTATGGCAGTGGCTCCAAGAGTGACGAGATCGACAAGGACACGGAGCGCTTCTTCCGCGTGGTAGACCGTGCCATCATCGACAGTCATTCGCCGTTGTCTGATCTGCCACTCGTGCTGGCTGCGCTGCCCGAGTATCACGCCGCGTTCCGCTCGGTCAGTCACAACCCGCACCTGGTAGAGCAGGCCATTGGGATCAACCCGGATGCGATCAGTGCCGATGAACTCCGCGCCCGTGCCTGGGAGATTCTGGGGCCAACGTTCGACGCACGGCTGCAGCGACTGCTCGACGACTTCAATGCCGCGCATCCGCGCGCACTCGCCTCCGACGACCTCTCTGCAGTGGCGCTGGCCGCGCTCGGTGGGCGCGTGCGCACCTTGCTGGTGGACGCCGACCGCACCGTGCCAGGATCAGTTGATCGCGCCACCGGACAGGTAACGCCGGGCACACTCGACGATCCCCACACCGACGACATTGTGGACGATCTGGCCGAACTCGCTTTGCGTATGGGTGGCGATGTAGTGGTGGTCCCGCGCGACAAGATGCCCAGCATCACCGGCGTGGCGGCGATCTACCGGTTCTGACACACCCCAACGGGCCGCGAGGCACTCCCCGCGGCCCGCCCTGTCAGGTGGCTGCCATCATCTGCGCAAACAGATTGGTCACCCGCCGATTGGTGACATCGCTGTGGTGGGTGATGCCGTCGTCTGGCGTACCATCAACGCACACAATGCCCGTGTAATCCAGCGCGTAGTGTTGCATCTCGTCGCCGAGCACAATGGCCCGTGCTTCGTTCGTTTGCTGGGCTCCGTTACGACCTATGCCACCGTACGCGTCCCTCGCATCGCCAATGGCCCGGTAGTTGTCTCCCGCCAGCCGCGACGCGATGGCATACACGTGCCCGACCACGGTGTCGCGCGCCGAGTATGTGGCTACAAACGGGCCGGCAACGGCGCGCGTGGGGGCAACCGCGGCGCGAAAGGCACCGGCGCCCTCTCGACCGGGCACGGTGGCCGCGAGTCCGTAATGGGAGAAGGCCGCCTGCAGTAGCAGCAGTGAATCAACCGGAGGTGTACCAGCCAGCGTGGCCGCAGCCGATGCCATGACCCGACCGCCGAGACTATGCCCCACCAGATGCACGCGCGGCACCCGCGGTGTGCGGGCAATGGCGCGCACCAGCGGTGCAACGGTATGGACCCCCACATCGCCAGCACGCTGCTTCATGGTGTACCAGGTTCCCATGTTGAGCAGCTGCCCCACCCGCCCGCGAATGGAACGGAACAGCGACCCGATGAACAGCGCCTCGCCACGCGCATCGGCGGAAGTACCCGTACTACCCAGCACGGCCGTGCCCCCCTCAGCACCATGGTGCGCGAGCGGCAGGATGATAGGGACAGCCAGGGAGGCGACAACCTCATGCCCTGCACGACTGCGCAGCGCCGTCAGCCCCTCCGCTACGTCGTCGTCGCTGGTGCCAAGACGGGCGAGCAGTACCGACAACAGTTCGTCCTGCAACGCCGGATCGTGAGGGGTGTGCATGAGCGCAGCCGTGGCGGCACGCACGTCCGCGGCGTTGTCCGGCTGCTCCTCGGCGAACCGCTCGAGCGCATCGAGGGCGTAGGCGGTAGCGGCGTCTTCCACGGCATCGTCGCGCACAGTGAGCGTACCACCTTCGGCGCTCCGGGTCAGCTCTGGCATTTCCTTGAACGATTTGGACGGCCAAAAAACGCTAACGACCGCAATAGTGCGCTGTGCGAGCTGGGGAAAGCGCCCCGACTCCAGATGCACACGAAACGTGGCAAGAAACTGTTCGTACAACGCGCGCGCCTCGGCATCGCTGTTGCGAAAACCGTGTACCATTACGATCACATCGGAAACACCCGACGGCTGCAGCGAGGCGACCACCGCATCCACAGCGGCATCCCCTGCAGGGGAGCCGCTCTTGTTCGTTGCAATGGCGATGCACGGGAATCCTGCCAGCTGCTCCATGCGTCCCTCGAAGAGTCTTGGTCAGACGCTCTGCAGCGTACGCATCAGGTCGAGCAGTCCCGCGCCCTGAAAGTGTCGCTCGCGCCCAAGGTCAATGGCGCTCGCCATCAGCAGTGCTTTTACTCGTTCCGGCTGTCCAATGAATTCGGTGCGCACGGACAGAAACGCCGCAATAGCCCCTGACACGTGTGGCGCGGCCATGCTGGTGCCGCTGAGTTCGCAGTACAGTGCGGGCGATGCCGAACCGGCCGGTGATGTGTTATCGACACCGCCGGTGTACTTGTCCGCCTCGGCACCGGCCGCACACGAACGGATGCGCTCACCCGGCGCCACCAGGTCGGGCTTCATGCGCCCATCGCCGGTTGGACCGCGGGAGGAGAAGTACGACACACCGTACAAATGCGGGCTCTCGCGATGCGTGGAGCCCACGGTGATGGCCAGATCGGCGTTGCCGGGATCGGTGATGCTCATATCCATGTAGCGCGCATCCGGACGCCCTGCCGACGAAATGAACATGGGATAGCCGCTGTTGCCCGCTGCCACCACCACATGCACGCCGCTTTTCACCAAGCGATTTACCTCGACGCACAACGGGCTCTGCCCGCAGGCAAACCAGCGGGGATCAAAATCATAGCCCACGCTCATGTTCACGCCGTGTACCTGCAGCCGCCGGCCGTGCTGGTTCCACTCCTGAATGCGATCAATGGCCATGAGCATCCAGCTGACCTTCCCTTCCCCACGCGTCTGCTTCACCGCATCCGTGCGGTCCCGATCGGCAATGACCTTAAGACTCACCACCCGACACCGGGGCGCCACGCCGGATATGCGACGCAGTGACTCACGACGCGTGTCCGGGGTGCCGGTCCGCTCATTCTGTGTCTCGGTCCCCAGCACCGGCTCACCGTCGGGGTGCGACGATTCCCAGTAGCCGGCAATGATCCCCGCCACGTGCGTCCCGTGGCCGAGCCGATCTTCGAGTGCCGAGGGATGGGCGGTGTCTGATGCCCGTGCACGACCGTCGGGGGTGAAGTCTTCGTGCGTGAGTGGCGAGGACACCGCCAGCGTATCGATGGGGCCAACCGGGGACGCATCGCGACGGAAATGCGGGTGCGACTGCGCGATGCCACTGTCCATCACCGCCCAGGTAATCCCGTCGCCGAGCGCTTCGAACGCACGTTGCGCCGCATCGGCTTTTACGGTCACCAGCGAGCGGTGCAGCAGCAACTGCACAGAGCTGTCTTCCCAGATGCGATGCACCACCGCCGCGCCGCGTCCGCGTTCGTCGGCAAGGCTCCGCGTTTCATCGGCCAGTGCGAGAATCTGCTGGCCGGTCAGCGCCGCAAAACAGTACCCCGCCGCTCTGTTCGTCATCACGTCCCATTGGGCGACGCGCGCTTCCATTAGTTCGTGCGCACGGGCCAATCCCTGCTCAAAATTCTCGTTGAGCGCAATGATGACGTCGTACGTGGCACTCGGCTCCTCGAGCACACGCGAGCGCAGCGGCTCGGTGACCACCGATCGGAGCATGTTGAGATGCAGCTGCTCCTGCTGATCAATGCGGGGCGGAGACGAGGACTTCCGGGCGGGACGCTTCTTTTCACTCATTGCCGACGGGACAAATGGACGAGAAGAGCAGAGGCACTGGCGGTGCGGTAATTGTGCAGACCCGCTCCGCCACTGGCAATTACAGCTGTCTCGTCGCTCCGGTCACGTCGCGGGGCTTAGCCCCCAACCAGCACTTGAATGGATTTGATGCGGAGGGGCGTGCCGGGTTCCAGAAAAAGCTTCAGCGTGGCTGGCCCTTCGTTGGCCGTCATGACACTGACATCCAAAACATTGGGCTCAATCTCGTCCATTCCCGTTACAGTGAGCACGCCAAGGTTTTTGTGCATCTCACCCATGCGGGCCACGCGTTGCGGCACGGTTGGTGAACCGGGCGCGGCGTCGAAGCGCTGGCCAATGAACGTCGTGAGCGCTGCCGCGTCGGCGCGGTTCACTACGGTAATGAACTCGTTCGCGAGCGCCGCGACCGCTGCCGAAGGCGCTTTGGCGTTTTGGCGGGCGCCGCCGCCAGCCATGACGCGCTGTCGCAGTTGCGGGCTGGGCAGCCCCAGAATGGGCCTGATCGCGTCCAGCACCCGTGGCGCCCGGAACTCGGCGCTATTCGTCGCGACGATCAGTTCGATCTGCTCGCGTGGCAGTCGCTCGAAGACGAAGAAATTCACCAGATCGGATCCGGCAAGACCAACGGGCACGTCGGGATTGAAGCGCTTGGTCCGCGACTCCGCACGCAGCAGCGTATTCGACTCGAAGACCGCTTTGTAGAAGGTGTGCATATCGCTGACGGTGGAGACCATGCCACCGTTGCCACGCAGGTTCCAATACGGACCGTCTGCGGCATGTGGCATTTCCACAATGGCCCCTTGATCCACGCCATCACGATAGCCGTGTGCAAAGCGCTTCGGGTCGAACTTGGGCAGCAAAAACCCGGTGTCCTTGAGCCCCAGCGGCTGGAGAATATTGTCGCGCACATACACGTCGTACGACTGCCCACTCACCGTTTCGATGACTGCAGCCAGCAGGGCAAACCCGGTATTCGAGTATTGCTCGCGCCCACCGGGCGGCGCATCGAGTCGTCGCGCAAAGACCGTCTGCAGGAACTGCTCGCGCGTGACCGCGTCAAAGTCTCCGCCAAGACCAATGGGCAAGCCCGCGGTGTGATTCATGAGCTGGGCCAGTGTAATGACCCGTTTGTCGGCTGGCGCGTTGGGAAAGAAGCGGGCCAGCGAGTCGGTGAGCGCGAGCTTTCCGCGCTCCTGCAGCTGGAGCAGCGCCACCGCCGTGAAGTCCTTGGTGTTCGACCCGATCTGCACCACGGTGGAGGCGCTGAAGGGCGCCTTCTGCGCGCGATTGGCCAGCCCATAGCCACGCTCAAGCAACGTGGCGCCCTGCCGTTCAATGCGCACGACGCCACTGAACCCCTGAGCGGCGAGGTCACGCATGGCCGAATCAAGTTGCACAGCGAGGCGGTTGGGTTGCTGGGCCGCCGTGGTGCTGAGTGCGGCGAACATCATGAAGGGAAGCCAACGCATGCCAACTCCGGGTGGGATGATGCGAGCTTTGAGTGGGGTCAAGCATCTACCGCGGTGAGACACGGGACGCCGCGCCAAGGTTTTCCGCCAGGCGAATTTGGCGTGAGAACAAGAGGTTCGGAATGAAAACATTTGCGCGCTGGCGCGTCCTCTGAGAGTAGAGCAGTACGAGCGTTCCGATGTGGGCACAAATGCGCACACATCGGATGATTTTTCGTACTTGGTCTATCTTCGGTTGAGCTCGACGACGAGATCCCGAATCTGTTGTGCCGGGCACTGTGTCAGCGCCCCGCCGTTCCGCATTTCGTCACCTTGATGTCCGGCTTTTTTTCCAGGTTGTTGGGCGGCAAAGAGCAACGCTCCCTTGCCACGGTGCCTCCTCGAGCGCCTCGTCGATCCGACGAGATTCTGCAGGCGTACGAAGCCTCGGCAGATGTATCGCGTGGGAGTGGCTTGGTGTGGCTGGCGCGCGACGCCTCCTATTGGACCGACCGCGCCTCACGGACGCTGCACCAGTTGCGCGAGGATTGGAGCGCGACGGCTGACACGGCCAAGTGGCCCGATGTGTCCAGTGTGCTCACCCAGCTGAGCGCGCCACCGGAAGATCTCATTCGTCAGCTGCCAAGCACCGCACGCGAGGCCATGTCGCTCTGCGAACGGGAGAACTTTCCGCGATCGGAGCTGGTGATCCGGCTGAGCAAGGACCCATCGCTCGTTCAAGCGCTGCTGCGTCAGGCCAACAGCGCGTCGTACGGGGCTGGGCTGTCTCCCATTCTCAGAGTGGACGCGGCACTCGATCGCATTGGGCTGGCCGGAACGCGAGCCGTGGTGGTGTCGGCGTCCGTGGACGGACTGCTCAGCAAGCCGGGCGGAGTGTACGACGGCATGCTGGCCAACGCCTGGCAGCACATGGTGAACACCGGCCCAATGGCCCGTGCCCTGGCCCCTGCCTTTGGCGCCGATGGCGAAGAAGCATTCGCCTGCGCGCTGCTCCACGATGTTGGCACACTCATTATTCTCGATCGCCTAGCCTCCGTGCGCACAGCCAATCGTCGCAATGTGGCCCTGCCCGATGGCTGGCTGGAGTTAGTGCTGGCCGAGCTGCACGAGCCTGTTGGGGCGGTCGCAGCGCACCGCTGGGGGCTGGGTGTCGATGCCGCCGACGCCATTGGCACGCATCATCGGCGGGATACGCCCGCTGAGAAGCATCCGCTGGCCGAGACACTGTTCGTGGCCGAACATTTGGCCAGAGCGGCGGCACGAGGGGAATCGCTCGATCTGTTCGGGTTGTGGGAACAGGGGGAGCTCTCCGGAGATGCCACGCATGCCCGCGGGATCCTTGACCGTCAACTGAGCAAGGCGTGAGTTGCCGGCAGCCCTCGGTCATTTCGCCGGGGCGTTCGCCAGCACACGCTTCACCACTATAGGCACCGTGAGCCCCTGCACGAGAATGGAGAAGCACACCACCACGTAGGTGATGGTCACCAGAATGCTCCGATGCTCGGACACGGGTAGCGACAGCGCCAGCGCTACACTGATGCCGCCACGGAGTCCGCTCCATGTGAGGATCGGGAGAGCCCCCGCCGGTGCCGGCACACGGCGGCGCATGGCAATCAGCGGCATCCCTACGCTGAGCCAGCGTGCCAGCAACACCAGAGGAATCGCCAGGGCACCAAGCAGGGCAGCAGTTGGGGTGAAGTCCACAATCACCACCTCAATGCCAATGACCACGAACAGCATGGCGTTGAGGAACTCATCCACCAGCTCCCAGAAGTCGTCGAGCCGCGCCTGCGTGTTCTGCGACATGGCGACGGCGCGGCCACGGCTGCCAATCATGAGTCCCGCCACCACCATGGCCAGCGCGCCCGACAGATGCAGCCGGTTGGCCAGCACATACCCACCGCTGGTCAGTGCCAGGGTCAGCAGGATCTCCACCTGATAGTCATCAACGCGCGACAACATGCGTACGGCCAGCCACCCTATCGCATAGCCGTACAGCACGCCGCCAATCACCTCGACGCCGAACAATTCGGCGACGTGCAGCCAATCGATCCCGCCGCCCTGACTCGCAACGCCGGCGAGCACCAGGAACACCACCACGCCAATACCATCGTTGAACAGCGATTCCCCGGTAATGGTGGTCTGCAGCTTCTGAGGGACACCTGCCGTTTTGAGCAGCGCGCCGACGGCAATGGGATCGGTGGGCGAAATAAGCGCCCCAAACACCAGACACCACGCCAGCGGCACCGGCGCCCCAACAGATCGCGTGAGAAAGAACGCCCCGTACCCCACCAGCAGCGTGGACACAATGACGCCCACGGTGGCCAGCACGCCTATAAGGACGCGCTCGGCGCGCAGGTCATTGAGGTCCACATGCAGCGCCCCGGCAAACAGCATGGCGCCGAGGATACCGTTGAGCAGCGTGGCATCAAAGTCGACGGCATTCACGAAGGCCAACAGCGGCGCCAGATCCACGACCTCGGCGCGTCCGAGCAACACCAGCACCACGGAACCAACCAACGCGATGGCCAGCAATCCGATCGTGGTGGGCAACCTCAGCCAGCGATAGTTCGCATACGCAAACAACGCCGTGACCGTCATCAGAACGGCCAACAGATCAAACGGGGTCATGACGCGTCCGGAACCAGCATGGTGAACACGTTTTTCATGGCAATAGGGCGTTAGAGAGACTTGCTATTGGACGGCGCGCGTTGCTGCGCACTCCACTCCTCACGAAGTATACCGAACCACATTTCATCAATGGGTTCGCCGAGCGTGTGCTGAACACGCATCGGATGTTGAAGCCGCGAATTGCTCGGCGGCGAGCTGATTGGCGCCGAATAACATGGCGGAGGACCACCTGGCTGGCAGGATTCTCCCAAATGACTAGAATTATGACTATGGTGACCGTTTCCAAGAGTGCGCTGAAAGCGCGCATGCTCGAGTACTTCCGGCAGGTCGAAGAGACCGGCGAGCCGTTGGTCGTCACGGATCACGGCAAGCCGGTACTGCAGGTCGTACCGTTTGCGGAGAAACGGCCCATGGCCGACGTACTGGCAGAGTTTCGCGCGATCGGGCCGGTGCGCTTTACCGATGATCCCAATGCCCCGACTGTTGACGAGTGGGCTGGTGCCTGAACGCCAGGCGCAAACCTACCGGAAACCGTCCCAAGCGGCCGCTGCCAAGCACGTACGGGAAACTCCAGTCCGACCGCTATTACTCGACACGGCGGTCCTGCTCTGGTGGTTACAAGACCCGGCACGATTGAGCCGGGTTGCGCGGTCGCGCCTCGCCACGGTGCAGGATACACCTCTGCTGGTGAGTGCGGTCTCATTCTGGGAGATCGGTCTCAAGGCACAGCGGGGGCAGCTCGACCTCGGCGACACCTTTAATGGATTTATGACCCGTATTGAATCCATGAGTGGGCTGTCCATCCTCCCGGTCGATCTCGCCATCTGGCGCCAGGTGCTCGCACTGGAATGGGATCATCGGGATCCCGTAGACCGCATCATCGTCGCAACAGCGATGCAACATCATGCCACGCTGGTGTCGTCGGATAGGGTGATTCGCGCGTTCTATTCCCAAACGGTCTGGTAGCTGAGCCTGTCGGGCGTTGGGGAATGCGGATTGTCGGCATGTCGGGT
Source organism: Gemmatimonas phototrophica (assembly GCF_000695095.2). Lineage (NCBI taxonomy): Bacteria > Pseudomonadati > Gemmatimonadota > Gemmatimonadia > Gemmatimonadales > Gemmatimonadaceae > Gemmatimonas > Gemmatimonas phototrophica. The sequence goes on along the minus strand of NZ_CP011454.1, from coordinate 156,907 downwards.
TTCCACCAGGAAATCCGATGGTGTGTGAGGACGCTGGAAAACTCCAGCGGTCGGCCGCCCACCAACAACACCGCGTCACATGCCTCCCGTCAGAACGTCCGTGCGCACCGGCGCGCTCATTTGCCTCGGTTTGCTTGCCTCGTGCCGAGAGACCCCGTCCGGGCCGATGTCGGTGGGAGACCAGCTCCTCCCGTCCCGGAATGCGCCGTGGGTGGGGTACCAGAGTGCGGGGCCCCAGCGTACCGGCTGGATTTTCAATGCGGCGGGAAAGCCCGTCCAGGTAACGTTCGAAGTGCACAACGGCAGTGCCATTTGGAGCGGAGACATCGACCTTGGCCCGGCCGACCGTATTGCCACCACTCGTGAAGCTCTGCTGCGCCTGCCGAGCGAGGCGCGCGCCTCCATGATTCTGAATCGCTCCGACCGCCGGTGGCTCCACGGTCGTGTGCCATTTGAAATCAGCGCGGACCTGCCAGACTCCGGACGCGTTTTCCGTGCCATCGAGACGCTCGTGCGTGAAACGAACGGCGTGGTACTCGTCCCGCGAACCGACGAGGAGGATTACATCCGTTTTGTGCCAAGCACCGGCTGCTCGTCAAAGTATGGCCGAGTCGGCGGACGACAGGACATCAATCTCACGCCGAACTGCGATGCGAGCTCCGTGCAACACGAAATCATGCACGCGATTGGTTACATGCATGAGCATCAGCGCTGCGACCGCCGCTACTATATCGACATTCTGTTTGAGAACGTCGAGAGCGGGAAAGAGAGTCAGTTCGAATCCATGTGCGATTCCGGCGACATCTCAGGTAATGATTATGGGCTGTACGACGAAACGTCCATCATGCATTACGGCACGTCCTTTTTCTCGCGCAACGGGCAGCCGACCATCCGTTCCCTGCGTGGTCGCGATGGCCTGATGGGCTCGCGCGTTCTGTCGCCCGGCGATATTGACGCCGTGGGGGCGTTGTACGGCGACAACAACGATGCGCCGACCCTGGTATTCACACCACCTGGCTCGCAGTTCGAGGGAACGGTGTTCAAGTTCGATGCGAGTGGCACGTTCGATCCGGATGATCCGTCGCTGCAATTCTTCTGGAATTTCGGCGACGGCACCTGCGACGTCGCGCCTCCCAAGCCGGCCGACTGCTCGGGAACCAACCCGTGGCATCGGTACGAGCAGAGCGGCAAATACACGGGACGGGTCGCCGTCACCGATGGGTTTGCGTTGGCCCGGGCCACGTTCGTGATCGAGGTCATGAACGATCGTCCGCGTGGACAGTTCGAGGGGCCGGCACGCGTAGCGGAAGGGGCGACCGTTTACTACACGCTGCTGGTGGATGACGCCGGTCGGGATGACGTCACGATCGAATTCTCCCCGGGCACCGGTGCGGCCACCGTCACGAGAACGCTGGCGCTGTCGAGTCCGAACTTTGACAGCCCCAACACGCGACTCATTTTTCTCCCCGTTTCTTTCCCGGAAAGCGGCGAGTTTACGCTCACGGCCTATCTGACCGACAGCCAGGGGGCCAACACGCTTGTGCGATTCCCGGTGATCGTGGAGAACAGTGCGCCCTCGGCCAGCATCGCCGCGTTCGCTCCGCAGTATACCTCGGGAGAAACCATCCCCTTCGCCATGCTGATTGAGGATAGCGGTCTGCTCGACGGGCCGTGGAGCTACAGCTGGGACGTCGGCTATCGCGCGCCAATCACCGGGACCACGTCCACGTTGGGGCGCTTTGCTTTGCCGCAGCAGGCGTGTATGCCTGGCAATTGGCCAACGACGCTCACCGTGACCGATCGCGAGGGGGCGAGTCGCTCTGTGTCGCGCGAGCTGCTCATTGTGCCGCTCAGTGTCGCGATCGACGTGCTACCGGGCAGCGCTACCAACAGCCTGTCACTGTCGCGGCCGGGGTTGCTGAGTACCGCCATCCTTGGATCATCAACAGTTGATGTTCGTGAGATGGATGTGGCAACGATCACGCTGGGTGATGGCGTGGGCATAGACGCCGCCGTTGCCCAACGAAACAATGGCGCGCTCTTCGCCAGCGTCGAGGACGTGAACAGCGATGGCATAGCCGACCTGTTGCTGCGCTTTGACATGGCCACAGTGCGCGAGAGCGGCGATGTGACCAGCAGCACGACGCAACTGACAGTGCAAGGCCGCCAACGCAACGGGTGCACGTACGTTCGCGGCAGCGATGCCGTTCGGGTGGTGCGATAACGTTGACTCGGCAATACCCGTAGCTGACGGCGGTCGGCTACGGGTAGAGTCGTTTCCGCTCCGCCGTATACGCCCACCACGGCTGCGGCGCCTCGCCGGCCAGAAAACGCGTCACCGATATGAACACATCCAGCACACACGGGTCCTGGCGCGTCCCGGTGTGCGCGCTCAGTGCCTGATACAAGGCAAACGGATCGAGCCCCGCCAACTGCTGCGGGTGCGTATACCCCAGCGCGGCAAAATCGCCGGCCATGGCCGGCCCAATGTTGGGCAGGTCAGTAAACGTGTGCAGCCGGGTGCGGACTACTTTGGCGGGGTGCATGACAGCAAAGCTACCGGCTGATCCGCCCCGTGTCTCTCCCGCCATGGTCATGGTCGCCACGAGCGTCTGGTACCAAGGCCAATGCGCTACTCGGTGGTCCTGCCGTCAAAGCGCTCGCTGTCGGCCAGGGCCCATTGTTCACGGTCCAGCAAACTGTCAATACGGTCAGGGGTGGTTGACGCCCCGTCCTGCGCAACCCCACCGGCGGGCGTGCCGAAGGTACAGAACAGCAGCACGGCAGACACGATCGTTCGCATAGCGATCATTGCATGTGGGATTACTGGACGGGGACGCTGCCCCCCGCCAGGGATGTACCTGTCATGGGGTAGCCTGTGCCACGGGGTCACGGGTACCTGCCCCATGAGATGGCTGGCCACACCACCGTGACCCTGGGGCTCGTCCACGATTATCCCGACATTACCACCAGCGAACCGTGGTGGTCCCCCACTCACTCCGCCTACGCCGTCACTGCCGGCGCGATGAGCAATCCGACCGCCTGATCGAACGCGCTCGTCGTTTCGTCTGACACGGCATAGAGTCCGGCCCGCTCGAGCATCACCCAGCCGTGGCAGAAAGCAATGAGCGCGTGCGCCCGCGCCTGCGCGCGTTCGCGCAGCGCAGCGCCCGGCGCTTCAAACAGCGCCAGCACATTCACCAGATAGTCGATGGTGTTGAGGGCGTGTCGCCGGCTCTCCGGCGCCGGGGTGAAACGCCCGCTGTGCGCACCCAGCATAAGGTCGTAGTGATGCGGAAACGTGTGCGCGATCCTGCGGTACGCGCGACAGAGTGCCGCCACGCGCTCCCGCGGGGCCAGCGTTTCGGGCACGGCGCGCTGCTCCGCGCTCAATCGCCCAAAGCCCTCATCAAAGAAGTACTGCAACAGCCCGTCTTTGCCACCAAAGTGCGTGTACACGGCCATCGTCGTGCACCCCGCATCGGCGGCTATCGCCCGCACCGACAGGGCATCCACTCCGCCGTGCTGGAAACGATGGCTCGCCGCGGACAGCACTGCATCGGCCAACGACGGTGGCGTGGCGGGGACGGGAATGGGGGCGGTTGCTTTTGGCGACATAACACTGTTATTGTACTCAATAACAGTGTTATTTACTACCTCTTTCGCGGGTGTCCCATGCCAATTCGCTCCGTCTCGCTCCTCGCGAGCAGTCTGCTCCTGCTCAGTGCCTGTTTCCCGTCCCAGACCGCCCCGCCTGCCGTGCCCAGCCAACCGGAACCCCTTCCCATGGCCACGGTGCGCACGGCCGACGGCCGCATTGCCGTGCATGCGCTACGGGTGGGATGGGTGGGGGTCAAAGGCGCGCACCGCGAGTTCGATGCCCCGGCCTTCGTGGCTATTCCGGCCATTTTCCTGGGCCGCTCCTGGACGCCCTGGATGCCCATTGTCGTCTATGCCATCGAGCATCCCGAGGGCCTGATCCTGGTAGATACCGGCGCTGATTCCGCCTTCGCGCAAAAACCATACTGGGCCTGCGACAAACGCACCGGGCTTTTCTATCGCAAGAATCTGCGCTTTGATGTGCCCGCCGGTGACGATCTCGACGCACGACTGGCCGCGGTTGGATTGCGGGCAGACCAGGTAAAGCAGGTGGTCATTACCCACTTCCACGCCGATCACACGGCCGGCCTGCACCGCTTTCTGGACCGCCCCGTGCTCACCGGCGCCGGGAACTGGCCCAAACATCGCGGCAGCTTCACGTGCCGGTGGCCGACGAACTTTGCACCGGACACCGTAGCGGCGACGCCCTTCTCCACGGCGTTGACCGGAGGCCGAGCCCTGACCACCGACGGGCGCGTGCGGGTGATTTCGGTCCCCGGCCATACGCCGGGCCATGTGGGCGTGGTCATCGAAGATGGTGACAAGCGCATTCTGCTGGCTGGCGATGCCACCTTCGACCTCGCACAATCGGCCCGCGGTGGTGTGACAGGCGTGGCAACCAATCGCAGCGCCGCACGGGCCACGCAGCGGACCCTCACCGCGCTCGATACCACTGGCACCCTGGTGCTCCCCGCCCACGACACCACCGTGTTTTCCAGGATGCGCCGTTACCGGTAGTCACACGTCACTAGATCGTACGGTAGCAACGCCCGAAGGCCGGTTCACTTCACGCACCACGCCGACAAGCGCGACATCTGGCTGGTGGCCGATGACCGGGCCGACGTGCCCACGGTGGACTACCTCGATGCCGTCGAGGAAGCCCTCTGCTTTGGCTGGATTGACAGCTTCGCCAAACGCATCACCCCGATCGAACGGGTGCAGCGCTTCTCTCCGCGGCGCCCCAAAAGCAACTGGACCGAACTGCACAAGGCGCGCGCCCGTCGCCTCATTGCGTTAGGGCCTATGACGAACGCCGGGCGCGCCACACTGCCTGATCTTGATGCACCATTCGTATTGGCGGCCGACTGGGCTGACCAGGCGCTACACGAACCCCTGCGCCTTGTAACTCGCGTAGCCCGCTTTGGTGAGCGCCGCCAGTTCCTTGAACAGCGGCGCCTCCACCTTGGAGAAGTTGAAGCACGACTTACCCTGCATGCGCGCCGTGAGCTCTGGCGATAACCCATCCAGCAGCTCGGGCTTCACGTAGACCGGCATGAGATGGTAGCTCACGTACGACTTCTTGATCTGCACGGCACCAAAGAACAGCGGCTTCTTGTTCTTCTGGATGTGCGTGGTGTCTACGTACAGCTCGCTCGTGTCGTCTTTCTTGACGTCCAGCGTGCTGGCGTAGGGCTGCATGATCTTGGTGAGCGCCGCAAAGACAGCCGGTAAATCAGACATAAAGAGTCTCGACGAATTGACGGTGGCAGTCGCAGAGTGGTTGATCCACGCCGCTACTCAGGCCGACGCGTGCTGTTGTCCATATCGGAAAAGATGAACCACGGGCCACCAGCCCGCCGCCGCAACGTGAGCGTGAATTTGCCTTGCGCTGGCCCCGCCGAACCGTAGTCGTACGTGCCAATGATGTACCCCACGGTATCGGCCACCGACCCGGCCAGCGCATGCAGCACCAGCGGCGACCCGCCTTGCCCGGTGTACGCTGCCGTGATCGCCGCCCGCCCCCGAATGGGCGCGCGCCCGGTCTGCAGGACAAACCCATCGTCGGCAAAAAGCGCCGCCAACGCCGCCGCATCGCCTTTGCGCCACGCCGCCTCGTAGTCGCGCAGCACCTTATCGAGCGCCGGTGGCAAGGTGACCGTGGGACCACTCGGTGGGGCCGAGCGTGGCGTGCTTTGCGCACGCGCTGGGTTGGCAAATACCGTGAATGCCACTCCAATGCCGGCGGCCAGGCGGGCAACCTCGCGAACAAACGGGAAGCGATGCATGCGTTGCATATGAAAAGAATCAGTCTGCACTGGCAGGCGTGATATCAAAGTGCATCACATCCTCTCGCGTACCGAGTTTGGTGTAGAGTGCCACCGCCGGATCATCGCCGTAGTCGGCCTGCACAAAGATCACAACGACCCCACGCTCGGCAGCGGCGCACTTGAGCGTCTCAATACACGCCGTCGCCACCCCCTGCCGCCGATATGCGTCGCGCACCGCCAAGTCGTAGATGTAGAACTCGCTCCGCGCCTGCTCGAACTTGGGGAGCACATAGCCGGCGAGTCCGCCAACCACCTCGGCCCGCGCGAACGCGGCCACGGCCATAAACGTGGGGCTCGCCAGCAGCTCCTGCAGGTACGCATCGCTGGGCTGCTGCGCCGTGTACGTCTCCATGTCCTCAAAGGCCTCGCCAAAGACCGTCAGAAGCGCGCGCAACGCGTGGAGGTCATGGCGGTCCAGCACGCGGGTGGTTATTTCAGCAGCCATACAAATCAGGAAGAGGTGGCCAGCACGTCACGGGCACGCCACTCCAGCGCCGCCAGGCTCCCCACAATGAGCCCTTCACCGGCCAGGTGCAGCACGCCAAACACGGTCGCCACCGGCGCGAAATACACCGCGGCCACCAGACAACCTAGCGCCCACGTGGCGTTGGCTACCACCAATACTACAATCGCCCTCCGCTTACGGCGGCGACGCGTGAACAGCCATCCCGAGTACAGGCCGTAGCCCACATTCGCCGCGCCCATGATCCACAACAGTTCGCGCGACAGGCCGTAGAACGGGCTCAGCCACCCCGTCAGGGCAAACATGGCGGCGCCGACCGCCAATCCGGCGCGGCTATCAACCCACAGCAGATCTCGTGTCATGTGGACGTCGTTTACATCACCGGCGTACTCGTGGCACGACGCGCATAGAGCCAGCGCACCCCGCGACGGATCGTGGCGTGCAGCACCAGCGACATGATGGCCACGCCGGTGGCAATGATCAGCGGCAACACGCCGCCAAAGACCATACTCAGCGCCGCAATAAACCCCAGCAGATACTCGGCGCGAAAGACGGGGAACAACAAGCCCACCAGCGGCAGCGCCGTGAACAGGAACGACGAGACCGCGTCGTGTCCCGTGGAGAAACCAAGAGCCATCGCCGCGCCGTACAGCGCGGCCCCCACCATTGCGGCCGCCGCGACGCGCAAAGCCTCGTCGGCCTGCGCCGCCTGCGCACCGAACGCCGAAAGGCGTCGCTGCACACGACCCGTGAGTATGTAGGCGACCAGTGGCAACGTCAGCCCGCCCCACCAGTTCGAGATGGTGGGCATATCAGCGCGCGCCAAAAATGAATGCCCGCTGACGCCACCGTGCGTATGCTGGTACGCCAGTAGTCCCCAGTAGGGGAGCGTTGCGAGGGCAATGATGCCCCAGCGCGTGGATGGAAAAGCGGCAGCGGTAAGCAATGATATGGGAGCAGGGGACGACGGATGCCCACTGCACCCTACGCGGGGCCGCAGGGCGAGTTTCCCCGCATGGTCTGCGCGTGATCCCCATCAGTCATCGGCAAACAGCTCAGCCAGTGCCAAGGCAAAACCAGGCAGCACGCTGTCGCTGCGCAGGGTATCGCCAAGCCCGAGCAGCGACACACGGCCATCGGCCCGATAGACCACCACCTGCTCGCGCTCGGGATCGACGCTCCACACCGGCCTCAACCATACAGACCAGCACAGACGTAACGAGCCGAGCCGTTGCTCTCCGCGGCAGCCGCTGGTGCCCAGTTGCCGAACGGAGTGCCGCGACCGATCGTATCAAACAGGGCCGGCGCGCGTTCCTCCCATCGAATTCCTGAATGACACTTCCGGACGATCCGCTGCTGCGCGCCCAACAGGAGGCTCTGCTCCTGTTGTCACGGCTGATGCTCCTGCTTTGGACGCCGATCTTTGCGCTCGGGACGTTCATTCGTTGGGGCGAAGCCAACGGACGGCTGCTGCTGGTGATCGTCCTGATCGGCGTGCCGCTGCTCGGCTGGGCGCTGCGCCGCACCCGCTGGCCCGTCGAACAGCGCGCGTCGATGGCCATTGTGGGAATCATGATCCTGTCGCTCCCGGCCATCGTGTTCAATGGGCCGCGCACGCTGACCACCATGGCCGTTGCCCTCGTGGTGACGCTCGCCTTGATGTTCCACCAAATGCGGACGGGGCTCGTCATCCTCGGCGCCTATCTCACCGCAGCCATGGTGGGACTCTTGCTCGCGTCACGTGGCATACTGCCCCCCACCATCCCGGACGCCGAACTGTCCATTCGGTACCGCCTCGTCACGCTGGGCGTCACCTTCTCCGGGCTCTGGTTCAGCGCGCGTGTGTTGCAGCGCACCGTGCAGATCTATCGCGATGCGCACGCAGCGTCCGAGCAGCGACTGGAAGCGCTGTTGGCAGCTCAACGCGAAGCCGAACTGTTGCAGCGTCGTGAATTGGTGAACACCGTGACCACGGGACTGACGCACGATCTCGCCAACGTCGTGCAGGTCATGACCTCCACCGCCGAACTGCTTGAAGACGAGCCACTGCGCGAGGAGGCGAAGCAGTCTGTGCAGGATCTGCAGCGCGTAGGGAACGAGGCCGCGCTGCGGCTGCGCACCGTGTTGAGTGTTGGACGGCCCCCCTCGGGAGTGCCACGTCAGGCGTCTCTCGACGAGCTGTTCACGCGCCTCGATCTGCTGCTGCGTCCCCTCATGGGACGTCAAATTGTGCTGTCGCTCCATCTCAACCCATCGCTGCCACTGCTGGGCATCGATCGCGGGCGCCTTGAGCAACTGTTATTCAATCTCGCGCTCAATGCACGCGACGCGATGCCCGACGGCGGCACCCTGCGCATTACGGCCACCGCGGCGCCGGGCGGTGCCACTATTGAAGTGGCCGACAGCGGCGTGGGGATAGAGCCGGAGCTGCTGGCGCGCATCTGGGAACCGTTCTACACCACCAAGTCCGCCGACCGCGGTACCGGACTGGGACTGGCGATGGTGGCGCGCATTCTCGAAAGCACTGGTGGACGAGTCCAGGTCACGAGTACGCCTGGCGCAGGAACCACGTTCTCGCTCTGGCTGCCGGCAGTCGCACTCTAGCTTTTGGTACTCGTTCACACGCGAGCAGTCCCTGCTCTTCTCGCCGCGCGTTCTACGACAGCCACCCCTGTGCGTTGGCCTTGCGCGCCAGCAGCACCAGCAACACGGCGATCACCAGCACCGAACCTTGCAGGGCAATCACTGCAGCACCCGCCGCCGTGAACTCCGGGCGAGTGAACAGCGCCACGTCTTGCACGATGAGCCCCAGCAACGATCCGAGCAGCACCCCGCCCGCCCAGCGTTTGCGCAGCACGAGCCCCAGCGAGCCCGCCGTACCCAGCCACACCGCAATGGCGTAGGCAGCCACGAACCACATGGGACGCGCCTCATACATGGCGCGCTGCGCGGCGTCGAGCTGTGCAATTGCCTCGGGCGACATGGTCACATCAGCGAGATACGCGGCCACGCCCATCAGATTCCACAGCAGCGCCACAATGGCAACGGGCTTGTACCACTTGGGGAGCGGGGACACAGCAGCCTCGGCAGGTAGGGATAGGCGACGTTATCTCCCCCCAGGCAAGGGGGCAAGCAACCGTACGGCAACCAGGTGCGGATGTGTCAGGCGGGAGTGGCGCCGGGGTAGCGACGCTGGAGATCCGCCACCGACGCCGCAATGAGCTGCTCCAGCACCGCCGTATCCACATCGGCCAGACGCTTGAGATACAGACACGCTGCGGTGCGACGGTGCTTTCCCAGGCGGGTGAGCAACTCCATCTGGGCCGGATCTTCGACCATGAGATACACGACCAACTCCTTCCCGCGCACGGCCAAACCGGTCAGACAGGACGTGCCCGAGTGCCCGCTGTCGTAGCGATAGCTGTACGACCCGAACCCCACGATACTCGGCCCCCACATTACTGGGGGATGGCCGGTGACCCGCGCGCAGATGGCCATAATCGCGTGACAATCAACGAGCTGCTGTGCGGTCGCGCGCGACGCGAGGTATTCGTCTACACTGGCGGCGGTGGGTTTCGTTTTGGCGTCGGCCATTGTGCAAAGACGGTTGAGGGTAATGTCGCAGCTCCCTCAGGAACGTATGTTTTTCGTGCCGTTCGGCCAGCATGCTGCCTCACCACCACTTTTGCCCACCGCACCTATGCGCCGCGCACCACTGTTGCTTGTCGCCCTCACCACGTGGCTTGGGCTCACGTCGCCGGTGGTGGCCCAGACGCCAGCACCCCAATCGCCGGGCGCGCAGCGTGCCGTCCTGGTCACCGGCGCCAGTTCAGGTATTGGACGCACCATTGCCGAGCGACTCGCGCGCGAAGGATTTTTTGTGTACGCCGGGGCGCGACAGCCCAGCGACATATCGGCGCTGTCGGCCATTCCCAACATGCGTGGTGTACGACTCGACGTAACGTCGAACGAAGAGATTGCCGCGGTCGTGCAGCAGATTCAGCGCGACGGTCGTGGACTGTTCGGTCTCGTGAACAACGCCGGCGTGGCCACCGGCGGGGCGCTCGTGACGACGGAGGATGACGAACTGCGTCGTGTCCTTGATGTAAACGTCATGGGGCCGGTGCGCGTGACGCGCGCCATGTCGCCGCTGCTGATCGCCTCCAAGGGGCGCGTAGTCACCATTTCGTCCATCTCCGGTGTGCTCTCCGGCCCCATGCTGGGTGTCTACTCCATGAGCAAGCACGCCGTGGAAGCGTTTGGCGATGCCCTGGGCGCGGAGATGGCAGGACTTGGTGTGAGTTCAAGTCTCATTGAACCGGGCAACTATCGCTCGGAAATTGGACGCAATACCATGAGCGCCGCTGTGGCCGCAGCCGATCGGGCCAAGGGTACCTCGTTCGAGGCGGCCATGCAGAACTTCGTGCGTGCCATGGGGAACTACGACAACTACCCCGCCCCCGACAGCGTGGCCGCCGCGGCGTTGCACGCGTTTACCGCGCCGCAGCCACGGGTACGCTACATGGTGGTGCCGGCCGCCAATCAGGCCGCGGTCACCATTCGCAAAGCCATCGAGGAGCTCGTGCAGCTCAACCACGGGCACCAGTTCAGCTATGATCGCGCGGCGCTCATTGGCATGCTCGACGAAGCGCTCGCCCGGCTCCCGCAGGGGCGGTAAGAGCTCGCGCGGAGCTCGAGGCTTACCCGTTGCGCAGGACTGCTGCAGACGGAGCGCTCATGGCTCGTACCTCGCCGCCATTCGCGCTCCGTACCACATGCCGAATCCAAGACCACACATGCTCACCAGAAAGCTGGTGTAGAGCCCAAACGGCGACCCCAGCCACCAGCCCAGCGAACTCCCTGCCGTTGTACCAATCAGGACGAACAGCTTTTTCATGGTGAGTTCGCTGGTGAACGATGGCCTCAGCCGATGGGAATCGCCGCCGCATTGGCCGCGAGCCAGCCATCAAAGTCGAGCAACGCCGGGTGCAGGGTGCGACTCTTGACCGCGTCGCGGGCTGCCTGGAACGTCTCGCCCTGCATCTGCTGGTACTGGAACATGTTGCCCAGATCTTCGGCGCCGGGGAAGCCAAGTCCACGGTACGTATCAAAGGGCACGTCAAAGAAATGTACGGTGCGGCCAATGGCGCGACCAAGCTTGGCGGCCATCTCTTCGCCCGACAGGGATTCGCCGGCAGCACCGATGTACTGACCCACCGTGGACGGGCCCTGCTTGAAGATGCCGTACGCCACGCCACCAATGTCCTGCGCCGCAATGCCGGGGAGCTTGGCGCCACCCAACGGGAAGGCCAGTACCAGGTCGCCGTTCTCGCCCGCGCGCGGACCCATGCCGAAATGAATCAGGTTGTCCCAGTAGAACGCCGCCGCGAGGAACGTCGTGGGGGCACCTTCATTGGTGAACACATGATCCACCGCACCCTTGGAATCGAAGTGCGGCACGTTGTACTGACCATGGAGCACCGGCAACTTGGAGCCGTCGGCCGGGTAGGCGAGGCGCGTGTCTTCGAGCGTGGACCACACCACGTGCTGCACGCCGGCCGCCTTCGTGGCGCGCGCAATGTTGGACGCCTGCACCCCTTCGCGTTCGGCGCTGAAATGCTCCCAGAAGTTCGTCACCACAAAGGCGCCATACGCGCCGTCCAGCGCCGCGGCAAGCGTCTCCGGCTTGTCGGCATCGGCGGCAACCACTTCAATGCCCAGCGCCGCGAGGGCCTTGGCCTTGTCGGAGTCGATGCTGCGCGTGATGGCGCGGGCCACGAAGCCACTGGAGGGGTCAGCGGCGATGGCGCGGGCCAGCCCGCCGCCCTGGGCACCGGTGGCACCGAATACGGCGATGATTTTCTTGGACATCTGCTCCCCGAGTCAACAAGTTCAGTAATGAGATATGAGCCTCCGAGGTAGATAGTGGGTTGGTTCTTGGCCCGCAAGCGTCCCCGCTGGTCGGGGGGTGGTCACCGTCACGGGTGGCGTTCCGCCCCGAAACGTGGAAATCGTCAGACCGTTCCGCTGCTCCTCAGCGGCGTCGCGCACGCGCCAGCCGCTGCACACCCTTGCGCAAAACCGGGCCGTCGTAGTGGGCGAAACTGAGCCGCATCGTATCGCCAAACTGGTCGCCCTGTACGAAGCGCGTGCCCGCGTGAAACGACACTCCCTCGTCGCGCGCGAGCGGCCGCAGCGCACGCGCCGACACGCCCGGCAACTGGACCCACACGAAATAGCCGCCACGTGGCTCCACAAAATGCGCCTCGGGCATCTCCTCTCGCAGCGCGTCACAGAGTACGCGGCTCCGCTCGGCGTACACCGGCTTGAGGTCGTCGAGCACACGGTCGGCCAAGCCGAGTGTGATGAGACTGTGCATCACGCCCGACGTAAACGGGTTGAGCCCCCCGCCGCTCTGCACGAGCCCCGAACTCATGAGGCGCTCCAGCAGCGCCGGTGCGCCGTGCACCCAGCCAAGCCGCAGCCCAGGCGCGCAGATTTTGGAGAACGAACCCAGTGACAGCACGCGGGCCTCGCTGGCGTATGTCGCGAGCGACGGCGGCGGCGGCGTACCAAAGTCGAGCAGCTGATAGACCTCATCGGCCACGACGAGCACATCGTGCGCCGCGCAGGCGGCAAGCAGCTGTTCCCGTCGCGACGCCGACAGCGTGATGCCGGTGGGGTTCTGAAATGACGGAATGGTGTACAACATGGCCGGCCGGTGTGTGGCCAGTGCCTCGTGCAGCGCCTCCGGTTGCATCCCTTCGTCGTCGATGGGAATGCCTACCACGCGCAGTCCGTGATCGCGAAAAATATCGAGCGCGAGAAAGTACGTAGGCGCTTCAACGAAGATGGTATCGCCGGGCGTGGTGAAACGCGTGCAGCACAAACTGAGCGCCTGCGAGTTGCCGCTGGTCGTCATGAGCTGCGACGCGTCTACCGGGGCGGCGTAGCGCCGCGTGAGGAAGCCCGCGAGCACATGCAGAAAAGGTGCTTCCCCCTGATCGTCGCCGTAGCGCAACCAGAGGGGGTCGTGCTGCGCCAGACAGTGCTCGGCCGCGGTCTGCAGCGCGGTCGTTGGGAGCAACGACAGCGACGGTTGGCCTTTGCCGAAGTCGATGATGGATGAAGTCATGGGGCGCGGCGATGACGCAGGCCGCTACTTCGCCGCCTTGATCAGTCGCTCCTGCACTGCGCGCAGCGGCAGCGACGGCGGACCGGTGATGTTCCAGGCGTTGAACACCACAACCATCTCCTGGTCGGGGAACGCCATGGGGAACTGCCCGCCAAAACCCGAGCCGGCCCAGATGAGTTTGTCCTTCTGCACCGGGTTGCTGTACAGCCACCACTTGTAGCCGTACTGTGGCGCGCCGGCGCGGGCGCTGGTGGGAATGTGCGGCGTGACCGACTCGCGTACCCACTGTTCCGACACCACCGTTGCGCCGTTCCAGCGTCCGCCCTGCAACCAGAGCTGCCAGATGCGCGCGAGGTCACGCGCTTCGAGATAGAGACCACCTTCGGTATCGATGGTGCCCGACGGCGTGCGCTTCCACTGCCAGTTGGTAATGCCGAGCGGCGTGAAGAGATGGCGCGCCGCGTACTCCTCAATGTCCATGCCGGTGGCACGGAAGAAGATGTGCGCCAGCAGCGCGCTCTCGCCGCTGCTGTAGTTGAACGTGGTGCCGGGCTCACGCATCATGGGCCGATCGATGGTGAACTTGACCCAGTCCGGGCTGGCCTCGAGCGCGCCGGCCGTGTTGTTCGGATCGCTGTACGGAATGCTTTCGTTCCAGTCGAAGCCGCCCGACATAGTCAGCAGGTGCCGAATGGTGATGCGCCGCTTGCGATCATCCAAATTCGCGACCGTCGTGGTGTCCCAATACTTGAGAATGGGCGTATTGAGATCGGGGAAATCGCCACGCGTGACCGCCGCACCAATGACCGCCGAAGCCACCGTTTTGGAGACCGACTGCAGCGTGTGCAGTGTGCCGCGCCGGTAGGTGGGGTGCCACCACGGGTTGAAATAGTTGAACGGGCCCGTGGGGTCGTGCGAGTTGTTGAGCGTGGAGGTCGAGCGCGCTGAGTCGCCGTACATGCCGTCGTAGTCGCGTGCGTACGTCTTGTCCATCACGATGGTGCCGCGACGGATGACCAGCATGCGGTCGATGTTGCCATACTTCCCCGCCGTGATTTCGGCGTGCAGGCTATCGAGTACCGCGGCATTGAGTCCAAGCTTTTGCGGCGTGGAGGTGGGCCAGGTGAACGGCTTGGGCTGGGCGCCCAGCGACGAGGCCACGAGCAGCGCGAGCGCGGCGGCGGGGAAGGAGAGTCGGGTCATGGGGGAGAATGTACAGGCGGGGCGGGGTGGCTGCTCTTTGCGCTATCTGCCCTTACTGCAACCGCGGTTCGGGTTTGACCTGCTACTGCGGTTTTTGGAATGCCACTGCGGTTCTGGACGGCCACTGCGGTTGGGGAACAGGGCAGTTGGGGTTTGTGTGGAAGGCGCTGCCCGGCTTCGCCGGGTCGGCGCCTTTTTGGTGGTTGGGGTACTGCTGCTGCGGTTTATCGTGCGCGTAGTACGGATAGCACGCGCATGGAAACGATGACACATCCTTGGCGATCGCATGCCATCGTGACTCGTGATCCCTTGCCGTTTCCCCCCGCCTCGGCGCACACTATGGCCATGCCAGCGCTTCTGCCCCGTGTCTGGACCGCCGCCGAAGTGCAGGCGCTTCCGGAAGACCCGTCGCACCGCTACGAGTGCGTGGACGGGGTGCTGCTCGTGAGCCCCACGCCACGGCTGGCTCATCAGGGCGCGGTCACGACCTTGGCCATTGTGCTCGAATCACTCGTGCGGCCGGCAGAAATCGGCACGGTGTTCGTGTCGCCGTCAGAGTGGGTACTCGACCCGCGTACCTTGGTGCACCCTGACCTGTACGTGGTTCCGCTCACGGACGGCCGACGGCCGCGTACGTACGAGGAACGCGGCCACGCGCTGCTGTTTGTCGAGGTCTTGTCGCCCAGCACCGCGCGCGTCGATCGGGTAGTGAAGCGCGAGCGCTATCAGCGGGCCAATGTCGAGTATTGGATTGTCGATCTCGATTCGCGTGTCGTGGAACGATGGATGCCCGGCGACGAACGGCCAACGATTCACGATGCGCACATCACGTGGCAGCCACACGGCGCGTTGCAGCCAATAGTGATAGAACTGGAGCCGTTTTTTTCTGAAGTGCTGGGCCCTGCGTAAGTGCGTGCTGGTATTGAGCAGGGCGTGCGTCGCGGTTCACACCGGCGGCGCAACCTTGAACGGATTCACCACCGTCAGTTCATCAAACTGCTGCCCATGCTGTAGGTCTTCCGTGAGCAGTGTGCGACAGCCAAGGGTTTGCGCGCTCGCGACAATCAGCGCGTCCCACCACGACAACCCGTAGCGGGACTCAATGAACCAGGCCCGTTCGAGAATCTGGCTGTTGATCTCAATGGGCGCCCACGGCATCAGGGCGCGCACGTCGCGCTGCGCTTCCGTCGGCGACATGCCCGGACGGAGTTTGCGCGTCACGGTGACGTAGAACTCCTGGAGCACCTGCACGCTTATCCGACCGGTTTGGCGCTCCCACAACACGGTCATCCAGTCGCGCGCCGCCGTATGCTTTACGCCAGCGCCGGCATCGACCGCGTACACGAGCACATTGGTGTCAACGAAGATTGGTGCGGTCATGCAGCTCGTCGCGTGAAGGGTACGCCGAGCCATCGGCATTGAGTGGCCGGCGCTCTCGCACCAGGAACTGCCGCATTTCCGTTTGGTACGTCACCTGTCGGCGCATCTGTTCCTGCAGCAGATCGCCCAGCATACGCGACACGCTGATGTCGAGCTCAGCCGCCCGGACCCGAGCCCAGCGGGCGACTTCTTCGTCGAGGGTTACCGTGACGTTCTTCATGACACGAATTTAGTGTTACACGAATTTCGCGTCAATAATCTTTTGGCTTTCTCGGCCGCGCAGCCTCGGGCGTAAGCGATTTCGCCATCTGATGATGAACGATCCCGTAATTACCCCCGCCCACCCGGGATGGTAGACTCCGGCACGCCCCCTCCCGTCCCTGAATGACCGCTCCTCTCCGCGACCAACTCCAACGTTCCCTCGGCGACACGCTCCTGCTCCAGCGCGAGCTGGGCGGGGGCGGCATGTCGCGCGTGTTCCTGGCGCGCGACGAAGCGCTGGGGCGTGACGTGGTGGTCAAGGTGTTGTCCCCCGAACTGGCGGCGGGGCTCAGCACGGAGCGCTTCACCCGCGAAATAAAGCTGGCCGCGTCGCTGCAGGAGCCGCACATCGTGCCGGTGCTCACGGCCGGCACCACCAGCGACGGGCTCCCCTGGTTCACCATGCCGTTTGTTGCCGGCGAATCGCTGCGCGTTGTGCTCACACGCGGCACTGTCCCCACCGCCGAAGCGCTGGGCATTCTGCGTAACGTGGCGCAGGCGCTCGCCTACGCACATGCGCGCGGCATCGTGCATCGCGACATCAAGCCCGACAACGTGCTGCTCTCGAGTGGCACCGCGGTGGTGGCCGACTTTGGCATTGCCAAGGCGCTCAATGCATCCCGTACGCAGGCGAACAATACCGGCGACGGCACCGCGCTCACACAAGCCGGCATGGCCATTGGCACGCCCGCGTACATGGCCCCCGAGCAGGCCACCGGTGACAGCAGCACCGATCACCGCGCCGACATCTACGCGTGGGGTGTGCTGGCCTACGAACTGCTGCAGGGCGCGCATCCGTTTGCCGATCGCACCACCCCTGCCGCCATGACCGCGGCGCACATCGCGACCCCCGCGCCGGCCATCACGGCATTGGGTGCATCGCCAGCCGTGCGCGCGCTTATTGCGCAATGTCTCGCGAAAGATCCCGCGGCGCGCCCGTCGAGTATGGAGGCAGTGCTCGCTGCGCTCTCTACCAGCGGCGAGGTATCGGCGGCTCCGACACGCGCCAGCGCACAATCGCGTACATCACTTGCCCTGTTGGCGGTCGCACTCGTTGCCGTTGCCGGCGGCGTGGCGTGGTGGAGTTCGCGCTCCCCCGCTCCCGCCAGCAGTGCTTCGGCAGCGCCGGCGACTGCAGAAAGCGACGCCTCACTCGCCGTCATTCCCTTCGCGTCGGTGGGTGGTGACACCGCAAACACCTATCTCGCCGAAGGCATTGCCGACGAACTCACCACCGTGTTGTCGCGTGTACCCGGACTGCGTCTCGCCGGCCGCTCCACTTCGGCGCGCTTCAAGAACTCAGCGCTCTCGGCCCAACAACTGGGGGACACCCTCGGCGTACGCACCATTCTGCTCGGCAGCTTGCGACGCGAGGGCAACCGGGTGCGCGTCACCGCCGAATTGAGCAACGCGAGCGACGGTCGCGTACTCTGGCAGGATACGTTCGAGCAGGATGCGCGCGATGTATTCCGCATGCAGGAGCTGCTGGCGCAGGCCATTGGTGCGCAACTGCAGCTCCGACTTGGCAGCACCACGGTCAGTGCGGGCACGAGCAATCCGGAGGCGTACGAACAGTACCTGCGTGGCATGCAGGTATATCGCAACCGCGGGCCGGTGTTCACTGACGCCGAGCGCTATTTCGACGCCGCCATTCGCGCCGATTCATCGTTCGCCCGCGCGTGGGCCGGAAAGTCCATCGCGCTCATGGCCACGCCGTACTATGTGCTGCGCCATATGCGCGACGTACTGCCAGTGGCGCGCGTCGCCGCCGCGCGCGCGCTGGCCCTCGACTCGCTCAACCCCGATGTGCACATCGCGCTCTCAGCAATCGCCGCTGAGGAATTCGATTGGGCCAACGCCGAGCGGGAAGCGAAACGGGCCATCTCACTCGACTCCACGAACTCCATTGCCTATTGGCGGCTTGGCTTCAACCGGAGCAATCAAGGGCGGGTGGCAGACGCGCTGGTGGCGTTCACGCGCGCACGTGTGCTGGACCCACTGTCGGCAATCATTCTGGCGTGGGAGGGAGCCACGCTGGCGAGCGCCGGGCGATTTGATGAGGGCGTGGCGCTCGCGATTCGTGCACATGACCTCGCGCCAACGGTGGCGCCCATTCAGACCATCATGCTGACGGCGCTGGCCATGGCCGGTCGCCATGCGGAGGGCGCCGAGCGTGCCGCGAAGTTGGCACCGCTGGTGAGCGATCCCATGTACCTGGGCGGCATGGCCCGCGCGTTGGCGATGGGCGGGCAGTTGGGCGAAGCCACGCGCATATCGCAGCGCCTCGAGCGCATGGGCGACGATGTGCGTGGTGTGTGGTACGGCCGCCTCAGCTCACGCCTCGTGACCGGAGATACCAGCGGCGCGCTCGCTGCGCTCGAGGCCGCTGCCGCCAGCGACGGCGACCTCGTGCCGTCGGTCATTCTCGCCAACCCGTGGTTTGATGCCATTCGCACCGCGCCGCGCTTCAAAGCGGCAATGAAGCGGTACAACCTTGAAAATTCGCCGCTGGTGCAGGCGAATGGTGGGCGGTTGCGGTAAGGGAGTAGTTGAGGCTGCTACGAAGCAGCAGTGCCGCCGTGACGCCACCGTGACACCATAGGAACGCAGTCCGTTACCAGGGACCCCGAGTGTGGGCGACTGCGATTGACGCATGGTCAATCGCCACGTCTTGCCTTCCCGGAGTCTGTCCGTGACCCGTCTACTGTTCCGGGGCGCCGTTGCCCTTGTCAGTGCCGCCCTCCTCGCCAGTTGCGCCGATAATCCGGTAGCTGTCGAAGCACCGAGCGACGCCCCCCGCTTCGCCATTTCCGACGCCGCCCGCGGTGGCCAGCCCGAGTTCTTCTGGCTCGCCCCGACAGTCGCCGCGAATCCCACCACCGGCGGCACGTTCGACGCCGACGCGCTGAGCGAACTTTCCGTCGAAGTGTGTGCCCTGGACAGCACCAGCGTGTGCGAGGGCCCGGCCATTGAACGATTCGACGCCACCAGCCTGCCCACCCCCAGCCGCCTCACGTTGGATGCGACGCGTGAACGCTACGAGTTGCAGTGGCTCACGGGCCGCAGTGGGGCACAGGCCGGACAAGCCTATCGAGTGTCTGTCCTGCGCAGCGGGCAAACGCTGGGCTTTGTGGATGTCATGATGGTGCGCAATACACCGGCGCTCGCCTCGGTCGACGCGTCGCGCTTTACCGGACTGGTCGCCGGTCAGCAGTTCGCGGTGCGCTTCCGCCTCGAGCAGCCGGTCGCCCGCAACTATGTCAAGATCAACGAAGTGGAGTCGAACAACGGTGAGCCCGGCGACTGGGTGGAACTCTACAACACCAACGATCGACCGCTCGATCTGTCCGGCTACGTCTTTCGCGATAGCGACAACAGTCGCGGCTATGTGATTCCGGCCGGCACGATCATTCCCGGCCGTGGGTTCCTGGTGCTCGACGAATCGCAGTTTGACTTCGGCCTTGGCGGCGGCGATCAGGCGCGGTTGTTCGCGGCCGATGGCACCACGCTCGCCGACAGCTATCAGTGGACCGCCCACGCACTCACTACCTACGGCCGTTGCCCAGACGGCACTGGCGCCTTTGCCACCACCAGTATCGTGACCAAGGGCAGTGCCAACGATTGTGACGTACTCATTCGCATCAACGAAATCGAGTCCGATGGCGGCGCACCGGCCGACTGGATTGAGCTGTACAACCCCAGCGCGCAACCCGTATCGCTCGCCGGTTATGTCCTGAGCGACAACGTCGACGCCAGCCGTACAACTCTCCCGGCCGGCACGACCATTCCGGCCAATGGCTATCTGGTGCTGGAGCAGGAGCAATTGGGCTTTGCGCTCGATGCCGCAGATGCGGTGCGCCTCTATCGCCCCAACGGCACCGCGCTCGTGGACAGCTTCAGCTGGACCTCACATGCCGCCACAACGTTCGGCCGCTGCCCCGATGGTGTTGGCGCGCTGATCGTCACGTCGGCCGCAACGAAGGGCGCAGCCAATAGCTGCGTGGTGGCCACCACCACCGTCAAGATCAATGAAGTCGAGTCCAACGGCGGCACGCCGGGCGACTGGGTGGAGCTCATCAACATTGGCGCTACGGCCGTTGATCTGAGCGGCTACGTGTTCCGCGACAACGATGACTCGCGCGTGCCGTACACGCTGCCGGCCGGCACCATTATCGCCGCTGGCGGTTACCTCGTACTCGACGAAGCGCAGTTCGGCTTTGGTCTGGGTGCTGGCGATGCCGCGCGCCTCTTTGCACCAGGTGGCGGCACACTCGTAGACAGCTACACGTGGACCGCCCATGCGGCCACCACGTATGGCCGCTGCCCCAATGGCACCGGCGCCTTCGTGACCAGCCCTGCGTCTACCAAGGGCACACCGAACAACTGCGGGATTCTCGCGGTTGCCGTGAAGATCAACGAAATCGAGTCGGACGGTGGCACACCGGGTGACTGGGTCGAGTTGTTCAACACCGGCGCAACCACCGCCGACATTTCCGGATACATCTTCCGCGACAATGTCGTGACTGGCGGCTATGTCATCCCCGCCGGCACGACCATCGCGCCGGGTGCATATCTGGTGCTTGAGCAGGCGCAGTTCTCCTTTGGGCTCGGCGGCGGCGACCAGGCGCAGTTCATTGCCCCAGACGGCACCACGGTGCTCGACAGCTACACGTGGACGGCACACGCCACCACCACGTACGGTCGCTGCCCCAATGGCACCGGGTCGTTCGCCACGACGCTTGAATCCACCAAGGGCGCCGCCAACAACTGCCCGGCTCCACCAACGTTCTTTGCCTGGCCCGGTGATGCCACCGTCGTGAGCGAGACGTTCGGCAACACCACGTTTGGCGGCAACATGAGCGGCCTCGCCTATCAGGCGTCCGGCACCTCGGCCCCGGGCGTCATGTGGGCGGTGCGCAACGGCCCCGGTGCGTTGTTCCGCCTGGTGTGGACCGGCAGCGCGTGGGCGCGTGACGCGGCCAACGACTGGAGCGCCGGCAAGCTGCTGCGCTACCCCAACGGGTTGGGCGATGTCGACGCCGAAGGCGTTGCGCTGGTAGGCTCTGCCATCTATGTGGCTTCGGAACGCAACAACGCCAGCAACTCCGTGAGCCGCAACAGCATTTTGCGCTACGATCCGTCGGTAAGTGGTACCACGCTCACCGCCGCGATGGAGTGGGACATCACCGCCGACCTGCCGGCGAACGGCGCCAACCTCGGCCTCGAAGGCATCACCTTCGTTCCCGATGCGTATCTGGTGGCCCGCGGCTTCCGCGTGCAGGGTACCAATGCCCTCTACAATCCGGCCAACTACCCCGATCACGGCGACGGGCTGTTCTTCGTGGGTGTTGAGGCCACTGGAGCCATCCACGCATATGCGCTCAATCAGGTGACCGGGTCGTTCACCCGACTGGCCACCTTCACCAGCGGATTCCCTGTGGTGATGGAGCTGAGCTTCGACCGCGAACTGAATCAGCTCTGGGCCATCTGCGACAACGGGTGCAACGGTCGCTCCACCATTCTCTCCATCGATACCCAGAGCGGTTCGAGCTCACTGGGCTCCTTCGTTGTCACCCAGCGTTTCGAACGGCCGAGCGGCTTGCCCGACGTGAACAACGAAGGCTTCACGCTGGCACCGCAGGCCGAGTGCGTGAGCGGCCGCAAGCCCGTGTTCTGGGTGGATGACAACGAGACCGGCGGCATCTCGCTGCGCCGTGGGCTCGTGACCTGTTCGGCATTCTGAAACATTCCCCTTTCAACTTTCCAACGAGCTTTCCCATGCGTTCATCTACACCCCTGCTGCTCACCGTCGCTGCCACCTGCCTGGCTGCGTGCACGGAGCGTCAGCCCTTCGCGACCGAATCCGACCTCGACGTAGCCGCACGCAGCGCCAAGGCCGGCGCGACGCCCACGGTGCAGTTCGTGGCCACCCGCGACCCTGACGTGCTCACGACCGTTGGTGATGTGGTCGTGAGCAAGAGCGGCTACGGCAGCGGCATGGCTCTCGTGCCGGGCACGTCGCGCGATTTCTATCTGCTCACCGATCGCGGCCCCAATTACGACGGCCCGCGCAGCGCCGGCACCCCGAAGCGCTTCCCCGACCCCACGTACGCGCCGCGCATCTATCGTGCGCACATCAGCGGCACGAAGTTGCGCCTGGACGGCGAGATTGTGCTCAAGGCAAAAAACGGTACGCCCATGACCGGGCTGCCGCTGCCGAGTCTGGCCTGCGGCAATACGCTGGAGATTGGCCAGAACGTCGATGGCAGTGGCCCACTGTCCGACGTGAACGGCCTCGACCCCGAAGGTATCGTGGCCCTGCGTGATGGCAGCTTCTGGCTGTCGGATGAATACGGCCCGTTCATGGTGCACTTCGACGCCACGGGGCGCGAGATCGAACGTTATACACCGTGCAACAACGGCGGCTTGCCGGAAGTGTACAAGCTGCGCCGCCCCAATCGTGGCATGGAAGGGCTCACCATTACGCCCGACGGGCAGTGGCTGGTGGGCATCATGCAGGCGCCGTTGGAAAATCCGGCGCAGGAAGATGTGCGCGACAAGTCCCTGGTCACGCGTATCCTGTTCAAGCATCTCACCAACGGCAGCACACGCGAATACCTCTATCTGCTCGACAGCCCGACCATTCAGGGCAATAGCGAAATTCTGGCCCTCTCGGCCACGCGTTTCCTGGTGCTCGAGCGCGACGGCACATTCCTCTTCGGCCCCCGTCCCGCAACGCTCAAGCGCATTTACGAAATCGACATCACCAACGCCACTGACGTGAGCGCGCTGGGTGTGCTCGGCGCCACGCCGGTCGAGGGGAAAACCCTCGAACGCTCCACCGAAGCACAGCTGTTGGCCGCTGGCATCAAGCCGGTCACCAAGCGCGAGCGCGTTGAGCTCACGCGCCTCGGCTATCCGCACGACAAGCCGGAAGGGCTGGCCATGGCGCCCGGCAACATGCTCTTCGTTATCAACGACGATGACTTTGGCATCGTGTCGCAAGCCGGTGTGCTCACCCAGAAGATCCTTCCGCCCACGACACAGGCTGACAAGCCATCGCTCTGGCAGATTCGTTTGCCGTAAGGCGGCGTGGCAGTGCGATGTGACAACGCCCGGCGTGCTTAGGCACCCGGGCGTTGTCTTTTCACCGCATGTTCGCGCACCGTGCGCACCGCTACCGTTATAGGTCTACGGCAGCGTAACCCGCGCCCCACGCAGCGGCTTTGGTGTTTCTGGTGCCGGCGCCGGTGCCCCGGCCGCATCAAACAGCTTGGCCGTCTCAGAAGCCGTAAGCGAATCCCCCTGCACCACAATCTGCATGGTGAGCTCCAGCCGCCCGGTGTACTGATGCGTACTGCGGTCCGCCGACAGCTCCACCCACTTGGCGTCAATACGGTCCCCGCGATCCGCCCAGATGCCCTTGCCGTCACTGTCGCTGCCGCGCGCATTGCCGGCATCCGGGTTGGCCTGCTGCATGGTGCCGTCGGCGTTGAACACATACAGGTGATGCGGAAACGGCGCGTTCGGGTCCTGCACCAGCCAGGTCCCCACAATGGGATGCACCGGGGGCGCCTGTTCGCGTTCATCATCGCACCCCACCGCACTCATCGCGCCGGCCAGGAGAAGCGGGAGAATGTGGAGCTTGCCGAGTGAGCGCATGACGCAGCGGGTGTGGGGAGGGGAAAGGGCAGGCGCTCCAGACGGTAAGCGCTCACTGCGCCTTCGTATCGAAGCCTAACGTGAGAAGCTTAAGCGCCATCAGCCGTTCAAGATTCGCCAGATCGTGGGCGACGACCACGTGCACCCCTTCTCGCTGCACATCGCGGAGCCAGCGAAGCTCCGCGGCAACCTGCGTCCGATCCTCACCGCCGAACCGTCGCGTAGTCCCTTCGGGCTTCTGCCGCTGATTCTCGATGCCGTCCATGGTCCACGCGACGTCCCCGGCCAGCAGAAGCTCTTCGCCTGTCTTGAGGCGTACGAATACCATCTGCGAACCGGGCGTATGCCCCGGCGACTTGATCAGCACCACACCAGGCGCCAAGGGCATCAGGCGGTCATAATCGAACTGCAGATATTTGGCAGCCGTTGCCGAGTCAATGCGAATATCGGGACGACTGGGACGTTCGAGCAGTGTGCGCACCTGTGCGCGCAACAGCAGCGTGTGCGACTGGATTGTCGAGAGATAGGGCGACTTCAATACGCCTGCGATATGGTCGTAGTGCTCATGGGTCACCAGCACGAGACGCGCGTCGCGCATGGCCGTGTGAATTCGCTGGTGCGTCGACTCATCGAACGTTTTGCTGGTCGGGACGAATGAACGATCCATTGCTGCGTCCACCATTATCCACCCGCGCGGGAACCGCAGCTGAAACACGGGGACAGCCGCCCGAATCGTGTCGACTCCTGCCCCTTCCACCCAGTCGGCACGCGGGATCAGGAACGGGTTCTGCAGCTCGAGCCGAATCGCAGTCGGCGCCTCCCCCGGGATGGCATTGGCCAGTCGACGCACGTCCGAGAGCAGCGGCGCCGAGAACTTCTCGTCCTGGGCGCTGAGGCGCGTGCTGACGGATGTGCTGAGGAGCACACAGAGCAAGAAGGTGTGGCGTGTGAACGAAGCCATCGATTTGGGGAGGAGCTGGTCGAAATGGAAAGGGCGGTCACGCCCACGAAATTAGCTGGCCGCGGGCTCTTCGCTTGCGAGTTCTACCAGCCAACCGCCAATTCAGCACACGGCATTCAACTCACCACGGCCACCTCGCCGGCTGCCACGCGCCCATGACCCGACTGCTCCTGCTTGCCTGGCTCGTCATCGCCGCGCCGGCGATGGCCCAGCCCACTAAGGCCACCGCCGACATTATCACCCGCGTAACACACGGCTACGCCAGCTCCAATGGCGTGCGCATCCACTACGCGGCGCTCGGCGATGCGCGCAAGCCGCTCATGGTGATGATCCACGGCTTCCCCGACTTCTGGTATACCTGGCGTCACCAGATGGCTGCGCTGTCAGGCGACTACTACACCGTGGCCATTGACCAGCGTGGCTACAACCTGTCGGACAAACCCGATGGCGTGGCGAACTACGCCATGCCGCTGCTCGTCAACGACGTGGTCGCCGTGATCAAGTCACTTGGCCGCGAGAAGGCCATTGTCGTGGGGCACGACTGGGGCGGGGCTGTGGCCTGGTCGGTGGCCATGGCACAACCGGAGGTGGTGGAGCAGCTCATTATTCTCAACCTGCCGCATTTGCGCGCGCTGCGCCGAGAGCTGGTGAACAATCCGCAGCAGGCCGCCAACAGTCAGTATGCGCGCAACTTTCAGCAGGCCAACGCCGCGCAGGCGCTCACGGCCGAAGGGCTGGCCGGGTGGGTCACCGATACCTCCGCGCGCGCACGCTACGTGACGGCGTTCAAGCAGTCGAGCATGGAGGGGATGCTCAACTACTACAAGGCCAACTATCCGCGCGAACCGTACACGCTCGACACCACGCCACTGGTGAAGGTCAAGGCGCCGGTGCTCATGATCCACGGCCTCACCGACCGCTACCTGCTCGCGGCCGGCCTCAATGGCACGTGGGAATTCGTGGACAACAGCGTCACCATCGTGACCGTGCCCAACGCGGGGCACTTTGTGCAGCATGAAGCGACGGACATAGTCACGCGCACTATGCGTATGTGGCTGCGGCGGTAACGATAGGGGTAACGGGTCCGCGGATCCCTCAGATGGTCCCCGTGACCAGCGCCACGGACGTTCCGTCCTTCCGGTACCCCCCATACCTTTATTGCATCGTTCCGCCCCACCCTCCTCCGCTTCTGCTCATGCCTTCCCGCCGCTCCCTGTCGCTGCCCGGTGTATTGATTGGCGCCCTCGCCGGCGCTTCCACCCTCGGCGCACAGACGCTCGAACTCACCGCCTCCCCGGCGGCCGCCACCATCTACCGCCTCAAGGAGCTGGACCGGTCGCTCGAGCGCATTGGGGTGGGCGCGGCGAAGCTCAAGCTCGAGAAGAACGAGTCGAACACCGTGGTCGTGCGCCTCGAGGGGTTCAAGGAGGTCCGGCGCTCCTTCCCCAAGGGCCCCGACTACAAGGACAAGCGCATCACCCTGTTCCTCAACCGGCGCGTCGTGGAGGTGAGCGCGCTCCCCTTTGATGCGACGATCTACATCAATGGGACGGCCACCGGACAGCGACAGGCCGACGTGGAGGTGGAGGAGGGAAGTTCCGCCACCGTGGAGCTGCGCAAGCCGGGCTTTGCCACCGTGCGCCGCGTCTACCAGTGGGACAAGGGCTCCACCCAGTACCCGGTGTCCACCGACAAGCTTGAGCTGGTGGACCGTCGCGTGGCCGTCACGGCGGCACTGCCCGGTGCCGAGGTCTTTACGGGCGACACCAAGCTTGGGGACGGCGTGGCCGACGTCGTGGTCCCCAACGGCGGGTGCACCACCATCCGGGTGCAGAAGGCCGGGTGGACCCCCACCGAGCGGCAGTACTGCAACAAGGAAGGGTTCCCGCCCCCGCCCATGGGCGACCAGGTCCCGCTGTCCGGGCGTGTGGTCGCGGTGAACGCGCCCCAGGGCGCACGGGTGTTCGTAAACAACCGGCAGGCGGGCACCGGCGCCGTGAGCGTGAAGATCCCCGAGGGCGGGTGCGTGACGGTGCGGGTGGAGCAGTCCGGCTTCATGCCGTGGCAGGAGCCCTACTGCGTGCAGGACAACGCGCCGGCGCCGCCGCTGGAAGCCAACGTGCAGCTGGCCGCCGACGAATCGTACGGCGCCTCAGTGGCCAGCGATCAGGCCAACGTGAACATCACCGTTGAGGTCTCGTCCAAGCTCGCCGAAGAACAGGCGTGGAAGCTGGTCTCGAGCATCGTGCTCTCCGCCTTCGACGTATTGGAGAACTCCGATAGCCAGACCGGCTACCTGCGGACGGCGTGGCAGGTGCGCACCTGGAAGGAGACCGGTCGGGTGGTGCGCACGCGGGTCATCGTGAAGCGGCAGGGGGACTCGCCGCTGCGCTACGCCATCAAGATCGATTCCGAACAGAACCGGGACCCGCTCAAGTCCGCGCGCGACGACGAAAACTTCGAGGCGTGGGATCGTCTGCTGAACAGCTACAAGGATCTCATCAGCGAGATGCAGGCGCGGCTCAAGTAAGTCCGCGTCGTTGAACGCTACGGGTGTTGCACCAGCCAGGTGCCTCCAGGTGGAACAATAGGCTCTTCAACCAGGCTGACTCTTTGAATCCCCGTGGAGCCGCTCATGCTCCTGCAGCAGGCGTTTGGGCGCGACTTGTCGCCACGCCTCCTCCAGCAGCGGGGTGAGCTCCTCCGTGTTGGCGGCGCCAAGTCGCACCAGCACCGCCGGGTAGCCGAGGTAGTGGTCGGTCACGAAGTACGTGGCCGGCGCGCTTGCCAACAAATGGTCACGCACCGCGAACGGCACTTTGAGCACGAGCGTCGTGCCGTCTTCCCAGAGCCGAGCGAAAGCTTTGTCCCGCACCTTGAGGGCGGGGGTGCCGTAGCTCGTGCCCACCTCCACGCTCGGCAGCGTGGCGGCCAGCGCGCAGACGTCGGCGAACGTGAGAGGGTTCACGGTAATCCGGTCCATTGGCTGATCGGTCTTGCCCATAGCAAGCGCTTACGGTGGAAGACATCCCAAGATACCCTGACGATGTACAGCAATTGACCATAGTCATTGACCATAGTCAAATGCCAAAGTACGTTTGAGGTATGCCCTCCAAGCCCATCGAGACCATTGCCATCTCCGAGTTTAAGGCCACCTGTCTGGCGGTCCTGGAGCGCGTGCGGCGGACCGGGACCTCCATTGTTGTCACGAAGCGGGGCGAGCCGGTGGCACAGATCAACCCGCCGTCGGTCGCCAGTACCGGCGAGGCCTGGCTCGGATCCATGGCCGGCACCGCCACCCTGACCGACGATCTCATCGCCCCGGCCAGTGCCACGAACGACTGGGACGTGTTCAGCGCATGAAGCTGCTGCTCGATACCCACATCTGGCTGTGGGCACTGCTCGACCCGGATCGCTTGTCGCCAGCGGTCCGATCGGCGCTGACGTCGGCCGAGAACGAACTGTGGCTCTCGCCGGTCAGTGTCTGGGAAGCGCACCTGCTCGCCGAACGCGGTCGCATCACCATTGATGAAACGCCGGCCGTGTGGGTGGAGCGCATGGTACAGGCGCTCCCTCGGCGCGAAGCCGCCCTGACCACCGACATCGCCGTCGCCAGCCGTCGCCTCACACTCTCGCATGAGGATCCGGCCGATCGCTTCATTGCGGCCACCGCGCAGGTGCTGGGACTGACGCTGGTCACCGCTGACGCACGCCTGACGGAGTCCACGGAGTACGCGGTGATGGCGAACGTGTGACCGACGAGACTCTCGGAAGCGCTCGACTTCCGAGCTTCTTCCGAGTTCTTGAAGCCCACCTGTACGCTCCGGAAACGCGACCTGGAGGAGGGCTGGTGGCAGCTGCGCGTCTATCCAGAGCCGCACAGCTTACACCGCGAGAACGGGGTGCCCCAGGCGACGACTGGCAAAGCGCAGACAGGCCGCCACATCGTCGCGCTCCAGATCGGGGAGCTCCTCGACCACTTGATGGGTGGTGAGCCCTACCGCCAGCAAATCGAGCACATCGCTCACCCGAATGCGCATTCCCCGCACGCAGGGACGCCCCCCGCATTGGTCGGGGTTCACGGTGATCCGGTCCATTAGCTCAACGGTTTGACCCATTGGCAGCGCTCGAGGTGGAAGACACCCCAAAGATACCCGGACCACCGCCAGCCTGATGTGGTTATTCAACCTTGCAATTAGCCGATATCGAACCTTACGATCAGCCGCTATCTAACCTTGCAATCAGCCGCTCATCAGGGTTACGATTAGCCGTATGTCAAATCCGGCCGATTATCCCCGATTCGCCGAAGCACGGCTGCTCGAAGCGCTGGCCGACTCGCCGGCCGTGCTCGTGCATGGACCGCGTCAATCGGGCAAGACCACGCTCGCCAGAACCGTGGGAGACCGGCTGGGCTACGCGTACCTCACGTGTGACGACGATACGGTTCGTGGAGCGGCGCTGTCGGACCCGGTAGGCTTCGTGGCGGATCTGCCGGCGCGCGCGATTCTCGACGAAGTCCAACGGGTCCCTGAGCTGTTCACCACACTCAAGGCGGCGATCGATCGCGACCGCACGCCGGGCCGCTTCATCCTCACGGGCTCGGCAAATGTGCTGCTCCTGCCCCGGCTGTCGGATTCGCTGGCCGGACGCATGGACGTCCTGCGACTGCATCCCCTCGCCCAGGCAGAGATCGAGCGAAAGGAGCCACGGTTTCTCGAGCAACTGTTTGCGGGTGCGTTCCAGGCGCCACCAAAGCCGCGGCTCGCCGCCGGTCTGATCGACCGTGTCGTGGCTGGTGGATATCCTGCCGCGCTCGCGCGATCGACCGCGCGACGGCGGGCGACCTGGTACCTGAACTACCTCGACGCACTGGTGCAGCGTGATGTGCGCGACCTGTCGCGTATCAGCTCACTCGATGCGTTGCCGCGGCTGTTGGCCGTAGCCGCCGCGCACACGGCGCAGTTGCTGAACGTGGCGGAACTCTCCGCGCCATTTCAGCTCTCACGGCCAACCATCAATGACTACATCACGCTGCTCGAGCGGGTCTTCCTGCTCGACCGCTTGCCGCCGTGGCATTCCAACCGACTGAGCCGACTGGTAAAAACGCCCAAGCTGCATGTCGGCGACACCGGATTGGCGTGCGCACTGTTGGGGATGGACGCTGAGGCGCTGCGGGCCGACCGCACGACGTTCGGCCATTTGCTGGAGACGTTCGTGTATCAGGAATTGCGACGCCAGGGAAGCTGGTACGAGGACCCGTTGACCTTCTTTCACTTTCGCGACCGAGATGGTGTGGAAGTGGACGTGGTCATCGAGCGCGGTGCGCACCAGCTGGCTGGCATCGAGGTAAAGGCCGGCGCAACCGTCACGGCCGCCGACTTCAGCGGACTGCGGAAGCTCCAGAGCGTTACGGGAGCGCGCTTCCGCTGTGGCGTTGTGCTGTATGACGGGGAAACCACGGCGTCATTCGGCGACGGCTTGTTTGCCGTTCCGCTACGCAGCCTCTGGGACACTACGGCTTAACCGCACTCCACGCCGGACACGGCAGCGGCGGTAGCGCCATACCCACGGCAGCTGTTCAGCCCGTGCCGCGCCGCAGTCGCTCCACACGCGCGCGCACATCCCGCACAAGTGGCTGCAGTTCCGGATCGGCGTTCTTCCAAAGCCCGAGCAGCATTTCGTAGTGCTGCAGCGCCTTGGCCTTGTTGCCCTTGTCTTCGTACAGTGACCCGAGGCGTTCAAAGGCTACGGCCTCGAAGCGGGGCCCGGTTCCGTTGATGCGCGAGCGCGAGTTGCTGGCGAGATACCGCTCGAAGACCGCGATCGCCGAATCCGGCCGCTCGGCGCGAATATAGGCAAGGGCCAGCGATGGCCCGAACTGGCCGACGCCATTCTCAGGGTAGTTCGTAATGGCCGCCTGCAGCGTATTGATGGCGGTATCGAACTGTTTCTCGTGCATGGCGAGTTCACCACGCAGCAGGGCGAGCATGCGACCGTCGTCCCGAACATTGGACGTGGCGAAGCGCTTCCCGAGCGAGTCGGCCATTTGCCGCGCCAGATCAGGGAGGCCCGCCCGCAGAAGCGACACGCCCCACCGACCATATTGACGATCGGCATCGTTGGCGGCTCGCCAGTCGTACCGCTTGATTGCCTCCTGCGCGAGACGGCGCGCTGATGCCGTGTCGTTCCCCAGGACGGCAGCATCCTGCGCACGCTCGAGCGTCGTCTGCAGCCCGTCTGGCGTCTGCCCCTGTGATGCGACGCCACTGTCGGCCAACGCCTGCAGCCGCTGGGCTTCACGCACACGGCCTTGCCTACGAAGCGCGGAGGACAATCCCCGCGAGAAATCGATCCGCAACGTCATTCGATCGGCAAAGCGCCCGAGCGCCTTGGTGAAGAACGCTTCTGCTTCCGCCGCCTGTTCTGGCCGCCCCAACGTCCACGCTCGCATGCGCCACGGGGCATCGGAGTTCTCGCCCAACGCCTTCTCGGCGCTATCGGCCGCGGCGAGGAGCTGCGTGAACTCACCCAGCTCGACCAGCTGGCCTGCAAGGTTCGTCCATCCGGTTACGATACCGGGCTCCAGTCGGGCCGCCGCGCGAAAATCGTCAGCCGCCCCCCTGAAGTCGCCGATGCCGGTTTTCAGAACGCCAAGATTGTTAATGGCCGGGAAGTAGGTGGAATCGCGCTGACGGAGCGCCTCGAGCGCGGCGACCGCTTGACGGATGTCTTCCCGAGGACCGGTGCTCCAGTACGAAGCGGTCGTCAACAGCCGTTCGCTTTCGCTCAGGCGGTCGCGCAACTCATACGCCTTCACCAACATCTGTACGATCTTTGAGCGATCCGCGGTTCGCCGATTGCCGAGCGATACCGCGTACTTGCGATAGGCCATGGCAAAGCCCGGGTCGAGCCGTATGGCTTCCTCGAGTAGCGGCCCGCCCGTGCCGATGTCATCCTGCTCCTCGATGGCCCGCATGCCGCGTACGTACAGCTTCAGCGCTTCTACGCTGGAGGTAGTGACCCGCTCGAGCGGCGCGGCGGCGCGAATATCCTTGAACGATTCGCCGATACGCTCACGTAGTGCCCGTGACATGCGCTCAACAGCCGGGAGTAGCTCGTCAAGGTTCGACGCGGTCTCCCGAAACGCGCCAAGTTCATCCCCGGTCTGCGTCGTGAGCAATCGTGCGGCGACCACATAACCGTTCCCGAGCTGTACGATCTCTCCGTCGACGATCGCCTTGATGCCTTCGCGCGTCGCCACTTCGCGCGCGAGCGACAAATCGACGCCGGCATCGTTGCTGCGCCGCATCAACCGCAACACATCACGCACGTTCGCCCGTGACAGCACGCGAATACTGCGCGACTGCGCCAGATCGGCGCGCAGCGCTTCGGTGATCGTGACGCCAAGGGACGTATCACTCGCCGGACTCTTGAAGTCGGTGAGGATCAGTTTCTCGTTTGCTGCCAGCGCGCCCTTGGCAATCAGCGAGCCCACGGGGCCGATTCCGTACGCGCGCGCGGTCATGAACCCGCCCAGCAGCAGCACGAACGAGGTCACCGCCACCACCCCGCCCTTCCACGTGCGCTGCCACGACACGTGCGGGCTGGCCTTGATCGCCAGCGTGGCCATCGTGCCCATTGGCATCGCGCCGCCGCCCGGCGTCAGCGTCGGCGTGGTGGTGAGCTGACGATAGCTCGCGCGTTGCACCCAGCCCGTGAATAGCAGCGCGACGAGTCCGATCCCCATCAGCAGGGAGGCACCGGTCATGGCCCAGGTGGGCAGCCCCACAGTCACAGTCGCCGCCCAGGTCACCGCCAGGACCACGGTTGTCGCGGCTCCCCACATCGCCAGCATGTGAGCGAACGGCACGGCACCTCCGCGCAGCACCACCGGCGCAGCCGCCCCCGATCCCGTCGTGACGACCGCATCGAGTACGCGGGAGAGATCGGCAGCGGCCTTCGGACGCGCGTCGGGCTCTTTCGCCAGGCACGTCATGACCAGGTCCGCGAGCGCCGGTGGCGTATCCGGCCGCAACTGCGTGACCGGCCTCGGCGGCTCAGTCATCTGCATGGCGAGCAATCGTGTCGGCGACTCGCTCACGAACGGCGGACGGCCGGCCAGCATCTCGTACGCCATCGCGCCGAACGCGTACAGATCGGCCCGATGATCGGTGCTCGCATCCCCCGCCGCCTGCTCCGGCGACATGTACGCGGGGGTGCCCACCGACATGCCGGCCTTGGTGAGCGTCGCACCGACCGGCGCCGCCTTCTGCGACGCCGAGATGGCTTTCGCGATCCCGAAGTCGGTCACGGTGGCGCTGCCTTCCGACAGCAGCACGTTGTCAGGCTTGATGTCGCGATGCACCACGCCACGGCCATGCGCGAACGCCAGGGCACGGGCGACATCGCGCAGCACCGCGATGACCTCGCCGATGGGCATCGCCCCCGCCGTGAGCCGCTGCCGCAGGGACGGCCCATCCACGAACGGCATGGTGAACCACGGCAAACCTTCCGCATCACCCGACGCGATCACCGGTACCACGTGCGGATGCTGCAGTTGGGCAGCGAGCAGCACCTCGCGCTTGAAGCGCTCCACACTCACACCGGCAAGCAGCTCGGGTGCAAGCACCTTGATGACGACACGACGGTTGAGCGCACGTTCGGTCGCGAGATAGGTGCGAGACATGCCACCGCCACCGAGCTCACGCTCTATGGAATGTGTGGCATCGAATGAGCGCTGCAATCTCGGGAGCAGATCGTCCACAGACGTGATGTGCGTGAGGGCGTCAATAACTGCGGAGGCCAGGGCCAATCCCGTTTATGCTATCGACTGACCCCACGCATCGCCAGTAAACATTTGTGAATTCGACTCCAGATTCAGCACACGTTTCGGGACGGCCGCTCGCTCCGTTCGCGACACGTCGGGGACCCGTCACACGTCCGTCGCGTTCAACGCTGTTGCCCCCTACGGCTTCACCGCACTCCACGCCGGACACGGCGGCGCTGTCCCCGCCCCTCGCGGCGCGCCTTGTGGGCGCGGCAGGGTATCGGCCACCTGCATCACCTCCACGTCAAAAATCAGCGTGGCACTGGGCGGAATGACGGGCGGACGCCCCTTTTCGCCGTACGCCAGCTGATACGGAATGATGAGCCGACGGGTGCCGCCCACGCGCATGCCGTCAAAGCCGACGTCCCAGCCGGCAATCACACGCCGAAAGCCCTGCGGAAAGCTGATGGGATTTTTGGCCGCCCCGGCGTTGGTGGTGTCGCGCGACGAATCGAACTGTTTGCCGTCGGTGGTCCACCCGGTGTAGTGCGCAAAGATGCAGCTGCCCGGTGTTACCGGTGCGCCGGTACCCACACGCATATCCACGGCCTGCAACGTGAAGAGCGCGCGCGGCTTTTCGCTGACGGCAGGGATGGGCGCGGCGTACTTGGGCGCGCGGGCGCAGGCGGCGACCATGAGCGTTGTGAGCGTCAGGGCGAGGGTTCTGGACGCGTGACTCATGCGTCCTGCTCCGCGCGCGCCGCCATGATTTCCGCCTT
Organism: Gemmatimonas phototrophica; assembly: GCF_000695095.2. NCBI lineage: Bacteria > Pseudomonadati > Gemmatimonadota > Gemmatimonadia > Gemmatimonadales > Gemmatimonadaceae > Gemmatimonas > Gemmatimonas phototrophica. Next base: position 122,369 of record NZ_CP011454.1, on the reverse strand, counting down.
CTCGCGAAAGCTCACACTCGCGCCGCATTGCGTGCAGCAATAGTTGCCGGTGCGCTCTCCCATATCGTACTCCCGCGAGAACGCGGGATGCGGGCACGGTTTGTCGCCCCACGCGCGTTGGAGCTCGGTGGCTTTTTTCTTTTGCATGAGCAGTACGATGGGGAGTGTGTGTGCAGCGGCGGATCGTCCGCATGGTGTCAACGCGCAACGCCAGCGGGTCTATGGGTTCAGTATACCCCAAAACGCGGGTGCATGACGGCCAGCCTCACCCGCCATCAACCACCGCACGCACGACCTTGATATCCTCCGGCGTGGTGCGGCAACAGCCACCAATCCACGAAGCTCCGGCCTCTATCCACTCGTGCAGATAGCCGGTGAAGCGCGTGGCCGACCCCTCCCAGCAGCGCGCGGTGGCGTTCCACAGCTCCCCCGAGTTGGGGTAGACAATCACGGGCTTGTTGGTCGCAGCGGCCATGATGCGTACCAGCGGGGTCACCAGCACCGGGTCCACACAATTGACCCCCATGGCCACCACCTGCGCTTCCGCGTGCAGCATCTCTGCGCACTCGGCAATGGCATCACCCGCACACGTATGCGCGCCGTCTCGGCAGGTAAACGTCACCCAGGCGCGCGCGTCGGGATGCTCACGGAGCACCCGCACAATGGCCCGCGCCTCCAGCAGCGACGGCAGCGTTTCGCAGGCCAGCAGGTCGGGGCCCGCACCCAGCAGCGCCTCCATGCGTGGCCGGTGAAAGGCCACGAGTTCGTCTTCGGTGAGCCCGTAGTCACCGCGATACTCCGAGCCGTCGTGCAACGTGGCCCCGTACGGCCCCACCGATGCGGCCACCCACATATCGCGGGTGGTCGCCGAGTCGCTGGCGGCAACCTGCGCCCGCGCGGCCTGCGCGAGGGTGACCGACTGCTGGAGCAACCGCACCGTATCGCCGTGCGAATACCCGCGCGCACCAAACCCCGCAAAGCTCGCCTGATAGCTCGCCGTGATGGCCACGTTGGCGCCGGCCTCGAAATACTCGCGATGCACCGCCTCAATAGCCTCGGGGGCATCGGCGAGCACACGGGCTGACCAGAGCGCGTCTGACAGGTCATGACCGCGCCGCGCCAGCTCGGTGGCGAGTCCTCCATCAAGGACCAGCAGACCGGTGGTCGGGTGAGACATGGGTGACACTCCACGGTGGCAAAATGTCTGTCCGTACGTGCCGGCGGGGCGGGTCGAACAGGAGGGGAATATGGCGAGCACGCGCCGTATTGTCGAAAACCGCCCCGGGCCGTTCTTTATGGTCATGACAGCGACCGACACCACCGTCTTTGGCCTCCTGGCCTTCTTTGCGGTCTTGATGGCGTTGATGGCCTGGTGGGGGATCCGTCTGGCCAGGCGCGCGGAGCGGGAGAATGCGGCGGCCACGGTGCATGATGTGCGGGCCGCCGCGGCGCGCCATATCAGTGGGCGAGATTTTGCCTACGTCTTGCTGCAGGGGCGGCTGTCGGCCGGCACGTTTACGCTCAACGTGCACGATGCCAACGGGGCCTTGATGACACAGGCCACGACACACGCCGTGCCCATGCAGGGCGTGTTGCAGACCTTCACGTTGGATGGGCGGCGCTACCAGTGCAGCACCGAAGGGATCATGGGTCGTCGCGTAATCCTGCGCGAGGCCGACACCCAGCAGGTGGTGATGTCTGCGCTCCACGAGTCGTTGCGGGTGCAGTTTTTCCGTGAACGCAGTGATGACCTGTTGTTTGAAGTAAAGGTCGGGACGGTGTTTGCGGAGTACTCCACCGTACTGCAGCAGGCACAGGAGATCGGCCGTCTGGTAGACGCGAATCTTGCGGCCAGCCGGGTCCGCGTCCTGACGCTCTCGGGGGCGGAGCTATCGCGTCTGGAGCGGTGCTTCCTGCTATGCCGCATGCCGGGCGGGGGCTGAGGCCGCTCCGTAAACGACTCCCGGTTCCCGCTGTACGGGCACTCGTCGTCCCACCATACTTCGAGCGAGATGCAGGACTGACGATTGGCGTCACCCGCATGGCGTCACCCGCATGGCGTCGCCCGCGTGCGTGCACGCGCGCCGGGCTGGCAGGATTCGCACGAACAGGAACGCACCGATGACCGCTCTTGATGAATCTCTCACCGCACGCGCCACCTGGCGGGCGCTCGGCGCACATCATGAAATGCTGCAGGCCGCGCATCTGCGCGCCTTGTTCGCCAACGATCCAGGTCGCGGTGAGCGCCTGACGGCCGAAGCGGCAGGGCTTTTTCTCGACTACTCCAAGAATCGGATTACCGACGAAACGATTGGCCTGCTGGTGCAGCTGGCGCAGGCGTGCGGGCTGCAAGCGCACATCGACGCCATGTTTGGCGGCGAGCACATCAACAACACCGAAGACCGCGCCGTGCTGCACGTGGCGCTCAGGGCACCGCGTTCGGCGGTCCTCACGACGGGCGGCAAGAACGTGGTGCCGGCCGTGCATGAGGTGCTCGACCGGATGTCGGATTTCGCCACCCGCGTGCGAGGTGGCGAATGGACGGGGCACACGGGGAAACGGATCCGCAACGTGGTCAACATTGGCATTGGCGGTTCCGACCTCGGCCCGGTGATGGCCTACGAAGCGCTCCGCCACTACAGCGACCGGTCACTCACCATCCGCTTCGTGTCGAATGTCGATGGCGCCGACCTGGTGGAAGCCACGCACGATCTCGACCCGGCGGAGACGCTGTTCATCGTTTCCTCCAAGACGTTCACCACGCTCGAAACGATGAGCAACGCGCAGAGCGCGCGGGATTGGTGCGTGCGCGGACTGGGCGGCGACACGAACGCGGTGGCGAAGCACTTTGTGGCCGTCTCGACGAATGCGGACAAGGTATCTGCCTTTGGTATTGATCCGGCCAACATGTTCGGCTTCTGGGATTGGGTGGGCGGCCGCTATTCCATGGACTCGGCGATTGGCCTGTCCACGATGATCGCGGTGGGGCCGGAGCATTTCCGCGCCCTGCTTAATGGGTTTCACCAGATGGACGAGCATTTCCGCCGCACCCCGTTTGAGCAGAACCTGCCGGTGCTCATGGCGCTGCTGAGTGTGTGGAACACGAACTTTCTCGGGGCGCAGTCCATTGCCGTGCTGCCGTACGAGAACTATCTGCGTCGCTTTCCGGCCTACCTCCAGCAGCTCACCATGGAGAGCAACGGCAAGCGCGTCACGCGCGAGGGGGTCGCGGTGGACTACCACACCAGCCCCGTGTACTGGGGCGAGCCCGGTACCAACGGACAGCACTCGTTCTACCAGCTCATCCACCAGGGCACGCGCCTCATTCCCTGCGACTTCATTGTGTTTGCCAACGCGCTCACGCCGCTAGGCCGACACCATGACATTCTCGTGGCGAATGTGCTGGCCCAGGCGGAGGCGCTCGCCTTTGGCAAAACGGCGGAGGAAGTGGCCGCCGAGGGCACCGCAGCGGCGCTGGTGCCGCACCGGGTGTTTGAGGGGAACCGCCCGTCGAATATGCTGCTGGCGGATACACTGACGCCGGCGGTGTTGGGGGCGCTGATTGCGCTGTACGAGCACATCGTCTTCACGCAGAGCGTGATCTGGAACGTCAACGCGTTCGATCAGTGGGGGGTGGAGCTGGGCAAGGCGCTGGCGCAGGCCATTGTGCCGGAGCTCGAGTCCGCGTCAACGCCTGCGTTGGCGCACGACAGTTCCACCAACGCGCTTATCCATAAGTACCGTAGACTGCGCACCGCGCCCTGACCCATGGGCACAACACCGGCCCACCCAGCGTGGGCCGGTCATGCATTCGTAAAGGAGAGGGTGCTGGCCGCCGGTGTGTGCAACAACCCAGGTCAGTGCGGCTGCACCAGCACCACTTCCGCGGTTGACCCCGCATTATGGCGCAGCCGGTAGCGGGTGCCGGCGGCGATGACCGTGAACGCGCCCGGGGTGGAGAGCAGTGTGGCGGGGCCGCCGTCGCGCTCAATGGTGGCGCTGCCGCTCATGGGGAGAATGGCTACTACCGTGCGCGTGGCCTGCTTATATGGCGACGTATCGCCGGGGGCGAGGGTCACGCGCGTTTGCCTGAACCACGAATTCGACAGCTCCGGCGCACCGAGCAGCTCGTTGCCAATGGGTGTGGTAAACGGCCGCGGTGTGCCGTCGGTGGTGACCACGGCAATGAGCCGAAAGAGCGTGGTGCCAATGTTCGTGACCCGGTGCGATTTGGGACGCACCGGATAGATGGTGTCGGACAGCGTGCGCCCCACCACCCACTGCAGAATGGGCGGCGTGCCTGGTGGTGGCCAGTCACCGCCCACGAGCTGTTCGATGGTGCGTGACACCGATACGCTGGTGTACAGAATGGGCGTGGCGTGCAGATGATAGAGCGACGTGTCACCCGGCGCGATCTGCACATCGAGCACGCGCAGGCCACCGCCTTCGAACATGAGTCGGTGGCGGGGTTCTTCGTGGACTGGCACTACACGCTGGGCGTATAGTGGGCTGGCGCATGCCAGGGCGGAGAGTGCGAGTAGGACGCCTAGCCTAGCAGAGATGCGTGTATTCGAGCGAGTCATGCGCATGAAATTGGGTGAATTGCCTGCTAATGGTAGGTCTCGATGGTTCCTGGGCACCGCCGGCATTGTCAGACCCTCCGCGTAGTTTTTGCTGTGAACCGAATGCTCGCCGCACTTCAACCGCGGAAGGTCCCATGGCTGTAAACAAGCACTGGCGCGACTTCACGAAAAACCTCGCCGCCTGCATCGGGGCGTTGAGCGAAGACGAGTACCTCATCATCGCGCGCAAGGGGGCGAATCAGTACGTGCAGTTTGCCGGGCAGGGCGCCTACGGCATCCGCGCCGAGGCGGCAGGCAATGGATACATCGAGCCACCCGAACTGCTGTTGGATGAACGGCAGTATGCACGGATGCAACGCCTGGGTTGGAGTCGGCCCACGGCGCTTCCTGACGAACCATGCGCTCTGGGTTCGCCGAATTTTTTCACCCAGATGCTCCCGACAGAGGTTGGTCTACGTGAGCTGGCCAGGCGCACTACGCAAACCTTTCGGACGGTGTACGGCGTGGCGCACCCGGGAATGCTGCACTACGAGGCCTTCCACTCTCAAGGCACGTCAATCCGGTTTCCTACGCTGTTGATCAAGCGGAGAGTACCGGAGCCGGTGACACCGAGGATTGAACGTTGGTCCGAGGAGAGTGACGACCTGGAATTGGACCATGATAGCGACATGGAGCTGGGCTTTGATTGACAGTCGGTTCGGGGCAGCATCGCATGTTCTGGCTCAACTCTACGAGGGCATCGGGAAAGGGCGCGTCTCAACGTTTGTCAGACAAGCTTCGCCCCCGCTTCCCACTTGTGCAACGGCCACCATGATCTGGTTGGTCTCCGTAGACCGACCAACTTCCTGCTGACCCCTTGGGTCTGCACCCAATGTCTTGACCCAGCGCGACTCACATTTTGGCGGTAGTGTAGAGGCTGGCCCAAGCCCCGAGTGCGGGCGGAGAGGACAGCAGATGCGGACCAGCAAGTACAGCCCAGAGCAGATCGCGCACGCCCCATCGGTTCTACTTACGATCTAGTCTGTACCACTGTGCACTCTCGATATCGGACTTGGAAACAACTGTATGACTATCGCTCAATTGGCTCAAGTCCGTCAACGGGCTAGTACTAATTCCAAGCTTGAGCTTCTCGAAAACCCTCGAGCCAAGGATGCTTGTATCTGCGTCCAAGAGCTTATACCTAAGTATTCTGTCAGTTGTTAGTGTACCGGTACTTACCCACTCAAAGATCGCGACGGGGTTGGTCATTCCTCTCATTTCTGGGGCCTCGAACCTTGCGAGATTGGGCACTCTGTTATTCCCCCGTTTGACAAAGTCGTAGCCAATAGGACGTACCGAATGGTCCTCACCCGAGACAACCTCGGTTGCATGATTCATGAATGGTGACTGATGAATGATTAGCGAAACTTGTACTTGAGTACCGGTACGACGTGGTCGGACTCTCATTAGCAGGAAAGCTCCATCACCCTCGATGGATACCGTTGGGACATACGGTGTCTGAGGCTGGCCGCCGCAAACGATAGCTGGGGGTTTAACCGTAGGCCGACGATAGGTCATTCCCGTCCTTACCGACTCTCCCACGAACAGGGCCTCTGCAGCTATAAGGGCAGCATCTGGCGGAGAGGGTTGTCCATTCGGCTCTAATACAGTGCTTCCGTCTGTCGAACCACTGCCGAGACGGGCACTTATCTCGCCAGATTTCCTTCCAAGAAGCGGTGCGTATTGCTCAAGAGTCTCAAGTGTTACGCGTCGCGCGAATCCTTCTCCCTCGCTCATTGCATCTCGCTCCAATAGCGTTCAAAGTGGCCCTTGAGACTTTGGTAATTGGATAGGTGGTCTGCAATGGTCAAATCAAACGTTATCAAGACGTTTGCTTCTACATTCTCGGCAAGCCCCCCTTCTGTCCAATTTGAGGATCCAATAATTGACAACGCTCGCCCCTCTTGCTCATTCGCGAAGAGATAGATTTTAGGGTGAAATGTTCTTCGGGGCTCATGATATAGAAAGAGTTCAGCGTTCGGATACGGAGCAAACAGTCGAAGAAGAGTTTCTACGGCGTGATACTCGGTCCCACGACCAGTCGTACCGAAAGTATCAGCTCCTAAGGTCAGAGCGATTGAAGCACCCCTTTCAACAAACGACGAAAGGGCACTGAGAAGTCGAACATCGTTGCCTGAATGCCTAGCAAAAGCAACGGCGCCGCGGAAAGATGTCCAGCCACCATTCTCAAGCTCCCACACAAGTATCTGAAGAATGCTTCGACCTTCTTTACTTGAGTAGGGAAGAATTATCAGTTCTGTATTTGCTAACATCTGCGTGTCTTCTGTGGGAGTGATCCGAAAGCGCGCCTGTTTGTTGGCTGTCGATTATCCCTGCCAACGAGAGTAGCAGGTGCGACAATGCGAAGCGATGAAGAGCGGGTAAGTGTGGCGTTGTTCGCGGTATTTTTGAACCATCCGCCACTTTTGACTTCCCGAAGATGACTGCCCCTGGGTGGGCACTTCAATCCACCCTGATTTCCTTGAGCAAATCCCCGGGGTCAACATCTAATGCATGCGCAACGCGACAAATAGTTCGAAGAGTGGCATTCACCTCTCCCGCCTCAATCTTTTGAATGTGCCTCCACCCAAATCCAGAGCGACGCGCAACTTCCTCTTGAGTTAACCCCTTGGCGTTACGTGTTACTCGAACCGCTCTGCCTAGGCTTCGCTGGATAGATTCGGCACTAATGAGTCGCTTGCTGTTGCCCATAGTCATCAGGCTAATGCACCCTCCGCCATCCCTACCACGCCCTAGCATGGCGTGTTGGGTGCCATTCAGTTAGTTTGAGGTTGAGAAGTTGATTCGCACTTCGATTTCGTCCTGCCCGACTACAATATCGATGTGCACGCGATGAAAGTGACATCTACTTTCGTCAGGTAACCGTTCTGTTAGGGAGTCAATCAAGCATGGGAGCCAACAACCTCTCAATTATCGATCTCTTCTGTGGCACGGGCGGCTTTTCGCAGGGGTTCCTTAACTTCTCCACGCGATTCGCACTCAAGTACGCTATAGACCTAGATGCCTCAGCGAGCGAAACAGCCCGTCGAAATCATCCCGGTATACTAGTAGAGACGAATGACATACGTTCGGTATCACCGCAAAGTGTTCAGTCGGCGATCCGACGGAAAAGAGTTGATGTCGTTATTGGGGGGCCGCCCTGTCAAGGATTCTCATCGCTAAGGCCGAATAGATCGAACAAGCGAGAGGACGATCGCAACAATCTGTATCTTAGGTTTGCGCAGTTCGTCGAGGCATTTCGACCAAAGGTAGTCGTTCTCGAGAACGTAGTCGGCTTGCTCACTCACCAGGGGGGAAGAACTCTCGATCAACTACTTGAGTCTTTCACCAAGCTTGGCTATTCGGTGGACTGGCGAATCCTCAACGCGGCGAGCTATGGCGTTCCGCAGAAGCGTGAACGTTTCATTATGATCGCAGCTCGGGATAATCGCGCTGTTCACTTTCCTTCGCCTACGCATTTTTTTGACGGAAAGGTGATCGGATTCAAGGATCGCTCTCGATACTTGCTTGGTGGATCAGGTCTTCTTAGAGCCGTTTCGGTTGAGGATGCGATCGGGGAGTTGCCACAACTTGAGCGCGGACAGGAATTGGTCTGCTACGATCAAGATCCGAAGAATGACTATCAGCGGGCTCGAAGAGCGCGTGCAAAATCTCTGACTCTCCATCGCGCCGCAAATCATTCAGATCGAATGCTCGAAGTTATAAAGCATGCGGGGCCAAACATTTCGAGTATTCCAAAGCATCTGATCAGTAGTGGGTTCAGTTCATGTTACTCGCGTCTTTCAGCAAGCGAGCCCTCAACAACTATTACCGTAAAGTTCCAAAGCCCGGCTTCGAACAAATGCATTCATCCGACCCAGCATCGAACGATCACTCCCAGGGAAGCGGCTAGGCTTCAGTCCTTTGATGATGACTATCTGTTTGTCGGACCTTACACTGAAATCGCTTCGCAGATAGGAAATGCAGTTCCTCCTCTTCTGGGTAGCGCTATCGCAGCGACCGTGCTTTCCATGCTCAACTGAGCCATTTGCCGTTCAAACAATTGGATGGCTCTTTTCTTGGTAATATGGTTCGCCCGCTATCCCATACGATCAGCCTACGATGAACACTGCTTCCCGAAAGCTCGGAATCAGCCTCTTTTCCTCCGCCGGCTTAGGGGAATTGGGAATGGTCGCCGCCGGTGTAGAGGTGCTCGTTGCGAACGAACTACTTTCAGATCGTTGCGACCTTTACGAAGAGAATTTTCCCTCTACGAAAATGTTTCGGGGGGACATTTGGGATCGTCGAAGCACAATCATCGAAACAACCAAGCAAATACTTGCTGGCGAAGAACTGTTCATGGTATATGGGACACCCCCATGCCAGGGAATGTCAACTAACGGTGCGGGTAAGTTGAAATCCTTAGTTGCATCCGGCGTTCGCGAAGAGGAAGACGCTCGAAATCGTCTTATCATTCCGGCTATGGACGTTATCTGTGAGCTTCGGCCGAAGTGGTTAGTGCTTGAGAACGTACCAGGAATGCGTTACACCGAGATTCGCACTGAGTACGGACCGCGTCTTATCCTTGACTACATACGGGAACGCCTGGGACAAGAGTATGTCGGCGGTGGCGAAGTCATCTCATGCTCTGATTTCGGTATCCCACAGCTGAGGAAACGCCTCATTACCATTTTTACCAGAGAGCCAAAAGGCGCAGAGTTCTACCGATCGAACGGTATGTCATTTTTCCCCAGCAGTGAGCGCCGGATGCCAGTAACGCTCCGACATGCGATTAGTAATTTTCCGGAAATTGACGCCAGTGTTGGAAAGAATGCTGCTCCGTGGTTTCATCCACTCCACCGTGTCGGCGTAATGAAGCCCGAGAAGTACTGGTGGGTAAGTCACACTCCAGAGGGGGAGACCGCATTTAATAACCAGTGCGTAAGTCCATTCTGTGGATATCAGGGTAACCGTCGGCATTCGGATCTTATCGAAGATGGTCGATGGCAATCAAGCAAGAGTACTCCGATCTACTGTGAGCGCTGCGGAGAACTTCTCCCTAGGCCGAGCCTTGCCGAAGCGGACGGACTCTCTCGTCGTTTGATTCGTGGATTCCACTCCGCATATCGGCGCATGGAGTGGGACAAGCCGGCGCGTGCCCTAACAAGCAATTTCCCATTTGAGGCGTCAGACAATAAGATTCACCCGTCGCAGAATCGAGTACTTTCAACTTATGAAGCGTTGGTGATTCAGACTGTCAGTAGATACGAGTATCGTTGGATAATTCGTGGGAAGGACGCGTCTCGTACCTTAATCGCGCATGCAATCGGTGAGAGTGTCCCCCCCTATCTCATCGCACAGATTGTTGAAAAAACGGTAAGACTGTCGGGATAAATGTGGTGTAGCAGCAGTGCTTTAGAGTCAGCGACAGGGCACGCGTGACACCGACGTAGTCATTTGTTCTGAGTCAAACGGAGTGATGTTGCGCAACATGTTAATTCAGCCTGTGAACGGCATTACTACGAAGGGCTTGTAGTCGGCGTTTGCGGAGGCGGATCTGGCTCTCTATCGATATCGCGTGGTTGAAGCTGAGAGCTACTCGGCAGGCTCGACGTTGTCAGGGCCACCGATACTGAGAAGGGTTTGCGGGATCTGAGAAGGGAAAACAAAGCCGCAGGCGCCGGACCGACTGACAACACGCCAAAAACCTCCCTCACTTCAACTTTCCTCGATCAGCATTCAGTAACCGGAGACGACAAACTCTTGGCGGAGTAGTCAGTCTACTAAGCACATGCGGTCGGCGCGACTCGTCCCCAGTTCTTCCGGCATTTAGCGCAGCGCCCCCTACTACCGCCGCCGATACACCACCGCCTGCCCCGTCCCACGTACCGTTCCGGTCAACCGCACCTCGCCGCTGCCCAGTCCTTCCAGTCGGCCGTCAATCGTCACCACGGTATCGCGCAGCGACTGCCGCGCCAATACGCTGACTGTGATCTGCACTCCGGTCTGCGTGGCCACCACGGTCTGCGGTGGCGCCGAGATGGATAAGCCAAGCACCTGCCCCGACAGTCGCGTAGCCCCCAACGACTCACTCTCCGGCCAGAGCTGAAAGGTTTGCGGCAGCGGCGATGCCACGGTGGTGGTGGCTTCCCAGCGCCCGGCGGGGGCGTCTGCATTATCGGCGGTTACGTCCAGCGTGCGCTCGCGTACGCGACTCATACTGCCAAACACGCCTACCCCGCCGGCCAGGCGCGTGATGAGCCCGCGCGTGCCAAAGTCGTCGCTGCCGCTGCGGTAGTAGTCGTGGTAGTTGGCGTCCACGGCACTCACTGTTACCAGCTGACGAACGCCCGGCCAGAACACCCGCGGCCGCCCGGCACGACTGGTATGCGTGAGCGAACCGGCCACGAGATACTCCAGCGAATCCACAAACGCCACAAAGGGGCCGCTCACACTTTCAATGCGCACTTCAAAGCGCGCGGCGTTGGCCACGGGCTGCCAGCCCACAAAAACTGAGTCGCGATCGCGATAGAACTGGCGCGGCACCGTGGGCACGGTGCGCCCGGTGGCCAATGGCACCGTAGTAGCTCCGGTTACCACTGCGCCATCGGTGGTGGCCACACGCAGCTCGTAGCGCTCACCGGGCGCCACCACAAAGCTTGGCACAAGGGCGAAGGGCGCCCCCACGCCTTCAATGTTCGCAAAGCGATAGACGCCCGCACCTTTGCCGTCCGCACGATAGCTGCGCTCCTCGCGCAGTACCACCGAATCACCGCGACTGTTGCGCACCACCACACGCGCGTCGCGTATGGGCGTGCCGCCGTTGGAGACAATGGGGTTTAGCGAGTCGTAGGGCACACGCACCGTATTCCCCTGCCCATCAAGCGCGCGCTCCAGCAGCACCACCTGGTCCGTCACCCCGGGGTTGAGCACGCCGTGCACCACCACCACATTGGCCGCCAACGGCAGTGTGATGCGGTCGAACACGCAGCCACTCAGCGCGGCCACCAGCGCCACCGCACCCATCCCCCAACTGCGCACAACGCGCACATCTCGGCGGGTCATCGCACCCTCCGGTAGCCCAGCACCACATTGCGCTGCGTACCAAAGCGCTCCTCCAGCAATCGCGCCCGCAGCTGCAACGACTCACCACTCACGGTGCCGGTGTCTACCCAATCGTTGTTGGCCAGCAGCGAATAGCGGCGAATGTACAGCTGCGTGGGCGTGGAGCTGAACGGCGCGGTGAGCGTGTCCACCGCGTCTTCCAGGCGCGCGCCACTGGGCCGCTCCCAGATCACCCGTTTGGTATCGTCCAGCCGCCCGCGCGTACGCACGATAATCTCGCCCCCAATAACGGCTCGGCGACTTCCATCCAGCAACACAGCAAACACACGCGGCAGTGGCGCGCCATTCACCGTCTCCAGCACCCAGGTGCCGGTAAACGGAGACTCCGGAGCCACGGGCGGGTCTTCAGTGCACCCCAACGCCAGCGCCACAACAGCCGCACCCAGGGCCAAGCCACGCCATCGCATAAACAGGGCGCGCTTCACCAGGCCACCGTGAGTCCAATGGTGGGCACAATGGGCAACTGCGACAGGCTCTCACGCGTCGCCGGCACCGCGGTATAGTCAAACCGATAGGCAAACACATTGCGGCGGTTGGTCGCGTTGATCACCCCCAGCACCGGGGTGAGCGTCGTGCGCCCGCGCACAAAGCTGCGCTGCGCCGAGAAGTCGAGGCGCACGAAGGGGGGCAGCTGCTGTGCGTTGCGCGCCCCCGCAATGCTCTGCACGTCCCCCTCCACCACGCCGCGGTCCCATTGGCTGTTGCGCGGGTCGGCCAGCCGGCGCACCAGCTGCGCCTCCACCCCGGTATACGGCACGCCGGAGCCAACGCCCAGCCGGCCGGAGAGCACGGTACCATTGGCCACGCGCCACGTGCCCACCGCATTCAGCGTATGTCGCCTATCCTGCGCCGGTCGCCAGCTGTCCACGCCATCCGTGCGTGAGTTGTTGGTGTAGGTGTACGATATCCACCCGCTCAGCGGCCCCGTTTCCACCTGCCGCAGAAACAGGTCCACACCGGTAGACGTGCCGGTGATGGGGCGAAACTCGTCGCCCACCATGCCGCGATCGTCCAGCCCGTTGCGCTCCACCAGCGTGCCGTAGCGCTTGGCAAACGGCTCAATGCGCACAAACCGGCTCCTGGACAGCCATCGCTCCACCCCCACACTCGCCTGCGTGGCGCGCGCCACGGGAATGTTGGAGTCGGAGAGCACCCAGCGGTCAAAGAAGCGCAGCGCGTCATCTTCTTCGCGCAGTGCGTGCACCCACTGCGCCGTGTTCCCCACCGTCGCGGTAAAGGCCATATCCTCCCCCTGCGCCCACCGCACCGCCACCCGCGGCGACACCCCCACCCACTGGGCACTCCTCACATACTCGGCGCGCACCCCGGGCCTTACCGTAAGCCGGCGCCCTACGCGCCACGTGTCGTCGAGGAACAGCGCCCCCGACACCGGACGCTGCGTAAGCCGCTGCAGCTCCGCCGCCAGCTGCGGGGAGGTTTCCTTGAACAACACATCGTGCTGCGATGCCTCGTACCCCACACCCACCACGTGCGCCCCGCGCTCCGTGCGCAGCAGGCCACTGGCGCGCCATTCGCGCACATCGTTGGAGGCACGCAGGGCGCCGGCCCCTTCGTCTTGCGTACTGCTAAAGCGCGACACGCTGGCCCGTTGCACCCACGCACTGCGGGCGCCCAGCGGCTGCGACCAGGTGAGCCCCACGGCGTCGTTCCCCCAATCCAGTGCGTAGGCGCCGTCCAGCCCCAGCGTGTCTTCGCGCTGCGTAAAGTCTTCGCGCAGCGCGTCGCGGCCGTGGTATGCCGTGAGCGACAGCGTGCCACCGCGCGGCAGCTGCCGATTTACGTGCAGCTGCCCGTCATAAAAGGCGTACGGAAAGTCGCGTTGGGCCACCCGTTGCGCGATCTGGTCGGCGTAGGTGCGTCGCCCGGCCACCTGCCAACTCGTGCGTCCGTTGGCACTCGCGCCCCCCACACTCAGCGAGGCGGCCAGCAGCGACAGTTGCACTTCACCGTGCACGCCGCGCCGCGCTTCTTCGGCGCTGGTCACCTCGAGCACACTCGACAGACGGCCGCCATACTCCACCGGCGGGGCGCCCGCGTGCAGGCGAATGCTCCCCACGGTGGCGTCCATGAACGTGCTGAACACCCCGCCCAGGTGAAACGGCTGGTACAGCGGAATGCCATTGAGCAGCACGAGGTTCTGATCCTGCTCGCCGCCGCGCACATTGAGCCCCGCGGTAAAGTCGTTGCGCGCCACCACCCCGGGGAGCAGCTGCACCACGCGCATGGCGTCGGCCTCGCCAATGGCCGGGAGCGCCGAGAGTGTCGCGGCGTTGAGGGAAATGGTGGAGGTGGCCGGGGCGCCTTCAAACCGTTCGCGCTCGGTGAGCTGCGCCTGCGTGCGTACCGGTACCAGCGTGGCGGCGGTGACCCGTAGCCGCAGCTCCACGTCGGCGGTGGCGTTGTCGCGTACGCGCACCGGCCGTTCCACCGCGGCGTATCCCACCCGCCTGGCCCGCACCACCACGGTACCGCGCGGCACTCGGCTAAAAGCAAAGCGCCCGGTGCTGTCGGTGAGCACCACCTGCGGAATGCCCTCCACCGAGACGGTCACCCGTGGCAGCGGCGCGCTGGTGGAGTCGTCGCGGACGGTGCCGCGGATGGAGACGGTGTTTTGCGCCGGCGCTGCGACCTGGCCCTGCGCCTTGGCGGTGGGCGCCAGGGTGAGCAGGGTGAACAGGGAGAGGGCCGGGAGCGCGAGACGATGCATGCGGGGGAGTGATTGCCAAACGAAGACCGACCGTTTGGCAAAGGTGCGCCACAGGGCGGGGTTTGGCTACGACGGGGGAACGGTGAGCGCTCCGTCACGCGACCCCCTCCAGCCCCTTGGCGCGTTGCTTCGGGGGCGCTGCCCCCTCAGAGACGCGCAGTCGGGGCTGGAGGGCGCCGCGCGCCGTCAGATCACGACGCTCCGCCGTGGTCGTGGTGCCTACGCGATAGGGCGTTCGCGTCGCTTCGCTCGCTGTAAGGACAGGCGCCGGTGAACCACGTACATGATGCCCCCGCAGTTGACGGCGGTGACACCGGGCGATGCCAAGAGGCAATAGAAAGCCAGGATGCCGACGATCAGCAGCATCGTGAATCCCATTGCTCTCCTTCACCGCCCATCGTCAGAGCCCTGCGCGGCATAATTCCTCGAGTGGCGCAACGAATTCGTTGTTGAGTGGCTGCACCTCAAGTGTACCACTCGGCACGTACACAATACCCCGCGCCCCTTGCGCTCGACTGTTCAGGAATTCAACAGACCAATAGCCTTGCAGCGGCGAGAAGGTACCATCGGGGCGCAGCTCCGGGTATCGAAAAGCAATCACGTGAGCGCACCGGAGCGGCAAGCGCGCCCAGTCTCTCACATACCCGGGTTGTGCTTCAGCGCGTTTGAGCGCGGCCGCCGTAGCCACCAGGGCGCTGCACTCCCAATCAGCGAGCGGCACCCCGTCACGCCGCCGCCATTCACGTGGCACACTGGCAGGGCAAGTAAACTGCCGCACATAGCGCGCGCGCAACGAGTCCTCACCGGCAATGAGTGCCGTCTCTGCGTCAGCGCCGGGCGCTGGCTTGGTGCAGGCCCAGGCGAGCAGAGCGGCGAGGGCGAGGGCTAAGCGCGTAAGACTGCTCATATCGGCGGGTAATTATTGTCGCGAATTAGATTTTTTTGTCGCGAAAGCGGCATTTATGTCGCGATGACTTCTACCTGTCACTAAATGCCTGAGCGTCAATGAAATTCCACAGGCCGGTTGGCCACATGGAGCCTATGGGACATGACGAAGAATGGATGCAGCTCCAATCGCCATGCCAGAAGTGACCCACGGCTAGTCCGCGGCGAGGATCTGTGCGATCTGTCTACGGAGCGTGGGAATCTTCTCCTGGATTACATCCCACACGAGATCGAGGTCTACGCCGAAGTAGTCATGAATCAGTCGATCACGCATGCCGGCCATCGCGCGCCATGCGACCTCGGGATGCGCTTGGCGCAATTCGGCCGGCACCTTCTTTGTGGCTTCACCGATAATCTCGAAGCTCCGCACGCAGGCTCGCTGAAGGGTCGGATCTTCCAGGAATGCCTCGCGACTCACCCCAGCGGTAGCGAGTTCCAGGTAGGCCGCTTCGTCTGCAATGTGACGTAGGTACTCACGCGGCGCGAAGGACATCCTGGGCTTCGGCGAGGATATAGGGGCGCAGATACGGCGAGAGCGACTCGACTGTGACGAGCTCGACCGTTTGACCAAGAGTCTGCTCGAGCAGCTCCCCGAGCGCCAGCAAGTGATCGAATGTTTTCTGTCCAGGCAGGAACTCGACCAGCACATCGACGTCGCTGTCGCTGCGCGCTTCGTTGCGTTGGACTGACCCGAACAGCGCCAAGCGCTGCACACCCAATCGGAAGATCTCCGCTTGGGCCTCGGCGAGGCGTGTCTGCACATCGCATCGGGTGAGGGGTTGGGCCGTCATGCCTGCAATCTACCGTCTCACTGGCAGACGGGCAGCTCACGCCACTCCTCAACATCGACGCGAACTCAGGCGCCCGCCTGGCATCTGCGGCTCCCACGATGTGATCATCCGGTCTTTGGCCAATAACCACCATCGGTTCGCTCAAGCTGTAACTGAACGAAGAGAAGCGGCTGTAGCAACGGCGGTGCTGAGGGGTCTTGATTATCGCTTAACCTGTTGTGGTATAGTGCGTTAGCATCACAATCCGCATATGATTCGGTGACGAACGACCCGGTGCGGCAATACCTGGCACAGATAAGCCACAGATTCCACGCGGATACAGCCGTTTCTTACCACTGATTGACTGAAGTCCAGCGACAGGAAGGACTTGGCTGGATCCGCGTTCCGTCCGCGACCCATCTGTTCCTATCCGTGGTCCTGTTCACGTCCTGTGCCAAGGCTCCGGCGCTGCGGAAGGGAGTCGGCGGCCACGCGAGCCGCGTTTGCACCGTATACTCGACCAGCCCCCTGTGCACGTCCGGCCTGGCCGTACGCCGAGGCACCGCTCACCGCTCACCAAACTCCCATGAACACATTTGCGTGGTGTCGTGCACGCGCCGTGCGCGCGGCCATCGTACTGGCCGCTATCCCGGCGCTCGCCTCGTTGGCGGTCGCCCAGCGCGCCCCGCTGCTGGACTGGCCGTCGGGCAAAGCCAAGGCGCGCTTCGAGATTACCATTCCCGCGTCCGTGCGCAACGAAGCGACCACCGGTCGCGCCTACGTGATTCTTTCGCGGTCCAACCAGACCGAACCGCGTCTGCAGATTGGGCGCGTGGGCGCCCCCATGTTCGCGCGTGATTTTTCGGCCGTGGCGCCCAACCGTCCCATTGTCGTGGACGGCACCGACCTCGGCACACCGGTCGCCGACATGGCCGATGTGCCGGCGGGCGAGTACTGGGTGCAAGCCTTCGTGAATGTGTACAGCGAGTTCAAGCGCGCCGACGGACACACGCTCTGGATGCACGATGACCAGTGGGAAGGGCAGGCGTGGAATAGGTCTCCGGGAAACTTGTACAGCACGCCGCAGAAGTTGCGCATTGATCCTCGCGCGGCGGGCGTGGTGAAGCTGGCCGTGACACAGAAGATTCCGCCCATTGTTGTCCCGGCCGACAACGAGTACGTGCAGCGATTCAAGTTCCAATCCCCCATGCTCACCAAGTTCTGGGGGCGGCCCATCTACCTCGGCGCCACCGTGCTGTTGCCCAAGGGGTACGCCACCAGCACCATCGAGTACCCGGTCAATCATCAGCAGGGGCACTTCTCCATAGCTGCGCCGTACGGCTTTGATCGCGACTCGGTGTTTCGCGCCTGGTGGCTGGCCGAGACCACACCGCGCATGATTGCGGTGACGTTCCAGCATCCCACGCCGTACTTCGACGACTCGTACGCGGTGAACTCCGTGAACAACGGCCCGTACGGTGATGCGTTCATGCAGGAGCTCATTCCGGAGCTGGAGAAGCGCTACCGCATCATCAAGGAGCCCTGGGCGCGCTGGCTCTCCGGCGGCTCAACGGGAGGGTGGGAGTCACTCGCGTTGCAAGTCTGGCACCCCGACTTCTTTGGTGGAACCTGGAGCTATTGTCCCGATCCCGTGACCTTCACCGACGTGGAGGGGATGAATCTCTACAAGGATGACAATGGCTTCTTCAAGCAGGTCACCGAATGGCATCGCACACCCACCATCAATTCGCGCGAGGTGAACGGCGAGGTGCGTCAGACCGCACAGCAGCGGGCGTGGATGGAGCTGGTGAACGGCACCAAAGGGCGCAGCGGCACCGGCCAATTGGATATCTGGAGTGCCACCTTCGGACCAATCGGCACCGACGGCTACTTCAAACCGGTCTTTGATCCCAAAACGGGGGTGATCGATCGCTCAGTGGCCATGTACTGGAAGGACAACTACGACATTCTCGAGTATCTCAAGAAGAACTGGTCCACCGTGGGTCCCAAGCTGAATGACAAGATTCACATTTACATGGGAGACATGGACAACTTCCATCTGGATCGTTCAACGCGTGAACTGGAGGCGTGGATGAAGACCACCTCCAACCCCCGCAATGAGGGCTACTTCGTGTGGGGCGATCAGCGCGGCCATTGCTACGCAGGCCCGGGCGGCAACATTGCGCGCCTCATGGATATGGCGGAGCACGGACTGCGCCACAAACCCGAAGGCACCACCACGCCGTGGTGGCGGAACCAATAGACCGTCTGCGCTACGTCGTTCGCGGTCCGAGCATGAGCGCTGCCAGGACCGCGATGCCTCCCGCCAGCGCGCCAACCGCGACCAGCGACATGGTGCGTGTGGCCATCGGGACCGCCCACGCGGCGAATCGCTGATGCAGCCGCCACGGCAAGACCGCGAGCACGAGTGTCGTGGCCACCAGCACACCGCCCCCAAAGCGCACGAGCTCCGTGCCGAGCATCGCGGGGGCGGCGAGCATCATGGCAAGCCCCACCACCAGGCGCAGCGCGAGCTCCAGAACGTGTGCCCGCACCGTGCTCGCATGCGCCTCCAGAAAGCGCTTCGCGCGCGGTGGAGCGATCGCGGCTGTCACACCCAGACTGATGAGATAGACCCCCGCGGCAGCGACCAGAAGCTGCGCGACGCGCAGCATATCCGTTTGGATGTACGGTGGCGCCCGTGTTGGCTAGCTGAAGAGCAACCGGTAGAGCAGCATACCAACAGCCAATCCGAGTACCATTCCGAGACCGAACTTCTTGTTGTCCTGAGCCATCTGATATCTCCCTGGTATGGTGTTGTTACGCGGAATGCACGCTACTTCGATGTCGTCGGCAGCGGGTCACTGTTCCAGATGTTCGCCTGAATACGCCAGCTCCCGTTCACCTGCTTCCACACATTGATGTACTTACCGCGCTCCGTAATGCCCGCTCCGTAGGTCAGCACGTACGTGCCTTCGTCCACGATCTGCTCGGCGTTTCCATACAAGGCCGTCGTCTCTTCGCGAAACTCAGTGATACCGGACTTGAGATAGTCCACGGTCAATGTGTGGATCGCGGCAATGCCGATCGCCGCCGGTGCGCCGGGCGGGTACGACCGCGCATTGGGCAGGAACATCGCATCAATGGCAGCAACGTCGCCCGCAACGTGCGCGTCGGTGAACTGCTTGTTCTGTTGTGCAATAGTGGAACGCGCGGCTTCGAGATCGAAGGCTGGTGCATCGGTACCACTCGCGGCGGCAGGCTCGCCACCGCAGCCGACTACGAGGATGACGGCCAGCGCCAATGCCTTTCCCGTCATTTACTGCCTCCTCGCCCGCTGCTCCCGCCCGCCCTGGTCCAGCGTGAGGGTCATTGCGCCAGTAGAGTCCGCGCCAAAGCGCACCTTCGCCGGCACGGCACGCAGAGAGAAGTTGGTCGCCGATTCCGGCCACAGCCTGAAGCGCGGCTGACCGGTGATCTGGACGAACAGCTTGCCCTGTGCCTCACTCACAGCAATCACCGCACCGGGCGCGAGCACATACGACCCAACATATGCACGCAATGTCTCCGCCGGTACGGCCACGTTGAGCCGCGGCAGCGTGCGCATGCGGGCGACGGTCGAATCAATCAGGTGCAAACCAAGATCGTCCACGCCGTTGGAGGTGTTGGACCACACCATGGAATGCGCGCCCGTCGCGGGGTCGAAACCGAAGAAGGTTCGGAAACCTCCGGTCCCGCCGTTGTGCCACACGATGGAGCGCCCGTTGGCTTCGCGCACGTGCCACCCCAGGGCAATACGCATGTTGGGGTTCGTCGTGGGGCGCCGTGGTTCGATGGAGAAGGCGATGGCCTTGCCTAACGGTCCGCGGTCGCGATGCGTTACCGCATCGGCGAACCGGAGCATGTCGCGCGTGGTGGACCGGAGGGCGCCCGCGCCCGCGAGCGTTGGGATGTCCCACGGGAGCACCTCCTCGAGGTCGGCATCGTGCGGGACCGCAAAGCGCGCCGCTTTGTCAGACGGCATGACAATGAACGTCTCGCGCATACCGAGCGGCTCCAGCACACGCTCGCGCAGCAGCATCTCATACGACTTGCCCGCGCGCAGTGCCAGCACGTGCCCGAGCAGTCCCATACCAATATTCGAGTACTCGTATCGCTCGCCAGGGTCGCGCCGGAGTGTGTGAGCTGAGAGAAACTCATACATCTGCTGCACGCTGTAGTCAGCGTACGGATTCCGGATATCCTTCGGCGTCATGTTGCTGCCGAGCGAGGGAAGCCCTGAGCTCGCGGTCGCGAGGTCAAGCAGGGTGATCACCTTGCCATTGCGGCTGGGCATGGTCACGCCGGCCGGGAGGTACTTCTGCACGGGGTCTTCGAGTGCCACCTCTCCCTTCAGCACCATGTCGGCCAGAAGGATATTCGTGAAGACCTTGGTGATGGAGCCAATCTCGAAAAACGACGTCGCGCCCACCGGGCGGCCGTCGCGCTGCGCCCCGCCAACGGCCACGACTCGGTCGCGGCCCCCGTCTCGCACACCAACCACGATCCCTGTGGCGTAGCCGTTGGTCACCCGCTCGGTGAGCCAGCGCTGGATCGTGCTGTCGGCCGGCTGTGATTGCGCCACCAAAGGCGCTGCCACGACCATCGACATAACGGCTACGGCAGCGGCTATGCCCATTTGAGCGCCTCGTCGGCTATGGGCAGCGTGCGAATGCGCTTCCCCGTCGCAGCAAAAATCGCGTTGCACACCGCCGGCGCCGCCGGCGGCAGTGCCGGTTCACCAAGCCCGGTTGGCGGTGCCGATGACTTGATGAAGTGCACATCCACGACTGGCGGTGCATGCTGCATGCGCAGCATCGGGTACTTGTTGAAGTTCGTCTGCGCCGCCGCGCCACGCTCAATGGTGACCTTCTGAAACCACGCCGCGCTGATGCCATCCAGCATCGAGCCCTGCACCTGCGCCTCGGCGCCACTCACGTTCACAATCGTGCCGGCATCCACGGCGGCGGTGAGCTTCTTGATGGTGAGCTCGCCCGCTTTGCTCACCGCCACATCGGCCACAATGGCTACGTACGCACCGTTCGCGAAGCAGATGGCGAAGCCCTGCCCCTCACCGCGCGGACGCTTATGCCCCCAGTTCGCTTTCTCGGTGGCGAGCTTCAACACCGCCGTCATCTTGCCAGCGTCAAAGCGCGGCGATGCCGGCACGGTGGCCAGCATGTCCAGCGTAAAGGCAAGCGGTTCCTTGCCGGCCGCGTGCGCCAGTTCGTCCATGAAGCACTGCGTGGCCCACGTGTTGCCGTTATCACCGGGCGCCCGCCAATACCCCGTGGGGATGCCCCCACGCAACTTGCTCGACCGCACCGTCGATCCCGGAATGGCATTGAACGGG
The DNA here is from genome assembly GCF_000695095.2 of Gemmatimonas phototrophica. Lineage (NCBI taxonomy): Bacteria > Pseudomonadati > Gemmatimonadota > Gemmatimonadia > Gemmatimonadales > Gemmatimonadaceae > Gemmatimonas > Gemmatimonas phototrophica. Next base: position 100,787 of record NZ_CP011454.1, on the reverse strand, counting down.
AAGCCGGTGGCCGTCATGTCACCCGGCCCGCCCTGCATTTTGACAAACTCGTCGTTGAGCGCGACCACTTTACCCGCGCTATCGAGCCCCGCCGAGAAGAAGTGCCAGCCGTTGGAGCGATAGTTGTCGTGCGCAAAATCCTGTTCGCGCGTCCAGGTGAGTTTGATGGGCGTGCCCGCCAGGCGCTTAGCGATTGCCGCTGCTTCGAGGGAAAACTCGTTGCTGCCGCGTCGACCAAAGCCACCGCCCAGCCGCGTGATGTGCACCTTCACATCCTTTGCGGCAATTCCCAGCCCCTTCGACACCAGCCCCTGTCCCGTGGCCGGAATTTGCGTGGGCGTCCACATCTCCATCACGCCGTCCTTGAACCACGCGGTGCAGTTCTGCGGTTCGAGCGTGGCGTGGGCGAGAAACGGATAGTGATACACCGCCTCCACCGCCTTCGCGCCTTGCGGGAGCGATGCCGCCCCGTTGGCCTTGGCCAGCGTCACGGCTTGTGCGGCCATATCTGCGCTGCTCTGCGAAACCTGCGCCCCTTCGTTCCACTGCACCTTGAGCGCCTTCGTGGCGCTGAACGCATTCCACGTGGAGTCCGCCACCACCGCCACCCCCGAGGGCAGCCCCGCAATGCCACTCAGCACAAACGCATCGCGTACCCCGGGCTTGGCCTTTACCTCATCGAGGTTCGCACTCACTGCCTCACCACCAAACACCGGACACTTGGTATACGTGGCGTAGAGCATGCCGGGCAGCTTCACATCAATACCAAAGAGCGGCGCACCCTTCACGATCTGCCTGTTGTCCACGCCCGCAATGCGGGTGCCGAGCAATTTGAAGGTGCTCGGATCTTTGAGGGTCAGGTTGACCGGGGGCTGCAGCTGCGCGGCCTTGGTGGCGAGGGCGCCGTACGATGCCTGTCGGTTTGACGCGGCGTGTATCACCATGCCGTTGGCCGTCGCGCATTCGTTCGCGCTTACGCCCCACTCCTGGGCCGCGGCCTCCACGAGCACGGCCCGTGCGGCGGCACCGGCGCGTCGCATGGCCATGTAGTTCGCCACCGTACTTCCGCTCCCCACGCTGAACTGACGACCATACGCCGGGTTCAGGTCACCCTGCACCACGGTCACCTGCTCCCAGGCCACATCGAGCTCTTCGGCGATGATCATAGGCAACGACGTCTTGATCCCTTGCCCCATCTCCGAGTTGGGGGCAATGAGCGTGACGGTGCCGCTTGGCGCGATACTCACAAACACATTCGGGGCAAAGTCTGCAGCGGGTGCGAGTGCCGCCGTGCTCGAGGCCATCGCCTCGGCCGTCTCCAGCGCACTCGCGACCAGCAACCCACCGCCCACCAGTCCACTGATCTTGATGAACTGGCGCCGATCGATCTGTTGGTGGCTCATTCGCGCTTCCCGTTGGCTGGAGTGGTGGTCGCAGCCAACTCGGCGGCGCGCTTGATGCCGGCCCGAATGCGCGTGTACGACGCGCAGCGGCACACGTTGCGCGCCATGGCCGAGTCGATGTCAGCGTCGATGGGGTGCGGCTTGGCCTTGAGCAAGGCGGCCGCGGCCAGAATCTGTCCGCCCTGACAGTAGCCACACTGCGGCACGTCCAGTTCGCACCAGGCATCCTGCAGCGCGCGCGCCTGCGGGGTGTCAATGCCTTCGATGGTGGTCACCGCCGCCGCGCCCACGGTGGAAACGGCCGTACGACAGGAGCGCGTGGGCACGCCGTTCACGTGCACCGTACAGGCGCCGCATTGGGCAATCCCGCAGCCAAACTTGGTGCCGGTGAGCTCCAGCGAATCGCGCAACACCCACAACAGTGGCGTGTCGGGTTCGACTTCGACGCTCCGGGATGTGCCGTTCACGTTGAGTGTGTACTTGCCCATGATCGCTCCAGGAGTTCGTGACGAGTGTGGCTGTTGCGCGAAGCTGTGGAGAAAGATGTCGCGCGGACGCGCTCTCCGCACCAATAATCAACGGATTAGCTTCACCTTGCAGCGCCCGATCATCCGGCGCGGGGCAACGGCTTCAGGCGCGCGATCGCAGCGGCCTCCTTCGATCGGAGCGCGTGCCACAGATCCCAATCCTGTTGCAGGCCGAGCCAGAAGTCGGCACTCATGCCCGTCACCTGGGCGAGGCGCAGCGCGGTATCCGGCGTGACGCTCCGCTTGGCGTTGATCACCTCGTTCAGCCGCGGAAAAGAAACCCCCAGCTGGATCGCGAACGCGGACTGCGAGATGCCCAGCGGCTTGAGGAACTCCTCCAGCAGCATCTCACCCGGATGCGTCGGTGGCCGATGGGTGGGCAGGCGGCGCTGCACCAGCGGGGAGCCCTTCGCGGGCTTAGTGGTAGTCCGTGACTTCGACATCGTCGGCATAGCCCTCCTCCCACCGGAAGCAGATCCGGTACTGATCGTTTATGCGGATGCTGTGCTGCCCGCGTCGACTGCCCTTCAGCGCTTCCAAACGATTGGCAGGCGGCACCGCCAGTTCCCGTTGGTCGCGCACCCGATTGAGCTGAGTCAGCTTGCGTGCCACCACGGACCAGAGCGTGACGGGGCACGCGTGCCGGGCGCGGCGGCTATCGACCCCATTGAACAGGTCCTCGGTGGCCAGGTCAGCGAAGGAGCGTATCACGCTATCTATTATAATGGCATCTATAGCAGTGCGGAACGGCCGGTCAGCGGAACCACCGATCAGATGAAGGGATTTGGGTGTGGAGAGCGGGTGACCACAACCACCCCGGGATGGCCGCAGGTAGCGCATCGGCCGACCCTGCTGCAAGCTATCGCATGCGACTCTCTCGAATCCTTCCGGTGCTGCTGCTGTGGGGGCGCGCCGTCTCCGCCCAGCCGGCCACAGCCGCGCCCGCCGCGGCGAGCTACTCGCTCACCGAGTCAATGATCCCCATGCGCGACGGGGCCAAACTATACACGCGCATCCTCGCCCCCACCAATGCAGCGGGACCCCTGCCCATCATGTTCGTGCGCACGCCGTATGGCGTGGATGGCAACACGGCGGCGAGTGTGGCAGCCCGCTGGGGCTTCATGGCGCGCGACATTGCCCGCAACGGCTACGTGTTCGTCTTCCAGGACATTCGCGGCAAGTTCAAGTCGGAGGGACAGTTCGTCATGCAACGGCCCCCGCGCGCCAACCGCGCAGATGCAAAGGCCATTGACGAAAGCACCGACGCGTACGACACCATCGAGTGGCTGCTCAAGAACGTGCCCAACAACAACGGCCGCGTGGGCATGACGGGCGTGTCATACGACGGCTGGACAACGGCCATGGCGATGCTCGATCCGCACCCGGCCCTGAAAGCCGGCTCGCCGCAGGCCTCACCGGCCGACATGTGGAAGGGCGACGACTTCCATCACAACGGGGCGTTCCGTCTGAGCTACGGATTCGAATACGCCACCATGATGGAAAGCGGCAAGGACGTGAAGCAGTTCAATATGGACGCATTCGACACCTACGAGTGGTACCTCAAACTCGGCTCGCTCAAAACGGTAAACGAGAAGTTCCTCAAGGGGACCATTCCTACGTGGAATGACTTCGCGCAGCATCCCAACTTCGATGCGTTCTGGCAGCGTCAGGCGATGGCTGGGTATCTCAACAAGGTCACCGTGCCCGCCCTGCATGTGGCAGGATGGTGGGACCAGGAAGACTTCTACGGTCCGGTCACCATCTACCGCGAACTCGAGAAACACGATCGCGAGAACAAGAACTTCCTTGTGGTGGGGCCGTGGAATCATGGCGGCTGGATGGGCGGCGAAGGCGCATCCCTGGGCCCCATCCAGTTTGGGCAACCCACGGCGCGCTTCTTCCGCGATTCCATCATGGCGCCGTTTTTCGCGCGCCATCTGCACCCCGAGCAGCGCGACGTGGCTGGGTGGACGCTCCCGGAAGCGCTGGTCTTCGAGGCCGGCAGCAACGTGTGGAAGCGCTACGACACGTGGCCGCCCAAAACGGCCGTGTCACCACGCAGTCTGTACATGCGCGAAGGGGGCGCGCTGGGGTGGGAGCCACCCACCACGACGGCCCCCGCCTACGACGCGTACGTGTCCGACCCGGCCAAGCCGGTGCCGTACCGTCAGCGTCCGGTGCAGATGACCTACGGACCGGGCTCCACCTGGAGAACGTGGCTCACCGAAGACCAGCGCTTCGTGCACAACCGTCCCGATGTGTTGAGCTGGGAGCTCCCCACCCTCACCGACGATCTCACCATCGCGGGTGATCTCACCGTGACGCTGCACGCCGCCACGAGTGGCACCGATGCCGATTACGTGGTGAAGCTCATTGATGTGTACCCCGATACCGGCATGAAAGAGCTGCGGATGAATGGTTATCAGTTCATGGTCGCCAACGATGTGTTTCGGGCACGCTATCGGAAGGATCCACAGAAGCCGGTGCCGCTCACGCCCAACGTGCCGGAAGCCATCACCATCGACCTGCACACCCAGGCGTACACCTTCAAGAAAGGGCATCGGGTCATGATCCAGGTGCAGAGCACGTGGTTTCCGCTCATTGATCGCAACCCGCAAACGTTCGTACCGAATATTTTCGAAGCGAAACCCAGCGACTTCCGCGCCGCCACGCAGCGCATTTATCGCAGCAAGGGGCAGGCCTCTAGGATCGTGCTGCCAGTGGTGACGGGGATACGGCCGTAGCGGCGGTGGCCAATCGTGCAATGATGGCCGGGCCTCGCCGGGCGAGGACTTGAGGCGTACCACGAGCATCGGTAATCTCGAAGCGGTTCACGAGCTCCTTCATGGTGGATGCCTGTGCGCTCAGCTCTTCGGCAGCGCTCGCCGATTCCTCGGCATTGGCCGCCGCGCGCTGGGTCTGCGCACTGACCTGCTCGACGGCGCGCGAGACCTCCTGGATCTGATCCCGCTGCGCACCGCAGTCAACCGTGACCTGCTCGACCAGAGCCGTAACGCGTTCCACATCGGTGTCCGCGGTGCCGAGCTGTGCCCGCACCTGTTCGGTGATGCCCAGACTCTCATGCGTGGACGCAACCGTGTCGTCGATCAGCGCCGACGTTTCGCGCGCTGACGCGGCGGCACGGATGGCGAGCTGACGGACCTCATCGGCGACGACGGCGAACCCTTTTCCTGCATCCCCGGCCCGCGCGGCTTCGACGGCTGCATTGAGGGCCAGCAGATTTGTCTGGAACGCGATCTCGTCGATAGTGCGCACGATCTGGGCCGTCCGCTGGGCCGACCCGTTCAGCCGCGTCATTGCTGCAGACAGCTCATGCATGCTGTCCGTACCGGTGCGGAGCCGGTCACGGGCCTGACGTGAAAGCTGGCGAGCTTCGTCAAGCCGTCCCGCGGTGCGCGAGGTGACTGACGCCTGTTCTTGTACGGCGGCAGTGATCTCCTCGACCGACGCCGCCTGCGTGGACGCACCATCAGCCATGTTCTGGCTTCCCGAGTTCACCTGCTGGGCCGCCGCCGCAATCTGCTCCGCGGCTGTCTCCACTTCATGCAGCGCGTTGGCCACATTGGCGACAGCCGTGTTGACCGCACTCGTGAGCCGGGCGTGCTCGCCGACAAACTCCCCGGTCACACGAACGGCGAGGTTGCGTGCGGCGACCTGTTCGAGCACGGTCAAGGCAGCCTGCACGGGGCGTCGCGCGGCATCCTGCGCATCGTTGAAGGAGTCGAGGAGGTCGCGGAACGCGCCATCGAACCCGTCACTGTTGGCGTGTACATTGGCCTCACCGCGCTGGGTGGCGCTTACCACGCGCTGGGTTTCCCCCAGCATGCGCTGCAGTGAACGGACAGCCGCGGCGTAGGAGGCCATCGCGGCTTCGGAGCGCGCCAGGGTGCCGTTGAGGGCTGTTGCCACGTCCGCCAGTTCATCCGCGCCGTCAATCGCGAGCGGCAACGATTCTGTGGTGTTGAGCGCATCAAGCCGGCCGCGCGCCAGGTTCTCGGTGGCGTGCTGCAGAGTGACCATGCTCTCCGATTCGAGAGCCTGCAGTCGTTCACGGACCTGCACGAGGGCGGTCGTGGTGCGGCGCACGATGGCGGCAGCGAGGACGGACGCCAGCAGGAGCCCCGCAATGAGCACGCTGCTCACGAGAAACAGGCTCGAGCGGCTTCTCGCCATGGCCCGGGCGGAGTAGCGCCGGGCTTCCTTGACCTCCGCCACGGCCAGCGCGCCAAGGATCGTCTCAACGCCCGTCATGTCGCGACGGAGTGTCCCACGCATCAGCGCCTGGGCGAGGGAATCATCGGAGCTGGCGGCGGCAACAAGCGCGTCAAGCTGCGGCTGGATCGCTCGGAATCGCGTGACAAAGGAGTCCGCCAGCACCTTCACCTCCGGGGCTCGTGCCGAGGCAACGAGCTTCGGGGCAAGCGAATCGATTTCGGCGAGCGAGGCCCGCATGCGGGTCAGGGCATCCGCGCGTTGGGTGTCGTCGAACACCAGATCCCGGTACGCGACGCGGACCTTCTGCACTTCGTTCTGGAGCTGGCCCACGTCGGCGAGCGGGGTAACCACGGATTGGTCGAGTGCCGCGGCATCGGTAGCAGTCGAGCGCAGCGCCTGGAGGGCCACGGCAGCGGCACTGATCCCCGCCAGCAGCGCGGCCGCGACCGCGAGCCACAGTTGGGTGCTGATCGGGCGGCGGACGACAAATTGCAACATGCGGTGCATTGGACAGTGGGCGAGTACCCCTCGACTCGCCGCGTCAACATCGACGCCGCCGGAGCGGACGGGTAGGGCGTGGGCCGGTCGGCGCCGGAGCCACGTTCTCGATGGTTTCTATCGGCTTTTTATCTTATTGCTGAAGTTCGGACTCGTGAGTCCGACCGTTACGCCTTGTAACGGCTCGGTGAGCCGGAAGTATGAGAATGGGGTGAACCGAAGAAATGCCGGAGCGGCCAGATTCACGCGCGCTGGGTATCGTGCATCGTGCAACGACTTCGGCTCTGTTTTCTCATCCGCGCGCTGTTGTGGAGTGCGCCCTCCATGCTGCTGCCCCACTCCGGCGCGGCGCAGGACGCCGGCAACGCCGGAAGCGCACCCTCGGCGCGAACCGCGTTCGCCCCGGTGCCGTTCAAGGTCGGCGAGTCGTTGGAGTTCCGGCTGCAGGCCGAATGGTTCCTGGTGCGGGGCCACGGTACGGCGTCGCTGAGTGTCGATGCGCTCGATACGCTGCGCGGGAACCCAACCTACCGTCTGTCGTTTCGCACGAAGGGCGGCATTACCGTGTTCAAGATCAACGACGCGCAGCGCTCGTGGCTCGACGCGCGCAAGCTGTTCTCCCACCGGTTCGAGCAGAAGCTCGATCAGACGGGATACAAGAAGGAACGCACCTACGAGTTCTTTCCCGGTGAAATGCGTTTCGTGAGTCTGGAGAATCCCGCGGACAGTGGCACGCTGGCGTCGGCGATTCCGCTCGACGACGTGTCATTCATTTATTTCATTCGCACATTGCCGCTCAAGGTTGGCGACGAGTACACAGCGGCACGTTACTACAAGCGCGACGGCAACCCGGTCACGGTACGCGTCCTGCGCACGGAGCGCATCATGCTGCCGGCCGGTGAGTTCGACGCGGTCGTGGTGAAGCCCATCATCCGCACGAAAGGTCTCTTCAGTGAAGGCGGAGAGGCCGAGGTCTGGTTCTCGAACGATGCACGTCATATTCCGCTCAGAGTGCGGGCCAAGGTGAGCATCGCCACGCTCACCATGGAGCTCAAGAGCGTCACGGCCGGCCCGCCGCAATAGCGGCGGTGTGTGCACGACGATCCGGTCACAGTCTGTCACAGCTGTGCACGGGCGCTTGGCCACCACATCACGATCGGTGATGATGTGGTAACCCAAGAGCTGGAGTCCGATGCGCGCTGTGCGTGCGATGACATCCATGTTTGTCAGCTGTTGCTGGTTGTCTGCGGCCCACGCGGTGACGGGGCTGCTGGCGCTGCTCTTCCTCGTCTCGCTGTTGTATGCCACTGCCCCACTGTATCAGTTCGCTGAGTCGCGACCATTCGCCGGCGGGCGCTGGTACAACCCCTACGGCGATCTCAACGCCACCGGTCGTTGGCAAAAGGCGAGCCTCCACGCGCACTCCGTCGCGTGGGGCGGTGCCACCCACGGCGGCCAGAGCGCGGAACAGGTAGCCGCCGCCTACGCCCAGATGCGTTACGACATCGTGGGGCTCTCCAACTACCACTCGATGTCAGCTGCCGAGCAAACCGGCACGTTCCCGGTGTACGAGCAGGGCTGGAACCTGCAGAAGTCACATCGCCTCGCGATTGGCGGTGATGCCGTGGTGTGGCGCGACTATCCGCTCGGCCAAACCGTGCACCACAAGCAGGACATCATCAACCGGCTCGAGCTCACCGGGGCCGTCGTGGTACTCGCCCATCCGGCGATACGCGAAGGACATTCCGTCGCCGACCTGCGCCAGCTCTCGGGCTACGACGCACTCGAAGTGCTCAACCACTTCGTGTCGCCGGCCACGACGGAATGGGACGCTGCCCTCTCGTCGGGGCGCGCAGTGTGGGTGATGGCGAGCGACGACTCGCACGATATTCACGGCGCCGGTGAGACCGGTGTGAACTGGACGCTCGTGTACACGCACTCGCGCGAAACCCATGCGGTACGTTCCGCGATCCGTTCCGGTCGCACCATCGGTGTACATGGCGTCGGTGGACAGGCGCAGCTCAGCTTCGTGTCGCAGCAACTGTTCGGCGATACGCTCGAAGTGCGCGCGCGCGGACCGATTGCGCACATCGAGTTCACCGGACAGGATGGCGCAACACGAACGGCACATGTCACCGACTCCCTCGGCGTGACCATCGCGCGTGCCGTCGCACGGCCAGACGATGGCTACCTGCGTGCAACCGTGATCGGAACAGGATCGGACGCGCCGGAGCTTCTGCTGCTCAACCCCGTGGTACGGTGGGATGGGGTGATCCTGGGGGCAGCCGCCGCCACCGTGGATGCGCCGCGCACCGCCGCGTTTCGATGGATTGCCTGCTGCCTGTATGCGGCGGTATTCACGTCGGTGCAGGCCCGTCGTCGCCGTCGACTCCCGAAGGCACAGCCGGTGCCGGCGTGAACGCCGCGCCCTCTGCACGCACCGACGCCTGGTGGGTGACCCGGTTGTGGATGGTGATTGCGGCATCGACCGCTATTCGCCTGCTGGTGGCAGGCACCACGGGACTGGGCGTCGACGAGTCGTATGCGGTGACCGTAGCTCGCCCGCTCTCCTGGAGCTACTTCGATCATCCGCCGCTGCATTTCTGGATGGCCGGTGCCATGACGTGGCTCACCGGCGACACGAAGGCCGTGCTGGTACGACTGCCGTTCGTGCTTGCGTTCAGCGTGACGCTGTGGGCCGTAGGCCGGCTCGGTCACCACGCTTTTGGCGCGCGCGCGGGGACGCTCGGGGCGTTGGCGCTGGCGTGTACCGGGGTGCTGGGCCTCACGACGGGCACCTGGGTTTTGCCCGACGGCCCGCTGGTGCTCTGTGCGTCGTTGGCGGTGCTCGTGCTCGCCCCGATGCTGTTCGGGGCTTCCACGGCGGTGGATAGGCCGGTGCAGGTGTCTACGCGCCGGTGGATGCTGGCGGGCCTGCTGCTTGGTGGGGCGCTGCTCAGCAAATATCATGGTGCGCTGTACGGCGCGGGGCTGCTGCTCTTTTTGCTGACCACCGCGTCAGGTCGGCGGCAGCTGCGCACCCCGGGCCCGTGGCTTGCAGCGGCCATAGCGATCAGCTGCACGGCGCCGGTGCTGTGGTGGAATGCGCAGCACGACTGGGTATCGTTCCGGTTTCAGGGCGCGCGGGCGACGACCACGGCCGACTGGTCGCTTGCGCCGTTCCTGGAGAACGTGGGTGGCCAGGCAGCGTGGTTGCTGCCGTGGATCGCGATTCCCTTGGCCATCGCCCTGGGGCGCGCATTGGTTCGGCGCCAAACAGATGAACGTGGGTGGTTCTTTGCCTGCCTCGCGGTGCTGCCGATTGGCCTGTTTACGGCATCCACGCTGGGTGGGGCGCGCGGCTTACCGCACTGGCAGGCGCCGGGATGGCTGTTCGTGGCCCCGCTGTTGGGCCGCGCGCTCGACCAGGCGCTGGCGCGGGGCGCGCCATGGCCGCGCCGATGGATTCCGGCGGTGGCCGGCGCGTGGGTCGTACTGGTCGCCATGCTCACGTCGCAGGTGGCAACCGGCTGGCTGGGTGGCCAAGTGGTGGCCCTGCGCGCGCCCGCCGATCCCGCGCTCGACGCCTTCGACTGGCGCGCACTCCGCGACTCGCTCGCGGCGCGTGACATCGACGTCACTGGGGGCGTGACGGCGCGCAGTTGGATTCAGGCGGGCAAACTTGGCGTTGCGCTCGGCGCCACCACGCGGATCGTCTGTGCCTGCGATGATCCCCATCATCTGCCGTTCCGCGAGCCGCCTGCCGGCTATCCGGCGATCGTCGTGGAGCACGCGCAGCCCTGGAAGCGCGGCTGGAGACCGGCCTCGGTGGCGCTCTCTGACCGGTTAGGCCCACTCGACTCGCTCGGCGTCATCACACTCGCGCGGGCCGGTACGCCAGCCGTCAATTTGGTGGTGTACCGCGCGAACGTCCCGAAATCGTAGAGAGGCGACACAGCAGGACGCTCCCACGGCCTGCCCACCCTCGCCGCCTGTGGCGTCGCGCGCCAACTTGGGGGATGCGCCCATCCCTCCCGCTCCGCACACGCCGCCGCCTGTGCGCGCTCGCCCTCCTCGTCGCCGGCATCGCGGCGCGTCCTGGAAACGCCGCCGCCCAAAGCGACGCCCAGCGCGATAGCCTCGTCCAGCTGAACGAGGCGCTGCGCACCCTGCGCGCGCCGCCAACTGAGGGCGGCGTGCCGGTCTACTCCCCCGAGACGCTCAGCCGGTGGCGTACTGGCCTCAACGCACTCCGCGCCCGCCACGCCGCGTTCAACACGGCCACCTGGTCCGTGGCCGACCGCATCGATCATATTCTCGTGCGCACACAGCTCGATGCCTTCGACTTCGAGCTGCGCGTGTTGCGTCCGTGGGCGCGCGATCCGGGGCACTGGGTAGACTTGCTCGCGCGTGCCCCTTACACCGGCGTGCCACTTACTGCCGACGGGCGTACTCGGCTCACGCAACAGCTGCGCGCCGTGCCCCGCACCGTCGCGGCCGCGCGCCGCGCCCTCACCGAACCGGCCGGTGAGCTGGCCGGCATCGCGCACTTTCATCTCACCCGCTCCGACGGCGTGAATCAGGGCGAGCCCCGTCGCGACCCGCCGCCAGCAGGAATCATTGGCTGGTACGAGGATCTGCGCGCGCGCCTTGTGCAGCACGACCCGACACTCGTGCCGCTCGCCGATTCCTCACTCACCGCGCTGCGCGCCTTTGCCGGTTGGCTCGCCACCGAACGCCCCCGCATGACGGCGCCCGCGCACATTGGGCTGGAGGACTACGCCTGGTACCTGCGCCACGTGCGCCTCGTGCCGCTCAACGTGGAACAGGTACGCCTCATTGGCGAACGCGAGATTGCCCGCGCCCGCTCGCTACTGGCGTTCGACCGGCACAAGTACCGCGCGCTGCCGGCCATCGTGCCGGTCACTACTGTTGAGGAACACGAACGGCGCACGCGCGAGGCGGAGACGCACATTCGCACGTTCACGCAGCGTGAACGGTTGCTCACCATTCCCACCGACATTCCACCGCAGTACGACACAGACGCCTTTTTCATTGACCGCAGCGCGTGGGGCGGGGCGCGGCACTTCTGGGAAGAGCTCACGTATCGCGACCCGCTCAACAATCATGTGCACGCGTCCATTCCCGGCCACCGCTTTGACGGCGCGCTGCAGCGGCGGCAGCCACGCCCCATTCGCCGCGGCTTCAGCGATGGCACGCGCGCCGAGGGGTGGGCCTTTTACATCGAAGAGATGTACCTCCACACCGGCCTGCTCGACGACCGCCCCAAGGGGCGCGAGCTGTTCTGGATTGCGCAGCTCAAGCGCGCCGCCCGGGTGCACGCCGAGCTGCGCATGCAAACGGGGGAGTGGACGCTCGACGATGCGATCAAGTATCTCGTGCGCGAAGTGCCGCTCATGGAGGAGAACCTCGCGCGCTACGACCTCGCCATCTACCTGCGTCGGCCGGCCTACGGCATGAATTACACCATCGGCAAGACACAACTCGAGCAGCTGCTTGCCGACCGTCAGCGCCAGCTGGGCGATGCGTTCGATCTGGGAACGTTCCACGACGCCTTCCTGGCGGCGGGCCCCATTCCGATTGCGCTCATTCGCTGGGAGCTCACCGGTCTCGAGGATGAACTGCGCGCCCTGGGGGTGCTGAAGTGACCTCGCAGCTTTTGCGCCGTGGCGCATATCGCGGCGTCGGCGCGGCGCTTCTGCTGGTGGCCGCCGCGCACATCGGCAACGCGCAACCTAAGCCCGACTACAGCATCAACCGCTTCTATACGCTGCCGTCGCTCATTGGCACGGAGCCGCGCGGCATGACCTGGTCGCCCAACGGGGGCACACTCGCCTTTCTTTGGAACGACGAAGGCATGCCGTTCCTCGATGTATTCGTGGCGCGTGTCGTACCGGGGCAATCGCTGCGCCCCGAGCGCGTCACGCGCCTGCCTCGCCCACCCATTCCTGCCACACCTGACTCGTCGTGGGATGCGCAACGCACCGCCATTGGCGCGGAGCTCGACGAAGGCGTGCGCAGCATCAGCTGGCACCCCGACGGGCGTCGGCTGCTGTACGCCTTTCAGGGCGGCCTGTGGTTCGTGACACCGGGCGAAACGCCGGTGCGTCTGGTTACGCCACCGGGCGCAGTGCAGCGCCCTACCTTTGACCCCACGGGCGCGCGCGTGGCCTTTGTGCGCGACGGAGACCTCTGGGTGGCCGCATTGCGCGGTGACACGCTCAGCGCGCCGCAGCGAATCACCACCCTCGCCCGCTCCGGCGTGGGCGTGGAAGACTTTGCGTGGGCACCCGACGGCCAAACGCTCGCTATTGTCGAGACCGACCGCACCCCCATCCGCACGCGGCTCATTCCCGACTACCTCCCCGACGAAGTGGTCGCCACGCCGGTGCGCCGAGCGCTTCCCGGCGAACCCTCCGAGCACCGCCGCCTGGGGCTCGTGGCACACACTGGCGGCACGCCGCGCTGGCTCGATCTGGGCGGCGAGCCCACCGACATTGTCTTCACGTATGCCTACTCGCCGCGTGGAGAATCACTGCTCATCGACAAGAGCGATGTGTTCGTGAAGGACCGGCGGCTGTTCGTGGCCAACGTGGCCACGGGCACCACGCGCCTGCTCGTGCGCGAGCAGGAGGCCGATAATGTGTCCGCCGAGTGGCGCGCGGCGTGGTCGCCTGATGGCAAGAGCGTGTACTTCACGAGCGATCGCGCGCAGGACTACCATGTGTGGCAGGTAGACGCGGCGGGCGGTGCGCCGCGCGCCATCACCAGCGGGGGGTGGGCGGTGTTCGGCTTTACCGTCACGCCGCGCGGCCTGATGGTCGTGGCCAACGAAGGGCGCGCGGAGGAGCGGCATGTGTACCGCGTGCCGCTGCGCGGCGGAGCACCGGTGCGCGTGTCTGTGCGCCCCGGCACGCACACGCCCGTGGTTTCGCCCAACGGTCAGCTGGCCGCGGTGCTCTTTTCCAGCGACACGGTACCGCCAGATCTGTTTGTCACCGACCTTGCCGCTAAGAACCCTGGTACGGCGAGCGAACAGCGCGTGACCCTGTCACCGCGCCCCGAGTTTGCCGCCTACCAGTGGCCGGCGCCCAAGTATGTGACGTTCACCAGCCGCAAAGACGGCGCCACGGTGCATGGTCGGCTGTTGCTCCCCCCCAACTACACCCCTGGCCGGCGCTGGCCGGTGGTGGTGGGGTCGATTTACAGCAACACGGTGCGCAACCAGTGGGGCGGTCGCAACTCGCACCCGCTCTGGGGCTTCGACCGGGTGCTGCTGGAGAAAGGGTACGTGGTGTTCGCGCTCGACGTGGCCGGCAGCTCCGGCCATGGCACGGCGTTCCGCCGCCGCATACGGCTGGACTACGGCGGCATTGATGTAGAAGACATCCACAGCGGTGTAGAGTGGCTTATTGCGCAGGGCATCGCCGACGAGAAGCGCGTAGGCATCTGGGGGAGCAGCTACGGCGGGCTGCTTACCAGCATGTCGCTCTTCACAAAGCCCGGGGTGTTCCGCGCCGGCATTGCCGCGGCGCCCGCCACCAATGTGTTCCACGCGCTCACCGGCGAACAGCGCGTCATGGACACCCCGCAGCAGCGGCCGTCCGAGTTTGCTCGCGCCTCGTCGTCCACCAAGGCCGCCGGTCTCAAGGACGCGCTCATGCTGGTGCACGGCATGCGCGATGTGGTGGTGCTGTACCGCGACTCCGTGTGGCTGCTGCAGTATCTCATGCAACTTGGCCGCGACGTGGAGCTCTTGACCCTGCCCGACGCGCCGCACGGCTGGGACCTCGGGCCGCGGTACCAGACCCGCTACGCCTTTGAACGCATGCTCGACTTTTTTGATCGGCGGCTGGCGGCGAACGGAGGGGCGGCGCGCTGAGTGGCACGTTTGCGTCTGCCGTGAACGCGTCGATGTGCCGATCACAGGGCGCGCCGTGGCCATGGCGCTGGTGCTTGTGCACGCCTCAGCGGACAATCGTGACGCGCCGTCGAACAATCCCGAAGGTCGCTGCCCCTGGATTGGCGGCAAGGACCTCAAGCTGATACACACCGGATTCTACCGGTGCCAGCTCGCCTGTATAGATGCTCGACTCGCCACCGTACGTGAGTGCCCCCTCGCGGACGACCACACCATTGCGCACCAGCCGCGCCACGACATCCCGGACTTCCCACATGCCCCCCGGCTGCGTGGGGCATGAACACAGCATGCGCACGCGAGCGCGTACACGGAGCGCACTCGACGCCGGAAGTGCCTGAGTGGTGTCGGGACCCATCAGGTCAATGACATAACCGTGCAACTCAAGCACGATACCATCGCCGCCCACATCACGCCCTGGAAACAACAGCAGCCGCTTGCTGGCTCGCGTCAACTGATCGGGGTAGCCAAGCGGTCCCTCGGCCGAGATGTCCACCAGCGTCGGTGCCGCAATCGCGACGGTCGCTTCGTACCGCGCGCCACCGGTCGCGGCGAAGAGCGTATCGCCGCGCTTGCGCAGATCCTGCATGATGCGCTTGGTGTCGCCGGTACCGCCATCATGTTGGCCCTCGGCGAGTATACGATCCGTCGTGACGTCACGAATGGTCACCCGCACGCCGCCCACCGCCGAGCCGATGAGTTTGGCGTCGTGCGTAACGACATGCGTGACCACGCGTGTCGGGCGAGGGGTTGTGAGATCCGTGGGGCGTGGTGTCGATGTGGATGCACAGCCGCTCAGCACGGCCCCGAAGACGAGCGCGGTCCAAGTAAAACGAAACATGCGATATCCCCGTGAGATCAAGTGAACTCCATGTACACGATACGACGTGGCAGGCCAGGGCGGGAGAGGCGGCGATACCGGGGATGCGCAGCCTCAGGATCGATTTCCGCCCCAAACTGTCAGGGGATTTCCGGCAGAGGTAGCGGAATCGCCTGACGGCGCCGGATTGGAATCTATGAGAGTATGCGTCTATTCACATACCTCAGGTTCCTTTTATGAAAACGCTGGCGATTCTGGGTGCCGGTACGGCGGGCACCATGATGGCAAATCATCTGCACCGCGAACTGACGAAACGCCGGGAACATGGTGAGTGGCGCATTGTCATAGTCGACGAGCGCACCGAGCACTACTACCAACCCGGCTGGCTGTTCGTCCCGTTTGACATTTATGCACCCGAAGACACGGTCAAACCGCTGGCGGATTTCATCCCCGACGGCGTAGAGCTGCTCACCCGAAGCGTCGAGCGCATCGACACGGCGCACTCGCAGATCCTGCTCGCGGACGGGACCAGCCTTGTGTACGACGTGCTGATCATCGCGACCGGCTGCAAGATTGCGCCAGAAGAAACACCAGGCATGCTGGGTCCGCAATGGCGGCAGAGCATCTTCGATTTCTACACGTTCGACGGCTCGGTGGCGTTGCGTGATCACCTGCGGACGTGGACAGGAGGGCGTCTGGTGGTGCACATCACCGAGATGCCCATCAAATGCCCGGTGGCTCCGCTGGAATTCGCGTTCCTCGCCGACTCCTACTTCCGGCATCGTGGTATTCGCGATCAGGTGGAGTTGGTCTTCGTCACGCCGCTCAGTGGCGCCTTTACGAAACCCAAGGCGACGGAGGCGCTCGACCACCTGCTGACGCAAAAGCACATCCGTCTGGAGACCGACTTTGCGGTCGAGCGTATCGACGACGAACGGCGCGTCCTGGTGGATTACGGCGGGCGCGAAATCCCCTTCGATCTCCTGGTGACCGTCCCGCTGAACAAGGGTGACGCGCTGATGGAGCGCTCTGGGCTCGGGGACGATTTGAACTATGTCCCCACCAATCGGGGCACGTTGCAGTCGGTCGCTGCCGCCAACGTGTTTGTCATTGGGGATGCCACCAACCTGCCAGCGTCCAAGGCGGGTTCAGTGGCGCACTTCGAGGCCGAGATCCTGACCGCGAATGTGCTGCATTTCATCGCGGGGGAGCCACTGCAGGAGGAGTTCGATGGGCATGCCAACTGCTTCATCGAAACGGGCGATGGCAAGGCCATCCTCATCGACTTCAACTACACCCACGAGCCAGTCGAAGGGACCTTCCCGTTTCCAGGTGTCGGGCCGCTGCGCCTGCTCTCTGAGTCGCGCACCAACCACATGGGCAAGATGGCGTTCCGTTGGATCTACTGGCACATGCTGTTGCCGGGCCACCATCTGCCCTTCGTCTCCACACACATGCAGGAAGCCGGCAAGCACTACACGTGAGCGGCGGGTACACCACACGATTTGACATTGATGGGAGGAACACATGGATCGGCTTATCGATGGACAGACCATCACCGTTGACGCAGAAGGATATCTGACGGATTTCGCCCAATGGTCGCGTACCGTGGGAGAAACACTGGCCGGGGAGGCAGGCCTTGCCCTGACGCCGCGACACTGGGAGGTGCTGACGTACCTCCAGTCGGAATTCCAGAAAGAGGTGCCGCTAAGCATCCGCCGGATAGGCAAGAGCGGGGTGACGGACATCAAGGAGTTCTACCAGCTCTTCCCGACGGCGCCGCTGAAAACCGCGGCCAGAATTGCGGGCATTCCCAAACCGGTCAGTTGCCTGTAGCGGCCAGGCGACCGTCGCTCACTTACTGGAGATACAGATGTCTGAGCATGATGGATCCATTCGCAAGATGATGATCATCCTGTCGAAGGCGACGCTGGAGAACGTCTATGCCGCCTTTGTACTCGCCAATGGCGCGCGCATGGAGGGGATCGAAGCAGAGATCTTCTTTACGTTTTTTGGGTTGGAGGCCATTCACAAGGAGAAGCTCGAGCACCTGCACATCGCGACCGTGGGCAACCCGGCCATGCACATGCCCACCATGTTGGGCGGTCTGCCGGGGATGGAAGCCATTGCCACGGCCATGATGAAACGGGAGATGGAGCGCGTGGATATGCCCGATGTGCACGAGTTCCTGGACATTCTCAGCGCGTCCGGCGTCAAGCTCTGGGCCTGCAAACTGGCCATGGACATGTTCCACTACACCAAGGACGATCTCTACGCGGGTGTCGACGGCGTACTGACCGTGGGTGACTTCTACCAGCAGGGATCGGGACACGGCACACATATGCTGTTCGTGTAGCGAGCGGTGGCAACCGTCGCGCAACGGAACGGGGACGGTCAGCCGCCGATACGGCGGACCCGCTCCTGTTCCTCGCCCGGCTGCTCGTGCGCATCCCCCACAAGGGCCACGTGACGACGCGGTACGACGACGGGGATGCGACCCGTCCGCGCGGGATGCGACATCAGGCGGATACCTCAGAGCGGCATCGCGTTTTGAAAAATGGAACGCTGCGAGTCATTAATGTTTGCTCATAACTGTGCCGATATATGGGCAAGTCCACCGGACGCGTACGCATGCTCTCCACGCGGCATCCTCGCCTTCTCCTGACTCTGCCCTTCAATGTCAACTTTGATCTCGAAACATGTTCGCCGTGCGGTGATGCTGACCGCGCTGGTCGCCGCTCCGGTGGTCGCTCAGGACCGCGCTTCCTCGTTCACGGTCGCGCTGAATCAGGACAACTTCTTCGGCTTCTATCCTACGTTCGCTGGTACCTACACACCGAAGAAAGCGAAGAATGTAGACTTTGCCTTTTATGGCACATTGTGGACTATTCCCGCCTTCAATGTGGGCGGTACGCCGAACGGTGCGAATCTCTGGACCGAGTTTGGTGTTGGCGCACGATTCAGACTCGCCGAGGATCGTCTTGCTATCAAGCCGCAGCTAGGCGTCACGCATGGTTCATTGCTGTCGGGTGCCCCGGCCGGCGGTAGCCCCAATGTGCTCGATGGCATTGTGCCAAGCCTGACCGTGAACTACGCCGATAAACGTGCCGAGGGTGAGGTGTACGGAGGGTACTACCGCGCTGCTCGCGAAGTCGGGCCGGTGCAGCTCGACTTTCTCCACTACTGGGCGAACGCGGGCGTGAAGTTCGCCACCATTGCTTCGGCGGGTGTGCATCTCGAACAGCTGCGCAACTCGCGGACTACCGCGGTAAACGGCAGCCCGAGTGACACCTACCGGTGGGTAGGTGGATACCTCCAGTTTGCTCTGCCCGGCTCGAATGCATTCGCTCGGATGACGATGGGCAGCAATGTGCTTGACGGTGCGACGGGTGGCTTCTACAAGCTCACGACGGGATTGAGCTTCTAGTTGCCATAAGCGACGGGCGTTATCTGTCCCTGACCTTCGGGCCGGACGGCGGCATCCGCGAGAGTTCGGCCAATGGCTCCTCCGATGTTCTGCTGTAGCGCTTGCAGGATAAACGGAAATCGTGGAGAGACAGGTCTGCGGGACATACCCACCGTCTCTCACAACAAGGCGGCACCCGCTAACGACAAACTCCCCGCTGGCGGCGGGGAGTTGTCAGTGTTCAGTTCGAGCTGTCAGTGCTCAGTGCGACTGACGTTGCCGACTCACGGAGTAATGGGACGCGGCGCGGGGCCTTCGGTCTTGCTCCGCACAATCTCCGGCTGACCGGCCGCCTTGAGCAGCGCGTTCACCTTTGGCAGCTGCGTCGTGATCACGCGCTCCAACCGCGCCAGCTCACCATCGGTCTTGGGCGCCAGCACGTTCCACACATCGTAGCTCTGCTTCGCCGGCCGACGCTCGCCGCTCATGACGAAGCCCATCAGCCCGCCCAGCTGATCGTTGAGACGAATGGGAAAGTTCAGCGGGTCCTGCCCCGACTGGTTTTTTGTCTGATACAACGAGTCTTCCACCGCCAGCAGCGAATCGGCAAAGCTCTTCGCCAACGGCGCGAACGCCGCCACACTGGCCATCTTGGGCGCGCGGTCATTCAGCGCGTTCTTGATGTGGCGGCTTTCAATCACGCCCTCATTCGCGGCCGTGATCTTGTCCCGCACCTGCAGCGCGAAGCGCACCTGCTCCTTGAGGTCCGCTTCCGTCGCGTCGCTGCGCGGGTCGGGGAGCACGCGGAAATCATACGACACCGGCGCGCTGTTCCCCGCCGTCATGCGCACGCGATACATGCCCGGCGCCATCGCCGGCCCGTTGCCACGACCGGCCCACGTAATCATGCCGCGGAACGTCTTGGCATCATCGTGCTTCATGGTGTACGTGAATCGGTTCACCCCCTTGCGAATGCCCGGCTTGGGCGGCGCGGGCGGCGTAAAGCCCATTCCGGCAAAACGCGGGTCCACCGGCGGCTTCGTGGTGTCGTTGCTCGCCGCGGTGCCCACCAGCTTCCCGGCCGCATCGTAGAACTCGAACTTCACCACCATGCTGTCGGCTGGCAGGCGGTACGTAAACGTGGGCTGCGTCTGCCCGTTCAACCGGTACACCGGCACCGGCTTGTACAGGTACGGCGCACTCCCGGCCGCCTTCTCCACCTCAGGCGCCCAACGCAGGCTCGTGAGATTCTCCAGCACCCAGAAGGCACGACCGTGCGTGGAAATGGCCAGGTCGTCGTCACGCAGCATCATGTCGCTCACCGGCACCGGCGGCAGATTCTTCTGCAGCGACGTCCAGTTGGCGCCGGCATCGTAGCTCACCATCACGCCGCGCTCCGTCGCCGCGTACAACATGCCCGGGCGATGCAGGTCTTCACGAATGGCGCGCGTGAAATGATCGGCGGCAATGCCGTTCACGATCTTTGTCCAGGTCACCCCGTAATCCGTAGTCTTGTACAGATACGGCGCAAAGTCGTCCATCTGATACCGGTTGCCCGCCACATACGCGGTGCCCGCGGCATGCTGACCGGCCTCAATGATGCTCCACCGCATCCACTCGGGGAGCCCCTTGGGGGTCACGTTCTTCCACGTCACGCCGTTGTCGCGGCTCACATGCAACAACCCGTCATCACTACCGGTCCAGATCACCCCCTTCACCAGCTTCGACTCGGCCAGCGTAAACACCGTGCCGTAGTACTCCACGCTGGTCTGGTCCTTCGTAATGGGGCCACCACTCGCGCCCAGCGTGCGCGGATCATTGCGCGTGAGATCGCGCGAGATGGGCGTCCACGTCATGCCACGATCGCGCGAACGGAACACCACGTTGCTGCCCACGTAAATGGTGTTCGGATCGTGCGGCGAATGCACGATGGGATACGTCCACTGGAAGCGATACTTGCTGTCCTTCGCGTCGTGGCCCATGGGGTTGAGCGGCCACGGATCGAGCGAGAGCGACTTGCCGGTGCGACGGTTCACCATGTCCATGCTGCCGCCGTAGTTGGCGCCGTAGGTGATGTCCGGGTCGCGCGGGTCGCTGCTGATGTATCCGCTCTCACCGCCGGCCACACTGTAGAACGCGCTGTACGGGCTCGCCGGCGCCGCCGGCGCCGCACCGCCACCCATCATCTGCGCCATCATCGCTTCACGGCCGCCCAGCGCCGCTGCCCGCACGGGGCCGCAGCTCGAACCGGCGTCCTGCTTGGCACCGCACACATGGTACGGGAAGTGGTTCGTGAGGTGCACGTGGTAGTACTGCCCCGTGGCCACCGCGACACGCACACTGTTCGTGCCGCCGTCCTTCGTAATGATCAACCCGTTGTCGTGCGCCACGGCAATGCGCTTGGGGTCGGTGGGGTCAATCCAGATGTCGTGGTTGTCGCCACCACCAAAGCCGCGCACAAAGGTCTTGCCGCCGTCCTTGCTCACCAGCGGGCTCACCTGCGGGCCGTACACCACGTTCGTGTCCTTCGGGTCGGCGTACAGCTTGCTGTAGTACCAGGAACGCTGACGCAGATTGCGGTCGCCGGTCATGAACGTCCACGTGGCGCCCGCATCATCACTGCGATACACACCACCGTTGGGCTCGTGCTCGATAATGGCCCACAAGCGGCTCGGCTTGGCCGGGCTCACCGTAATGCCAATGGCGCCCAACGGCCCGCTCTGCGGCAGCCCCTTGTTGCGCGTGATCTCGGTCCACGTATCACCACCGTCGGTGGTCTTGAAGATGCCGCTCCCCATGCCGCCGCTCACCAGCTGCCACGGCTTGCGCCCGGCCTGCCAGAAGCTCACGTAGATGATCTTGGGGTTGGTGGGGTCCATGATCATGTCCGCCACACCGGTGGAATCGTTGCGGAAGAGGATGTTCTTCCACGTCTTGCCACCGTCGGTGGTGCGGTACACGCCGCGTTCCTTGTTGGGGCCAAAGACATGCCCCAGTGCGCCCACGTACACGATGTCCGGATTGTCCGGGTTGATGCGCACACGCGAGATGTACTGCGTTTCCTTGAGCCCCATGTACTGCCACGTCTTGCCGGCGTCGGTGCTCTTCCACACGCCTTCACCATGGCTCACGTTGCCGCGAATGGGCGTTTCGCCACCACCCACCCACACGACATCCGGATTGTTCTGCTGCACCGCAATACTGCCAATGGTGCCGCCAAAGTACGCGTCGGTTACCGGCAACGCCGTCTTGCCGCCGTCGGTGGTTTTGAACACGCCACCACCGGTGGTGCCCATGTAGTACTCATCGGGGCGCGACGTACTGCCGGCCACGGCAACCATACGACCCGACTGGTTGGGGCCGATGTTGCGCCACTTCACATCAAACGAGGTATCGGCGTTGGCCGGGGCCACTCGGCCCTGACCTCGCTGCGCCTGCGCGGTGTGCGCAGACAACGACAGAAGTGCGGTGCAGCCCAAAGCGGACGCCAGCGCACGGCGGGGAGTGATTCGCACGGGAATGGTGGGCAGTAGTGAGCAACAGGTGGTGAAACGGTGTATTCCCGTACACAACCGCACGGCGACGGCCTTGGCAAGCAGGAACGCCCCGCTCCAGGTTACGTGCTAGGCAGCCTTCCCCTGGCACGCGATACTTGGAACACGCCTCGTCACCACTATCCGTCCGGCTCACCCCACCACTCGCCCTGCCATGCACACCAACACGCACCCGCTCGTGCGGCATCTTGCTCGCCCAGCCCTCGTGGCCACCCTGCTCGCCGGCGCGCTGGCCGGCCAGGCGCAGGCGCAGACCGCGGCCACCTTCCTGGGCTACAAGACCACCGTCCCGGCCGGCTGGGTGAGCGGCACGCCGTCGTCGAGCATGCGGCTGGCCGAGTACAAGGTGCCGGGTGCAGCGGGGAGTGTGCCGGTGGAGGTGGTGGTGTACTTCTTTGGCCCCGGGCAGGGGGGTAGCCCCGAAGCCAACCTCGAGCGCTGGAAGAGTCAGTTCTCCAACCCGGCCGGCGGCGCGGTGCCAGAGTTGGTGGCCCACGAAACGGTGCGTGGTATGCCGTATACCATCGCCGAGTACCGTGGCACCTACGCGCGTGGCATGGGCAACGGCTCAAGCGCCGATGCGGCACGCCCCGATCACATCTTGATGGCCGTCGTGGCGGAAACGCCCAAAGGGACGCTGTTCTTCCAGTGCTTCGGTCCATCGGCGGCCATGACGACACAACGCGCGGCGTGCCTGAGCTTCGCCAAGGGACTCACCCCCTGACCGAGCCCGCCGTGGCGGGGTCGCGTGTGGAGCTGCGCCGCTTTGCTCATGTGCAGGCGGCGCTGCTGCACCCGCAGCTGGTGGTGCCCGGCACGCAGAGCGCCGGGCACGAGGCGCACGCCGATGTGCACTCGGCCGTGCGGGCCCATATCCCGCTGGATGTGGTGCGTGGCGCGCGCGGCGTACTGGTGGCGGAGGCGCTTTCGCTGGTGGATGCCGTGGACGCTGAGGGCGCGTGCTTCATGACTGCCGTGGCGCAGCCGTGGGCGCGGGTGGCAACCGGTGCACTGACCGGGCTTTCTGATGGTGTGGTGAGCGAGTGCTGGCCGCTGGCGCGCACGATCTTCCATGCGGCGGCGCAGTCGTCCAATGGTGGCACAACACCAGTGGCGCAGCAGGCGGCGGTCACGTTGCTTGGCACGTTGGGTGTGCAGCACGGCGCCGCCGCGGTACAAACATTCGTGGCGTTGTCGCAATCGTTGCCGGCGCTGCTGGGGTGTGCGGCGCAGGCGCTGCTGGAGCACCCGGCGCAATACGCCTGGCTGCGCGCGCACAGCGGTGCGCTGACCACCAACGCCGCGCACGAATTGTTGCGCTACGCCACGCCTACACGGGCGGTGTACCGACAGGCGCTCGCCAACGTGGATATCGACGACCGGCACATTCGCACCAACGATTTGGTGGTTATCCAACTGCACGCCGCCAACCGTGATGCCACGCATTTCAACGAGCCCAACACCCTGCAGCTCAGCCTCGGCCGCGCCGGCCACGTGGCCTTTGGCGCCGGCGCCCACTACTGCAGTGGCGCAGCCATTGTGCGCCTGCTGCTGGAATGTGTACTGGAGGCGCTGGCCACATCGCGCGTCGTGCTCTCGTTGGCAGGTGAAGTAGAGTGGCTGGACGGTGTGGCCTTGCGGGCGCCGACGCGGTTACCCATGCGTAGTCAATAATTCCTCCTCACCTCTACAGCTCCCCACCTCCACCGATCTGACACAATAGCACGGTGGTGCGGACCTGATTGGAGGAGGTGAAGAGGTGACGAGATACAGAGGTACCGGTGACTACGACAGCAGTCGCGACGGATCCACCGCGCTACGACGAGCGGCTTCAATGACGACGGTCACGATGCGCCGTCCCTGCATGCGTGTTACCACGACACGCCGCTCTCCCCACTCCACCACGTCCCCCTCGCGCGCGACACGACCGAGACGACCCATGACAAAACCACCCAATGTGAGAATCTCGGCCTGCTCACGTTCGCCGGCCTCAATGCCCAAGCGCGCCTCCACTTCTTCCAACGACGTGGCGGCATCAATCTGCCAGCTGCCGTTGGCGTGACGCACGAAGTTGGCCTCGTCACCGTTGGCTGCGTCGGGCACGTCACCCACCAGTGATTCCAGCAGATCGTGCAGCGTGACCAGCCCGGCCACGGTGCCATACTCATCGAGGACCACCGCCGCGTGCGAGCGGCGTTCACGGAGCGTGGAGAGCAGCTTGAAGACCGGCATCATGGCCGGCACATACTCCGGCGTACGCGACACCGCGCGCAGCGCCTCAGCATTGTGAATGGCGTCGCCGGCCACTGCGCGTACTACCAGGTCCTCCGCAAACACGATGCCCACCACCTGATCGAGTTCACCTTCGCACACCAGAAACCGCTCGCGCGCCGCCTGCGCCAGCTGCTCGCGCAACACCTCAGGCGGATCACTGATGTCCACCCACAGCACATCAGGGCGAGGGGTCATGATGCTCTCCACCGTGCGATCGCCCAGCCGAAACGTATTCTCCACAATCTCCTGCTCGGCGGCTTCCACCACTCCCGACTCCGCGCCCTGCTCCACCAGCGCGCGAATATCCTGCTCGGTCACACCAGCCTCAGCCACCGTCCCCAACCCCATGGCACGCAGCACCAGGTTGGTGGTGGCCGTTAGCAGCCGAACGATTGGCCCGCCCACTCGCGACAGCGCCCCCATGGGACGCGCCACCCACGCGGCCACCCGCTCGGGATTGGAGAGCGCGATGTTCTTGGGGACCAGCTCGCCAATGATGAGCGAGAGAAAGGTGATGATGGTAACCACAATCGCAAACGCAATGGAGGTTGCGTAAGGCGCCAACCACGTCACGCGTGTGAACTGCAGCGCCAGCACCTCGGCAATACCGGCCCCACCAAAGGCGCCCGCCAGCACCCCCACCAGCGTAATGCCCACTTGTACCGTGGAAAGAAACGCGTTGGGGTTGGCGGCGAGGGTAAGCGCTGCCCGTGCACCAGCATCACCCGTCTCTTCAACCTGATGTTCAAGCCGAGTGCGCTTGGCGGTCATGACCGCCAACTCCGACATGGAGAAGACGCCATTGATGACCAGCAGAATGAGAATGACCACGACTTCCATGGCAATTTCGCCCAGCATACAGCAGCTCTCCGGGTACACGGGGATGCGGTGGCTCCGTGCCACCCGCACACGGTCACTGCTGCAAGCTAGCTGTTCCTGCGCCAGCCTACGTGGCGAGGTGGTCAGTGCTTGCGTGACGTCTTGTTGCCGCTGCGCGGCTCATAGATGAGACGGATGAACGTGCCCACCCGTTCCTTCTCACGGTTCACCGGAATGCCGCCGGCAATCCCAATGAGGAAATGGTCATTGATGGAGACCCGCATCTGCGGCCGCAGCACATAGTTGCTGCGACGATTCTCCACGCTCTGATTCACCTCGAGTCCCACGAAATTTCGGGTGCCGGGGACCATGTAGTGCACGTTCCAGTTGGCTTCGAACACCGGCTTCTCCCAGCCACCACCACTGCGCCGAACAAGACGCGGGCCGGTGTACAACAGCGTGTGCCAGTTGTCCGTCCACCGACGAGCCGTAACCAGAAACGGATTGAACAGCTGTCCGTCCACCGGCTTTCGCAACAGTACCGCATTCGTTTCGTTCAGGAGCACTTCGTGCAGATAACCAAGCGCGGTGCTCCAGTGTCGTACCGTGTCCACCTGCAGCGTGTACATGCCGGCCAGTTTGAGCCCCTCAATCTGATCACTGGGCGGACGCTCGCCGCCGGAACCCAGTGGGGCATGAAACACGACGGGCACTTCGATTTCGAGACCCACCCGGTTCACTGGTGCCCATTCGTACTCCACGAAGGTGAGAATTTCATCGTAGGTGCCTTTGTCTTTCTGGGCGAATCCCACATTCCATTCCGCTTCCCCTTTTCGCGCGCCCAGATCGCGCATGAGATCAATGCCAATGGGTTCGGCGTGATACACCTTGGGCGACTCGGTGACTCGCTCCACCCGCTCGAGAAACACGGAGTCGCGCACCGAGGCCAGCGAATCTCGGCGGGTGAGTGTATCCACGCGCTGTTGCGCCATGAGCGAATGTGGAGACAGCAGCGCGACCAGGAGGGCCAAGGCCACGCGCACGCGTGGCATACCACGGAGGTTTGCGGATTTGGTCTTGGGCATGGTGTAGGCAATGAACTGAAGACAGGTGGCAACCGGCCACAGCCTTCATGCATAGCGTCTGCCATGCCGCACATGCACGTCTTATGTGACAATCTGCAGGTACGTGGTGCCTAGTCGAACATTCCGGTGGCCAGTTGTCGACAGGTGCAGGATCCGTGTTCCATCTGCGACCCATCTGTTCTTATCCGTAGTGCGGTTTCTCTATCGTCTGACATCTCGCGGCAGGGGCAGGCGACTCCTTACCTCCATACCCCATCACCTCCATCAATCGGGCACGGTTGTACGGACCCGATCGATGGAGGCACAGAGGTGGCGAGGTGCAGAGGAGAGGCGAGATGCACCGTTCCTATCCGTGGTGTTGTATCTGTGGAAATCTGCCCCATCCGCGTAATCCGTGGCGCGGTCATGCCGCATCCCAACATCGGCGCACGCTGAACTCAGCCGCCACCCGCCACATACGCATCGCGCCCACCCACCACGGTGCGCACCACTTTCACGCGCAGCATCTGCTCGGGCGGCATACGCAGCAGATCGTCCGACAGCACCACGAAGTCGGCCAGCATGCCGGCGCGCAACATCCCCGCATCGTTCTCCATGAACGCCGCATAGGCCGCATCACGCGTGTAGTGCCGCAGCGCCGCCTCCACCGTAATGCGCCCCGCCGGATACCAGCCACCACGCGGTGTGCCTTCGGGAGTCATGCGCGTCACGGCCGTGTACATGCCGCGAATGACATCCATGGGAAAGACCGGATAGTCACTGCCAAAGGCCTGACGCGCGCCGGCGTCGTCGAACTGTTTGAAGTTGTTGCTCAGTGCCGCCCGCTTGGGGCCCAGCAACGGCGCGTAGTTGGTCAGCGTGGTCACGTCGGGCGTGGCAAATATCGCCTGCGTACTGGCAATCACCCCCAGCTGCTTGAAGCGCGGCAAGTCGCCGGGGTGCGGCACTTCAATGTGCTCCACCCGGTGGCGGCTGTCGCGTTTGCCGTTTGCCCGCTGCGCCTGCGCAAAGGCATCGAGCGCCATACGCACCGCCTTGTCACCAATGGCGTGCAACTCCACCTGCAGCCCGGCGCTGTCGTAGCGCACCACACCACCGTTCAGCTGTGATGCACTCCAGAACGGCAGCCCCGTGGCATCAGTGTTGGCGTACGGTTCCAGCATGGCCGCGGTCTGCGCGTCTACGGTGCCATCGAGCATCCCCTTGGCAATACCGTAACGCAGCCATGGCCCGCTGAAGCGCTGCTTGAGCGCCACATAGCTCGCCAGCTGCGCCCGCGTGGCGCCGGGGTTGAAGGGCACCGACACATACCAGCGCAGCAGCATCGTGTCCGCCTTGGCCGCCGCCGCGAGCACCTCAAACACCTCCCCACTCGCCTCGCGACGTGAGGCCTCGTGCACCATGGTAATCCCATGACTCGCCGCCGCGCGCGTTTCCTCGTGAATGCGCCGCGAAATGTCGGCCGCACTGGGGGGCGGAATGAGACGGCTCACCAACCCGCTCGCACTCTCCTTGAGCAGCCCCGTAGGCACACCGCCGGCCCCACGCTCCACCACCCCCTGCGCCGGGTCTTTGGTGGCCGCGGTGACCTGCGCCAGTCGTAGCGCCACACTGTTGGCCAACGCCTGATGCCCGTCGCGGTCGGTAATGAACACCGGCTGGCTGGGGAACGCCGCATCGAGATACTGCTTGTGCGCCGCGTTCTGCGGAAAGTCGCTGGGCGTCCATCCGCGCCCCACCACCCACGCCCCCTTGGGGAGCCTGGCCGCCCACGCCTGCAGCCGCTTCACAATTTCCTGCACGTTACCGGCCCCTACCAAATCGGCCCGCGACTGCGTGGGCAGATGCCAGTGCGCGTCTATGAACCCCGGCACCACGCGCTGGCCGCCCAGGTCGGTCACCTTCGTGGCGGGCCCCACCAGCATGCGGATATCCGCCTCGCGTCCCACCCCAACCAGACGCCCGCCGCGCACCGCCAGCGCTTCGGCGGCGGGGTTGAGCGAGTCACCCGTCCAGACGCGGGCGTTGAGATAGACGGCATCCGCGGCAGCTGTCGCTTGTGCGGCCAGCAGACCAGGGAGCAGGAGGCAGGCGGCGGGGAGCAGGGAGCAGAATTTCATGCGGCAAATATGCGGGCGGTACGCTTGGGGCGTAGCTTCTTGGTAGACACTCTACCCTGCCCTATATGCTCATTGTTCAGGTTTTTGTGCACGTGAAGCCCGAGTTCGTGGACGCCTTCAAGGCGGCCACACTCGACAACGCCACCAACAGCGTGCTGGAGCCGGGCATCGTGCGCTTCGACGTGCTGCAGCAGCAGGACGACCCCACGAAGTTCACGCTCATTGAAGCGTACATCGCCGACGATGCCCCCGCCGCTCACAAGGCCACCGCGCACTACGCCCGCTGGCGTGATGCCGTGGAGCCCATGATGGCCGAGCCGCGCACGAACGTGAAGTACGGCGACGTGCACGTGCCGTACTGAAGCAACTGGCTTCACGTATGCCTCATGAGTTCCCGAACGATGGAGCTCACGTGCCTGAACGATGGAGCTCACGTGCCTGAACGATGGAGCTGAGGAGGTGATGAGGTGAAGAGACGCTCCTCACCTCCTCAGCTCTTCACCTCCGTCGTTCAGGCACAGGGTTCCGACACGATACTGTTTGCTCCGTGACCTCCATTTCCTCTGTGTCCTCTGTGAGAGCGGTTCACACCATGCGCCACCTAAGCCAAGCCCTGCTGTTCGCAGCGGTCACCGCCACCAGCGCCAACGCGCAGCCCGCCAAGCCGCTCGAAGTCACCGAAGCCACCGTGACGCAGCTGCAGCAGGCCATGGCCGAGGGGCGTGCGACGAGTGTGAGTATCACGCGCGCCTATCTCGCGCGCATTGCCGCCTACGATCAGGCCGGGCCGCGGCTCAACGCCATCATTCGTCTCAATCCGCGCGCGTTACAGCAGGCCGCCGCGCTCGACGCCGAACGACGCGCCGGCAAGGTGCGTGGTCCGTTGCACGGCGTGCCCATCATTCTCAAGGACAACTACGACACCGGTGACATGCCCACCAGCGCCGGGTCGCTGGCACTGGCCACCAGTCAGCCCGCGCGCGACGGTTTTGTGGTGCAGCGGCTGCGCGATGCCGGCGCCATTGTGCTGGCCAAGGCCAACATGCACGAACTTGCGGCGGGCATTACCAACATCAGCTCGCTGGGCGGACAAACGCGCAACCCGTACGACCCCGCGCGCTGCCCCGGTGGCTCCAGCGGTGGCACCGGTGCCGCCATTGCCGCCAGCTTTGCGACCATTGGCTGGGGCTCCGACACCTGCGGCTCCATTCGCATTCCCAGCGCCTTTGGCAGCCTGGTGGGCCTGCGCCCCACCATTGGCATGGTGAGCCGCACCGGCATCATCCCGCTCTCGCACACGCAGGACATTGGCGGGCCGCTCGCGCGTACCGTGACTGACCTGGCCATCGCGCTCGATATTTCGGTGGCGTACGATTCCGCCGATGCGACAACGGAATCCGTGCGCACCGGACGCGCAAAGTTCCTCCCCGCGCTCAATCGCGACGCGCTGCGCGGCACCCGTATTGGCCTCTTTCTGCCGTATCTGCGCGACACCGACAGCGAAATCGCCGACAGCGTGCGCGCCGCCATGGCGGTCATGACCAAGCTCGGTGCCACTGTGGTGGAGGTGCCCATGGCCGAGTTTGACACGCTCATTGCCAATACGAGCGTCATCAATATGGAGACCAAGGGTGACCTCGCCGCGTATCTCGCCGGCGTGCCCAACGCGCCCGTGAAGAGCATTGGTGACATCGTGCGGCGCGGACAGTTCGATCGCGAACTGGAAGTTCGCTTCCGCAGCGCCGATACCTTTCCCGCACTCCCCAACGCCGCGCACACCACCACACTGGCGCGGCAGCAAGCGCTGCGCGCGCGTGTGGAGTATCTGCTGGACAGTCTCAAGCTCAGCGCGTTCGCCTATCCCACCGTGCGCCAGAAGCCGGTGTTCCCCGGCCAGGTGCAACCCGGCAGCACCTGTCCGCTCGGTGCGCAGAGCGGACTCCCCAGCATTGCCATGCCCGCCGGATTCACCAGCGATGGCCTGCCGGTCAGCGTGGAGCTGCTGGGTAAAGGGTTCAGCGATGTGGATCTCGTGAGTTATGCCTACGCCTTTGAGCAAGCCGGTCCGAGGCGGCGCGCACCATCCACCACACCAGCGCTGGTGAATGGCGCGGCACCCGTGACGCGCCCACTCACCATTACGGCCCGTTCCGGCAGCGCCACGGTCACCACGCTGCTCACCATCGATGCCGTGCACAACGAGCTGCGCTGGACCGTACGTACCAGCATGCCCAATCAGATCACCGCCGTGGTGCTGCGCCGACAGGGTGGCGGCACGCTCACCGGCCCCGCCTCCGGCACCATCGGCAGCGCTCCTGTGATGGCGCGCATGACCATCCCCAGCGAAGCGCTGCGCGTCGTCGCCCGCCTCATGGGCCCCAACCGCACCACCGCCAGCGGCTCGCTGCCGCTCTCCTACGCCGACCGCGTCGCCTTCGCCGAGAAGCGGCTATCCATTGCCGTCATGTCCTCTACCGGTCTTGTAGCAGAAGAAATCGTAAAGTGATGTCGTGAGCCGGCAACGCTGAACAGGTGTTCTCCTCACCTCACCACCTCCACAACTCCCTCGATCTGGTACGTACCAGATCGGAAGAGGTGGTGAGCTGAGGAGGTGAAGAGATCCGTCCGCGGAATGGACTCGGCCCAAACGCCGAGCGTATCGTTAGAGTGCGGGCGCTGACGATGAGGTGACGGGACGTCGTAGCGTGGACCGCATGACCTCGACCAGCCAACGGAGCGTTCCCGCCATGATCGCATCACCCACGTTGATGTCGGCCAGTGAACTGCTGACCTACGATGCGCGCGGTCGGCGCACCGAGTTGGTGAAAGGGAAATTGCTGGTGCGCGAACCCGTGGGCGGCGCGCACGCCGGCGTGCTCTTTGAGCTGACCGTGGCGATTGGGGTCTATCTGCGCTCCACCAATGCAGTGGCTGGTCGCGTGCTCGTTGGCGACCCCGGTTTCTGGCTGGCGCACGACCCGGATACCGTGCGTGCGCCGGATCTCGCGTTTCTTTCGCAGGAGCGCCTCAAGGGGGGACCGATCAGCGAGGGATTCCTCAAAAGCGTCCCCGATCTGGCCGTCGAGATTCGCTCCCCGAACGATCGCGCCGGCGCGTTGCTCCAGAAGGTTGGTGAGTGGCTCGACGCCGGCACGCCGTTGGTATGGGTCATCGACCCCATTCGCACCTGTGCGCAGGCGTATCACGCCGACGGATCGGTCACACTGGTTGGCGCCAACGAGGCACTGCACGGAGCGCCTGTACTGCCAGGATTCGTTCTGCCATTGGCGAGTCTTTGGGGCGACCGGTGAATTTGCCGCTACACCGCCGAACAGCTCTTCGGAGCGCACGGAGGCCGGAGGGCACGGAGAACAACGTGTAGTGTAGTTCTCTACACCTCCCCAGCTCTTCAGCTCCCTCGATCTGGTACGTACCAGATCGGAGGAGGTGGGGAGATCGAGAGGTCAGGAGAACCACTTTGCTTTGCTCCGTGCTCTCCGGCCTCCGTGCTCTCCGACAAGCTGTTGACGGTGCCAGTCCTAGCCGCGCATACTCGCCGCGTACGCCGCCGCAAAGCGCGGGGCATCCGCCGCCTTCATGGCACAGATGCCCACACGCAGCCCCTCAGGCAGGGGCACCACAAACACATCGTGCTGCTGCATGCGGTCACAGGTGGCCGAGGGGTTGGCACCGCCATCGAGCGTGACAAAGAACCCGCCGTCGTACGCCGCACCCGGAAAACCCTCGGCCTTGAGCGCGGCGTCTACCGCGGCCGCGCGCTTCGCCAGCAACGTGCGCCACTGCGCGTGCTCCTGCTCCAGTGACGCCTTGAGCGCGTCATCTTTCGAAATGCGATTGAGCACGCTCATGGGCCCGCGCGCGCAGTTGCTCCACGTGCCGCGGCAACTCGTAATGAGCGCCCCCTGCAACGCCGCGTCGGTGCTCCACGGAAACACCAGCGCCCCGGCGCGCGCTCCGTACAACGTGTACGCCTTGCTCAAGCTCAGGCACGCGCCCACCAGTACCGAGCCCTCGGCGGCAAAGGCCGCGTAGTCATCAAGCGCGTCGCGCACATCCTGCGGATCGCGCGCGTAGTCGAGATACGCCAGGTCGAGCACAAGCGTGACCGGCCCCTGCGATGCGACGTCGCGCAACACATCCATGAGCGCGGTGCGATCGGCCTTGCTGAAGCTGCGCCCCGTGGGGTTGTGACACGGGTCGTTGAGCCATACCAGCAGGCGCCCCTGCGCATCGAGAATGTCGCGACACGCCGCCTCCCACGCACCGATATCAATGCCGCTGTGCACATCGGGATACGGCACCGTGGCCAGCTTTTGCCCCGCCTCGACGGCGAGGGTCGAGTAGGGTCCCCAGTACGGCGCGGCGGTAAGCACCGTGTCGCCGCGCTCCAGCAGATTCTTGAGCGTGAGCGCCAGCGCCCCCGACCCGCCGGGCGTGGCCACCCCCACCGACAGCTTGCTTATGTTCGGCCAGTGCCGCTGCACGAGGTTGAGCAGAAACGTGGGGTCGCCACCAATGGGCGCGTACGGCGCAATCTCCCCCGACGTGAGCTGCTGCCACTGCCCCATCACGGTGTCCAGCACCACCAGCTTGCCCTGATCATCGTACAACGCCCCAATGGTGGCGTTGATGACCGACGCCCCTTCCGCGGCGCGTTTCTGCGCCTTGCCGTTGAGCGTGAAAATCAGGTCGTCGCCGGAAAAGTCACGGCGAGTGGGCAGCAGATGATTGGAGGCGTCCATGGTCGTAAACTCACAAGGCCGCGAGTCCTACGCCAGAGGGACGGATCGTCTACGGCACGCGTTGGCGTGGCGGACGGTGGGTTTGAACAGCTCTCACAGAGAACACAGAGGGACGGAGGGTACAGAGCCGACCCCGCTGATCTGGAGGAATAGGCTCCGTGGCCTCCATTTCCTCTGTGCCCTCTGTGAGAGCTGTTAAACCAACCCGAACTCCAGCACCAACTCGCCCCCCGGCTCCGTAGCAAACCACCGCGCAAGCAGATCCGCACACACCGCACGCACCGCTACCAACTGCTCCGCCGAGGGGAGTCGCACCGCACTGGGCGCGGTCTTGCCACGCGCCTCGGTCGCCGCGATGAACACCGCCGCGTGCGCCCCAAACTCCTCGGCGCTCCACGTCACCCCCTCGCGGCGTTCGGCGTCAAAGAACCCCACAAGGAGCTCCACCTCGCGCGCTTCGTCGGGAATGGGGCCACGCGGCCAGGGCTTGGCGAAGTCCTGAATGGCCCACCCCTCTGCAACCAAGCCGTAAAAGCCGCGCGCATACCCCAGCGTGGATTCCACCGCGTAATGCGTGAGGTCGTGCACTGGCATCACCATGGCGGTTGGCCCGGTGAACCGCTGCCATGTGGTGCTGCCGTCAGCGCGGGTGCACGTCAGTGAGACAGCACCGTCAGCGTGGTGTTTGAGGCGGATCTGCATGATGGAAAGAAGCTGAGTTGAATGCCGTGCTGCCGCAATTAATGGTGGCGGTGGCAGGCGTGTTTTGGAAAAGCTCTCACAGAGGTCACGGAGGGACGGAGAGCACGGAGCCGACCCCGCTGATCTTGGGGAGTAGGCTCCGTGCCCTCCGTCCCTCTGTGTCCTCTGTGAGAGCTTTTCAACCCAACTCAGCCCCACACAGAAGTCACCACTGCTGCCCCAACCCAACCAGGGTGCGCCACTTGGCCGACTGATCCACCGGGCGCGTGGCGCCCACAAAGAGCGCGTTGCCAAAGAAGCGGAACCCTGCCGTGACACTCGCCCGCACGCGGCCAGTTGGGGTGGCCACCGGCGCCCAGAGCGCCAGCAGCGTGGGATCAATGACCGTGAGCCGGTCCACCGACGCACGCGCCGCATTTGTGGGCGCATCGGCCCACCCGCTCTGTGCCCCCACACTCAACCCCGGGGCCACCGCCGGCAACCAGAACTGCCCCACCCGAATGGGATTGCGCAAGAACTTGCTGGTGTACTGCAGGCTGGCCCGCAACGCCGCTGCACGGGAGCCGGCGAACTGCTTGTCCTCGTACGACGGCAGGTTCTGATACTTCCCCAGTTCAAAGAGCTGCTGCGACGGAATGCGCGAACCCGTCACCATGCCCACATCACCGCGGGCCAGCAGCATGAACGGCCCCACCGGACGACGCCCACTCAACCGCGCTTCCGTACGCTGCCACGAGAGTGTGCCATCACCGCGCTCGTAGGCAACACGTGCCCCCAGCCCCGGTTTGAGCGACTCGGCGTTGAGATCGGGGTGCCACTCCACGACGGCCGCTGAGCGCATGTAGCTCCCTTCGTCTACGCCATGGTTGGCGCGATAGAGATCGCCACCGAACGGCCCGCGCACATACTGCGCCGCACGATAGCGGTCGTCGCCGTACCCCACATCAGCACGCAGAATCCAGCGACGGGCCCCAATGCGGCGCACCGCCGACAGCGCGGTAAAGTTGCGCGACACGTAGTCGTACGAATCGAGCGAGCTGAGGGCGGCGAAGGTGTTGCCCGAATCGAGCGGCGCGCGGAAGTCGTTCGTGATATCCATGGAGCGGCCGCCGCGGAGCTCCAGCGACCACGGCCCGCGGGTGCGTTCAATGGCCACGCGGCCACGCACCGTCTGTTCGGCCCACGCGTAGCCGGCGTTGGCGCGCACGACGACCCCCGGCGCCAGATCGCGCAGCGCGAATTTGCCCCCCACGCCCGTAAACAGCCCTTCCACTCTGTTGAAGTGCATCACGTCGGCCGGACGTGGCGCCGACAGGTCAAACCGTGGTGGGCCGGTGGTGCGCCAGCGGTCGGGAGCAATGTCCTGAAAATCGTCGGCGTGCATACCGTTGGTGCTGGCCCCAATGGTGTAGCGCCAGGCACTGAAGCGGTTCAGCGAATCGGTGGACGCATACGTGAGCGGACGACGCGCCAGCGCGCGCAGCGAATCGGCCTTGGCCAGGGTGGCGGCATCGAGCACCGTGTCGTTCACTTCCATGTTGGCAAAGCGCGACACAATGCGAATGACCGCGCGCCCATCGCCCAGCAGAGGCGAGTTGGCCTGCAGCTCAATGCGCTGCGTGGCCGGCAACCAGTACTGGCCGTTGCGTTCGCCGTTCTCGTATTCCACGTACGCCACCGCGTCGGCCAGCGTACTCCCCAATGACGACCGCGACGCCCCGGTGCGCAGAAAATGGCCGCGCAACCGCACGAGCGTGCCTCGCGACGCATCAAGATCCATTTCGCCATCAAACAGAATGACCTTGCCCTTCACATCGGGGCGCGGCTGCACGCGCACATGCGCAATGGGAATGACCCGGTCGCCGGCGCGCATGGTGACGATTGTATCGCCGCCGCTATACGTGTAGTACGCATCGCGGTCGGTGGCCAGCGGATGGACCGCCGGCAGCGTATCGCTGCCATCGCGGTTCCGTGACACGGCCGCCGCCTGCCCACGCGAGTTGCTGGAGCGCGGACGCACCCGCAACCGGTTGCCGTACAGCACCGGGTTGATCCACCCAGTTTGGAACAGCGTGAGCATGGACACGTTGCCCCCGAGCTGCTGGGCGCGGTATCCCTGCACCCGCTGCTCATACCCGCCGGCCCGGTTCCAGCGCAGCCGGCTGGCCACCTGCTCAATGGCCCCTACCGCTTCCACCCCCTCTTCGCGGCGGAGCAGAATGGCAATCTCCGTTTCCACGTTCGCCTTGTATGAGATCAGGCTGTCGGGAAGTCGATTCCGCAAACTGGCATCCTGCAGCAATTGCCTGAGCGGGGCGGCCGTTTGAGCGCCAAGCACCGGCGCCGACAACCACAACGCCACGGCCACTCCGGCCACGGCGCGAACCATCATTGAGGAAGAAGTACGCATATCCCGCTTCTACGCCCGACGTGCAGGCGAAGTTGCACGTCGAGTATGGATTTCCGGCACATTCCTGAAGAATTGTTACCGTTTTTTGAGCACGCTCACGTACTCCTCGGCGGTGCTCCATTCGTGCATCGCGTCTTCCAGCAGCTCGCGTTCCTCGTCCAGCTGTTTGCCCAACGCGGCAGCCTTTTTGATGCCGGCCGGCGAGTCGTAGAGGGTGGCATCGTCGAGCTGCTCGGTGAGGTCGGCAATGGTGGACTCCAGCGTGGCCACCCGCAGCTCGGCGTCGGCCAGCGCCTTTTCCGCCGTACGTAACAGCTTGCGCGGATCACCACCGGCGGCCTTCTCGCGCTCCTTCTGTTCCTTCTCGCGTTCGCGCTGACGCACGGCCCGCTCGCTGTCTTTGCGATCGTCGGCGCGTGACTGTTTGGTTTCCTGCGTAATGCGTTCGGCGCGCATCGCTTCCCACTCCACAAAGGAGCCCGGGAAGATCTGCAGCTCGTTGTTCCGCAGCTCCCACACCTGCGTGGCAAGGCCGCGCAACACGGCACGGTCGTGGCTCACAATGAGCACACTGCCCTCGTAGCCTTCCACGGCGTCTTCCAGCACCTCGATGCTTTCGACGTCGAGGTGATTGGTGGGCTCGTCGAGAATGAGCAGGTTGTTGGTGCTGAGCGTAAGCAGCGCCATGGCCACGCGCGCGCGTTCGCCGCCGGAGAGCGTACCCACGGTGCGTTGCACTTCGTCACCGCTGAAGCCGAAGCGTCCCAGATGCCCCTGCACCTGACGTCGTTCCCAGAGCGGGCGCTCGTTGGCAATGGCGTCGTAAATGGTGCTGTCGAGGGGCAGGTGCCCCACGTCCTGCCGGTAGTAGGCCACGGTGGTGCTGGGGCCCACCTTCACTTCGCCATCGAGCGGCGGCATTTCGCCGAGCAGCGTTTTGATGAGCGTGCTCTTGCCGGCGCCGTTGGGACCCACGAGCGCCACGACTTCGTTGCGCTCCATCACGACGGTGACGTTGTTCACCAGCGTCCGCGGCCCGTTGGGGGTGGGCACCCCCACGGTTACGTCTTTCGCCTCAATCACGCGGTCACCGCTGCGATTGCCGGCGTCGAGGCGCAGCGCCATCACGCCATCAGCGCCAATGGGCGCCGACAGACGCGGCATGCGCGCCAGCAGCTTGCGCCGCCCCTTGGCCTGCCGTGTGTTCTGGCCGGCCAGGTTGCGCGCGATGTAGTCCATCTCGCTCGTGATCTTGTTCTGCTGCTTTTCAAACTGGCGCTGCTGCGTGAGCCGACGCTCTTCGCGCTGCTGCACAAAACTTTCGTAGCTGCCCGTGTAGGCAAACGCGGTGCCGCCTTCAAAGTGCAGCACATGGTCGGCCATCGCGTTCAGAAACGCGCGATCGTGGCTGATGCAAATGACCGTGCGATCGGTGGTGGCGAGATACTGCTCCAGCCACGCGGTGGTATCGAGATCGAGGTGATTGGTGGGTTCGTCGAGCAGCAGCAGGTCCGACGGCGTCGCGAGCTGCCGCGCCAGGGCGACGCGTCCCCGTTCACCACCGCTGAGCGTGCCGATGCGCGTCACCTTCGCCATCTCGGGGTCGAAGCCCACGCCCATGAGAATGGCGTCCACCTTGGAGGCCATTTCGTAGCCGCCCTCGCGCTCGAAGCGCTCGAGGTCGCGGCCATACTTTTCCATGGCCCCTTCGCTGTGGTCATGCTCGAGGTTGGCGGCCTGTTTCGCGAGCGATTGCTCCAGCGCGCGCAGGTCGCCGAAGGCGTCGGCCACAATGTCCCAGAGGCTCTGATCGTCGGGGAAGCGACGGTGCTGATCCATGAGCGCCACGCGCAGCCCGGGCATGCGGGCCACATTGCCGCGGGTAGGCTGCAGCGTACCCGTAATGAGACGCACGAGCGTGGTTTTGCCGGTGCCGTTGCGCCCCACGATCGCCCACCGATCGCCGGCGGCGACGGTGACCGAGATATCGCGGAAAATTTCAGAGGCGCCGAAATCAACTCCGGCATTCCCAAGGGATATGAGCGTCATGGGATGATTCTAATCGGTAGTGCTCTTCCTCCTGACAGCCTTCCCCCTGCCTCCTGCTCCCAAAACCTGCTCCCTGCCCCCCGCTACCTGCCCCCTGATTCCCCCTCCCACACCCCTCGCACCGCTTCCGCCGCCTCTCCAAGCCCCACCCGCTCCGCTGTCGACCACGACCGCGCCCGCCGCACCAACCGCCATCCTTTCAGCCAGTTCCCCCAGCGAATGGCCAGGTCACCAAAGCGCGGCAACGTGACCAGCACCGCCAGCGCCCAAAGCGGCGACCAGCCGGCCAGCGCCAACCCCACGGCCACCAAAACGGCCACCACCAACCACCAGGCAATCACCAGATACAGCCCGGGGGCAAAGCAGCGCGGCACCACGTCGGTGCGGGCGGTGGCCCCTTTTTTGGCCACCCGGTATACCAGCGCCAGAATGGGGGCATGCACCAGCCACCCAATGGCGGCAGCCGGCGCCGCCGCGCCGAGGAGCAGGAAGGAGGGCGCCAGCGACTGTTCCGCGTGCACGTCGAGGGCCAGCAGCAGACGGGCATGATCTACGCTGGAGCTGCCAATGCCGCCGGCCCGTTCCACCGCGTGCGCCAGCGTATGCGCGGCCGTTTTGATCCGAACGGCCACGCCCGATGGCCCATCGCTGTGCGCATCGGCGGCCAGCTGCGCCGCCCGCTCCAGCACCGTGGTTGTGGCCCCCAGCGGATTGCCCGGGGCAAGCCGGGCAGCCACGGCGGCCACGATTTCATCGCGGGTGGCCGCCTCCTCCCAGGTGGGGGCGTTCCGTGTCACAGTAAGCAGCGACGCCTTCAGCGCGTCGGTAAAGGCCGCCGCGCCGCGCTGCCCCTCGGGCTGCGCCGCCACCCACTCCCGCGCCGACCAAGGGGTACCCACCACGCTCAGCATGTCGCTTCCCCACGTGCGCGGGGCCTCGTACTGGCCACCGAAGGGCACGATGGTCACATCATTTTTGGCGCCAGCATCAAGATGTGTCAGCACCATCTTGGCGACACCTGTTCGCAAACGACCAATTTCCGGTACATCGTGCACACCGCCTTCCGGGAACACCGTAATGGCGTCCCCCTGGGCCAGCGCCGCTGCCACGGTGTCGTTGGCCGCTTGGTTCACCGCCGCCAGATCCACCCCTTCGGCGCGCATCTTTCGGGCGTCGCGCACACGCGCCACTGGAATGACACCCATGGCCTGATACATGGTGCGCGCCGCCCACGAGGTGGTCACACTCACCGTGGCGATATAGCGCACCGGACGGGGCGTCACGTACAACCCGGCAATCACATCGCTCAGATCGTTCGGGTGGTTCCCCACCAGAATCACCGGCCCGCTGGCCGGCACCCGCCCCAGCCCCTCCACCCGGTGTTCGCGATAAAACCAGTGCAGACACCGGTGGCACACCCAGTACACCACGTTACGAAGCATGCGGCAGGTTACTCGCCGCCGGCGCCGGCCGCTATACAGCGCCCCTTACTTGAGCGCCGCCGCCCGCTCCTCGTATTGTGTGGCCTGCACCGCGCGGTTGGTGGCCCGCAGCAGCGCCGCATAGTCGCGCAGCGTTTCCGCCAGATCGGCCGATCGCTGGTTCACTTCACGAATGGACAGCGCGCGCCGGTAGTACGGCTCCGCCTCCGCCGCGCGCCCGCTGTCGCGCAGCACCCCGGCCAGGCCGTTCAGTGAAATGGCAATGGACGAATTGTCGGGCGCATACAACCGCTCCTTCGCCGCCAGCGCCGATCGGAACAGCGGTTCGGCCACTTGGTAGCGCTTGAGCTTCCAGAGCACCTCGGCCTCGTTGTTCATCACCCCCACCGGGAGCGGATGCTCGGTGCCATACGCCTTCTCGAAAATGGGGCGCGCGCGCTGATAGTACGTGGCCGCCTCTTCGTACTTGCCGTCCAGGTAGGCGTAGGCGCCAATGTTGTTCAGCGTTGTCCCCACATCCGGATGGTCGCTCCCCAGCGCGCGCTCCTGACGGGCCAACACCACCTTCCAGAGTGAATCGGACTGGGCGTTGCGCTTCTGCCCGCGATACACGGCCGCCAACCCACGCAGGTCGCGCAGCGTGCGAGGGTCATCGGGAGTGCGCACCTTTCCATCAATCTCCAGGACGCGCAGGTACAGACTCTCCGCCTCGGCGTAGCGCGTCTGCTTCCAGCGCAGCGCCGCCAACATGGATAGCGTTTGTCCAACATCCACGTGCGTCGCACCGTAGGCGTTCTCACGAATGGCGAGTGCGCGCGTGAGGTACTGTTCGGCGTCGTCGAGCTCACCAAAGTCGCGCGTAATCTCGCCGAGCGTGGTGAGTGTTTCGCCCACCAGCACATCGTCGGGCCCCAGGAGTCGCTCGCGCGTTTGCAGCACGTCCTGCAGCATGGCGCGTGCTTCGGGATACCGTCCGAGCGCCGTTTGCACCGTGCCCATGGCCTGCATGAGACGCGACTGCAGCAACGGCTGCGCGGCCAGGTCGGTCGTGACGCGCTTGATGCCCTGCTCCAGAATGGCTTGCGCGGTCACACTGCCACGTCGCGACACGGTGGGGTCGGACTGCCGGAACAGATCCACCATGAAATCCGTCACCTGCTTGGCCGCTGCGGCGTCGCTTTCTGCACGACGTTCGGCGCGGCGCGCCTGCACGAAGCCCACCGTAGCCACCACGGAGCTCGCCACGACCATAATGGACGCCACCCCGGCCGTCATCACCCCCACCCGGTGCCGCTGCACGAACTTGCTGAGGCGATAGCGCGTGCTGGGTGGACGGGCCGTGACCGGCTCGTTGGCCAGATGGCGCTTGATGTCGGCGGCGAGTCCGTTGGCTGTTTCGAAACGATGAACCCGGTCGGGGTGCATCGCCTTCATCACGATCCAGTCGAGATCGCCGCGCAACTCTTTGCGCAGATGCCGCGGGTCGGTACGCCGACGCTGCGCAATGGTTTCGCTGCGGGCGATGGCCGTGGACAATCCCACGCTCGGCGTGGGCGGTAGCGTGTTGCCACTCGCCAGACGGGCGAGGAATTCGTAGATCCCCACTTCCACCGGATCCACCGGCAGATTGCCCACGAGCAATTCGTAGAGAATGACGCCGAGGGAGTAGATGTCGGCGCGGGTATCCACGTCCATGGCGGTGCTGCTGGCTTGCTCGGGGCTCATGTACGCCACCGTGCCCAT
Organism: Gemmatimonas phototrophica; assembly: GCF_000695095.2. NCBI lineage: Bacteria > Pseudomonadati > Gemmatimonadota > Gemmatimonadia > Gemmatimonadales > Gemmatimonadaceae > Gemmatimonas > Gemmatimonas phototrophica. Next base: position 58,997 of record NZ_CP011454.1, on the reverse strand, counting down.
GGCAAAACCCGCCAGCGTTTTCGCCACCTGTTCCGAACTTTGCGGCCCCAGCGCCTTGGCAATGCCGAAGTCGATGATCTTGGGCTGCGGGTGTCCTTCCTCGTCGGTGACGAGAATGTTGGACGGCTTGAGGTCGCGATGAATGACGCCCTTCTGGTGCGCGTGCTGCACCGCTTCGCAGATGCCGATGAACAGCAGCAGCCGATCACGGACCGCGAGGCGGCGCGTGTCGCAGAACTCCGTGAGCGGCAAACCGCGCACGAGTTCCATGGCGAAGTACGGCTCACCGTTTTCCGTGCTCCCGGCCTGCAGCACGCGCGCAATGCCGGGGTGATTCATCACCGCCAGCGCCCGACGCTCCGCATCGAAGCGCGCGAGCACATCGCGCGCATCGTCCAGCCCCGCGCGGACCAGCTTGAGCGCCACCCGCCGCCGCACCGGTGCGGTTTCTTCAGCTTCGTACACGACACCCATCCCGCCCTCACCAAGCAGCTGGATGATGTCGTACGGGCCGATGCGGGCGGGGTGTTTCGGGAATGCGCTCATGCCGTGGTGATGGGGTACGTCAGGGTACGTCAGGGTACGTCGTGGTGCGTCAGACCGTCGTCAGTCGACGAAGATATCGGGGTCGATCAGGACGGTGCGAGTGTTGGGGGCCGTCCCGCACACGACACGAAGGTTGTAGTGGTACTCACCCTTCGCCGCCTTGGCCTTGCCACCCTTTGGCCCGTTGGCGCTGCCCTTGCCGGGATTGAACGGCGGCGCGTCGGCAAACGGCCACTGATCCGGCGTCTTTTGCTCGATGGTCACCACCGCATCATCCGACGACGCGGTGTCAACGACGAACGTGACAACGCCATTCGGCTTCATGTCCACCACCCACTTGTTCACGTCCACATCGATCTGATTCGCGGCCGCACAGTTGGCGGTGACCGTGATCGTATCGGCGTTCTTGGCCTTTATCTCGCGATCAGACGCCGGCGGCGCCGCGCGCCCCCCGGAATCACAGGCCGCCAGCGCCACCACGACCGTGATTGACGCGGCCACTGCGACGCCCCGCCCTAAAACTCTGCGCATACACATCTCCTGGGTTGAGAGCGTTTCAGTCCACAATGATATCAGGGTCGATCAGCACTTCATCCGGTGGATTGTTCCCGGACTGGCAGACCAACTGAATGTTGTACTTGTACGTGCCGCGGCCGTTCTGGCGCATCCCATTCACCCGCGCCGGACGCCCCTTGGCGGCATTGAACGGACCACGCGTGGCAAAGGGCCAGTCGCTGGTCTCCTTGGGGGTCACGGTAATGTCGTTGCTGTTGGCGTTGGCCGCGATCACCCACTCAATCTCATCGCCCTGCTGTAACCGCACGTTCCACGGGCTCACGGTGATTTCAGTGTTGTTTGGCCCGGCACAGCGTGCGTTTACCGTCACCTGCACGACGGCCCGCGGCGACCACGGTGTCGCCGCCATGACGGCGACGGACGCCAGCAGCACGCCCCCCATTCCCATCGTCCATCTCGCCGAACCCATATGCGCTCCATTGATGCCGTAAATGTGATGACCGGTACAACCGGAATAGCTTGGAGAGCCGCCTACCCCCTCGCAAGTGCGTTCGGAGCACTGCACATGGCCGTGGCTTGTGAGGGGTGCTCGGGCAAGGCAGAATAGCCCATGCACATGACTCCCCGTTCACCCCGTGCGCGGCGCACGACCGTCGTCGCCTGCGCTACCGGTCTCCTGCTGGCCGTCGCCTTTCCTCCTCGCGTGATGTCCCAGTCTTCGTCGGCCGTCGAATTTGCCGGACTGGCGCGCTACCGCGCGGCCAACGCCGCGCTCGGTGCCCCCCAGCCGGGAACGTCGCGCGTGGTGTTCTTCGGCAACTCCATTACCGAGGGGTGGGCCCGCCACTTTGCCACCATGTTTCCGGGGCGCCCCTATGTGGGGCGGGGCATCAGCGGCCAGACCACCGCGCAGATGCTGCTGCGCTTCCGGCAGGATGTGGTGGCCCTCAAGCCCGCCGCCGTGGTGATTCTGGCCGGCACCAATGACATTGCCGGCAACACCGGCCCTGCCACGCTCGAGGAAATCCAGGACAACCTCGCCGCCATGGCCGAGCTGGCGCAGGCCAGCGGTATCAAAGTGCTGCTGTGCGCCATTCTGCCCGTGTACGACTACCCGTGGAAGCCAGGGCTGCAGCCGGCGCCCAAAATCATCGCCATCAATCGCTGGCTGAAAGCGTACGCCGCGCAGCGCGGGGCCACCTTCGTGGACTACCACACGCCGTTCGCGGACGAGCGGGGCGGCATGCGCCCCGAGCATGCGGCCGATGGCGTGCACCCTACCGATGCCGGCTACCGAATCATGGCCGGCATCGTGGAGCCACTCATTCAGTCTGCACTCAGCAAACGCTGACGGTCCCGCTCAGCGCGGAAACGCCACCAGGCTTTCCTGCCCGTTCTTGCCCACCGCCGCCACGCCAAAGAAGTAGTTGTCGATAATGACGTTCTTGAGCGTATGCTCGGTCACGTTCCCCACAAAGCGCGAGCGGGTCCAGTTCACTTCGCTCGGCTTGCGCCAGTAAATGCGATAGCCCATCACGTCGGGGCTGGGGCTCGCCTTCCAGCGCAGCGTGGGAGACGGCTGCACCGAGCCGCGAATGGTGGCGGAGTCTGGCGCGGCGGGCGCCCACGCCAATGACATGAGCACCGACGCATCCAGCGCCGTCATCTTGGCGGCGTAGTCAAAGTCCACGCCCTCCAGCACGTCGCCGTAGGCAATGCCTTTCTCGGTACGCAAATCCTGGTGCTGCTTGGTGTAGTCTTCGTGCGCTTCCATGAGACGCACCGCCGCCGCACCCAGATTGAAGAACGGCGTGTGGTGTCCACCGCGACCATAGCGATCGAGGCGGTAGATGATCTCCACGTCCATGTTGGGGTGGTAGCGATCGGCCACCAGATCGATGTAGCGCGCCAGCTGACGACTCGGCGTATCGAGCTCGCCGCCGTTGGTGAGAATGCGGCGCAGTTCGGCCGGCGGCGTATTGGCCGGCAACCCCGGCGCAAAGACGCGCGCCTTGGTGTTTTCAAACACGCCGTCAATGCCGCGGCTGTTCCCCACCATGTCGTTGTTGATCACGGCATCAATGCGCCACCCTTCCTTCTGCGCCACCTTGGCCACGATCTCGCCACCAAAGAGCCCCTGCTCTTCGGCGCTCAGCGCCACAAAGGCCACCGACGCGGCGTACTTGTGCTTGCTCATGAGACGGGCCGCTTCCAGCAGCGCCGCCACACCACTCGCGTTGTCGTTGGCCCCCGGTGATTCGCTGGTCCCGTTCATCACGTCGGTCACGCGCGAATCAATGTCGCCGGTGTGCACGATGTAGCGATTGGGTTCGGTGGCGCCGCGCAGAATGGCCACCACGTTTACCACGTTCACGTCGTCCTTGATACGCCCCGTGGGGCTCCCCTTCCACACTTCCTCGATGTAGCGCACTTCCAGACAGCCGCCGCACTGCTTCGAGATGCTCTGGAACTCACCGTAAATCCAGCGACGCGCCGCCCCAATACCACGCGTGGTGGACATGGTATCCGACAGCGTGTGACGCGTGCCGAACTTCACGAGCGTCGTGATGTCCTTTTTCACGCGGTCGGCCGAGGCATTGGCGACCGCCTCATGAATGCGGGCATCCTCGGCGATGGGCGGGGCGGTGACGGTCTGGGCAGCAGCAACCGCCGGCGCGAGCAGGACCATGGCGGCCGCACGGCGAAAGGCGGAATTGGATCGAGGGGCCATCGGGAAATCCGGGTGAGAGTCAGGCGCCGGCTTGTGGCGACATCTGGTATACGACCTTGGCAGCGGAGGTGCTGAGGTGCTGAGTTTCCGTGCGCGCGACCGCCCGGCACAACCCCACACGCTCCTTCGCGCGTTGCTTCGGGGGTGGCCCGGTGCGCGCGACCGCCCGGCACGACCCCACACGCTCCTTCGCGCGTTGCTTCGGGGGTGGCCGAGCAATGCTCACGCATTGCCGGCGTCACCCCCTCAGAGACGCGCGGCGGAGGTGTGGGGCCGCGCCGGGCTCACGGGGCGAGTGCGCCAACCGATCAGTTTCGAGTTCCTGGTTTGAGTCATGGGTTCTGGGTTCGGGCAATGCCACGGTCTACCCGCAACTCAATACCCGAACCCAAAACCCGGAACTGATCAGTTCCCCCGCTGCCCCCAGCCCGCGCGCACCCCAAAGCGAGCGCAGCGACGCGCCCACCCTATCGCGTAGGCACCACGACCGCGGCGGATGGCCCGAGGCTGACGGCGCGCGGCCCCCTCCCGCCCCGACCGCGCGTCTCTGAGGGGGCACCGCCCCCGAAGCAACGCGCCAAGGGGTGGGAGGGGGTCGCGCGACGGGGCCCACACCCAAACCCACACCCAAACCCACACCCAAGCCCACACCCAACCCGCCGCCCCCCTGCAACCATCGGGCACGAAACCCCGTCTAACCCGATGTGACGATTCCCGCCGAACCCGGGTTGGATGGCGTGCCCGATCCTCATTCACCCCCCGATGCGCTCCTGATCCGCCAGGTGCTGGCCGGCCAGACCGACGCCTTTGCGGCGTTGGTTGACCGGTACCACGCGCAGTGTCTGCGTGTGGCCACCCATCTGCTGGCCGATTCCGACGACGCCGAAGACGTGGTGCAGGACGCCTTCGTCCGCGCCTACCGTCATCTGGGCAGTTATCACGAGCGCGACAAGTTTGGCGGCTGGCTCATGCGCATTCTGGTGAACCAGTGCCGCACGCGCGCCACCAAGAACGCCCGCTACGTGGCGCTCGACCCGGAGCTGCACACCGAGCATCTGTCGGTGAGCGCTGACGACGATGCGCTGAGCCGCCGCGCCGAGTTGGCGCACGCCATGTCCCATCTGGGGGCGGAAGCGCGCGAGGCGCTGGTCTTACGGTTCGGCGAAGAACTGAGCTACGAAGAGATGTCGGCCCTGACGGGCGTGGGTGTGTCCGCGCTCAAGATGCGTGTTCAGCGCGCCTGCCAACGTCTTCGCACCCTGCTTACGGAGCACCTGTCCTCATGAAGCCCGGCGCCTTTTCCCCCGACCACCACGACCAGCCGCCCACGTGGATCGTGGACGCGCTGCGCGCCCCGGTGGCGTCGCGCCCCGAAGCCCGCACGCGCATCATGCACGCCGTCCGTGGCTTGCCAACGCCGCGCCTGCTATCGGCCCCCATGGTGCAGCACGCCTCGCGCTGGCGCCGCCGCGGCTCGCTCACCGGGCTCGGGGGTGTGCTCCTCACCGCCATGCTCATGCTGGCCGCTACGGTGCGCCAGAGTGACCAGCGCGACCTGTCCGCCCGTGTGCAGCCGTCGGCGATCGTGCTGGGCGACAGCGCCGTGCCGGTGCGCGGCGCCGACTCACTCGCCGCCATCATGCAGGGCCGCCTGCTCGACACCATGAAGGTGGTGGAGTACGTGGTGCGCGGCAGCGACGTGCGCGATGTGCAGGTGCAACGCGCCCTGCGCGACCAACAGGCCAACGAAGCGCATGTGGTGCCCTTCGAGCCCACGCGCCTCACCCGCGTCTCCAGTACAGAATGGCGCGTGCGCGCACTCCTGCCGCGTGACGCCATTGCCGTGTCGTTTCAGGTGAACGACTGCACGCTCGACCCGGTGCAGGTGCGCGAACTGGCCACGGAGCTGTAACCGCATGGCCCTTGACAGACAGACCGCTGTGGCCGGTGGCATCACCGCGCTGACACTGCTGCTCGGCTACGTCGATCTCTGGCGCGGCGGCGATATCATGGCGCCGATGTTGCTGGTGCTGGGTTACGTGATTGGCGTGCCCGCAACGCTGCTGGCCACATCGCGCGATTGGCAGGGCTGAGAACAGCCAGAGGTTCTCTTCACCTCCTCAGCTCCACACCCCCCTCAATCTGGTACGGGCCCGATCGAAGGAGGTGGGGAGGTGCAGAGGAGCGGAGCATGGCTTTAGCATTTCTCCGCGCACTCCGTCCCTCCGTGCCTCCGACGAGCTCTTTACCGAGCCCGCCGCCGCGCCCCGAGCCGCCGCAGTTCCGCTTCCGCCACGTTGAAGCCAAAGCCCGGCCAGCCACCGCTCTGCACCGCACGCTGCCACGCGGCCCGCGCGTTAACGGTATCGCCCTTCACCATGTACCAGTTGCCCAGGCCATAGGCGAGCGTGGAGATGCTCACGTCATCCACTTCGTTGTCACCAATGAGCTGCTCCGGGGTGATCTCCCCCCGATACAGCTTGAGCCGCGTGACGTACGCGTACCCCGGCGGCGCCGGCTTGGGGTCAGGCTGCTGATCAATACGTTTGACCAGCATGGCATTGGCTTCTGCTACACGCCCCGCCCGCGCCAGCGACATCCACAACCAGTCCGTACTGCCGGCCCGCTCGCCACCATCCGGCGCCACGGGCTGTGCGCGCGCAAACAGGGCGGCCGCGTCGGCAAAGCGCCCGGCGTGAAACCGCAGCACACCAAGGTGGAACAGAATGCCGTAGTTCGTGCCATCCAGCGCCAACCCGCGCGTAAGGTCGGCCTCCGCCTTGGCAAACTCGCGCACCGACAGATAGCGATGCCCGCGCCAACGCAGCAGCATCGCTTCGTCTTTCACGTTGCGACCCGTAGCCGGTAGCGCCGCCAGTCCACGCGTAAACGTGGTAATGGCTTCGCGAAACTGCCGCACCCCCGACTGCGCCACACCTAGCGCAATCACGTTGCTCACATTGCGATAGTTGCCGCCGAGTGCCGCACGCGCTTTCACCACGGCATCCGTCTCGCCGAGCGCACGAAAGACATCGCCCTGCGGCGTGCGGTACTGCACCGTTTCCTGTGGCAGCGCCTCCAGGTTGCGCACCCACACGTTACGGAAGCGCACCGGATGATCATGGTCCTGCAGCATGAGCGGCAGCCGGTCCTCATGCTTTTCGTACGGCGGGCGCGAACCGTTGGCCGTAGGGCCAATGAGCGCGCGATGATCCTGCACCAGCACGCCGTTATGCACCACCGTAAGCACCGCGGGCTGCAGCACCTTGCCGGTGGCAGCAAAGCGCGGTCGCTTGTACGTGATGTCGTAGCTCTGCCACTCCCCCGGCACTCGGCTCGCATTCACCAGCGGCGGATACTGCCCGTACAAACTCGCCGCCTGCCCGTCGGCGTACGTGGGGTTCTTGTACGAATCGAGCACCTGCACTTCGTAGCGGCCGCCGCCAAAAAACACGCCGCTGTTGCCGCGGTCCTGATCGCGCCCCTTGGACGGATTGGGGGACATGAACTCGATGTGCAGCTGCACATCACCAAAGGCGGCGCGCGTTACCAGCGTGCCCGTGCCCGGCGTCACTTCAAAGGCGCCATCCACCACGCGCCACTTGGCCGGCGTGCTGTCGCTCATCATCCACGCGTTCAGCGACGCGCCATCAAAGAGCACCACCGCATCACGCGGCGGCAACACACTCACATGTGGCCCGGGCGTCACCACCGGCGGCGCCGGCCGCGCCCGCGAATGCTGCGGCCATCCTCCCAACGGCGCCTGCTGCGCGCTCAGCGGAAACGCAGCAAGAAGCGCCCCCATCATCACCGCAGTGCCCCTGCCTCCTGCCCCCTGCCACCTGCTCCCTGCTCCCTGTCTATGGCGGCCCCTCATGGCACCTCCTCCCCCGTCGCCGCGCAAAGAATCTCCGTCCACTCCTGCGCATCCAGCCGCACCCCCACCGCCGCCACCGCTTCCTGCATCGCCTCAATACGACGCGAGCCGGCAATGGGATGCGGCCGGCTGGGATGCCGCAGGATCCACGCAAACGCGACCGTCGCCGCACTCACGCCATACTGCGCACCAATGCTGGTAAGCACCCCGCGCACGCGCATGGCGTCTTCGGCGTGGCTGGTGAACAGCGCACCGCCCGCCAGCGGCGACCAGATCATGGGATGCGCGCGCATGCGCTGGGCCTGATCGAGCGTGCCATCGTGCAGCGGCGCCCGGTGCAGCGGGTGCCACTCAATCTGGTTGGTCACCAGCGGAAAGCGCGCGTGAAGCAGTTCGAATTGCGCGACGCTGAAATTCGACACGCCAAACTGCTGCACCTTGCCGCTCTCCTGCAGCCTCTCGAACGCGCCGGCCACTTCATCCGCATCCATGAGGGCATCGGGGCGATGCAGCAGCAGACGTTCAATGTGGTCGGTGCCGAGCGCCGCCAAACTGTTCTCCACGCTGCGCACAATGTGCTGGGCCGAGGTGTCGTAGTGCTTGATGCGCGTATCGGGGCGCGCCGGCACGCGCAGCTGAATGCCGCATTTGGTCACCAGCTGCATCCGCTGCCGCAGCCCCGGCGCCAGCGCCAGCGCCTCGCCAAAGAGCGCCTCCACGGTGTACGCGCCGTAGATGTCGGCGTGATCAAAGCTCGTCACGCCCAGTTCGAGACACTGCTCAATCCAGCGCAGGCGCTCCTGCGGCGTCCAGTTCCAGGAGGCCATGCGCCAGACACCGGCAACGATGGGGGAGAGCATGAGCAGAAGAGTTATAGGTTACAGCGCGGAAAACTGAATGCGACACGTGACGTGATCACCTTCGCCCAACGACCCTCGTACCTTTTTCGGAAGCGCCAGGAGCGTCCGACCATCTTTCCCGCGCCACACGCTGGTTTCCCATGATACGCCACCCATCGACGCCGTGACCGGGGTTCGTCCCCAACCGTGCGTGACCGGCGGCGCCAACTCGTCGGGCACCTCAACAAAGGTCCAGCCGCCCTTGCCAGGATAACGGAACAGGGTGGCGGTAAACGTCCCGCTGAACGAATGTCCGACGGCGTTCGTAGCCGAAAAGCGCGATCGTGCCATGACGCGATCTTATCGCGCCAGACCGTCCCCCGCACCCTACCGGAAAATTCTCATGCGCCGCGCCTTTTTGCTGACGGCCCTGCTGGCCATCGTCACTCCCCTGCACGCGCAGGTGGCTGGACTCACCGGCACGCTCGTGGTGACCAACAAGACGCCGGGCACGGCCACCATCATTGATGTGGGGACCGGCGCCACGCTGGCCACGCTCCCCACCGGCAACGGGCCGCACGAAATCGTGCTCACGCAAGACGGGCGCACCGCCATCGTGACCGATTATGGTACCGGCCCGGCACCGGGGAGCACGCTCACGTTCATCGACGTCCCCAGACGCAAGGTGACGCGCACGGCCTCGCTCGGCGAATACCGCCGCCCGCATGGTCTCGTGCTGCTCCCCGGCGACTCGCTCGTGGCCGTCACCAGCGAAGCCAACCGGGCCCTGCTGCTGGTGCGCGTCGCCACGGGAGAAATTCCCAAGGTCATTCCCACCAACCAGAACGGCTCGCACATGGTGGGCATCACCGCCAGCGGTACCCGCGGCTGGACAGGCAACATTGGCAGCAACACCGTCTCAGAACTCGATCTCGTGGCCGGCACATCGCTGCGCACCATTGCCGTGCCCAACCAGCCGGAAGCCATCAACGTGACCCCCGATGGCGCCGAGGTGTGGGTGGGGAGCAACCAGACCGGGCTGATCAGTGTGGTGAACAGCGTCTCCGGCACCGTGAGCACGGCCGCCGAGGGCTTTGGCTGGCCGTACCGTGTGCTCTATTCGCCCGACAGCAAGCTCGTACTCATGCCCGACCTGCGCAAAGAAGAGCTGCGCTTCATTGACCGCGCGTCGCGCAAGGAACTCGCGCGCCTCTCGCTCCCCGGCAAAGGACCGCAGGGCATCATCTTCGCCCCCAACGGCACGTACGCCTTTCTGTCATTCAGCACGGGCAGCGCCGTTGCCATTATCGACGTGGCCCAACGCAAAATTGTCGGTGAACTCAAGGCCGGTGAAACACCCGATGGCGTGGTCTATACGCCGAGAGTTTTCTAACTCACAACGCATGACTCAAGCGCAAAACCCGGAACTGATCAGTTCCGGGTTATGGGTTCGAGTCATGGGTTATGAGTGTTGCCTGATTACGCCAGCCAGTCCTTGAACAGCTTCTCATCAACACCCACGCACAACTTGTTCTGCAGTCGTACCAGCGGCTGCTTCAGCATGAACGGTTCGTCGGCCAGGATCGACAGCCACTTCTCTTCGCCGTAGAGCGCCGTGCGCAGCCCGAGGTCGGCAAAGCGCTTGCTGTCGCGATCGAGAATGGCCTCCACGCCGAATTTCTGCGTGAACCGCTTCAGCTCACCCAGCGAGGCGGCACGCTCGGCGAGGTCCACGAAATGCGTTTTCACGCGGCGTTCGGCAAAGAATCGCAGCGCTTTTCGGGTATCGGCACTCTTTTTGGTGCCAAATATCTGAACAAGGAGGTCGGCCGGGGGCATCGGGGTAATTTAGAACATGACCAATGCCCCAGAAACCGAGCGGACCCGCATGCGTGCCGGACTGCCGTACAATTCGCGCGATCCGGAGCTGCTGGCGCTCACCCACCGGGCCCGGGCTCGGCTGCAGCAGTTCGAGCAGACGCCCTCCAACGCCACCGTACCGCGGCTGCAGGTGCTGCGGGACCTGCTGGGGCACATTGGCGACGGGGTCTGGATTGAGGCGCCGTTCTTCTGCGACTACGGGGCCCACATCTCCATCGGAGCGCACACGTTCATCAACATGAACGTCGTCATGCTCGACTCGGCCAACATCACCATTGGCGAGAAGGTCCTGATTGGTCCGGGCGTGCAGCTGCTCACCGCCTCGCATCCGGTGGCCACGGCCGAGCGCCTGCCCGCCGAGTGGACCCCTGGCAGCGGACAGTCCCCGTATGTGACCACCGCCAGCCCAATCGTGATTGGCGACGGCGCGTGGATTGGCGCCGGTTCTCTTATCATGCCCGGTGTCACCATTGGCGCAGGTGCGGTCATTGGCGCCGGCAGCGTGGTGACCAGCGATGTCCCGGCGGGAATGCTCGCCTTCGGGAATCCGTGCACGGTGCAGCGGGCGGTGTAGCGGGCGGCGGGGCTTCTCGGCTTCCGGCGGGGCCATAACTGCCACCGGGACAACTGCAGGCCGGGACAACAGCATGACCTACTGCATGACTACTGCATGACAAACAGCGGGTGACGGAGTGGGAGTCAGCGATCACTGCTGATGATGACTTTTGGGGGGAACTGCCCCAACCCACTAGTCTCCCGCAGTCACCCCGCAGTAACCCGCCGTTAGTCATGCTGTTCGTCATGCAGTAGGTCATGCTGTTGTCCCGCCCAGCTGTTGTCCGGCCCAGCTGTTGCCCCTTACATCCCCGCCTCAGCAATCGCGCGCTTCTCATCATCGAACGCGTTTTCACTGCGTGACACCACCAGCGTGGCCACGCCGTTGCCAATGAGATTCGTAATGGCGCGCGCTTCGCTCATGAAGCGATCCACGCCCAGCAGCAGCGCCACCCCTTCCACGGGAACGGTGCGCGTCGCGGCCAGTGTTGACGCGAGCACAATGAACCCCGAGCCCGTTACACCTGCCGCGCCCTTGCTGGTGAGCATCAGAATGCCCAGGAGCGTGAGCTGTTCGCCAATGGGCAGATCAATGCCGTACACCTGCGCAATGAAGATGGCTGCCATGCTGAGGTAGATACTCGTGCCATCGAGGTTGAACGAATACCCGGTGGGAATAACGAGCCCCACCACCGGCTTGGCGCAGCCGTAGCGCTCCAGCTTTTCCAGCATGCGCGGCAGTGCGGCTTCGCTGCTTGAGGTGCCCAGCACCAGCAGAATTTCTTCCTTGATGTAGCGCAGAAACGGCCAGATGCGGAAACCGTACGCGCGACAGATGGAGCCGAGCACAATGAAGATGAACAGCGCCATCGTGACGTAGACATCGAGCATCAGGCGTCCCAGCGGCAGCAGCGTCTTGAGACCGAAGGTGCCCACCGTATACGCCATGGCCCCGAACGCGCCCACCGGCGCCAGCACCATCACCATGGCCACGATGCGAAAGAACACCGCCTGGAAACGCACCAGCAGATCGGCAATGTCGCGCCCCGCATCACCCACGGCGGTGAGCGCTACACCAAAAAGTACGGCAAAGAACACCACCGGCAGCAGATCGCCACTCGCAAACGCGGCCACCACGTTGCTGGGCACGATGTGCAGGAAGAACTCCAGCATGCTCTGCTTTTCGCCGGCCGCGAGATATTTGCTCACGTCCCCCTTGGCGAGCGCACTGATGTCGAGTCCTTTGCCCGGCTTCGTGAGATTCACCACCACCAGCCCAATGCCCAGCGCAAAGGTGGATACAATCTCGAAGTAGAGCAGCGCCTTTCCTCCCACGCGCCCCAGCTTGGACAGATCGGCCATGCTGGCAATACCATGCACGATGGTGAGGAAGATGATCGGCGTGATCACCATCTTCACGAGATTGATGAACGTGTCACCAATGGGCTTGAGCGACTTGGCGAAATCCGGGGCGACGACGCCGAGGAGGACACCGAGGGTCACCGCGACGATGACCTGAAAGGTCAGGTTGCGGACAATTTTCTTGAGCACGCGGAGGGGGACGCGAGGAAGGCTGTGGAACGGGTGCGCCAAGTCTAACACTTAGATTGCGTGCGCATGATGCCTTCGTCCCGTCCATATCGCCCCGCCTGGTGGCTCCCCGACCCGCACAGCGCCACGCTGTGGGGACGCCTGGGGCGCCGGGAGCCGCGGCTGCCCGTGCGGACGGAGCGCTGGGACACCCCCGACGGCGACTTTGTGGAGCTGGCTCGGCTCGACGGTCAGCGCGGTCCCGACAGTCCTCGGCTCCTCCTCTTTCATGGCCTTGAGGGTGGTGTGCACTCGCACTACGCGCGCGCCATGTTCCGCGAGGCCCGGTCCCGGGGGTGGGCCGCCGACCTGCTGCTCTTCCGCACTTGTGGTTCGGAGCCGAACCGCCTACCCCGGAGCTACCACTCTGGCGAGACCAGTGACCCGCTCTGGGTGGTCCGCCAACTGGTCACCGCCTTCCCCAATGCTCCGCTGGGGCTCATGGGTGTGAGCCTGGGGGGCAACGTGCTCTGCAAGATGCTGGGGGAGGAGGGGGATGCACTCCCGGCGCAGGTGCGTGGGGCCGTGGCCATGTCGGTCCCGTTCGATCTGGCCGAGGCGTCGCGGTATATCGGGCGGGGGTTCGGGGCCGTATACGAGAAGTTCTTTCTCAAGTCGCTCATCCCCAAGGCGCTGGCCAAGATCTCGCGGCATCCGGAGTTGGCCCCGCTGCAGGTGGTGCGGCAGGCCCGCACGCTCTGGCAATTCGACGATGCCTTTACGGCGCCGTTGCACGGGTTCAGGGATGCCGCCGACTATTACGCCCGCGCCAGCTCCCTCCCGTATCTTTCGCGTATTCAGCGCCCCACCTTGCTGCTCAGTGCGGTGGACGACCCGTTTCTTCCGCCGGCGGTGCTGGACCGGGTGCGCACTGAACTTGCCGGCAATAGCGCCGTCGAGATGGAATTCCCGGCTCGCGGCGGCCATGTGGGGTTCACGTCGTACTCGGGTCCGCTCACGCCCTGGTATTATGGCGAGTGGCGGGCGGCCGAGTTTCTGGGTCGAAGGATGGAGCCGCGTGGTGCAGCGCTCTAGCTTTGACGAGGTGGGTGCGGCGCGATAGGTAGCCTGGTAACAGGTGGCGTTGGCGTGTCTTTGTCGGAGAGTCCTGCGGTGACAGTGGTGACGTTGGCGTTTTTCGTAACGGGGTTAGTGCTCGGGGTCTATGCCATGCTGCATGGCACCGAGCGCTCGGTGGCACCCATGGGTGCCCCGCACGAACGGCGGAGTGAGCACAACCCGGCGTCAGAACCGTCGGCGCTCTTCAACCTGGCCAGCATCGCCGCGTTTGGTGTGGTCTTTGGACTCACCGGGTACCTGCTCGACCGACACACCGGGTTCAGCTGGGTGGCGTCACTCGTGGTGGCACTGGTGGCCGGCGGTGGTGCCTATGCGCTGCAGTCGCTCCTTATTGCGCGGTGGGCCATTCCCAGCGCGCGCGCCGATGACATGGACCCGCGCTATCTGTTGCAGGGCACGCTGGCGCGAATCACCCACGAGGCACAGGCCAATGGAACGGGCACGCTGGTGTACGAGCTGGACGGACACGAATGCACGTTGCCGGTGCGGTCCCTCGACGGGGACGCACTCGCCGAGGGCATCGAGGTCGTGATTGACCGGGTGGACGAGGGCGTGGCGTTCGCCGAGCCGTGGTCTGCGGTTGAGCAGCGGCTGTAACGGAGAAGCGCGATGCCCGGACGCTGGAGCTGGACCGATGCCTACATCTTCATCGCCGTCATTTCGGCGTTGCAGATCAGCATGTTCTTGCTACTCACCAAGGTGTATCTGGTGATGCTCCCCGAGGGCGCGCAGTGTCCGGTGTGCGACGGCGATACGCTCGCCGTGCAGCGCAAAGGGTGGCGTCGGTTTCTGGGGTTTCGCGTGCGCTACAGCTGGTGCACCGACTGCGGCTGGGAAGGGATGCACCGCCGTAGTGATGCCTGGATGGCGGCGCACCGCAAAGGGCGCCGCTGGGGCCGTCAGACCCCGGCGTCCATGACGAACAGCTTGAGCCAGTCCGGCCAGTTGCCGCTGAACTCGAAGAAGTCGTCGTAGTAGGCCAGCCCCAACTCCTCGAGCTGGGCAATGAGGTCGGAGAGCGTATCCTCACCCACCAGCGGGCCAATGGCAATGAGCCCGGCTTCCACCCGAAACTCGTCGGCGGTCAACGAGAGCGCCTCGTCGAACTGGGCGCGGGTGAGACCCACGCGTTCAAACGCGCTCTTCTTGATGAGCAGCGTGGGGGCGGTGTGCGAGAGAGTGAGAGGCATGCCGGAATTTGGTTCGGTGCGATAGCCGGCGGCAGTGGAGCCGTGGGAGCACGATGCGGCATGGCCGCAAAGAAATCGGCAGCAACAGCGATCGTTTGTTTTACCTTTTGAGCATGCCGACTGACCTCATCCCCTCCCCCACCAGTGCCACCCTCGAAGCCACGTTCGATGTGATCGTGGTGGGCGGCGGACATGCGGGTACCGAAGCGGCGGTGTCGGCCGCCCGCAGTGGGGCCAAGGTCGCGCTCATTACCGGCGCGCTTGAACAGATCGGGCAGCTCTCCTGCAATCCCGCCATTGGCGGCATTGCCAAGGGGACCGTGGTGCGCGAGGTGGATGCGCTGGGCGGTATCATGGCGCGCGCCACCGACCTGGCGAGTGTGCAGTTCCGCATGCTCAATCGCGGCAAGGGGCCGGCCGTGTGGGCGCCGCGCGCGCAATGTGATCGCGGATTGTACCGGCGAGCGGTGCGCACGTTGCTGGAAGCGCAGCCCAATCTGCTCACCATGCAGGGGATGGTCGCGCGGCTGCTCTTCGACGAAGGCGCTACCGCCGGTACCCGTCGCATTGCCGGCGTGGAAACCGCCGAAGGGCGTCGCTTTGGTGCGCGTGCGGTGGTGCTCACCACTGGCACCTTTGGACGTGGCACCATGCACATTGGCACCGGCACGCGCATCAGTGGTGGCCGCGCTGGTGAAGCGCCCAGTGTGCTGCTGGGTGAACAGCTCGACGCCGTAGGGCTCACTACAGAGCGTTTCAAGACCGGCACACCGCCGCGCATCGACGGGCGGAGTGTGCGCTACGACGTGACGGAGCGACAGGACAGCGAGATTGAGCTGTTCGATTATTCGTGGTCGCATTTCTGGACCACCCCGCGCCGCTCGCACCATGCGGAGAGCACCACGCGTCATCCGGTGCAGATGCCCTGCTGGATTACGTGGCTTGAAGAATCGGGCACAGAGATCATCACCGATCATATCAATGAGTCGGCGATGTACGGTGGCGCCATTGCGTCACGCGGGCCGCGCTATTGCCCGAGTGTCGAAGACAAGGTCGTGAAGTTTCCCGACAAGACACGACATCAGCTCTTCCTCGAACCCGAGGGGCACGACACCACCGAGCTGTATGTGAACGGCCTCTCCACGAGTCTGCCGGCACCGGTGCAGTTGGAGATTCTGCGCTCCGTGCCGGGGTTGGAGCATGTGCGCATGACCCGCGCCGGCTACGCGATTGAATACGATTACTATCCGCCCACACAGCTCGATGCGTCGCTCGGTTCGCGCGCCATTGATGGGCTGTATTTCGCCGGGCAGGTGAATGGCACCACCGGCTACGAAGAAGCGGCGGGTCAGGGCGTCATTGCCGGCATCAACGCCGCGCGGTGTACGCAGGCGCGTGAGCCACTCGTACTGGGGCGCGAAACGAGTTACATCGGCGTGCTGGTGAATGACCTCATCACGCGCGGCGTTGATGAGCCGTATCGGCTGTTTACCTCCCGCAGCGAATTCCGGCTCACCGTTCGGCAGGACAACGCGCTGTCGCGATTGGCACCGATTGCCGACGAGGCCGGGCTGTTCACCGGCGTGGAACGCGATGTCATGGCCTCGCGCCTCTCGGCGGTGCGCGATGCGCTCGCCCTGGCCGAACGCACCAGCATGACGCCGGAGGTGGCCGACCCGCTGCTGGTGGCCGCCGGCTCCCGTCCGCTGCAGCATGCGGTGCGGGCGGTGGAGCTTACCAAGCGGCAGGACATTTCCCTGCAATCGCTCTTTGATGCCGCCGGGGTGGGCGCCGATCTCCCACGGGATGCCGTAATTGGCGCCGAGCTGGAGATCAAATACGCCGGCTACTTCGACAAGGAGCGCTCGCGCGCCGCTCGGCTCACTGCCCAAGGGGCCCTGCCCCTCCCCACGTCGCTCAAATACGACGAGATCCGAACGATCTCCATTGAAGCGCGGCAGAAACTGGCCCGCCTGCGCCCCGCGACGCTGGCCCAGGCCAGCGCCATTCCCGGCATCAGCCCCGCCGACCTGCAGAACCTCATGTGGGAAGTCCGGCGCCAAACTACATCTATATAGATGTAGGGGACGGGGAGCTCCACACCTCCGATCCTCCTCACCTCCTTCGTTCGGGCGCGGCGTTCCCGTCGGTTAGCCCGTTGCGAGTCGCTGGCTTCGAAGAGGCTGAACGGCAACGGCGAATGGACCTGGCGCGGCGTTTCCGCTGCAACTCTGCGATTGGCAAGATGTGGTTGTGCCAGAACGTTGGAGTTGAGGAGGTGAGGAGGTGATGAGGTCGGTATTTTCTCACTTTTGGTGCTTCTGATGTGAAATGGCTTAATACTGGCTCTATAGTGATTGTATAAGATAGGAGTATTTGGTCCCTTGAAACCGTCTCGTCCCACACGTTCCAAGGCGGAGAGGGCCCTGTTCTTGAACCTTGGTGACCAAACGGGGTCTGGAGGGGTAGAATTCAGGAGTTGTCTTCCCAATTAGCGGCCACGGGGCCGGGAGAGCATATGCGCCAGCCGATGTCATATCGTGGGTTGTACCGAACGATCAGCCCGAGGGGTGTTATTCCCATGGCGCTGGGCGCGGTGGGGATGAGTCTGGCGTTGGCGCGTGTGGGTGGGGCGCAGGTGGTGCAGCCGCCGCAGCCGCCCACGATCTTTGTGTCGGGGCGCGGTGAGGTGCAGGTGGCCCCCGACCGGGCGCGTGTGCAGGTGGGTGTCGAGACCCAGGCCAAGACCTCGCAGCTGGCGGCGCAGGAAAACAACAAGAAGCAGGCGGCCATCCTGGCGGCCATCCAGAAGCTGGGCGTCCCGGCGGCGAATATTCAGACGCTCAACTACAACGTGGCCCCGGTGCAGCGGTACGACGACAAGCTGCGCCGAGTGGTGATTGACGGCTATCAGGTCAGCAACATCGTGCAGGTGGAGACCGACAAGCTGGAGCAGGCGGGCCCCATCATCGACGCCGGGCTGGCCAACGGCGCCAATCGGGTGGCCGGGCTGGACTTCCTGGTAAAGGATCGGGCCAAGGCGCAGGATCAGGCGCTCACTCTGGCCGTCGCTTCGGCGCGGCGCCAGGCTGAGGTGGCCGCCAAGGCTGCCGGCGGCGAGGTGGCGGAGCTCATGGAGCTCACGATCAATGAATTTGAGCGCCCCGAGCCGCGGGCCATGATGGCCATGGCCATGAAGGTCGAGGCGGATACCCCGGCCCCCATCAGCGCCGGTACCAACACCATCAGCGTCTCGGTGGGGACCCGCTGGAAGTTCGCCAAGCGGCCGTAAGGCGTCTCGCACAGATAAGGAGGGGCCCGGGCGACTGCGTCCGGGCCTTTTTTGTGCTCATGTGCGAAAGTGTTTCACGTGAAACGCCGTGATTTTCCCGAGCGACCGCCCGGCACGACCCCACACGCTCCTTCGCGCGTTGCTTCGGGGGTGGCCCGGTGCTCGCGTCCGCCCGGCACGACCCCACACGCTCCTTCGCGCGTTGCTTCGGGGGTGGCCGTGCAATGCTCTCGCATTGCCGGCGTCACCCCCTCAGAGACGCGCGGCGGAGGTGTGGGGCCGCGCCGGGCTTGGCCCTCCAGTGCGCGCGCCCACCCTATCGCGTAGGCACCACGACCGCGGCGGATGGCCCGAGGCTGACGGCGCGCGGCCCCCTCCCGCCCCGACCGCGCGTCTCTGAGGGGGCACCGCCCCCGAAGCAACGCGCCAAGGGGTGGGAGGGGGTCGCGCGACGGGGCCCACACCAACCCCAAAGCGCCGTTAACTGCA
Source organism: Gemmatimonas phototrophica (assembly GCF_000695095.2). Classification (NCBI taxonomy): domain Bacteria; kingdom Pseudomonadati; phylum Gemmatimonadota; class Gemmatimonadia; order Gemmatimonadales; family Gemmatimonadaceae; genus Gemmatimonas; species Gemmatimonas phototrophica. Next base: position 40,411 of record NZ_CP011454.1, on the reverse strand, counting down.
CCCGCGCGGCGCCAGACCGCCCCCAACGCGCCCGTTTCACGTGAAACCATGCCAATTCGCAGGCAATTGCGCCGCCGCCATGGTCCGCCGCCCCCATTCGCCCTATACTTCGCCTCCCGCGAACCCCCCTCTCAGCCAAAGCCGTGGGACGCATACTCGCTATCGCCAATCAGAAAGGTGGAGTCGGAAAGACCACCACCGCCGTGAACCTCGCCGCCTCCCTCGCGGTCGCGGAGCAGCGCACGCTGCTCATCGACGCCGATCCCCAGGGGAACGCGACCTCCGGCTGCGGCATCAGCCGCGATGACTTCTCCGTCAACACCTACGACGTGTTGCTCGGCGAAGTCCCTCTCGATCAGGCGCTCATTCGGGGCGTGCAGTTCCGGCACCTCGATGTGCTCCCCACCACGCCCGATCTGGCCGCCGTGGAAGTGGAACTCGTCGATGCCGACGACCGCGTCTCCCGGATGCGCAACGCCCTGGCCGGAGTGCGCGACCGCTACGACTTCATTCTGATTGACTGCCCGCCGTCGCTGGGGCTCATCACGCTGAACATGCTCGTGGCCGCCGACGCCCTGCTCATTCCGCTCCAGTGCGAGTACTACGCGCTGGAAGGGCTGTCGCAGCTCATGGAGACCGTGCAGCGCGTGCAGGATTCCATGAATCCCACGCTCGAAGTGGATGGCGTGCTGCTCACCATGTACGACACGCGGCTCAATCTCAGTCGCCAGGTGGCCGCGGACGCCCGCTCCCACTTTGGCGACAAGGTCTTCCAGACCGTCGTCCCCAGGAATATTCGGCTCGCGGAAGCCCCCAGCTTCGGGAAGCCCATTGTGGTGTACGATGTGGCGTCGGTGGGCGCACAGGCCTACATGGCCGTGGCCCGCGAGATGATCGAACGCCGCGATGCCACCCAGGACGCCGCGCCATCCCCGGATGCGCACGACCACCCCAGTGACGCCGTATGACCCCTGAACCACCACGCCGGCTCGGACGCGGGCTCGACGCCCTGCTCGCCCGGAAAGAGCCCGCCAAAACCACGGCCCCTGTCGGCGCCGCGACGGCCACGCCAGCCCCCGCGCCCGCACCACCGGTGGAAGAACCCAACGCCGCCGGGTCGCTGCGCACGCTCAAGCTGTCGGAGATTCGCGCCAATCCGTACCAGCCGCGCAAGGAGTTCCGCCCCGAGGAGCTGGCCGACCTTGAGTCGAGCCTGCGCATCAATGGGCTGCTCCAGCCCATTACCGTGCGCCCCGCTCCCACCGGCTCAGGCTACGAACTCATTGCCGGTGAGCGCCGCTTCCGCGCCGCCAGTCGGTTGGGGTGGACGGAGATCCCGGCGCTGGTGAAGCCGGTCGACGATCGCATGCTGGCCACGCTGGCCATGATCGAAAACCTGCAGCGCGCCGACCTCGATCCCATTGAAGAGGCCGACGGCTACCAGCGTCTCATCGACGACTTCTCGCTCACCAATCAGGAAGTCGCCGACGTCGTGGGGAAGGACCGCTCCACCGTGGCCAACGCGCTGCGCCTGCGCCAGCTCCCGGCCAGCGTGCGCCGCATGCTCCAGGACAAGCAGCTCACCGCCGGGCACGCCCGTGCCCTCATTCCGCTGGGCACCGAACGCGCCATTGTGGACCTCGCCCGCGAGGTGTCGGCGAACGGACTGTCCGTGCGCGAAGTCGAACGCCGAGTGCAGGCCGGGCGCCCCAAGCCACCCGCCGCCGGCAAGAAAGCCACCCCAGGCGCGGCCCCTGCCGTCCCCGCCGGGGCCTCCGGCGCCGTGGTTCGCCAGATCGAAGAAAAGCTGCGGCGGAAACTGCAGACGGGGGTAAGCATTTCTCTTTCAGCGAAGGACAAGGGCGAAGTGCGCATCGCCTTCTTCTCCAACGATGATCTCGAGCGCCTCCTCGAAGTACTTGGCGTTTCTCTGGACTAACCCACCAAGGCGCCACAAATGCGCCACCATAGGATATCTACGATGATTTCGAAGACGTTCCGCGCGTTGGCGCTCGCGACTGCCGCGGCGGCCGCCTCTGCCTGTGGTGGCGACAGCAAGACCAGCGCAGCCGACAGCACCGGCGCACCGACGCTGCGCGTGGCCCTGCTCACCCCCGGCCCCATCTCCGACAAGTCGTGGAATGGCGGCGCCTATGACGGGCTCACCGCCCTCCGCGATTCGCTGGGCGCGCAGATCTCCCATATCCAGACCAAGACCCCCGCCGAGTTCGAAGAGAACTTTCGCCAGTACGGCGCGCAGGGGTACACCGTGGTCGTTGGGCACGGTTTCGAATTTCAGGATGCCGCCACCCGCGTCGCGCCCAGCTATCCGAAGACCAACTACATCGTCACGTCGGGACGCGTGACGGGCCCCAACCTCGCCGGTGTCGCCTTTCTCTTCGAAGAGGCCTCGTACCAGGCGGGGATGATTGCCGGTGCGGTTACCAAGACCAACAAGCTGGGGCTCATTGCCGGCACCGAACTGCCGCCCGTCAAAGCCAGCTTCGAAGCCTTTGCGCGCGGCGCCAAGGCCGTGAACCCCAAGGTCGAGGTCATCACGTCGTACATCGGCAACTGGGATGACGTGAGCGCCGGCAAGGAACAGGCGCTCGCCCAGATTGCGCGCGGCGTTGACATCATCTTCCAGAACGCGGACGCCGCCGGGCTGGGGATTTTCCAAGCCGCCAAGGAAAAGAAGGTGTACGCCTTCGGCACCAACGCCAACCAGAACGCCGTCGCCCCCGACGTCATTCTGGGCAGCGTGGTCATTGATCTTCCCAAGGCCTTCATGCTCCTCGGCCGCGAAGTCCAGAGCGGCGCCTTCAAGGGGCGCGTCATCAGCCTCGGGGTAAAGGAAGATGTGGTGCGTCTGGTGCTCAACCCGGCATTGAGCGCGGTTATCCCCGCCACCGCCATGGCCGCCTCCGACAGCGTGGGCACCCTCCTGCGAACAGGAACGTTCGACGCCCTGAAGGATCTCACCGTGGCCGCCGACAGCGCCAAGCCCATCGCCCCGGCCAAGTAACTCCCCCACACGCCACCGCGACGCATGTCCACTCCGAACGACGACCGCATTCTCGCGCAAGCGACCGGCAATGGGCTCGACACCCCGGTCGCTTCGCTGCGTGATGTCGTGCAGGCGCTCGACACGGAACTGCGCACCTTCGATATCCCTGACTACGGCGGCGCGGTGAATGGCCTGCAGGTGGCCAACCGGGGCACGGTACGAAAAGTGGCGGTGGCCGTCGACGCGTCGCGCGCGGCCATTACCGAAGCCGCCATCAGCGGCGCCAATTTGCTGGTGGTGCACCACGGCCTCTTCTGGGGTGGCGCGCAGCCACTCACCGGCGTGCACTACGAAAAATTCCGCACGCTCTTTGGCGCCGACATTGCCGTGTACTCCACCCACCTCCCACTGGACTGCCACCCGGAGCTGGGAAACAACGTGCGTCTCGCGCAGGCGCTGGGACTTGTTCCGTCGGCCGGCTTTGCGCGCTACAAATCCATTGATGTGGGCGTCATGGGTGACGCCAACGAACCCACGGCCAATGTGCTCGCGCGTGTGGAAGCGTTCGCGGCCCGCTACGGCGGCTCGGTGCGCACTTCCATCCCGGTGGGCAGCCGCACCACCAAGCGGTGGGCCATCTGCACGGGCGGTGGCGCCAGCACCGAGACACTGCGCGAAGCGCGCGAACGCGGCGTAGACACCCTCATTGTTGGCGAAGGCCCGCACCACACCACGGTCGAAGCACTCGAACACGACTTCTGTGTGATCTACGCCGGCCACTATGCCACCGAAACCCTCGGTGTGCAGGCACTCGGCGCGTGGATTGAGGCGCGCTTCGGCGTGCCCTGGACCTTCCTGCACCTCCCCACCGGGTCGTGAGCACCTCCGTCGCCGGAGTCGCTCCGGGCGGAGCAACACCGGGCGTCGTGCCCATGCTGTCGTTGCGTGGCATCACGCACCGCTTTGGCGGAGTGCTGGCCCTCGACGACGCATCATTCGTGGTGCGACCCGGAACAGTGCACGCGCTGCTCGGGGAAAACGGCGCCGGCAAAACCACACTCATGCGCGTGGTGTTCGGCTTGCTCGCGCCGCAGGCCGGCGACATGCAGTGGCGGGGCGCCCCGGTACACTTCTCCTCGCCGGCGAACGCGCTGGCCAGTGGCATTGGTATGGTGCATCAGCACTTCACACTGGTGCCCGCCATGACGGTGGCAGAGAATGTGGCGCTGGGTGGACATGGCGCGTATCACCCAGCGGCGGCGGAAGCGCGCGTACGTGAGGTATCGACACGCGCCGGCTTGCCGCTCGACCCGCACGCGCGCGTAGACACATTGCCCGTAGGGGCGCAGCAGCGGTGCGAAATTGTGAAAGCGCTCGCGCGTGATGTGCAGCTGCTCATTCTCGATGAACCAACAGCCGTGCTGGCCCCCAGTGAAGCCGCCGAGTTGCTGGCGTGGGTTCGGCAACACGCCAACGCCGGCAATGCGGTGGTGCTCATTACGCACAAACTGCGCGATGCCCTGGCGGTAGCCGATGACATTACCGTGCTGCACCGCGGCCGCACGGTGCTCACGACCCGCGCCGCGCACACCACACAGGACGCGCTCGCGGCCGCCATGTTGGGAGAGCAGCCCGATGTCTCCGGGCAGAGTGCAGAACAAGTGGCCGCGGGCATTACGGAAACGGCATCACACGTGGTCCCGCTGCACTCCGGCACCACGGTACCGGAAGGCGCCTCCTCCACGGTGCTGGCGCTCGACGCTGTACGCTGGCGTGATGCCCGCGGCGTAGAGCGCGTACACCACGCCACGTTGCAGGTGCGTGCCGGCGAAATTGTGGGCATCGCGGCCGTGGAAGGCGCGGGACAGCACGAGCTGCTTCGTTTGCTCGCCGGTCGGTTGGAGGCAACAGCGGGACGTGTCGTACGTCCCGCGCGCGTGGGCTTTGTGCCGGAAGACCGCCATCGTGATGCGCTGCTGCTCGACGCCCCGCTCTTTGAGAACACGGCGCTGCGCAACGCCGGTGCCCGTCGTGGGCGCATGCCCTGGCGTGCGCTGCGCGAAAGCACTGCACAGTTGCTGACGCGCTTTGATGTACGGGCGCCCGGTGCATCGGCTGTGGCGCGCACGCTGTCGGGGGGCAATCAGCAGAAGTTCGTCCTGGGGCGCGAACTGGCCGACCAGCCGGAAGCGCTCATCGTGGAGAATCCGTCACGCGGTCTGGATTTCAAAGCCACCGCGGCGGTGCAGCAATCGTTGCGCGACGCACGCGACGCCGGCACCGCCGTCGTAGTGTACAGCAGCGACCTCGATGAAGTCATGCTGCTGGCAGATCGTGTGTATGTGATGCACGCCGGACAGGCGCACGAAGTACGCGGTGATCGCGACGCGGTAGGGCGTGCCATGCTGGGGGGCGCATCGGCGCATAACGTGGGCGGCGGGGTATGAACGCGCGCGCCTTCTGGTATCGTGGCGTTGCACCGTTGGCCGCCGTGCTGGTTGCCGCGTTGCTGTTGCTGTCATTGCTGCTGCTGGCCACCGGGCACGACGTGGGACCGGCGTTGCAGGCGCTGGTGCGTGGAGCGTTTGGTTCGTCGTACGCCATCACCTCGGCCACCATGGTGCGGATGGTGCCGCTCGGTTTTGCCGGCCTCGCAGTGTCGCTGGCATTTCGGGCGGGCATCCTGAATGTGGGTGCCGAAGGACAGTTGCTCATAGGCGCTGCCGCCGCGACGGCCATGGCGGTCCCAATGGCCGGTGTCTCGCCGGTGATTGGTATTCCCGTTTTGCTGGTGGCGGGTGCAACGGCTGGTGCGGTATGGGCTGGCATTGCCGCGCTGCTGCGCCTGCGCTTCGGCGTGCTGGAAGTGATCAGCACCATCATGCTCAACTTCGTGGCGCTGTATCTCACGGGGTGGTTGGTGCGTGGCCCGTTGCAGGAACCCACGCGCATCAATCCGCAGTCGGCGTCGTTGCCCGACGCGTTGCATTTGCCGGTGCTGCTGGATGGCACCCGACTGCACGCCGGTGTGCCCTTGCTGGTGGTGGTGGCGGTGGGTGTGTGGTGGTGGTTGTCGCACACCGCGAGCGGCTTCCGCGTGCGCGCCGTGGGCGCCAATGCGTTTGCCGCCCAATCAGCCGGTGGCATTGCCGTCTCGCGCACCGTGTTTACCGCCTTTCTGTTGAGCGGGCTGCTGGCGGGGCTGGGCGGCGCGGTGGAGTACACCGGCATCACGTACGCGCTGTACGAAAACTTTTCGCCGGGGTACGGCTACACCGCCATTGCTGTAGCACTCATGGCGCGGTTGCATCCGGTGGGGGTACTGGGCACGGCGCTACTCTTCGGGGCGCTCGAAGCTGGCGCCAACGCCATGCAGCGTGATGCGGGTGTGCCCAGTGTCGTGGTGAGTGTGGTGGAAGCCTTGCTCATTCTGCTGGTGGTCGCGGCCGATCGTGTGGTCGATCGAGTAGGTGATCGCGTGGACACTCCGGTGGCGGCGCGCGCCGAGGCCGCGACGTGAGGATGTCATGAGCGCGTTGGATATTGGCACCGGCTTTCTTGAGGCCACGGTGCGCACGGCCACTCCGCTGGCGTTCGCGGCATTGGGCGAGTGCATCAGTGAGCGCGCGGGCGTGATCAACATTGGCCTGGAAGGGTCCATCATTGCCGGAGCGCTGGGCGCCACCGTGGCGGCTGGTGTGATTGGGGTAGGCGGTGGTTTTGCGGTGGGGGCGCTGGCCGGTGTGGCCGTGGCAGCGGTATTCGCGCTGTTCACGGTGGGGCTCAAGGCCGACCAGATCATCACCGGCACCGCCATTACCATGTTTGCGCTCGGCCTCACCGGCACGCTGTACCGCACCATCTTCGGCACGTCTGGAGTGGCGCTGAGTACGCCAACGACGGGGGTGGTGGCCATTCCGGGTTTGTCGTCGTTGCCGCTGGTGGGCCCGGGGTTGTTTGCGCAGCCATTGGCCACGTACGTCGTGATGCTGCTGGCGCCGTTCCTCGCGTGGTGGCTGCAGCGCACACATGGTGGGCTCGCGCTCCGCGCCATTGGCGAATATCCCGAGGCCGCGGTGGCGGCGGGGATCGCGCCACGGCGTGTGCAAGCGTTGGCGGTGCTCTTCGCCGGCGGCATGGCGGGGCTGGCCGGTGCCACGCTGGTGCTCGCGCAGGCGGGCACGTTTGTGGAAGGCATGTCCGCCGGGCGCGGCTTCATTGCCATTGCCATTGTGGTGCTGGGCCGGTGGCGCCCGCTGGGTGTAGCAGCGGCAGCGCTGCTCTTTGGGGCGGCCAACTCGCTGCAGACGCTCTTCCAGTCCATGGGCTTCACCGGCGTGCCGTATCAGCTGTTCCTCGCCCTCCCCTATGTCCTCACGCTGCTGGTCTTGGCCGGCGCGAGCGGGCGGGCCGCCTCACCGGCGGCGCTGGGGAAGCGGGTGGGGTAGGAGCCTTTCGTGCATGATCGGCACCATGAACGGCGTGAGCCGGACTGGGAGGAACCGACGGCACGATCAACGCGACGGGCATCACGACCTCGAGCATACGCTGGCACGCCCTGTGCCTGTTATCGCCAATGACATTCACAGGGAGCACCACATGTCGGCACACACACCAAAGCGCCTGCTGCTCAGCGGGCTGCTCGTCAGCACCACACTGGCCGGGTGCCAGTCGTTGAACCGCAAGCAGGAAGGGGGCGCCATTGGCGCCGCCGCTGGCGGGGCCATTGGAGCGGCCGTTGGTCGCGCGAACGGCTCCACCGCCAAGGGGGCCATTCTGGGCGCCGTGGTGGGTGGCACGCTGGGCGCGGTGATTGGACACCAGATGGATCAGCAAGCCAAGAAGATCGAGCAGCAGGTTTCCGGGGCCACGGTAGAGCGCGTAGGCGAAGGCATTCAGGTTACGTTCGCCTCCGGCCTGCTCTTTGACACCGAGTCGTCCACCATTCGCGATCTGGCCGCCACCAATCTGCGCAATCTGGCCAAAAGCCTGAACGAGTATCCCGGCAGTGACCTGCTCATTGTGGGGCACACCGACGCGCGGGGCGAAGACAGCTACAATCAGGCGCTTTCCGAGCGTCGGGCCAACGCGACGGCCGACTATCTCGTGAGCCTGGGGGTGACACGCACACGACTGCGCACCAACGGGCGGGGGGAAGCCGAACCGGTGGCCGACAACAGCACCGAAGACGGGCTGCAGTTGAACCGGCGGGTGGAAGTCGCGATCTACGCCAGCGACAAGATGAAGGCGGACCTCGGCCGGGGATTCACCCCGGAACGCTGATGGCGGTCACGAATACCAGAGACGCGGGCTCAGCGAATCACTCGCTGGGCCCGCGTGGGTTGTGTGCCGCCTAGAGGGAGAGACCCTGCGTCTCAAAGGGATCAACGCCCTTGGGCGGCCGCAGACGCGCCACCCGACGGTCCAGCACGGTGGTGAGTTTGTCGCGCGCGCCATGGAAGGCCGCCGTGAGCGTTGGCCCCGTATGGCTTACCGCCACCGGATCGCGACCACGGAGCCGGGCTTCCAGCATGCATCGCTTGTCATTGCTCCCGGCCTTCTCGGCATTGGCGTCCTGAAAATGCACCTCAATGCGGGTGATATGCTTGTCGAAGCGCGCCATGGTGCGCTGCAGATCGGCTTCGGCCTGGCGTACCTCCTCGTCACTTCCCTCGACCTGATTGTCCGTATTCAGCTGAATGAGCATGGTATCTCCATAGGTAGGAAATGGATGAACGGTGCTCGCCTGAGCGGCGTATTTCTACGTACCCCGCGAGTTGTCCCTGATCGGTCATTTGTCCCAATCCATTCATCACCATGCCGACACTCCGTACTCTCCTTGCCATGGGGCCGCTGGGCCTCGCGCTGGGCCTTCCCACTGTACTCGCTGCACAATCGGGACCGCCCCCGCGCGACGAGTCGGCCATTCTTGCAACGGCCAAGGCCATTCACGCGAAAGTGCTTTCCATTGACACGCACGTAGACATCTCGCCCGCGAACTTCAACGAGAGCGGCCCCAACTACGCGCAGAAGCTGCCGCGTACGCAGGTGGACATCGTGAAGATGGAAGAGGGTGGCCTCGTGGGCGCCTTTCTCATCGTGTACGTGGGGCAGGACACCGCGCTCAACGCGGCCGGCTTTGCGCGCGCCAATGCGCAGGCGCTCGAAAAGTTCGACGCCGTGCATCGCCTCACCGACAAGCTCGCACCAGCGCGCGCCGAACTGGCGTACACGGCGGCCGACGCCCGTCGCATTCACCGCAGCGGCAAGCGCGTCATTTTCATTGGCGTGGAGAACGGCTTTCCCATTGGCAGCGACATTGCCAACGTGGAGAAGTTCTATCAGCGCGGCGGACGGTACATGTCGCTGGCGCACAACGGTCACAGCCAGCTCTCCGACAGCAACACCGGCGAACGTGATGGCGTGTGGCTGCACAACGGTCTCTCGCCGCTGGGCAAGCAGGTCATCGCCGAGATGAATCGGCTGGGCATGATGATTGATGTGTCGCACCCGTCCAAACAGTCCATGCTGCAAACGGTGGCGTTGAGCAAGGCGCCCATCATTGCGTCACACAGTGGCGTGCGCGCGTTGTGCAATCACAGCCGCAACATGGACGACGAGCAACTCGACGCGCTGAAGAAGAACGGCGGCGTGATTCAGCTGGTGGCGTTCAACAGCTACGTGAAGTGCAACCCGGCCAAGGATGCCGAACGCGCCGCCGCAGTAGACGCGCTGCGCAAGGAATACGGCATTGCCCCGGGCTCACGCGTGGCGGTGCAGCGGGCCATCGAAGCGCTTCCCAACGACAAGCGCAACGAATATCTGGCCAAGCAGGAGGACATCACGGCACGGCGGTATCCCAGCGACCCGGCCGCGACGGTCGCGGACTTTGCGAATCACATTGACTATGTGGTGAAGCGCATTGGGATCAACCACGTAGGCATCAGCAGCGACTTCGACGGCGGCGGCGGCGTGGACGGCTGGCGCAACGCCAGCGAGTCGATGAATGTGACCGCCGAGTTGGTGCGGCGCGGCTATACGGCGGCCGAAATTGAGAAAATCTGGGGCGGCAATTTGCTGCGGGTGATGGAGGGGGTGGAGAAGGTGGCGAAGAAGTGAGGTTGCGCTTGGCGGAGGAGTTTTGAGTTGTGAGTGGGAGTATTCAGTTGTCAGTTGAAGTTGTGAGTTATCAGTTGAAAACTGAAGACTGGTAACTCGAACTGACAGCTGAAAACTCCCACTGAGAACTCAAAACTCCCCGGCCTAAACGCAATCCATCACACCGCTTCCGACAAACTCGTAAAATTGAAATCCCTCGCCTTGAGCGACGGCATCACCACATCGCCGCCCTGCTCGGTGCCGGCCAGTCTCTCCGGTCTGCCGAGCGCCTCGAGATTGTTCAGCATGAACAGCGGCGACTCGTTGAAGCGGAAGTTGCGCAGACTCTTGGTGATCTTGCCATTCTCCACCAGGAACGTGCCGTCGCGGGTGAGTCCCGTGTAGAGAATGGTGCGCGGATCCACTTCGCGCAGATACCACAGGCGGGTCACCAGAATGCCGCGTGTGGTGCCCTTGATGAGATCCTCCACGCTCTGCGTGCCGCCGGCCATCTTGAAGGAGCTCGGGCCACCGGTGGGTGTCTTGCCCTGCTTCTTGGCCCAGAAGCGCGAGTAGATGAGCTGCTTGAGCACGCCGTTCTCAATCCACACCTGACGGCCGAGTGGCATGCCTTCAAAATCCCACGGGCGACCCAGCAGCTGTGGATCGGCGGGGTCGGAGAAGATCGTGATGCGCTCATCCATGATCTTTTCGCCCACCTTGTTGCCACCCCCCTGCTTCACGAAGGGGCTGCGCCCTTCGTCGGCGCTGCGGGCGTCGGCGTAGTTGCTGATGAGCTGCACCAGATCGCCCACGGCCTGCGGCTCGAGAATGACCGTGTAGCGTCCCGGCTCAATGGCCACCGGATTGCGCGACAGGCGCGCTTTTTCTACGGCCGTCTCTGCCACACGACGCGCATCGAGCTGCGCCCAGTCGGCATGATCACCGGCGGCCCAGCCGGAACCGGTGCCATCGGCGGTGCGCACGGTGAGCGTGTAGTTCGCGTTGGTACTGCGATGATACGCAAACATGCCGGTGCTGTTGCCAATGGCCAACGCGCCGGCAGTGGTCACGAGATACCCGGCCGCCTTGAGATCACCGGACTTGCGAGACAGTTCGAGCGCGTCAAGCGCGGCCTTGGCACGGTCGCTGGCCGACAGATTCGCCGTGCTGTCGAAGAACGAGTTGACCGGCGTGTACGTCTGCGCCCCCAGCTGCGGCATCGACTCCGGATCGTCGGGCGAGAGACGCGCCAGCCGTTCGCTTTCACGCACGGCGCGGGCAATGCTTTCGTCGGAGAGATCGTTGGTGGTGACCACGGCATGCTTGGGGCCGAACGCGCTCTGAATGCCCAGCTGCGCGTCGGTGGTGCTGCCGGCGGTGCTCACCTGATTATCGGCGAAGCGGATGTTGCCGGCGGTGTACGTATTCACCTGCACGTCTACGGCATCGGCCTTGGACATCTTGATCGCCTTTTCGACGATCGCCTGCGCCTGATCGCGCGTGAGGATGGCGGTATTGGTTTGCATTACGCTGTCCTCCCGGTGTTGATCACGTTCACATTGCGGAAACGGGCCGGGGGTGAGCCGTGGCTCACCGCGTTCACCTGTGGCGGCTGTCCCTTGCCGTCAAAGAAGGAGCCACCCAGCTGATAGCTGCGCTTGCCGCCAATCATGTCCATGCTGTTCCAGAAGTCCGGCGTGCGAATCTGATAGGCCACGTCTTTCAACACGCCCACCACCTTGCCGCCCTTGATTTCGTGATAGAGCTGCCCGCCGAACTGCGCGTTGAAGCGCTGCTGATCAATGGAGAAGCTGCCGTCGCCCTGAATGAGAATGCCGCGATCGGTGGCGGCAATGAGATCGTCCTGCGACAGATCTTTTTCGCCCGGCATGAGTGACACGTTGGGCATGCGCTGGAATTGTACGTTGTCCCACCCCTGCGCGTACGAGCAGCCGTGTGAGCGCACGGGGGCGCCACTCTTGTCGTACCACCAGCGCAACCACGGCGCCTGTTCACGCGTGGTCTGGTAGTCGTTGAACATGCCGTTCTTCACAATGAGGAATTCGTCGGGCTTCACGCCGTCGTCGTCCCAGCCAATCGTGGAGAGTCCGCCTTCCTGTGAGCGGTCGCCCTGGATGTTCATGATGCTCGGGCCGTACTTGAGAGAGCCCAGCATCTTGTCGGGCGGCGCCACAAAGCTGGTGCCGGCGTAGTTGGCTTCGTAGCCCATGGCCCGATCGAGCTCGGTGGGGTGCCCGATGCTTTCGTGAATGGTGAGCCACAAGTTCTGCGGGTCGAGCACGAGATCATAGCGCCCCTGCTCCACCGGCTTGCCGGTGAGCTTGGCGGCCGCTTCTTCGCCCCACTTCTGCGCGTTCCCCACCAGATCACTCTGCAGGATGTACTCCCAGCCGCGGGCCATCGGGGCCACCATGTTGCTGCGGTTCTGGAAGTCGGTAAAGTCGGCGCTGACGGCGGTGATCTGCATGGTGGGCCATGAGCGCACCACGTCCTGCTTGGTGACGGTGCCGTCGGTGTTGGCGTAGTTGCGTTCGTCCTTCACGAAGAAGAAGCCGCTGAACACGTACTTCACATTCTTCGCCTTGAGCGCGCCGGCGTTGGCCTTGAGCAGCAGATCGGCCTTCTGTTCCACCGGAATGTCAAACGGGTCCTGCGTAAACGCCCCCTTCCACACGCCGTCCTTCACCACCGGGGCGGGAAGCCACTCAATGGGATTGGCACGGGCAATTTTGGACGCCTTGGCAATCGCCACCGCTTCGCGCGCCGCCGCGGCGGCACCATCGGTGGTGAGAATGCGCGTGGCGGCAAAACCCCAGGTACCATCAACCAGGGCGCGCACACCAATGCCCACGGTGTCGGTGTCTACCACCTGCTGAATCTGCTGTTCGCGGGTGAACACGAAGTTCTGCCGCTGACGGCTGCAGCGCACATCGGCGTAGGTAGCGCCGGCCATCTTGGCGGCATTCAGCGCGGCGTCCATGAGCGCGCGCACGTTGGCAATATCGGTGAACGCTTCGAGCGCCTTGGCATCGGGCGCCGGCGCCGCAGAGAGCAGGCGCGGAATGCCGGCGAGGGCACTGCCGGCCAGCAGGGCGCCGCCAAAGGCAGTGCCGCCCTGCCACAGAAAATCACGTCGGGAGGTCATGAGGGTAAAGCAGACTCCGCCATGCAGGTGGGATGCGGGCCCGACCGGGCTCGCTGCGTGCCAACACGTACGCCGCCGAGGGCGGCTTCGTTTCGACACGGCCTGGGCGCGCAATGGTTGCGGTCGTGCGCGCGACCGACCGGCGCGACCCCACACACTCCTTCGCGCGTTGCTTCGGGGGTGGCCGTGCGCCGCTCGCGCGGCGCCGGCGTCACCCCCTCAGAGACGCGCGGCGGAGGTGTGGGCCCGCGCCGGGCTCACCGACGCATATAAGCGCCCGGGCTAGAGATGAGCGAGCGAAGCGACGCGGAAGCACTATCGCGTAGGCACCACGACCGCCGTGGTGCGCCCGAGGATAACGGCGCGCGACGCCCACCAGCCCCGACCGCGCGTCTCTGAGGGGGTGACGCCGGCAATGCGCCAGCATTGCTCGGCCACCCCCGAAGCAACGCGCCAAGGGGCTGGGGGGCGCCGCGCGCCGGAGCCCACACCAAAGCCCACCCCCAACCGCCGTTCTAGCTGAGCAACAACGCCAGTTCGTCGCGTCCAATGCTGGCCAATCCCCCGCGGTCCTCGGAAAGGATAGAGTCCGCCAGCGCCCGCTTGCTCGCCTGCAGCTCGAGAATCTTGGACTCGATCGTATCGCGCGCCACTACCCGCGTGGCCAGCACATGCCGGGTCTGACCAATACGGTGCGCGCGGTCAATCGCCTGCGCTTCCACCGCCGGGTTCCACCACGGATCGAGCAGAAACACATACTCGGCCGCGGTGAGGTTGAGCCCGTGCCCACCCGCCTTGAGACTGATGAGAAAGAGCGGCGGCCCCTCGGCCGACTGGAACCGCTCCACTCGGGCCTGACGGTCGCGTGTCTTGCCGTCGAGATACTCGTAGGGAATCCCCTGCGCATCCAGCCGGTTGCGCAGCAACGACAGAAAACTCGTGAACTGCGAAAAGACCAGCGCCTTGTGCCCCTCGTTGGCAATTTCCTGCAGCGACGGCACAATGACATCGAGCTTGGCCGACGGCAGCGCCGCCTTGCGCGGATCCACCAGCGACGGATGACAGGCCGCCTGCCGCAAGCGCAGCAACGCTTCAAGAATGTGCATGCGCGACTTGGACAATCCCTCGCGCTCCACCTGCGCAAACACACTCTCCACGTACTGCTGCCGCAGCTCCTCGTAGAACGCCCGCTGCCGTGGCTCCAGCTCCACTTCCAGCGTCTGCTCCGTGCGCATGGGCAGCTCCGACGCCACCTGCCCCTTGGTGCGCCGCAGAATCACCGGGCGCAGCGCGCGCGAAAAGAGATCATCACGCGGCTGGCCTGGTAACGTCACGCCATCACCGGCGCGCTGCCCCAGCATGCGCGCCGCCGTGCTGAATCGCGTGGACGCGCCCAGCATCCCCGGGTTGAGGAACTCGAAGAGACTCCACAGCTCCTCAATACGGTTCTCAATGGGCGTGCCCGTGAGTGCCAGCCGATGATCGCCCTGCAGCAACCGCGCCGCCTTTGCGGTGGCTGTGCTCGCGTTCTTGATCGCCTGCGCTTCGTCGAGCACCACATAGTCAAACCGGCGCGATCCCAACCGGTCAATGTCCCGGCGCAATGTCCCGTACGTGGAGACCACCACATCGGCATCCGCCGCATCAAGCGCATCGATCTCACGCTCGGCATGACTCAAATCGAGCACCCGCAATGCAGGCGCAAAACGCTCCGCCTCGCGCATCCAGTTGAACACCAGCGACCGCGGCACCACCAGCAGCGACAGTCCCTTTCCTTCGGCGCGACGTGCTTCCAGCATGGCCAGCACCTGCACCGTTTTGCCGAGTCCCATGTCGTCGGCCAGACAACCGCCCAACTGGAAGCGACGCAGGAACGCAAACCACGACAGCCCGTCGCGCTGATAGTTGCGCAGCTCCCCGACAAAACCATCGGGTACCGGCTCCGGCGCAATCTCGCGGAATTCGTGCAACTGCGCGCGCGCGTGGGCGAGGTGCGCATCGACATCCACATCCGGGAGCTCGTCGAGCAACGCGTCGAGCATGGCCAACTGCGCCGGACGGAAACGCAACGCGTCTCCACGACGCTCGGCGAGCGCCATGAGCGCCTGCAGCGTGGCAATCTGGTCCATCGGCAACACACCCATCGATCCATCGGGCAACCGGACCTGTTCCTCGCCGGCCGCAGCGGCCGCCAGCACCGCCGCGAACGAGGCCATCTGCTCCCCGTAGCGCACGCCGCCGTGCAGGTCGAACCAATCGATCCCCGACGAGAGACTGATCTCGAGTTTGCCGGGGGCTACCAGCAACGCACCATCGGTCTCCACCTGCCACCCTTCACGCACCAGCGTGGCGGTGGCGCGTGGCAACAGATGCGACGACATGGTGAGCCCCATGCGATGGTTCACATGGGAGTACATCTCCAGTGCGCCCAGCGCGCGCAACCGCGTGACGGCATTGCGTTCGGCGGCCATGCGGCGCCGGTACAGCGTCCGCGTGTTGCGATCGAAGGTGGTGGGAGCCGGTGACTGCGCATCCACCATGGCGGTCCCGTAGCGGAAGCGCACCATCAGCCACGCCTGCGATCGTCGTCCGGCATCGGGACCGCTGGTGATGCTCAGATACGGCACCGGCGCCGCGTCGGCCTCCGTCTGCAATTCGCCCGGCGGCAAGGACAGCTTGGGCGCGGTACGCAGCAGGTGATAGTCGGCCAGGAACGGCGACGGATCGTCACCCAGGTCGAGTGAGCTGTCGTACCAGAGGCGATGCACCAGCGGCCAGATATCCTGCGCGTCAAAGCGCGCGAGCGTATCCCCCTGAATGATGAGCCCCTTGGGAGACACCCACTCCACATCGGCCAATGGGCGTGAGAGCCCATCGCGCTGCACGTCTCCCACCAGCGCATACCGTTCGGCGTCGGGACGCTCCACGCGCAACGCGACGGTCCAGGGCGCGCCATCGTCCCACTTCATGACCCGCCCATCCAGCGAACGGCGGCTGGTGGCCAGCAAGGCGCGCCCGGTGTCACAGATGGCGCGCAGTGTGGTGCCGTAAGCGCGCGGTGGCACGTGAAAGCCATCCGGGGGCATACCGGTCACATGCTGTACCATCTGCGAGCCGTGCAGCATTTCGGCAATCAGACGGTCCGCGGGATCGGTGGCGTTGAACCACGCATCAGCCGAAAACCCGAAATGACGCGATTCTTCCCACACCCCGTCTCGGGTACGACGCTGCGTGGCCACCTGAACGCGCACGCCGGGATGGTCGGAGACCTCGGTGGCGTGCACGAGGTAGACAATGCGCCGGTCGGCCGGCATGGCGGTGGCGCGGTTGCTCTCCGGTCGCAGATCCCGCGCCCGCTGCGCGAGCGCCGTGGCGCGCATGGCAATCTGCCATTCGGCCTGGGGCCCTGTGGGCTCCTCAGGGACCACCTCACGCGGGGGCGCCGCAAACTCCTGATGCTCCTCAGGGGTGACAAACGCCACGCGCAGTGGGGCCGCCGCCGGGTGCAACCCTTCCGGGAGTGCTCCCTCGCGGTCGAGCAGCATCATCACCGCCCACTGATGCTTGCACATGCCATGTTCGCTGGCATAGGCACAGGTACAGCCACTCTGGGCATCACGCACGTCCACTTCAATCTGGACCCGATACATCTGGGTCCCCTGCACCGTGGCATCCACCCGGCTGTGGTGCACCTGGCGCCAGGTGATCAGCCCCGGTGCGAGGTATGCCCGGGCACGCTCCCGCAACACGGGAGAGAACAGACGTTCCAGTTCCGGATCAAGCATGGACACCGCGGCGAAGCCAATTCATGGCGCGAGAGAGCATCCAATCAAGTTAGCCAGCGGGCGGGTGCGGCGGCAGCTTGGTTTGAAAAGCTCTCACGGAGAAACGGAGGGACGGAGGACACGGAAAACAGCAATGCAAAACGCTGTTTGCTCCGTGCTCTCCGTCCCTCCGTGACCTCTGTGAGAGCTGTTCACCCCACGTCAGCCACTACCGGTGCCCTATTTGAACCGAATCCCGTTCGGTGCCACCGCACCCTTGGTCGGGACAAAAGGCTTAGCCGCAGGCTTGCCCGGGGCCGGACGCGCCCCGCCACGCTGCGGACTGTTCTGCTGATTGTTCTGCTGCACATCACGGCGCGTCCCCCCTTCGACTGACGCACCAGCCCGGGGACCCATGCCGCCGTCGCTGCGCATGCTCAGCGCAATGCGACTCCGCGGCAAATCCACACTCTGCACCGTGACCTTCACCTTCATCCCCACCTTCACCACATCGTTGGGGTCCTTCACGAACTTGTCAGCAATCTGACTCACGTGCACCAGCCCATCCTGGTGCACGCCGATGTCCACGAACACGCCAAACGCCACGATGTTCGTCACCACCCCTTCCAGCACCATCCCGGGGAGCAGGTCGCTCGGCTTCTGAATGTCTTCGCGGAACGCGGGCGGCTCGAACGCGGCACGCGGGTCGCGCCCCGGCTTCTTGAGTTCCGCCACGATGTCGCGCAGCGTGGGCATGCCCACGTCGTCGCTCACGTATTGCTGCAGCGCAATGCGATCGACGAGCGCCTCGTTCCCCACCAGCTCACCCACGGCCACACCAAGATCTTTCGCCATGCGCTCCACCAGCGCATAGCGCTCCGGGTGCACGGCACTGGCGTCCAACGGATGCACTCCACCGCGTACACGCAAGAACCCAGCGGCCTGTTCAAACGCCTTCGCGCCAAGACGCGGCACGTCCTTCAAATCACCGCGGCTCTTGAAGCCACCCTTACTGTCGCGCAACGACACAATGGACTGCGCGAGGCTGGGGCCAATACCGGCCACGTAGCCCAGCAGCGCCGACGACGCGGTGTTGATCTCCACGCCCACGCGATTCACGCAGCTCTCCACAATGTCATCAAGGCGCTGCTTGAGGCGCGTCTGGTTCACATCGTGCTGATACTGCCCCACCCCGATGCTCTTGGGGTCGATCTTCACCAGCTCGGCCAGCGGGTCCTGCAGCCGGCGCGCAATGCTCACGGCACCACGCAGCGACACATCGAGCTCGGGAAATTCGCTGCGCGCCAGATCGCTCGCCGAATAGACCGACGCGCCGGCTTCGTTCACGACCACCACCTGTGGACGCGGCGCGTCCATTTCCCGCAGCG
Source organism: Gemmatimonas phototrophica (assembly GCF_000695095.2). Lineage (NCBI taxonomy): Bacteria > Pseudomonadati > Gemmatimonadota > Gemmatimonadia > Gemmatimonadales > Gemmatimonadaceae > Gemmatimonas > Gemmatimonas phototrophica. The sequence goes on along the minus strand of NZ_CP011454.1, from coordinate 21,985 downwards.
CCGCCTTGGTGAGCGTTTCCGTTTCGCGACTCGCCGTGCCATTGCCAATGGCAATGAGTTCAGGGGTGAACCGCTCCACCATGAGACGCACGGCGCCGGCGAAGCGATCTTCCTGATGGAGATACAGCGTGTCGGTGTGCACCAACGCACCGGTGGCACTTACCACCGCCACCTTCACGCCGGTGCGGAACCCCGGGTCGAGCCCAATGACCTTCTTCTCACCAGCCGGTGAGGCCAGCAGCAGCTGCTCGAGATTGCGGCCGAAGATGGTAATGGCTTCGTCGTCGGCGCGCGTCTTGAGTTCCACGCGCAGTTCCACCTCAATAGCCGGCGACAGCAAGCGCTTGTAGGCATCGGCGCACACCAGTGTGAACTGCTGCACCGCCTTCTTGCCCGTGCCCACTTCGGAAAACAGACGGGCGTTGATCTCTTCGACCGGCGCTTCAATGCGCCACAGCAGTTCGCCTTCGGTTTCGCCGCGACGAATAGCCAGCATGCGATGGCTGGGAATGGTGCCCAGCGACTCGGAAAATTCAAAGTAATCCTTGAACTTGGAGTCGTCAGACTTCTTGTCGGCGAGGACGCTGCTCTTCACCACACCCTTGGCGCGCGTCACTTCACGCACCCACCCGCGCACCACGGCGTCTTCGGCAATCTGTTCGGCCAGAATATCCCGTGCCCCTTGCAGCGCCGCTTCCGGCGTCGGCACTTCACTGGGCTTGCCATCAACTTCCGGCAAGACGAAGCCCGCGGCCTGGGCCAGCATCGCGGCATCGTCCATCGCGCCCTGCATGAGCGTTTCCGCCAACGGGCCCAGCCCGCGCTCGCGCGCAATCATGGCGCGGGTACGACGCTTGGGCTTGAACGGCAGATAGAGGTCTTCCAACGCCTGCTTGGTGTCGGCGGCCAGAATGGTGGCCTTGAGTGCATCGTCGAGCTTGCCCTGCTCTTCAATACTCTTGAGAATCGCCGCGCGGCGATCCTCCATCTCCTTGAGATACTCGGCGCGCTCACGCACATCGCGGAGCTGCACTTCGTCGAGTCCACCCGTGACTTCCTTGCGGTAGCGGGCGATAAAGGGGAGCGTGGCGCCCTCGGCGAAGAGGGCGAGCGTGCGCTGAACCTGCTGGGGATTCAGCGACAGTTCCGTCGCCACGCGTGACACGAGCACGGGGGCGAGTAGATCGAGGGTAGGAGCAGTCATAGGCGCGGATTCTACGCATTGGGGCTGACAAATTGGAGTCCTTGCGAAACCCGGGCCGACGTGCGTGGGAATGATGCGATCGGCGTCATTTTGGTGACACGTGCACGAAGTCGTCGAGCTATCCTGCCGGCATGTCCCCTTGCCAACATTGCCAATCGCCGAGCAAACTATGGCTATGCCAGTCCTGGAGCAGCGCCGCTGGACAGCGGCCGAGGTGCAGAATTTGCCCGAGGAACCGGGCAAGCGCTTTGAGTGTGTGGACGGGGAGCTGCTGGTGAGCGCGAGCCCCGTCCTGGCGCATCAGATTGCGCTGTCGCTGCTTATGTCGGCGCTCAACGATTACGCGGGCGTAGGTCAGCGGGCACTCATTCTCCCCGCCCCGCTCGACTATGTGCTGGACACATACACAGTGGTCCAGCCGGACATCACCGTGGTGCCCACACCGGCCGGGCGAGCCCCGACCCGTGATGAGGTGCCGGAGTCTGCCGTACTGTTCGTGGAAGTGCTCTCCCCCAGCACCGCCCGCTACGATCGTGTGGTGAAGCGGCGCCGTTATCAGCGCGAAGGGGTGGAGTACTGGATTGTGGATGTGGAGTCGCGCGTCATTGAGCGCTGGCTGGCCATCGATGACCGTCCGGAAGTGCTCACGGAGCAACTGACATGGCAGCTGACCGGGCACCCCGAACAGTTCGCTCTGGACGTGCAGGACTACTTCGCGCGCGTGCACGGCGAACGCTGACCGACTGTTCGCCATCACGGATCAACCCGCGGGCGAAAACTCAGCGCCGCAGAATGCCCCAGCTGAACTCGCGTCCCAGTGAGGCGCTGGCGGTAATCCACACGAGTGCTGCCGGCTCGAGGAAACGCGCGCGCACCAAGGGCCCGAGTCGTACGGGCTCAAAGCCAATGCTCTGCGCAAGCGCACTCACGGTGTCGCACGCGGCCGCATCGTCGCCGCACAACCACAGCACCGAGGAGCCGTTGGCAAAGACCGGATTGGCCATGACTTCCATGCCAATGCTGTTGAAGGCCTTTACGACGCGCGCGCCCGGTGCCCAGCGTGCCACTTGTTCGGCACCGGAATCGGTGGTGCCGTGCGTGAGCACCATCCCCGGGCCAATGGGATTGGTGGCATCAACGAGCACCTTGCCGTTTAGTGAACCCGCGGCGCGCAGCGTCTCTTCGGCGCCCACCCAGGCACTGGTCAGCACAAGCATCTCTGCCTGCTGGGCCGCATCGGCCAATGACAACACGGGGCCTGGCATGTCCGTGTGTTTCGGATCGGCGGGTGAGCGCACACCGTACACCACGGTGTGACCCACGGCGGCAAAGCGACGACCGAGCGTGGTGCCGACGCGGCCGGCACCGAGAATGGCGATGGTCATGGAGACAGGGGGCAGGAGGCAGGGAGCTGGGGGGTCAACGGCCAAGCGTTTCGATCACGAGGCGCGCCGCGGCGGCACCGGAGAACTGCTGCTGACCGGTAATGAGCCGGCCATCGCGCACGGCAAATTCACGAAAGCGTTGGTCTACCACAAAGTTGGTGTCGGCCATGGCGCGCGCTTCGTCTTCAATCCAGAACGGTTGAATGCGCTTGCCCACAAAACTGTCGACGAACTTCTCCTCGCTGTTGGCAAAGCCTGTCCACGTTTTGCCCTGCGCGAGCAGTTCCCCCGACGACAGCCGCGTCTCCAGCAGCAGGCAGGTCCCGTGGCACACCAGCGCGGTGATCTTGCCGGCTTCGTAAAAGCGCGACACCAGCGACTGCATGCCGACGTTCCCGCGAAACGTGATCATGGGGGACTGCCCACCAGTCACAAACAGCGCGTCATAGGCCTCCACATCAACGTCGGCGATAGACAAGGTGTTGGCCAGCAATGCCGCGTGCGTGGCCGATCGCTTGAAACCGAGCGAGAGAATGTCGTGTGCCGAATAGCCGCTGCTGTCTTCCGGATCGGAGTAGCTGTCCGCGACCAGCGCGCCCCCGATGGGGCTGCGAATCTCCACTGCATAGCCGGCCTCCGCAAAGGCCCAGTAAGGGTGTGTCAGCTCCGCCCACCAGAAGCCCACCGGCCATTGGGTCACGGGAGAGACCGCCGGGTTGGCGGCAATCATCAGCACCCGCTTGGGGCGGGTCGGGTTGGACACATTGAGGGTGGCACTCACCGCGGCAGCTCCTGTTCTAAGGGTCACCCGGAGCGTACGATTAAACAGCCATTCAGTACAGTATGCACCTTTTGGGGTGATACTTACCATTTAGAGAGTGACATGCCCGAATTTGTTTTCGAAGGCCAGACCTTTCAGAGCCCCGTCGAACTGGCGTTGCACGCCATTGGCGGGAAGTGGAAGATGCCCATTCTCTGGCGGCTCAATCAGCGCAGCTGGCGCTACAACGAACTGCACCGCGATCTCAAGCGGGTCTCCCACAAGATGCTCACCCAGCAGTTGCGGGAGCTGGAGGAGGCGCGCCTGCTGACACGCACTGTGCATCCCGTGGTACCGCCGCATGTGGACTACACCATTTCCGCGTTGGGGCGCACCGCACTACCGGCCATTGAGGCGCTGCGGCAGTGGGGCCTGGACTACCGGGCAACGCGCGACACGGCTCCCTGACGGTGCCGGTGCGGGAGTGATGACTCAGTTGCACCCGGCAATGGCGCTCTCCCAGAGCACCCGCCACACACCACCACGGCGCGACAGCACGGCGGCGCTGAGCGCCACGCCATCATCGCGACCAAAGAGCAGACGCGGCTCACTGGCGCCAGTGATGCGGTACGCCAGCAAGGGTTCCGCCACCACCAACTCTTCCTCCCGCCCCGATGCGCGCTCGTGCCACCCCACGCGCCACGTGGTGGCATCCGCCCCTTGGGCATCGATCACCAGCACGAGCCGCTCTTCCACAGGATTGTCTTCCTGATTCACCCGACGGGCGAGCGTGGTGACGACAAACCCACCCGCGCTGGCACTGTCACCCTCGCGCGCACGCCAGGCGCGCAGCACGACAAACGGCAGTCCGCGGAAGGTGGCGCTGGTATCGTCCGGAAGGCGGGACGCCAGCCGCGTGAGGTTGGCCGCCAGCTGCATTGAATCGCGCGACGCGAGCCCTTCAATGGAGTCGAGCGGCATCGCGACCACCCGACCGGCGGCAAAGGCCGCGGTCCACGGTCCCAGCGTGACCCCCGCGTCCACGCCAAATCGAGCCACCGGCCAGGCGCTGCACCCCGCGTCCTCCCCGCGGCTGGTTTCCACACTCATGCGAACGACAGCCACCTTGCCCGCCCGCGAGAACAGATCAAGCCGTCCGTCTCCCAGCAGCGCCCCCACCCCGGTGGTGTCGGCCACCGTGGAATCGGTAGCGTCGGGGCGTAGCAGCGATCCGGCCAGCAGCCCGCCATCCACCGTGGGGAGCACCACGAAAGGGCCGGCGTCTGCCTCCCAGCCATTCGGCGTGTCCGGCAGGCGCGTACTGTCCATCCCCGAACTATCGGCCACCGCCCGCACGGAGTCGTCCGACACCGCCGGTGCCGGACGATCACAGGCAAAGAGCATCAGGATCGGGGCAAGGCGTACCGCACGCAGACGGGACAACCCGCAGAATGGCCGTGGCAACATGCACAGAAGTATGTCATACGACGTACTGGACAGCGACCGCGCCGCCCCAGAGGATTGTGTCCCATGACTACCAACGCGGCACCGACCGCCCCCAAGGGAATTCTCAGCGCACTAGGACTACACCGGCCGGAGCTGCGCGCCTGGGCCATGTACGACTGGGCCGTATCGGCCATGCAGACCGTCATCATGACGGCGGTCTTTCCGATTTACTTCATCTCCGTGGCGGGGGCGAACGGCACTCCAGAGTCCGCCACCCAATCACTGGCCAACGCGAATACCGTTGCGGCCGTGGTGATTGCCATCCTCGGGCCCATCCTCGGTGCCGTCGCGGATTATCAGGCCGCCAAGAAAAAATTCCTCGCAGTCTTCATGATGCTGGGCGTGTTTGCCACGATGGGCATGTACTTCATCCAGCATGGTGACCTGTTTCTGGCCGCCACCCTGTTTGTGTTGTCCATGGCCGGAGCAACCGGCAGCATGACCTTTTACGAGTCGTTGCTGCCGCACATTGCGCGTCACGATGAAATCGACCGGGTCTCCACCGCGGCCTACGCATTCGGCTACATCGGCGGTGGGGTGTTGCTGGCGTTGAATCTGGCCTGGATCAGTAATCCGGCGTTGCTCGGCCTGCCGGTTGGCGACAACCTGCCCCGTGAACAGGCCACGCTCCCGGCGCGGCTCGCGTTCGTTTCGGTCGGTTTCTGGTGGCTGCTCTTCAGCATCCCGTTGTTCCGGGGGGTGCGTGAACCGGCACGAGTCATTGAAGCGGATGAAGTGCCACGGGGCAACGCCGTGCTGGTCGCCTTCAGCCGCCTCGGTGAAACGCTGCGTGAATTGCGGCATTACAAGCAGGCGTTCCTGACCATGCTCGCCTTCACGATCTACAACGATGGCATTCAGACCATCATCAAGATGGCGACTGCCTACGGCACCGAGATTGGTATTGCGCGGCAGGATCTCATTGCCGCCATTCTCATCGTGCAGTTTGTCGGCATTCCCTTCGCCTTCGCCTTTGGCACACTGGCGGGAAAGCTGGGGACCAAGTTGTCCATCCTGCTGGGTCTCGCGGTGTACACCGGCATCTGCATCTTCGCGTACGGTATCAACAGTGCGCGCGAGTTCTATATCCTCGCGGTGCTGGTGGGCACCGTACAAGGCGGCACGCAAGCACTCAGCCGATCGCTCTTCGCCAGCATGGTGCCCAAGCACAAGAGCGGGGAATTCTTCGGCTTCTACAGCGTCTTTGAAAAGTTCGGCGGCATTCTCGGACCACTCGTCTTCAGTGTCGCCATTGGCGAAACCGGCAGCAGTCGTGGCGCCATTCTCTGGGTCATCGCCTTCTTCGTGGTGGGCGGCGCCTTGCTGTCGCTGGTGAACATCAAGGACGGTGAACGCATGGCGCGCGAGGCGGATGCCCGCACGCACGGCGTGTAGCGGAATCGCACCGCGTGCTCTATGAAGTGCTGTTGCCTGTGGTCCGTGTGGCGCTGCGGTGGTACTACCGCAGCGTCAGTACCACGGGGCTGCAACGCATTCCGCGCGAGGGCCCCATTTTCCTGGCGGTCAACCACCCCAATGCGCTGGTGGATGCCATGGTCGTGGGCGCCGTCGCGCCGCGGCGCGTTGGCTTTACCGCCAAGGCCACCATCTTCGCCAACCCCATCGCCGCCCGCTTCTTTACTCGCGTAGGCGTTGTGCCGCTGCGGCGCGCAGCCGACGAAGCCAAACAGGGGAGCGACGCGGCGAATGATCCCGCGCGCAACGCGGCCTCCTTTGATGCGGTGGCGCAGGCCCTCGCCCAACACGCCGCCATCGTGATCTTCCCCGAGGGCAAGAGTCATGATGACCCCCGCATGGCCCCCCTGCGCACCGGGCTCGCCCGCATGACGGTGCACGCCGCACAACAGTTCGGGGTGCAGGGCATTCGCATCGTGCCCGTAGGCCTCCTGTTTGAACGCAAGGAACAGCCACGCTCGCGTGTCCTCGTGCAGGTGGGTGAGCCCATTGAGGTGGATGCGCTGCTGGCGGCCAACGTGCAGGTCAGTACCCTCACGCACATCGTGGCAGAACGTCTGGCCGCCGTCACGCTCAACTTTGCATCGGCCGAAGACGCCGAACGACTGCACACCGTTGGCAGCACGCTGGCGGCGTTGCTGGAGCCCGTGCCATCGCTGAGCGACGAAGAGACATCCCTGGGCTCCACCCTCGCGGTGGTGAAGCGCCTCGATCGCGCCCAACAGACAATGCGCGAAAAACAGAACGCCGCCCTGGAGCGCCGGGCGGTGGCCCTGGAAGCCCGCATCCGGGCGTTCCGCGCCCAACTCGAGCAGCGCGCTCTCGACGTGCACGACGTGACCATCAGTGCCGAGGCCACGCCCGGTGTCCGGTTCGCCCTGCGTGAGCTGTTGCTGGCAACAATTCTGGCGCCCGTGGGGCTCTGGGGCCGACTCACGCATCTGGTGCCCATCCAGCTCGCCCGACGGTTGGCGCTGCGTAACGTGACATCCCGCGACGAACCCGCCATGAACACCCTGGTGCTGGGGCTCTTCCTCGTGCTGGGCGCCTATGTGGTGCAAACGGCGGCCGTCTGGTGGTTGGCCGGGCCGTGGTGGGCCCTGCTGTTTCTGGCCACCCTGGTGCCGTCGGCCAGCAGCGATTTGCGCTACGGAGACCGCATGCGCCGAGCCCGCGCCCGTATGCGGGCCTATTTCGTCTTTCGTCGCGAACCGGAGCTGCAGCGGGGGCTCATTGGCGAAGCCGACGCTATTCGCCGCGAAGCCGGCGACCTCGAACGGGCCGTGATCAGCGCCTGACGCGCGCCTCGCCCAGGACGCACCGGCGCGGGATCAGGGGGTCAACAGCCGTGCATCCAACGGCGGATACACCGGGCCACCGAGATCCCAGTGCCAGGCTTCCCGCCGCAGCTCGCTGCGCGGGTCCTTGAGCGGCTTGTATTGCAGGCGGTGTTCCGGGAGCCCCAGTGCCGTTCCGAACGCCACCAGCCGTGCGCGATCGGTACTGACCAAATGAACCAGCGGCTCCCCTTTCCACACGTGGCGATGCAGCCAGAGGCCACCGTCCATGGCGTGAATCATCCCCGCTTTGCGGAGCGCAAATTCGCGGCACCCCTGTGCAAACGTCAGCTCCCGCAGGCGCATCATGCGCCGGCGGGAGTCGGGGTCCTTCGCGATGGGGGGGAGTTCGCTCAAGACGTTATTGGCACTCGATGACCCCTTCCTTTGTCGCGGGCGACAGGGGCGCGGCATCGCCGTAGTACACGGCACAAGTTAGCGGAAACGCCGCCGGATGCGTGGCGGTCGCCGACCACCCCCGCCCATCGGCCTCGGCAATCGTGATCGTCACGCCGTCCGTGCCGTCGAAGTTCACCAGCCCCATCGCGTTGGCGTACGTCTCATTGAAGTAGAAGTAGTCCTCCTGCACGCTGGTGAGGTTCTTCAGATCACTCTTGATGGTCGAGGCGTACGCCTTGCCCTTGGTGGTCTGGAACTTCGGAATCGCGATCGCGGCAAGAATGCCGATGATCACGACCACAATCAGCAGTTCGATGAGCGTGAAGCCCTGGCGGGTGGATCGCATGTGCAGTGCCTCTGGACGGAACCGGCGGAGGGGCCGGGCAGACATTAGGAAGCGGGACGCCGTGCGCGGCAGAATCCCGCAGACGTCCTCGTGTATAGCAATCCTGATGCCGCGTTCAGCAAGAATCCCAAGCCGTTGAATAGCAACGACTTGGGATTCTTGTTCCGGTTTCTTGAACAGCACCCTCTCTCGCACACCCCGGAACTTCCTGCACATTGCAAGACCGGATGGTTCGTGATTGAAGGCAAGCGCTTATGGCATCACGACTTGGCCGATACCCAATCGGTGCCGATCCCCATCTCCACCAGGAGGGGCACATTGAGGGTCGCCGCCCCCTCCATTTCCCGCTTCACGAGCGCCGCCAACGCCCCCTCTTCCTCCGGGGGCAGCTCGAACACGAGTTCGTCGTGCACCTGGAGCAGCATGCGCGCCGCCAGCCCCTCGCTGGCCAGCGCCTCGTGCACGCGAATCATGGCAATCTTGATCAGGTCGGCCGCCGAGCCCTGAATGGGCGCGTTGGCGGCCACCCGCTCGCCAAAGGCGCGGATATTGAAGTTCCGCTCCTTGAGCTCGGGGATGTACCGACGCCGCTTGAACAGCGTCTCCACGTACCCCTTCTGTTTGGCCACCGTGACACAGTCGTCGAGGAAGCCCTTCACCCCGGCAAAGCGCTCGAAGTACGTGTCGATGAACGCCTTCGCTTCCGCGTGCGAAATGCGCAGCTGACGCGACAGCGCGTGCGCTCCCTGCCCGTAAATGGTCGCGAAGTTGATCGTCTTGGCGCGTGCGCGCATCTCGCTGGTGACATCCACTAGCGAGACCCCAAAAATGATCGCCGCGGTCTGCTTGTGAATGTCCCCACCGGCCCTGAACGCCGTCACGAACGCCGGGTCGGCGCTCAAGTGCGCGAGCAATCGTAACTCGATCTGCGAGTAGTCGGCACTGAGCAGCCGCCATCCCTCGCGCGGCACAAAGCCCCGACGAATCTCGCGACCCAGTTCACGGCGGCTGGGAATGTTCTGCAGATTCGGATCTGAACTCGACAGGCGACCCGTGGCGGCAACGGTCTGGTTGTACGACGTGTGCAATCGATGATCGCGCGGATGCACAAGCCGTGGCAACGCGTCGATGTACGTGCCTTCCAGCTTGAAGATCTCGCGGTATTCCATCAGCAGCGTGGGCAGGGTGTGCCCCTCTTCGGCCAGCTCCTGCAACACACTGGCATCGGTACTTGGTCCCGTGGCTGTTTTCTTCTTGACCGGCAGCCCCAGCTCCTCAAAAAGCACCGTGCGCAGCTGCGGATTGGAGTTGATGTTGAACTCGTGCCCCGCTTCCGCGTAGATGGCCTGCTCCACGCGCTCCCGCTCGGCCCTGAAGCGTGTCTTGAGACTGTCGAACCATGCGAGATTGATGGCAATGCCATCGTACTCCATATCGGCCAGCACCGACACGAGTGGCACTTCCATGGTCAGCAACAGCGACAGCATCTCGTGGCTCGCCAGCAGCGGCTCCAGCACGCCCCGCATACGCATGGTGACGTCTACGTCCTCACACGAATAATCGCGCGCGGCATCCACCGGCACCACATCGAAGCCCAGCTGCGTTTTGCCCTTGCCACACAGCTGTTCATACGCCGTCATGGTGTGCCCAAGAAACTCCAGCGCCAGCAAGTCCAACCCGTGCGAGCGACGTCCCGGATCGAGCACGTAGCTGGCCAGCATGGTGTCGAACTCCAGCCCGGCCAGTCGCACCCCGGCGCCGCGCAGCACCAGCACATCGTACTTGGCGTTCTGCGCAATTTTTTTCACGCTGGCGTCTTCGAGCATCGCGCGCAGCGGCGCACACGCCGCGCTGTCGAACGACGGCAGATTGACCGGCTCCGGCGCGCCCGCGTTGATGCGCTGCCCCGCAATGCCCGCGTCTCCCGACAGCAACGCGAGATTGCCACCACCATCCTCACGCCGATGACGGAACGGCAGGTAGTACGCCTCGCCGGCGCGCACCGCCACGGACAGCCCCACCAGCTGCGCGCGCATGGCATCAATGGCGTACGGCGCGTCGGCGTCGGTAATGGTTTCCGTATCAATGGCGATGTACGGCACCTCGCGCACGCGGGCCAGCAACGCCGTCAGGGCGTCGAGCGAATCCACCGTGCGATACACGGCATCGGCGAGCACCGGCACGCCGCTCTCGCCACGCACCACCGGCAGTGGCGCCGGGCGATCAGCGAGCGACGGGGCACGCGACGCCGGGGGGGCCGGGGCCGCTGCCGCCGGGGCCGATGACGGACCGGCAGTGGCGCCCGTGCCTCCAACGTCCTTCAACAGGCTGCTGAATTCGAGCTCCAGATACAGCGCCCGCAGCGCCTCGGCGTTCGGGGCGTTCACCTGGAGTTTGGTGGGATCAAGCTCCACCGGAACGTCTTCGTGAATGGTCACCAGCTGCTTGGAGAGCCGAGCCTCGGCTTCGTATTGCAGCAGCGCTTCACGCGGGCGCTTCTTGGTGATCTCGTGCACGTGCGCGATGATCTCTTCGAGGGCACCAAACTGATTGATCAGTTCAATGGCGCCCTTCTCACCAATGCCCTTCACCCCCGGCACGTTGTCGGAGCTGTCACCGACCAGTGCCAGATAATCAATGACGCGTTCGGGCGGCACACCCAGCCGATCGTTGGCGTTCTCCACGCCCACCCAGTTCTCTTCCACGCTGGCCGGACCGCCCCGACCGGGGTTGAGCAGCCACACGCCCGGACGCACCAGCTGCTGAAAGTCCTTGTCGCCGGACACGATGACCACGTTGTAGCCGGCAGCCACTCCCTTGCGCGCCATCGTGCCAATCACGTCGTCGGCTTCAAACCCTTCGGCCGTGAGCACGGGAATGTCGTACGCGGCCAGCAGCTGCATGACGCGCTCGAGTCCCTGATCGAAGTCGGCCTGCAGATCGTCGGTGAGCCGTTCGCGGGTGGCCTTGTAGTCGGGGTACAGCTCGTCGCGGAACGTCGCACCGCTGTCGTGCACCCAGGCCAGCAATTCGGGCTTGTGCGTGTTGAGCAGGCGCTTGAGAAAATTGGCGACGCCCCACGCAATGGAACTGTTCTCACCACGACTGGTGGTGAGTGGACGCTGCATGAGGGCAAAGAACGCGCGATAGATGAGCGCGTAGCCGTCCACCAGAAACAGTCGCGGGGACGGCGGGAGGGTCACGTCAGCCATGGTGCGTACCCTCCCGTTTCAGCAGCAACTCAGCGGACGCCGAGCTTGCGACGAATGGCCACGTCGAGATCGCCACGACTTTGGGCACTGAGGCGCCAGCGGCCAAAGCCGGTCTGGTCAACGAAGATGAGCTGGATACGAAGCTCGCGATATTCCCAGATCTGCTGGCGGACGCGCTCATTTGGATTGAGCAACCCGGTGTCGATAATGTTGTCCGGATCGCCCAGCGCAACAAAGGCTGTGCCGCGATCCGACTGCCATCCGGCTCCGGCATCATCACGGAAACGGACGTTGGCGTTGCGGATGCGCGCAAAGTAATCACGTATGCCTTCATGTTCAGCCGTCCCGGGCACCGGATCGGTTTCCTGCAGAAACGTCGTCCAGGCCGCCGCCCGCGCACTCAGGTCCGCTTCGCGCAAAGCCCTGATCCGCTCGGCGTTGGTGAAGAGACGCAAATAGGCGATCATTTCGTCGAACGTGCCAATGGGCACATCTTCGCCCAGCGACACCAGGATGCGAGTGCGCGCGGTGTCGGGGCGCCCGGGCGCCGAGACCAGCACCGTGTTGATCCCCACCGCGAGTCGATTCACCAGAATGCCAACCGTACCGCTGCGGCCGCCGGCGCGCACCGGCAGCGTAACCAGGGTGTCCACGCCCACAATATCCGCGTCGCCCACCACGCGTACCTGCATCGATGCGGGCGGTGTGGGCCCTACGGCGTCGAGGTAGATCGCGAGCACGGAATCGATGCCATAGACCACCGTGGCCCGCGGGCGGGCCAGAATACGCGGCAGCGAATCGACGCTCTGCCGTGGAATGGCCTCGTACACCGGCACCGGTGACGAAAGCCCCTCCGGTGCCAGTCGCGGCACCTCCAGTGAGACTTCTTCGCTCGAGTTGCGGATGCTGGACTCATCCTTGACGCTCATCGACATGGTGTAGCGGCCGGGCGCGAGGCGCACGAACTGCTGCCAGATGATGCTCTCGTCGGAACGCGACGTTTCCCGGAAGGTTGGGACCCGTACCTGCTCAGTGGCTTCGATGGTACGGACCAGAGTGGCGCCCTGCCGGATCTGCACGCGCGCCACGTACCCCGCTGCGTAGCGGTCGCCTTCGCGCGTGAAGCCGAGCGCGCGGGAAGGGAGCGAGAGGGCCAGCAGGGTGAGCGTGGAATCCGGAGACGGCATGCGCAGGAAGGAGACCGATGCCGTGAAGGGGATGGCCCCCGATCCGGCCACCAGTCCCATGGACCGGTACAGCCGCTGCATTTCGGCCGGCGCTCCCAGCACCGATGGCGGGGCCCCTGGTGGGCCACCTGGCGCAGTCGGTACGGTTGAGTTCGCTCCGGTGGGGCGCGCGCGTGCGCAACCGGCCAGGAGAAGGGCGGCAGTAGCCGAGAAAATGAGGGTCCCGAAGGCGGGACGCGAAAATGGCTTCCGTGTCATGTTATGACGTATAGTCCAAAGGTTACGACACGTTCCTGTTCTTTGTCTTGCTGCGACTGCCGTACGGCGTTACGTTCGCCCCGTGGCCATCGAGACGCTAGTCGGGACGACTCTTGCCGGGTACACGGTGCGTGGGAAGGTTGGCGAAGGCGGTACAGCTACCGTTTTTCGTGCCGATCATGCCACACATGGCACCGTAGCCCTGAAGGTGCTGCGCGAAAAGCTGCAGCACGATAAAACCGCTGTCGCGCGTTTCCTGCGCGAGGCACAGTTCGGTGCACGGGTAGAACACCCGAACATCGTACGCACCCTAGACTACGGCCAATCGGACACCGATCGCTACTATCTGGCGATTGAGTGGGCCGGTGGCGAGATCTTGGACAAGTACGCCGAAAAGAGCGGCCCCCTGCCGTGCAAGGAGGTTGGTGAGATCCTTGCCCAGATCTGCGGAGCGGTTCAGGCGGCCCACGATGTGGGCATCGTGCACCGCGACCTGAAGCCGGAGAACATCATGTACGATCCGGCGGCCAAGCACATCAAGCTGCTCGATTTCGGCATTGCTGCCGATACCGACGCCGCTCCCGACCAGCGCTTGACCCGGGCCGGGTTTTTCGTGGGCACGCTCATGTACGTGGCGCCGGAAGCATTGTCGGGCGAGCTGGTGGGTCCGGCGGCCGACCAGTATTCGCTGGCGACCATCGCGTACTTCCTGCTCTCCGGGTGCCTGCCGTACACTGGCAAGTCGCCGCGTGAGCTGTTCTCACAGCTGCTCACCCAGCCGCCGGTCTCGCTCAACAAGGCGAAGCCCAGTCTCACGTTCCCGACCGCCGTGGAAGCGGTGGTCATGAAAGCCCTGTCCAAGGCGCCCGCCGAACGGTATCCGTCGGTCAAGGCGTTCTCCGATGCCTTCATCGAGGCGGCCGGTAGCACGGTCATGCCCACTGGGCAGTCGGCTCCTGCCCCCTCCTCAGGGGGCGGCGGCGATGCCGGCAAGGACAAGGGCGGACTCTTTGGCAAGATGAAGGGACTGTTCGGACGTTGACCGACGCCACCATGACACGCCTGATCGCCCTGCTGGCCAGCCGTTCGGCCAAGCGGGGCGATTTTGTGCTGGCCTCCGGCCGGCGCTCAAATCTGTATGTGGACTGCCGCCTCACGGCGATGCACCCCGAAGGGCAGCTCCTCATTGGGCGGGCCGGCCTGGCCGCGCTCCGTGCCACCGGCTGGCCCGTAGACGCCGTGGGCGGTCTGACCCTCGGCGCCGACCCGATTGCCTACGCCATTGCCCATGCCAGCGCCTTGGCCGCCGAGCGCGGTGACGGGGAGATGGTTCGGGGCTTTACCGTACGCAAGGAAGCCAAGCAGCACGGGACCGGGAAGCTCATCGAAGGGCCGTTCCAGGCCGGCGACAAGGTGGTGGTGGTGGAAGATGTGATCACCACCGGTGGCTCCGCCCTCAAGGCGGTCGAAGCCATTCGCGCCGCCGGCGGCGAGGTGCTGGGCGTGTTGTCGCTGGTAGACCGCCAGGAAGGCGGGCGGGAAGCGCTGGAAGCGGCGGGCTTGCGGGTCATCAGTCTGGTGACCGCCGAACAGTTGATGCCGCTGATCGCGTAGACTGGGGATTGGCGGGGGGCCACGCCCCGATACCCCCCGCCGGCTTGCGCGTCTTGTACGCGTATGGCCTCTCCCGCCCTTCCCTCGCTGACGCCGCGGTCGATGCCGCGACTGCTCACCCCCGCCTCAACGCGGGCGGTGCCGGTCTCGGCCGCCACGCTCTACGAAGAGGAGCGGGCCAAGGATGTCGCTACCTTCCGCGTGGCGTCGCGCCGCCGGCTGTGGAGCACGATCATCGTGGCCGTCGTCCTGGTTGGCGCCATGCAACTGGGACTCGCGGCCGTCCCCCTCTGGACTGTGGCCGGGATGTTGGCCGGAGCGCTGGCGCTCAATGCGCTGCTGTCGGTCCTCGGGTCCACGCCGTCGCTCTACCGCCGCTGGCTCAAGTACCTCTTTGCCATCGTTGACACCGCCCTCATCAGCGGGGTGGTGTACGTGTTCGGGGCGCCCGTGCTGGTGCTCACCTACATCCTGGCCATTGTCCCCTATTCGTTCGATCGGGGACCCACGCTCGGGTACGTCACCACGGCGGCGTCTGTTGCCGGGTTTGTAGCGGCCAGTTTCGCGCACAACGCGTTCATGCCGTTCAGCGCCACGCCCACACCGCACATCCTGCTCGCGGCCGGGTTGCTGCTGCTCGTTTCGCAGCAGGTCATTCAGATGCCGTCGCGCCTTATCACCCGACTACGGCGAACCCGCGAGCGCATGGCGCAGGTGGAACACGGCGATCTGTCCGCCCGCGCCGATGCGCGTCACGCCGATGAACTGGGATTTCTCGAGCGCAGCTTCAACGGCATGGTGGACGAGCTCCAGCTGCTGATCGAGACGGTGCAGCGTGAAGCCGACGAAGTCGCGGCCGTGGCCACGCAGGTGTACAGCGCCTCCAGCACCATGCAGCGACGGGCGGTGGAAGTCGCCGGTGGGGCGCACTCCCTGAGCGAGGAGCTGCATGTGCAACAGGAGCGCGCCGCCCAGGGGCTTCGCACGGGACACGATGCGCGGCGCACCGCCGATTCGGCACGGCGCACCGCACACACCACGGCTTCCGACGCGCATGTGCTTGATGACATGGCCGGGGCCAGTCGAGAGGCCATTGAACGCGCCGCGCAGGCGCTGCTGCGCGTGGGGGAGGATGTGAACGCCGCCGCCACTACCGTACGTGCACTGGAGCCGGCCTCTGAACAGGTGGGACACTTTGTGGATACCGTGTCCCGCATTGCCCGGCAAACCAACATGCTGGCGCTCAACGCCGCCATTGAAGCCTCGCGTGCCGGAGAAGATGGGCTGGGGTTTGCCGTGGTAGCAGATGAAATCCGCGCGCTGTCGGTGGAAAGTGCGATGGCGGCCAAGCGCGTGGCCGCCACGGTGCAGCGGGTGCGCGATGACATCAGCGCCGCCGTCCTGGCCATGGATACGACGGCTGACGAGGTGCAGGGGGCCGGGACCATTGCCCGTGATGCCACCCGGGCGCTCACCACCATGGTGGACGGCATTTCGCGCATCACGAAGCAGAGCGATGAAGTGGCCGTGCTCGCTGAAACGCAGGCGCAGCTCTCCGCCTCAGCCGCGTCTGCCTTCGAAGCGCTTGATCTCTCCGCGCAGCGCGCGTCAGCCGGCGCCCGTACGGCGGCGGATGGTTCGGCGGCGCAGCGCAGCAGTCTCGAAGAGCTGTCCCACAGCGCCCAGCAACTGTCGCAGGCGGCCGCGCGGCTACGCTCCATGGCCCTGCGGCACACGACAGAGTTTGCGGTGGTGCGCTAACGCCTAATCTGGCGCCGCCACCCGTTCACTGTCGGGACGGCGTTGCACCAACCACTGCGGTGGCGATGCAAACGGATCGAAAGTCTGGAGCTGCTGTCGATACGGGAGGACGAGCGATTGCCGCATGTGCTCCAGCATCTGTTCACCGGAATAGCGGCGTCGAAACTCCGCCGCTCCCATGTGCAGAATGCCCGAAACGTGTCGGGAGAAGCTTTGCGGTGACGAGTACTCCATGAGAAAGGAGACCTGGGTTATGGAACTCCCCGGATTCTCCAGCAGGTGTGCGGCGCGTACCAGACGGGCCGCGGCCAGATACTTCTTGGGCGCCGGAATACCTGCCCGGTAGAATCGACTCATGAGGGTGGTAGGGACCACACCGATGTAGCGGGCCAATTGCTGCACTGTGGTCATGCTGCGCGGCACTGTGAAGAGCGTGTCGAAAAAGCGCACGCTGCTGCTGCGGGCCGTCGCCAAATCATTGCGCAGTGTGCGAATGGCGAGGTTATCAATGCTCCCCGGTGTTTCCGCATTCACCAGCGAGCGCAATTCGCGCCACCCGGCAGGATCGCGTGTATCCACCAGGGTGCGCACGCCATGTTCACCCAGCGATAGCAGCGCGGCTGACGATCGGGTCTCGTAGGCCGACAGGAGCGCCACAGCCGGCACCCGCGGAAACTCACGAACAAGCCGCGCGACCGAAGGCGCGTAGTGCTGCTGGTAGCGCGACACGCTGACGATGACCGCCGACACGGCGTGTGTGCGCAGATCGCTGAGCACCTGGTCCAGGTTTTCGCGATGCACGGTAACACACCCTCGGCCGGTCAGGGCATCCACGCGCTGCTGTTCCGCCGGCGTCACGAACGTGACCACGGCACGTGGTGCTCGACTGCTGGTGACCATGTCCATCCTCCGTTCAAGGTGACTGCTCAGGCCGAAGCAGGACTCCGCACCTGGTTATGAACGGGGCGACAATACCGGCGCATGTCACTCCGCTGTCAGCCTGCCGCGTGCTGGTGTATGTCTGGGCGCTGATTTGCCGCGCCATGCCCCGTCATGATGGGGGGCGCCGTTATATTGGGCAGACACGGATATCGTCGGCCGGACGGTCGCGAAGATGGGGGACGGGCCCTGGTGGCCGCGCCTCAGCTCCGAGGAAAGTCCGGGCTCCACAGGGCAGGTTGCCAGGTAACGCCTGGGTGCGTGCGGCGCGAGCTTCACGCAACGGACAGTGCAACAGAAAGCAAACCGCCGCCTTCGCAAGAAGACGGTAAGGGTGAAAGGGTGGGGTAAGAGCCCACCGCGCGTTCGGCAACGAACGTGGCTCGGTAAACCCCGACCGGAGCAAGGCCAAATAGGCGGTGAGAGACGGCCCGTCTCGAAAGGGCTGCCAGGCCTTCGGGCTGACGCAGTGAACCGCGGGTAGGCTGCTGGAGCGTGTCGGTGACGGCACGCCGAGAGGAATGACCGTCCGGTGCACCTCGGTGTACCGACAGAACCCGGCTTATAGGCCGGCGGTGTCCGTGTGTTTTTTCCAGTCTTTTCGGGAAGTGATGTAACGTGACGAGACCCGTAAAGAGAGCAGTTTTTGGCGCTTTTGGCGCAATGCTGGCGTCTGCCTGCGGTGGTGGTGCTGTTATTACTCCAACACCAAGCCCCGCTCCAATTCCGGTTCCCGCGCCTGTTGAGCGCGGTCCCCTGCGTGTTTCGCTCCCCGGCCGCGTGCCAATGGCCACCTGGCGTGTGCAATCGCTGGCGCGGCTCAAGGTGAGTGGCGAGGGGGTGAGCGGATCGGCCGCCGATGAGCAACGGGTGGAGTCGCGCGCGCTCGTGTCGTGGCGCTTCGACCGTACCACCGCTGGCGCGCTCAAGGGCGCGGGTCAGGTGGATTCGTTCACGGTCCGCACGAGCTTTGACAACAGCAAAGGGACGATGCTCCCCACGATGCCGGCGCTCCTGCTGCTGGATGCCGTCATGGACAGCGCTCTGGTGCGGGTGACCACCCGCCCACCCCTGGCTAACGAGTGTGACCGGCCAGAAGCCGGCGCAGCCGCACTGGCCCGTGAACTACTGGTCCGCATTCCCAATGGAATTCTGGCCGGAGAACGGTGGAAAGACAGTACGGTGACCCTTGTATGCCGCAATGGTGTCCCAATGACGGTGTATAGCACCGTCATTTCAACGCTCGAAAAGCTGGACGATCGCCAACTCGTGCTTCGACGGGAGCTGGTCACAAGGCTCGAAGGGAAGGGCGGATCGGCCTTCAGGAGCCTCGAACTGGCCGGGACAGCCACTGGGTCCCAGCGGGTGGAGATCGCCGCTGCAGGGGGCACTGTGGAGCGTCTGGAGGGCACATCGACCCTGACGATGCAGGCGACGGAACGGACACCGGGCAATGCGGCCCGCACCCAGCAGATTGTGCAGAAGGTCGAGGTGAGGGCGGAGCGGGTGCGGTAGTTGAACTGAGAACTGACAACTTTGACTGACGACTGAGAACTCCGACTGAAAACTGAGAACTCGCCCGAAGATCACGTGATCCTCGGGCGAGTTCTCAGTTGTGAGTTCGAGTTGTCAGCTGTCAGTTCAAGTCTTGAGTTATCAGTTCTTGTGAGCTGACAGCTTTCCACCTCAATCCATCAACCGCAGCGGCATGACCAGGCAGAGGTACTTGGCCGGGTCGTCCCACCCTTCGGGCTCGATGGTGGCGGCACGTTCGGGGGCCTTGAACGTGAGGCGCACCTGCTCGGTGGGCATGTAGCGCAGGATTTCCAGCAGATAGGTGGCGTTGAAGCCGATATCGAGCTGATCGCCGGTGTAGTTCACCGGGAGTTCGTCGCTGGCTTCGCCCAGATCGGGGGTGGTGACGCTGAACTTCAGCATCCCGGTGTTGAACGACATCTTGATGCGGTGCGTCTGATCGGACGCAATGACGCTCATGCGCTTGAGGGCGCTGGTGAGCGCGGCCTTGTCGGCCAGCGCATAGCGGTCGTTGTCCTTGGGGATGACCTGTTCGTAGTTGGGATACGGACCCTCAACGAGGCGGGTAAAGACCGACGTGAATGGCGAGCGGAAGCCGAGGTGGTTATCGCCGCGCGCAATTTCGAGTTCTTCTTCGGCCGGAAAGAGCCGGCGGATTTGCTCGAGCGCCTTGGGGGGCACGATGAGATCGCCCGGCGGGGCGCTGCTGGCTTCGACTGGCAGCTCCATCTTGGCCAGGCGGTGACCGTTGGTGGCCACCATGCGCATGCGCTCTTCGCGCAGCTCCCAGAGCACGCCGTTGAGAATGGGTCGCGACTCTTCGGTGCTGACGGCAAAGGCGGTGTGCGAGATGAGTTTTTGCAGTTCTCCCGACTTGACGCGCCACGAGTCGTTGAAGCGTACGCTCGGGAACGTGGGGAACTCATCGCGCGGCAAGCCAAGCAGCTTGAACTTGGATCGTCCGCACTCGATGGTCACTCGCTGCTCGCCGCTCGCCGTGATCTTGACCGGCGACGGCGGCAGCTCGCGGGCGATCTCGCTGAGTTTCTTGGCGGGAATGGTGATCGCGCCAGGCGTTTCGACGTCGGCACTGACTTCCGTGCTGACAGCGATATCGAGGTCGGTCGCGGAAAAGCGAATTCCGCGCTCGGTGGTTTCGACGAGCAGATTGGCGAGTACCGGCAAAGTGGTCTTGGCCGGTACCGCAGCGGTCACGGCCTGGAGGCCTTCCTGCAGTTTTTCACGCGAGATCGTGAACTTCATGCCCGTTTTTGTGGAAGGACTGCGCACACCTGCTGTTTAAAAACAGACTTAGATATAAAAACAGTGGTAGTAGCAGGGGATGTGGGCTTGTCTATAAACGCTGCAAGCTACGCGTTCAGAACACCTTTCGCCATATCACCTCATGTGGACTTCCTGTGGGGAGGCGAGGAGACTCCCCGAAGTTGCACAGGTGGGGGTGGCAAAAATGTGGGGGACTGTGGAGCGATGGGGATTCAGGTGCCGAGCTGGCCGGTTGTCCGCAGAGTTTCCAACATGCCCCGAACCTTCAAAACACGCTCGGTAAACCCGGCTTCGCCGGCCATATCTTCGGCCACCCGCTCCAGGGAATGGATAACCGTGGAGTGGTCGCGCCCACCGAAGGCGTTGCCGATCTCCACCAGCTGCAGTGCCAGGAGCTCGCGACAGAGGTACATGGCCACCTGACGCGGGGTAGTGAGCTGTTTGGTGCGGGTCTTGGAGCGCAGCCCATCGGGGGTGACCCCCCACTCGCGCGCCACGACCTGCTGAATGGTGGCGACGGTGATGGTGGTGGGCGGGACGTCGGGGAAATCGGACGTGTTGGCCCCCCGGAGCTTGTCGCGCAGCGCTTCGCGGGCGAGATCGACGGAGATCTCGCGGTGCTTAAAGGAGGCGTACGCCAACAGCTTGATGATGGAGCCTTCGAGCTCGCGCACGGACGACTTCACATGCTGGGCGATGAACTCGATGACTTCGTCGGGGATGGTGAGCTCGAGGTGATCGACGCTCGCCTTCTTCTTGAGGATGGCGATGCGGTGCTCGAGATCGGGGGAATCGACGTTGGCGACCATCCCCCACTCGAAGCGGGAAATGAGCCGGGATTCGAGTCCGGGGATTTCCTTGGGGGGCCGATCGGAGGTGAGCACGATCTGGCGCCCGGCCTCATAGATGGCGTTGAAGGTGTGGAAGAACTCCTCCTGGGTGGATTCCTTCCCCTTGAGGAACTGCACGTCGTCCACGAGCAGCAGGTCGATTTCCCGAAAGCGGCGGCGGAAATCGCCCATCTGGCCGGTCTGAATGGCGCTGATGAACTCGTTGGTGAACTGCTCGGTCCCCACGTACGCAATGCGCAGCGCCGGGTTGCGGCGGAGCTGTTCGTGGGCGATTCCCTGCATGAGGTGGGTTTTGCCGAGCCCCGTTTCTCCGTAGATGAAGAGCGGGTTGTAGACCTTGCCGGGAGCCTGGGCGGCGGCCTGAGCGGCGGCCGCGGCCACGTCGTTGGACTTGCCGATGACAAACTGGTCAAAGGTGTACAACGGGTTGAGTGGCGTAGAAATGCGCGATTGCTGCTTTGTTGGTGGCGCGACAATTGGTGCTGGCGGTGGCGCCACGAACATGTCCATCTGCACCCGCCCGGCTCGTTCCTCGTTCACCTTGAAGCGCACCTTCATGGGGTGGCCGAGGGCCACCGGGGCGAAGGTGGCGAGCAGATCGGCGTGCTTGGACTCGTTCCAGTCGGCCGAAAACTGGTCGGGGGCGCCGACCATCAGGGTGTCGCCTTCGACGACGATGGCGTCGGTGGGCTCGAGCCAGGTGCGGTACGTCTGCTCAGGAAGCACCTGTCGCGCACGTTGGCGCAGGCGGTCCCAGATTTCAGCAGGCGATAGCGACATGGTGTCCCAAGCAGTGGCGAACGGAAGAGGGGAGGGGCGGCGAAGGTACCCCGTTCCGTGTGGATAAGTCAATTGGGTGCAGGGTCGTGAGTTGTGACTCGGTTCGTGTTGGCAAGCAAGTCGATATCACCAACCCCAACTCGTTGTGCG